>NZ_CP119559.1:0-1200000 GCF_029278565.1 Haloarcula halophila | reverse complement strand
AATCGGCTCAAAGCTATCTTCGAGACCTCTCCTGTGGCACTCGTCGCGATCGACGACGACAGGACGGTCCGCTCGTGGTCCAGTGGAGCCGAGCGGTTGTTCGGCTGGACTGCGACGGAGATCTGTGACCAGCAGTACCCGCTCGTTCCGGCCGACCGGACCGACGAGTTCCAGCGTCACAAGGCCTGGGTCGACGCCGGGAACGTCATCGAGGGCGTCGCGACGAAACGACAGCGCAAGGACGGTTCGCTGATCGACGTGAACGTCTGGTCGGCACCGATCACCGACGCCGCCGACGACTCCGTCTCCGGACATATGATCGCGCTCGCGGACGTTACCGACAGGCGCCAGCGCGAGCAACAACTGGCTGTCCTCGAACGGGTCCTCCGTCACGACATCCGCAACACGGTCAACGTCATCGAAGGGAATAGCACGGTCCTCACCGAGGAACTCGACGGGGAACTGGGGACAGCAGCCAGACGCATCGTCGACCGTGCACAGCAACTCGGACGCCTCAGCGAGAAGGCTCGCGAGGTCACCGAAGTCCTGCGGTCCTCGTCGGCCGACCGGACTATCGATGCTGTCTCGGTGTTGGTCCGGGAACGACGACGGATCGCAGCGGAGTATCCTGACTGTCCGTTCGTCGTCGACACCCCCGAAGTCGCGTCGGTCGCCGGTGACGAGCGACTCGGGATCGCTATCCGTGAAGCCCTCGAAAACGCCGTCGAACACGGATACTATGGGACACCGGAGGGAACCGACCCGGAGGTCCGTCTGGGGGTTACTATCGAGACAGAGCACGTCGTCGTCGACATCGAGGACACGGGGCCGGGCATCCCCGAACGGGAGCGACGGCCACTGAGCGACGAGACCGAGACAGCGCTCCAGCACGGAAGCGGGATCGGCCTGTGGGCGATCTACTGGTTGGTCAGGAGCCTCGGCGGAGAGGTAACGATCGCTGACCGTGACCCACAGGGGACGGTCGTGACGATGCGACTGCCGCGAGCGGGAACCCAGCGACCGCCACAACCCGGACAGATTGAATAGCGTCCGAGCCACAGACGGCGGTATGGAGAAGGCACCGGGCGGGACGAGCGTCGGCGTCGACGACCCCTACGACCACGTCGACCGCTGTGATTTCGTCACCGACGAGGGGAAGTGTCGGTGGGCGCGCGAGCACGGCCACCACGACCCCGAGTTCGCCGACGCCCGGAGCGCCGAGGAGTTCCGCTGTCCGGCCGCCGTGGCGCCGGACGGCGACACCAGCGAGACGCGTGGCGTCTCGGAACAGTCGGGCAGGGAGCGACCTGCCCCGCGGGACGAGACCGAGTGGGAGTGGGCCGACTGTCCCCACTTCCGGTGCCGACAGCACGACCGCGAGTGTGTCCGCTGTGGGTTGACCGAGCGGCGGATGGCCCACTCCGACGAGCGGCCGCTGCTGGAGGAACACCACCTCTCCTACCGCGACTCCTCGGGGGACACCCTCGATCACGAGATCACCGTCTATCTCTGTCGGTGGTGTCACGCGAAGGTCCACCAGTCGTGGGCACGGATCGACGACGACGCCGGGCCGGACCCGGAGGCGCTGGCCGAACGCGAGGGGCGGCGCTCGAAAGAGCAGTCGGAACTGGGCTTCGAGTCGGCGGCGGAGCGGTATCGCGACGACGAGGACGCCGGGGATTATCAAAACTGATACTCTAGTGGGGCGGCTCTAAATACCCCCCCCGTAATACGCCAACACAGTCGTGAAGACCCCGACAGTGTCGAAGGGGACTCTCGGGACGGGCTATCTGGTCGCCATCGGCGTGACGCTGACGCTCGCACTCGCCTGTCACGCGGCGTCCGTCCTCGACGCGGGACCCTCGGGCCTCCTGGTTGTCGCGACCGGGCTAGTCCCCGCGTTGTCGCTGGCGGCGGCGAACTACTGGCTCCCCCGGAGCGGGCTGGAGGGCGAACAGATCTGGACGGTCGCCGAATGGGGCGGCCTCGGAATCGCCCTTCTCACGCTCGTAACCCTCGGAACTCTCGTCGTCGGTGCCTCTCCGACGTCGTTGGTTTCGGCGTTGCTCGCAAGCAGTATCGCGATGGGCGGATTCGTCGGGATCCTCGTGGGCGCGCTGCTCGAACTCCGTCGGGCGCGGCGGCGACTCCGTCAGAGCAACGCGGTCCTCAACCGCGTGCTCAGACACGACATGCGCAACGATTTCAACGTCGTGCTGGGGCACCTGAGTGTCCTCGAAGCCGAGACGACCGGCGACGCAGCCGACAGGGTCGACCGGATGTCGACGACCGTCGACCGGATGATCTCGACCACCGAGAAGGCACGCCAGATCGACGCGGCCGTCGCCGCCGACCGTACCGCCCAGACACCGACGGATATCGTTCCCGTCATCGAGGACCGTCTCGCGGCGTTGGAACAGTCACGGCCCGACGTAACCGTCGACGTGACGCTCCCGGAGAGCGCCGTCGCGTACGTCGACTGGCAGTTCGAGACGGTGGTGGACAACCTCCTGGAGAACGCCGTGGTCCACGCCGAGGGTGATCCGTGGGTCGGCATCACCGCTGAACGGGTCGGGAACCGTCTCCGTGTCCACGTCCAGGACAACTGTCCACCCATCGAGGACCGGGAGCTGACGGCGTTTACCGCGACCGACGAGACACAGCTCGATCACGCAAGCGGCGTGGGGCTGTGGCTTGTCACCTGGGTGATCGAGAACTACGAGGGATCGGTCTGGGTCGATCGAGTCGCGGACGGCAACGTCGTCACGCTGGAACTGCGGGCCACGACGACCTTCCGTAGACTCGCCTGCAAGGTCCGGAACCGGCTGTGGGACCAGTTCCAAGACATATATGTGCCCGCACGGCGTCGTGGCCAGTAATGACCAGTATCGCAGTCATCGACAACCACGGCCAGTTCACCCATCTGGAGCAGCGTGCGCTCCGGGACATGGGCGTCGACGTGGAACTCGTCGACAACACGACGCCACCGGCGGAGATCGACGCCGACGGGATCGTTCTCTCGGGCGGCCCGGACATGGACGATATCGGCAACTGCCCCGACTACCTCGACCTCGACGTTCCGGTTCTGGGGATCTGTCTCGGGATGCAACTGATCGCGGCGGAACTGGGCGGTCGCGTCGGCAGCGGCGAGTACGGTGGCTACGCCGACGTTACCGTCGAAGTTCTGGACGAGGACGACCCGCTGATCGGCTCGCTGTACCCCGAGACGCGCGTCTGGGCCAGCCACGCCGACGAGGTCAAGGAGGTCCCCGACGGGTTCGAGCGGACCGCCACCTCCGACGTCTGTGGCGTCGAGGCCATGAGCGATACGGAGGCCGACATCTACGGCGTCCAGTGGCACCCCGAGGTCGCACACACTGAAGAGGGCGAAGCGGTCTTCGAGAACTTCTTGGCCGTCTGTGACCGCAACGCGGCCCCACGCCAGTAACTGCCGCTGTGCAGTCGCGAGTGGATAGCTTTAGTACGGTCGACGGAGTGTGATATATAAATGACGGCGACACAGGGCAACCTGGCGAGTCTCTCCCGGTTCATCTTCCGGGCGCCGAACTGGTACTCCAGTCTCGTCTTCGCGCTGTGTATCGCTGCGATAACCGGCGTCGCCGCCTTCGACTCCCGGTTCGTCCTCGACGACGCCTGGCAGGGCGTGTTCTTCATCGGTATCCCGACCGTCGTGGCGGGAGCGGTGACCCCGTGGGTCGACAGGCAACTCGGCGGACAGTTGACGCCCAACCACGCGTCACTGTTGGCGCTGCTCTGTGAGGTCATCACGATCGCTATCCTCACCGTCGCCGGCGTCGTCGTCCTGCTGGTCCCACAACTGGGCCAGAACTTCGTCTTCGACGCGCTGATCGTCGCGCTGGCCTCGATCTTCGCCTTCCGTATCCTGATCATGATGGCGATCTCCCGGCACTCGCTGCTCCGGGCGGTCGTCCCGGCCAGCGTCCAGACTGTGACGGCGGCGGTCCTGTTGGCGATCTACAGCGGGACGACCGCCTTCATCCTCGAAGACCCGATGCTCCAGGAACTGCTTGCCCGCGCCGAGCAGGCGCCCCCGGAAATCCAGGGGTTCATCCCGGCCGACTTCGTCGTGCTCGCGGTCATCTGTGCCATCTACGGGCTGGCGGTCTGGCTGTTCCTGGTCGCGATCGACCAGCCCTGGCGTCGGTCGCTGGGCGTCTCGGCGCTGGATTTCCTGCGGGGGTTCGTCGGCCACATCGCCGAAGGGACCCGTGAACTGGAGGAGTTCTTCGAGGAGATCGGCGAGGAGGCGATCGTCCCCGTGACGGTGCTGTCGGTCAGACGCCTCGACGGCGAGGAGAAGGCCCGATTCGTCCTCCCGATGATCCACCCCGGACCGATGGGCGAGATCGGCGGCGGGAACCTCCCCAAGCGGGTGGCTGCCGACGCAGAGGGGCTGGCCTTCCCGCCCCATGCGACCGCCGGCCACGACTTCAACCTCGTCACCGAACGGGAGGTCGATACGATCCTTTCGACCGCCCAGGACGCCTACGACCGGATCGAGTACGACACCGAGGCGACGGTCGGCCGGCGGATCACCGAGGGGGAGGCGACCCTGATCGGGCAGTCCTTCGGCGACGACGCTCTCATCGTCACCACGTACGCGCCCGGGTGTGCCGACGATGTCGACTACGCCGTCGGCCTCTCGGCGATGTCCGAAGCCCGGACCGGCGGGATCGACGACGTCCTGCTGGTCGACGCACACAACTGTAACGACGGCCTGGAGGGCGAGGACCTGGGTCACGTCGTTCCCGGAAGCCAGCGGTCGTTCGACATGATCTACGGGGCCGGACGGTTGGGTGACATCCTGGGTGACAGCCAGCGGGGCGACCTCCGGTGTGGCGTCGCCTGGGACGAGACTCCCTGGGAGCCCGAAGACGGGATCGGTCCGCTGGGAATCCGTGTCTGTGTCTTCGAGGTCGCCGACCACCGGACGGCCTACGTGCTCATCGACGGCAACAACATGGAACCTGGACTCCGGGCGGACGTGATCGACACCATCGAGGGGGTCGACGCGGTCGAGGTGATGACCAGCGACACCCACATCGTCAACACCGTCGAAGCCGAGAACCAGGTCGGCCAGGCGATCCCCGACGCCGAACTGTCTGCCCTGGTCGCCGACCTCGTCGACCGTGCGGTCGCGGACCTGGAACCGGTCGAGGCCGGGATGGCCAGCGAACGGGCCGAGGTCACCGTCTTCGGCAACGATCGTACCGAGACGCTCGCCTCGACGGCCAACGCGATGGTCTCGCTGGGCGGGGCGCTGGCGGCCGCGTTCATCCTCGCCGTGATGGCGGTTAGTATCCTCGTGTTCGTCGTCGCCGGGCTCTGAGGGCTCCTCGCGGCTGTAGTCGGCTCAAGTCTTCCAGCGATAGATGCTCGCGACACACAGCGGTCGCTCGCGGAGTCGTTCGCCGAAAAACGCCGAGGAGGAGATTTGAACTCCTGAGTCCGTGAGGACAGTTGCTCTCGAAGCAACCGCCTTGGCCAGGCTAGGCTACCTCGGCTCGTCCGAGTATTCCGGAGGTTTCATTTTAGGGGTTTCGATTCGGTCGTCAACGTGTTCTCGACACACATTTACCGCACGCGTGACAGGGACGACCATGGACGTCACTGACGCCAGTGAGCTGTCGAGCCGACTCCTGGACGAGGTCGGGAGCGCAGTCATCGCCGACCGCGGATTCTTCGAGACGGTCCTCCTCGGTGTCGTCTCGAAGGGCCACGTCCTCCTGGAAGACGTGCCAGGGACCGGCAAGACGCTGACCGCCCGAAGCATGGCCACTGCCCTCGGCCTGTCCTTCTCCCGCGTACAGTTCACCCCCGACCTCCTGCCCGCCGACATCACCGGCACGCACGTGTTCAACGAGCAGACACGGGAGTTCGAGTTCACTCGCGGCCCCATCTTCGCCAACGTCGTCCTGGCCGACGAGATCAACCGCGCGCCGCCCAAGACCCAGTCGGCGATGCTCGAAGCGATGGAGGAGGGCCAGGTCACCGTCGACGGCGACACCTACGACCTCCCACAGCCCTTCTTCGTCATGGCGACACAGAACCCGGTCGACATGGAGGGGACCTTCGAACTCCCCGAGGCCCAGGTCGACCGCTTCCTCGCCAAGACCGCCATCGGCTATCCCGATAGCGAGGGGGAGGTCGAACTCCTCCGGCGACGGGCCGGCCGCGACACGCAGAGTCCGACGGTCGAATCTGTCCTCGACCCCGAGCAGGTCGAGGAACTGCGTGCGGTCCCCGAGACGGTCCAGGTCGACGACGACCTGCTCACCTACATGGCCGACATCGCCCGCGCGACCCGGGAGGACTACCGCGTCGAGGTCGGCGTCTCCCCGCGTGGGACCCAGCGGCTCTTCGAGGCGGCCCGCGCGATGGCGGCGATGGCCGGCCGAGAGTTCGTCGCGCCGGACGACATCAAGCGAGTCGCCCAGCCGGTGCTCGCTCACCGGCTCGTGTTGACGCCTGACGCCCGCGTCGAGAACGTCGACAAGGCCAGCATCGTCGAGAACGTGCTCGGCGAAGTCCCGGTTCCGACGGTCTAACCGCTCAACCCCGCGACTGCAAGGACCGCCCCGACCAGCAACAGCCCGGTCGTCACGGGACCGACGGACGGGACTGTCAGGACGAGCCCGGAGAGCGACAGCGCGCCGACGGTCAGTGCGGCGAGCAGCGTCCCGCCGGCGATCCGGACGAGCTCCGCGTTGTGCGTGATCGCGTCCTCGGTCATCGATTCCGCGAGATCGACGGCGTACTGCCCGAAGTCCCAGGCTAGTACCGCTGCCGCCACGGCCACCACCAGGACGATCGCCCCGGTTGCGGTGACGCCCGCGAGGACGACGCCACCACACTGCAGCACCGCCCCGAGGGTGACCAGCCGCCGCCGGGCGTCGAGGACACCGGCGGCCAGCACGAGCGCTCCCAGCAACGCCAGCCCACCGCCGGCTGTCGTCGCGAGGACGGCCGTGGCGACGAGTGCGGCCATCAGCGAGGCGACCCCGACCAGCCGTGGCTGTCTCATCGCGCCCACTCCCGTGCCTGCTCGAAGGCCGCCGCCAGGGGCTCGTCGTGGTGCCAGTCGACGACCGGAATCCCCTCCCGTCGCAGGTCGCTGATCCGGAACAGCCGGTCGGCCGCCGCGATGGTCCCGTCGGCCGTCGGGGCGACGCCGGGGTCCGGGCTGACGACGGTGACGGCGTGGCCGTACGCCGCGAGGTACCGCAGCATCTGGCGGATATCGTCGTCGACCAGCGGCGAACAACAGACGAGCTGTGCGTCGGCGGGCAGTTCCCGCCGGAGCCAGCGCAGCGTCGGCCCGAGGTAGAACTCGCCGTCCGGCGCGGACGGCCGGAAGACGGGGTCCGACGCCAGTGTCGTCTCCAGGCGGTTCTTGTGCGTCGGGCCGCCGCTGGGGCCGATGAACAGCCGGTCCGGCGCGAGCGCGGCTAGCCCGACCCGATCCTCGGCGTCGAGCCGTGACTCGACGACGCTTCGGGCCGCGATCACCGACCGGTCGATCGTCGTATCGAGATCCGGTGCTGCGGGTGCGTCGTAGGCGCTCGGCCGGGCGTCGACGAGGACGACGACGGTCGCGGCCTGTTCCTCGCGAAACTCCAGGGTCGATAGCTCCCGGCTGCTGGCGTACCGGTTCCAGTCGATCCGTGAGAGCGGATCTCCCGACCGGTACTCGCGGGTCGCGTAGAACGCGATCCCGTCCCCGCCCTGGTCAGCATCGATTCGCCCGCGGTGGCGGCTCGTCTGTGACCGGACCGGGGCGTCGGCCGCCACCCCAGGCAGCGAGACAGACAGCGTCGTGACCCCGGTGACGGCAGCGTCGGTGGTCGTGGCCGTCGCACCGACGGCGTCGGTCGCGACGACGGTCGGTGCGGTGAACTCGTGGTCGCCTCTGGTCGCCCGCAGCGTGTACTCGACGGTCGCGGTCGTTTCCGGCCGGAGTGCCGTCGCCAGTTGTGGGGTGCCGTCGGTGACCGCGAGCGTCTCCGGGACGCCGTCGGCGATCCGACAGTCCGTCAGGGTCCGGTCGCCGTCGTTGCGGACCGTCAGCGTCACGGTCACCTCGTCGCCGTGTGTCGGCTCGGTCCCGGAGAGGGCACGGTCGACCGTGACGACTGGCTCCGGCGTCGTCGTCCCGGCCCGGACCGCCAGGGCCACCACGGCGACGGCGCCGGCCAGTACGAGTGCGGGCCGCTCCCCGATGATACCGACCCCGAGGAGCGCGAGTGGGACGGTGTAGAACCCCGCCCAGCGCCCGGTCTCGACCGTTCCGGTCGTCGGTGTCGGAGCCCGCCGTCCGGGGACGTCGTCGACTGCATCGATACCGAGGATCGCCCGGAGCTGTGTAGCCACTCGATCGATCCGGTACCGGTAGCGGCTCCGGCCGGTGACACGTCCTGCGATCCGGTCGCGAGACTGTCTCGCTCGCCCGACAGTCGCTGCAAACAACGCTGCGGCGCTCGGGTCGTCGGTCCAGGTGCCGTCGCTGATGGCAGCTTCGGCTCGCTCCTCGTCCCGCTCGTGGCTCCGGACGAGTGCCCGTCGAAGCAACGCCCGCAGGTCGTCGGCGATCCGGTAGTCCCGGGTCAACCTCGACGCCACACCGGCCCCGTCGGCGGCCGTCTCGGGCGGTGACACGTCGCGCCCGGCCCGGTCGGGGAGTTCTGGACACCGCTGTGGTGTCCCGTACCGCTGACATCCCGCGTAGATAGCGATGCCGGCCGCGAGTAGGCCGACGAAGACGACGAAGCCCGGTTCGACGGTCACCCCGCCGGTCCCGCTCGCTGCGGTCCCGAAGCCGGCGAGCAGTAGACAGACGCCAACCGCGAGCGAGAGACGACGAAGGAGTGTCACGACGCCCCTCCGTAGGTCCGCTCGATGTTCCGCAGTGCCGTCTCCGCGCGTTCTTCGCGGCGTTCGGTCGCTGGCGAGTCGCTGTATCGGACCGTCTCGAACAGCTCCGTCAGGGTCGCCACGTCGTCGGCAGCCAAGCCGGCGTCGACGGCCGCCTCGGCGAACTCACGGGGGGTACAGCTCGCCTCGTCCTCGACGTCGAGAATCCCGGTCATCTCGTCCCAGGCCCGGTAGACGGCGTTGTCGAGTTGTTCGTCCGCAGCCAGCCGGTCGGCTGCCCGGCCCGCCGCGTCGGCTACGTCCGTCGCGGCCTCGGTCTCCTCCCCTCCGTCTTCCAGCTCGGTATCGTCCTCGGTCCGGACCCAGCTCTCGGTCCCGGTCACACGCCGGAGCAACACGCCGGCGAGGACGACGAGTGCGACCGCGCCCACCAGGCCGAACAGCCAGGGCGACCCGGATGTCTGTGCTGGACCGGAGGTAGCCTCGGTGATCACCGTCTCCGATCGGGCCGGGAGGCCACCCCCTGCGGTCCGGGGGTCGAACCCAACGACGAGAGCCGCGACGAGCAACACGACCGAGGTCAGCGCCGCCAGCACCAGATCGTCGGTGCCGTACTGTCGAATCCCGTACGCGAGAACGACCAGCAGGATAGCGACGGTGATCGCCAACAGGACCGGCCCGGTCTCCGGCGTCTCGCTGCCGGCGTCGCCCGCGCCGAGGTTGTGATTTCCGTCGGTACCGCCACTCTCGCCGCCACCCCTTGCTGGCGCGTCGAGCGCGGACGCGCCGACGACCAACGCCAGGAGGACCAGTCCAGTGACGACTGCGGTTGACAGACGGCGTGACACGACAGGCGGTTGCAGTGCGTCTCGTGTTAAGATTGCGCACTCGCATGGGGCAACACATAACACGGTCGGTCACTTCCGTCTACGGGAGATGTCGCTCTCGGAACTCATCTCGGGCGTCGAGGACCACGAGCAGACGCTGACGGTCTTCAACGCCGAGGCGTCGGTCGTCGCCGACCTCCGCGAGCAGTTCGCCGACCGGAACGTCCAGGTTCGGGCCGAGCGGACCGAGAGCGGGCGGCCAGGGGAGTTCGTCACGCTCAGCGACGACGGCGAGATCGTGACCGCGACGGGGTTGGCGTCGTTCCGTGACTCGATCGCCGGTCCCGACATCTCGCTCTCTGAAGCGCCGTATCGCCCGATTCTCGACAACCTCGACGAGACGATGTTCACCTCCTGGTCGATCTCGCAACTGGTCGCGGCCTCCCGTGAGATCGAGGATCGGGCCGCTCGCGTCGGCGGTGGGACGCTGCACGCCGGCTTCCAGACGGTCTCGACGCTCAAAGGCGAACTCGATCTCTACGAACACCTCGGCGAACGGGGTGTCGAGGTCCACGCCTACGCCGTCCCGGACGAGGAAGCGCCGTCACACAGCGCGTTCACGCTCCACGCCGACCGCGGTTCCGAGATCGCAGAGTCGTGGTTCGTCGTCTTCGACGGGAACGGTGACGACGAACAGAAGTGTGCGCTGCTGGCCGAGGAACGCGACCCGCGGGCATTCTACGGGTTTTGGACGTACGACCCGACGACGGTCGACTACATCGTCGAGCATCTGGAGTCGACGTACTGGCTCGTGGAGCAGTAGCGAGAGCCCGACGACGGAGTGAGGGGTCTCGGACAGCGAACGGCGAAGTGGGGAGCCGTGAGCAGTAGCGAGGGGCGCGAACACCGTGCGGAATCTCCGATGGTGCGCCCTCAGGCCAGCGACTCGAACACCGACAGATCGTGACCCAGGAGTACGTCGGCACCGGTCTCGCGTTGGATGTTCCGACACCGCTCTAGACTCTCCTTCCAGGCGGCGTTGCTCCAGAGGAGGCTCGTCGCCATCGACTGGCCGGCGTAGTTGGCTTCGACGTACGCCTCGTCGCCGACGATCAACAGCGGCGTCCCCGGGCGGTCGATCAGCGCGCCCATGAGCCCGGGGGTGTGACCGGGGAGGTGGAGCAGTTCGACGCCGTCGGTGAGGTGATAGCTGTCGCCGTGGACGATCTGCCAGTTCAGATCGTGGTCGAAGTCCCGTTGGAGGTAGGCGATCGATCCCTCGTCGGTGTTCGCGCTGAAGTACGCGAAGGGGAGTTCCTCGCGGTGGACGTAGACCGGTACGTCGGTTCCGGCGAACTCCGCGAGGCCGCCGGCGTGGTCCAAGTGGAGGTGGCTCATCACGACGGCGTCGATGTCTGCCAACTCGTAGCCGGCCCCGCCGAGGTCGTCGACGAGGTGGTGTTCGTCGGCGTCGACGTGGGCGAACGCCTCGTACAGCGGCTCGGGCCAGTAGCCGTCGCCAGCCTCGGGATGGGAGCCGGTGTCCCAGAGGATCGTCATCTCCGGGGTCTCGATCACGAGGTTCCAGACGACGTAGGTCTCGTACTCGTGGCTCGGGTCGCGGTTCGACGCGGTCGCGACGCTTGCGCCGTCGACGACGAAGTTCCGGTCCGCCTGTACGCGCCCACGGTCGAGAAACGTGACTTCGATGTCGTCCATATCCAGTGTACGCGATCCGACAAGATAAGGGGTGGCCCAAACAGGTCGGGTGCCGGTCTCGTCGGTCCTACTGCGGTGCCTGGCGGTAGATGAGGTTGCGCTGGATGTCGTTGGCGCCCTCGTAGATGACCGGGATGCGCACGTCACGATACACGCGGGAGATGCGGTTCTCGGTCAACACCGACCGGCCGCCGTGGAGTTGCATCCCGCGTTCGGCACAGTCCGTCGCCGCCTCGGTCGCGATGGTCTTCGCCAGCGCGGCCCAGTAGCCGGCGTTCTCGTCGTTGGCGACGCGTTCGGCGGCGTCCCAGGTGAGCGAGCGGGCGCTCTGGAAGTCCAGATGCATGTCCGCGAGTTTGTGCTGGACCGCCTGGAACTCGTCGACGGTCCGACCGAAGGCCTCGCGGTCGTGGACGAACTCCCAGGCCTCCTCGATGGCGGCCGCCGCGAGCCCGATCCCGTGACCGCCGACGATGACACGGCCGTGATTGAAGAAGTCCGCGAGCATGTAGAAGCCAGCGCCCTCGACGCCGACGAGGTTCTCTTCGGGGATGCGACAGTCGTCCAGCACGATGTGTGCCTGTTTCGAGGCGCGAAAGCCCATCTTCTCGGGGATGTGCTCGGCGTGGTACCCCGGGGCGTCGGTCGGGACGATGAACATCGAGTAGTTGCCGTACCGGTTGTTCTCGTCGTCGCCGGTCTTGGCGTACAGCGTCACCCAGTCGGCCTCGACGCCGTTGCCGATCCAGTACTTCTCGCCGTTGATGACCCACTCGTCGCCGTCTCTCTCGGCGGCGGTGGTCATCCCGGCCAGGTCGCTGCCGGTCTCGGGTTCGGAGACGGCCAGTCCCGTGATCTGGTCGTTCCGAGCGACCGGCTCCAGGAACTCCTCTTTCTGCCAGTCGGCGCCGTGTTCCTCGACGATCTCGGCACCGAAACTCGCGAGTTGGAGTGTCAGCGCGATCCCGGCGTCGGCCTTGTAGAACTCCTCTGCGATCGCCAGCACCTGCTGGAGGTCGAACCCTTTGCCACCCCACTCCTCGCCGAGGTCCTGGGCGACCAGACCGGCGTCCATCCCGGCTTCGAGGACCTCCCAGGGGTACTCGCCGGATTCGTAGTAGTCCGCGGCGTTGGGCTTGATGTGCTCTTCTGCGAACTCTCGGGCCTCCTGTTTGACCTCGCGGGCGTGCTCCGGGACCGGATACTCTGACAGTAGCTCCATACTCCCCTACATGTGCGGTGTCATCATATACCTCGTGGAACTGTCGGAAACACCTCGCTGGTTGTTTTAAATATGGGCCGCTCCGTGGGGAAACTCACCCGGGCAGGATGTCTCGAAGAAGGGAGAGTCGGGTCAGCAACACTCCGCACTCACTCACCGTCGCTGGCAGCGCCGATCGGGGTCGGCGCATCTACGGCGTTGGGTGGCGCTTACACCTCGATCTGTTGCATCAGGTCGACCAACTCTTCGAGTCTGGGGAAGGTGTAGACTTTGACGTTGATGTCCGACTCCAGTGCGTGAACTCGCGAGTCGAACATCAGCGCCATCTCGTTGTCGCGGTCGCCGACGAGTTGGTCGATCATCCCGCTTCCGGGGCCGAACGTGAAGTTCGGCGTCGAGATGTCGATGGTCGTATCCAGTACGTTCGCCCAGCCGTCGATGAAGCCCGAGGTCATGATGTTGCCGATCTCCTGGATCGCCGACCGCTCCATGTCGGTGAATCCGCTGGCGTTCGGGTCGGTCTCGCCCATGTCGCCGATCATCCCGTGTGCGAGTTCCTTGGCGCTCTGGGCGTTGAACAGAAAGAGGATGTGGCCGTGGGGCTGTTCGATCATCTCGATGCTGATGCCGATCTGTTTCTGGTCGCCGACGTGTGTCTTGATGTCCGGGACGTCGATGAAGTTGATCTTCGTGATCTCCATCTCCGTCTCCATCCCGGTCATCTGGCTCAAGTGGTTCGCAACGGTGTTGCCACCCTCTTTTGCCATCTTGTTGAACAACCCGAGCTTCCGGATATCTATCATCAAACTCATGACTGGGACAGCTACTGGCACCCACTTGCTGGCCCTGCCACATAAGCTATGCACCCCGATTTTCGCAGGCGAGAATGGGACGTCTAGAACTGCTCTGCGGTGTCGATGCCGACGACGACGCCGACCTCGTCCCTGTCGAAGTTGTCGTCGCCCCGGACCGCGCTCGCAAACAGGAGTTTCGCCTGTTCGGTGTGTGCGTACTCGATGGCTGCCCGTTCCGCCGGGTCGAAGCGAAACGAATCGAGCAACGACTCGAAGCGTGACTCCGGGACGCGGTAGGCCCGGGTCCCGTCGACAGTGACGTAGTCGCGAGGGCGCTCGAACTCCGAGTGCCGACCGATGAGTTCGGCGTGTAACACCACGAGCGCGTCACAGAGTTCGCCGACTGGGAGCCCGACGGCGTCGGCGGCGCGCTCGATTATCGCCCGGTCGATCCCGCTCTCCCTGGCTGCCGTTCCACTGTCGGTCGTTGCCATGACTAATGTAAACATATATCACTATTTGGCATCACTCTTTGGGTCGGTCCCCCTCGGCGGCACCGCTGTGACGGTCCCTCGGATAGCGCCGACCCGGGCCGGTGCGCTCCGGGCCACCGGGACGCCGGTCCCAATCAGCCCACGCGGACGCTGACGGCGACGCCTTCACCCAGCGGGAGCAGTCCCGTCTCGAAGTCGGGGTCGTCCCGGACCCGTTCGAGGTAGCCGGCGATCCCGCGGCTCGGTTCGTTGGCGGCGACGTCCTCGCCGGCCAGCAGGGCACGCACGGCTTCGAAATCGAGCGGGCCGGCCTCGATAGCGTTGTCCGCGACGACGACGCCACCGACGGGGACCGTCTCGCGGACGGCCTCGAAGGCCTCCGTGTACCGGTGTTTCTCGTTGTCGATCAGGACGACGTCGAAAGGGCCGGCGTACTCCTCGATGGTCTCGATGGCGTCGCCGTGTTCGAAGACGGCGCGGTCGGTGAACCCACCCCGATCGAGGAAGCCACGAGCTTCGTCGAGTTCGTCGGCGTCGATCTCTGTCAGGACGATCTCCCCATCGCCGGGGATCGCTGGCGCTATCCAGTACGCCGAGTAGCCAAAGCCCGAGCCGAACTCGAAGACCCGTGTGGCATCGACCAGTCGCGCGAGCAGTCGCAGCCAGCCGCCGACCGCCGGTCCGACCGTCGGGAACCCCTCCCGGTCGGCCTTCGCGTCCATCTCGGCGATCACCTCGTCGGGCTCGGGTGCCAGCGCCCGCGCGAACCGTTCCGTGACCTCGGGTAGTGGATTCTCGTCCATGACCGTGTCTGTCGGGGCTGGCGGTTAAATACCGGCACCTCCGTACGTACTTTCCTCCCTACGCTCGCCCGGCTCCGATCAACCTGTCTCGGTCGGGGATAGATCGGATGGGCCTCGTAAACATCAGCGAAGTTAGATAAACTAATCGAAACCTTTTACTTGTCACCCAGTAAGGCTTAGCTAATGACTTTAGAGGGGAGTAACGCGATCGATAAGCGTGGGATGTCGACTGTCGTGGCGGCGGTACTTCTCATCGGTATCACTATGGTGGGTATCGCTGTCGTTCTCCTGGCTGGGTCTGCCGTTGTGGAGGACCTAAATGCCGACTCGAACGAGGAGATCTCAGAGGAGACGATGCTGAAAGTCGACAGTGTCTTCCAACAGTCCGACGAGGATGGACAGACGTTCGAGATCAGCGACGAGGTCGACAAAGACGTCTCTATCAACCGGAACGCGACCTACAGTCTGACGCTAAACGGGGACGCTAACTGCATGGCAGGCCCCCGGCAGATGGGAACGATCAGACACGACGGGAAAGACACTGTTACTGCGTACGAGGCGGGTGGTGTCTGGAAGATGACCGAAGCTGGTGCGGTGATGAGTGCGCCGCCGGACCTGAACTACGACAACGGCTCGCTCTCGGTTTCGTTCACGAACGTCACCGGGGACCTCACCTCCAGCGGAACGCTGAAAGCGACTTCGAACGTTACGAAGGAAGTCAACGAGCAACGTAACATCAGCCGCGAACTGTACGGCAGCGGCGCTTGCTCGCCGACGACGGTCGACAACGCATCGCTGAAAATAAGCAACAGCACGTTCGCACGCGCATGGGCGGACTGGGCCCGGAACAACTACGACGACAAGCGCGTGAACGTGAGCGCCGAAGGCGGAATGCCCGCCGAACCCCACGACAACGTTACGATCACGTTCCAGCTTGGTGACGTGTCCGATCCCGAATTCCGGGCGAAAAACGTCACCGTGACACCGGGTCCGGGGTCAGACTACGAGGTCAGTGCCGAAATCACGAACGTTGGCGGACTGGATGCGACGAAGGAGGTCAGGTTCGTCTACGACAACGGGACGGTCGATACTTCCAAGGACGTGACTCTCGCAGGAAAGGCCAGCAAGACGGTCACCTTCACGCTCGACGACAGTGATATCGTCTCCGGGAGCCCCCCGAGACCGCGTAACGTCACGGTCGCGGCCGACGATAACTCGACGACGAAAGTCCAGTTCAACAGTCCATCGGCCACTCCGAACGTCGGGTTCTCCGCGGAAAATATCTCGACCGGGACGACCGTCGGGAACACGACTGACGGCCACGTCTGGGTCAGCAACACCGGCGGCATGACCAAGACGGCGACGATCGGACTCAACGTCACTGGCCAACCCAACACCACCTGGAGTGCGACGGTCCATCCCGGCGAGAACGTCAGCCAGGATATCAGCGACGCCCTGCCGATCAATCGCGAGGGGAAGCATCAACTGAACTTCACTGTCGGCAGTGACTCGATGCAGGTCCCGTTCGTCGTCGGACCCCCCGGTCGCTTTGAGATCAACAGCCTGAGCTACAACACGCCAACGCGGGGCGATACGGAGACGTTCTCGGCGACCGTCGAGAACGTCGGCAACCAGACGTTGACCGGCTACGTCAACGCGACGGTCAAGAACGAGGACACCGGGACAGTCGTCGCCAGCACCAACGGGACCGAGACGCTGGCAAACACCGATACGGCGACCCGATCGGTCACGCATACGTTCTCGAACACCGGCACCTACAGCGTGACCCTGACGACGCCGAACCAGACCCAGCGGAGCACGTTCTACGTCAAAGCCGGGAACGCGGCGCCGAATTTCGTCATCAACCGTCTGGAGATCGATCCCAGCAGCGTCAGGGAGACCAACGATGTCACGATCGGTGTCACCGTAACGAACAGCGGCGGAATCAGCGACGAACAGACACTCGACCTCGAGAATCAGGAGACGAACTCCGACCTCGAAGAGTGGGACGTGACGCTGAACCCCGGCCAGGAGAAGACAAAGACGTTCACGACGACTGTCGAGAACAACTCGGCTGATTTCGACATGGGCCAGAACACGATCGAAGCCGAGACCGAGAACGGCTCGTTGAGTCAGATTCTGGAGGTCAGAGCGGAAGGGTCCGGTGTCGAAGAAGGTGAAGACAGCGACGGAAGCGAGTTCCTCGAATTTACGAAAGACGCGCGAATCGAGATCGTCGCCGGCGGTTCGGAACTTGAGGGCAACGGTACGGACTACTACGGCAGATACGAGATCGCTGCGCCGACAACAGTCCGGACATACGTCGAGAACGAGACGACAACAGACATTTCCCCGCTCTGGACCGGCGAATACGGTGGCAACATCAACCACCCGCATGCAGAGCAGCGGATGTATCGGGAGACCATCGATAATCCGTACGTCAAAGAGATGAACGTCACCGCCGGGTCGAAGCTCTCCGTCTGGGGAACGTCATACTATTGTCGGGACTACAGAGACGACGGGTACAACCACTATCGGACCTTCCAGGGGACCGAATACGAACTGGACGCGTACACCTGTTCCGACTGGGGAGGTGAACGGATCGATATCACGAACACGAAGAGTTCGAGCAACGTTATTATCCTGGGCAACGGCGACAAACCGCCAGCACTCGGACAAGCGAGTGCGTTCCAACTCGGCCTGGACGACATGCTCGATACGGTCAACGCGAGCATCGACGAAGACGGGAACCTCCAGCTCGCCGAAGATCAGTACATCTTCATGTACGAGCTATCGGAGCGGAACGCGCTGCCCGAAAACGCCGATCAACCGAACGACCCGGACTACAACGACGCCGTCGTGTCGCTGAAGATCGTAAGTACAGAGCGTGAGAACGTCCAACCTGCGACGTTCAACATCACCGACGTGGACGCACCGGCACGGGTCAGCAGCGGTTCGGGAGACACCAGCGTCGACGTGACGATCAACAACACCGGTGAGAAGGCCGGACAGGCCAGTATCCATCCGGCGTTTGACGGTTCACCACAGAGTCCGGAAACCACGGGCGTACTCGATCCCGGCGAGGAGACGGACGTTACGATCACCCTGCCGACGGCGAGCTACGGCCCCGGGACGTACAACTGGGAAGTGGAGGCACGGGGAAGCGACGGAGTGACCGACGATTCACAGGCCCAGCAGCTACGGATCGGGAGCGCCGGCGGCCCGTACTATCAGGTGACAAAGATGGAGGGGCCGGCAGTCGCCGAAATCAACAACGGCACCGACGATATCGACGACAGTAACCCGGTTATCAGCACACAGATCGACAACATCGGGTCCAGAGACGGGACCAACATGGACCTGACGTTGGTCTACGAGAACACCGACACCGGAAACAGCTACTCCGTGACGAAGAC
Source organism: Haloarcula halophila (assembly GCF_029278565.1). NCBI lineage: Archaea > Methanobacteriati > Methanobacteriota > Halobacteria > Halobacteriales > Haloarculaceae > Haloarcula > Haloarcula halophila. The sequence continues at coordinate 1,181,812 of NZ_CP119559.1, read as the reverse complement.
GCGGACGATCTCGGCGGGTACCAGCACAGGACTCACCTTCGAGATCACCGCAACTCCGGGCCGTGAAGGGAACTACAGCTACTACGTGACGACGCCCAACACGACGAGCGGGAACCAGTCCATCGAGCTCGGCCAGTCGGATGTCGAACCGGCAAACATCAACATCGGGACGAAAGATTACACGCCCGGAACCCAGATCGTCCGCCGCGGACGTATCTCGCGGATGAACGTCGGTGTCGAAAACGTCGGTCGAGTCTCCGACGAGCGAGAGGTCCGTCTCCGGATCTCGAAGGACGACGGGACGACGGTCGTCGACAGTTCGAAGACCGAGACGGTGTACACCGGTGCAACCCAACCGACACAATACGGCTTCGACGTCAGTTCACTCTCGACAGGGAACACCTACGACTACGAGATACGGGTCTACAACGACACGCAGAGCGCAGAGAGTGGCGAGAACACCACTGTGCGTGGCGAGCTGTTCCTCCAGAAAGTCCCCGACGGCGTCAGTACGCGTGAGGACTCGCCGGTCAACGTCGACTCCGAAGTCATCAACGTGACCGCGCCGTAGTCATCCGTCGTTCGTCGTTTTAGTTTTGCACTGCTATTCGTCGCATAGCATACCGAGTCCGCGCCGATTGCAAGCACAGTCTCGCTCTTTCACAACATAGATTGACAGATAGGCTCCGCTACCGGTGTCGGGGATGACCCACCGCGAGTGAGAACTCCGTGGGGAGTAGTCCGGGCGTCGTCGTTCGAAGCAGCGAATCGACGGCTGGAGTAGAAGCACCACCGATCGACTGATCGTATCGGACCGATCGTCGCTTACTCGGTACGAAGCGACTGCAGTTACAACTCGACTGGGTCACTGAAACCCGTGTCCGACTCTACCCACGTCCCGTGTGGCGGTCAGGAGACCGCTTGGATATCGATCGACGTGTTCTCGACGACGGCCTGTTCGATTCCCGAACATTCGTACGTCCCGCCGGTTCCACTGACAGCGGTCCAGCCAAGATCGCGGTCGAACGTCCGTTTCCATGCGTCCGTATACTCGGTCCCGCTGACGTTGACGCTGACAGTCCCGTTGTCTGTCGCAGCGGATGCGGACGTTTGATTCGGGAAGTACAGCGACCGGTCCTGGAGTTGACTCCGGAGTGTCACCCGACCGGAGGAGGACTGGTTGAGATCGCCGATCACCTGTACGAACGACAGATGAGCGCCGTTGGCATCACAACGGAACGGTGGCGCGCGAACGACCCGGACGCCACCGTTGTCTTCGACACGGAACACCGCACCGCTTGTGTACACTAACTCCGTGTCGCTACTGGTCGTCCTGACGAGTGCCCCTGTCGAGACCGTCTCGTTTCCTGGGACGGCCGATACGTTGACGACAAAGGATGACGGCTGGCGGGCGAGTGAATGGCCCTGGAGTTTGATCGTCGTCTCACGCCGCGGCGCACGCTCGTTTCTGTGGTCGGATAGCGTCTCCGCGTAGCCGACCATCGTCGCTTCCGCAGTGTTCGTTTCGGCGCCGTCTCTGACGCCTTCGAGCGCCGTGAACCCGCCGACTGTGAGAAAACCGATCGAGCTGATGATGATGCTAAAGACGAGTGTGAACGCGACTAGATCCGACACTGCGCGACCGGTCCCATCGGGAGCGTATCTCGATATCATCAGTCTCTGATCTCCATGCACTGTGCGCTACTCGACGTGTTGAACCGGACCGTGACCGCGCCGCCGTCGGCGGTCCCCGAACAGATACGGCTCTGGTTCTCGAACCGGACGACCGTCGAGTAATCTTCCACGGTCGAGTTGACGTAGATTCTGGTCTGGCTGCTCGTCGGAACGAGCGAGATCCGGTACTGCTCGCCGGCGACGCGCTCGGGATAGCGCGACCGGAACTCGATGTCGGAGTTCAGCGTCGACGTGTTGAACTGGTCGAGTCGGACCAGATCGGTTGCGACACCCGAACCGATGTCGATCAGGCCCTCGCGGGCGACGTTTTCGGTCTGTCCCTCGATCAGCGACCCACCGGCGATCAACAGACCGGTGACCAGGAGCGTCGAGATGCCGATGGTCAACGCCTGTGTAACCGCCGGCGAGACACCGCGTGTGTCGGCGAACAACGACCCAATCATGTGCTGTTCTCCAGCATGATGGTGCGGTTGTAGCCGGTCTGTGGGCCGGTGTAGGTGAGATCGACGGCGGGAGTGATTGGATACGGTGAGTAATCGCCCGAATTGTAACTGGTGCTCGGGAATTCACCTGTAGAACCGTACCAGTACTTACCATCATTGACTTTGTTTCCGTTCCTAATCTCGATATTGTACGGTTTATCCAAAGTGTCTTCAAACGTAGTGAAATTCTCCGGAGGACCACTAGATCCTTTACAGGTGCCGGCAATCAGATTCAACTCTGGATCGCTGGTTCCCGAAGGGCAGACATCTGTTCCCGTAGTGGTATCGATCCGAATATCCCCTCCGGATGGTACGGCTTCAAGTCTCCAACTACTCCCGCTCCCACCTTGACCAGTTACTTCAATAGTGAACGTATTCGATGGCCCACCGATAACATTGGATAGTGTGAGATTGAACAGCACTATTTGATCTACGTCGTTGGCTATTGTCCAGTCATAACCTGGACCAGGTCCGCTTGGATCTGGTCGTTGAAAGTTGGTTGGGCTCGAACCCGTTTGGCTCGTGATGTTCCCCTCTGACGCCGTCCTGTTCAACGTCGCATTGATGTACACACCCGACTGTGAGCCGCTGACCCGCGTTCGATACCGCGTGTAGTTCCGCAGCGACGCGTTGAGCGAGGAGTTGTAGTCCGAGAACGTCGTGTTGCTGCGGACTGCCGTCGCGATGGTCGTGAGGTCTTGCTGAACGGCCGTTTCGCGGTCCTCGACTTCTTCGATCCGGTCGGCGCTCTCGGGGGTCGCCGTATACGAGGTCACGACGAGGCTGTTGGTGAGAATGATCGACAGCAGGAACACGATCGCGATCGCGATCCCGCCGACGAGCAGCAACTGGCCACGGGAATCGGCAGCGCTCACCATACGATCAGTCGCACCTCCACCAGATTGTACAGTTGTGTCTTGTCATCGGCATCGGGGATGTAGAAACTCGATATCGACTCTACACTCGGTCCCTCGTTCCCACAGGCGTTCGATTTCGACGCATTGTTGGTCCGGACCCGCATGTCGTCGGTTATCGCGACGGTCCGTGTCACGGTGGCGGCACCTGTCGACGGGCGGTTCGCACTCGCGGGCGAGTTCTCGGAGACGAGTTCCGTGACGCGTTCCTCACCGGTCTCGTTGAGGTAGTTGAAGTATATGTTGTACTGGTTCCCCCGGGAGTCGAAGGTCAGGTTGAGCATCTCCTCGAACTCCGCCGGGTTGCTCGAATTGTTGCCGTTGATGCGCGATCGGCCCGAATTGTAGCAGAGCACGGCGTTTTCCAGTGCGCCAGTGTTCTTGCTGACAGTCAATAGGTCGTCGGCCCGGGCTTCGAGCCGACGGGTTTCCTCTCTCGTTCCGTCTTCCCAGGCACGCGTGTCGATCGAAGTGATCCCGAACACCGTCGCCGAGATCACGAGGATCGCCGCCAAGACGCCTTCGAGCGTGTACGCCTGGCCACGGGAGCCACTCACCATGCGCGCACCACCAACCAACAGATCGGGTCACAGACGTCGTTTGTGTCGTTGTTGAGGCTGATAACTCGCGTCGCAGTCGAGGCGGTCTGGTTGTCGTACTCTGCACCCCACGCGAGATCTGTTGCCCCGGTGTGCGGACGGAGCTCTCCGGACTGCAACGTCGAGTTGTTTACGATACTCACGCTGAGTGTCGGATCTGTCCGTCTATCCGACGAGACGTTGACCCCCGCGTGTGAAGAGAGATCCCCGAGGTCCGACGGGAGTCTGTCGATCCCGCCTGGCTCGTCGTAGCGGAGCGTATTCCGATTGTCACTGACGCTGTAGTTCTCGACGATGTACGACGCGACTCTGTCGGCCTGTGGCTGTTCGATCGCTGTCACGGGGTCTTCGTACACTGAGAGCCCACCGCCCTGAATGAACACGAAGGTCCCGATGATCGTGAGGAGCAAGATGCTCGCTCCGACAGCGAAGTCCTGTGGCGTTTGTCCCCTATTGTTCATACAACCACCCAACAGATGTCATCCCACCGCGATCCACACCGCGAGTGCGATCGTCTGGAGGACGACCGCGAACTTAACACCCGCTGCTATTTTCACCTCACGTATATATCCGGCGATGAACGACGACAGGATCGCCTGGAGCGTCACCGCGTGGAAGAACAGCATCGACAGTGCCTCCGTATCGACGTTCCCGCCGAACTGCCCGCCACCGGCGGCTGAACTACTCGATCCTGACGCCTGGGTTGCCAATCCGGACATCACGTCGAGGAACTGCGTCTTCAGCAGGGCCATCACTCCAAGCAGCGTGAGATAGGTCATAAGGATAATGACAACTTGCATCCGCGTTCGGGACTTTCGGTCCCGATCGATGTCGTCCTGGTTCTCGGAGGCCTGTGCGGCCGTCGACAGGACGTCCTGAATCTGACTGGAGGCTTCCTGTGCCTCCGCGATCAGTTTCACTGTCCGGGCCAGCCGTGGGACGTGGTACTTGTTGTTGAACTCCCTGAGTGATTGTTTCAGACTGGTCCCGTAGTTGACTTTCGCGTGGATCGTCTCGAACTCCTCGGAGAGCTTACCCGAGGAGGTCTCGGAGACGACCTTGATCGATTCAAGCAGCGTCATCCCTGTATCGTTTGCCGAGGCGAGTTTCCGCAGGTTTTCCGAGAGGTTGTTGACGATGGCGTTTCGCGAACGTTGGTTCCATTCGTAGAAGATCGTCAACGGAAGGAAGTTGATGTACATCGGCATGTACACCCAGAAGAACGTCGACCGGACCGGGTTCTGGATGAACCCGCCGGGACCCTCCAGTTGGAGCGGGGCGAACCCGAGGAGGACGGCGGCGACGACCGCGACGATCGAGATCGGGATCGTCAGCCCGAGCACCAACAGCGGGTGGTCACGGAAGAAGTAGTGTGGCTCCGCGAGGATTCCGACCAGTTCGTAGGTCCCTTCCCGGCTCTTGATCCGATCGAAGACACTGAACTCACCGGTGTAGCGCTCGACGAGGCCGAGGTTGAACACGCCGACACCTTCGTCGACGACGATGTCCTCCTCGCCGGAGTTGGGCCGCAGGTAGCCGTCACCGATCGAGTCCTGGGTGACCGTCGACGTGAGGACGAGGAAGCCGACGCCGACCAACGGGATCAGGACGTAGACCGTCCCGTAGATGAGCATCTGCTGGGCGTTACCCATCATCGACATGATGACGAGGATGATGATGAGCAAGAGTGGGAACAGCGAGAGGGTCATGTACATCTCGCCGAACAGCTCCAAGGTCTCCAGCATCTTCTCCTGTTCCTGGCGGGCGGTCCGCATGTGTTTCTCCTTCTGGTCTTCGAGGAACGAGGTCATGTCCCCACCGGAGTTGATGATCGAGAGCATGTCGGTGAGGAACTGTGAGAGTTCGTCGGACGGGGTCTCTAGGGCCTGGTTCCGGACGGCCGTCCGGTAGTCGGTGTCGAAGTATTCCGTCTCCAGGACGAGCGACTGGAACTCGAGGGCGACTTCACCGTACGTGTCGTCGGCCTGTGCCATCGCCTGGAGGATCTCCAGTTGGTTCAGTCCCCCCACTGAGAGCGCGTACATAAAAGAGACGGCATCGGACAGCAGAACGTTGATCTCACGCTCGCGGGCGTTGGCCCTGAAATACGGGATCGAGACGAGCGATCCAAAGCCGATGGCGAACCCGATCGCTCCGAACACCAACCCCGTAATCAGGATCAATAGCGGGATCTTCAGCATGTTGATGATCCCCGCTACCGAGTCGGAGACGGTGATCCCGAGCAGTTCCAGTTCCTCGCCGGTCAGCGAGAACAACTCGACTAAGACGACGCCCAGAAAGGTCCCGAGCAGCCACAACGCGATACCGGAGATGATACCGACGGCGAGTGCCCGGGCGAGGAACATCTCGACGTTGTCCGCCATCCGGGCCTGGGAGAGTTTCTTCTCGACGCTGCCGACGAAGTCGCTGTCCTCGTCGAACAGCATCTGGTATGCCGGGTAGAAGGTGTCCCCCAGCGTCCCGTTGTCACTTAGCTGTTGTTGCCCCCGGGTATCGAGACTCATCCGTCGTCAGCCTCCGCGCCAGCTTTGGGAACGAACTGACCGAAGTCGACCTCGTCTTCCTCTTCCTCTTCGTCCTCCTGGAGGGTGTCGCCGTCCATCAGCGCCGAAACGATATCGGGCGTCTCGCGGCTCATGAACTGATCGAACAGCGGCTGTGCGTTGTCGAGGATGTCCTTGCTCTCTTCGAGCATCTCCTCGGGTGCCTCCGGTCGCGGAACCATCTCCTCTTTCTCCGGATCGATATCGATCTGCACCGACTCCATCTCCCGGAGGTCCTCAAGCGAGAGTTCGAGTTGCCCGTTCGCGATGAGCGTGAGGATGGTATCCGGATCGTTGATGAACGCCTGGATGGTCGCGGCGACCTCGGTGTAGGTGTTCAGCCCCTGCTCGATGAGATACGCCAGGACGACCTTGCGCTTGAACAGTTCCTCGTCGAGTTTCTCCTGGGTCCACCCGCGGTCGAACTTGACCTCTTCGAGGGTGTTGGAGTTGCCCATCTGGATGTACTCGTCGGTCTCGGCACGCCACTCGTAGACGTCACGGACGTTGATCTCGTCGTTCTCCGCGGAGTACTCGTTGATCTCGGTCAGGGACTTGTTCCGCCGGACCTTGTTGCCGTCGACACGGGTCTGGGTCTGGATCGAGACCAGATCCAGCGCCGTAAACAGCGTCTTCGAGACGTTGATCGGTTCGGTCGTGAACCGCTTGATGACCTCGCCGACCGAGTCGGCGTGGAAGGTGGTGTAGGTGGTGTGACCCGTTGACATGACCTGGAAGAGGGTTCGCCCCTCTTCCCCACGGATCTCACCCATGACGATGTAGTCGGGTCGTTGGCGGAGCGCGGCCTCCAGCAGGTCGAACTCGTCGACGTCGCCGGTGTCGTCCTGGCCGAACGACGGTCGGGTGACGCTCGCGACCCAGTTGCGCTGGGGGAGTTCGACCTCGCGGGTGTCCTCGATGGAGACGATCTTGGAGTTCGAGGGGATGAACAGCGAGACGGCGTTCAGGCTCGTCGTCTTCCCCGAGGCAGTACCCCCGGCGAAGATGAGCGACTTGTGGTTCTCGATACAGAGCCAGAGAAACGCCATCTCGTCCAGACTGAACGTGTTCCAGTTGATCAGATCGATCGGCGTGAACGGGACGTCCTTGAACTGACGGATGGTGTAGTTAGTCCCGTGGTCCGAGACCTCCCGTCCCAGGGTCAACTGAGCACGTGAGCCGTCCGGGAGGGTCGCGTCGACCTGGGGCTGGCGTTTCGAGATACCCTTCCCCGACCGCTGGGCGAGTTTGACGACGAAGTCGTCCAGTTCCTGCTCGCCGTGTTCGACGTTGGAGATGATCTGCTCGTAGTCGGTGTGGTAGGCGAACACACGCGAGTTGTAGCCGTCACAGGAGATGTCCTCGACGTTGATGTCGTGTTTGACCGGGTCGATGCGTGCGTAGCCGACGAAGTTCCGCTTGAGTTCGTACAGCAGTTTCTCGACCTGGTACTCGTTGAGTGTCGCCGGGTCGTCTTCGAGGATCTTCGGCTCCGGACGCGTCGACAGCCCGGTGAGTTGGCCGCTGGTCTGCTCGGTGTCGGGACCCATCCCGAGCATCGCCTTGAACTGGTCGAACATCCCACCGCCTTCACCGGTCCCACTGGAGACAGTGCCGTCGTAGAGGTCGTACCGGGAGAGCAGATCCTCCGCTTCACGCTGGATGACCTGTGCTCGGTCCTCGGTCGATCCCTGGACGATAACGTCGTCCTCGGAGTATTTGATCGCTGTCTTGAGCTTCCGCGAGAGGAACTCCTTGAGGTCGTTTTCGATCGGGTTGAGATGTGGTTCGATGACGTAGTACTTCTTCTCGTTTTCCTTCCGGGAGTGGAAGATAACAACACACGCGTAGGGTTTGTTCACCCAGTAGCGTTCGATCTCGCGGAAGTGTGATTTCTTGTTCTCCGGGACGGACTTTTCCAGATCGTATCGGTTGACGACGGTCGTATACCCCTCCCGAGTCGAGAAGAACTCGTCTTCGTCCAGTTCTTCGTTGACGTCGACGGTGTGTTCGTCGACGTATTCGGCCAGGGCCGTCCCGATACGCCCGGCCTCATCGACACGGTCCTGGGTGTCGTCGGGAGCGAATCCGAGGTACTGTTCGCCGTCGAACGGTTCCGCGTCGGCCGTGTTCGCCGGCGGTTCGCCGCCCTTGTAGTGGTATTCGCGCTTGAAATGTTCCCAACTGTACCGGTCTTTCGCGACCGGCGTCACGTCGGGATCGAGGGAGGCGTCCAACGGCTCCCTGATCGTCTTCGCGACGGCACCCCCGTCCTCGATCAACTGTTCGAGATACCGCGGCTCGAATCCGAGATACTCGCTCCGGTCGAAGCGTCCGCCGCCGTGGTATTCCTGTCTGAAATCGTCCCACGTGTACTCACCCACGGCAGCATCCCGATTGTCGACATCCCCTATGTTGTCGACTGCCCCATCTGTGTCCTCAATTGCCATTGTAATTCATCCCTTCGTGGAGGTGAAAAAACTTTCCGGCACCGGTCTGTGCCACGACTGGCTGGTCGTCCCGGAGACCGACACTCCCTGACATGATGTAGCAACGCTACAGTACCATCTGTACTGAAGGTTTCGGGTCGAATTTTATTACTGATAATTAGAGGGGTAGCGGCAACCTGTGACCGGGCGACGCGCGGCACTCAGTCGAGAAACGCTTCGATCCGGTCCATCGCCGTCTTCAGGTCCGCCATGCCGGTCGCGTACGACACCCGCAGGTGGCCCTCGGCACCGGCGCCGAAGGCATTACCCGGGACGACCGCGACGCCCTGGTCTTCGAGCAGCGCCTCGGCGAACGCCTCGGCGTCGTCCCACGGACACTCGGGGAACGCGTAGAACGCGCCCGCCGCGGGGAAACAGTCCAGCCCCATCTCGGCGAACCGCGAGAGGATGAACTTCCGTCGGCGGTTGTACTGGGTCGCCATCTCGGTGACCTCCGCCCGGCAGTTGTCCAAGGCCTCGATCGCTGCGTGTTGTGCCGTCGTCGGCGCCGACAACATCGTGTACTGGTGGATGCGGTTCATCGCCGTGATCGCCTCGGGCGGCGCCATCGCGTACCCCAGTCGGAAGCCGGTCATCGCGAACGCCTTCGAGAAGCCGTTGAACACGACCGTCCGCTCGCGCATCCCCGGCAGCGTCGCGATGGAGGTGTGGTCGTGTTCGTAGGTCAGATCGGCGTAGATCTCGTCGGCGAAGACGAGCAGGTCGTGTTCGCGACAGAACGCCGCGACCTCCTGCAGTTCGTCTCCGGTCATCGTCGCCCCAGTGGGGTTGTTCGGGTAGCAGTAGATGAGCGCCTCGGCGTCGGCCGCACCCGAGGCCTCCAGCACCTCGCGAGTGAGTTTGAACTCGTCTTCGACGCGCGTCGGGACATCGATGACTTCGCCGCCGGCGAATGTCACTCCCGGGACGTAGGAGACGTAACACGGTTGTGCGACCGCGACGGCGTCTCCCGGGTCCAGCAACGCTCGGAACGCCAGATCGATCCCCTCGCTGGCACCGGCGGTCACCAGGATCTCCTCGTCGGGGTCGTAGGTGAGGGCGTGTTCGGCCGCCTCGTAGTCGGCGATCCGCTCGCGGAGTTCACGCTTGCCGCGGTTTGCCGTGTAGGACGTTTTCCCCTGTTCGAGCGAGGCGATCGCCGCCTCACGGGCCGCCCAGGGTGCCGAGAAGTCGGGTTCACCGACCCCCAGCGAGATGATGTCGTCCATCTCCTCGGCCAACTCGAAGAACCGTCGGATTCCCGACGGCGGCACCGACTCGACGCGGGCGGACGGCTCGAAGGTCATGGCGAGACCGAGAGTCGATCGTCGTCGTCCCGGTCGTCGAAGCGCACCCCTCGCTCCTTGTAGGAGTCCATCACGTAGTGGGTGACCGTCTGGGTGATCTCCGGGATGGGGGCGATCTTGTTGCTGATGAAGTGTGATACTTCACGCATTGAGTCGCCCTCGACCTCCAGATCGAAGTCGTAGTCGCCGCTGATCAACCGCAGCGAGGTCACCTCGGGGAACTTGGCGATCCGGTCGGCGATGTCGGCGTAACTGGTCTCCCGGTCGAGGGTGACGTTGAGTTCGACGGTCGCGCGGACCCGCTCCTCGTCGGTCTCGACCGCCTCCCAGTCGACGACAGCCTGGTAGCCACGGATGACGCCGGCCTCCTCTAGTTCCTCGATGGCCGACTCGATCTCGTCGGCCGACTGGCCGGTCATGTGGGCGATGTCTTCGGTGGTGTACCGGGCGTTCTCCCGGAGGAGTTCGAGAATCTCTCGGCGGCTACTCATACAGAGACGGCGGGCGGTGGCGGACAAAAACCTTGCTCCGTCGTGTGAATGCCTGTCAGACACGGCGTCTCGCCCACAGCCGCGAGGATGACGGAGGCTTTACCACGGTGGCGTCCATCGACACCGACGATGTACGACAAGGGCACACAGCGCCCTGATACCGATTCCGGGTGGGCACACGTCGCACGCCACGACGAGTCAGCAGCCGTCATCGACGCCGCGCTCCGACTGGACCCAGAGGAAGCGTACACCAAGACCGAACTCAGCGATGCCGCCGGCGTCCCGTTGAAGACGCTGTACCTCGACGGGACCCTGGAGGATATCGTCGACATCGGCCTCCTGACGAAAGACGACCCGGAGGGCGAAGAGGCGACGTTCTCCGTCGACACCGACAGCGAGGTGTACCAGGCGGCGAGCGCATTCGACGACGCCGTCGTCAAGCACCTCCAGACAGGAAACTGAGAGCGGGGTGAACGGCGACGGGTTTCACCGCTGGCCGGCCAGTGACGACCCCGCGGTCCCGAACTCACAGTCGCGGCTGAGCGTCGGAGTCGTGTCGATCGGTCTCGGCAGACTGGTGCCGGCCTGACCGCCGGTGTCCTCCGGTCGGACCCACCCTGGCGTGGTACCGGACCCCAGCGACTCCGGAGCCACGCGGTTTTTGACGCCGACGCCCGTAGCCGGACCCACCATGGTCGAACTCGATTCCGACTCGGACGTACTCCAGCACGGCGACGCCCCACCGGACTTCGAACTGCTCGATACCGACGGCGAGCCCCGGTCGCTTGCCGACTTCGCCGATCGCGAGGCGCTGCTGGTCGTGTTCACCTGTAACCACTGCCCGTACGCGAAAGCGAAGTTCGACGAACTCAACCGCCTGGCCGCGGCGTACGACGACCTCGCGGTCGTGGGGATCAACTCCAACGACCCAGAACAGTACCCCGAGGACTCCTTCGAGCGGATGCAGGACCTGGTCGAGGACGGGACGATCGACTACGACGCGTATCTCTTCGACGAGGACCAGACTGTCGCGGCGGCCTACGGCGCTCGGTGTACGCCCGATCCGTTCCTGTTCGACAACGACGACGGCACTTTCCGACTGGCCTACCACGGCCGGCTGGACGACGCGACGAACCCCGACGACGAACCCACGGAGCGCGAGATGGCCGGCCACGTCGAGACGTTGCTCGCCGGCGAGGAGATCACCGCCTCCGAACGCCCCTCCCGTGGCTGTTCGATCAAGTGGCGCGAGGGCAACGAGCCCGAGTACTGGGATGCGTAGGCCGGCGCGACGGCCCGGAGTGCGGAGCGAGGCTAGGGACGGCGCTTCTCAGTGGTCGAGCGTCGGCCGTTCGATCCGGTCGCCGACGTCGGGATCGATCCCGCCCTCGCGGGCGGACTCGACGATCGCGTCGTGTGCGACCCCACAGCGCTCGACGACGTCGTCGGGTCCGAAGACGCCGACGACGTGGTCGGTCTCGACGAGGTACTCCGCGACGGCGAGCGTGTAGGTCGCCTCGGGGTCGATCGGTTCGCCGTCGACGGTCGCCGACCGGAGTTCGTCGGCTTCGTCGTCGAAGACGATACGAGCGCCGCTGAGGTGGCTGCAGAACCGCCGCGGGAACGCGTCGTTGTGTGCACCGACCGGGACCGCAGCCAGCGCCGAACGCAGCCGTTCCCCGGAGAGTTCGACCAGCGTCAGATCGTCCCGGTACGGGGCGAGTCCGATCAGGTCCGCGACGGTCACCTCCCCGGCCAGCGGGTCGCCCGACCTGAGCGCGCCGGTCGGGCTGATGGCGACGTCGGCCCCGGCGCGCCAGCGGAGCGCGTCGGTGACGAAGTTCCCCGCCCGGCTCTCGGCGACCGTGACGGCCTCCTCGGTCAGTTCGATCGGTTCGGCGACGGTCGCGACCACCTCGTCCAGACCGGTCGTCGCGAGGCGGTCCGCGAGCGTCGCCGCGAGCCCGTCGTGGCGGTGGTCGTCACCGATCTCGTGGACGGCCACCTCGGTACCCGTTCCCAACTGGACCACGGAGACGTACCGTGCAGCACGACCCGGCCGGACGACGACGGTGTCGGCGACCGTCTCGACGTGGACGTCGTGGACGTGCCCGCCCAGAACAGCGTCTACGTCGGTCTCGCGGGCGATACGGCTGTCGCCTTCGCCACAGTGGGAGGCGACGACGACGAAGTCCACATCGCGCTCGCGGAGCGTAGCGGCCGACTCCCGGACGGCAGGGACCGGATCGTGGAAGTCGACGGCGTCGGCGGCGGGATTGATCTCGTCGGTCTCGGGATGAGCGACCCCGACGACGCCGACGCGGTACTGTTCGGTCTCGACGACCGTGTGTGGAACCGTCTCGGCGGCGGCGAAGCGCTCGCCGTCGAGGGTCGCGTTCGCACAGAGCCAGCTCTGTGGTGCCGACCCGGCCAGTTCGCGGGCCGTCTCGACGCCGAAATCGAAGTCGTGGTTCCCGAAGGTATCGACGTCGGGCTCGACCGCCTCGAAGAACTCCAGTGCGATCCGGCCGTCGGTCGCAAGCGGGAGCGCCCCCGGCGCGGTGTTGTCCCCGGTACCGACGACGACGGTGTCGGCACCGCGGCGTTCGTCGATCGCGCCGGCCAGGCGCGCGCATCGCTCGGGGTCGTCGAGTGCCGTCTCGATATCGGAGTAGTGGAGGAGGGTCAGAGACACTGCCGATAGATGCGCCAGCACGGGTATGAATCCGTCGGAACTGCGGACGCGCCGAACCGCTCGGGAGCACGAGACGGGACGACAGCACGGACGTATCGGCCACGCTTGCCGGACAGCCAGTCCCGCGGTCGTGCCCCATCGTTTTGTACGGGCCTCACGAGGACTCTGATGTGAGTCGCCCACTCGGGTATCTGTCGCTCGTCCTCGCACTGTGTTGCAGTGCCGGTATCGCCGCAGTCCAGCGGTTCGGAGTCGGGGGCACCGTCGAGGGGATCGCCGTCTCGTTCGTCCTCGTGCGGGGCCTCTCGATACTGGCTGTCGTCTTCGTTACCTACGGCTGCTATCGGCTGGCGCTGACGGCCTTCGATCGTCATACGCCGGACAAGCGCCGGCGCCACGACGCGAAGAACGTCTTTCGACTCGCGTTCGGGGTCGCCGGCGTCGCCGCGGCACTCGGCGTCGTCACCGAGCAGTGGTTGGGCCTGCTGTTCTCGCTGGGCGTCGTCGGGTTCGCGGTGACGTTCGCACTTCAGCAACCCCTGTTCTCGCTGATCGGCTGGCTGTACATCATGATCAAGCGACCCTACCAGGTCGGGGACCGTGTCGCCATCGAGTCCTCGAAAGGCGACGTGGTCGAGGTGTCGTTCCTGGTGACGACACTCTGGGAGATCAACGGCGAACTCGTCTCCTCGAACCAGCCTTCCGGCCGGATCATCACGCTGCCGAACAGCGTGGTCCTCTCCTCGCACGTCAAGAACTACACCCGCGAGGAGTTCCCCTACATCTGGAACGAACTCACGATCCAGGTGGCCTACGAGACGGAACTGGACTACGCGACCGCGACGATGCAGCGGGAAGCCGACGAGTTCCTGGGCGACGAAATGGCCGCACGAATCCAGCGCTACCGCGAGCGACTGGCCGAGACGCCCGTGGAACTGGAAGTGCGGGATCGACCGACTGTCAACGTGGTACAGGAGGAGTCCTGGGTCGAACTGCGCTTGCGGTATCTCGTCCACCCGAAACGGGGACAGCGGGTCCGAAACGAACTGTACGAGCGGATCCTGGGGGCGTTCAACGACGACCCCGACCGGATCAAGTTCCCGATCGGCCGGAACCGCTGACGACGGTCGGCGTACCGGTTTCTCGTGAGCCAACACGAAGCGTTTGCGACGTTCGGCGCGTCCATCGACTGCGGAATGGAGTGACCGAAGAAGATGGACTCGCCGGGATTTGAACCCGGGGCCTCTCCCATGCCAAGGGAGTGATCTACCCCTGATCTACGAGCCCTCGCATCCCAGGATATCCTGGCACGGCAATTAAACCCATCGAAGTGATCGGGGTATCAGGGAGAGTAGCACGCAACCTCGCGCCCGAAACGTCCAATTATCAATTGTAAGATCACGGCCAGAATAGCTAAATCAGGGGGGCCTCTTGTTCGCTACAACCGTTTGCAGCGTCCCGACAGTTGATTGGTCATCACCGGTCGTGGACATACTTCGGGGTCTGAAACATGAAGCAGGGTCAAATACACTGGGTTCTCCGATGAGTCGTGGACAGACGACGCTCGATTTCGCAGTCGGAATCAGCCTCTTCCTCGCCATCGTTCTCTTCGTCTACCTGTTCGTTCCAGGGATCCTGACGACGTTTACCGACGGGACGCCGTCGGAGACAGTCACGGCCAACCGCGTCGCCGACGACCTGGCACTTGGCCTGTTGGGGTCGCCGTCGGAGCCCAACGTCTGGGACCGGGAGTGTGCCGTCGCGTTCTTCGACGGCACGACACCGGGTGGCTGTCACTTCGCCGGCTCGACGACGAACGAACGCGTGGGGATCGCTCCCCGGGAGAACGTCAACGTCACGGTCATCGGTAACGTCTCGGCCGACCCCGATCCGGGATCGGACCGCCTGTGTTGGGACGACAGCGCCGCTGCGCTCGCCGAGACCGACAGCGGCTGTACCGGGACGAACGACGTGACGCTCGCCGCTGGCGACCAGGCACCGAAGACGAACGCCGACTCGGTGACGGCGACGCGGGTCGTCTCACTCCACGGTGAAGCAGTCACCGTCGAAGTGGTGATGTGGTAACATGCGCGGACAAGCACATACGCTGGAAGCGGTCGTCGCGGGCCTGCTACTGTTGAGCAGTATCATCTTCGCGCTCCAGACGACTGCAGTGACGCCGCTGTCGGCGAGTACGTCCAGCCAGCATATCGAGAACCAGCAGCGGTCGGTCACCAACGGCATCCTGTCGGCTGCTGCCGAGGAAGGGGCGCTGAAATCGACGGTCCTCTTCTGGAACAACTCCTCGGAGCGGTTCCACGGGACGAGCGACATCGGATACTACACCAACGGCCCGCCGAACACGACCTTCGGGCGGATGCTCTCGCGTTCGTTCGACGACCGGAGCATCTCGTACAACGTCCGGATCGTCTTCCAGAAACCGGACGGCGAGTCGCTCCGACGACCACTGGTCGATCAGGGGGTTCCGAGCGACAACGCCGTCGTGACGAGTCGGACCGTCACGATCACCGACGACGACCCGCTGTACTCGGCCAGCGAGGAACCGATTCCGGGATCGGGCGTGACCAACGCGACGAGTTTCTACATGCAGGACACCGGTGGGAACGTCTACAACGTCGTCCGTGTGGAGGTGATCACGTGGCGGATCTGAGCGACGACCGCGGCCAGATCATCCTGATCGCGGCGTTCGCGCTGGCGGTGACGTTCATCGCGCTTGCGTTGGTGGTCAACGCGGCGATCTTCACCGAGAACCTCGCGAGCCGCGGGGAGACAGCGGGGAGCGACGACGCGTTACTACTCCGTCACAGCGTCGAGCAGTCCGTCGGCCGTGCCGTGACCAACGCGAACACGTACAACAGCTCCACAGAGCCGGCTCTCAACAGCAGTGTCGCCACGAGTGTCGACAACGTCTCCCAGGCAGTTACGAGACAGCAGTCGGTCAGTGGACGGATCGTCACCGTCTCGGGGCCGGCATACACACACGGGACACGGATCGTCGACAACGCCAGTGGTGGTTCGGAGTTCAGAGGCGCGGCTTCGACGGACAACTGGACCGTCGCTACCGGTGTCAACGCCCGGGCGTACACGATGCGGATATACGACGCCAATACTGCCGGTGGTGCCAACTTCGGCGGGACGAAGACCGACGAGTTCCGGCTGAACGTCACCGACGGGTCGGATACCTGGCGAGTCAACGTCACCGAACAGGCCTCCGGTGACATTGCGGTCGGCGTCAGAGAGTTCGGCGGCGAGTCTGGCGTCTGTACCGCATCGCCGACCGGCGGTCCCGTCGACATCGATCTCACGGGCGGTCGCGTCGGCGGCGAACCGTGCGCGCCGCTCGCGTTCGGCGAGGGCGTCGGTAGCGGGTACGACATCGAGTACAACAACAGCCACCTCGTCAGCGGGAACTACTCGCTGGTCGTCGACCAGGACGAGTACACGAACGGGAACCTGACGAGTGGCATCGGGACGGACGATCCCGGCACTCGACACGGGATCTACGCGGTCACTGTCACCTACCGCTACGACGGCTCGTCGATAACCTACGAGACCGAGGTCCGGGTCGCACCGGGTGAGCCGGCATGACCGACCGCGCAGTCTCGTCGACGCTCAACTACGTGTTGAGTATCGCGATCGCGTCGCTGCTGGTGACGGGACTGTTGTTCTCGGGGACCAGCTTCGTCGAGGGCCAGCAGGAGCAGGTCGTCCGCTCGGAACTGCGTGTCATCGGCGAGCAGATCAACGCCGACCTCCAGCGGGCGGACCGACTCGTCGTCGCCGGTGACGGATCGACGACGGTCCGGATCGAGCAGACGTTCCCGGAGCGCCTTACCGGCCGGACCTACGACATCGAACTCGATCCCGCGAGCCAGCAGTTGGTCCTCTCGATGAACAACCCCGACATCGTGGTGACGCTCCCCGTGGACCTCCGGACGTCGCTGTCGTCCTCGACCGTCGACGGGGGAGCCGTCACGGTCAGGAACACCACCAGCGGTGACCTGGAGGTGTCCAATGGCTGATCGGGGCGCGAGTGAGGTGCTGAGCTTCACGCTGGTGTTTGTGATCATCCTGACCTCGATCGTGTTCGTCTCCGTCTCGGGCGTCCAGACGCTTCAGGACGCTCGCGACGCCGAGCAACTCAACAACGCCGAGCGCGCCTTCGACGTCCTCTCGGAGAACATGGCCGACATCTACCAGCGGGGCGCGCCGAGCCGGGCGACCGAGATCAGTCTCCAGGGAGTAGAGTTGTACACGGGCGACAACGTGACGATCAACGTTACCGCGACCGACGGGCCAAGCGGTGACGTCACCGTCACGCGTGCGGTCCGTCCGCTCGTCTACGAGGCCGGCGACGACCGCCGACTCGTCTACGAGGGCGGCGCGGTGTTCCGGACGCAACGTGACGGCGGACTCGTCGTCCGGGACCCGCCCCTCGTCGTCCAGTCCGACCGCGTGTTGGTCCCGATCGTGGCGACGGTGTCCCCGGGGCGGACGAGCGTTGGCGGATCGACGGCGCTGGTGCGGGCCGATATGGTCGAGACGACGGTCCCTATCGCCGAGACGGACGACAGCAGTAGTGACGACGACTACGACGAGGTCTACGTCAACGTCACGTCGCCCCGGCGGAACCACTGGGAGACCGCACTGGAGGCCGAAGGGTTCAGCAACTGCATCCAGGGGACCGACGCCAGCGACGACCCGTTCGTCAGATGTACTCTCGGCAGCGGTAGTTCACTGGAACGGCTCCTCGTTCCGGCCTACGACATCGCTCTCGACATCGAGCGGTAAGCCGGAAGGCTCGATCGGTGACTCGGCAGTCGGCCGGTTCACGTCGTCCCCGGAGACGGAGGCAAAAACGTCGGAGCCGACCCGTAAACGCCGATCTCAGCTGGTGACGTTGACGCGGTTGGTCGAGATATGCAGGTACGTGACCCGGACGACGTCGTCACCGCGAGTCAGGGTCTGTTTCTCACGGAGTGCTTCGTCGTAGTGGATCGACCCTTTGTTGATCGTCGTCGTCCCGGTGACCAACCCACCGTACACTTCGCCGAAGTCGAGGTTCACGTCGCCGGTCCCGCCGTTGCCCGGCGGCGCGTAGATGACGCCGACGTACTTGGCGGGGTCGCTCCCGCCGCCGCCGGAGCCGATCCGGCCCGTGAAGTTGGCCTGGCCGAAGATACGGAACTGGTTCGCGTCGTCGCCGGCGTTGGTGATCGCCGAATCCTTGTCTAAGTAGAGGTCTTCGGTGTGTGGGCCGGCGCCTTCGACGTAGACGAACACCACGCCGTCGCCCAGCACCTCGATGTCGCTGTCGACGAGGTGGATGTACTCCCGCACCGAGAGCGTGACGTTCCCGCTCGTCGTATCGAAGTAGATCTCCTTGCCGGAGGCGTCGATCCGGTCCAGATAGTAGTTACCCGGCCCGATAGTGACCTCGTCGGACGGGCCCGCGGCGCCGTAATCGAGCGTGTCACCGGAGATACTACTCGTTCCCCCGTTGCCGTTGCTGTCGTCGGCCTCCTCGACTGTACTCCGGATGAGATAATCGAGCGCGCCGCGCTTCTGGATTCCGTCGATCTGGTTGACGGTCCCGCTCGCCGTCGTGATCCTGGACTGACAGTCGGCGATGCTCGGCTGGCAGGCCGTCGTGTAGTTGATGTCGCCGCCGACGTCGGGTTTACCGCCGCCGTTGCCGACCTTGACGGTCCCGCCCGAGACCAGCGAGCCGTAGAAGTTGTCGCCACCGGACCCGCTGCTGATGTCGATATCGTTCCCGTAGATGACGTCACCCTTGTTGCCCGGCGTCTGGCTACAGTAGTCGTCGCTCGTCCCCGAGGAGTTGTAGCTGTCAGTGTAGGTGTCGGCCCGACAGACGCTCTTTGCCGCACCGTTGACCTCGAAGGTCCCGCTGGCGGCCAGGCTCGCGGCCGCCGAGTTGACGTCGCTGGCCTGTAGCGGCGTGACGAGGTCGACGGTCACGCGGCTGTTGGGATGATCGTAGCTGACGTTGCCCGTCGTCCGCTGCTCGAAGAAGGTCCCCCAGGCCCGGTAGTAGTCGCTCTGGACGGTCACCTCGACCTCGCTGCGCTCCAGCGGGTTCGTGAAGTTACCGTTGGTCGACTCGTTGGGGAAGTACGCCTGGGACGTGTTGCGGCTGATGACGGCTCGGCCGTCGATCGATTCGTCACCCGAGACAGTCACTAGCGGGAGTGTCAGCGTCGCCTCCCGGTAGTGGAACTCCGGCGGCGACACCATCACGGCGTTGTTCTCGCCGTCGGATCGCCAGACTCCCCCGCCCTGATAGGCGATCTCACGGTCGTCGTTGTCGTAGACGATCGCACCCATCGACTCGTTCATGATCGTCGTCGACCCCCCACCGGTGAGGTTCGTGTAGGTGACGTCCATCCAGCCGGTGTTCTCCGCGACGCGATAGCTGTCGCCCGACGACGTGGCGAGTGACACTTCCTGGACCTGGGAGTTCCCGAGGGCGACCATCGCCGCCTGCGAGTCCAGTTGCGTCATCGACTTCTCGGCACGCTCTATCGACAGTTGATTCTGTGTCGAGCCGAACGCTTCCGCTCCGAGTGCGACTGTCAGCGCGGTGCCGCTGACGACGATCGCGAGGATGAGAATGACACCGAGCGGACTGCTCTGGCCCCGCTTCCCGATTCCTGGTGGGTTGCTCACCATACCTCACGCTCCGTCGACGCTGTGTCGGTCGTGCTGTCCCGACAACCGCCCACAGCGACCCGCTCTCGTGACCCCATTGTCCTGACTCGTGTTCGCGTATGGATACTCCTACCTATCCAGTTTTCACATATGATATTTGTGGCCGATCCGTCGCGCCGACAGGTTCGTTCGCTGTCCGCCGACGGCCGGCCCGGTCCCACCACTCCCGTCGTCGCTTGTCCCGGGACAGTCTGTTCGAAGCGAGTAGTAACCGTTATACGCGTCGGTAGACCAACGTCGGACGGGAACAGCACGACCGCAAATCTGACACGCCGTGGGCTTCCACGGCTCGGGATTGCGGCCGTGTTCGGCACCGGACGGTGCCAATACGCCTCGCGACCGGTAGCGACGAGCGGTTCGTGCAGTTCCAACACAACTATGGCACGAATGCATACACGCCGCCGTGGCTCGTCCGACTCGGACAAGCCGGCGGCAGACGAACCCCCGGAGTGGAGCGACGTCGACGCCGATGCCATCGAGGATCGCGTTGTCGAACTCGCCGAACAGGGCCACTCGCCCAGCGAGATCGGCCTGAAACTGCGCGACGAGGGCGTCCAGGGCACTCCCGTCCCGAACGTCAAACTCGCGACCGGCAAGAAGGTCACCGAGATCCTGGAGGACAACGAGGCCGAACCGGAGTTCCCCGAGGACCTCCGGAGCCTCCTCGAACGGGCCGTGCGCCTCCGTGACCACATGGACGAGAACCCGACGGACTACCAGAACAAGCGTGCGCTCCAGAACACGCAGTCGAAGATCCGCCGGCTCATCGACTACTACCGCGGTGACGAGATCGACGAGGAGTTCACCTACAGCTACGACAACGCCGTCGAAGCCCTCGGACTGGAGTAACCACGATGTCGACGACCGGTCGGGACGACGCGTCGGCCACCATCCCGAGTGATATCGCCACGGCGCTCGCCGACGCGACGTTCGTCCGTCTCGTCAGCGGCGTCACCGGCGATGCGCTCGCCGGTACCGGTGTGCTGGCGCGGGCACTGGCCGACGGCGGGACGCCGTTCCAGGCAAGCGCCGTCGGCCCCTTCGCCGACCCCGACCGGTCGACCGACGCCGACGTCACCGTCGCACTCGGCCGCCAGTACACGGCTGCGGATCACACCGTCCGCGATCGGATCGCGCCGACGGCCTTCGAGGCCGCCCGCGAACTCGGCGTGACCGCCAGCCCGACGCTGGCGCTTGCCGGGACGATCGCGGCCGGCGACACCGACAGCCGAATCGCCGAAGCCGCCGAGCAGGCCGGCGTGACCCGCCGACCGGGCGTCGCCGTCCCGGCGACGGACCTGGCCGACGGGCTGGCCCACTCGACGCTGCTCTCGGCTCCCTTCTCGGGTGACTCCGACGCGGCACGGGCCGCGCTGGCGTCGCTCGACCTCCCGGACGACCTGAGCGAGGACGACCACCGGCGCGTCGCCTCGCTTACCGCACTCGCCGTCACCGACGCCGAAGACGCCTCGCCACGCGCCGCCGAGGCCGTCCAGCGGGCGCTCCGACCCTACGTCGGCGGCCCCTTCGAGACGGTCGGCGGCTACGCGGACGTGCTCGATACTGTCGGGCGGGAACAGCCAGGTACCGCCGTCGCGCTCGCGCTCGGGCACGACGGGGTCCGCGAGGACGCAGTGGCCGCCTGGCGCCGTCACGCGAACCGTGCTCACGAGGCCGTCCAGACGGTCACGACCGGCCGCTACGAGGGCCTCTTCGTCGCCCGCGGCGACGAGATGCCGATCGGAACCGTCGCCCGACTGCTCTCGCAGTACCGCTCGCCCGAGCCCGTAACGCTGGTCGTCACCGACGGCCACGCCGCTGCTCGGGCGACGGACGGCCGTGACGTCGCTGCCGCGATGGACGCGGCGGCGGCCACAGTCGACGGCGAGGCGGTCGGGACGACGACCCGTGCGCGGGCACGGTTCGACGTGTCGACGGCCGACCTCATCGAAGCGTTCCGGGAGGCAGTATGAACGACGCCGAGATCCGTACGACCCACGGCACGCCCGCGGTCGCAGAACGGATCGCGGCCGCGCTCCGGCCGGACAACACCGACGAGATGCGGACACGCGTCGAGGGCGACACCGTAGTGACCACCATCGATCGGGAGTCGATCGGTGGCCTCCAGGCGACCGTCGACGACTACGTCGTCAACCTCCGGGTTGCAGCACAGCTTTCCGACCAACCGACACACGACACAAACCATGAGTGAACGAAGCGTCTCCAAGCGCAAACAGCAGAAACGGTGGTACACCGTCTACGCTCCCGAGCAGTTCGACCGGGAGGTACTCGGTGAGACCACAGCAGACGAACCGGACAAGGTGCTCGGTCGCACCATCGAGACCACGCTGGGCGAACTCCAGAACGACGCCAGCGAGAACAACACGAAGCTGACCTTCAAGATCAACGAGGTCGCCTCGGACTCGGCGTACACCGAGTTCACCAAACACGAGCTCACGCGGGACTACCTGCGCTCGCTCGTGCGCCGTGGCTCCTCGAAGGTCGAGGCCTTCATCACCGTACTGACCACGGACGACTACCGTGTCCAGATCCAGCCGGTCGCTGTCACGACCAAGAAGGCCGACGCCTCCCAGGAGAAGGCGATCCGCCGCACGATGATCGACCTCGTCGAGGAGACGGCCAAAGACCGGACCTTCGAAGAGGTCATCGACAGCGTCGTCGAAGGCCGTCTCTCCTCGGCCATCTACGGCGAGGCGAAGGACATCTACCCCCTGCGCCGCGTCGAGATCCAGAAGACGACGCTGGAAGCCCGGCCCGAGGAAGTCGCAGCCGAAGAGGAAACCTCCGTCGACGTCGACGAGGAAGACGTCGAAGTCGAGAGCTAATCCGCCCGAACACACTTTTTCGTCGCGCCGCTTCGAAGTGGCGACGCCGGCTATCCCGTCGTCGTGCTGGGGTCGTCAGTGACGACGACGGTTCCGACCATCCCGCCCCGTTCGTGGGGGATACAGAAGTACGGGTACTCCCCGCGGATCTCGAAGGTGTGGCTGTAGCTCTGGCCCTCGAAGAGGGTCCCGCCGTCGCCTGCACCCCACGCTTCCCGGGCGCTCTCCTCATCGTCGAAGCCGCCGGAGGCCCAGTAATCGGCCCCCTCAGGAAGGCCGGACTCGTAGGCCGTCACGGAGTGGCCCTGCTTGCTCGTGTTGCGCCAGACCACCTCCGTCCCCGGCGCGACCTCGATCGTCTCTGGGCGGAACGCTCTGGCGGACATTCCGACGTCGTACTCGGCGCTCGTGCCGCTAGTGCCGATACACCCGGCGAGGCCAGCTACTGTGACCGCGCCGACAGCCCGGAGGTAGGCCCGTCGCTCCATGGTCGCGTTCGGGACTGGACGGACAAAGACACCTCGGTTCCGAACTGCTACGCCCGGAACGTCAGCCCCGATCGCAGATCCCGCGCGTCCGCGAGTAGTCGTTCGCGATCCTCGCCGGTCAACGTGACGTGTCCCATCTTCCGGAGGTCGTACACTTCGCGCTTGCCGTACCAGTGGAGGTGGGCCCGATCGGTTTCGAAGACCGGCCCCTCGCCCGAGAGCGTCGCAGGCTGCCGGTCGTCGACATCCCCGAGAATGTTCGTCGAGACCGTAGGGAACCGCTGGTCGGTCGGGCCGAGTGGTCGGCCGGTCACCGCCCGGAGGTGTTGCTCGAACTGCGAGGTGTGACACCCCTCGATGGTCCAGTGTCCGGAGTTGTGGGGCCGGGGCGCGATCTCGTTGAGCAGGATGCGGTCGTCGCCGGTCTGGAACAGCTCGATCCCGAACACGCCCCGACCGTCCAGCACGTCCAGCACCTCCAGCGCGACTTCGCGGGCGTGCTCTCGGACCCGCTCGCTCGCTCGTGCGGGCGCGACCATCTCGCGAAGGATCTCTTCCTCGTGGACCGTCTCGGTGACCGGGAACGTCGCCCGCTCGCCGTCGCCGCGACAGCCCATGACCGCCAGCTCCCGCTCGAAATCGACCATCTCCTCGACCATCGCCGGCCCGGCGACGGTGTCGATCGCCGCCTCCACGTCGTCCGGTCCCTCGACGGGAACGTTCCCGCGACCGTCGTAGCCGCCGGTCCGGGCCTTGAGCATCGCCGGGTAGCCCAGCTCGTCGCAGGCTTCCCGGAGGTCGTCGGCGCTCTCGACCGCGCGGAACGCCGGGACGGGGACGCCCGCGTCGGCCAGTCGGCGCTTCTGGACGAGTTTGTCCTGGATGGTCCGCAGCGTCTCCGGCGCCGGGTGGACGGGTGTTCCGGTCGCCTCGGCGACCGCTTCCAGCACGTCCGGGTCCGCGAGTTCGATCTCGTAGGTCAGATACTCGGCGCGTTCGGCGAGTTCCCGGAGCGTCTCGCGGTCGTCGAACTCACCAACGACTTGGTCGTGGACGACCGGGAACGCCGGGCACTCCGGCGTCGGGTCCGAGACCACGAGGTCGATCCCAAGCGGGGCAGCCGCTTCCCCCAGCATCCGGCCGAGTTGGCCACCGCCGACGATCCCGACGGTCGGCCCTGGCGAGGAGAGTGTCATGTACCGGGCGATACCTCAGCGGTCGGGTTAAGGGTTCTCTCTTTGCCTGACTACGACGGGCGCTGGTCGGTGTGTGACTCGTGAATCCAGACGGTGAACGTGTTCTTGTACCCGCCAGTCCGTAGCTGATGGGTGCGCCGTTCGTACCCGGCCGGGCCGAGCTGTTTCCCTGGCTGTGTCCCGTCGAACGGCTGTGTGATGACGATCGGTGGCTGTTCGTCGCTGACCATCCGACTCAACTGCTCGCGGTCGTTCTCACAGACGGTCTCCATCTCCCCCGAGGCGAAGTACCACGGCAACGGCAGGGTGTTGTACCACTTCAGACAGGTCGGCCGCAGGTTCCAGAAGGCCTCGCCCCACTCGTCGCGGTTCTCCTGAACGTAGGCGCTCCCGTCGTCGAAGTTGTCGCCGCTCTCCCCGTAGTAGACCACCACGTCGGTCCCCTGGTTGTCGCGGGCGATGCGCTCCATCGCGGTGAGGTCGCTGCGCAGTTCCTCCTGGGGCTGTGCGAACTGGACGAGCGGGTTCGACTCCTCGTGGGCGTTGCTGTAGACGGTCGTGGCGGCGACGTTGCCCACGAGTGCGGTGACGAGAACGAGCACGAGCGCGGACGTGGCGACGCCGGTCACGTCGTCGGCCGAGAGCGCTTCGACACCCCAGCGGAATATCGCGGCGACACCGACGCCGGCCGGAATCGCCAGGGGAACCACGACGTGGGCACCGATCCAGGGGTTGCCGATGTCGGTGCCGATCGGGTAGCCGACGATCGAGACGTAGCCACAGTAGGCCGCGAACGGGACGAGATGTCGCGGCCGGATCGAACCCAGCCGATCCAGCGCGTAGCCGAACGCGGAGAAGGCGACCAGCGGGCCACAGGTGTAGGCAAGCGCCTCTAAAAGGATCCCGTAGTGACCGTCGACTTCCTTGTAGAACCGGTCGAAACGTTCCTGAAACGTGCTCTCGCCGGTGGTCGTCGCCCGCTCGGAGGCCGGGTTGAACCAGTTGCTGTACTGCTCGATCACTCGGTCGGAAGTCACCTGGACCAACTCCGGGAACATCGCCGGGTTGGTCACGCCGTTCCAGAAGTTGACGCTGTCGGCCGTGGGTGTCGCCGGCGGGTGCTGGATGCCGGCCAGTCCGGCTCCACGTGGCGCGTAGAAGAACAGCGAGACGGCGAGGAAGATCGCCAGCCCGATCCCGACGTGGCCGACGTAGGCGACGACCACCTGCCAGGGGGTTCCGTGTCGCTCGCGGAACGATCGAACAGTCTCGACGACGAGGGCTACGTCCGCGCGGACGCGACCGGCCATCCGGTTCCAGATCGCCGACGGCGACGGGACACTGGCGAGAAACGACGCCGCGTCGCGGTAGCCGTTGGGCAGTACCAGAACCTTCGCCAGCAAGAGCCCGGTCGCCCCGAACCAGGTCACGACGTAGACGATGGCGTTCTCCTTCGAGGCGAACCCCAGCGCAGCGAACGCGCCGACGCCGTAGAGATAGCGGGCCTTCCGGGTGTCGTAGAACCGAACGAGCAGGCCGAAGGCGGTGAACATGAACGCGGCGACGAGCACGTCGCTGCGCATGAACCGCGAGTAGTACAGCAGCAGGGGGTTCAACGCGAGGAAGGCGGCGACGCCGACGATCTCCTCCCGGCGGAGGTGCTCACGGAAGAGCAGTGCCGTCACCGGTAACAGTCCCCCGACGAGCGCGACGGGGAGTCGCATGATCAGGTCGCTCGTTCCCAGGAGCGAGAACAGCCAGGCGTCGACGTGCTGGATGAACGGGCCGTGGATGATGTACCGGTAGGTGAACGATCCCGTCTCGGCGAGGTTCAGCGCCCAGTAGGCGACCCGTCCCTCGTCGTAGTGGGCGACCCGGGAACCGAGACCGACGACCCGGAGGGCGACGGACAGGAGGGTGATTCCGAGGACCACCTTGGCGACGGCGTAGTCGTCGCCGTCGGCCCAGGCAGCGACACGTTCCCGCAGGCGTTTCAGCCGCGAGAGTTCGCGGGGCGGCACAGCCATACCCGGTGTGTGAACAGCGGTCGTTAGAACACTTCTGGTTTCCCGAAGCCGGAACGGTAGTTCTTTAGGGATAACAGCCACCCACACGAGTATGGTGCAGCTCGGACTGGTCGTCGCCCAGTACGACAAACACGGGCAAGTCGTCGAGGAGATGGAGGAGTCGGCCCGACAGGCCGCCGCCGACCACGACGCCGACGTGGTCGAGACGGTGGCTGTCCCCGGCTCCTACGACACGCCGCTCGCCGCCGACCGGCTGGCACGCCGGGACGATGTCGATGCCGTCGCGGTCCTCGGCGTTATCGTCGAAGGCGACACCGCCCACGACGCGGTCATCGCCGACGCGGCGGCACAGGGATTGACCGACGTCGCCCTCGACCGCGACACGCCCGTCACGCTGGGGATCATCGGCCCCGGCATGAGTACGGCCGAAGCCGAGGCACGGACTCACAAGGGCGGCTCGGCAGTCACGAGCGCCATCGAACTCGCTACCCAACTACCATGACTATGGACTTCGCATCCCGAGTCGAACGTGTAGAGCCGAGCGCGACGCTCGCGATCAGCAACAAGGCCGCCGAACTGGAGGCCGAGGGGAAAGACGTCGTCGACCTCTCGGTCGGCGAACCCGACTTCGATACCCCCGAGAACATCAAAGACGCTGCCAAGGACGCTCTCGACGCCGGCCACACCGGCTACACTCCTTCGAACGGTATCCCGGAACTCAAGGAGGCCATCGCCGAGAAGCTCCACGACGACGGCCTGACCCAGTACGGCCCGGAGAACCTCATCGTCACGCCCGGTGGGAAGCAGGCCCTCTACGAGGTCTTCCAGACGATCATCGACGACGGGGACGAGGTGGCCCTGCTGGACCCGGCGTGGGTCTCCTACGAGGCGATGGCGAAACTCGCCGGCGGGACGCTGACTCGCGTCGACACCGCCGCTCACGACTTCCAGCTAGCGGGCGCACTCGACGACCTCGCGGCCGCGGTCTCGGACGACACCGAACTGCTGGTGGTCAACTCGCCGGGCAACCCCCACGGTGCCGTCTACTCCCGCGAGGCGATGGAGGGCGTCCGTGACCTGGCCGTCGAACACGATATCACTGTGATCTCCGACGAGATCTACAAGGAGATCACCTACGACGGCGCCGAGGCCGTCTCGCTGGGCACTCTGGACGGTATGGAGGGCCGGACCGTCACCCTCAACGGCTTCTCGAAGGCCTACTCGATGACCGGCTGGCGGCTGGGGTACTTCGCGGCCCCGGAGGAACTGGTCTCGCAGGCCGGGAAGGTCCACTCCCACTCGGTCTCCTGTGCGGTGAACTTCGTCCAGCACGCCGGCGTCGAAGCGATCACCAACACCGACGAGGCCGTCGAGGAGATGCGCCAGGCGTTCGCGGAACGGCGCGAGTTCCTGATGGGCCTGTTCGAGGATCACGGCGTCCACGTCCCCGAGCCAGAGGGCGCGTTCTACATGATGCCGGAGATCGCCCCGGACGGCGACGACACCGAGTGGTGTGACAAGGCGATCTCGGAGGCCCAGGTCGCGACGGTCCCCGGCAGCGCGTTCGGGACGCCCGGCTACGCCCGTATCTCCTACGCCAACAGCAAGGAGCGCCTGCAGGAAGCGGTCGACCGACTGGCCGAGCACGACCTGCTGTAGCGGTCCATCCAGCGAGTCGGCGTACAGCCCTTTTCACGACACGCCGTCCGGACCGTGTTCACTCGCGCTCGTCGAGCACGCGGGCGATGATCTGACCGGTCGAGAGGAGGGACTCGT
The DNA here is from genome assembly GCF_029278565.1 of Haloarcula halophila. NCBI lineage: Archaea > Methanobacteriati > Methanobacteriota > Halobacteria > Halobacteriales > Haloarculaceae > Haloarcula > Haloarcula halophila. The sequence goes on along the minus strand of NZ_CP119559.1, from coordinate 1,153,490 downwards.
CGCCCTCCTGTTCCAGCGGGCTCGCCCGCCGGACGTCACAGTCGATACCGCGCTCGGAGAGCGCGTTCCGGAGCTTCTCGATGTCGTGATGTTGGTCGTATCCCAGCGCGATCACGTCCGGTTCGAGCCGTTCGATCGGGACGAAGATGTCCTCGGGATGGCCCAGATGGGCCTCGTCGACCGGCTTCAGCGACGCCACCATCTCCCGCCGTTGCTCGTCGGGCACCACTGGCGGCTCCTTGTGCGTGACGTTGACCGAGCGCGCGACGATGACGTGGAGTTCATCGCCCATCCGGGCGGCGTCCCGGAGGTAGTGGACGTGTCCGGGGTGGAGGATGTCGAAGGTCCCCTGTGCGACGACCCGCGTCACGAGTCGAACTCCTCGTCGCGCAGTTCGCGGTCGATGTCCGACTGGTCGAAATCGAAGAACGTCTCCTCCGGCGGGGCGACGTCGAGTACCGGGAGGTCGATCGGTTGGCCCTCGTTGTCGAAGGCCTGCCAGTCGTCGGGGCCGTACGGGTACCCCAGGATGATGTGGACGTCACCCCGACCGAACGTCGCCAGGTCGGCGTCGCTGGGCTGTAAGACGCCGTTGGGGTGCGAGTGGATCGACCCCGCGGCGCGCATATCGTTGGGGACCATACTCGTCTTGACGGTCGCACTCACCGGGTTCGATTCGGTGCCCGGGATGACGAGCACGTCGGTCAGGACCGTCCCGTCCTCGTCGAGTCCGACCTTCGTCGCGTCGTCGCCACGGAGCAGCCCCATGTACTCGTTGGGGTGTGACTCCTCCGAGGCGGCACGTGCAAACTCCAGTGCGGACTCGGCGATACCGAGGATACCGCCCGAGCGGAACAACGCCATACACACAGTCGGTGGGGCTGGCTTCTAAGGGTTGTGTCTCCGGCCAGCGGGCTCGCGTCCCGTGCTTTCCCGGCCAATTATCGTCGCTCGGATCGAGCGGCGCTACCCAGCGATTCCGAAGAGTACAAACGGCACAACACCGAAGTGACGGTAAATGTCTTCGCCAACCGGCACCGACGACGGTGCCGCGGTCCCCGATGGGGGGACTGTCGTCTACGATCTCGCTGCAGAGTGTACCGCCGACGATCTGGAGGACGATGGCCGCTACCTCGCGACTGTCAACGGCGTCGTCGAGTACGGTGTCTTCGTCGATCTCTCCGATACCGTCTCCGGACTCGTCCACGATTCGAACCTGCTGGGCGACTACGACGTCGGCGACGAACTCGTCGTCGAACTCGCCGAGGTCCGCCCCGATGGCGACCTCAGCTTCGACGAGGTCCGACTCGACGACTACCGGCTCGAACCGGTCGCTCACGGCGACCTGACGACCGTCGCCGACCTCGGCGGCGCGACCGGTGATACTGTGATCGTCGAGGGGACCGTCGTCCAGATCAAACAGACCGGCGGTCCGACCGTGTTCCAGCTCCGGGACACGACCGGCGTTGTCCCGTGTGCGGCCTTCGACGAGGCCGGTGTCCGCGCCCATCCCGGCGTCGAGATCGACGACATCGTCCGGATCGCCGGCCGCGCCGAGGAGCGGGACGGCGGCGTCCAGATCGAGGTCGAATCGCTGACCGTCCTCGACGGCGAGCCGGCGGCTGCCGTGCGGGACGACCTCGACGCCGCCCTCTCGGAACTGGCCGAGCCGGCCGATATCGACCCGTTGGTCGAGTGGCCGGCTTTCGAGAAGCTCTGGGACGACCTGCGGGAGGTCGCGACCGAACTCCGCCGGACGGTACTCGCCGGTCGGCCGATCCGGATGCGCCACCACGCCGACGGTGACGGGCTCTGTGCCAGCGTCCCGCTGCAGGTCGCGCTCCAGCGATTTATCGCCGAGCAGTACGAGGACAGCGACGCGCCCCAGCACCTCCTCAAGCGCCTGCCGAGCAAGGCCCCCTACTACGAGATGGAAGACGTCACCCGGGACCTGAACTTCGCGCTGGAGGACCGGACCCGCCACGGCCAGAAGCTCCCGATGCTGTTGATGCTCGACAACGGCTCGACCGAGGAGGACACGCCGGCCTACCGGAACCTCCGGCACTACGATATCCCTGTGGTCGTCGTCGACCACCACCACCCCGACCCCGAGGCCGTCGAACCGCTCATCGAGCACCACGTCAATCCGTATCTCCACGACGAGGACTACCGGATCACGACCGGGATGCTCTGTGTCGAACTCGCCCGGATGATCGACCCGACGCTGAGCGAGGGACTCCAGCACGTCCCTGCCGTCGCCGGCCTCTCGGATCGCTCCGAGGGCGAGGCGATGGCGGACTACCTCGAACTCGCCGGCGAGATGGGCTACGACGAGGGCGACTTGCGGGACATCGGCGAGGCGCTCGACTACGCGACCCACTGGCTTCGCTACAGCTCCGGCGAACAGCTCGTGACCGACGTGCTCAACGTCGACTGTGACGACCGCGGACGCCACGAGGAGATCGTCGAGTTCCTCGCCGACCGGGCCGAGCGCGACGTGGCGGACCAACTCGACGCCGCGATGCACCACGTCGATCACGAGCGACTCGACAACGGTGCCCACCTCTACCGGATCGACGTCGAGAACCACGCCCACCGCTTTACCTATCCCGCTCCAGGGAAGACCACCGGCGAGATCCACGACCGGAAGGTGGCAGAGACCGGCGACCCGGTCATCACCATCGGCTACGGTCCCGACTTCGCCGTCCTCCGGAGCGACGGCGTCCGGCTGGACATCCCGCGGATGGTCAGCGAACTGACCGCGGAGGTCGACGGCGGCGGGGTCTCCGGCGGGGGCCACCTCGTCGTCGGCTCGATCAAGTTCGTCTCCGGGATGCGCGACGAGGTGCTCGACGCCCTCGTCGAGAAGATGGCCGAGGCCGAGATCGACGAGGAACTCGGGAGTTCGACGGCGCTCCCCGAAGACGTCGACGTCTGATCGGTCAGCCTCGTCCGACGGTCTCCGCGAACTCAACTCGACGCAACGCCAGCACGGCTACGATCCCGACGCCGAGACCGATTCCCAGTAGTTCGAGCGGTAAGCCACTTCTTCCGCCCTGCCAGTCGGCGTCGAACACTTCCCGGTAGTACGACGCCACCTCCGAGCCGTGGAGGAGGAGGACGACCTCCCGGTTCGTGGTCGCGGCCTGCTCGTTCCAGTTGAGGCTGCCGACCACGACGCGGTCGTCGACGACCGCGCCTTTCGCGTGGATCTTCTCGTACCGGCCGGCGGGGTCGGCGACGCGGGCCGAGAGCGGGCTGTCGGTCCGGTCGGCCCACTCCCGGAACCGCTCGACCGTCGCTCGGTTCTCCTCGCGGACGTACCAGGCGTCGCTCAGGAGCAGGCGGACCTCGACGCCGCGCTGGGCCGCCCGACGCACCGCCCGCAGAAGCGGCTCGTCCCACCCGCCGACCGTCGGCTGGACGACGGCGATTCGCCGGTCGGCGTCGTCGATCGTCTCGATCAGACGTTGCTGTGCATTGTCGGGTGTGACCAGTAGCTCCGTCCGCTCGACCGGGACGCTCGTCGGTTCGAAGCGTCGTGGGTAGCTCCCGACTGCCCGTTCGCCACGTTCGAACTGACGGCCACGCCGGTAGGAGCGCCAGGCCGTCCCGTCTCGCCATCCCGCGTCGGCGCGGAACGTCGTCGCCAGCCCCTCGACGACGCTCGGCTGTTCGGTCACGACACCCCACCCGCGGCTGCTGTTGCCGCCGGTCCCGGCCGGTTTCCAGTTCTCGGTCAGGACGACCGCGCTCCCGTCGGCGACCGCGTACTTCGCGTGGTGATAGCGGTAGCGTGCCCGCGGCCCCGTGAGCAACCGCACCTCGACGCCGGCGTCGGTGAGACGGTCGAGTGTTCGTGCCTCGGTACGAGTCCGATCGCCGACTGGGTCGCCCTCCAGCAGCACACGCACCTTCGCTCCGCGTCGTTTTGCCGCGATCAGGGCGTCGGCAACCCGCTCGGAGGTGAGGGTGTAGCCGGCCAGCAGGACCCGACTCTCGGCGGTTCGAAGGGGTCCGAGTGGGGCGCCGGGCGCGTCCGGGAGCGTAAACGCCCGGACGGACCCGCGGCCCGCGGTGACGATCGGTCTGTCCGAAGCACCGAGTGGTCGCCAGCGGATCGTGGAGCCGGCGACGACGCCGACGGCTCCCTCCTCGGCGTCGGTGTAGCGGACGCTGTCGATCGTCTCACCGTCGGCGACGAGCCGGACCCGTTCGCCGCTGTTGGCCAGTTCCGGGTGGTCCGGGAGCGCGACGACGGGATGATCAACGAGTGGTCGGACGGCGTCCGGCGCCGCGGTCAGCGCGACCGTTCCGGTGACCGTCTCGTTCGGAAGCGTGACCGTTGACTGGCCGTCCGAGAGCGCGTATCGACTGAGACCGGTCCGCTCGGGAACGTCGAGGACGACGAACTCGCCGGTGTCGCCACCGGCTACGGGATTCGGGTAGACCGCGTGAATCGACGGATCGGTCGCGGTCGAAGTCGATCCCGGGCCGGCAGCGACCGGGGGACCGATAGCTGGGGTGACGAGCAGGCAGATCAACGCGAAGGCGACGGACGACCGCATCGGAGAGTTTGGTCGCCCTTCGGTACAAGAAGGTTCGGCCGTGGGGACGAGCGATGGATCAGGCGCTTGCGGCCTTCTCGGCCTCTGCCTGGACGAGGTACGCGCGGTCGTCGACGTACTGTGCGGCCTCGTCGAGCGCGCGCTCGGTGCCGATCTGGCGCAGTGCCCACGCGGCCGACGCGCGGGCCTGGTCGCTCTCGTCGCTCTTGAGGAGGTCAGCGAGCGGTTCGACCGCACGGGTATCGCCGAGCAGGCCCAGCGTGCGTGCGGCCACCGAGCGGATGTCTTCGTTCTCCGAGTCGAGACAGTTCGCGACCGGCTGGACGGAGTCGGGGCTGCCGATCGAGCCCAGCGCGCGCAGCGTCACCTTCTGGAGTGCGGGGTCGCCGTCCCCGTCGATGAAGTCGTGGAGCGTCTCGCAGGCACGGTCGTCGCCGATCTTCCCGAGTACCTTGATCGGTCCCTTGTCGCGCCGTTGGGCCTTCTCGTGCATCGCCTCGAAGGCCGGCTCGGCGTCGCTCCCGAGGTGATAGAAGATGTCGATGATGTACTCGTCCATGAACTCCGAGCCCAGCTTCTCGAACGCGAACAGGACGTCTTCGATGTTGCCCTGCTTCGCGTGGAGTTTGGCCGCGTTCCACTCGGGTGGGAAGTCCTTGCGGTTCTCGTTGGTCAGGATATCGTAGAAGCCCCGTGCGTCGAGCTGTTCCCGGACGGTCAGATCGTCCCAGACCTCCGCGGCCTCCAGATCGTCTGCTAGCGTCTCGGCGACCTCCAGAAGCGAGGTGATCGTGTCGGCGTCCTCGTCGGCGTCCAGCCCGGCGGCGTCGATCGCGTCGGCGACCGTCTCAAGCGCGGAGCCAGCGTTGATGAGGTCCGTCTCGGTGTCGGCGTCGTGGGTGACGTGGTCGCTCGCCGTCTCGAGGAACGACCGGACCGCTTCGAGTGCTTCGCCTTCGCCGTCTTCGGTCCACTCGCTGTCGTTGACCGTCGACTGTGCGGTCTCGACGATCCCGACGACGTCCTCGGCGTACGGGCCGCGTTGCGCTTCGAGGCCGTCCCGGAGGTCCGAGAGCTTCGACTCCAATTCCTCTCGGGGGTTCTCGGCGTCCTCGTCGTCTTCGTCCGGCTCCGGGAGGTCGGCCGACTCCAGCGCGCTCTCGATGTCGTCCAGTGTCGCCTCGATCTCGTCGAGGTCGGCCTCGGTCTCGGCGCCATCGAGGGCGCTCTCGGCCTCGTCGAGCCGTGATTCGAGTGCGTCGGCGGTCACGTCCGCGCCGGCGCTGTCGTCAGACGCCGCGGCGTCGTCCGTGGGCGCCTCGGTCTCGTCCTCGGGTGCCTCGTCGTCCCCGTTGCTCATGTACGACGATGTGTCGGTGTGGGGCAAGAGCGTTTCCTTTCTTGGCTGGGGTCGGCGTGAGCGAAACCACATACGCTTAGGTTCCCCGCCGTGGAGCCTGGGCTATGACAGCCGACAGCGTGCAGTCCCTGATCGACCAACTCCACGAGGAAGCGGCGACGGATCAGCCCGACGAACTGACACCCGACGTGGGAATCGTCATGGGATCCGACTCGGATCTGGCGACGATGGCCGGCGGGAAGGGGAAACGGCCGGGCGCGTACGCCGCGCTCGCGGAGGAACTCGGCTTCGAGGAACAGACCGACTACGCCGACGCCCCCGACGCTCGGTTCACCTTCGAGACGTTCGTCGTCTCGGCACACCGGACCCCGGAACTGATGTACGCGTACGCGGAGACCGCTGCCGACCGTGGTCTCGACGTGGTCATCGCTGGTGCCGGGGGGAAGTCGGCCGACCTCCCGAACATGACCGCCTCGATCGCGTACCCGTTGCCGGTCATCGGCGTCCCCGTCCAGGAGAAGTCCGTCGACTCGGTCATCGGGATGCCACAGGGGGCACCGATCACTGCCGTCGACGCGGGCAAGTCGTTCAACGCCGCACTGAGTGCCGTCCAGATCCTCGCACGCGAGCACGAGGACCTCCGCGAACGACTGATCGAGTACCATCAGGGTCTCCAGGAAGGGGTCGGTGACGTTTCGCGGGACCTCCACGAACTGGGAACGCCCGGGTTCAAGGCCGAATACTGGGACGAATAACCGGCGGGCGAGGTGGCCGGCGTCGAACTGCCGTGGTAGTGTTCGCTCGGGTGTCTGGCGACCCGCGCATCGCGTCACAGACGAACCCCGCCGACGGGGCGTGACTCACTCGAAACCCGAACAATGAACCCTTATATGCGAGTACACCTAACCGGCGAACGATAGGAGATTCCGGAATGAGTAATGCATGGATTGCCATCGGTGCGCTCGCGCTCGTGGGGCTCGCAATCCCGCTGGGGATGATGACGGCGTCGAGCCTTCTCCGGCCGAGCGTTCCCGAACAAGGCAAACGAACCACCTACGAGTCCGGTGAGGTGCCGACTGGCAGCAGCCGACATATCCGTTTCAACATCCAGTACTACATGGTCGCGCTGCTGTTCGTGGTCTTCGACATCGAGACGGTCCTCATCTTCCCGTGGACCCTCATCTACCGAGATGCGGTGTCGGCCGTCGGCATCACCAGGGTTCTGTTGCCGATGGCGGTGTTCGTCGGCATCCTCGTCGTCGGACTCGCCTGGGCGTGGCGTAACGGCGCGGTCCAATGGGTGCGTAACCCGTCGGTAACGAAGGGGGCAGATACATATGAGTAGTGACCAAACACCGCCGACCGAGGTATCGACACGAGAGGCCCGGATGGGCGAGGGCGCGGACGACCGCTTCAACTCCAAACTGCGGGAAGCGTTCGGCTCGACGCCGTTTATCCTCACCAAGTTCGACCAGTTCATGAACTGGGTGCGGGGCTCCTCGATGTTCATGCTACAGTTCGGGATCGCCTGCTGTAGCATCGAGATGATCCACACCTACGCGATCAAACACGACCTCGATCGCTTCGGTGCCGGCGTCCCGCGGGCCTCACCGCGGCAGGCCGACGTCATCATCGTCCCGGGGACCATCGTCTCGAAGTTCGCCCCGCGGATGAAGCGGGTCTACGACCAGATGCCCGAGCCGAAGTTCGTCGTCTCGATGGGTTCCTGTACCGTCTCCGGCGGCCCGTTCCAGGAGGGGTACAACGTCGTCAAGGGCGCCGAGGAGGTCATCCCGGTCGACATCCACGTTCCCGGTTGCCCGCCCCGGCCCGAGGCGCTGATCTACGGCGTCGCGAAGCTCCAGGAACGGATCGCCAACGGCGAGTCATCGCCGGTGACGGTCAAACCATACGAACTGGAGCAGTTCGGCGACCTCGAACAGGACGAACTCGTCCAGAAGCTCGCCGACGAGGTCGACGAGGAGGACCTCGTGATGCGGTACAACTGGGACAACTCGCCCTGACTACCAATGAGTCTCGAAGAACCTACACCGGACACGACGGTCGATGTCGGAGTGACCGACGACGGGCTCGACTACGACGCGCTGGCCGCCATGCTCGACGGACACGTCCTCGAGCGCGAACAGCACGTCAACGCCGAGGGTTTCGTCATCCGCCCCGACGAGGTACAGGCAGTCCTCTCGCAACTACGGACCGAAGCCGGCTTCGATCACCTCTCCTGTGTCACCGGCCAGGAGTACGACGATCGCTACGAGACGATCTATCACCTCAAAAAGTACGAGGACCCGACCCAGGAGCTGTCGATCGTCGTCCCGTCGCCGAAGGACGACCCCGGAAACGAGTCCGCGGCCCGCGTCTACTCGACGGCCGACTGGCACGAACGCGAGGCCTACGACCTCGTCGGGCTGGAGTACGACGACCACCCGAACCTGGAACGGATTCTCCTGCCCGAGACCTGGCAGGGCCACCCGCTCGGCCAGGACTACAACCAGGACCAGCCACAGATCGTCACGCTGCGTGAGAACGCCAACCCGCTCCAGGAGGACCACCGGAGCGAGGAGAACCCGGACACGATGTTCGTCAACATCGGTCCACACCACCCCGCGACCCACGGCGTGCTCCACGTCAAGACGGTGCTGGACGGCGAGCAGATCGCCGACATCGAGCCCGACATCGGCTATCTCCACCGCTGTGAGGAGCAGATGTGCCAGCAGGGGACCTACCGACACCAGATCATGCCCTACCCCGATCGGTGGGACTACATCTCGGCCGGCATCCTCAACGAGTGGGCATACGCCCGCGCGGCCGAGGACCTCGCGGACATCGAGGTTCCGGAGTACGCACAGGTCATCCGAACCATGTCCGCGGAGATGTGCCGGATCGCGGCACACATGCTCGCGCTGGCGACGTTCGCGCTGGACGTCTTCGGTGACTTCACCGCCGTCTTCCAGTACGGCATCCGCGACCGCGAGATCGTCCAGAACCTCCTGGAGGACCTCACCGGTCAGCGGCTGATGTTCAACTACCTCCGGCTGGGCGGCGTCGCCTGGGACCTGCCCGAGCCCCGCGAGGAGTTCTTCGAGAAGACGCGGGACTTCCTCGACGAACTCCCGGAGAAACTGGAGGAGTACCACGACCTCGTGACGGGCAACGAGATCTTCCAGATGCGGTGTGTCGACACCGGGGTTCTCTCGCCCGAGCAGGTCAAACAGTACGGCGCGACCGGTCCCGTCGCACGGGGCTCGGGCGTCGACTACGACCTCCGGCGGGACGATCCCTACGGCTACTACGACGAACTCGACTGGAACGTCGTCACCGAGGACGGCGGCGACAACTTCTCGCGCGTGCTCGTCCGCATGCGCGAGGTCGAGGAGTCCGCGAAGATCATCGAGCAGTGTGTCGACCTGCTCGAACAGTGGCCCGAAGACGACCGCGAGATCCAGGCAAACGTCCCGCGGACGCTGCGCCCGGACCCGGACGAGGAGATCTACCGCGCCGTCGAGGCCGCGAAGGGCGAACTCGGCATCTACATCCGCTCGGACGGGACGGACAAACCGGCACGGTTCAAGATCCGGAGTCCGTGTTTCTCGAACCTCCAGACGCTGCCCGAGATGTCTCAGGGTGAGTACATCCCGGACATGATCGCCTCGCTGGGTAGCCTCGACATCGTTCTCGGGGAGGTCGATCGGTGATGCAAAGCGGCGGTGCACCACTCCCCGAGATGCTCGCGGAACTGCTCGGGCTCGATCCGACGAACCCCGGGGTCATCCTGGTGATGGCGCTGATCGCCTCCGCCGCCGTCGGCTCGTTCGTCCTGACGAACACGGCCATCGTCATCTGGGCGAAACGGAAGATCACCGCGGCGTTCACCGACCGCATCGCCATCAACCGCGTGGGGCCGCTGGGGCTGCTCATCATCGTCGCCGACGCGGTCCGCCTGCTCTCGAAGGAACTGATCGTCCCGGAGGGCGTCGACCGCCCGGCCTGGGACCTCGCGCCGCTGGTACTGGCCAGTTCTGCGTTGCTCGGGTTCGCGGTCATCCCGATGGACATGGAGTACAACATCCAGATCGCCGATCCCGAGGTCGGTCTGGCGTACGTCTTCGCGACGGCCTCGATCGCCTCGGTCGGCCTGGTGATGGCCGGCTACGCCTCGAACAACAAGTACTCGTTCCTGGGTGGGTTGCGCGCGGTGGCACAGAACATCGCTTACGAGATCCCGCTCATCCTGACGGGCGCGTCGGTCGTCATCTTCGCCGGCTCGCTCCAGATGAGCGAGATCGTCACGGCCCAGCAGCAATCCCTGGTCGGTCCCATCCCCTCGTGGTACGCGTTCGTCAACCCGTTCGCGTTCGTCCTGTTCATGATCGCGAACCTGGCGGAGGTCGGCCGGAACCCGTTCGACATCCCCGAAGCGCCGACCGAGATCGTCGCCGGGTACCAGACGGAGTACTCCTCTGTGTACTTCGTGTTGATGTACCTCGGTGAGTTCATCCACATCTTCCTGGGCGGGGCTATCGTCGCGACCATCTTCCTCGGTGGCCCGGCGGGGCCAGTCCTCCCCGGGATCGTCTGGTTCATCATCAAGATGTGGGCAGTGTTCCTGTTCACCCAGTGGGCCCGGTCGGCGGTCCCCCGTGTTCGTATCGATCAGCTCATCGAGATCGGTTGGAAGGGCATGCTCGTGCTTTCGCTCGCGAACCTCATGCTGACAGCCGTGATCGTCGGGGTGGTCAACGTATGAGCACAGCGACGTTCGACAACGGCGGTGATCCACAATGATCGGAGTCTTGAAATCCATGGCGACGACGATGAAACACGCCCTCGAAGGGGAGACGTTCACGGTCGAGTACCCGGACGTCGCCCCCGAGGTGAGCCCCCGCTTCCGTGGCGTCCACAAGTGGAGCCAGGAGCGGTGTATCTGGTGTCGACAGTGTGAGAACGTCTGTCCGAACAACACCATCCAGATCGTGATGGACGACCAGCGCAACGGCGAGCAGTACAACCTCCATATCGGCCAGTGTATCTACTGCCGGCTGTGTGAGGAGGTCTGCCCGACCGACGCCATCCTGCTGACCCAGAACTTCGAGTTCACGGCGGACACCAAAGACGAGTTCGCTTACGACAAAGAACAACTGAAGAACGTTCCGTGGTACAAGGACATCGACCCCCTCGAATCGCGTGAACCCGACCGGGGCGCCTGGATCGGCGAGGGCGAAGGCGAAGTCGACTACCAGTAAGTCCGTCTCCGGCGGCGAATCCACGGATCCGCCTTTTCGTCGACGCTCTCGTCCCGAGCGACAGCTATCGGCCACTTGAGCGACAAAAGATGGCGAACGAAAAGAGGAATCTTCAAAGGGCCGCCGGAAAGAGGTTCAAAGTAAGATGGGACTGTACGAGTCAATCGCGTTCGCGCTGTTCGCCATGGTTACGGTGGGCAGCGCGTCGGGTGTCGTGTTAGTGCGCGACGTCTGGCACTCGGCGTTGTTACTGGGTGTGTCACTGGTCAGCGTCGCAGTGTTTTACGTGCTGAACCAGGCCGCATTCGTCGCAACGATGCAAATTCTGGTGTACGTCGGCGGCGTCCTCATCCTCATCACCTTCGCGGTGATGCTAACCCGGGAGGACGAGTCGGTCATCGAGGTGACACCATGACAACGAAACCCGAGATCAACACCGAGGGGAATCTCACCGCTGGACTGGCCGCTATCGCACTGTTTCTGGTGCTGGGTGGTGTGTTCCTCACGGCGTCGTTCTCGACGCCGATCGGGTTTCCCGAGGGCGCAGCCGTCACCATGAGTCTCGGCGCGGCGATGTTCGATATCGCACCCGGCGCGCTGATGGGCGATGGGCAGACGGCCGTCCCCGCTGAAGGGTTCATCGTCGCGTTCATCGCGATTGCCGTGGTCCTCGATGCGGCACTCGACGGCGCCCTGATGTTGGCAAAGCGTGACGACGAGGAGGACGTCGCCGCCGACGGGGGGGAGAGACGGTGATCCCCGTTCAAGCGTACCTTCTGCTGTCGGCGGCCGTGTTCTGTATCGGTCTGTTCGGTATCCTGACCCGGAAAAACGCGCTTATCTTCCTGATGTCGGTCGAACTGATGCTGAACGCGGCGAACATCAACTTCGTCGCGTTCTCGCTCCATCACGGCAACCTCTCTGGACAGGTCTTCTCGCTGTTCACGATGGGGATCGCGGCGGCCGAGGTGGCAGTCGGGATCGGTATCATCCTGGTCCTGTACCGTAACTTCAGTGACGTCGACGTGACGAAGGCGACGACGATGAGGTGGTAACAATGGCTGCATTCACATACGCTCCGGCGATCGTCCTGCTGCCGTTCGCATCGTTCCTCGTCGCACTGTTTGCCGGTGACCGGATGCCCAAGGGCGGCGCGCTGGCCGGCATCACGGCGACGGGTGGATCGCTACTGCTCTCGATCTGGGTGGCGCTGACTGTCGGTGGCTTTACGGGTAGTTCCACGTCCTACAACGAGTTTATCTACACGTGGGTCGCGGGCGTGGAATCGATCCAGCTTCGCTTCGGGTTGCTCATCGACCCGCTCTCTGCCCTCATGCTGTTGATCGTCTGTCTGATCGCCTTCCTCGTCCACGTCTTCTCGCTCGGCTACATGAACGACGAGGGCGAGACGGGTCTCCCCCGGTATTACGCCGGGCTGGGCCTGTTCACGGCGAGCATGCTCGGGTTCGTCGTCGCCAACAACCTCCTGATGGCGTTCATGTTCTTCGAGCTGGTGGGCCTGTGTTCGTACCTGCTCATCGGCTTCTGGTTCCGGGAGGACGGCCCGCCCAGCGCCGCGAAGAAGGCGTTCCTGGTCACCCGTTTCGGTGACTACTTCTTCCTCATCGGCGTGGTCGGTATCTTCGCTACCTTCGGGACCGGCCTCTTCGCTCCGATCACGGAGGGGGGCGAAGTGGTCGCACAGAGCTTCCCGGCGCTTGCCGAACACGCCGTCGTCGACGGCGAGACCGGCCCCATCTCGATGCTCGATACCGTCGGACTCGGCCCACAGGCCTGGTTCACGGTCCTGGGCCTGCTCGTGCTGGGTGGTGTCATCGGGAAGTCCGCACAGTTCCCGCTGCACACGTGGCTCCCCGACGCGATGGAGGGTCCGACCCCGGTCTCGGCGCTCATCCACGCGGCGACGATGGTCGCGGCCGGCGTCTACCTCGTCGCGCGCATGTACGGCTTCTACGCCATCTCGCCGACTGCACTCGCGGTCATCGCGCTGATCGGTGGGTTCACGGCCCTGTTCGCGGCGACGATGGGCCTGGTCAAACAGGAGATCAAGCAGGTACTGGCGTACTCCACTATCTCCCAGTACGGCTATATGATGCTCGCGCTGGGGTCGGGTGGCTACATCGCCGCAGTCTTCCACCTGACCACCCACGCCGTGTTCAAGGCGCTGCTGTTCCTGGGTGCCGGATCGGTCATCATCGCCATGCACCACAACGAGAACATGTGGGACATGGGCGGGCTGAAAGACCGGATGCCGGTGACCTACTGGACGTTCCTCTCCGGGTCGCTGGCGTTGGCCGGCATCGTTCCCTTCGCCGGCTTCTGGTCGAAAGACGAAGTGCTGTACGAGGCGCTCATCCACGGCTTCGGGAGCGAGGGCGGTCTCGGAACGGCCTATCTCGTCGCGTACGCGATGGGGCTGTTGGCCGTCTTCTTCACCGGCTTCTACACCTTCCGGATGGTGTACCTGACCTTCCACGGCAACGCCCGGAGCGACACCGCACGTGACCCCGAACCGGTCCACTGGAACGTCAAGGGGCCACTCACGGTACTCGGCGTGCTCGCCGCGACGATCGGGTTCATCAACATGAAGCCCGTGGCGGAACTGACCGGCGCACACATCGACTTCCTGCACGCGTGGCTCCACGGCCCCGACGAGGGCGGCTGGCCGGCCCAGCTCGGGACCGGGCTCGTCCGCTACGAGGAACTGCTCCACGATGTCGGCGGCGTCGCTGCCGGCTACCCGCTGGGCGAGATTCCGACGCTGCTGGCCTCGGCGGGCGTCTCGCTGGGTCTCGCGCTCGCCGGTGCCGGTGCCGCGACCGCGCTCTACCGCGGCCCGGACCCGGTCGAGCACACCGACAAGCTTGGCGGTCTGAAGACGCTATTCATGCACAACTACTACCAAGACGAATACCAGGTGTGGCTCGCGACGGGCGTCACCTACCCGCTGGCTCGCGCGATGGACAAGTTCGACCAGGGCGTCGTCGACGGCGTCGTCAACGGTATCTCCAGCGTCAGTCTGTTCGGCGGCAGCCGCATCCGGCGTATCCAGTCCGGTGTGGTCAGCAACTACGCCGCGCTCCTGACGCTCGGGCTCGTGCTGTTGCTTGCCTTCTTCGGCATCATGGGGGGGTGGTTCTGAATGTGGGTCGCTGCCTTACTCGCGGTGACGCTGCTGGGAACCGGTCTCGTCTTCCTGTCGCCGGACCGGCACGCAGGAAAACTCGCGGCCGGCATTAGCGCAGTTCCAGCCGTCGCGACGGTGTACATGTACTGGGTGTACCTGACCCAACACCAGGGCGCGGGCAACGCCTTACTCTCGCCCGGTGACGTCGCGTTCAGCCAACAGGTCCCGTGGATGGAGCTTGGTGGCTTCCAGATCGCCTACTACGTCGGGCTCGATGGCGTCAGCATGCCGTTGCTCACGCTGACGACGATCCTGACCACGCTCGCGATCGTCTCGGCTTGGACGCCCATCGGTGAGCGCCAGTCCCAGTTCTACGGGCTGATGCTCCTGATGGAGACGAGCCTCATCGGCGTGTTCACGGCGCTTGACTTCTTCCTCTGGTTCGTCTTCTGGGAGGGCGTGCTCATCCCGATGTACCTGTTGATCGGCGTCTGGGGCGGCCCCCGGCGGAAGTACGCCGCGATCAAGTTCTTCGTCTACACGAACGTGGCCTCGCTGATCATGTTCACTGGCCTGTTCGCGCTGGTGTTCAGTACGGATCTGACCTCGCTGGCCCTGCCGGCGATGGCCGAGGCCTTCCGGTCGGCGTCGGGACTCCCCGAGGTCGCCGGTGTCGGACTGGCGACGATCTCGTTCGTCCTGATGTTCTTCGGCTTCGCGGTGAAGGTGCCCGTCTTCCCACTGCACACGTGGCTGCCCGACGCCCACGTCGAGGCCCCGACGCCGGTGTCGGTGATGCTTGCCGGCGTCCTCCTGAAGATGGGGACCTACGCACTGCTGCGGTTCAACTTCACGATGCTGGCCGAGACCGCGCGAGCGCTCGCGATCCCGCTCGCGATCGTCGGCGTCGTCAGCGTCATCTACGGCGCGATGCTCGCGCTGGCCCAGCGTGACCTCAAACGGATCGTCGCGTACTCCTCGATCTCGTCGATGGGCTACGTCATCCTCGGGCTCGTCGCCTTCACGCCCCACGGGATGGGCGGTGCGACCTTCCAGATGGTCGCACACGGGCTCATCTCCGGGCTGATGTTCATGTGTGTCGGCGTCATCTACAACACGACCCACACGCGCATGGTCGGAGACATGTCCGGGCTCGCGGACCGGATGCCCAAGACGATCGCCGTCTTCGTCGCGGCCGCCTTCGGCTACATGGGGCTGCCGCTGATGGCCGGCTTCGCGGCCGAGTTCCTCATCTTCCAGGGTGCCTTCGACGCGGCGACGCTTGGCAGCGCCGCGCCGATCCTGACCAGCGCCGCGATGTTCGGTATCGTCGTCGTCGCCGGCTACCTGCTGTGGGCGATGCAGCGCACGCTGTTCGGTGAGTTCGAACTCGGGACGGACTACGACGTGACGCCGGCGGCGTTCCACGACGTCGCGCCGCTGGTAGTGTTGCTCCTGCTGGTCATCGTCCTGGGTGTCGCACCCGACCTCTCCTACCAGATGATTCAAAACTCGCTCGTCTCCCTCGTCGGAGGTGGTGCATAGATGGTCCACCAGCTTCCCTCGTGGGCAGGCCTCGCGCCGGTGTTCGCACTCGCCGGATCGGCACTGCTCCTGTTGCTGGCCGATAGCGTCGACCCCGACACGACCAACACCGGGGTGCTCAGTGGGATCTCGGTTATCGGTTCCCTCACCTCTCTCGGGCTTGCAGTCTGGTTCATCGTCGGCGGGACCGGTATCCCCCAGAGTCAGGGGGGCCAGGGAACGCCGACCCTGTTCAACAGTCAGTTGATCGTCGACCAGATGGCCCTGTTCTTCATGATCATCGTCGCCAGCGTCACGGCGCTCGTGGCACTGGCGAGCTACGACTACCTGGAGGGGCACAGCTACCAGGCCGAGTTCTACTCGCTCGTCTTGCTGGCCGCGACCGGCATGTCGCTGCTGAGTGCGGCAAACAGCCTGACGACGGCGTTCATCGCGCTGGAACTCGTCTCGCTGCCGTCGTACGCGCTCGTCGCGTTCCTGAAGAAGAACCGCGGTAGTGTCGAGGCGGGCCTGAAATACTTCCTCATCGGCGCGGTGTCGTCGGCGATCCTCGCCTACGGGATCTCGCTGGTCTACGCCGCGACCGGTGTGTTCCGGTTCGACGGCGTCGCGGCCGCGATCGACAGCGGCGTCGTCCAGACGGTCGTCGACGGGACTGTCCAGGCACAGAGCGGGAGTCCCGAGATCCCGATGTCCATCCTGGGTGTCGGTATCCTGATGATCATCGGTGGCGTCGCGTTCAAGACGGCCTCGGTCCCGTTCCACTTCTGGGCGCCGGAGGCCTACGAGGGCGCGCCCGCGCCGATCTCGGCGTTCCTCTCGTCGGCGTCGAAGGCGGCCGGCTTCGTGCTGGCGTTCCGTGCCTTCGCCGTTGCCTTCCCCATCGAGTCGCTGATCGGTGGGCCGATCCAGGCACTCAACTGGGTCGTCGCCTTCCAGATCCTGGCGATCGCGACGATGTTCGTCGGGAACTTCGCCGCGGCCACCCAGGAGACGGTCAAACGGATGATGGCCTACTCCAGCGTCGGCCACGCCGGCTACGTCCTCATCGGGCTGGCGGCGCTGTCCTCGACCGGTGAGGGGCTCTCGTTCAGCATGAGCGCTGGGATGGCCCACCTGCTGGTCTACGGGTTCATGAACACCGGTGCGTTCCTCTTCATCGCCCTGGCCGAGTACTGGGGTGTCGGTCGCCGCTTCGAGGACTACAACGGACTGGGCAAGCAGGCACCGCTGGCCTGCGGGGCGATGACGGTGTTCCTGTTCAGCCTGGCTGGCCTCCCGATCGGCGGCGGGTTCTTCTCGAAGTTCTACCTGCTGGAGGCGACGGTCAACGTCGGTGCCTACTCGCTTGCGGTCGCGCTCATCGTCAACAGCGCGCTATCGCTGTTCTACTACTCGCGAGTCGTCAAGGCGATGTGGATCGAGGAACCGACCGGCGATCGCAGCATCGAGTCGTATCCGACGGGCCTCTACACCGCGATCGTCGCCGCGGCCGTCGTGACGGTCCTGCTCCTGCCCGGTTTCCCGGCCGTCTCGGACCTGGCGACCCAGGCCGTCTCGTTCCTGTAGGCTACTCGCCGCGTTCGTAGACGAACACGCCGCCGTTCTCCCGTTTCTCGACGCGGTCACGCGCTTCCAGTACGTCCAGGTGTCCGACGGCCTCGCTCATCCCCGAGAAGTACTCCGTCGCGGGCAGATCGCCGAACAGCGCCGTCATCACCTCTACCGGCGTGGTCATACCTTCGTCGACGATCTCCGAGACCTCGCTGGTCCGCTGTTCGTGGGCCGCGAGGATGTCGTCGATCCGTCCCTGGGGTGATTCGACGGGTTCCCGATGACCGGTGAGAAACCGATCGTGGCCCTGCTCGCGGAGCCAGCGCAACGAGTCGTTGAACGCCGGCAACACACGGGGTCGTCGCCCACCGGGTTCGGCCGGCGGCTGGAGGAACGGATTGGGTGTGATATCCGCGAGCACGTTGTCCCCGACCAGTGCTTCGTGGCGTCCGTCGATGTCGTACGAGAAGACGATCTCGCCGACGGAGTGGCCGTCGACGGGGTCGACCGTCAGGGGCTCGTCGTCGACAGTGACGGTGTCACCCGCGTCCAGCGCTCGGTCGGTCTCGACGCTCTCGGCGTAGGCTAAAAACGCCTCGGGGAGCTGTGTGACCGTCTCCGCGGTCTCACGAGAGGTCCCACAGCGTTCGAAGAAATCGACGAAGTACGACTGCTCGTACTCCAGGCGGGCCGCGAACTCGGCCATGATCGGTTCCGCGTCGACGCTCGCGAGGACGTTCGCTCCTGCCGTCCGGAACCGCTTGGCGAGTCCGAAATGGTCGGGGTGTGGGTGTGTCACGAGAACCTGCTCTACGTCCCCCGGTGCGAGCCCGCGCGCTTCCAGGGCTTCCAGCAGCCGGGACCAGGCTTCCTCGCTGTCCGGTCCCGGGTCGACGACGGTCCGTCCGGCGATGTAGGCGTTGACCGCACCGACCTGGAACGGCGTCGGGACCGAGATACGCGTGAACATACACCGCTGTTGCGCACGCGGGTGGATAACGGTTCGTTCCGCGGAACCGGAAACGCCCAGGCGGGCACAAAGGATTTATTCGTTGTCTGCGTAGGGACAGATATGAACAAGCACTTCGAAGACGCACGGTACTACCTCAAGCGCGCCGGCGAGACCGCGACCAAAGGCGTCAAAGAGGAACTCGAACCGGTCGAAGAGCGGTTCCGCGAACTCACCGGCAAGGAAGAGGAGCCCGAACCGAACCGCTTAGAGAAGGTCAAAGCCGACCTGCAAGAGCTCCAGCAGCGAGCGGAGGGTGACGCCGAACAGGCGATCAAGGACGCCCGCGAGAAGATCGGTGACTACCGCAAGAGCGAGCAGTCCGAGGCGTAAGCGCCGGAAGCGACGCCGCCGCCCCCCAGACGATAACGCTTAAGTCCAGTCATCAGATAGCTGGATGTACCGGGTTGGTGATCTAGTCCGGTTATGATACCTCCTTCACACGGAGGAAGTCGGCGGTTCGAATCCGCCCCAACCCATATCCTGCCGCGAACGACTCCGTGAGCGGCTGGTGTGGGTCGTCGGATTCGAACCCTGGAAGACGAGCAAGCGAGTCTTCTTTCGGTGAGAATCCGCCCCAACCCATCAGCCTGACGCCCCTTGCTAACGGAAGCGATCTCCGAGTCCGCTTTCGATCGTCTTGCTTTGTTCGGATGCCTTCTCGTGTGAACGACCAGGCGTTCGGGTTGTTGATCGACCGGTCACGTGCTGAGTATTCCGAAGAGGATCGTGAGAACAACTGCGGAGACAAAGAGGAGTATCGCTCCGAGAACGAGTCGTCGAACGAACCGAGGGAAGACATCCAAATCGGGGGCCAAAGGGAGACTATTCGAGTCCATATTTGGACATCCCCAGCAACCCAGTAAATACGTTTGGTCGAACAATTTAGTCTTTCGTCGACCGCTGTCCCGTTTTCAGCTCACGTTCGGTGCATCGTCTGTCTTGGTCGTATCGGGAGATCCTGGTGAGGGCTGTGAACCGAACGCGGCTCGCGGTTCGAGTCCGCCGTCTCTACGGGTGTCCCCTCGGGCACAACGTGTAATCCCCTGGGGAACGCTGGCTGTAGTATGTCCGAGGAGCCACTCCACGAACGGATGGAAGCGTACGAGCGGTTGGCGACGGAGGCGACAGAGCGCGCCCGCGAGCGAGATCGGGTCGCCGCCGACGTCGGCGACCAGCTCGCTGAGGCCGTCTCGTCGGCCGCACAGGAGGCGGGCGTCACTATCGAACCGGGGGACCGATCCAGGGACGGCCGTCGGTTCAACTTCACCGCCAGACTGGACAGTGCGGCGCTCGTGGCGGCCGTGACACGCACGCTACCCGATGGTTTCGTCATCTCGCACGTCAACGACGACGGCTCGCTGGACGTGGAGTGGACGGGGAAGCGCGAGACGCCGTCGAAGCGGGAACACGGCGCGATCTTGAAGGCTATCGTCGCCGAGGAGACGGTCCTCGACGAGGACGGACTCGTCGATACCGTCCCGACGCGCAAGCGGGTGCTGTCCCGCGCGGTCGAGTTGGGGCTCGACGAGAGCGACGCCGACGACCGGCTGGCGCGGTTAGCGACGCTGGACGTCGTCGATATCATCGACGGCAGCGTCTACCCGGACGAGAACTTCTCGCGGTACTGAGGAGTCACACCGACTCGACGAACGTCGCGTCGGCGGAGGTCCGGCCCTCGTTGAACGACAGGACCTTCGCACGGATCACGTCGCCGGTCGAGAGCCCGCCGGGGACGTCTTCGACGAACAGGACGAACCCCTCGACTTTCCCGACGGCGACCCGGTCCCCGGAGTGGTGAGTCGAGAACTCCGTCACGCCGAACTCGTAGGTCGAGCCGACCTCGACCGGCGGCTCGCGTTCCTGTGCGGCTTCGTGGGCCTGTTTCGACGCTCGCGTGTCCGACGAACGGTACCGCACGATCGCGTAGGTCCCGCCGAGACCGACGGCACCGCCGGCAGCGGCGGCGAGGACGAGTAGTTCCATAGCGGATGGGTCGTGGCCGTGCCCCTTAGCTTCCGGCACTTGGCGGTGACTCGGGAGTCGTCCGACCCGGTGCCCCCCGTGTTGCCGTCCACATCCGACTTGTCCATGGCGGTCGCGACGCTCTCGACGGCTAGTCCGCCTTCGAAACCCCCGCCTCGCCGAGGGCGACGTTGACGTGTGTCTGTACGCGACCGCGCCGTGTCGGGTCGCGAACTGCGAGAGCGTCCCGGCGGTTACTCGGGCCGTGGGGTCGGCAGCGAGCGGTGGCGCCGCGGTGGGACGAGGAAGTAGCCACGCCGACGGACGAAGATGTACTCCAGGATGCCGTTGTTCACCCGCTGACGGACCGCGGGGGTCTCGGCGGTGATGTCGGTGCCGTTCATCGCCTCCCGGACGGCCTCGAACTCGGAGATACCCCGCTGGAGGGTCGGGAAGTGGAGGCTGGCGACCTGCTGGTCGGAGCCGATGTCGTCGGTCGACTCGAAGTGGCGTCGTAGGAGCCTGACGTTGCCGTCCTCGTCACGGTTGCCGCGGGCGGCCTTCTGTGCGTGGCCGACGCGGCCGAACTCCCGGGCCTGGTCGACGATGTCGTCGACGTACTGGTCGACCTTGCTGTCGTCCCCGAGGTTGGCGCCGATCCCCTCGACGAGGCCGTCCTCGGCGTGGCCGGGCGAGAACATCTCCATGACCTGCTCGCGGTGGTCCTGTTCCCCGTACCAGTCGCCCAGGCGTTGACGGAGGTTCGCGACGGCTTTCGTCGTGCCGCCGGCGAACGGCCCCGAATCGAGCGTGACGGAGTCCTCGGTCGCCTGGTTGCCGACGAAGCCGGCCTTGAACCCCATGAACAGCGGGGACTCCTCGGGAACCGGGTTGCCGTCGGGGATGCCTTCGGCGTCCTGGTGTTTGGCGGGGAGGCCGGCGCCGACGAAGCCCGTCCGGCGGGAGTCGACGGTCACGGCGTCGGTGAGCCGTGCGGTGACGTCCTCGCCGTTGATCGTCTCGCGGTCGCCGGTCAGTCCCGCCTCGGCTTCGAGAACCACGTCGGCGTTGTCGCTGGCGAGGTGGACCACGGCGTCCTGGGTGTCGAAGGTCGGCGTCTCGAACCCCGAGAGCGCGCGCGGTTCCGGGAGGTCGAGGTCTTCGGGGAGTGGTCGGTCGAACCGGTCGAAGTACGACCGGGAGTACGCGACGCTGAACACCAGCCCGTCGTTGCTCCACTCGTAGGCCCGATCCAGCGTCGAGAGGGCCTCGTCGACGGTGGCCCGTGCGTCATCGCCGGGTGGCCCGTCGGCGTCGAGGTCGACGTAGAGGAGCAGTTGGTGTTCCGGCAACAGCGAGTTCCCGTGGTCGTCGTGGCGGATGTGCTCGCGCCAGGCGTGTTGGCGTGCGGGCTTCGCGTCGGGGTCACCGGTCGGCACTGGCTCGTCCCTGAACCGGCCGAGACACGCCGAAAGCGCGCTCGCGCCGCCGACGGCGACCGCTGCCTTGCAGAACCGGCGTCGTGAGAGCCCGTCGTCCAGCGGCTGCATGCCTGGGAATTGGCGGTCGGCGTGTAAGCGCGTTGCGGTCGGTTACAGCCCCAGGATATCCCGGAGGCCACCACTACCGCTGTCGGTCGCGTCGGCCCCGGCGGTGGCGTCGCCCGGTAACTCTCGGGCGAGTTCGGCGACCTCCTGCTCGCCGAAGCGCTCGTCGTCCCGTGCGTCCTCGATCCAGGCGGCCCACTCCTCGTCGGTCAACAGCCCCCGGGAGTCGGTTCCCCACTGGTCGACCAGCGCCTCCCGGTCCTGGAAGGGGATGTCCATCCCGCTGTCGCCCCAGTACAGCGGCGAGAGCTCGAAGTCGTACGTCTCGTGGTCGAGCCAGACGAGCCGGTACGGATAGCCGTTGTAGAGGAAGACGTCGTCGGGACCGACGCGGTCGCCGGTCGGGAGTTCGAGCCGCTCTGACATACCCCTGGCTAGACGAGCGAGACAGTTCAGGATTGTGTCCGGCGGAAACCCGGACGGGACCACACTGGGTCGTCGGCGGTCAGTACTCGTGGAGCGGCCGCTGTCTGATCTTCGAGCGGAGTTCGGCCAGCGAGGGGTTCTCCTCGCCACTGAACTGCTGACAGACCGCGTGGACTTCCTCGCGAGTGATCTTGACGTTGCCCTCCTCGATGACGTCGGCCGGCCGGTCACGGAGTTCGCGGATCGTCCCGACGGCGAGCAGGAACGGGATGGCCCACGCGGACAGGCGGTTCCCGCGGGTCTCGGGCATCGCGTCGAGCCAGTTCTGGGCGCCGTCGAGGTAGCCTTCGGCCCGCTCTGTGACGGCCTCGATGACTGGGACCAGCGCGGTGGTGTGGCCGGTGTCGCCCACGTCACCGTGGTCTAGCCCCTGCTCGTCGAGCAACTCCAGCGGGAGGTAGACGTTGTTCTCCTCTTCCATGTCGGTCGCGGCGTCTTTGGCGACGTTGACCAACTGGAGCAACAGGGCAAACGACCGCGCGTTGGCCTCCATCTGTGCGACTTGTTCGTCGCTGGCCTCGTGGGAGACCAGTCCCGTCACGAGCGACCCGACGGTCCCGGCGGCGTACCAGCAGTACTCTTCGAGTTCTTCGAGGGTCTGGATACGGAGTCCGCCCTCGTCGGCGTAGCGGTCGACGAACATCGCCATCCCGTCGACGAGTTCTCGGACCGGACTGCGGATCGTCTCCGGCGAGCGCCCTTCGAGGGCTCTGAACACGTCGACGACGCGGCCGGCGTTGTCGACGACGCGCCAGTCGTCGTTTTTCGACTCCGGAATCCACTCGTCTGCGGCCTCCCGGAAGGTTCGGATGGTCGTATCCGTCTCGGGGTCAAGGACGCGACTGTACGTCCGGAGGAGGTCGGCCTGGACGGCTGGGGGGACGTGACCGGCGTCCTCGATGGTGTCCGCGACCCGACAGAGGAGGTATCCGACGCAGATGTCACGTGCCATCGGCTCTTCGAGTTCCGCTATCGTCAGACTGAATGTTCGCGATACCCGATGGACGGCGTCGTAGCACCACTCGATGTCTTCCTGTGACGACCGGTCAGTGTGGTTCTGAGACATTCCCGACATCCGCGGTAGGGCATACTGTGATAAAAATGGGGTGGCTATCGATCCCGGTCGGACCGGAGCGCCACGCATAAGCAGCGGTATCCCCTAGCGCAACCATGCATACGGCCTACCGGCCGGTGACCGACCGATGAACGACAGCATCGCGCTCGGGGTGGCAATCGCCGCGGTCGTCGTCGTCCCCGGACTGGCAAACGGCTTCCTCAACGCCCTCGGGTTCCCGACCGTCGGGAGCCTCGTCTGGGCGCTGGGCTACGGTCTCGGCGTCGTCTTCGTCTGGTCCGAGTGGATCCGCCCGCTGGACATCACCGGCCCCGAAGGTGTCTCCCTCTCCGAAGACGAATCGACAGGCGATCGCTCCTGAACGTGCAGAAACGAACATACTACAGCAGTAGTAGTCATCCAGAACTGTTAACCCGATTGTCGAGACACACACGTGTATGACAGAGCAGTCGCTCGGCGAGGGTGTCCCCGGACATCGGGCCCGCGCCGGCTGGAGCCGCGAGCAGGCCGGAGCGATCGAACGGACCGACGACACCGTTGCCCCGATCGTCTACCCGCCCGAGGACGACCAGATCCCCGAGGTCCACATCTGGGACACGTGGTTCCTGCGCAACCGTGACGGCACGCTCGCCGAGGTCGACGGCTACCGCGTCTGTTTCTCGCTGACCGCGCCGTCGGACCTGCTGCCGGGCAAGCGCCACGACGTGGCGACGATCCGGTGTTTCTACTCCGACGACGGGAAGAACTGGCACAACGCCGGCCCGGTCTTCGAGGACGCGCTGGGCCAGCGCCAGTGGGCCGGCTCGGCGCTGTACGACGACGACGGATCGGTGTATCTGTTCTACACGGCTGCCGGGGAAGACGGTGCCGAAGACCTCACCTACGGCCAACGGATCGTCGGTGCCGGCGGCGGCCGTCTCCACACCGACGACGGCTTCGAACTGTCTGGCCCCTGGACCCACCACGAGCTGCTCCGGCCCGACGGCGAGCGCTACGAGCGCGAGGAGCAGTCCCGCGCGATGATCTATACGTTCCGTGATCCGTGGTTCTTCGAGGACCCCGAGACCGGCGAGACCTGGCTTCTCTTCGAGGCCAACTCGCCCGTCCCGGAGGGGAGCGACGCCTGTGGCGGCGACGCCGAACTGCAGGGGTTCAACGGCAGCGTCGGGATCGCCCGCTCGCCGTCGGGTGATCCCCTGGAGTGGGAACTCGAAGACCCACTGTTGGACGCCGTCGGGGTCAACCAGGAACTCGAACGGCCCCACATCGTCTACCGTGACGGGCTGTACTACCTGTTTCTCTCCAGTCACCTCCACACGTTCGCGCCCGGCCTCGACGGCTTCGACGCGCTGTACGGGTTCGTCGCCGAGGAACTGCGCGGCGACTACGTTCCGCTGAACGACTCCGGCCTGGTCGTGACCAACCCCGAGAACGCCCCGTTCCAGTCCTACTCGTGGATGGCGTTTCCCCACGACGACGAGGTGCTGGTCCAGAGTTTCTTCAACTACTACGAGTTCGCCGGCGAGACGTTGGACGAGATCGCACACCTTCCCGAGTCCGAGCAGATGCGCCGCTTCGGTGGGACGCTCGGTCCGACAGTCCGGCTGGACGTCGAGGGCACTCGCACACGGATCATCGGGGCGCTCGGTCACTGGCACATCCCGATGGCCGGCGAGGCACTGCCCCCGACCGACCGGGAACTGATCCGGCGTGGGCGGGCCAGCGACCGCGGGAGCTACGGACAGTAGACCGGCCGTAGCGTTTTGGTCTCCCGGCGCGTCTACGACAGACGAACCGATGCGTGGCGACGACACCACCGTCCCGGACCCCGAACACGCGCTCGCGGTCGTCGGACACGGCGGTCTCGAACGGCTGGGAGGAGGGTTGGGACGGGTCCCCGGTGTCACGTCGCTGGCCGAACCACCCGCTCCCGACGGCGAGAAGGCGGCCGTCACGCTCCTGCTGACGGACTTCGCCGACGGCGTCCCGCCCTCCGTCGAGTGGATCGACGGGGTGACTGTCGGCGCGGGGCTCTCGCTGGCCGTGATCGGCGCTCCCGCTTCGGCCGACGCCCTCGACCCGACGGTCGCCCGCGAGATCACGCGGCTCCGGGACGCGGTCGACGCGACGGTGGTCGTCCCGCCCGCGTGGCACCGTCGCGGCGTCCGCGGGACCGTGACGACGCTCGCGGACCTGCTCGTCCGGCCCGGCGTCATCAACCTCGATCCGGCCGATGTCCGGACGGTCCTGCAGGCCGGCCCGACGGCGGCTATCGCGACGGGTTCCGGGACCGACAGCGGGGACACCGCGAGCGACGCTGTCACGGCGGTCCGGGGGGCACTGGAGACGCCGTACGCCGACGTGGGGCCGCCGGAGGCCGTCCTCGTCAACCTCGTCGGCGGCCCGGAACTGACGCTTTCCTCGGCGGTCGAGGCCGTCGACGGTATCCAGCGGTCGGTCCCCGACGACGCGGTGTTGCTTTGGGGGGCCGCCGTCGAGTCGTCGCTGTCGACGGTCCACGCACAGGTCGTCGCCAGCAGCGCCACGGCGCCGGCGTTCGACGGGGTCGTGTCGGCCGCCCGGGAGCCCTCGCCGGGCGAGAACTGCCCGCGGTGTGGCGGCCACGTCGCGGCCTACACGCTGGGGGACAGCCACACGGTCGCCTGTGACGACTGTGGGTTCTCGGGGACGAGCACGCGGCTGTGAGCGACGACTACTGTGACCCCTGGTCGGTCCCGGCTCGGGTCCAAGCGCCCGCCAACTCCCAGACGTCCAGCGAGGCGACCGTCGCCCGGCCGCCTTCGGCCTGCAGCGAGACACCCGTTGCGTCCTCGCGGGTGGGGTAGACGCGACTCGTCAGACAGTGGCGCTCGTTTGCGAACACCTCGACGACGGAGCCGTCGACGAACACGCGCAGGGACAGCGGCGAGTCGTACGGCGTCACCCGCATCTCCTGGGTCGCGCTCGTGGCCCGCTCGTCGAGGCTGGCCGTCGAGCGATCGATCGACACCTCCGAGTTGCGTGTGTACCGAATCGGCGTCTGTTCCGCTCTGTCCGGCGTCTCCAGTACCGACAGCTCCAGAGCGTCGGCGTCGTCCAGTCGAACCGTCGCACGCAGTTCGAACTGGCGGCTGTCGACGTCGAGCGTCCGGCGCTCGTTGTCGAGACGGAGGACGTCGTGACCGACGTTCTCACCGCGTAGCGCCCGGAGTTCCGGGGCCGGCCGCTGACAGAGGCCGCCGTCGTCGGCCAGACTCAACTCCCGGGGGAGCGACATCGTGCCGGACCAGCCGGCGTCCCACTGCGCGCCGACGTCCCTGGCCTCCGGGAGCCATCCCCAGGTGAGGACCTGCCCGTCGTCGAGCCACATCGACTGGGGGGCGTAGAAGTCGCCGTGGTCGAGCTTGTCCCGCCGTTCGGCGTCGAACTGGCCGTCCTCGTAGGTCCCCAGGAAGTAGACGACGTCCTCGTAGTTCGAGATGTGCAGCAGCTGTTTCTCGCCGAAGTCGAGCAGTTCGGGACACTCCCAGACGGTTCCGGCCGTGTCCCGGTCGCCGGTCAGGATCGGCCCGCGGTACTCCCAGTTCCGGAGGTCACCGGATTCGTACAACAGGGCCGCGCCGCCGCCGTCCTCGATGCCGGCGCCGATGAGCTGATACCAGGTCCCGTCCTCGCGCCAGACACAGTGGTCCCGGAACTCCCCGTCCCAGTCCTCCGTCGAGAGGACCTGTGGCTCCCGGGGGACCTCCTGGATGATCGGGTTCTCGGGGTCTTTGCTCCAGGTTCGCAGGCTGTCGTCGTCGGCGGTCGCCATACAGGGTAACTGGAGCTTCTCGCGACCGCCGGTGTAGAGGATCGTCGGGGTCCCGTCGTCGTCGACCGCACAGCCGGACCAGCAGCCGTCACGGTCCGGGCCGTCCGGCGAGGGGGTCAACGCCACTGGTTCGTCCTCCCAGTGGACCAGGTCGTCGCTGACGGCGTGGCCCCAGTGGATCGTCCCGTGGAACGGACCCGCGGGGTTGTACTGGTAGAAGAGGTGATAGCGACCGTTCCAGTGGATGAGGCCGTTGGGGTCGTTCAGCCAGTTGGCCGGCGGCGTGACGTGATAGTTCGGGCGCAGTCGGTCGGTCGCCAGCCGGTCCCTGGCTAAGCCAAACGTTTCGGCGTCGTTCGGTCGACCAAGCAGCGGCGACCGCTCCCCGCCGGCCAGCTGGCGGAGGGCGTTTCCCACGAGCGTCTCGCGGTTGCGCTGGCAGATGTCGTGGGTCGGATGGAGAAAGGAGACGGCCGATCCGATCCCCAGCACCTGCCCGTCACCGGGATGCCAGGCGATCGTCGACAGTTCCGAGACTGCGTCGGTGTCCGCCCGTGCAGTGCTCGCGAGCACGTCGCCCCGAGCCGGAACCACTCCTTCGTATCGAGCGTACGGAACCGTCACCCCGGGACCGCGAGTGTGGATACGCAGCGTATCGAACTCCGCGTGGACGGGGTGGTCCTCGTAGAGGGCCTTCCACAACGGCCCGGTCGGTTCGGAGATCTCCTCCCAGCCGGTCTCGTCGGGTGGGACCGCCTCGAAGCCCAGCGGGACGACCGCGCCCATCGCGCCCAGCGTGAGCAACAGTCCGCCGCCCGATTCGACGGCCGACCGAAGCGTCTCCGCGGCGTCGGCCGACAGGTCGTCCGGATCGAACTCGTCGTCGCGGTGCCACCAGAGGACGTCGAACGCCCCGGGATCGACTGCCGTGAGCGAACACCGCTCGACCGTCCCGGCTGCCTCCTCGCACCAGTCGTAGGCGGCCGCCTGCTCGTCGGAGCAGGAGTCGGCGTAGAGACAGCCGATACGCAGCGATTCGACCATTGCCGGAGAGTCACTCTCTCGAATATAAAAATATTCGGTAATCGTTCGTGCGTATTTATGCACGATTCCGCCGTCGCGACCTACTTCTCGACGACAGAGTGGTTGTTCTCGCCCGCCGCGTGGGCCGGTGTCGTCTCGTCGACGGCCCCGTCACGGTCGGTCGTCGGCTGGGACCCGTCGTCACACTCGGCCAGTTCCGCCTGTGCCCGTTCGATGCGCCCCTCGACGGCGTCTAGTTCCGTCCGGAGATGCTCGACGGCGTCGGGATAACAGTCGTGGGCGGTCTCCAGGGCGTTCTCGAACGCCTCTCGGGCTGCTTCGAACTCTTCGATGGCCGGGTCGTACTGACCGGCAGCGGCGTACCAGTCCCCGGCTTCGGTCTTGTCGCTGGCGATCGTCCGCCGGGTCGCCGTGAGCCGTTGTGCGACCTCGCCGAGTCGGTCCCGGATAGCCGCGGGATCGCCGTCGAACCGGCGCTCGTCGGCCCCCCAGTCGAGCCCCATGGCGGTTCGGTACCGTTCGAGGGCTCTCTCCCAGTGGGTAACAGCCTCTTCCGGTTCGTCCGTGGCTGCCGCCGCTTCAGCCGCCTGTTCGGCGCGCTCGATCGGAGCGGCCGAGAGCCGATCGAGTGTCTCACGCAGTCGGTCACGCTCCGACTGGACAGTCGATACGTCCGGCACGGCTTCGGATCGGTGCGAGAGGGCTGCCTCGTATTCGTCGAGTGCCGTCTCGAACGTGTCGTATGCGGCCTCGTATCTCTGGTCTCCCCAATACCGTTCCCCCTCGTCGCGGAGTTGGTTCGCGTAACTCCGCCGGATCCGTGTGTCGACCGTCGCTGCGCGTGCCGACACCGTCTCGACGCGCCGTTCCATCGCCGCGGCGGCCCGTTCCGACGGAACGCCCGAGACAGTTGCCTCGGCGTCACTGAGCCGATCGAAGGCGTTCCGTACAGCGGCTCGTGCAGCGGCTATATCGCCGTCTTCCCGCCGGTCGCTGGCCTCGACGAGCGACGTTCGGATGTCCTCTAGGACTGTCTCGGTGTGAACCCACGCCTGCGAGACGGCATCCAGAAACGTCGCGACCGTCCCGAGCCCGTCGGTTCCACAGTACAGCGTCAGCGTCGCACCCCCGGTCCGTCTGATCGTCAACTCACCGTGGCGGAGTCGGGTTGTGGTCTCGACCTGCTCGATCTCGGCGTGTGGGACAGCGAACTCGCGATCGCCGTCCTCGTCGACGCCACCGACGAGGATCACCAGACGGCGGTCGGTGACGACGCCGATAGTCCGGTAGCCTTTCCCCGGACGCACCTCGTCGCGGCGTGTCTCCGACTCGAACGTGACCCCGTATTTCCCGTTCGTGAGGACGAACTGTGCTCGTTCGTCCCCTTCTAGTGCCGCGGTAGCCGGTGACTCCTGGAGCGTCCCCGGGGACAGGAACCCACCCTGTCCGGTGCTGGTGAGGACGTCCGGGAGATCATCCTCGAAATTATCTAAAATGATAATCTGACCCATCAAACAACTCTACAACGCCTTTGTATATGATATTCTCTTATCTATCCTGATACTCTCGGACGGTGTTTTTCGGCTATCGGTGAAAATCCTACTCGGTGACGGGGAGAATTTTGTCTGCACGGCGGATCGTCGGCTCTCCGACTGACACCTGTCTGACTGCCATTTAGGTGCCACGTTCACGTACCGTCGGCCATGTCTCGGCGAGTGGAGCAGGCCAACGACCGGCCCGAGAAGCGGCGGCCGTCAGCACGCGAAGAGCCGTTCGTCCGTCTCGACATCGGGGTGTTCGAGTCGCTTACTGACGACAGCGGCCTCTCTCAGTGTGGGAAGCGACCGCGGATCGAACGGTGGCTGGACTGCTGGGGCGATCCCTGAGAACCGTTAACTGTTCTCGACTAGCCTGGCAGCGATCCGTTGGGCGCCGACAGTCGCCGCGTCGGCGGGTTCGTCGGCGGCCGTCGCTTCGACCTCCCGGTCCAGTTCCTCGCTGAGCCGTTCCTCGAACTCCTCGACGATACCGGGGATACAGGCCATCCCGCCGGTGAGCACGATCGGCTGATCGAGGGCGAGCTGGTACACCTTCATGTGGTCGTTGCCGAGTTCGGGCAGGAACGTGTTGGCCAACTCGTCGACCGCCTCGTCGAGGTACTCGTTGACGGCGTCCATCACCGACCGCTCGATGGTGAACTCGTGGGAGCCACCGCCGGGCTGTTGGATGATGTCGGTAAAAGGCTCGAAGTCGACGAAATCGGCGTGTTCCTCCTTGTACTCGCGGGCGGTCTGGGTGTCGATGTTGACCCGGCCCTGGGTCTCTTCCTCGACGTAGTTCGCGATCATCCGGTCGACCTCGTTGCCAGTGACTGCACCCGTCGTGAACGGCGCGAGCTGTTCGCCACGCCGGTAGGCCGAGGCTTCGAGGTTCGTCGAACCCATGTTGACCGCGACGAATATCTCGTCGATGGCCTCCAGATCGTCGCCGAACGCCGGGATCGAGCCACACAGCGACTCGGGGTAGCTCTCGACCAGTTCCTGGCCGATCGAGGACTCTTCGATGACCGACCGGAGGTTCTCCAGTCCGGCCGGGTTGTCGATCGTCGGGATCGCGTAGACGACGCCGCTGTCCTCGGGGATATCGTTCGCCTCGATGATCGCCTCGAAGAACGTTTTCGTCATCTCGGCGCGATCCGCGTCCTCGGGGAGCCCGGACCGGAGCATGTACTGGACGCGGTCGGGGTACTCCCGGGCGGCCTCCTCGCCGTAGAGGATCTTCTCCTCGCCGGTCAGCGCGTCCTCGTAGGTCGCCATACAGGTCAACGACTTGACGATCCGGTTCCCGCCGTCCTCGTCCGGAAGTGCGATGACCGTCCGGGTACTGCCGAGTTTGACGCCGACGGGTACTGTGCCACCGTCGGTCCAGCTCTCGGTCGCCGCGTCGTCTCCCGGTTCTGCGTCGTCATCACTCATGGTCGGTAGCCTGTTCGCTCGCGTGTGGTATATAACCTCACCTCAAGAATCAGAGCTGATACCGCCTCACGTCATCGCGGTCAGTTTCGCGATGTACACCAGACTCAGCATGTGGTCGTCCACGTCGAGGTCGTTGCCCTCGTTGGCGGCCGACTCTTCGACACCCAACAGGTAATCCGAGAGATCGGCCGTGACCTCCTCGGTGAGCCAATCGACCGACTCGTAGTACGACAGCGCGTTGTCGGCACCTTGATAGCCCGAATGCAACACCAGAAACTCCAGCCACTCGAAGACGACGAACTCGGCCGCGTAGGTCTCGGGGAGCGATTCGAGATACGGCTTCTCCAGTTCGTCGCCGCCGAGAAACGGCAGCAACTCCCGGTAGAGCCCCGACCGGAAGGAGTTCCCGGTCATCTCTTCGCCGTCGCCCTCTCCGAGGCCGACATCGGCGAGGTTCGACGGGTCGGGGAGCTCTCCGTCACCCAACCCGTTGTCCTGGTCCCCGCGCTTGCGGGCCAACTCCCGCAGTTCGTCGAGGTCGTAGTCGCGCGGATTGATAGTCATTGTACACACGTTCCAGCTACTGAGATATAAAAGTTCCACCCTGTCTGACTGCCGTCAGACGCCTCTTCGGGGCCGCTATCCGGGAAATACGCCGTCGTCTCCGAGTTCCGCCGTTGATAATCGGGGGCGTATTTTTATAGTGACCGGGCGACGAGTTCCCCCCACTTCGAGATGACGAGATCAGCAGCGGACGGCCCGGCGCGTATCTGCGTGACAAACGCGAAAGGCGGGACCGGGAAGACGACCATCGCCATCAACGTCGCCGGGGCGTTGAACGACAGGGGACGGGACGTCCTCTTCGTGGACCTCGATCCACAGGGCAACGCCACCGAGGGGCTCGGACTCGTCGACGCGTACGACGCCGAACCACCCACCCTGTTCGACGCGCTCACCGGCGACCCGTCGCTCCTGTCGGAGTTGGTGGTCGAACACGAGGAGATGGACGTCGTCCCGTCGAGCATCGACATGCTCCAGGCCGAACACGAGCTAACGATCGCGGACCTCATCGCACGGGTCCGGACACAGAACCGCGAGATCGATCCGGAGACGCTGGCGTCGTTCGCGATCAACGTCTCGCCGTCGATGGTCTCGGGCAGTCACGCCTTGGACACGCTCGACCGTGCGCTTGCGACGATCAGCGGCTACGATTACGTCATCATCGACTCCCCGCCGTTCTACGGGAAACTGACCGACACCGGCGTCTTCGCCGCACAGCACATCATCGTCCCGGCGCTGACCGAGGCCACCTCCGAACGGGCCATCGAACTGCTGATGGACCAGATGGCGGCCATGGAACGCCAGACGGGCGTCTCCGTCGAGATGCTCGGTGTCGTCGCGAATCGGGTCGAGACGACCGCGGAGGACGAGACGATGCTGGAGTGGTTCAACATGGCGTTCCCGGAGCGTCCGGTCTGGGAAGTGCGAAAGCGGGTCGCCCTCCAGCGGGCGTTCAGCGCCGGTCGGTCGGTGTTTGCGGCCGACGAAAACTGTGATATGGCGGCGGTGTTCGAGGAGATCGCCGCGGAGTTCGATAGGACCTTCGGATACACTGAGGTGACAGCATGAGTGACGACGACGACCGTATGGACCGTGCAGAACGCATCCGGAAGATGCGCGAAGGGGACCGAGAGGCAGACACCGACGACTCGTCGACGGAGCCGACCGACGACTCGTCGACGGAGCCGACCGACGACTCGTCGGCGACGGACGCCGACGCGGACCGCGGGGAGACGCCGGAGCAGGACGAGTCGACCGACGACACCGCTCCGACGGCGTCGGAGACGACAGCCGACTCCGAGGAGTGGTTCGACGAACAGTCGGAGAACGCAGGGGACGCGACGGCCGATCCCGGGGACGGTCCCCAGTCGGCCGACGACACGCTCTCGGCGGCCGAACGAGCGGCACAGTCGGCGGCACAGTTGTCGGGCGGGGAAGCGACTCCCCCCGGCGGCGAACAACCGGGTGACATCTCCGCGACGGCGACGGCGATGCAGGGGCCGACCGGCGTCGAACTGCCCGACCAGCAGCTCCTCGATGAGGCGATGTCCGGCTCCGACGCGTCCAGAACCGAGGGAGGCGCACGTGCGGCGGCGGTCGGCGAGGAGACCGGCTCCAAGAACGAGGAGTTAGTCCGTGTCCTGGAGTTCACCCTTTCGGGGGAACACTACTGTCTGGACATCGAGTACGTCGAGGAGATCGTCAAGCGAGACAGCATCACTCGGGTCCCGAACACGGCCGACTACGTCGAGGGCGTCGTCGACCTTCGCGGACAGATCACGACGATCCTCGACCCGACGGCGATGATGAACGTCGAAGAGACCGGCTCCCAGGATCTCGTCGTCGTCTTCGATCCGGAGATGTCAGAAGACCAGGGTGCGATCGGTTGGGTCGTCGACGAGGTCCGGCAGGTCGCCCCCGTCACCGAGGACCAGGTCAACGATCCGCCGGTCGACGCCGAGTACATCAACGGCGTCGTCGACCGCGAGGACCAGGACCAGTTCGTCATCTGGATCGAGCCCGACGACGCGCTCGAACAGGCGACCCTCGACGACGAGGACTGACCTCACTTCTCGGGCTCTGACAGCGCCTCGTCGATCTCGTCCTCGTCGATCGCGACGTCCAACTCTTCGCGGACCAGATCCACAGCGTTTTCGACGGCACCCACGCTCCCCAGGTAGCCGGCGCCGACGGTGGTTTTCAGTGCCAGGGCCGTTCGCCCGGTCAGCACCGTCGGCCCGACCTTCGCGACGGCGTCGTCGCCGACCGACACCAGCCACCCGGGCACGTCGAAGGAGTAGCGGGTGAGCCGCGGCTCGAACCCGCCCCGGCCGTCCCGGAGGTGATCGACCAGCGCCGCGATGTTGCCGCCGGCGACGCGGGCCTCGCGGATCGCGGCCGACGCGCTCGCGGGGACCGCCTCGCCGTCGCTGTCGACGACCCGGGCGGCGTCGCCGACTGCGAAGGTCCGCTCGCCGAGCCGGAGGTCCGCCCGGACGACCGGGCGCTCCTCGCCCATCGCGTCGGTCCCGGTGATCCCGCCGGTCCAGACGAACTGGTCGCAGGCGAGGTCCTCGCCGTTCTCCAGCGAGATCGTCTCGGCGTCGGCCCGTGCCACGGAATCGCCGGTCCGGACTGTCACGCCGGCATCGACCAGCGCGTCGTGGACGGCGACCTGGAACGACTCGGGGAACGTCGGCGCGACCTCCGACTCCTGTTCCAGCAGTAGTACCTCGGTGTCGGTCCCCTCCTCGTCGCGGAGTGCGGCGAGTTCGCCGGCCACCTGGATTCCCGAGAGGCCCGCGCCGCCGACGACGACTCGGCCCGAGGACAGCCCCAGGAACGCCTCGCGGATCTCGCGGGCGTCGTCGAGCCGTTTCAGCGGTGTCGCGTGGGTACGCACGCCCGGGAGGTCGTAGAAGGCCGTCCGTGCGCCCAGACACACCGCCCCCACGTCGTAGGACAGCGTCTCCTCGCCGTCCAGGGTCGCCGTTCCCGCGTCGGGGTCGATAGCCGTCACCGACGCGGTCCGGAGTTCGCAGTCAAGCACCGCATCGAGGTCGACCGAGATCTCCTCGGCCAGCGACGGCCGCCGGACCACCCGGTGGAGTTCGTGTTGAACCACGTGAGTGGCGCTCTCGTCGACGACTACCAGTTCCACGTCGTCGGGGAGCGTCCGTTCGAGTTTCCGGGCGAGGGTCAGGCCGGCGTAGCCGGCACCGAGTACAGCGACGCGCATGTGTGCCGGTTGGGTCTCGACGCCCATAACCGCTCGCTCAGCGCGCTCCATCCCGCTTCAGAACAGCGCCGCGTCCGAATCGAGGACGCGGGCCGGCCCGCCGACCTCCCAGACGCGGGTGTCGACGCCACAGTCCGCGACCGCGGCCTCGACCTCGTCGACGTGGTCGGCGGTGGTGTTGATGTAGACGCTCGCGCCGGTGTCGACCGAGAAATAGACGGGCAGGTCCCGCTCCGTGCGCAGTTCGCGGACCGTGTTGAAGATCTCGATCGTCCGGGGTTGCCAGTAGACCCAGCCGGCGGGCCCGGTCATCGTCGTCGCCGCCAGCGACAGGGAGTCGTGCTCGGCCAACTCGAACGCCCGGTCGAAGTCGGTGTCGTAGAGCGCGTCGCGCATGTCCGAGATCTGTCCGTGGATGTGGGCCATCCGTGCCTCGAACATGTGGCTGTCGGCGGCCTCCTCGTGTGCGGCCTCCGTTTCCTTGTACGAGGGGACCATCCCGGCGACGATCCGGAGGTCGTCGTCCAGGTCGGTCTCGATGCGCTCGCTCCGGCAGTCCTTGTCGTTCATGCCCGTCCGGAGGTGCGAGAACGCGCCCGTGACTGCCCGGGCGGCCGAGGAGGAGCCACGTCGGGCGACCGTCGAGATCTCCGGGCGAGTCATGTCGAGGCCGGCGGCCTCGACCAGTGCCATCGCCGCCGCGGCGAAGCCCGACGACGAGGAGCCAAAGCCGATGTTGGTCGGGAAGTTGTTCGTCGACTCGAAGCGGACGCCGTGGTCGATGCCCGCCACCTCCCGGACGTGGTCGACGACGGCGTCGATCCGCTCGGCGCCCCGGCCCTCGACCGGTTCGCCGTCGATGACGTAGCTGTCCTCGGTCCGGTCGGGCTCGAACTCGACGGTCGTCTTCGAGTGACTCGGTGCCGTACAGACGGAGATGCTGTCGTGGTACGGGAGGCGAAGCTCCTCGTCGCGCATCCCGTGGTACTTGACCAACCCCTGGATCGGGTGGGCCTTCGCGGTCGCTTTCATACCTCACCCTTCCGGGCCGGTCACTTTGCTATTGCGAACCGCTACCGGCGGCTCGGTCAGTCCTGTCCCTCGATCCCGGCGTCGGGGGCGTTGGTCTTGCCGCTCTCGATGCACTGTTCGGCCTTGCTGGCGTAGCTGTCGGCGATGATGGTACCGGTGTCGTGACGGAGCCGCCACCGCCAGTCGTCGGCCGATCTCTGCTCAGTAATCGGGGTTCTCCTCCCGGACGCCTTCGCGCTTGTTCACCAGGCGCGCGAGGGTAAACAGCGCGTCCGAGAGCCGGTTGAGGTAGACGATCGCCGTCTCGTTGACGACGGCCTCCTCGGCGGCCAGCGAGACCGACCGTCGCTCCGCACGGCGACAGACCGCTCGTGCGTGGTGGAGCTTCGCGCCCGGTACCGATCCCGAAGGGAGGATAAACGACTCCAGGGGGTCCAGTTCCTCGTCGGCCTCGTCGATGATCGCCTCGATCTCCTCGACGTGGGCCTCGGTGAGCCGCGGGTCGCCCTCCTCTGGCTGGGGGTTCGCGAAGTCCGCCTGGATGATGTGGAGGTGGTTCTGGACCGCCCGGAGCTTCTCGTCGATGTCGTCGTGGCCGGTCGGCCGCACGACGCCGACGAGGGCGTTTACCTCGTCGACAGTGCCGTAGGCCTCGATGCGGCGGCTGTCCTTCGAGACGCGCTCCATGTTCCGGAGGTCGGTCTGGCCCTGATCGCCGCGGCCGGTGTAGATCGTCATAGCCGAGACTGGGGCTGCCACGACCTTATAGCCGTGCGTCGACGGGCCAGCCGACGGGTTACAGGCGGCGCTCCAGTTCCGAGAGTGCGGCCGGCGGGAGGTCGACGCTCGCTAGGAACGCGTCGCGCTGTGCCTGTTCGCCGTGGCCGGCGACGAAGCCGTTGA
The DNA here is from genome assembly GCF_029278565.1 of Haloarcula halophila. Taxonomy (NCBI): domain Archaea; kingdom Methanobacteriati; phylum Methanobacteriota; class Halobacteria; order Halobacteriales; family Haloarculaceae; genus Haloarcula; species Haloarcula halophila. Next base: position 1,116,405 of record NZ_CP119559.1, on the reverse strand, counting down.
GGCGGGCGGCGACCGTCGAATCGACGAAGCCGTCACCGTACTGTTCGACGAGTTCGTCGCCCAGGATCGGCGTCGATCGGAGTTCGTACTTCTGGTGGGTCTCCTCCGCGAGGAAGAACGCCTCCAGGGGTTCGATCGGCGTCCGAACGGACTTGCCGGTCCGGTCGGCCAGTTCGTCCCGGGACCGTTCGGCGGCCGCCCGCTGGTCGTCGTCGTGGACGAGAATTACCCCGCGGTATTGGCGTTTGCGGGCCGCCGAGAACGGATCGTGACTGCGCCAGCAGACGTCCAGCAGGTCTGGATAGTCGAGTACGTCGGGATCGTACTCCACCTGGACGACTTCGGTGTGGTCGCCCAGCGAGTAGTAACTGGGAGCTGGCTCGGTGCCGCCGGCGTACCCCACGCGAGTCCGGACCACTCCCTCCATCGCGCCGAAGCGGGCGTCGGGACCCCAGAAACAGCCCAGTCCGAACGTCGCTGTTCGCGTCTCGCCGGGCGGCGGCGCTGCCTCGTCCGGGGCGAGCGCAGTCGTCCGGTCGGTCGTTCCCATATCCCTCCGTTGGCACCGGTGTCGGTTCCGTCCTTCGCTCCCGAAACCGGGAGCTTCAATTGTACCGACGTGAAACAGCCTGATATGAGCCTGGAACTCGAACACTACTGTCCGGAGTGTGACCAGTACTGTGACTTCTGGAAAGTCGCCAGCACGCGGATGCATCTCGGCAGGAAAGTCAAGTGGCACTGTCCGGAGTGTGACTACGGGTTCGTCCGCATCGACGGCGAGGTCGACACTGCACAGGTCGCGTAGTTCTATACTGCTATTGAGGGCTCTTAGCAGCGGTTTTGTTTGCCCTGTTCGACGGTCGGGACGAGCCATGTACTCCGATCCCGACTGGGTGACCGACGACCGCCAGCAATCACCCGAGGAGCCGACCGTCGAACTGCGATCGACGGTCGTCCACTACAGCGACGGCCCGGACCGCTGTACGGTGTACCCGCCCGATTGCCCCGAGACCGCCCGCCTCACGACCTGGCTCAGTGCCGACCGGAGCGCGTTCGTCGACCGCGACGTCATGCGGTGACCGGGAATTTATATTCGATGGTGACGACGTACGGGTAATGAGTATCGACGTGCTCCTGGTCGACGAAGACCGTGACGTGCTCGAAATCGTCGAGACGTTCCTGGGGCAGGAAGACGGGTTCGAGGTGACCGGCGAGACCGATCCCGAAGCAGCGCTCGAACGGATCGGTACCGAGGGGTACGACGCGGTCGTCAGCGACTACAAGATGCCGAAACTCGACGGGCTGGAACTCTGTTCGGCGCTCCGTGACCGCGGAAACGACATCCCTTTCCTCCTGTTTACCGCCCGTGAACTCGAAGACTTGGAGGGTGCAGCCGCGAAGGCGGGCGTCACGAACGTCGTGCAGAAGGGGACCGGGACCGAGCAGTACGGCGTGCTGGCCGACCACATCCGCGACGTGGTTTAACTGTCGGTCCGCGGGAGTCGGAGCCGAACGGTAGTCCCGTCGGCGTCGGCCTCGAACTCCACCGAACCGCCGTAGGAGTGTGTCACCCAGATGACGAGCCACAGCCCCAGACCGCTGCCGTGGGTCAACTGGGTGATCGACTCGTCCCCGGTGAGGACGTCCAGTTCGTGGTCGGGAATTCCCGGACCGTCGTCGACGACGGTCACCGTCACGGTTTCCGGGGCGACCGCGACGTCTAGCCGGACCGTCGAAGCGGGGCCGGTGTGCTCGATCGCGTTTTCGAGTAGCTCTTCGAGGACCCGATTGAAGCGCCCGTCGGCGGCGGTTACCGGCTGATCGGGGAGCGACGTATCGATGTCGACGCCGTACTGGTCGGCGACAGCGTCCGTGACCGACGCCGCGACCGACGGGACGTCGACCGGCTTGCTGCCGGCGTCCTCGCGGCGGACCGACTGCTCGATCTGGCGAGCCCGGTCGCTGAGCGAGGCGACTGCTTCGGCTTTCCGCTGGAGGCGATCCAGCAACGACGTCAGTTGCTCGTCGTCGACCCGGTCGCTTATCTCCTCTGCCAGCCCCAACACGACCGTCAGGTCGTTCCGGAGGTTGTGCCGCAACACTCTGTTGAGGACTTCGAGGCGACGTTCGCGCTCGCGTTGTTCCGTGATATCGGTGTAGATTCCGAACCCAGCGACGGTGTCGTCGTCCGACTGGGTGTAGGGGACACCCCGGAACAGGAAGTCGCGAGCGCCGTTTGCGGTCTGCCGGCGGACCTCCGCCTGGACTGTCTCGCCGTTCTCGGCCAGCTCATCGAGGTGAATGGCCTCCTCGCGGGCCTCCTCGCCCGGCGGGAGGATGAACTCGTTGATGTTCGACCCGATCACCTCGGTCCGGCTGAAGCCGAACACGTCGGAGAACGCGGCGTTGAGCGACTTCACGATCGGCTCACCGTCGACGAACTCGCTCTCGGTGACGGCGTCCGGGAGATTGTCGAAGAGATAGGTAAAGCGGTCCTGCTCCTCCTGGAGCTGTTCGCGGGCCTGCTTGAGATCGGTGAGGTCCCGCACGACGCCGACGGTCCCCCGGAAGCTCTCGCCGTCGACGAGAGAGACTTCGACCTCGGCCGGACGGCGGTCCCCCTGTGCCGTCGTCAGTTCCGTCTCCAGTTTGCTCCCGTCGGCCTCGCCCGCTCGCAGGTCACGGATCTCCCGTTCGAAGGCCGCAACCGCTCGATCGTCGAGGATCTGGTCGGGATGTGTGCCCAGCATCGTCTCGGGATCGAACCCCAGCCACTCGGCCAGCGGGTCCGTCACGAGTTGGAACCGGCCATCAGTGTCGAGGACGTACACCATGTCCCGGACGTTCTCGACGACCGTCTGGTAGCGCAACAGGTCCTGTTCGCGGGCGACACGGTCCAGTGCCGCGGCGGCGTTCGAGGCGAGGATCTCCGCGACCGATTCGTCGGTGTCGTCGAAGCCCTCGGCATCGTCGGTCCCGATGCTCATGACCCCGTGATCACCCAGCGGAACGTACATCGCGCCGGTGACGGGGATCGGCCCGTCGACGAGGTGGCTGTCGGTGAACTCGTCGAAGTCGTCGACCCTGACTGTCTCGCCCCGCTGGAACGCCCGGCCGGGAAGCCCCTCGTCGGCGTCGTACAGTGGCCGACCCGGTGCCTTCTCCGTCGCCGCGACGACTTCGAGTGTCCCCTCGTCCTCGTCGTACAGCCGGACCAGATTCATCTCGAAGCCGAGATCACGGTTGGCCGCATCGATGACTGTCTCCGCGACTTCTTCGGGGGTATGTGCCTGCATGAGCGCGCGGGTCGTCTCTAACAGCCCCGACAGCGCCTCGTCGCGACGGCGCTGTTCCGTGATGTCGTGGAAGTACACCGACAGACCGTTGTCCGAGGGGTAGACGGTGACCTGGAACCACTTGTCGATCGGCGGATAGTACGCCTCGAAGGTGGTCCGGCGCTGTGTCTCCATGGCGTTGTGGTAATGGCGGTAGAACTTCGAGTCGACGGCGTCCGGGAACATCTCCCAGAGGTTCTCGCCAAGCACTGTCTCCGCGTCCTTTCCGAGCACCTCCTCGGCACGGCTGTTGAAGAAGGTCAGCTCCCAACTGTCGTCGACGGCGAAGAACGCGTCCCCGACCCGTCGGAGGATCTGCTCGGTCCGTTCCTGGGCCAGTTCGAGTTCCTTCTCGCGCTCCTTTCGCTCGCTGATGTCGCGGATGACGCCGGCCGTCCCGACGAACTCGCCGTCGTCGTCCCGCAGGAGAGTCATGTGGTCTTCGGCCGGGAAACTGTCGCCGTCGGCCCGCTGGAGTTCGAGGTCGAAGGTGGCCTCGTCGTCGAGCGTGCCAAACAGCATCTCCCTGACGACAGTCACGGCCCGCTCGACCACCTCGTCGGTCTTGACGACGCTCGTGTGTGACCCCAGGAGTGCTTCTTCGGAGTAGCCTGTCAGATCGAGCATCGCCTCGTTGACGAACTCGAAGTTGCCCTCGTCGTCGAGGGCGTAGACGCCGTCGTCGACCGCCTCGATGATGTTCTCGTACCGTTCGAGTTCCGTCTCGTGCTCTCGGCGCTCGACTTCGCGGCTCACCCACTGGATGAGGACTTCGATGAAGGTCTGCTCGGCGTCGGAAAACGGTTCGGCGCGTGGTTCGTCGTCGGCGAAACACAGTGTCCCGTACAGTTCGCCGTCGACGTGGATCGCCCCGCCCATGTAACAGGCGATACCGCCCGTCCGGTACGGGATACTGTCTTCCCACCCTTCCTCGGCAGCGTCACGGATGCCGAGGGTCCCGCCGTCTTCGACGATGCGCCGACAGTACGTATGATCGAGGTCGACCGTGACCCCTTCCCGGACGATGTCGTGGTCCCCGACGAGGGTCTGGATCTCGTAGTCGTTCCCGTCGATCCGGCTCAGGTAGCCAAGCGACAGGCCGAGCCGGTCGGCACCCAGTCGGAGGACACGCTCGATCGTCTCCTGCTGAGTGAGCGTGTCGTTTGCGGCCAGTCGCGCGAGCTTCTGGAGGAACTCGTTGTTCGTTCTGAGCGCGGCCTCGCGCTCCCGCTGTTCCGTGATGTCGGTCGCGATGGTGACCAGCCGGGGCGCTTTGGCGTCCCGTTCCTCGATGACGCCGTTCGTGTAGAGCCACCGACTTTCGCCGTCGAGGTGGACCCGGAACTCCGATTCGAACTGATCGCCCCCCTCGCGTGCCTTCTGGAACTCCTCGCGGAGTCCCGGGCGGTCGTCGGGATGGACGCGTTCGAGGAACTCGGCCAGTGACCCGCCCGCTGTCTCAGACGGTGTATCGAACAGCGCAGCGGTCGCATCGTCCCACAGTAGCTCGTCGGTTCCGAGGTTCCACTCGTAGACGCCGGTATCGGTCCCGTCGAGCGCGAGATCGAGGCGTCTGTTGGTCTCTTCGAGGATCTCTTCACGCTCTTTCCGGTCCGAGATATCCCGGAGAACGCCGGTACAGAACCAGTCGTCGCTGTGTTCGAAGTCGCCGAAGGAGACGGCGACGGTCAACTCCTCGCCTGACGCGGTGACCAGGGGGAGTTCCAGGTAGTCCCAGTCGATCGTTCGCTCCCCGGTCCGGACGTACCTGTCGAGGCCGTCTTCGTGGGCCTGCTGTAGATGACCGGGGATGAGCTTCACGAACGGTTCGCCGATCAGTTCGTCCCGGTCGTAGCCGGTCAACTCGATCAGCGAGTCGTTCGCGTAGGTGATCCGGCTGTCGGCGTCGATCGTGACGACTGCGTCGTTGATGCTCCCGGCGATCGCCTCGAACGAGTCGTCGAACGTCGCAGGCAGGGGTTGGCTCTCGTCGTCGCCGATGCGGTGCGCATCGATGCGTTCGGCGAGGTCAGTCTCGTTTCGCGGCACGTACTCGGTTGCGCCGGCGCGGGTCGCCTCGGCTGCGACACGACCGTCCGGGCGGTCCGTACAGTAGAGGATAGGGACGGACGCGTCCGTCTGCCGGAGGGAAGCCACGACGTCGAGGCCGGTTTCGGCTCCGTCGAGTTCGTGTTCACAGACGATTACCTCCGGAGAGTCCTCGGACAGACGTTCTACCGCCGCTGCCGACGACGAAACCACTACCAACCCGTCTACCGACAGTGTGGGTGCCCCCCAGTCCGACGGCCGGACGTACAGGACATCGACTTCCTCCGACATACTGCGAATACACGTAGGAGCAGCGCGAGATACATATACTCCTCGGCGTCGTTATCAGCGCCGAAAGTTGGCCCGCAGTATTGCGGTTCGCTGTCCGGCGGACAGTCGAACCCGATGGTCGTCAAGGATAAACCGCTCTTCGCGATAGAAAACCGGTGACGGTGAGCCGACACACGGTTTAGGGCTGTCGAGCCCGAACAGTCGGCTATGTCACTGCGACAATTCGCCCTCTGTCTGGTCGTCGTCCTCTCGGTCGTCGTCGCTGCCGGCCCCGCGACAGCACAGACGAGCGAAACCGACACACACGTCGTCGCGGCCGACGGGGGCGGCGAGTTCCGGACGATCAGTGGTGCTCTCGCGGTCGCCGACGACGGTGACACCGTCGAGGTCCGTCCCGGTGTCTACCGCGAGCGCGTGACCGTCAGCGATACCGTCACGCTCGTCGCACCCGACGGTGCAGTCCTCGACGGCGGACAGTTCACCAACAGCACGGCTGTCAACCTCGGGAACTCGACCGACGCGACGATCCGTGGGTTCACGATCCGGCACTACACGGTCGGTATCTGGGCCAACGGGACCGCCGGCGATTGGACCGTCACGAACGTCAGCGTGATCGGCGGGACGGTCGGGATCGAGGCCAGCAACGCCACCGGCGACTGGACGGTCGCGAACACGACTGTCGCCGCCACGACTAACGACGCGCTGTATGCCGCCCGGTCGAGCGGCGAGTGGACGATCACTGACAGCCGGTTCGACGCGCCCGGCGGTGACGGGATCGACGCGACCCGGACAACTGGGGACTGGCGGGTCGGCGACGCTGTCGTCACGCAGGCGGAGACCGACGGAATCGATGCCACCGGCGCGACGGGCGACTGGGCAGTGACCGATAGCAGGATCAGCGACGCCGAACGCGGGCTGAAAGCCATCCGATCGGACGGCGATTGGCGAGCGACGACGGTAACCGTCCGGGACAGCCCCGTCGGGATCACGGCCCCGCAGGCGACGGGTGCGTGGACGATCACCGACGCCGACGTCCAGGGAAGCGGTGTCGCTGTCTTCGTCGGCCGGACCACCGGTTCCTGGACGATCGAAGGGAGTCGTCTCGGCGGTGGTATCCGCGGCGTCTACGCGTTCGGGACCCGGGGTCCCTGGACGATCCGGGACACCGCAGTCACGACGAACGATTCGCCCGAGGCTGTCGGTGTCGACACCCGCGAGGCGACGGGTGACTGGCGGACACAGAACGTCTCTGTTCGGGTTGCTGGGTCGTAGTCTCTATGCCGTCCTGCGTTCCTGCTCGAACCAACTGTCGTCGCGGTCTTCCGGTGGTAACTGCGTTTGCTATCGCGAATACCGATTTATCGACGGCAGGGCGAAACAGCACATTGAAATCAGCCCACGCGGGAGAGAGCCGTATGAGACTGTTGCGACGACTGCGTGGCACCGCCGAAGAGCGCACACGGGTCGGGCTGTTCGTCGACGGCCCCAACGTCCTCCGGAGCGAATTCGACGTGGACTTAGACGACGTGCGACTCCTCGCGGAGTCGTACGGGCCGTTGGTGACGACGCAACTCTATCTCGACGAGAACGCCTCACCGGGGCTCATCCAGGCCGGGGAGGCCCGGGGGTTCGCGGTCGTCACGACGAGCGGCGACGTCGACGTGCGACTCGCGGTCGACGCCACGGCGGCGGCGGTCGACGATCGCATCGACGTGTTGGTGATCGCCTCCCGGGATACGGATTTCAAGCCCGTCATGGAAGCCGCCGCGCGAGAGGGCGTTCGGACTGTGGCTGTCGCACCGGGCGAACACGGGCGCTCCGATGCCCTCCGGAACGCCGCACAGGACGCCCTCTCGCTGGACGGGGACGTCGAATAGGTTTTACCTGGGGCCGTCCGACCCCCGAACATGGAGATCGAGGAGACGCCGGTTCTGGACAACCACTTGCATCTCGATCCAGTCCAGGGGCGCAACACCGAGGCTGCCGAGGAGTTCGCCGACCACGGCGGGACTCACCTGCTCGTGTTGAACAAACCCTCCTGGCATCTGGTCGAGGCCGCGACCGACGAGGGGACGTTCCGCGAGGCGTTCGACCTGACCGTCGAGGCGGTCGCGGACGCGACGGACGTCCTCCCGGGGCGGGCCTGGCCGGTCCTGGGCGTCCACCCGGCGCTGATCTCGCGGCTCGTCGACGAGGGATACACGCCCGAGGAGGCACGGGACATCATGCAGGCCGGACTCGACGTGGCCGCCGAGTACGTCACCGACGGCCCGGCCCTGGCGATCAAGTCCGGCCGACCGCACTACGACGTCGACGACGACGTCTGGGCGGCCTCGAACGAGGTGATGCGCCACGGGTTCGCGCTCGCGGCCGACGGGGAGTTCGCCATCCAGCTCCACACCGAGGGCGGCGAGGACTTCGAGGCTGTCGCACAGTGGGCGGAGGCAGAAGGACTCGACCGCCGCCAGGTCGTCAAACACTACTCCGGTGGGCGGTTGCGCGGGCCGACCAAGTCGGTGCTCGCGGACAAAGACGAGATCGAGACGGCCATCGAGGAGGACGATCCGTTCTTCTTAGAGACCGACTACATCGACGATCCGGAACGGCCGGGTGCGGTACTGGGGCCGAAGACGGTCCCTCGACGAGTGCGGTGGCTCTTGGAGAACGGACAGGACGACGCGGTCAGAACTGCCTGCGTGGAGACGCCGAAAGCGGTCTACGGCATCGACACGGAGGCGACGCTCGCGGACTGACGATCAGCCGAACTTGCCGGTGATGTAGTCCTCAACGCGCTGGCTCTCGGGGTTCTCGAAGATCTTGTCGGTGTCGTCGAACTCGACGAGTTCGCCGCCGGTGAGGAAGACGGCCGTTTTATCCGAGATCCGGGCGGCCTGCTGCATGTTGTGGGTGACGATGACGACGGTGTACTCCGTCGCGAGTTCCTCGATGAGGTCCTCGATCTGTGAGGTGGCGATGGGATCGAGCGCGGAGGCGGGTTCGTCCATCAGGACGACCTCCGGGTCGACGGCGATCGCGCGGGCGATACAGAGCCGCTGTTGTTGCCCCCCGGAGAGATCCAGCGCGGAGTCGTCGAGGCGGTCCTTGACCTCGTCCCACAGCGCGGCCTTCTTCAGGGACTCCTCGACGACCGCGTCGATATCGTCGGTCTTGTCCTGGATGCGCAGCCCGTAGGCGACGTTGTCGTAGATGCTCTTGGGGAAGGGGTTGGGGTGTTGGAAGACCATCCCGATCCGGCGGCGCAGGGCCACCGGATCGACGTCGCTGTCGTAGACGTTTTTCCCCTTGAAGGTGAGTTCGCCTTCGACGCGCGCGATGTCGATGAGGTCGTTCATGCGGTTGATACACCGCAGGAACGTCGACTTCCCACAACCCGAGGGACCGATCATCGCGGTGACCCGGTTCTCGGGGATCGCGAGATCGACCGCCTGGAGCGCCTGGGTCTCACCGTAGAAGACGTCCAGATCCCGAGATTCGATGACCGTCGCGGTCGACGGCGGTCGCTCGCGGGTCGTCTCGTCGAGACCGCCGGTTCCGGGCTCGGTTTCGACGAACCCGCTCTCGTCTGTCTCCCCGTCCGTGTCGCTTGCCATGTCTTGTTGTGTCATTAGTTGGCCTCCTGTTGGTATTTGTTGCGTACGAGGATCGCGACGGAGTTCATCGTCAGCAGGACGATCAACAGCGTCACGACCCCAGCGGCGACGACCCCGTATCGGAAGTCAGCAGAGGGCTGGAACGCCCAGGCGTAGATCTGCATCGGCATCGCGGTGAGTTTCCCGAACAGGCCCGAGGGCGGAGTGAATTTCGTCGTCGCCACCCCGATCATGATCAGCGGGGCTGTCTCTCCGATGGCCCGACCCAACGCGAGGATCGTTCCGGTCAGAATGCCCGGCAGTGACCGTGGGAGGACGACGTTCCGGATCGTCTGCCACCGGGTCGCCCCCATCCCGTAGGAGGCCTGTCGGAGCGAGTCCGGCACCGACCGGATCGCCTCCTGGGCGGAGATGACGACGATCGGGAGGATCAACAGCGAAATCGTCATCGAGGCCGTCAGCACCGTTCCGACGCCGAACCCGCCGTAGGACACCGGACCGAACTGGGCGTTGATGTTGACGAACACGCCCAGTCCGAGCAGTCCGTAGACGACCGAGGGGACGCCGGCCAGGTTCGAGATGTTCACGTTGACGATCCGGGTGAGGGTCCCGAGGAGCCCGTTCGCGGGCGCGTACTCTTCGAGGTAGATTGCCGTCCCGACTCCGAAGACGAACGTGAACACGCTGACGAGCGCGATCAGGAACACCGAGCCGATGATCGCCGGGTAGAGACCGGCTTCGGCGGCGTTCGTGATCGCCGGCGGACTGGTGACGAACTGCCAGTCGAACCAGGGTGACGGCTCGGTCGCGCCGATGGTATCCACGACAGTCTCACCCAGCAGGAAGCCGACGACGGCGATGACGGGCAGTGCGAAGGCCCCCCACCGTTCGCGCTGACGGACCGTGTTGGCAATCGCGAAGCCGACCGGGAGCCCGAACATCACGAGGGCGATGAGCCAGACGGAGCGAGAGACGACCGGAACCATATCGACGATCGGGACGGCGCCGATCGCGAGCACGGGCAGTGTGGCCCCGGCCAGGAGACTCCGACGGCGACCGAGGCCGAGTCGGTCCTCAGCCAGGAACGCGACGACCCCCGATGCGGGGAGGACGAGCGAGAGGAAGTAGACGCCGGGGCCACCGAGCATCGCCCCCAGGCCCGACAGCGGACCGAGCGCGAGCGTCCCGACGATCGGGCCGAGGACGACCGTTCCGAGCATCCCCAGGCCGACCCAGGTCGCGCCCCGGTCGTACTGGCCGTAGACGAACAGTCCGAGGGTCGGGCCGAGGACGGTCAGGAAGTACGCGAACCAGACCGCCGGCGAGGTGATGATATCGAGGACGATGACGGCCGCGACGGTCAGCATGAGTCCCCCCAGTGCGAGGCTGACCAGTTCGAAGGCACCGACCGCGACCGCCGGCCGTGCTCTCGCGTACAGCCCGAAGCCCACCAGCGGCACCAGCAGTGTCGCGGTGTAGGCGAGATACCAGCCGACACCGGCGCTATCTAGCCCCATCGCGTCCCAGAAAACGTACGCCAGTAACGCGCCCAGCGCGAGGATTCCGACGATCGACGCGACGAACGCGACGGTCTTGAAGACGATATCCTTGACGCGACTGACCTCCCCGAACTCTGTCTCTGTCTGTGTCTGTGTAGCCATTACTCGTAGACCTCCCGGTACCGACTGGCGACGAGGTTACTGACGACGTTCATCGACAGCGTGATCACGAAGAGGGTGATCCCGATGGCGAACAGCGACTGGTAGGCCGTCGACCCGCCGCCGATGTCGCCACCGGCGATCTGGACCATCGAGGCGGTCATCGTCGCCGAACTCTCGGCGTACAACCCGAGGATGTCCGCCGGCGCGACGTAGGGGACGCCGAACGCGGACTTGACCGGCGGGATATCCGGCGGCTGTGAGCCCGCAGCGACGACGACGGCCATCGTCTCGCCGATGGCCCGCGAGACCGCGAGGATGAACGAGGAGGCGATGCCAGAGACGGCCGCCGGGACCACGATGGTCAGCGAGACGTTGAACTTCGTCGCGCCGAGCCCGTAACCGGCCTCCCGCAGCGAGTCGGGGACGGAGCTCATCGCGTCCTCGCTGATCGAGGAGACCATCGGGATGATCATGATACCGACGACGATCGAGGCCGACAGCGCGTTGAACAGGCCAAGCGTCGGCAGCCCGAGCCCGAGGAACCCGTTCAGAGCGTTGATGAGAACGTTCAGTGCAGGGGTGATGTAGACCAGCGCGAAGTAGCCGTAGACGACCGTCGGGACGCCGGCAAGCACCTCCAGCATCGGTTTGAGGATCGACCGGGTTCGATCGCTGGCGTACTCGCTGATGTAGATCGCCGTCAACAGCCCGATCGGGAGCGCGAGCACTGCCGCCCCGACTGTGATGAGTAACGTCCCGAGAACGAGCGGGAGGACACCGAACGCGATCGGTTCGAGATTGGGCTGGAAGGTCGTTCCCGTCAGGAAATCCACGATCGGATAGGCCGCGAAAAACTCCGTCGCATCGAGCAACAGGACAGCGATGATACTCACCGTCGTCAGAATAGATAACACAGCACAGCCCGCCAGAGCGTATTTGTAGGCCGACTCCCGGACCGTCCTGAATCCCCGGTCGCCCGACAGGTCCGGGGTCTGTCCCTCGTTGCTCATCGTACTCGTTGGTCCCTATATCTGGTCGTGGCAAAAAGGGCTCGAAGTGTGTCCATAGTTCTATTGTGGCTGTATAGCTGGCTATGATACGGTTGGCCGAAGGGCGGGTCTACTGGACTTCGTCGATGACGCTGTTGAGCGCGTCGAGTTCGGACTGCATCGTCTCCTGGGTCTTGGGGACGTAGCCGATCTCGTCGGCGATGAGCGAGGAGTTGGCGCTCTGTTCGACGTAGTAACGGGCGAACTCGGCGACGTGTTCCTCGGCCAGAGCGCTCTTTCGCGGGTAGGTGAACAACGGCCGCGAGAGGGGCTGGTAGGACCCTTCCTTGGCGGTCTGGAGCGATGGTTTCACACAGCCGCTGCCGTCGTCGATGCCCAGGGCCTTGACCGAGTCGGTGTTGCCCTGGTAGTAGGCGAACCCGAAGTAGCCGATCCCGTACTGGTCCTGCTGGACGCCCTGGAGGATGATGTTGTCCTGCTCGGTGGCCTCGTAGTCGCTGGTGTGGTTGGCTTCCTCGCCCAGGATCGCCTCGTTGAAATAGTCGAAGGTTCCCGAGGTGTCGGCCGCGCCGAACCGGTTGATCGGCTGGTCGGGCCAGCTACTGTCGACATCCGACCACTGGGAGGCGCCGTCGGCCCGCCAGATCTGTCTGAGCTGGTCCGGGGTCATGCAGTCGACCCAGTCGTTCTCGTTGTTGACGATGACCGTCAGCGCATCTGTTGCGACGTTGATCTCGTGGTATTCGATTCCGTTCTCCGAACAGAGTTCTTCCTCTTCGCTCTTGATCGGCCGCGAGGCGTTGTTGAACTCCGCGTTACCGACACAGAAGTGGTTGCTGAAGCCGCCGCCGGACCCAGTGGGGGAGACGCTGATGTCGACACCGTCGTGTTCCTGCTGGAACCGGTTGGCCACGGCGACTGCGACCGGGTACACCGTGCTGCTTCCGGTGATCGTAATTTCGCCCGAGAGTCCGCTCGATCCCGATCCGGAGCTTCCACCGTTACCGCTGCCGCCACCGTCTCCGCTACCCGAGGGGCCTTCCGTACAGCCGGCCAGTGCGATGGCGCCGGCGGCGCCAGTACCTGTCAGGAAGCGACGACGCGAGATACCGCGGGTCGGTTTGTCCGTCATCATCAGTATGGAGACTATGGGTGAGTAAGTACGCTACTATGATTTCTATAGTTGGGTACCAAGACTATATAGAACTATATTAAGATATTCTCCCTATTTATCACTAATTCTCCCTCTCATACTCGGATACGCCGACAAAGCGGTGCTAACTCGAACTACAGTCGGTTTCTGCTCACGGTCTGTCTGCGGCGTGTCGACCGTGTTTCTGCGGCGAAATACCGAAACATCTGGATATAGCGGTATCAACGACGGATATCTGGGTTAGCGAGGATAGTATATAGATTGGGGTAGATTTATGGTTTCCGGGTGCCGATACCGAGGTACATGGAGACACGCAAGGTGCAGGTGACCGGCGGTTCGACGTACACCGTCTCGCTTCCCAAAGACTGGGCGACCGACAACGGCGTCAGCGCGGGCAGCGTCGTCGAGTTCCACGCCGAAGACGACCTGCTGTTGCTGGCACCACAGCGTGACGACGACCGGGTCGAGGGGACACTCGACGTCGACGGACTGGACAACCGCCACGAACTCACGCGTGCGGTGATGACGATGTACGTCAGCGGGTTCGACGTCATCCGGCTCGAGGCGACCCGGATCACTGCCGAGCAGCGACGGATCGTCCGGGACGCGACACAGGGACTCGTCGGACTGGAAGTGATCGAGGAGACGTCCGACCGCGTCGTCCTCCAGGATCTGTTGGACTCCTCGGAGCTGTCGGTCCACAACGCCATCACCCGGATGCGGCTGGTCTCGTTGACGATGCTCTCGGACGCCGTCGAGGCCCTCATCGAGGACGACGACGACCTCGCACAGGACATCATCCAGCGCGACGACGACGTCGACCGGCTCTGGTACATGGTCTCGCGGGTGTTCCGGACCGTCCTGCGGAACCCGACGGCGGCAAACGAGATCGGCTTCCCCCGGGAGACGGTCTTCGATTACCAGTCCAGTGCCCGCCAACTGGAACGGATCGCCGACCACGCGACGAAGATCGCCGGACTCTCCCAGGAGGTCGGTGAGATCACGGGCGAGACGGCCGACCTGCTCCGACAACTCGAATCGGAGGCGACGACGGTCTCCGAGACGGCGATGGACGCACTCCTGACCGACGACGGCGACGAGGCCGTCGAACTGGCGAACGACGCCCGCGCTCGCATCCCCGGCGTCGACGAGACCGCTCGGGAGGTCGACAGCGAGGTCAGAGAACTGGACCCACAGAGCGCACAGATCCTCGGTCGGGTCGTGGACTCGCTGTCACGGACCGCCGACTACGGCGGCAACATCGCCGAGAGCGCCCTCCAGAAGGCCGCACCGCGACCCTAACCGTAGAACCGTTCGAGCGCGTCCACCGCACCCGCTCGGCTCTCGTAGTACCGCCGATCGCCTGCCGGAGTTCTGACTGCGTACGCGTACGTCTCACTGTCCGGACGGTACCAGTGGTCAGCGTACCGTTCCAAGGTGTCTCGACCGCCGTCTGCGGTCGAAGACGAGACGGAGGCAGCCGTCTCCCCGCCGACGAGTAGCTCACCGTCGACCGGGTAGTCGCTCGGGATCCCGTCGGTGACGTTGTCGTTGCGGCTGGCTTTCAGCGCTTCGCGCATCAGGATCGCCTGGACGTTGACGACGGGTTCGCCGTCGTCGGGGTACTGCTGGTCGTAGCTCCCGTCCTCGTTCATCGTCCAGCGTTTGCGGTTGTCCGACAGCAGCAGTTCGAGGACGAACTTCAGTTGGCGACGGATCTCGGGGTTCTCGACCGGCGTGACCGCTTCGACCCGGCTGTCGAGGTTGCGGGTCATCCAGTCGGCACTGCCGATGTAGTACTCCGGCTCGCCACCACCGGTGACTGTCTCACCGGGCGCGGGAGCACCGTTGCGGAAGTAGAAGATCCGGGAGTGTTCGAGGAAGCGACCGACGATCGAGTGGACGGTGACGTTTTGACTGACCGCTAGTCCCGGCCGGAGCCGACAGATGTCCCGGACGATCAGGTCGATCTCGACGCCAGCCATCGACGCGCGGTACAGCTCTTCGACAATCTTCGGGTCTTCGAGGCCGTTGACCTTCACGACGATACGTGCGGGGCGCCCGGCCTGTGCGTGGCGGGCCTCCCGACGGATGTAGCGGGTAAACTCCCGTCGCATCGTGACAGGCGCGACGAGCAGCTTCCGGAACTCCTCGTCGAGGCCGGGGCCGGTAAAGGAGTTGAACAGCGTCACGAGGTCCTGGCCGATGTCCCGGTCGGCGGTCAAAAGCCCCAGATCGACGTAGCCCTTGGCCGTCTCCGAGTGGTAGTTCCCGGTCCCGACGTGAGAGTACAACTCGACGCTGTCGTCCTCTTCACGGACGACGAGTGCCGTCTTGGTGTGGGTCTTGAGCCCGATCGTCCCGTAGGCGACGTGGATGCCGTTTTCCTCCAGTCGGCGAATCCATTCGAGGTTGTTCTGCTCGTCGAAACGGGCCTTCAGTTCGACCATCACCGCGACCTGTTTACCGTTCTCGGCGGCGTCGATCAGCGACTGGATCACCTGGGAATCGCTGGCTGTCCGGTAGATCGCCGCCTTCACCGCGAGCACGTCCGGATCGCTCGCGGCCTCCGAGAGGAACCGCTGGACGGTGGTCCCGAAATCGTGGTACGGGTGGTGCAACAGGATGTCACGCTCGTCGATCTGTTCGAAGATGTCGTCGCTGCTGTCGTCCTGCTCGAAGGCCGACCAGGCGGTGTCTTCCAGCCGGGGATGTGGCTGGGGGGTCCAGGGTTCGAGTTTCAGTTCCGGTCGATCCAACTCGGTCAGGGACATGAACTCCCGGTAGTCGAGCGGCCCGGGAAGGTCGTAGATCTCCCGCTCGTCGAGTTCGAGTTGTCGTTTGAGCGTCTGGCGTATCCGCGGGTGGGCGTCCCGTTCGATCTCCATCCGGACGACCGTCGCGAACCGCCGCTGTTCGAGGACCTCCTCGATCATCTCGATGAGGTCTTCGGCGATCTCCTCGTCGCGCCGGACCTCCGCGTTCCGGGTCAGTCGGAACAGGGCCGTGTCGACGATCTCGACGTTCGACAGCAGGAGATCGAGGTTCCGTTCGATGACCTCCTCGACGAGGACGTACCGGCTGTCCTCGCCGACCTGGACCAGCCGCGGACGGTTGGGTGGGATCTTCACCCGGGTGAACGTCGGCTCCTCGGTGTCGGGCGAGCGGGTCAACACCGCGAGCGACAGCGACCGGTTGGAGATAAACGGGAACGGGTGGGCGGGGTCGAACGATAGCGGGGTCAGGGTCGGCAGTACCGACTCCTCGAAGTACTCCCGCATCCGGGTCTGTTCGGCGGCGGTCAGGTCCTCGTACGCGAGGATGTCGATCCCAGCGTCGGCAAGCGCCGGGCGGAGCATCGACCGGTAACAGTCGGCCTGCTTCTCTAGCATCGGTCCCAGAACGTCGTGGACTTCCGTCCACTGTTCCTGTGGCGTCCGCCCGTCGGCGGCCGCCTCGGTGATGCCGGCCTCGATCTGTTGTTTCAGTCCGCCGATACGTTTCATCACGAACTCGTCGAGGTTCCGCGTCACGATCGAGAGGAACCTGACACGCTCCAACAGCGGATTGCGGTCGTCTAACGCCTCGTGCATGACCCGGCGCTGGAAGGAGAGTTCGCTCAGTTCCCGGTTCAGATACAGTTCGGGGTCCTGCAGGTCGACGTCCCGATCGGGCTCGTAGGGTGGCGGTAACTCGTCCATCTCACTGCGGAACGGACTGGAGTTGCGGATCGACGATGCTGTCGGCCGACCGGGACTGGTACGTCTCCGGCGGGTCGACGGTGACGAGTTCGTCCGCCGCGGTGTCGTAGGCGGTCAGCTGGCCGCCGTAGACACAGCCCGTATCGAGACCGACGGCCCAGTCGGTGACCAGTGGCTCCGAGAGGACGGTGTGGCCGAAGAACACACGGGGGCCTTCCCGGCGTGTCTCGAACCAGTAGGGTCGGTCGTAGCTCCCGTCGGGGACCAGCGACCGGTTGTTCAGCAGTTCCGTGAGACTGTGTTCGACGACGGGTTTGCGGTGGTCGATACCGCCGTGGACGACGACGGCGCCGTCCCAGGAGAGCAGTACGGGTAGGGACTCGATATACGCCAGGTCCCCGTCCGTGAGCGCGTCGATGGACTTGCGGCCGTCGATCAGTTTCTGTTCGTTGTTCCCACGGACGCTCAGGAGGTTCTCGCGCTCGCGGACGATATCGAGGACGCCCTTGCTGTCGGGGCCTTTCCTGACCAGATCGCCGACGAAGACGACGAGTTCGTCGGTCGCCGGGTCGAGTTCGTCGAGGAGCCGTTCCAACGTCCTCCGACAGCCGTGGACGTCGCCGACGACGTAGATGTTCGCCCACTGATCGCTGTCGATATGTCTGTGCTCCGCGTCGATAGCCGGATCGAGTGTCGGTGTCGATACCATCTGGAGTTCCGCCCGAGGGGGCGCTTGTCCGTAGTGGGCCGTACTCGGCTTAACGGGTTTATAATAGCCGTCTATACGGATATATACTGCTATAGTAACGATCGGCCCTTTGACACACCGATCGAACTGCTGTCGTGCGATCGGGTCTGTACGGGTTTTCGATGGCTCCGACACGTTGCAGTCGCTGGGGACGCTGCGTCTCGAAAAGCGCCTGCGGCGTTACTCGACGGCGACGGCGTTGACCTGCCCGTCCTGTCCGGGGCGGGAGGTGACGCGCGCTCGGCCTTGGGAGGTGTCGATGATCGCGCCCTTGGTGATGATGTTCCGGCGGGCGTAGTTGGGGTTCGAGGGGTTCTCGACGACGTTCTCGATGGTCGCCTCGTGGGTCGTCGCGCCGTCGGCGACGCTCGCGATGTCGGTGGTGACCGCACGGACTTTCTGGGTGTTGCCGCGGGAGTCGACGACCTTCAGTTTCGGCTCGCCGACCTGGGTCTCGGTGGACTCGGTGCCCAGTTCGTGTTTCTTCTTCTTGTGGTTGGGCCGCCGTCGGCCGCCTGTCCGCTTGCGTGGGGAGCGTCCCTGGTCTTTCATACCTCAGAGATGACCCAGGGTACACTTGAACCGTTCGATGCCGACTCGGGACCGTAACGGTTAGGCCCGGGCCGGCCCCCGGAGGGAACGATGAGTCTGAAGACGGCCGTCGCCGCCCCGTTCCGACAGCGCGGGACCGACAGAATGGGCGAGAGCGAGTTCGTCGTCGCGCTCTCGCTGGACCGGGACTGGTTCTCGCCGGACCAGGCGAAGACGCTGGTCGATGTCGCCGAGGGAGAGGGGTTCGTCACCCGGGACGGCGACGACCTCGTCGTCGGGTTCGACCCGGGGACGGTCGACATCCCCGACGGGTTCGTCCCTTCGGAGGACGTGCTCCAGTCCCGGTCGACGTTCGAACGGCTCCTCGAAGCCGTCGTCTCGACAGGCATCGAGAAGCGAACCGCCGTCGGCGAGATCAACGCACTCCAGTCCGAGATCGGCGTCACCGTCGAGACCGCGGCAGTCCTGTACGCACGCCGGGAGGGGATCGAGGTGGCGGACCTGGCGGCCGACGTTCGGGAGGAACTCTGATGGTCGAGGATCGGATCACCGACGGGAAACGGATCGGACAGCTCCTGGCGTCGGAACTTACTGGACTCGACCGGGGACCGCTCAGCACCGTCTCGGTCGTCGACGCCGATCCCGATGTCGAACCGGTGCTCGAAGGCGGACTCGCCTACCGGATCACTGCCGGCGAAACGTCGGTCGGCGAAGTCCACGTGACTCCCGAGACTGCCCGGCTGGCGCTGTCGACGACAGTTCGTCCGGACCTTCCGGAGCACGCTGCTGTCACGGTCGAACAGACCGAGTCGGGGACGGTCCTGGTCGCTCACAGCGGTGCCGCGGTCAAGCAACTGGTCGGCGTCGTCGAACAGCTGCTGGAGCGGGCCGATTAGGCGTGGCCCGGTTCCGCCAGAACCTGTGACGTCCAGGCGATAAAGCCCGTCAGGACGAGCGCCGAGCCGACGAACGCGAGGCCGGCCGCCGCGAGCAAGACGGGGAGCGTGAAGCCGATCGGCTGGCCGAGTGCCATCACGATCGGGGCGACGACGATACAGAGCGCGCCGGCCGCGACCGCCTGTCGCTGTCTGTGTGTGAGATCGATCCCGAGTTGGAACCGGCTCTCGGCCGGCTCCGGTGCGGCCAGTCCGAGACAGAACAGCGGGACGGCGACGAAGACCAGCGTAGCGGCGACGGCGTTCGTCCACAGCGCCCAGCCGCCGGTCGTCGGTGCGACCGACAGCCCCGCGCCGACGACCAGCAAGACGAGTCCGCCGACGACTCCGACCGGCCGGAGCCGCGGGTTCTCGATCGCCTCCCCGAGGTCCGGTAACGTGTCGGCGACGTGGCCGACATCTAGGGGACGGTCCATAGCTGTGAGGTTTTGACAAACTCACATATATTCGCCCCTCTGATTATTATATATGATAACTGGTGGAGAGGGAAACGTTTGTACCCCCACCTCGCGGGAGCGTAGGTATGCAGTTCTTCGATCGCCTCGCCGACCGTATCGACGCCGTCGACAGTGTCCTCTCGGTGGGACTGGACCCCGACCCCGACCGGCTCCCCGACGCCGTCGCTGACGCCGACCTCCCGCGGTTCCAGTTCAACCGCCGGATCATCGACGCGACCCACGACCACACGGCCTGTTACAAACCCAACGCCGCCTTCTACGAGGACCCCGACGGCTGGCGTGCGCTCCGTGAGACCATCGCCTACGCCCACGGCAAGGACGTCCCGGTCCTGCTTGACGCCAAGCGGGCCGACATCGGTAACACCGCCCGCCAGTACGCTCGCATCCTGGACGACGATCACGGGCCGGCGGCCGACGC
The DNA here is from genome assembly GCF_029278565.1 of Haloarcula halophila. Classification (NCBI taxonomy): domain Archaea; kingdom Methanobacteriati; phylum Methanobacteriota; class Halobacteria; order Halobacteriales; family Haloarculaceae; genus Haloarcula; species Haloarcula halophila. The sequence continues at coordinate 1,096,462 of NZ_CP119559.1, read as the reverse complement.
CATCACGGTCAACCCCTTCCTGGGACGGGACTCGCTCGAACCGTTCCTCCAGCGTGAGGACAAGGGCGTGTTCGTCCTCGGACGGACGTCGAACCCCGGCGGTGCCGACCTCCAGAACCTCGAACTGGCCTCCGGGGAACCGCTCTACGAACGGGTCGTCCACCTGGCGGACCTGTGGAACGACAACGGCAACGTCGGCCTCGTCGTGGGTGCGACTGCGCCCGAGGAACTGGAGTCGATCCGCGAACTCGTCCCGGAGATCCCGTTTCTCGTCCCCGGTGTCGGTGCCCAGGGGGGTGACGCCGAGGCTGCCGTCGAACACGGGCTGGCCGACGGCGTCGGCCTCGTCAACTCCTCGCGCGGGATTATCTTCGCCGGCGAGGGAGCCGCCGACCGCGGTGACGAAACGGCCTTCTTCGACGCGGCCGGCCAGGCGGCCAAGCAGCTCAGCGCCCGGCTGAACCAGTACCGCTAGAACCGATACGTGTCGACACCGTCGGGCAGGTTCTCGGGGTCGACGCGGTCACCGGGACCGCCGACCTCGCTCGCACACTCGACACAGAGGCCCCGCTCACGGTCCCAGTGGCGGTCACAGACGAGTCGGCCACAGCGGTCGCAGGTGTGGTCGACGTCCGGGCGTTCACAGATCTCACAGAGACCGGCGACGCTCATACCAGAGCGTACTACGCCGAGCCGTTTGAACCCTCTGGCGGTCGGGCAGGCGAGACGCTTACGGTGCTCTGGACCGAACGATCCGGCGTGCAGTACGACCGGCTCATCACGGGTGTCGCTGCGGTGTTTGCCGTCCTGACTGGCATGCTCACGGTGGTTGGGCTCCTCGTGAACCCGGCGGTGCTCTTCCTGGCGCTGATGTTCGGTGCGTCGACGTATTTCATGTACTACCACGCGAGCGGGAAGCTGGCAGCCGGCGTCTACGAGCGCGTGGAACGGCGGGCCGCTCGTGGCGGTGCCGACCGCCGCAGCAGTGCTCGCCGCGGTGGGTTCGGTGCCGGCCCGCGCGAGGAGTGGACGGGACCACGGGACGGCCGGAACGTCCGTGACGTGGCCCGTGAGGCACGCCGGCGGGCCAGCAACGGGGGTCGGCGTCAGCGACAGCAGCGTCAGGCCGGCCGACAGCGCCAGCGTACCCGGCGCGCCCGGCGGGACGACGGCCCCAGTGTCGCGGAGGCGTACCAACGACTCGATCTGGAACAGGGTGCCGACGAGAGCGCCGTCAAAACGGCCTACCGCGAGAAGGTCAAGGAGGTCCACCCGGACACCGACTCCGGCACCGAGCGGGAGTTCAAGCAGGTCAAGGCGGCCTACGAACGGCTGACCGACGACTGACACCGCAACGGCAAAACCCGTCCGCCCGCGAGAGTGAGCTATGTCTCCCGAGACGCCGCCGCTGGCGGTCGATATCGACGGAACGCTGACCGACGACAGGCGGGCGCTCAACCCGCGGGTGATCCCGGTGATCCGGAACTGGCCCGAGCGGGTCGTCGTCGCCACCGGGAAGGCGATGCCGTTCCCGATCGCGCTGTGTGAGTTCCTGGGGATCGAGCGGACGGTGATCGCCGAGAACGGCGGCGTCGTCTTCGTCGAGTCGACCGACCGGCTGGAGTTGGTCGGCGACAAGGCGGCCGCGGACGCGGTGGCGGCCGCCTACCGCGACCAGGGGTACGACCTGGGCTTCGGGACTGTGGACCTCGCCAACCGCTGGCGCGAGACCGAGATCGTCGTCCAGATCGACCAGCCAGTCGCGCCCCTGGAGGTACTGGCCGAGGACCACGGTCTGGTCGTCCTCGATACGGGCTATGCCTACCACGTCACCGACCCCAGCGTCGACAAGGGGACCGGACTCGAAACGGTCTGTGCGGAACTGGACCACGAACCGGGCGACTTCTTGGCCGTCGGGGACTCCGAGAACGACGCCCAACTGTTCGATGTCGCCGGTGAGTCCGTCGCGGTCGCGAACGCCGATCCCACCGCCCGTGAGCGTGCCGATCGGGTCACCGAGGCGAGCTACGCCGACGGCTTCCTCGAAGCGGTAGCGCCGTATCGTGAGTGAGTCACCCGGTCCAGCCCCGCACGAGATCGTCGTCGACGCGGTCCCGCCAGGTACCGAACGCGTCTTCGCACTCCGGAGTCGTCTGGACGTGGTCGACGAAGCCGGCGCCGGGCGAGGAGAGTCTCGCGCCACAGAACGGACAGCGGTCCGGGTCAGTCCACGTTTCGGTCGTTGCCATACGTCGCCGTGAGCCGAACTGACACTTCAATCTGATCGCTAGAGTACATAGTTCGGTGGTTGTGGTTTGATGTCCCTTATACAATATTTCGGCGTTCGATACCGTGTCTCCCACGCGAGGCCGTCGATCGTACGCGAGACGAACGCTCGCGAAACAGCCGGTCGTGTGGGCGCTTCAATTACCTAGTATTCTCATGTCGGTATTATAACAACCTTCTTGATCGCTGACCGACTCTGCTCCGGTAATGGCTATCAACCAGTCCACGACCGTCGACGCGTACCGCTGTCCCGACTGTCACGGCGAGATCACCTTCGCCGACGGCAGCTGGGAGTGTACCGACTGCACCTACGTCCCGCGACACAGCGCCGACTGATCGGAACCGCCCAGTTATTGTGCGTGATAGACTCATCCGAACCGCTCAATAGCCGGTAGCGGCTCCCAAACCCGGAGAAGGCTTATATTTCACCCCCCGTTACGGACGCGCATGAGCCCCGACCAGGCCGTCCTCAGACGCGCGCTTGACCGCGGCGAGGAAGAGGGCGGCAGCGTCGAGTTCAAGGAGCGGCTCACGGAGAACCTTCACCTCTCGGAGGGCCGCCTGGAGTCGCTTACAGCCCAGTTGCGACATCGCGTCCTCTCGGGGGACGGCGAGGCGACCTACGTCGTCGGCGTCACTGACGACGGCGGCATCGCCGGCATCTCGCCGGGGGAGTTCTCCGAATCGATGGACGTGTTGAGCCTGCTGGCCGAGGAGGCCGGCGCACACATCGAGGCGGTCCAGACGTGGGGCGTCGACGGCGTCACCGACGACGGGGCGCCATCGGCCGACGACAGCGAGGAAGCCCCGGAGGGCATCGTCGGTGTCGCGACCGTCCGAGAAGGTGCGGTCCTCCAGGACGACGACCACATCGTCGTCGGCACCGCCGGTCACGTCGACCACGGCAAGTCCACGCTCGTGGGCTCGCTGGTCACCGGCGAGGCCGACGACGGCGAGGGGTCGACCCGCGGGTTCCTCGACGTTCAGCCCCACGAGGTCGAGCGGGGCCTTTCGGCGGACCTGTCCTACGGCGTTTACGGCTTCGACGACGACGGGCCGATCCGGATGGACAACCCGCACCGCAAGACCGACCGGGCGCGCGTCGTCGAGGAGGCCGACCGCCTGGTCAGCTTCGTCGACACCGTCGGCCACGAGCCCTGGCTCCGGACGACGATCCGTGGCCTGGTCGGGCAGAAACTCGACTACGGCTTGCTGACGGTCGCGGCCGACGACGGCGTGACCGAGACCACCCGCGAGCATCTCGGTATCCTGCTGGCGACGGATCTACCGACTATCGTCACGATCACGAAGGCCGATATCGTCTCCGAGGAGCGTGTCGCCGAGGTCGAACGCGAGGTCGAGCGAGCGCTGCGGGAGGTCGACAAGACCCCGCTACGTGTCGAGCGCCACGGCGTCCGGACGGCGATCGAGGAGATCTCCGAGACGGTCGTCCCGGTGCTGACGACCAGTGCGGTCACCCAGGAAGGGCTGGACGATCTGGACGCGATGTTCGAGGCCCTGCCGAAGACGACCGGCGAAGTCGGCGAGTTCCGGATGTACATCGACCGGACCTACAACGTCCAGGGTGTCGGCGCGGTCGCCTCGGGAACCATCAAGGCCGGCGAGGTCGAGGCCGGTGACGAACTCCTGCTCGGACCGATGCAGGACGGGGCTTTCCGTGAGGTCGAGGTCCGCTCGATCGAGATGCACTACCATCGGGTCGACGAGGCCAAGGCGGGCCGGATCGTCGGGATCGCACTGAAAGGCGTCCGCGAGGCCGACATCCAGCGCGGGATGGTCCTGCTGCCACGGGACGCCGATCCGACCCCGGTCCGGGAGTTCGAGGCCGAAGTGATGGTGTTGAACCACCCGACCCGGATCGGCGACGGCTACGAACCCGTGATCCATCTCGAGACGATCAGCGAAGCCGGCGTCTTCCACCCCGAGGGTGGGCAGTTGCTCCCGGGCGATGCCGGCCAGACGCGTGTCCGGTTCAAGTTCCGGTCGTACCTCGTCGAGGAAGGCCAGAAGTTCGTCTTCCGGGAGGGCCGCTCGAAGGGCGTCGGGACCGTCACCGACGTGACGCCGGCGGAGTAGCCGTCGCCCGGGAAGCCACGACAGCACCCCGCGGACCCACTGTTAGGTATCGGCTATTTTACCGTCGCTACCGAAGGTCCTCCCAACTAGCATGGACATTCTCCTCTTCGGGGCCACGGGTCGGTCCGGGAGCCGCTTTCTCGAACTCGCTCTAGCCGACGGCCATCCCGTGACCGCCTTCGTCCGTGATCCGTCCGACCTCCCGTCGGACGTCTCCGTCGTCGAGGGCGACGTCACCGACTCCGACGCGGTCGCCGCTGCGGTCCCAGACCACGACGCCGTCGTCAGTGCGCTCGGGCCGACCGACGGCGACGACTGCGCTGTCCTGACCGATGGGGTCAGGAACGTGGTCGACGCCATGGAAGCGACCGGCGTCGCGAGGCTCGTCGCCGTCGGTGCGGCCGGCGTCCTCCAGGCGACACCCCGGCACCTCCGGTTGGACACGCCGGAGTTCCCGGCCCGACTCCGGGATATCGCCGCCGCCCATCGGGCCGCCTACGAGGCGATCCGAGCCTCGAATCTCGACTGGACGCTGGTCTGTCCACCGTTCATGCCCGACGGGGAGCCGACCAACCACTACCGGACGACCGCGGAGTACCTCCCGGACGGCGGCCAATCGGTATCCTCGGGTGACGTGGCCGCCTGCGTCTATGAGGTGCTGATCGAGGATCGCTACCACCGCGAACGGGTCGGCATCGCCTACTGACCGTCGAGGCCGAAACTCTCGGCGAGAACGTCTTCGCTCGTCGACCCGACCACGTGTGTATCCCCGCCGACCACGTCGATTGTCACCTGTGCGGGGGCGAACAGTTCGACCGGTAGCTCCGTGAACTCCCAGTCGGCGTCCTCGAAGACGCCGGCCAGCGGCCGGTCGTACTCCGTGGCGGCGACGGAGGCCACCTCGTCGAAGCGGTCGAACGACTCGTCGACGGTCAGGTGGACTTCCCCGCCGTACGCCAGGGCGTCGGTCGTCCGGGCCATCGCTGTCTCCTCGTCGCCGGCCACCGGTGCGACCGGAGCGCTCGCGTTCGCCGACAGCACCGAAACGGGATCGAATCCGAGTTCCGTGAGCCGGAACACCGCGAGTTCGGCCGCCCGAGCGGCAGCGACGACGCTCCCGGTGAGACTCGCCGTCGCGAACGTCGGGAGGAACACGCCGGTCTCGGGGACGCCGGTCCGCTCGGCGACGGCCTCCGCGACACGCTCGTCGGGTAGTCGATCGGACTCGACCGCCAGGACGGCGAAATCGTCGGACTCGCGGTAGCCGACCCGTTCGAAGATCTCCTCCTCGGCGACCAACGCGCGTGCGGGACCGCTCCCCAGCCCCTCGAAGTCCTCGGTCGAGAGTTCCCAGCCACCTTTTTGCGAGCACAGCAGGGCCAGCGCCGGGTGATCGGTCGACAGTTCGACGTGGGTCAGGGGTGCGCCGGCGACGGTCCCCATCGTCGACTGGACCGTCGCCAGCCCGGCGGTCTGGATCTCCGCCAGCAAGAGCCCGGCTTCGACGGCACCGGGGACCTCGACCCCGAAGTCCAGGACTGCGGCGTCACCCTCTAAGGCGTGGACGTCGATCGTCAGCTCCTCGGCGAAGTCGATGGCCTCGTCGATAAGTTCCGTGGCCATTCGGTTGAGACTCTCCATGTCGCCAGCCTGGTGGGGGACGGGTAAACACGTTCCCCTCTCGGCCCCGTCAGTCGGTGACGACCAGCGTTGCGGGCCGCTCCTCGACGGGGACGATCGCCCCGCCGCTCTCGGTGACGGCCACGATCTCGCTGGCCGTCTCGATGCTCGCGTCGGCGGGCGTCGCGGGTAGTCCCCGCGTCACGATCGCGCCCGTCCGGTCCGGTACGGGTCGGCACGGCGGAGTTAGATCTGTGTCGGCCATCTTTCCCTCCGACTCGGAGTAACGGTCTGTCACATGATAAACCCTGTCAACTGTTCCCACGCCTCGGGAACGGCGGCCGTCACTCCCTGCCGTCGCTCCGGGCTTCACGACCCAGTTGCTCCTCGACGGCGTCGACCTTCTCGCTGGCCCGTTGTTCGACGGCTCGTTTGTCGTCGATCTTCAGGAACGTCTCGACGCGGTCGGACTGTGCTCCGACGGCTTCGTGGGCGGCGTGTGCGGCCGCGAACAGTTCCTCGCTGTCGTCGGCTTCGATGATCGTCCCCATCGGTGTGGTCTCGTACTCCACGTCGAAGTCGTCCAACGCCGCGACGGCGTCGGCGACGTAGGGCGCCATGCTCTCCTCGACGACCGGTGCGACCGAGAGGAACCCGATACAGGTCATATCAGGGTCGTCGAACAGGGCGGCCCTAATCCTGTTGCTCCAGGCCCGCGATCACTTCACGTCAACGTCGAGGTAGGTCTCGTAGGCGTCCCGCACCGTTTCGGTGTCCGGTGGAACCAGAACAGGTCGCCCCACGATGACGCACCGTGGGACGCTTTCAACTGCTCGGTCGCCACGGGACTGACCTGGTGGACGTCGGGCACCATCGCCCACCCGCCGCCGATCAGTGTCAGCGTTCGTCGGTACCACGACGACGGGACGAACAGGGTCACGAGAACTGTAGTTTTCGCTGCACCGAACGCAAAGTGAGCGATGGCCATGGACATGCGATTCGGCACACCCTGGACCTGAATAAGCCTTCGTCGGCCGTTTTCCTGGTATCGATAGATAGACCGAAGTATCAACTCCTACAGCTATGAACAAAACTTATGCTGGCCTGTCGATCAGCCATCATATGGGCTCCGATTCACTTTCCGATTTCTTTCGTCCGGCCCTCGTGATTACAGGGCTGTTTACGATTATTGGCGCTGCACTGTTGCTTCGACCATTCGGTGACGGACCCAGTGGGCACGGTGCAGGATTTGCGATCATCATCCTCTACCTGGCGCTGTGGGGCGGGTTCGTTCTCTCTGCGACGGGACTGGCGATGCCCCCAGGTAACGGGTACAGTGCTGGATTCACGGGAACCCAACGCCGACTGTTCGCGCTCGCGGCGGTTGCTGGAGCTCTCGGTGCCGTCGTACCGGTGGTCGGATTCCCGGTCCTCTTCTCTCACCCGCAGCTGTACGTGTACGGATTCTACGTCGCCGTCGGCATCGGTCCAGTCCTGTTGGTGGTTGGCCTCGGCTGGCGTGGCATCCAGGTTCTGCGCTCTCACACTGCTGAGGGGCTGTGAGACGCCGTTTGTCGGTGTTTAAAGCCGATGCAAACGCTCGCTTCGCTCGCGTTTCCGTGGTTCAAATCCAGGAACTTTTCGTCTCGCAACGCAACTCGCTCCGCTCGTCGGTTGGTGTCGACAGAAATGCGCTGGAAGGGGTTTGAACCGGAGGAAGACGGTCCTGCTCGTCTCACTTCGTTCGACTGCGCGGGCTGCGACTTCCAGGGCTCAAATCCCAGTACCGCATTCGCTGCATACAGGACGCGACGAGACGCGCCGCTTGCAGTTTGAATTCGGAGAAGTGCGCTGGAGGGGATTTGAACCCCTGTTGTGACCATGGCAAGGTCACGTGATACCACTACACTACCAGCGCTCACTTCGTTCGCCCTGACCCTCGCGGCCGTTTCACGCCCGCTCGGTACCAGCGCGCACCGCGCTTCTCTGCATCCCAATCTGGTGAGGGTGACAGTAAAAAGCCTTCCGTTTCATGGGGAAAACCGTGTGCTGTGGGGGCATCCGACGGCCCGCCGTCGGGGAGGTTCGTGGGTCTCGCTCACGTGGGCCGTCCTTTCGGAAGCGGCAAACGACTGGTGGCCGAATCTTCTGCAAACAGCAGTGATGGACCATGTGAACGCGTCTCAACGCGCGCGTGAAGCGGGGTCTTTTTAAGCCCGGGAAGGGGACATATCGGCACAGTCTAGTGGCGCGACGTGGAAGCGTCACGGCATGACGACCAGCGTACTCGTGCCGTCTTCGCTCACACGCGAAGCCGAGGACAAACGCGAGGCGACTCGCAAGCTCGGATACGTGGCCCGCGCGGCCACGGTCTTCCGGGTCGATCGGCTGACCGTCTTTCCCGACCCCGACGGGGCGGGAAAGTTCGAAGACGGGTTCGTCGAAACCGTGTTACGGTACGCCGCGACGCCGCCACACCTCCGAAAGGAGATGTGGGGCAAGCGGGGCGAACTGGAGTACGTCGGCGTCCTGCCGCCGCTCCGCGTGCGTTCACAGACCGGCTCCGGATCCGAGGGTTCGGGGTCGTTAAGACAGGGAATCGTGACCGAGGTCGGAGCTGATGGGCGCGTACGGGTCAATTGCGGACTGCAACACCCGATCTCCCTTCCCGTTCCAGACGGTCTGGACGTGGAAGCAGGGGAGCGCGTGACCGTCAGGGTCTCTTCGCGACGGCCGGTCCGGGCGAAACTCGTCGACGCCCCCACCACGGGGTTCGACGTCGTTTCCGCGGACCTCGATATGGCACTCTCGCGTGACGACGCCGGGCTCACTATCGCGTCATCGCGATACGGTGAGCCGGTTTCGACGGCGCGGCTCGGCCGGATAGCCGAGCGCCGCGACGCCGCGGGCGACATGACAGTCGCCTTTGGCGCACCCGAGCGCGGGTTACCGTCGATACTCGACGTGGACCCGGACGCCGCCGGGGGAGACCACACCGACGATCCAGCAGGGTTCGACCTCTGGCTGAATACGGTTCCGAACCAGGGCAGCGAGGTCGTGCGAACGGAAGAAGCACTGTTCGCCTCTCTCGCCTGTCTAACCCTCACGGAGTAAACGAATGCCACAACCAAGCAGACCACGCAAAGGCTCGCTGGGCTTCGGCCCGCGCAAGCGCTCGACGAGCGAGACGCCTCGCTTCAACAGCTGGCCCGACGACGACGGCCAGCCGGGCGTCCAGGGGTTCGCCGGCTACAAGGCGGGCATGACACACGTCGTGCTCGTCAACGACGAACCCAACTCCCCCCGCGAAGGGATGGAGGAGACCGTCCCCGTGACGGTCGTCGAGACGCCGCCGATGCGCGCCGTCGCGCTGCGAGCCTACGAAGACACGCCGTACGGGAAGCGTCCGCTGACGGAGGTCTGGACCGACGAGTTCCACGGGGAACTTGATCGCACACTGGACCTGCCGGAGGACCACGACCCGGACGCTGCAGAGGAACAGGTACGCGACGCACTCGAGGCCGGTGACCTGGGCGACATCCGACTGATCACCCACACCGTCCCCGACGACGTCCCGAACGTCCCGAAGAAAAAGCCCGACGTGATGGAGACTCGCGTCGGCGGCGGCACGCTGTCGGACCGCTTCGATCACGCGCTCGACCTCGTCGGAGACGGCGGCGAGCACTCGATGAACGACGTCTTCCGCGCCGGCGAGTACGCCGACGTGGGTGCCGTCACTACCGGGAAGGGGACCCAGGGTCCCGTCAAGCGCTGGGGCGTCCAGAAACGGAAGGGCAAACACGCTCGGCAGGGATGGCGCCGACGGATCGGCAACCTCGGTCCGTGGAACCCGTCCCGCGTGCGCTCGACGGTCCCCCAGCAGGGTCAGACCGGCTACCACCAGCGCACCGAACTCAACAAGCGTGTCATCGACATCGGCGAGGGCGACGACCCCAGCGTCGACGGCGGGTTCGTCAACTACGGCGAGGTCGACGGCCACTACACGCTCGTGAAGGGCTCGGTGCCCGGTCCGGACCAGCGACTGGTTCGCTTCCGGCCCGCAGTGCGCCCGAACGACCAACCGCGCCTCGACCCCGAGGTGCGCTACGTCTCCACGGAATCGAACCAGGGATAATCTATGCAGGTAACACGCTACGACCTGGACGGCGACGCCGACGGTGAGGTCGATCTGCCGGACGTCTTCGAGACGCCGGTCCGGAGCGACCTCATCCAGAAGGCTGTCCACGCCGCACAGGCAAACCGGAAACAGGACTACGGCTCCGACGAGTACGCCGGCCTCCGCACGCCGGCCGAGTCGTTCGGAAGCGGTCGCGGCCAGGCACACGTCCCCAAACAGGACGGTCGTGCCCGCCGCGTCCCGCAGGCGGTGAAAGGGCGTCCGGCCCACCCGCCCAAAGCCGAGAAGGACCGTTCGATCGACATCAACGACAAGGAACGCCAGCTCGCCGTCCGTTCGGCGCTGGCGGCGACCACCGACGCCGAACTCGTCGCCGAGCGCGGCCACGAGTTCGACCGCGATGAGGTGCCCGTCGTCGTCTCCGACGACTTCGAGGACCTCGTCAAGACCCAGGAGGTCGTCTCCTTGCTGGAAGCGCTCGACGTCCACGCGGACATCGAGCGCGCAGACGAGACAAAGATCAAGGCCGGACAGGGGAAGGCCCGCGGGCGCAAGTACCGCCGGCCGTCCTCGATCCTGTTCGTGACGAGCGGGGAGCCGTCGACGGCCGCCCGCAACCTCGCGGGCGCCGACGTGGCGACGGCCAGCGAGGTCAACACCGAAGACCTCGCACCCGGTGCACAGCCGGGTCGACTCACGGTCTTTACCGAATCCGCACTCGCGGAGGTGGCCGACAGATGAGCTGGGACGTCATCAAGTTCCCCCACGTCACCGAGAAGGCCATGAACGACATGGACTTCCAGAACAAGCTCCAGTTCGTCGTCGACGACGCGGCGACGAAGAACGATGTCGTCGACGCCGTCGAGGACCAGTACGAGGTCGAGGTCGTCGACGTGAACACACAGAACACGATGGACGGCGAGAAGAAGGCGGTCGTTCGCCTCTCCGAGGACGACGACGCCCAGGAAGTCGCCTCCAGGATCGGGGTGTTCTAACGATGGGACGACGAATTCAGGGACAACGACGCGGTCGCGGGACGTCCACGTTCCGGGCGCCCTCGCACCGCTACAAGGCAGACCTTCAGCACCGTAAGGTCGAAGACGGCGACGTCGTCGCCGGAACGGTCGTGGACATCGAACACGACCCCGCCCGCTCGGCGCCGCTCGCGGCAGTCGAGTTCGAGGACGGCGACCACCGGCTCGTGCTGGCGCCCGAAGGCGTCGGCGTGGGCGACGAACTGCAGGTCGGCGTCAGCGCCGAGATCGCTCCCGGGAACACGCTCCCGCTCGCGGAGATCCCCGAGGGCGTTCCGGTCTGTAACGTCGAGTCCAGCCCCGGCGACGGTGGGCGCTTCGCCCGCGCGTCCGGAGTCAACGCGACGCTGCTGACCCACGACCGCAACGTCGCGGTCGTCAAGCTCCCCTCCGGGGAGATGAAGCGGCTCGACCCGCAGTGCCGCGCCACCATCGGCGTCGTCGCCGGTGGCGGTCGGACCGACAAGCCGTTCGTGAAGGCAGGTAACAAGCACCACAAGATGAAAGCGCGAGGGACGAAGTACCCGCGCGTCCGCGGTGTTGCGATGAACGCCGTCGACCACCCATTCGGTGGCGGTGGCCGTCAACACCCCGGCAAACCCAAGTCGATCTCGCGCAACGCCCCGCCGGGCCGGAAGGTCGGGGACATCGCCTCGAAGCGAACCGGTCGAGGTGGCAAGGAATGAGTTCTGTTGCACGCTTCGCGCGCAACAACCTCGTTGGTGTCACCCGAGGTGACGACAAATGAGTTCTGAATATCAAATCGGCCACGAAGGAGACTTCTCCTTCCGCGGCCACACGCTCGACGAGCTGCAGGAGATGGAGCTCGACGAAGTCGCGGAACTGCTTCCCGCACGCCAGCGGCGAACTATCACACGCGGTCTGACCGAGGAAAAGCAGAAACTCCTTGAGAAGGCGCGCGAGGCCGAAGAAGAGGAGACGGCGAACAACCCGATCCGGACACATCTGCGGGACATGCCGATCGTCCCCGCGATGGTCGGGCTGACCTTCGCCGTCCATAACGGCCAGAGCTTCGAGCGAGTCAACGTCGAGCCGGAGATGCTCGGCCACTACCTCGGTGAGTTCCAGCTTACCCGCACCGACGTCGAACACGGTCAGGCCGGCATCGGCGCGACACGCTCCTCGAAGTTCGTACCGCTCAAGTAATCATGGGAATCAGCTACTCAGTCGACGCCGACCCGGACACGACGGCCAAAGCCATGCTCCGGGAGCGGCAGATGAGCCACAAGCACAGCAAGGCCATCGCCCGGGAGATCAAGGGCAAGACGGCCGGCGAGGCTGTCGCGTACCTCGAAGCGGTTATCGAGGGCGACCAGCCCGTTCCGTTCAAACAACACAACTCGGGCGTCGGTCACAAGAGCAAGGTCGACGGTTGGGACGCCGGTCGCTACCCGCAGAAGGCAAGCGAGGCGTTCCTCGACCTGCTCGAGAACGCCGTCGGCAACGCCGACCATCAGGGCTTCGACGGCGAGTCGATGCGGATCATGCACGTCGCCGCCCACAAGGTCGGCGAACAACAGGGCCGCAAACCCCGAGCGATGGGGCGAGCGAGCGCCTGGAACACGCCACAGGTCGACGTCGAACTCATCCTCGAGGAGGTCGAGGAATAATGGCGGACGAACAGCAGTTCATCGAAGACGGCCTCCAGCGGACCCAGATCGACGAGTTCTTCTCGGAAGAGCTCGGCCGAGCGGGCTACGGTGGCATGGACGTCGCCAAGACCCCGATGGGGACCCAGATCGTCCTCAAAGCCGAGAAACCAGGGATGGTCATCGGCAAGGGCGGGAAGAACATCCGGAAGATCACGACCCAGCTCGAAGAGCGGTTCAATCTCGACGACCCGCAGATCGACGTTCAAGAGGTCGAGGAACCGGACCTGAACGCCCGCATCGTCGCGGACCGACTGGCCAACGCGCTCGAACGTGGCTGGTACTTCCGGAAGGCCGGTCACACCACGATCGACCGGATCATGGAAGCCGGCGCGCTGGGTGCCGAGATCGTCCTTTCGGGGAAGGTCACGGGCGCCCGCTCGCGCGTCGAGAAGTTCAACCGCGGCTACGTCAAGCACAACGGCGAACCCGCCGAGGAGATCGTCGACTCCGGTGTCGGCGTCGCGGTGATGAAGCTGGGCACCATCGGTGTCCGGGTCAAGATCATCCCGCCGAACGCCCAACTCCCCGACGACTTCGAGATCTACGAGGACGTCGAGATCGAGGACTACGTCCCGGACACCGAGGGCGACTCCGTCGAGGAACTCCTCGAAGGCGAACCCGACGACGCCGACGCGGCGCCCGTCGAGGCCGACGCCGACGAGGCCGACGACGACACTGAAACCGATGTCGACGAGGAAGTCGTCGACGAGGAGGTCGTCGAGGAAGAGGTCGACGTCCCGACCGACGACGACGTCGAGGAAGTCGACGTCGACGACATCGAGGCGGCCGTCGACGAGGAACTCGACGAGGAGACCGAGGCGGAAGCCGAGGAACTGATGGACGAGATGGACGAGGAGGATGACGAATGACCGTCCTGCACGTCACCGAGATCCGCGACATGACGCCCGCCGAGCGGGAGGCAGAGCTCGATGACCTCAAGACGGAACTGCTGAACACCCGAGCCGTCAAGGCCGCGGGTGGCGCGCCGGACAATCCGGGGCGTATCAAGGAACTGAAGAAGGCCATCGCGCGCATCAAGACGATACAACGCGAAGAAGGCGACCTTCAGGAGAGCGAATAATGCCACTGACCCCCGAGACGCTCCCACGACACGAACTCGTCGGCCTCGACGTCGAGGTCGTCGCGGCGTCCAACCCGGACGCCGTCGGTATCAGCGGCAGCGTCGTCATGGAGACGACGAAGCTGCTCTCTGTCGAGGGAGCCGACCGGGTGTGGCACGTGCCGAAGGACGCGGCGACGTTCCTGTTCACGCTCGATGACGAGTCCCGAACGCGGGTCCGAATCGACGGCGAACGACTCGTTGCCCGTCCCGCTCGACGCACAGAAACTACAGGAGATTCACAATGGCGCTAGGACTGAACGTACAGGAGCCGGAGGAGACCTGTACCGACCAGAACTGTCCGTTCCACGGAGAGCTCTCCGTTCGCGGACAGACACTGGACGGTGCAGTCGCCTCCACTGACATGGAGAAGACCGTCGTCGTCGAGCGCGAGTACGACGTGAAGGTGCCCAAATACGACCGCTTCATGAAGCGGCGTAGCCGGATTCCGGCACACGCACCCGACTGTCTCGACCTCGCGGAGGGCGACACGGTCACGATCGCAGAGTGTCGACCACTCTCGAAGACAAAGAGCCACGTCGTCGTTGGCGTGGTCGCAGACGAACAGGGCGGTGACAACTGATGGAAGCGCTCAACGCTGACGTCACGCAGGGTCTCGAAAAGGGGTCGCTCATCACGTGTGCCGACAACACGGGCGCACGCGAGCTCAAGGTAATCTCGGTCCACGGCTACTCCGGGACCAAGAACCGCCACCCCAAGGCGGGCCTGGGCGACAAGATCACGGTCTCGGTCACCAAGGGGACGCCGGAGATGCGTCGCCAGGTGCTCGAAGCCGTGGTCATCCGCCAGCGAAAGCCGATCCGTCGACCCGACGGCACGCGCGTGAAGTTCCAGGACAACGCGGCCGTCATCGTCGACGAGAACGAGGACCCCCGCGGGACCGAGCTCAAGGGCCCGATCGCGCGTGAGGTCGCCGAACGATTCGGCAGTGTCGCTTCCGCAGCGACGATGATAGTATAGAACCATGAGCGAGAAACCAGACAAACAGCGAACGAGTCAACGACGCGCGCCGCTGCACGAGCGGCACAAACAGGTGCGGGCCACGCTCTCGGCCGACCTCCGCGAGGAGTACGGTCAGCGCAACGTCCGCGTCAACGCCGGTGACACGGTGGAAGTGCTGCGCGGCGACGACGCCGGCGAGGAGGGCGAAGTGCTGGACGTGGATCTGGCCGACGCGGCCATCCACGTCGAGGACGTCACCCTCGAGAAAGTCGACGGCGAAGAAGTGCCGCGCCCGCTCGACACTTCGAACGTCCGGGTCACCGACCTGGACCTCGAAGACGACAGGCGGCAGGCGCGTCTCGAATCGGAGGACGATACAGCATGAGCAACCACCAGAAGCGCCTCTCGGTGCCGAACAGTTGGCCCGTAGAGCGCAAGACAGCGACGTTCACGGTCAAGGCCGGTGCCGGCCCGCACGGTGAGTCGGGGGTTCCCCTGCTCATCGTCCTGCGGGACGTGCTGGGCTACGCCGACAACCGAAAGGAAGCGCGGTACGCCCTCAACGAGGACAACGTCCTCATCAACGGGACGCCCGTCTCCGACGAGGAACGCCCCGTCGGGATGTTCGACATCATGGCCTTCACCGAGCGAGACGAATACTACCGCGTGTTCCCCGGCGAGGGCGGTCGGCTGGCGCTGACCGCGATCGACGGCGACGCGGCCGACTCCAAACTGGGCAAGATCGTCACCAAGACAAACGTCTCCGGTGGCGACGTTCAGCTGGGGCTCCACGACGGGCAGACGCTGCTCGTCGAGGACGGTGACGCCTACAACGGCGGCGACTCGATCGTCGTCGACAACGAGAGCAACGAGGTCGTCGCCCACTTCGAGTACGAGGAGGGCGCGCTCGTCACCGCCGTCGACGGCGCCCACGCGGGCGAGATCGGGACGATCGAGGAGATCCAGGTCACCCCTGGGTCATCCCAGAACAACGTCCTCGTCTCCCAGGACGACGGCGGCTTCGAGACCGTCGAGGAGTACATCGTCGTGATCGACGAGAACTTCACCGGCGACGACTCCTCTGACGAACCCGAGAGCGACGGAGGTGACGACGAATGAGTTCCGAGAGCGAGTCGGCCGACTTCCACGAGATGCGCGAACCGCGCGTCGAGAAGGTCGTCGTCCACATGGGGATCGGCCACGGTGGCCAGGACCTGGCAAACGCCGAGGACATCATCACCGAGATCACCGGTCAGAGCCCGGTCCGAACGCGGGCCAAGAAGACCGTCGGCGAGTTCGACATCCGCGAGGGTGACCCCATCGGTGCGAAGGTCACGCTTCGGGCCGACGAGGCCCACGAGTTCCTGGAGACGGCGCTGCCGCTCGCGGAACTCTCGGAGACGCAGTTCGACGACACCGGCAACTTCAGCTTCGGCGTCGAGGAACACACGGAGTTCCCGAGCCAGGAGTACGACCCGAGCATCGGGATCTACGGACTGGACGTGACGGTCAACCTCGTCCGGCCCGGCTACCGCGTCGCCAAGCGCGACAAGGCGTCCCGATCGATCCCCTCGAACCATCGACTCGACCCCGCGGACGCGACCGCGTTCATCGAGTCGACCTTCGACGTTGAGGTGAGCGAATGAGCGAAAGTGAAACCACGGACGAGCCCGACGCCGAGGCCGACACGGAACGGACCGGCCAGCTCGAATCCTGCCAGCGCTGCGGGCGCGAGCAGGGGCTGGTCGGCAAGTACGATATCTGGCTGTGTCGCCAGTGCTTCCGCGAGATCTCGCGGGGAATGGGCTTCAAGAAATTCAACTAACCATGACAGGTAACGACCCATTCGCCAGTGCGCTGTCGGCCATCAACAACGCCGAGAGCGTCGGCCATCTGGAACAGACAGTATCGCCCGCCTCGAACGAAATCGGCTCTGTCCTCGAGGTCTTCTACGACCGCGGGTACATCGACGGGTTCAGCTTCGTCGACGACGGCAAGTCCGGTGAGTTCGAGGTCGAACTGAAAGGCGCCATCAACGAATGTGGCCCGGTCAAGCCCCGCTACTCCGCTGGGGCCGACGAGTTCGAGAAGTGGGAGAAGCGGTTCCTCCCCGCCCGTGACTACGGGACACTCGTCGTCACGACCAGCCACGGCGTCATGAGCCACTACGAGGCCCGAGAGGAGGGCGTCGGTGGCCAAGTAATCGCGTACGTCTACTAACAATGACACGAGTAGCACTGGAGATTCCGGCAGACGTGACCGCCGAGATGGACCATCTCGACCTCACGGTCGAGGGTCCGAACGGCAGCGTCACGCGACGGCTCTGGTACCCCGACATCGACGTCTCGGTCGACGGTGACGAGGTCGTCATCGCGTCCGAGGCGGAAGACGCGAAGACGAACTCGACGGTCGGGACCTTCGAGAGCCACGTAGAGAACATGTTCCACGGCGTGACCGAGGGCTGGGAGTACGAGATGGAAGTCTTCTACTCTCACTTCCCGATGCAGGTCGACGTCGAGGGTGACGAGGTCGTCATCGAGAACTTCCTCGGCGAGAAGGCCGCCCGTCGCACGACGGTCCACGGCGACACCGAGGTCCAGATCGACGGCGAGGAACTCACGCTCACTGGTCCCGACATCGAATCTGTCGGCCAGACCGCAGCGGACATCGAACAGCTCACCCGCGTCAACGACAAGGACGTCCGGGTGTTCCAGGACGGGGTGTACATCACCCAGAAACCGAACCGAGGTGACGCCTGATGGCGGACGACGAATTCACCGAGCTGACGGACATCAGCGGCGTCGGCGATGCCAAAGCGGACTCGCTCCGTGAGGCCGGCTTCGAGACGGTCGACGACATCCGCGGTGCCGATCAGTCGGCACTCGCAGAGGTCAGTGGCATCGGAAACGCGCTCGCAGCGCGAATCAAGGCCGATGTCGGTGGCCTCGAAGTCGAAGAGGAGACCGAGGCCGAAGTCGAAGAGGAAGGCGACGAGGACGAATCCGCGGACGTGGAGACGGAACTCCAGGCTCGTGGACTCGCCGACAAGACGCCCGACCTCGACGACGAGAAGGCTCGCCTGCTGACCCAGCGACACCGGGTCGGCAAGCCACAGTTCAACCGTCAGGACCACCACAAGAAGAACCGCGTCTCGACTTCGTGGCGCCGCCCCCGTGGCCAGCTTTCGAAACAGCGCCGCGGCATCAAGGGGAAAGGCGACACGGTCGAGGCCGGCTTCCGGTCCCCGACCGCGGTCCGTGGCAAGCACCCCTCGGGCTTCGAGGAAGTGCGTGTCCACAACGTCGACGACCTCGACGGCGTCGACGGCGACGTCGAGGCGGTCCGTATCGCCTCGAAGGTCGGCGCTCGCAAGCGCGAGCTAATCGAAGAAGCAGCAGAGGACGCGGGCATCCGCGTGCTCAACCCTACCTACGTCGAAGTGGAGGTTTCGGAATGACTGATCTCTCCGCACAGAAGCGACTCGCGGCAGACGTCCTCGACGTCGGGAAGAACCGCGTCTGGTTCAACCCCGACCGGCAGGGCGACATCGCGGACGCGATCACCCGCGATGACGTTCGCGAACTGGTCGACGAGGGCGCCATTCAGGCGAAAGACGAGAAGGGCAACTCCCGTGGCCGCGCCCGGGAGCGCCAGGAGAAACGCGCCTACGGCCACCAGAAGGGAGCCGGTTCCCGGAAGGGCAAGGCCGGCGCACGACAGAACGAGAAGGAAGCATGGGAGTCGCGCATCCGCGCACAGCGCGAGAAGCTGCGCGAACTCCGCGACGACGGCACGCTTTCGAGCTCGCAGTACCGCGACCTTTACGACAAGGCCGGCGGTGGCGAGTTCGACAGTGTCGCCGATCTCGAACGATATATCGACGCAAACCACGGTGACGAATAATGGCGACAGGACCACGATACAAGGTGCCGATGCGGCGACGCCGCGAGGCCCGTACCGATTACCATCAGCGGTTGCGCCTGCTGAAATCCGGTAAGCCCCGCCTCGTTGCTCGAAAGAGCAACAAGCACGTCAGGGCGCAGCTGGTGACGGTCGGCCCCGACGGTGACCGCACGCTCGCGTCCGCTCACTCAAGCGACCTGGCCGAGTACGGCTGGGAGGCCCCGACGGGCAACATGCCCTCGGCGTACCTCACCGGTCTGCTGGCCGGGCTTCGCGCACAGGAAGCGGGCGTCGAGGAAGCGGTCCTCGACATCGGCCTCAACACCCCGACCCCCGGATGTAAAGTATTCGCAATACAGGAAGGCGCAATCGACGCCGGCCTCGAAGTCCCGCACAACGACGACGTGCTCGCGGACTGGCAGCGCACGCGCGGTGCCCACATCGCCGAGTACGCCGAGCAGCTGGACGATCCGCTGTACAGCGGCGACTTCGACGCTGCAGACCTCCCGGAACACTTCGACGAGACCCGGGAGACACTACTGGAAGGTGACATCGAACTATGAGTGCTGACAACGGCTGGGAACCCAAGACACGCCTGGGCAAGAAGGTTGCCGAGGGCGAGATCGACTCCATGGAGGAGGCGCTGAACTCTGGGCTTCCCCTGAAAGAATCGGAAGTCGTCGACCAGCTCGTTCCCGATCTGGAAGACGAAGTGCTGGACATCAACATGGTCCAGCGGATGACTGACTCCGGCCGGCGTGTGAAGTTCCGCTGTGTCGTCGCCGTGGGCAACCGCGACGGCCTGATCGGCTACGCAGAAGGGCGTGACGATCAGGTCGGCGGGGCGATCCAGAAGGCGATCGACATCGGCAAGCTGAACCTCATCAACGTCTCGCGAGGCTGTGGGTCCTGGGAGTGTGGCTGTGGCCGTCCCCACACGGTCGCGCTGCGCACCAAGGGCAAGGCCGGCAGCGTCGAAGTCGAGCTTCAGCCCGCCCCGCGCGGGCTGGGCCTGGCGGGCGGAGAGACCGTCCGAAAGGTGCTCGAACTCGCCGGGATCGAGGACATCTGGACCCGTTCGTCGGGCAACACTCGTACCACGGTCAACTTCGCGAAGGCGACGTTCAACGCGCTCCAGAACACGGCCGAAGCCCGTGTCCCCCAGCGCACCTTCGAGAAGCGTGAGGTGATCGAGTGATGCACGCGCTCGTCCAGATCCGTGGCGACGTCAACATGCACACGGACATCCACGACACGCTGAAGATGCTGAACATCCACCACGTCAACCACTGTACGCTCGTCCCCGAGACGGACACGTACAACGGCATGGTGACGAAGGTCAACGACTACGTCGCCTACGGCGAACCCAGCCAGGAGACGCTCGAACTGCTCCTGGAGACCCGTGCGGAACCCGAGGAGGGTGACGCCGATGTCGACGACGAGTGGGTCGCCGAGAACACCGACTACGACGACATCGCTGGGCTCGCGTGGGCGCTCATGTCCGAGGAGACGACGCTGCAAGAGCAGGGACTCTCCCCGACGCTCCGTCTGCACCCGCCACGTGGCGGCCACGACGGCGTCAAACATCCCGTCAAGGAGGGCGGCGAACTCGGGAAACACGACACCGAGGGAATCGACGAACTCCTGGAGGCGATGCGATAATGACGAGCAAGAAACGACGACAGCGCGGTTCGCGCACGCACGGCGGCGGCTCACACAAGAACAACCGCGGGGCCGGTCACCGCGGTGGTCGCGGTGCGGCCGGTCGCGACAAGCACGAGATGCACAACCACCCGCCGCTGGGCAAGAGCGGGTTCAAGCGTCCCCAGAAGGTTCAGGAGGAGGTCGAGACGGTCGACGTCCGCGAACTCGACGAGGACGCCGCGTTGCTGGCCGCCGACGGCGTCGCCGAGCAAGACGGCGACACCTACCACATCGACGTCCGCGAGGTCGTCGAGGACGGTCACGACGTTGACGCCGTGAAAGTGCTGGGCGCCGGTCAGGTCCGCAACGAACTCAGCCTCGTGGCCGACGACTTCTCCGAGGGCGCTCGCGAGAAGATCGAGGCCGCAGGCGGCGAGACCGAACTGACCGAGCGCGGGCAGGAACGCCAGGCCCAGAAGACTGACAACGAGAGCACCGAGGAGTAACAGATCATGAGTTGGAAGGATACCGCCGAACCACTGCTCGTCCGGATGCCGGCAGTCCGCCGGCCGGAGGGGCACGTCCCGTTCAAACGGAAGCTGCTGTGGACAGCCGGCGTGCTGGTCCTCTACTTCTTCCTGACGAACGTGAAGCTGTTCGGGCTGGACATCGACGCTAGCCAGAACATCTTCGGTCGTTTCGGATCCATCCTTGCCTCCGGGCAAGGGAGCATCATGCAACTGGGCATCGGGCCCATCGTCACGGCGTCGATCGTCCTGCAGTTGCTCGGCGGGGCCGACCTGCTCGGGCTCGACACCCAGAACGACCCCCGTGATCAGATCCTCTATCAGGGCCTCCAGAAGCTGTTGGTGCTGGTGATGATCTGTCTGACCGGGCTGCCGATGGTCTTCGCCGGGAACTTCCTCCCGCCGGACCAGGCGGTCGCGAGCACGCTCGGTGTCGGTACGACGGCCGTGCAGGGGCTGATCTTCGCGCAGATCTTCGTCGGCGGTGTCCTCATCCTGTTCATGGACGAGGTCATCTCCAAGTGGGGCGTCGGCTCCGGTATCGGGCTGTTCATCGTCGCCGGCGTGAGTCAGCGACTGCTCGGTGGAGTGCTCTCGACGCCGTTTATCGGCAACCAGAGCGGCATCCTCCACACCTGGTTCCTGTTCGCGACGGGCGAGCGGGCGATCGGCCCGGTCCTGGCACCACAGGGACTCCAGACGCTGTTTGTCACGCCGGGTGGCGGGCGGCTGCTGGCGCTGATCACGACCATCCTCATCTTCGCGGTGGTCGTCTACGCCGAGTCGGTCCGGGTCGAGATTCCACTCTCGAACGCCCGGGTGAAGGGCGCGCGTGGTCGCTTCCCCGTGAAGCTCATCTACGCCAGCGTCCTGCCGATGATCCTCGTGCGTGCGCTGCAGGCCAACATCCAGTTCCTCGGACGGATCCTCTGTTCCCAGGTCGGGAACACGCTCCCCTTCGGCCTGGGGACCTACGGCGGCCAGTGTAGCCAGCCCACCGGTGGGCTGTTCTACTTCCTGGCACCGATCCAGGCCCCAGGAGACTGGATGTGGTGGCTCCAGGGCGCGACCCAGCCGATCTGGCAGATCCTGATCCGTATCGGGATCGACCTGACGTTCATGCTCGTCGGCGGTGCTGTCTTCGCCATCTTCTGGGTGGAGACCACGGACATGGGGCCGGAAGCGACGGCCCAGCAGATCCACAACTCCGGGATGCAGATCCCCGGGTTCCGACAGAACGTCGGTGTCATCGAGAAAGTGCTGGAACGCTACATCCCCCAGGTCACCGTCATCGGCGGTGCCCTGGTCGGGCTGCTGGCGGTCCTGGCGAACATGATGGGCACCATCGGCGGTGTCTCCGGAACCGGGCTGCTGCTGACGGTCTCGATCACGTACAAACTGTACGAGGAGATCGCCGAGGAGCAGCTCATGGAGATGCACCCGATGATGCGCCAGATGTTCGGGTAACGCCGAACGCTCTTTCTTCGCGGTTCGCCGTTCTTTCGGAAGCGGCTCGATATCGCACCGCCACACATTCCTGGCAGCCCGTCGAACGGACTGTCGATGAGTGGTCCTCCAGCGATCGAGACGGAGTCCCTCCAGAAGACGTATGGCTCGACGACGGCCGTCGACGGGCTCGATCTCACTGTCGGTTCGGCGACGGTATACGGTTTCCTGGGTCCCAACGGGGCCGGGAAGACGACGACGATGGAGATGCTCACCGGCCTCGTCGAACCGACCGGCGGACAGGCACGCGTCGCCGGGGTCGACAGCCGGAACCGACCGGAACTGGTCGGTGAGATCGGGTTGTTGCCGGAGGAGCCACCGCTGTACGACGACCTTTCGGGACGCGAACAGCTCCAGTTTGCGGCCGACGTACGCTCGCTCGACTGGGACGCCGTCGCGGACCGGGCACTGGAACTCGTCGAGCGGCTCGGACTCGCACCCGATCTGGACCAGCGTATCGAGGGCTATTCGAAGGGGATGT
Source organism: Haloarcula halophila (assembly GCF_029278565.1). Classification (NCBI taxonomy): domain Archaea; kingdom Methanobacteriati; phylum Methanobacteriota; class Halobacteria; order Halobacteriales; family Haloarculaceae; genus Haloarcula; species Haloarcula halophila. Next base: position 1,073,470 of record NZ_CP119559.1, on the reverse strand, counting down.
CCCAGAAGCTCGCGTTCGTCCAGGCGGTCCAGCACGACCCGACGGTCGTCTTTCTGGACGAGCCGACGAGCGGATTGGACCCGCGGGCGGCGAAGACGCTGCGGGTTCTAGTCACGGAACTGGCCGACAGCGGGACGACGGTGTTCCTCTCGACGCACATCCTCCCGGTCGTCGAAGCCATCGCCGACACCGTCGGCGTCCTCCACGAGGGACGCCTCGTCGCCGAGGGGCCACCGGACGAACTGGCCGACAGCGCCGCGGGAACGGACGTGCCGACCGGCGCGGGCCTCGAAGACGTCTTCCTCGAACTGACGAGCGAGCAGCCGGCACCGGATCGATGAGACGCCACGAACTGCACGCAGCGCGCGCACTCGCGACGACCGAACTCCGGTGTCGGGTGCGCGGGATACGGAAACAGCCGCGAAAACTCCTGTCGACGGTCCTGTTGGTGGTGCTGTTCGGGGTCCTCGCGCCGCTGGGACTGATCGGTCCGGCGATGGCTGTCGGGCAGGAACTGGGGGCGGGGGACCCCCCGATCGGCCGCCTGGGGGTAGCCGTCGCCGGCGTCGCAGGTGGCGGACTCTACCTCGGCGGTGCGACAGCGATGAGCCAGAGCGAGCTCGGCCGCGTCGGACCGCTCGTCCGGACTGCGACGGCCCCGCGGGCGGTCGTCGTCGGACGTGCGGGGAGTGAACTCCTCCAGGTCGGCGTCTTCGTCGTCCCGTTCTGTGGCGTCGGCTTGGCTGCGATCTCGGTCGGTGCTCGGGGGTTGCTGGCACCGATACTCGTCGGCGTCGGACTGCTCCCGGTCTTATTCGCGTCCCTGGTTGGGGGCCGTGCGCTCGGGTCGACGGGGCGTCTCGTCGGCCACCGACTCGGCGTCGGCGGGTGGACACGAGTCACGCTAGGCCTCGTCGCTGTGGCGGCGCTGTACGTCGGGTCACAGGTCGCCGTCAGGGGAGCTGTCGAGGGGTCCGGGAGCGGGTATCCGGAGACAGCCGTCGTACCCGGGGCACCGCTGCAGGCGTACGCCCGACTCGTCGTCGCCCCGTTGGGGGGGTCGGTCACCGTCACTGGCACCGCAGTAGCGGTCGGGATCGCCGCTATCGCGGTCCTCAGTGTAGCAGTCGCGACCAGTGCCGAGCACGCACTGCTCGTCGTTGAGGAAGACGGGACCGCCGCCGGAAGCGGGACGGTCCCGTGGCCGTTCGATCGGACGCCGGCGGCGCGGATCGGCTGGCGGTATCTGCTGCGAGCGCGGCGGAACCCGGCGATCCTGAGCCACCTGTTCCCCGTGGCGTTCGGGCTGTTTAGCCTCCTTGCCAGTTTCGCGACCGACCCGGGACTGTTGGTGTCGCTCGGGCCAGGAACCGTCTACGTCGTGGCCGTCCTGCTCGCGGGGGCGACGTTCGGGCTGAACCCGCTTGGTGACGAACGGGAGCAACTGCCCGTCCTGTTGACGAGTGCGCGATCGACGGCGGTGCTCCTCCGTGGCCGAATCGTCGCCGGGACGACAGTCGGTGCCGGTCTCGTCTTGGCTGTCGGGTTCCCGCTCGACGTCTACGCCGTCGGGGGAGAACTGGCGATCGCACACGCTGCACACGCGCTGGTGTTGGCCGGCTGCGGGGCGGGGACGGCGCTGTGGTTCGGTGCAGCGGTACCGGCCTTCGAGCGCCGCGAATACATGAACGTCGAGCGGGCACACCCCTCGATGTTCGTGTTGTTCGGCTACTCGCTTGGCGGGTTGGTCCCGGCGATCGGCGGGCACTTCCTGGTCGATCTGACGGTCAACAGTGACGAGACTACCCTGCTCGCGGGCGTCTGGGCCGTCTATCTTCTCGTCATCGTCGGCATCGGGGTGGGCGGCTACAGCTACGCGGTCCGACGCTTCGACGGGTTCTCCCTCGACGAGGTGTGAACTCGCCGGTCGTCGCCGACGGGAGCCGGTGATTTATTACGACGAGGGGAGACGATCCCCCTGTATGGTCCCCCCCAGCGGCTCGATCCAATTCGTATCGGACGACGATCGTACGGCGTCGGTACAGGCCGACGCTGCGGGAGGTGTCCACCGGTGAGTCTCGACATCGGTGACGCCATCTCGAACGGAGTCGAACGGCTCACCGACCGGAACGGGTTGCTCCTGCTCGGGGTGTTCGTCGCCTTCGGCTTGGTCAACACCGTCGTCGGGCAATCGCTTTTCACGTCGTATCTGGAGTTCGTCCGATCGTCCTTCGAGACGATGCCCGGCGGCCCGGGGATGGGAGAGCAGCCGTTCCCGTTCGCACCCGGAGGCCAGTCGATGCCCCTCGCGCTGCCGTTGTCGCTCCCGGTGGTTGCGGCACTGTCGCTCGGACTCGCCGTCCTCTCGGAGGCGCTTCGCATCGTCACCATCCGGGTGGTCGCCAGCGACGAGCGAGCGACGATCCCCGACACCGCGACGCGGAACATCGGGATGGCGACGGTGACCGCGTTCCTGCTGGGGCTGGTCGTCAACCTCGCTGTCGGGATCGGACTCGTGTTCCTGCTCCTCCCGGGTGTCTTCCTGGCCGTGTCGTTTTATTTCGTCCGCCCGGCGATCGCGCTGGAGGACAAGGGGCTCGACGCGCTCTCAAGGTCCTGGGAACTCGCGACCGGCAACCGTATCGACCTGTTCCTGTTGCTGGTCCTCGTGTGGTTCATCTCGCTGCTCGCGTCGATCCCGGCGACGATACTCAACTTCGTGAGCCCGATCGCCGGGGCACTGGTCGGTGTCGTCGTCAACGCGGTCGTTCTGGTCTTCGGGATCGCGGTTGCGACGGACGCGTTCCTCCAGCTTCGGACGGACGAGGACGAGGACGACGACATCGGCGCTGTCGATGCCGATTCGGAGTTCTTCGATGCGGAGCGTGAGGAGCTGTAAGACGAACGGAGACGGCGGTACAGGGAGACCGATCAGGCGTCACTGGCTTCGACAGTACAACACAGTCCGTCGGTACCGAGGCGGATCGACGCGGAGTCGTACCGGAGTCTGAACGTCTTGCAGTGGTGGCCGTCGCTGTCGTAGCGCATCTCCGTGGTGACCAGCCCAGCCTCTTGAAGACGGTTGAGCCGCCGGTAGACCGTCGGCCGGGAGCTGTTGCACTCCCTGACGATCTCGCGGGCGGACTTCGCCTCGTCGGTGATCGCAGTGATGATCTCGCGGGCGTGGTCGTCGTCGAGCAGCGCGACGAGTTCGGTCGCCTTGATCGTCTCCTCGGGTGCCTCTGTGGCTCTGTCGGCGGTCTGTGGGTGGTGTGTCTGTGCCATGGTTACTCCGTGGGGTCGGTCTGTTCGACCGAGAGCAGCGCGTCGGTCAGATACCCGCCCAGATCGGCCAGCGCGGTCAGGACGTGCAACGCCACCAGTCCGAGGAGCACGCCGAGTCCAGCCAGGCCGAGCGCTGCGGGCAGGGTGGTGACGGTGAGACTCCCGGCCTGATAGGTGACCGTCGGATCGTCGTACAGCAGTGGGGCGGCAAGCAGTGCGGGGACGACCGAACCGGCTATCACGAGTGCGACGAAGGCAACCAGGCCGAACACCGACTTCAACAGCACGACGACGAGGCTCGTCCAGGTCGTCGGGTCGACGAGAAACGCCTTGCAGGCTGCTAGTACGTCCGTCTCGGGATCGTCCAGCCCCCGCTGGAACGTCGACAGTGCGGTCGGGACTGGCGTCTCCTGGTCCAACAGCGCCCGGGAGAGGTGTGCCTCCAGCCAGGCCGCACCCGTCACGGCCAGCAGCGTCAGGCCGAGGATCGGGAGGCCGATCAGTATCGTCGAGAGGCTCAGGCCCGTCGAGATGCCGGTGGTCGCACCGACGAAGTACACGAAACCGAGCGGACCGGCCAGTAGGAGATAGGCGAGGCGTCTGTAGGTCGTCTCCTCGAAGGGGATACGGACAAACTGTGCGAACGTGTCTGAGGTCGATCGGGTCGTCATCGTCACAGTTCCACGGACGAGGCCTGGGACGGTATAAGGGGTCAACCGGCTGGTGAGCCGACAGATGGCCGGTAGTTTTATTACCCAGAATCGAACGTCCGGTAGATCGCGAGCAGCCCGATAGTGTGTGAGAGCGTGGCGGCGAGCAACGCCTGTGCGTCGCTGAGGGCCACGAACGGAGCGATTACCGACGCGAGGAGGTACGGGACGACCGCGATCGCGATGATGCCGACCGCGAGCGCTCGCATCGTGGGGCTGTCGTTGCGCCGGTAGCCCTGGAACGCCAGGATAGCGACGACGGTTCCCAGTGTTGCGGTCACGAGCGAGCTCCCCGTCGCGAGCAGATCGAGCCAGCTCATCGGCTCCCTCCGTAGACGACGACGAGGATGGTCAGCAGACCGGCCGATTCGAGCAGGGAGGTGGTCAGGACTCTGACCGCCGAGGGGACGACGACGAGGTTCCCGGCGACGAACCGGACGAACATCGGTGCGGGCGCGAGCAGGAACATCCCGACCGCGAGCAACAGGATCGGCGTGGCTCTGGACCGGCGATACCCCTGGACGAACCGATAGGTCACGAGTACTGACAGCACCGTCGCGACGAGGAACGTCGCGATCGCGAGCAGACCGACGACGGTCCCGCCACCTTCGACCGTGACCTGTGTGTAGGGGTCGGCCCCGACACGGAGTGTAGGTGGGTGTGCGGTCATCCTGTGAACTCCTCGTACAGTCTGGTGAACCGGTCGGCCGCCGGTTCGCGTCTGTCGACGTCGATGGTGACGCCGTCGTCGTGGAACTCGATCTCGACCCGTTCGAGTCGGGCCGAATAGGTCTTGTAGTGGTTCCCGTTCGGATCGAGCTGCTGGTGTGCGTCCAGCAGGTCCCGGTCCTGTAACCGCTCGATCCGGCGATAGATCGTCGAGTCGTCGGCGTCACAGAGTTCGCTCAGGGCCTGGGCGGACCTGCTCTCCTCGCGTGTCGCGACGAGTATCGTCCGGGCGTACTCGTCGTCGAGCAAAGCGAGGAGCTCTTCGTCGACATCGCGGACCTCGCCGACGACCGAGGGCATCGTCCGTGTTTGCGGGGTAGGCCATATTAACCCCCCGCCAGTGTCTCAGAACCGTCGTCCTCGGCATGTTTTTTGTCGGTGCCCGACCGACGGTCAACGCACGGTATGTCCGCCGGTCGTCAACTCCGCGAGCGTCTTCCGACCCTCAGATCGCTCCTCCTGGCCCCCGTTCGTCCCCGACCGTACCTCCGAGCACTGTATCTCTTCGTCGCCTTTCCGCTGGGAACCGTCTACTTCGTCGTGCTGGTGACGGGCGTGACGGCGGCCGTCCCGACGGTGCTCGTTCTCGTCGGCGTCCCGTTGTGCGTTGGCGTCCTGTTGCTCGCCCGCGGACTCGGACTGGTCGAGCGACACCTCGTCACCGCACTCCTCGGTGTCGACGTTCCGGCCCCGGCCTACGGCTTCCTGGATGGGTCGGTCCGCGAACGCGTGGTCGCACTCGTGGTCGATCGGTTTACCTGGACCGAACTGCTCTACCTGTTCAGCGTGTTCGCGTTCGGGATGGGATCGTTCGTCTTCTTGGTCAGCTCCCTCGCGATGTCCCTGACCTTCGTGGCGACGCCGCTGTACTACGACAGCGCTCCGGGACGGGTCGGTATCTTTCCCGGGGAGCCGATCGGACTCACACAGTCGCTGTATATCCCCTGGGGTGACCTCCTGGTCGGTGCGGAAGTCGGGCTCACGATGAGCGAGTGGGCTGTCGACTCGCTTCCCGACGCGATGGCGATGTCGCTCGTCGGGTTCGCCCTGTTGTTCGTGACGCTCACCCTCGTCGATGGGATCGGGTGGCTCTGGGGACAGTACGCACGGCTGATGCTCTCGGACGATCTCCGGCCGCTCGCCCGGCTCCGTGATCACCTCGACGACGTTGGAAACACAACAAATAGGTGAGGAGACGCCGATATCTCGACCCATGAGCCCTCCTACCAACAGCCCAGCGGTCCCCAGCGACGCACGCGCAGTCGCCGATCGGTACCTCCGGCGCGAACGCCTGCTCAGTGGGACGATGGCGATCTCGGTCGGCCTCCTCGGGGCCGTCGCAGTGTTGTTGTTGCCGTTGCTCCGGGCGCTCGGCGTCGTCGTCCTCCTGCTCGTAGTGTTTCGGTTCCCGGTGTTCCGGACCGCGGGGACGGCCACGCTGTCGACCGAGGCTGAGCCGGCCGCTGTGCGTGCGGCGTTCGCCGGTCCGACACCGCCCGTGCTCCCCTTCCAGTGGGGGATCGCCGACACCGTCCGGACGATCGACGGCGGGGCCGCCTACGACGTCTCCTATCTCTTCGGACTCCGGTCAGTAACGATGACCGTCGAGACGGCGGTGACGGGCGAGGACACGCTCGAACTCGTGGTTACCGCCGGGGAGCAGGATTGGGCGACCTACGACGTCACGATCCACGAGACCGAGGACGGGACGACCGTCGACGTCGAGTGGTCGGCGGACAGACGGTTCGCCCTCCGACGGCTTCCGCAGACACTGCTTGCGGGCCGATACCGCGAGCAGGCCCTGGCCGCACAGGGGTACACGACCGTCGAGTGGGACACGTCGCTGTCCCTGTGATCGACGGGCGGTTTTTGTCCACCGAGAAGTTCGATCCGGCCTGAGCCGGCCGAAGACTTTTGCGCCGACGTGTGGTAACCGCGGATATGGTCCGCCTCCCGTGGCGCGACGACCCGGACGAACCCACCGAGAGCGGTGGTCCCGGCGGGTCCGTCGGGAGCCACGACGCTCACCCCGATGCGGTCGTCGTCTGCTCGTTTCAGGACGGGACACTGGCCGTCTACGAAGACGATGTAGTGATCGAGCGCGTCGAGCGCTCGCGGTTCGACGACACGACGGTTCCGCTGGCGGACATCCGGGGTGTCGACCACGAGCGTGGCATCACCATCGGCTACGTCCAACTCGAAGTCGTCGGCGTCGAACCGGACGCGGGCGGCCTGTTCAGCGACCCGGTCAACGCGTACACGGTCCACTTCGGTCGGGATGGCCGGGACTGCGCACAGCAGGCCCGGGACGCGATTCTCGAACGGATGTCGGGCTGACCGTCACAGCGACTTCTCGAAGTGGAGGAGTTCGTACTCGCCCTCGATCGATTCGCTGACGTTCTCGTACCCCTCTTCGTGGTAGAACTCGACCGCTGCGGCCTGTCGCCGTGCCGTCGTCGCCAGGAGCAACTCGTACCCGTCCTCGGCGGCGCGGGCCTCCAGTCGGTGGAGGAGTTCCCGGCCGACGCCGCGTCGCTGACAGGGGGGAGCGACCCGCATCCGGTGGAGTTCGACGGCACCGGGGACCCTCCGCTCGTCTGGGTGACCGACCTCGTTGGGGAGGTAGCCGCCGATGGCGGCGACCCGGCCGTCGACTGTCCGCGGGAGGTCCGACTCGGCGGTCTCGCCTGTGAGAACACCGACCAGAAACTCGCCGCCGGTGTCGAGATACCGGCCCTCGACGTCTCTGAGGTCGTCGGTCCCGGGTACGTCTGCCGGCTCGGTCCCCGCGGCCCGCATCGCCCACTCGTGGAGCTTCCACACGGCGTCGGCGTCTTCACGGCGATACCGGCGGAACTGGACGGCTGCCATCTGCCGGGGTTCGGACTGGCAACGGCTTCAGGGTGTCGGCTTCCCGCCGATCCGTCGGCCACACCGGTCACGCCCGCCGGACACACTCCCGAACGATGTTGTAGACGCGTTCGGGGTTCTCGACGTTCTCCAGTCGGATGCTCCCGAGGCCGAGGTTCATCGTGATGGTCCCGAACCCCAGGGCATTCTGGAAGCGGTTCTGGTTCAGCCGGTGGCTCCGGACCTGCTCGAAACGGACACCCTTCGTCCGGGTCCGGAAGAGGAACTGGTACTCCCGTTCGACCCGGTCGCGGGTCACGACGTAGGTCGTCTTGACGAGGACGACAGTCCGGACCAGCAGTCTGAGCGCGACCAACACGGTCACGAGCAGGACCACGAGCCCGACGGTGTTCGTCACCTCCGGATCGCCGAGCAGTTCCGGCCGTTGCTGGAGGGCGACAACGACTGCGAGCCCCAGTAGCAGAAACACCGCTAGCCTGAGCAGCGTCGGTTTCGTGGTCGGGTTCGTCCGCAGTAGCTCCCCGTCCCCGCTCTGTTCTCCGCCGTCGGTTCTGATAGCAGTTCGTTGCATGTCAGATCAGCCCCATCGTCGTCGCGACGACCGATCCGGCGACGTACAGCACCGGCGAGAGCGCCACGGCGACGACCGTGGTCGCCGCGTCGGTTCTGCCGGTCCGGTGGTTGATTCGCGCACCGAGATACAGCGACAGGAGGTAATACAGCGTCGTGACACACAGCAGTGCCAGTACCCACCGACCCTGTGTCGTCAGCGGCCCGGCGACCAGCGAATCGGGCCGGCCCCCGGGCAGTTCCAGGCTCGACCCCAGCAGGTCGATGACCCAGTAGACGAACGCCGCCTGGACGTTCCGGACGAGCGCGCGCGCCGCCGCCAGCCCGTCGGTGTTGGTGAGATACCAGACGCCGGAGAACAGCGCTACGAGGTACGCGCTGGTCGTATAGACAACGGTGTGGACACTCTGGACGAGGCCGCGTGCACCGCCTGTCGCGACGACGCCCAGGTGGAAGGTCAACAGCGTGATCCCCGTCGCGACGGTGATAAACGCACAGTTCTGGACGAACGCCACGGCGATCGCCCAGCCCGCGGCCGGATCACCGAGCAGTGGTGCCGCGACCGCGACGAAGACAGCGGGAGGCGACCCCGCTTGCTGAAGCCCGACACCGGCGACGGTCAGCGGCAGGGCGTACAACACGAGGTTGACGAGATAGACGACCACCAGTGACGCCAGCTGTCGGGCGGTCGCGGTCAGCGAGTCGCCGTAGGCACTCTGCTGGAACGCGACGAACCGGCGGGGTCGAACCACCGCGTCGAAGGCCGCCCGGACGACCGGTCCCACACCCCTCGCGACCATACGTGGTTGTTTTCGAAGACGTATTTAGCCGTTTGTGTCGCGGCATCGTGGGGCGCTTTTTTATCGGAACGGGGCAAACAGTCCCGACAGTCGTCACTATGGCAGATCGATCAGACACGCCGCTCGTTGCCGTGACCGTGCTGTCGACGCTGTGGCTGGACGGACTCGCCGTCGGCTTTCTCCTCGACCTCGCGACCCCGATACAACTGCTGGCCGCCTGCTGGACGCTCTCCTTTCCGCTCGTCCCGCTCGTCGTCGCGGACGGCGAGGGGACAGGCGCGCTCTCCTGGCCGTTGATCGTCGCCCTGGAACTCCCGGTGGTGAACGTCCTGGCGGGGCTCGGCTACGCGATCGGCCGTCATCGGGCAGTCAGACCCTCGAAAGACGGGTTGTTGGGACACGGTGGCTTGTACGGGCTGGGCATCGCCGCCGCCGCCCTCTCGCTGGTCGTGGCCCCGTTTCTGACGGGACCGATCGCGCTGGGCTGTGGCTACCGGGTCCGGTCGGCGTATCACCGCCGGCAGGGCTCGCTACTGCTCGCCGTCGCCGGCGTGTTGATGCTGGCGGGGCTCGTCGTGAACGTGGTGATCTTCCTGTTTCTCCGCCCTGGACCGATCCTCTGAGTGGACTGATCGACAGCAGGCGCAACCGTCGTCCCTGGCTCGCTCGCCCGCGACCGCGACCAGAACGTTCAGTACTGTGTGTCCCCACGTGCGGGTATGTACGATCGGCTCTCCGGGACAGTGCGGCCGCCGCCAGCGGCCCTCGTCCCGTCACAGTCGACGTGGGACGGTGAGCGATGACCGACCCGTCGAACGTCGTCCTCGTCACGGTGGACTCGCTGCGGGCGGACGCACTGAATGCGGGGGCGTCACCGACCCTCGATCGCCTGGCCGACGACGGCGTCGTCTTCGAAGACGCTATCGCACACGGGAACTGGACGCCGTTTTCCTTCCCGTCGATCCTCGGCTCACGGCCGGTGTTCGACGAGGGACCCTCGATCGGGGTCGCGTCGTCCCCGACCCTGGCCGAGCGGCTCTCCGACGCCGGGTTCGCTACGGGGGGGTTCAACGCCGCCAACGGCTTTCTCACCGACCACTGGGGGTACGACCGCGGGTTCGACGAGTTCGAACCGTTCGTCGACAGTAGCGGGTACAGCAAGTACCTGGCAGCACATCCGACCGTCCAGGCGTGGGTCCAACTCGGCCTCTCACCGTTCCGGCGGGCGGCGACGAAACTCCGGGGCGGTGACGACGACCGCCCCTTCGCCGACGTGTCGCGACTGACCGACGTTGAGGACCACGCCAAGTCGTTCGTCGGACGGACGGACGACCGCTTCTTCCTGTGGGTCCACTACATGGACACCCACACGCCGTACGTCCCGGCACCACGGCACCTCCGTGAAGTCTCGGACAACCGACTCGGCGTCGCACGGATGCTCGGCTCACACCTCCGGACCGGGCTGGGCTGGGACGTCGACGAGGGCCGGCTCGCGACGCTGCGGACGCTGTACGACGGCACCGTTCGCCAGGTCGACGAGAGCGTCAGCCGCATCCTCGACGCGCTGGCGGCCGAGGGAGTCGCCGACGAGACGGCCATCGTCGTCGCGGGGGACCACGGCGAGGAGTTCCTCGAACACGGGCACCTCGCTCACTACCCGAAACTCTATCGCGAACTCCTCGAAGTCCCGTACTTCGTCTCCGTCCCCGGCGGACCGAGCCGTCGGGTGAGGGAACCGGTCGGACTCGACACCGTTGCGCCGACAGTGTGTGACCTCCTCGGTGTCGATCCCGCACCGGAGTGGGCGGGCCAGTCAGTCGTTCCTGCCTTCGAGGGCGAGCCGATCGACGACAGTCCCGTCGTCTCGGTCGCCGTGCGGGGCGAGTCGGTCACGAGCCAGCCGATCCCGCGCCGCCGTGACGACGGGGAGCTACTCGTCGGCGTCCGGGACGAGCGCTGGACTTACATCGAGCACACGGAGTCGGATCACCACGAGTTGTACGACCGTCGGACCGACCCCGGCGAACAGACCGATATCTCCGAGGCCGAACACGACGGGGTGGATACCACCGACGTCGTCGACCGCCTCTCGGCCGTCGTCTCGGACCACGTCGGGGCGCTCGGCGACGGTTCGACCGACGACGAACTGGAAGAGAGCGACGAGATAGCGGCACGCTTACAAGCCTTGGGCTACCAATAGTCTCCGATGGCGCTCGCCGAAGGATCGCTCGTCCGGAACCCACGGCTGATCCGGTTTTTTCTCGTCGGCCTCACCGCGGCGTCGATCCAGACGGTCCTGCTGTGGTTGTTCATCGAGTTCGGCGGCCTGAACTACCTCGTGGGTGCGGCTATCGCGATCGAGATCACGATCCTGCTCCAGTACGTCCTCAACAACGCCTGGACGTTCAGCCACGACAGGCACACGTCCCGCTGGGAGTATCTGGTCGGGATGAGCAAGACCAACCTGGTCCGCGGGTCGGCGATCCCGCTCCAGCTCGGACTCCTGTATGCCTTCGTCAACTGGGCCGCTGCGGTCCCGCTCCTCGCAAACGGCGGTGCGATCGCGCTGACGGGCATCTACCGGTACGTCCTCGATGCCCGGTGGACCTGGGGCTGAGCCGAGCACGACCGTTTTAAGAGTCGGCGCCCTCGACTGTCGGTATGAACGAGACGGTCCGGCTGGGCGTCGACGTCGGCGGGACCTTCACCGATGTCGTCCTCGCCACGGATCGCGGTCTCACGACGGCGAAAGTTCCTTCGACGGTCCCACAACACGAAGGCGTTCTCGACGGTATCAGCGTAGCGCTGGACGCCGCTGACACTGATCCGGCGGACGTGGGTCAGTTCCGGCACGCGACGACGGTCGCGACGAACGCGTTGCTGGAGGGGACGGGCGCAGAGACGGCGCTCGTCACGACCGAGGGGTTCGCCGACGCGCTGGCGATCGGCCGACAGGACCGGCCGTCGCTGTACGACCAGCGTGCCGAGCGTCCCGACCCCCTCGTCCCGGCCGAGCGGCGATACGAGGTGGACGAGCGAGCGACTACCGGAGGGATCGAGCGGGACATCGACACGGCGGAGATCCGGGCGTTGGCCGAGTCGATCGAGGCGGAGGCCGTCGCGGTCGCGTTCCTCCACGCCTACGCACACCCGGAGAACGAGCGAACGGCGGCGGAAACGTTGCGGGCGGAACTGGACGTGCCGGTGTCGGCGAGTCACGAGGTGCTGGGGGAGTTCCGCGAGTACGAGCGGACCGCGACGACCGTCGCCGACGCCGTCCTGACACCGGTCATCGACGACTACGTCGGGCGACTGGTAGCCGGTGCGACCGAGCGCGGACTGCCGGCCCCGCGGATCATGCAGTCAAACGGCGGGATCACCGACGCCGAGACCGTCCGGGACAACGCCGTGACGACGGCGCTGTCGGGACCGGCGGCGGGCGTCGTCGGGGCCAGTGCGTTCGAACCCGACGGCGTCGACGGCCTGATCACCTTCGACATGGGTGGGACCTCCAGTGACGTTTCGCTGGTTCGGGAGGGGACGGTCGAGCGGACGACCGAGGCTGACGTGGGCAGCCGGCCGGTCCGCGTGCCGATGGTCGACGTGGAGACGGTCGGAGCCGGCGGCGGATCGATCGCGTGGGTCGACGCCGGCGGCGCGCTCCGGGTCGGCCCCCGGTCGGCCGGTGCGGAGCCGGGTCCGGCCTGTTACGGCAAGGGTGGGGCCGACCCGACGGTGACCGACGCCGCGTTGGTACTGGGCTATCTCGGGGCCGACACCACACTGGGCGAGGACCTGGCCCTCGACGTCGACGCGGCGACCGACGCGCTCGCGGCGCTGGCCGAGGAGGCGGCCCTGGACGGTCCGGTCGAGGCCGCTCAGGGTGTCTACGAGGTCGCTAACGCGGCGATGACACGGGCGGTCCGGAGCGTGACTGTCGAGCGGGGCCACGACCCTCGCGAGTTCGCGCTTGCTGCCTTCGGTGGCGCGGGGCCGATGCACGCCGCCGCGCTCGCCGACGGACTCGACGTCTCGACGGTCGTCGTCCCCCGAGCGAGTGGTGTCCTCTCGGCGCGCGGACTGCTGGCTGCCGACGAGCGCCACGACGCTGCCCGGACGTACCGGGCCGAACTGGGGACGGTCGATCCGGACGCGGTCCGCGACGTGCTCGCGGACCTCGAATCGACGGTGCTCGCGGACACGAGCGACCCCGAGGCAGCGACGGTCACGTTCCGGGCGGACTGTCGCTACGCCGGCCAGAGCTACGAACTCGGTGTCGGCCTGGCGGAGTTCGACCGAGCCAGCGTAGCCGCCCGGTTCCACGCCGTCCACGATCAGGCTCGTGGGTACAACCTGCCCGAACAGCCGGTGGAACTGGTGACGCTCAGAGCGACGGCGACGGTCTCCCACGAGATGCCGACCGCGAGACACCACGCCGAGGGCGACCCCGTCAGCGGCCGTCGGGAGGTCCATTTCGACTCTCCCCGGGAGACGCCAGTTCTGGACTGGGACGCGCTCGGCCCCGGACACAGCAGGTCGGGACCGGCGATCGTCGAGGGCGGCGAGAGCACCGTCGTCGTCCCGCCCGCGTGGCGACTGACGGTCGACGCCCAGGGGACGCTCACGATGGAGGCAGATCGATGACAGACGGGGACACACGGACGGCGGACGCCGATCTCGACGCCGTCGAACTGGAGATACTGCGGACCCAACTGGAGAGCGTCGCCGAGGAGATGGGACAGGTCCTGATCCGCGGGGCGTTCTCGCCGAACATCACCGAGCGCCGGGACTGCTCGACGGCGCTGTTCGACGCCGACGGCGACCTCGTCGCACAGGCCGAACACATCCCGGTCCACCTGGGGGCGATGCCGGAGGCCGTCGACGCGGTGCTGGCACACGATCCACGACCGGGCGACGTGTTCGTCCTGAACGACCCCTTCGAGGGTGGGACCCACCTCCCGGACGTAACGCTGGTCTCGCCGATCACCGACGACGGCGACATCGTCGGCTACACCGTCTCGCGGGCACACCACGCCGATGTCGGTGGGATGGCACCGGGAAGTATGCCGGCCGGTGCCCGGGAGATCCACCAGGAGGGCGTCCGTATCCCGCCGACGCGACTCGTCTCCGACGGCGAGATACGCGATGATATCCTGGAGCTGTTGCTGGCGAACGTCCGCAACCCGGCACAGCGACGCGCCGACCTCCGTGCCCAGCGAGGGGCGAACCAGCGCGGACGGGAGCGTGTGGGCGACCTCCTCTCGGACCACGGCGACCGCCTGCTCGGGGCCTTCGAGGCCGTCCAGAACTACTCGCGCAAGCGTGTCGAGGCGGAGCTGACGGCGATGCCGGACGGCACCTACACCGCCCGCGATCTCATGGAGGGCGACGGCGTCGTCGATACGGACATCCCGATCGAGGTTTCCGTCACGATCGACGGGGCTCATCTGGACGTGGACTTCGCCGGGACCGCGCCCCAGGTCGACGGCAACGTCAACGCGCCGCTGTCGGTCGCCAAGAGCGCCGTCTACTTCGTCGTCCGGTCGGTCACCGATCCCGACGTACCGCCCAACGAGGGCTGTTACGACCCCGTCTCGGTCCACGCACCGCCCGGATCGCTGGTCAACCCCGAACCGCCGGCCGCGGTCGTCGGCGGCAACGTCGAGACGAGCCAGCGGATCGCCGACGTGGTCTTCCGTGCGCTGGCGGAGGCGGTCCCCGAACGGGTGCCGGCGGCCGGCCAGGGGACGATGAACAACGTCGTCGTCGGTGCGCCCGACTTCAGCTACTACGAGACGGTCGGCGGCGGGATGGGCGCGAGCAGCGACACCGACGGTCTCTCGGGTGTCCAGGTCGGGATGACGAACACGCTGAACACCCCTGTCGAGGCCCTGGAGGCGGCCTATCCGATCCGGGTCGACGAGTACAGCCTGCGGGCCGACAGCGGTGGCGTCGGCCGACACCGCGGCGGTGACGGACTGGTCCGCGCGTTCACCGTCGAGACCGACGCAACCGTCTCACTGGTGACCGAACGGCGACGCCACGCTCCCTGGGGGCTCGACGGCGGCGGGGACGGGTCAACGGGTCACAACTACATCGACGGCGAGTCGGTTCCGGCGAAGGTCACACGCGACGTTCCGGCGGGGACGACCGTCCGTATCGAGACGCCGGGCGGTGGCGGTCACGGCGAACCGGAGCAGTGAGGAGGGTTCTCTCCAGAACAGGCCACACCGGTTGGACGTATGGTATCATATATCAAATGATTGGTCTAAATTCTGAAATCCGGAATCTGAATGGTCCGAGACCAACGATAACGATTTATATGGATTAATACAGTGAAAAATCTTTAGTCACGGCCCCCCATTTGCCACAGTACGGCACCACTGCTGGGGCCGAGGATTTCACTATGACAGATAACGAATTAATCTGGCGAATCGCAGGTGGTTCCGGTGACGGGATCGACTCGACGAGCCAGAACTTCGCGAAGGCCCTGATGCGATCGGGACTTCACGTGTTCACACATCGCCACTACCCGTCGCGCATCCGGGGCGGCCACACCTACGTAGAGGTACGGGCGAAAGACGAACCGGTACAGTCACGCGGTGACGGCTACAACTTCCTGCTCGCGCTGGGGGACTCGTTCGCACGGAACCCACAGGAAGAAGCCTACTACGGTAAAGAAGAGCTGAAACCGCTGTACGAGAACTTCGACGACCTCCGTGAGGGCGGCGTTCTGCTGTACGACGAGGGCCTGCTCGATCAGGAAGACGTCGACGAGACGGATCTCGAAGCCGCCGCCGAGGAGAACGGCTGGCACGTCGTTCCGATGGACCTGCGTGGTATCGCCAAGGAACACGGCCGCGAGATCATGCGCAACACCGCCGGGATCGGTGCGACCGCTGCTATCCTCGACATCGGGACCGAGGAGTTCGAGGAACTGATCAAGCAGAACATGTCCGGGGACATGCAGGAGGCAAACCTCAACGTCCTGCAGGACGCTTACGACGCGGCCGCCGAACTCGACATCGACCACGACATCGAGGTCCCAGAGAGTTCCCACGAGGAAGAGCAGGTCATCCTCTCGGGGTCGAACGCGATCTCCTACGGTGCGCTCGACGAGGGTTGTCGGTTCATCTCCGGGTATCCGATGACGCCTTGGACCGACGTCTTCACGATCATGTCCCAACACCTGCCGGAGTTCGGCGGGATCTCCGAGCAGGTCGAGGACGAGATCGCCGCGGCGGCGCTGGCGCTGGGGGCGTCCCACGCCGGAGTGAAGGCCATGTCCGGTTCCTCCGGCGGTGGCTTCGCGCTGATGTCCGAACCGCTCGGTCTGGCCGAGATGACCGAGACGCCGCTCGTGCTGGTCGAAGCGATGCGTGCCGGCCCGTCGACCGGGATGCCGACCAAACCCGAGCAGGCCGACCTCGAACACGTCCTGTACACCTCACAGGGGGACTCGGCCCGCGTCGTCTTCGCTCCGGCGAACATCCGCGAGTGTTACACCCAGACCCGGGCCGCCTTCCGGATCGCCTACGAGTACCAGATCCCGGCGATCGTCGTCTACGACCAGAAGATCCAGGGCGAACTCCGGAACCTGCCGGCCAGCCACTTCGACGAGGAGCCAAACGCCGACCCCGGTTCGGTGCTGACCGAAGACGAGATCCAGGACGCGGCCCACCACTCCTCGGGCAAGTTCCAGCGGTTCCTCCACGAACCGGAGGACGGCTCGAACGTCAGCCCGCGGTCGGTGCCCGGCCAGAAGGACGGTCGCTACCTCGCGACCGGGAACGAGCACAACCCTTCGGGACACATCAGCGAGGACCCACAGAACCGCATCGCACAGATGAACCGTCGGCTCGGCAAGCTCGACGACATCCGTGCGGACTTAGACGAGAACGCGAG
The DNA here is from genome assembly GCF_029278565.1 of Haloarcula halophila. Taxonomy (NCBI): domain Archaea; kingdom Methanobacteriati; phylum Methanobacteriota; class Halobacteria; order Halobacteriales; family Haloarculaceae; genus Haloarcula; species Haloarcula halophila. The sequence goes on along the minus strand of NZ_CP119559.1, from coordinate 1,056,600 downwards.
CCACCAGACCTACTACGGCCCGGAAGACGCCGACTACGGTATCCTCGTCTGGGGGAGCCAGCAGGACACCGTCTTCGAGGCCGTCGACCGGCTCAACGAGAACGGGCATAGCGTCAAAGCCCTGGGCGTCTCGGATATGATGCCCTACCCCGTCGAAGCCGTCAGCGAGTGGCTCGACTCCGTCGACGAGGCACTGGTCGTCGAGATGAACGCGACGGCCCAGTTCCGCGGGCTGACCCAGAAGGAGATCGGCAAGTACGGCGACAAGCTGTCGAGCCTCCTGAAGTACAACGGCAACCCCTTCGAACCCGCCGAGATCGTCGACGGGTTCGAATCCAGTATCAACGGCGAGGACCTCGCCGCTTCCAACATGAAATTCCTCCCCGCAGCAGGTGACTAACCATGAGTGCATTCAGTGCAATCGGCGACGACCGCGAGATCGACCGAGACGAGTTCACACCCGGGATCGAACCCCAGGCGACCTGGTGTCCCGGCTGTGGTGACTTCGGCGTCCTCAAGGCGCTGAAACAGGCCATGCCGGAAGTCGGGCGCAACCCCGACGAAGTCGCGCTGTTTACCGGGATCGGCTGTTCCGGCAAGCTCAACAGCTACTTCAACAGCTACGGCTTCCACACCATCCACGGCCGCTCGCTGCCCGTCGCCCGGGCCGCGAAGCTGGCCAACCCCGAACTGGAAGTCATCGCCGCCGGCGGCGACGGCGACGGCTACGGGATCGGTGGGAACCATCTGATCCACACGGCTCGTGAGAACCACGACATGACCTACATCGTGTTCAACAACGAGATCTTCGGGCTCACCAAGGGCCAGACGTCGCCGACCTCGCCGAAGGGCCACAAGTCCAAGACGCAACCTCACGGCTCGGCGAAGTCGCCGATCCGTCCGCTGAGCCAGTCGCTCAACGCGGGCGCGACCTACGTCGCCCGGACCGCGGCGGTCAACCCCAACCAGGCGAAGGAGATCATCGCCGAAGCGATCGAGCACGACGGCTTCGCGCACATCGACTTCCTGACCCAGTGTCCGACCTGGAACAAGGACGCGAAACACTACGTCCCGTACACGGACGTCCAGCAGTCCGACGACTACGACTTCGACGTCTCGGACCGCAAAGAGGCGGCCGAGATGATGCGACAGACCGAGGAGAAGCTCTACGAGGGTGAGGTGCTCACCGGTCGTATGTACGTCGAGGACGCCCGTCCCTCCTACGGCGAGGAGAAGCGCCAGATCGGCGAGATGCCCGACGAACCGCTGGCCGAGCGGTACTTCGACGAAGACGCCGAGTGGGAGCGGACCTACGACAAGCTGCTCCAGCATCACAAGTAAGCTCCCGACAACGCCGACAGGGCCTAACTCGGGTTTGTGGTTCGGAAGATATTTTTTTATGCACCCGAAACAATCATCTATGAGCGCTGAGTCTACGGAGCGTCGAATCCTCTCGGTTCTGGAGGACGACGCACAGGCCTCCTACGCCGAGATCGCACAACGGGCAGACGTCTCGAAGCCCACTGTGCGAAAGTATATCAAGAAACTCGAAGAAGAGGGTGTCATCGTCGGCTATTCGGCGGACATCGACCCGAAGAAACTCGCCGGGCAGTCGATCGCGATGGTCGGGATCGACGTCGCCAGCGACTGCTACGTCGAGGCGACTCGGCAACTCAAAGAGATCCCCGGCTTGGAGGAGCTCTACACCTCAAGCGGGGACCACATGCTGATGGCGGAACTCCGCGCGAGCGACGGGGACTCGCTGGCTGCCGCTATCGAGGACGAGATTCTCAGTATCGACGGTGTCACGGCCGCACACCCCTCGTTCCTCCAGGAACGGTTGAAGTGATCGACATAGCGGGTTTTTAGACGCTCCGGTGCCGACAGACTGCTATGCGTTCTCGGCTGGTGTTGGGCTCCGGGTCGATCGGTCTCCCGCTTCTCGCGGAGATTCGATCCGACAGTGACGAGTTAGTTGTCGTTACCGACAACGACCACCAGGCGTCGGCACTCCGGGAGGACGGGATCGCAGTCGAGATCCAGGACCCGACCGATCGGTCGATGCTGGACGGACTGGACATCGATCCCGATACCGTCGCAGTTACCAGCGACGATCCGGCTCGGAACCTCGCGGCGACGATCGCAGCAGTCGAGCGGTTCCCGGCCGCGTTCGTACTGGCGTACGCGGGAGCCGATCCCACAGCGGCACAGCTACGCGAACTCTCGTCGGTCGCAGATCGGGTCGTCGATCCGGCCGCCGCGATCACCGATCGGCTCACACAGGTCGTCGGCGGCGAGAGTTCGCGGGTCCGACAGCTCCAGCGTGTCCTGCGTGACCTGGAGACGATGGCGATCGTCACCCACGACAATCCGGACCCGGACGCGATCGCCAGCGCCGTCGCGCTGGGGCTGCTCGCCGAGCGGGCGGGCTGTGAGACCACGTTGTGCTACTACGGATCGATCTCCCACCAAGAGAACCGCGCGTTCGTCAACTTACTCGACTACGATCTCGTCGAACTCGATCCCGACGAGCCGGCCGCCCTCGACGCCTTCGAGGGCTTCGCACTGGTCGATCACTCCCGACCCGGCGTCAACGATCAGCTTCCGTCGGACCTAGATATCGACATCGTGATCGACCACCATCCACCGCGAGCCCCCGTGGAAGCCCGGTTCGTCGACCTCCGGAGTGGAGTCGGCGCGACCAGTACCCTCCTCGTGGACTATCTCCGGCAGTTCGGCGTCGACATTCCGGAAGCAGTCGCGACGGGGCTTCTGTTCGGAATCCGGGTCGATACCAAGGATTTCCAGCGGGAAGTCTCTGCTGCGGATTTCGAGGCGGCGGCACATCTCGTTTCGCGAACCGACATGGATCTCCTGCAGCGGATCGAGGACCCCAGCATCAGCGCCGAGACGTTCTCGGTGATCGCCCGCGCGATCAGCAACCGGACGATGGAGGGGTCGGTCCTGTTAAGCTGTGTGGGTAAACTCTCCGACCGGGACGCGTTGGCCCAGGCTGCCGATCGGCTACTGGATATGGAGGACGTCCACGCGACACTCGTTTACGGCGTCCTCGATGGCACCATCTACGCCTCCGCACGCGCTCGGGGAACCGACATCGATCTCGGGGAAGTGCTCCGGGACGCGTTCGGCCAGATCGGCTCGGCCGGCGGCCACGCGGACATGGCCGGCGCACAGATCGCGTTGGGCGTGTTGGATTCGATCGACGACCGCGAGGAATCGCTCCACGACATCGTCACCTCGGTCGTCACCGATCGTTTCCTCGATGCCATCGAGTCCCGCTCGCATCGGTTGCTCGGGACGGTCTACGGCGATTCGGCGTACGGCCCGGAGGCGCTCGTCGGCCCGCTCGTCGAATCGTCGGAGGGTGATGACCCGACCGGTGACGACGTGGACGCGACGTCCGGGACCGACTCCACGTAGGCGAGAGTTTTAGTCCACGCGTGGCTAGCGTCCGGTGAATGGGAAACTCCGGTAAGCCCACCGTCCGGGAGTACATGACACGTGACGTCTCGACGGTCGAGTTAGACGATACCGTCGAGACTGTCTCCCGCCGGATCGCCGAGAGCGACGGGTTCAGCGGGTTCCCGGTCACCGACGGTCGCCACGTCGAGGGGTTCGTCAGCGCCAGGGACCTCCTGCTCGCCGAGGAGTACGAGCCGATGTTCCGCGTGATGAGCGAGGACATCGTCGTCGCACACCCGGACATGGCGATCCAGGACGCGGCGCGCGTGATCCTCCGGTCGGGACTCCAGAAACTCCCCGTCGTCGACGACGCCGGCCACCTGGTCGGGATCATCTCGAACGCCGACGTGGTCCGCTCACAGATCGAGCGGGCGACTCCCGACAAGGTCGACAACCTCACACAGACCCTCGAACGAATCCACGGCGTCGACGCCCACGAGGAACGCCGCGAGGTTTCCCTCGCCGATCTGACTCCCACACAGACGACGGTGTACGCCGACGAACTCGAAGGTAGGAAGTACGAACTGGAACGCGGGCTGGCGGAACCACTGGTCGTCATCGACAACCACGGCCAACTCCTGCTGGCGGACGGACACCACCGTGTGAAGGCCGCCCAGCGGGCCGGTATCGAGGAGATGGACGCCTACGTCATCGTCCTCGATGAGCCAGTCTCGCTGGGGATGGCGGAGACGGCCGCCGAGTCCGGACTGGAGCGGATCGACGACATCGACGTGGTCGACTACGCCCATCACCCGCTCGTCGAGACGACCCACCGGCTCCAAGAGGAGTGATCAGGGCAGGTCGACCGATCGGAACAGCGAGTAGCCCAGCCAGGGGGCGACGACAAACCATCCCACCAGAGCCAGCACCGCGAACAGCGCTGTCGTCGTCGCGTACCCGAGCGGCTCGTTCGGAGCCGCGAGCGGGATGACCGTCCCTTCCCCGAACGTCCCGAACACGAGCCGTGTGTAGGCCACCCCGGGGTTCAACTGCCCGATCGCGTAGTACCACGAGGGTTTGGGCGGCCGGGGGTACTCCAGGAACTCGGTCGGGTGGACGATCAGCGCGAAGTGCTGTGCCAGCGGCCAGAGGATTCCGAACAGCAGCATGCTCGCGGCGATACCGGCGACGGCCCGGGTCTCGGTCTTGACACTCGCCGAGATCGTCAGCCCGATCCCGACGGCGATGACGGTGTAGACCAGCGACCAGCCCAACACGGCGAGAAACCCGACGAGTTCGAGGCCGTCGAAGACGGCGACCGAGAACAGCCACGCGGCGGCCAGACAGATCGTGAAGGGCGCTGCGACCAGTAGCGTCCGACTGACCAGTTTCCCGAGGTAGGCGTCGAACCGGGAGTTGGGCAGTCCCAACAGGAACCGGACGCTCCCGGTCTTGCGCTCGGTGACGATGGCACCGTAGCTCCCGACCAGCGCCACCAGCGGGAGCAAGACGACCTGGATCGCCGCGATGAACAGCAGGACGACCCGCACCTCGGGGATCGAGCCCCCACCCAGCGTCATGAGAAACGCCGTCACGGCGACGCCGACGGTCGAGAGTAGCATGAGTCCGGCGACGGTCCAGCCCATCTTCGAGCGCCGCAGGTGCAACAGGTCCCCGCGGGCCACGTCGCGCCAGGTCACGCCGACCCCTCCGTGGCCGCCGAGAAGACGTCTCCCAGGGAGGGCTCCCTGACGGCGAAGTCGTCGAACCCGACGCCGCCACGGGCCACGCGGTCGAGCACCGAGACCTTCGTCTGGCCGCCGCTGCAGGTGACGGTCAGTTCACCCTCGCCGGCAGTCACCGCCGAGACGCCGTCGATCGTCCGGAGATCGCCGACCAACTCCTCGGGAGTCGCCTCGACGTAGATGCTCAGCGTCGTGTCGGCGTCGAGTTCCTGCCGGAGCTGCGAGACGGGACCTTCCTGGACGAGCCGACCGTGCTGGAGGATCCCGACGCGGTCGGCGACGGCCTCGACCTGTGCCATGATGTGACTGGAGAACAGCACCGTCGCGCCGCGGTCGGCCTCCTCGCGGACGACCCGGCGCAACATCCGGGCGCCGTTGGGGTCCAGCCCGGTCGTCGGTTCGTCCAGCACGAGCAGCCGTGGGTCGCCGACGAGTGCCATCGCCAGCGCCAGGCGCTGACGGAGTCCCTTCGAGAGGTCGCCCGCCGCGCGGTCGCGGGCCTCGACCTCCAGTTCGACTCTGTCGAGCAACCGCTCCGGATCGTCGGTCGCTTCCTTGGTCCGTATCGCCTGGTTCAGGTGCTCGTAGGGGGTGAGCTGTTCGTAGACGCCGTAGCCTTCCAGCAGCGTCCCGGTCTCCTGACGGATCGCGACGCTGTGTTCCTGTGCGTCTAGATCGAACACGGAGACGGTCCCGCTGGTTGGCCGCATGAACCCCAGGAGCATGTTGATCGTCGTCGATTTCCCCGCGCCGTTGGGGCCGAGGAAGCCGTACACTTCGCCGTCGTCGACCGAGAGGGTGAGGCCGTCGACGGCGGTCACGTCGTCGAACTGTTTGGTCAGGTCGTGGAGCTGTAGGAGGGTCATACCGACAGGGCGTTACTCACAACTATCCTGTCCGCCGAATTAAAGCTACTGACGCGGACCGGTGTCACGGACCTCGGTCTCCGTCCGCCGGGAGACGAACACGACCAGTCCCAGCAGGACACCCAGTCCTACCCCGATGGTCACGACGCCGTAGATGGCGACACCCAGCGGCGTCGGCGGGAGCGCGATCACACCGAACAGCTCGGGTTCGAGGTCCTCCGGACGGATCGACCCCAGGACGAAGCCCATGAGGCCGGCCAGAGCGACGATGGCGACGTACAACCACACGACGACCCGTTCCCCGGACCGGCCGGCCGGCTCCTCTGTCATGCTCGTGTGTAGGAAACCAGGACGATTAGCCTTTTTCACTTCCGTCCCGTAGGCGTGGTATGTCCCAGAAGGAACTGTTGTTCGTCGTACTCTCGGGCATCGCGGTGATGATGTTTCTGACTGCGATCGTCCTGGTCGCCGGGGCCGGATAACGGAGCGCCGCGAACACGAACCGGATCGCCGCGAAAACAGTACCGAGCTTACTCTTCGGCGTCGTCGACGGGTTCGCCGCCGTCGGTCCGCACGTCGCCCTGTTCCTGGCCGCCGTCCATGATCGCCGTGTCGAGCTGGTCGTCGAACCACTGGAACTCGCGGTCGAGCATGCCGTCACGTTCGAGGTTCCAGGGGTCGCCGTCGGTGACCCGCGGCCCTTCGAGCCAGGACTGGACGAGGTTCCAGACGAAGATGAGCTGTCCGACCATCAGGATCACGGCGCCGACCGTCGCCAGCAGGTGGAACGTCTCGACCTGCGCGAGCGGCGCGATGGCACCGTTGAACTCGTAGGTCGCGTACCGGCGGGGCATGCCGAGATAGCCCAGCGCCAGCATCGCGAAGAACGTCAGGTTGGTCCCGACCATCGAGAGCCAGAAGTGTGCCTTCCCGAGGGTCCGCTGGTACATCCGGCCGGTGAAGATCGGGAACCAGTAGTAGATCCCGGCGAAGACCGCAAAGCCGATCGCACCCATCACGACGTAGTGGAAGTGCCCGACGACGTAGTAGGTGTCGTGGAGGATCAGGTCGACCGGCACTGCGGCGAGGAAGACGCCGGTGACACCGCCGATGATGAAGTTCGAGACGAAGCCGATACAGAACAGCATCGGGGCCGTCAGCCGCAGACGGCCGTTCCACATCGTCGTGATCCAGTTGAACGTCTTGACCGCACTGGGGATCGCGATAGCCAGCGAGACGGCCATGAAGGAGGCCCGCAGTCGTGGGTCCATGCCCGTCGAGAACATGTGGTGGGCCCAGACGCCAAAGGAGAGGACCCCGATGGCGAGCGTGGAGTAGACGACGAACTTGAACCCGAACAGTTTCCGACCCGAGAACTTCGGCAAGATCAGACTCACCAGCCCCATCGGCGGGAGGACGAGGATGTACACTTCGGGGTGACCGAAGAACCAGAAGAGGTGTTGCCACAGCAGCGGGCCACCGCCCTCGACGGCGAAGAACGTCGTCGCGAGGTTCCGATCGAGCAGGAGCATGATGAGTGCGCTCCCCAGCAGCGGGAACGCGAACAGGATGAGCGCCGACTGAGTGAGGATCGTCCACGAGAAGATGTCGAGGTTCGCCCAGGAGACGTCCTCGTCACGCTCGGTGAAGATGGTCGCGATGAAGTTGATCGCCCCCATCGTCGTCGCGACCCCGGAAAGGTGCAGACCGAGCAACATCAGGTCCACGCCGGGGTTGGTCTGCTCGACTGACAGCGGCGCGTACATCGTCCAGGCCGTCTGTGCCGGTTCGATCATGTTCTCGGTGACCGGCGCGAGGAAGAAGCCCGCCCAGATGAGCAAGGCAGCGGGAGGAAGCAGCCAGAACGCGATCGCGTTGATCCGCGGGAACGCCATGTCGTCGGCGCCGATCAACAGCGGGATGAAGTAGTTCGCGAAGGCCGCGATGATCGGCGTCCCGAACAGGAACAGCATCGTGATACCGTGACTCGTCAGGATGGAGTTGTAGGCGCTCGCCCCCAGCAAAGCGCCCGACGGCGTCACGAGCTGGAGCCGGATGAGCATCGCCATGATGCCACCGACCGCGAAGGCGATGATCGCGAACAGCCCGTAGAGGATGCCGATATCCTTGTGGTCGACTGTCGTCAGCCAGCGGATGATGCCGGCCGGTTTCTCTCGGCGAACGACACTGATATCCTCGCCGGTGGCTGTCCCCCCGGCCAGTGGCGTGTACGAGCGCCAGTTTTCGATGCGCGTCAAGAGCGCGGCGATGCCGACGAGGAGGACGGCCATCATCCCCGTCAGCACTAGATCTCCTGCTGCCATACTGGCCCCTCAGGACTGGGTGCTAATGAAAGGGACGATTCCTTTCAAAGTCTACCCGAATATGTCGGGGACAGGGCGGCAACGGGGACCGATATCTCTCCGGACGAGGACGGGAGAAACGGCCTGCCGTCGCTGGGCAGCGACCGACGACCGGGACGTGTGAGAAGTGAGACCGAGAGCTACGCCTCTTCCTCGCCGGCCTGTTCGGCCTTCTCGGCGTCCTCGACGGCTTTGCCGGCGTAGTAGGTCAGTACCGCCAGGAGGAGGAACATCGTGATCATCAGCGCGAACTGGAGTCCCGAGAACACCGGGTCGGTGCCGAAGGCCGGCACGACGGCGAACGCGACGATGAAGAACCCGAGGATGCCCAGCGGGATGACGTTGACCGTGAGATCGAGTAGGGTGTCCTTTTCGAACCCGAACAATGCCATATCTGGATGGAGATTAGCGAAGGCCGGTAAATAGACTGTTGGTTTCGCTCAAACGGTGCTCTGTTCCATGATCGAGCCGACGCCGCCCATCGCGGCCATCACGCCACCCGCGATGACGACGGCGACGAGTCGGGTGAACAACGGTCCCTCGCCGATGTTCGAGACGACCAGTTCTGCGGCCGGGAGCTGGAGGACGGCGATAGCGGCCGCGATAGCTGCGAGGGTCACGCCGACGCCGACCAGCGTCGGCCACGGCCGCTCGACGTAGCCTGATTCGGTGAGGATACCGGCGACACTCCCGCCAAAGAGGATGAGGCCGAAGACGGCGACCGGGAACAGGCCGACGAACACCCCGACCTCCGAGAGCGCCAGCCCGAGTGCGACGAACAGTGGCCACGGACTCGCGGTCGGATACTGGTCGCTCAACCCTGGTTCCTCGTCCATACCCGGAGTTACGGCTCACAGGACATATGTGCATCGGACCTCGCGTGCGTGGGAGCGCGAGCCATCCCGCCACGGCCGTCCGGGAACGGGGGCACAAACTATTTGTCGGTAATGTGGCTTGGTAGGGTAATGAGTAGCCGTACTGTCGACCAGGTCGACGAGTGGGAGCCGGTCTCCGTTCGCGGTGGGTACGAGGGGCTCCGAACGCTCGCCGACCGGGAGTTCTCCGGCGCCGTCGTCGCTGGGCCGGCCCGTCTGTTCATGCTCAACGGGACTGTCATCGGGATCGTCGACGGCGACATCGAGGACTACGAGGACGCCGAGGGAACCGCCCGCGAGGCACCCCACGAATCCCTCCCGTTGCTGGCAGTGATGCAGGCACAGGGCCAGGAGTCACAGGGGCAGTACTACACCGAAGACACCTCGATCTCGGATGTCGATGCGACGCTCTCCGACGGCAACTTCACCGGCTACGTCGAACTCTCCGAGAACGTCCTCTCGGGGGACTACTACGTCGTCTATCACCAGGGGCGATCGATGAGCGTCGCCTGGGTCGGGACATCCGAACAGTTGGTCACCGGTGACGAGGCCTTCCAGCAGGCCGACGACGAGGTCGGCATCTACGAGGTGTTCCCCGCCGACATCGAGCCGATCGAGATACCCGGATCGCCGACGACGCAGGGGGCGCCGGGTGGCGACACCTCCCACGGTGGTGGGGACCCGCAGCCGACGAGCGACGCCGCCTCCGAGGGGGCCGACGACGCCACGAGCGGTGCCAGGACCGATCGGTCCGCGGGCCAGGGAAGAGAGACGCGCGGGGACCCGTCGACGACCGCCGGCGCGGAGTCACGCGACCAGTCGCGGACGACGGTCGAACAGTCCCCGGACGAGTGGGCACGGTCGGCGGGCGAGCGGACTGAAGCGCCCTCAGACGAGGCCGGAACAGCCGCCAGCGACGAGCCCTCGGATGCAGGACAGCGTGGCTCCCGTTCTACAGGCGGCCCGCCAGGATCGAAGAGCGTCGGCGGTCGGGAGCCAGTCTCCAACGAACCCGAGCCGCGGCAGTCCGACGCCGGCCGAGGGGACTCCCCGGAGACAGCCGACGAGCGAGAGGATACCGAGCGGACACCGTCCGCCGAGGACTCGTCGTCGGATCTCGACGACACCCCGACCGCCCGTAGGACTTCCGAGGACACGGATGAAGATCGGTCGACACGGTCCGACGAGCCACAGTCTCCGACGACCGCTGAGTCCCAGGCCAGCGATCCCGAACCGGGCGACTCGTCACGACAGCAGTCCACCGGGTCAGCCGCTCCGGAACCAAGCCAGGAACGGTCGGAGCCGTCGGCGACCCGCTCCGAGAGCGACACGGCGATCCCGGACTTCGAGACGCGATCGATCCCGTCGCTCGACCCGGAGCGGTCCACCCAACTAAGCGATTCGACGCCCGACGAGGACGGCCCCGGAGCCGGCGACGAGCAGGCAGAGACGACAGCCCGTTCGACGCCGCATCGGGACGCGGATCCATCGGACACGACGGGTACCCGAGGAACACAGCGCCGGGAGTCGACACAGACCCCACAGCGACACGACCAGGAGTCGCAGCCACGACAGTCCGAGTCAGCATCCACGCGGGCTGGGGGAACCCACGGCGAACCGTCTGCCTCGTCCACAGAGCCGACGCAGTCGACACCGGACGCTTCACAGTCAGGACGTGCCGACGAGCGCGTCAGGGAACTGCGTGCCGAACTCGACGAACGGACGGCGACAGTCGATCAACTAGAGACGGAGATCGCAGACCTGGAGGCAGAAAACACTGATCTCAGAGGAGAAAACGAGGATCTCAGGGCCGAGCGCGAGCGGCTGGAAGCACAACTCCGCGAAGCGAACCAGCAGGTCGCACAGCTGGAAGACCGGGTGTCGTCGCTGCGAAACCAGCTTCCCGAGCACGTGACTGGCACCGACCCAAGCCAACGGCTCGCTCCGGAGGAGGCACTGGACGGGACGAACCTCTTCGTCAGATACAACTCCAAGAGCGACCCGACGTTGGCCGACGCACGGGACGGCAGTGCCGCTCCCGAGGACGTCGACGCGAACCTCCGCATCCAGTATCACACCCAGTTCGAGGCCGAGTCGGTCACCGTCGACGGTCGTCCCTTCCACGAGTTCCTGACGGACTGTCTGCCGTATCGGTTCGTCAGTTGGCTCGTCACGAAACTGCTCTACGAGATCCGCGACACGGGTCACGCGACCGAGATGGAGGTCCTGTACGACGCGCTCCCGGAGATCGACCGGGTCGAACTCAACGGACAGGTGTCGATCACCTACGTCGAAAACGGTGACGAACACCGCGAGCAGGAGCGATACGACGTGGTCGTGCGCGACCGGATGGGTAATCCGCTCATCGTCGCCAACATCAACGACCGCAAGGAGCCAGCCACCGAGGAGCAGATGAGCGATCTGCTCACGACCACCGAACGGCTCGGCAACACCAGTTCGTCGCTGGCGGCCGCGTTCCTGGTGACCGAGAGCTTCTTCGCTCCCGAGGCGCTCGAAACGGCCGAAGAGGCGACGGCGAGCGGACTGTTCAGCAGGAGCAAGCGGGCGAGTTTCGTCAGCCTCTCCCGGTCCGACGGCTACCACCTCTGTCTGCTCGAAGCGCGGGAAGGAGAGTTCAATATGGCCGTCCCGGAACTGTAGTTCGAGAACCGGACAGAACGCGTTTCGGCGTGTATCGAAGCTATCCTTCGATCTCGGCCGCGTCTTCGATCTTCATCCCTTCGAGCTTCTCGATGATCTCGTCGATCTTCTCGTCTAAGTCGTCGACGAACTCACCGGTCTGCTCGGTCGTGATCGCTCCCTGACTGGAGGGCTCGATGAGGTTCTCCTCTTCGAGAACCCGCAGCGAGTAGCGAACCTTGTGGTGGGGGTAGCCGGTCTCGTTGGACATCTTCACGATCCCGATAGGCTCGTTCTCGATGACCATCCGGAGCACCTGTAAGTGGCGCTCCAGCATGTCGACTTCCTTCTCAAGCCTGTCTATCATGGCAATTGTTAACTTGTGGTAGCGGGATTTAAAAGTTACCCTCGGACGGCCTGCTTTGCCGGGTTTTCCGCTTCACACGCCCCTGTCTTAAACCCGTCGTAACGGTTCACATGGGAGACGCCACCATTTCGGGGACGGGCCACACGGATCGGGAGGGACCGTAATCGGTTTATCACGGAGGATAAAACGTCCGAGCGATGACCGTAACCATCGTCGGCTCGCAACTCGGCGACGAGGGGAAAGGCGGCATCGTCGACCTGTACGGTGACGACGCGGACGTCGTCGCGCGCTACCAGGGCGGCGACAACGCCGGCCACACCGTCGTCCACGAGGGCGAGGAGTACAAGCTCTCGCTCGTGCCGAGTGGAGCCATCCGCGGCAAGGTCGGCGTACTCGGCAACGGGTGCGTCGTCAACCCGCGGACGCTGTTCGACGAGATCGACACGCTACAGGACCGCGGCCTCGACCCCGACGTGCGCGTCGCCGAACGTGCTCACGTCATCCTCCCCTACCACCGTATCCTCGACGGTATCGAGGAGGAGATCAAGAGCGAAGACGACGACGAGATCGGGACGACCGGCCGCGGGATCGGCCCGACCTACGAGGACAAGGCCGGCCGGCGCGGGGTCCGGGTGGGCGACCTGCTCGATCCCGACGTGCTCCGTGAACGACTGGAGTACGTCGTCCCGCAGAAACGCGCGGTCGTCGAGGACGTCTACGGGCTCGACATCGAGGAGTTAGAGGACCCCGACGCGTTCGACGTCGACGCGCTGTTCGAGGAGTTCCGCGAGTTCGGCCGTCGCTTCGAGGCGGAGGAGATGACTGTCAACGCCGGGGCCTTCCTCGCTGCGGCCAGAGAGGAGGGTCAGAACGTCATGATCGAAGGCGCACAGGGGACCATCATCGACATCGACCACGGCAACTACCCCTACGTCACCTCCTCGAACCCGACCGCGGGCGGCGCGGCGACCGGGACGGGCCTGAGCCCCGGCGTCGTCGGTGGCGGGGAAGTCGTCGGTATCGTCAAGGCCTACCTCACCCGCGTCGGGAGCGGCCCGCTTCCGACTGAACTGGGCGGTGTCGCCGGCGACACGCCCGGCTACGACGAACAGGGCGAGGGCGAGAACGAGGAGCTGGCGACCTACATCCGCGAGGAGGGCGGCGAGTACGGCACCGTCACCGGCCGACCGCGCCGTGTCGGCTGGCTCGACATGCCGATGTTGCGCCACGCCGCGAGAGTCTCCGGGTTCACCGGGCTCGCACTCAACCACCTGGACGTACTCGCCGGACTGGACGAGGTGAAGGTCGGGCACACGTACACGCTCGACGGCGAGGAACTCGCCGCGATGCCCGCCACTACCGAGCAATGGAGTCGCTGTGAGGCGAACTTCCGGACCTTCGAGGGGTGGCCCGAGGTCGACTGGGCCGGGGTCGCCGCCGAGGGGTACGAAGCGCTTCCCGAGAACGCGAAGGGCTACGTCGAATACATCGAGGCCGAACTCGACACGCCGGTGTACGCGATCGGTGTCGGCCCCGGTCGTGGCGAGACCATCGTCCGCGAACACCCCTTCTGATTCTCAGCGGTTCAACACGTCGTCTTCGAGGTCGGCGACCGCCGATAGCACCGCCTCTCTGTCCTCGTCCGCGACGCCCGCTGCCGCCAGCGCGTCGTCGAGGTGGCCGGCGACGGCCGCGAAGTCGGCTCCGTCGAGGTCGAGGTGCGCGTGTGCGGTTCGCATGTCCGCGCCGTCGTACTCGGTCGGGCCGCCGGTTACCATCGTGATGAACTCCCGCTGGTGCTCGCGGAGTTCGGCCATGTCGGTGTCCGCGAAGTACTCGACGAGCGAGTCGTCGTCGAGCACCCGGTCGTAGAAGTCCTCGACGACGGCTTCGATCCCATCGGCACCGCCGAGTCGGTCGTAGAGCGTCTCGCTCATACGTTGTGAGGGCTGGCCCGGCGACAAAAAGCCCGCGGTCGTCGGGGTAGCGGCACGCTTTTGGGGCCGCCGGACCGACCCGATACCATGAAAGAGGATCTGATGGAGATCATCTGCTGTCCGCTCGACAAGCACGACCTCGAACTCGATGTCGACGAGCGGGACGGCGAGGAGATCCTGGCCGGGACGCTGGTCTGTACCGAGTGTGGCGAGCGGTTCCCGATCGAGGACGGTATCCCGAACCTGCTGCCGCCGGATATGCGCGACGAAGCACCGGCCTGAACCTTTTTCTTGCGTCCGCGCGCAGTCGTAACTGTGCCCGATCCGTTGCCGATCCACATCAACCGCGAGGAGATCCACGGGCTGGAGGTCCCGGCGGACTACGAGTCGACGGGTGGGTTCGACATCCGGCTGATCAACCACGGCGAGCCAACCCACGTCCATCTCCACCTCGACAGTGACCTCTCGTCGGTTGCGTCGCTGGCCGCGACGAACCACTACGTCGACCGCGAGGGGGACCGGCTCGTTCGCGTCGAGGTGACCGGCGACGGGTCGGTTCGGGGGAACCTCAAGGTCGTCAGTGGCTACGGCGCACAGACCCGTCTGGTCGATGTCGCGCTCGTCGAGCCCGACGAGACGGAGGAGACCGTCGAGGTGGGGGACGACCTCTCGACACCGGCACCGAAACCCGAGCCGGACTCCCCGGAGCTCCCGGGCTCGATCGGGACGCTCCCGGTGATGGTGCTGGCGACGGTCGCGTTGCTCACTGCGCTGGGTGCCGTCGCCGTGTTCCAGAACACCGCCGTCTTCGTCGGCGCCGCGGTCGTCGTCGTCGGCGTGTTGGTCGCGCTGTACAGCCTGCTGGCTTAGTCCTCGGTCGGGACGCCGTCGAAGTTACCTTCGTCGTCGAACAGCTTCGCACGAAGGAACCTGGCTCGGTACCGGTTCGCCCCGTCGTAGATGTCGGCCTCGCGGATGTCGTCGACCCGGCCGTCGGCGACGGCGTCGACGATCTCCTCGACCTGCTCTTTCTCGCTGGGCGTCAACTCGAACTCGTAGGTCCGGGGCTGTTCGGACTCGATCTTCGTCCACTGGCGGGCGGCCGTGATGACGACCGAGCACGGTTCCCGGCAGGGGAACTCGCCGTCGCCCCCGTCGACGTCGAGGTCGGTCTCCCCGTCGTACTCCCACTCGCGGCGCTTGAGACACTGGGAGTCGTCACAGCAGGCCTCGGCGACCCAGTTGACGTGTTCGTACCCCTCGCCGCGGTCCCAGGTCTTGACGACGCCGTAGATCCCGGTCTGGCGCTGGGTGGTCTCGTGCCAGTGGGTCACGTCGAGGTCACCCTGCCGTTCCCGGTACCAGTTCTGGACGGTCGCCGGGTAGAACGCGTGGACGGTCTCGACCAGCGCGGCGGGGTCCAGTTCGGGGAACACCCATCCCGTCTGTAGGGTCGGGGCCGTCTTGAGCGGCCGATACCGGTCCCGCTCGTCGTGTTTCGCGAGTTCGCGGGCGGCGACAGGGTCGTCGTAGCGGTCCAGGTCGTCGGCGTCGACACCGCGGTCGGCCTCGTGGCGCAGGTCGTAGACGCGGTCGCCGTCCGCATCGAGTTCGACGGTGACGGCCAGTTCCCCCCAGGTGGTCGTCACCCCGCCGTCGAGGCGGTCGTACCGCTCGGGGACCGCGTGCTCGTCGGCGCCTTCGAGCCACCGGAGAAACGCCCACCGCGGTTCGGCTTGTGGGGCCGTCGCGTGCCAGAAGTACCAGTTCGTCACGTAGCGCTCGACGGCGGGGTCCACGTCGGCGAGGGCCGCGACCGACCCCTCGGCAGTGGTCCCGTCGGCCGTCGAGAGCGTGTAGCTGTCGCCCTCGACCTGCGCCTCGATGCCGTCGAAGTCGACGCCGTCGGCGGCGGCGTCGGCGAACGCCTCGACGCGGGTGTCGTCCATGCCTCCGGGTTGGAGGCCGATCGCAAAAAGCCGCCCGTTCCACTGCGATACCGGTGCCCGACGCGCTCTTTCAGTCCCCGGTCGCGGGGTCGGCACCGCGGGTCCGGTCCCGGACCTGATCGATCGCGCCCGAGACGTCCGCGCCGGCGTCGGCGGCCCGCTCCAACACTACGTCCGCCATCAGCGGTTCGGTGCCGACGGCACCGGCGTACCAGATATCGTGGCCGTCGACCTCGGTCGGCACGTCGTACCCCTCGCGGTAGTCCTCACAGAGCCCCATGTCCTCGGGGATGTCCTCTTGGGTGTGGTAGCCGTCGGCGATGAACAGCGGGACCACGACGATATCCTCCGATTCGAAGAAGTCGGTCACGTCGTCGACCTCGGGGTCCTCGTCCATGAACAGCGCCTGCACCTCGTCGAAACGGTCCATCTCCCGGATGCGGTCGGCGTGGTATTCGATCGCCTTCGCGGAGTTCTCGTTGCGTTCGGTGCCGTGGCCGACCACCGCGAGGCCGAACCCCTCGCCCACGTCCGGGTCGCCGGTGACGGACTTGGCGCGCTGGACGATGACATCGCTCATCGAGTCGTGGGTCCCGACCGGACCACAGTAGTGGACCGTCTGCCCGGTGTCGCCGGCGGTCAGGCTCGCGTCGCTCGCGCTGGTGCCGTCCGACTCCCAGAGGTCGGGGTCCCACCCCTCCAGGCGGAACTCCCGGGGGATGACCTGCTCGGTGAAATACCCCTCCGAGACGAACAGGGGAACCAGATACACTTCCTCGGCGTCGACGGTCCGCAGCCCCTCCCGGAAGGCCGGTTCCTCCTTCCAGAAGGACTCGCGGACCTCGCTGAACGCGCCGGTCGCGCGGATCGTATCGGCGTGGCTGAACGTCGGGGTGCTCGACTCGGCGTTGAGATGCGACCCGTGGGCCGCGATGACGAGCGCTGGCTTCATAGTTCGGCGTTAGGTCGAACCGGTCTTAGGAGCTTCGCCACGACGGCGAGACACGCTTTTGACTGTCCGGAACGGCGACGTAGGTATGTCACTCGCAGCTCAGACACGTGACGCAGCCAGGGCGCGGCCGTTCCTCTACGACGCGCTCCGGGCGGGTGTGGTCAACTACACCGCCGCCGCGCGAACCCTCGACGTCGACGGCGACACGGAGGCCGTCGCGACGGCGCTTCGCCGCTTCGCCGAGGAGTTGGACGACTACGACCCTCCGTCCGGGGACGCCCGTGTCTCCATGCGGAGCGGACTCGGCCCGGCCGACGGCGACCCGCTCGTGACGGTCGGCGACCGGTCGCTGGCTGCTGGCGGTGGCTCGCTCACCGGCATCGTCGCCACGGGCGATGTCTCCCCCCGGCTGTTGGGCGACGTACTCGGCCGTCTCCGGGCGACCGATATCGAGGTCGAGGTGGCGGCTGCCGACAGGGACTCCTTGATCGTCGCCGTCGGGCGGCGGGACGGCCCGGACGCACTCAGAGTGGTCGAAGCGGTCGTGAGCTAACCCGACCACTCGGCCAGTGTGACGTTCGTCCCCGCCTTTTGCCACCGGAGTTCGACGCTGTCGTCGGCCAGCGCGGCGACGGTGAACGAGTCCCCCGCGCTCAACTGGCTCCCCAGTCCCGTACAACGGTCGGTCAACGCGAGGCCCCCACCGGTTGGCGTCGCGCCGGTCAGGCGGAGTTCGTCGGTCGGGACGGTGCTCCCGGCCTCGTGGCTGATCCGCAACAACGTCGTCTCCATCGTCGGGTGACAGTCCGCACTCCGACTGGGCTCTGTCGCCGTGGTGATCGTCACCGACGCGGTCGGCTCGCTGCCGTCGAGCGACTCCCCGATGTCGAAGGCGAACATCGAAAGCCCGGCGGCGAAGACGATCACGACCACGACGAGCAGCAGGTTTCCCAGTACTGGCGCGGACGCTCTCCCGGTTCTCCCACGGTTCACGGCAGTCTGTTTGTCGATGTCGTACATATCGGTTGGGCAATCGAGCCGTTCCGACGGCTTGAAACGAACGGGCGGAGTGGACACGGGTAATGACGCTTCGCGTGACGAACACGCTGACCGGCGAGAAAGAACGCTTCGAACCGTCGGACCCCGACTCTGTCTTGCTCTACTACTGCGGACTGACGACTTCGGACCCACCTCACCTGGGCCACGCCCGCGGCTGGGTCCACGTCGACGTGATGTGTCGCTGGCTGGAGCAGGTCGGCTACGACGTCCGCCACGTCGAGAACTTCACCGACGTCAACGAGAAGATCGTCGCCCGAGTCGGCGAGGACGGCGACAGCGAGGCCGACGTGGCACGCCACTACGTCCGGCAGGTCATCGAGGACATGCGCTCGCTGAACCTCGACCGGGCCGAGGTCTACCCGCGCGTCTCCGAACACGTCCCCGAGATCGTCGACCTGGTCGAACGCCTCGTCGAGGGCGGCCACGCCTACGAGGCCAACGGGTCGGTGTACTTCGACGTGACGAGTTTCGAGGCGTACGGCGAACTCTCGAACCAGACTGTCGAGGACATCGAGGCACAGGGGACCGACGCCGAGTCCGAGAAGCGCCACCCGGCGGATTTCGCCCTCTGGAAGGCCGGCGGCGTCGGCCCCGAGGATATCGCCGAGCACCGACACCCCGAAGCCGACCCCGCCGAGGAGGCCTGCGAGACCGCCCAGACGTGGGATTCCCCCTGGGGCGAAGGGCGTCCAGGCTGGCACATCGAGTGTTCGGCGATGTCGATGACCCACCTCGACGAGACCATCGACGTCCACGTCGGGGGCCAGGACCTCGTCTTCCCCCACCACGAGAACGAGATCGCCCAGAGCGAGGCCGCGACCGGCCAGCAGTTCGCCAACTACTGGCTCCACGTCCGCCTGCTGGAGACCGACGACGAGAAGATGTCCTCCTCGCTGGGGAACTATTTCACCGTCAGCGAGGCCGTCGCGGAGTTCGGTCCCGACGTACTCCGGACCTTCCTGCTGTCGACGGCGTACACCTCGCGGGCCACCTACAGCGACGAGACTATCACGGAGGCCCAGGAACGCTGGGACCGACTGGAACGGGGCTACGAGCGGGCCGTCGAGGCCTGTGACAGCGTCGACGCCTACGCGACGGTCACCGACGAGACGCTGCGGTCGGCGGTCGAGACGGCTACCGACGCGTTCGCCGCGGCGATGAACGACGACTTCAACACCCGGGAGGCGACGACTGCCCTGCTGGACCTGACGGCGGCGGTCAACACTCACGTCGACGACCACGAGGCATACGACTACCGGGGACTCCGGCAAGCTATCGCGGCCTTTGAGACGTTCGGCGGCGAGGTGCTTGGACTCGGGTTCGGGACCGAGCAGGACAGCGACGTCACTGTCGCCGGCGACCTCGTGGAACTCGTCTTGAACGTCCGCGAACAGGAGCGGGCGGCCGGCAACTACGAGCGCGCCGACGAACTCCGTGACGAACTCGAAGCAATCGGTGTGGAAGTTCAGGACACCGACGACGGACCGACCTACCGGCTGTAAGCGGCCTGTGGTCGGTGGTCTCTCGTCGTGTCCGGGACCGATGGACGCCTGTTACAGACCACCGGATCTCCGCGCCGGGGGTACGTTTTTTTTACGGGCGGCGCGAGGTGTGGCCCATGCATCCCGCCGCCATCGCCGGGGCCGTGCTGACGCTCGTGGGCGTCGCCGGATACGTCGCGGGCGTGGTCGTCCCCTACCCCGGCCGTGCGTTCTCGATAACTGCCGTCATGGTCGGACTCACGGTCCTCTCGATCGGGCGAGTCCCGGGCGAGGAGGAAGCGTGATCTCCGCGGTCGTCTACGCCGACGGCCAGCCCGTCGAGTACGACGACCTCACGGCGGCGCGACAAGCGACCGGGACGACCTGGGTTCACGCCGCCGAGGCGACGGTCGAGGAACTCGACAGCGTCCGGTCGGCGTTCGATCTGCACCCGCTCACCATCGAGGACATCCAGAGCCAGGTCCGGGCCAAGACCGAGGAGTTCCCGACCTACACCTTCGTGTTGCTGAAGACCGCGACGCTCACGCCTGGGGAGACGACCTTCGAGAAGGAGGTCGCGACCAGTCCCGTCGGGGTGTTCATCGGGAACGATTGGGTCGTCACCGTCGCGACAGGACCGGCCCAGCCAGTCCAGCGAGTCCTCGACGCCGTCGCCCGCGGCGACGAACGCCTCCTCCACCGCGGGCCGGATTTCACCGCCTACCGGGTCATCGACCTCATCGTCGACGGCTACTTCGATCTGCTCGACGGCATCGAGACCGACATCGAGGAGATCGAGGAGGAGGTGACCGTCTCGACGGAGATCGAGACCTTAGAGAAGATCAACGACGTCCGCCGGGACCTCCTCTCGTTCCGGAAGGTCGCCTGGCCGACACGGGAGGCCGTGGGAGTCCTGGCCCGCGGTGATCCGGACCAGATCCAGCAGGAGACGGAGAAGTACTTCCGTGACGTCTACGACCACCTCGTCCAGGTGGTCGATCTCACCGAGACCTACCGCGACCTGGTCGCGGCGCTCGGGACATCTACCTCAACACGCTCTCGCAGTCGACCAACGAGGTGATGAAGGTGTTGACGGTGGTCGCGACGATCTTCATCCCGCTGACGTTCGTCGTCGGGGTCTACGGTATGAACTTCGCCGATAGCCCGTACAACATGCCCGAACTGAGCTGGACGTTCGGCTACCCGGCGACGATGGTCGGCATGGTGTTCATCGTCGTCGTCATGCTCGTCCACTTCCGCCAGCGGGGCTACTTATAACGCCAACGGGACGAGCAACACCCCCATGAGCGTCGCGCGCCGAGCGCCGAAATACGGCGGGAGGTGACCGACAGCCGTGGCCAGCCCGAACGCGCCGACGCCGACCCCACCGGCGAAGACGTACGACAGCACGAGCAGGCCGACGAGTACCGACACCGAGAGGGCGGCCGGATCGAGCCGGCCGACCGTCCGCAGGTAGCGGTCCCCGAGGAGGGGGACGAGGACGGCACCGGAGAGCGCGGCGACGGCGACGGCCGTGAGCAGCCAGGGCAGCGCCAGCGGCGGACCGACCTGGTCGAGCGCGACCAGCACGCCGGTTCTGGGAGTCCCGAGCGCGACGAGGGCGAACAGGGCGAAGACGGCCGTCGCCGTGTTGACGCCGCTGGTCGTCACGGTGAACGCCCGCGGGCCGCGCCCGCTCGTCAGTCCGAGCGCCAGGGTCGCCGCGACGGCGCTGGAGACTCCCGGGAGATAGCCGACGACGGCGCCACAGAGCGTCCCGACGGCCGCCAGTCGTGCTACCGTGTTCCGCGGGACGGTCACCGTGGTCCCCGACTGTGGCGGGACGCCGTCCCCGTCGATGGCCGAGAGCAACACCGGCGCACCGAACAGCCCCGAGAACAGCGGGACGAGCACGTCTGCCACCGGGAGCACCGCCGAGACGGACGCATCGAGCAGCCAGCCGCCCAGCGCGCCGCTCGCGGCGAGCGAACAGCAGGCGCCGACCGCTGCTCGCCGGTCCTGTTCGGTCACGACCAGCAGTGCCGCGATAGCGCCCAGCACCAGCGGGAGCCGTTCCGCGACGAGCGGGTACGCTCGCTGCATCACGAGCGTCACTGGGACGGCGAGGGGCACTGCAAACGCCACGGCCAGTCCACTGCCCAGCGCCGAGAGCCGCAACGCCTCCCGGCCGCGACCCTGGATCACCAGCCGGTGTCCGGGAAGGGCGTTGGCCGCCATCGCCGGATCGGGGACGCCCAGTGCCAGCGCCGGGACGATATCGAGGAAGGTGTGTGTCACGCCGGCGGCCAGCATCGCCGCGCCGACGGCGACCGCCGAACCAGGGACCGCTCCCGCGACCGCTGCCAGCAGCAGCGCGAACGTGTTGGCGTGCAGCCCCGGGACGAGGCCGCTGACGGTCCCGAGGCCGACACCGGCCACGATGGCGACGAGCAACGGCAGGGTCGGCGTCGACAGCCCGACGGCGGGAAGCCCGAACACGCCCGGGCCTGGCCCCGTGCCGGTACTTGAACGTCAGGGCGGCCCGGTGTCGGGAACGCAGTCGCTACCCGGTCGCGTCGCGCAAAGAAAGGTGTGTGTCGTCGTCGACTTAGCCGAAGAGTTCGCCGAGACCTTCACCGCTGGCCTCGTCGTCCTCGTCGTCGTCGCCGTCGTCGCCGCCCTCGTCGGCAGCTTCTTCGGCCTCGTCGTCACCGTCGTCGGCGTCGTCGTCGGTGTCGTCAGCAGCGGGTGCCGCGGCGCCACCGCTTGCCGGGACCGGTGCGGCCGACGCCTGCTCGACGGCCTCCTCGATATCGACGTCTTCCAGCGCGGCGATGAGTGCCTTGACGCGGGATTCCTCGACGTCGACACCGGCGGCTTCGAGCACGTCGGTGAGGTTGCTCTGGTTGATCTCTTCGCCCGATTCGTTCAGGATGAGTGCAGCGTAAACGTATTCCATTGTTGTCGTTGTGAGTTAGAACATCGCTCCGAGCGCGTCGCCGGCGTCTTCGTCGTCGTCATCATCGTCGTCCTCGGCCTCCTCGGCCGCGGCGTCCTCGTCGGCGGGCTCGTCGGATGCGGTGTCGTCTTGGTCGTCAGCCGGTTCCTCTGTGGCTGCCTCGGCCTCCACGTCCTGGAGTTCCTCGGGCAGCGCCTCCGGATCGTCGATCTGCGCGGCGAGCGAGCGGACCTGTGCGTCGGCCTTGCTCACGAGGTCGGGGACGACCTCGGGGTCCTCGATGGCTGCCTGGAGCGCGAGGCTCTTGGCGTCGGCGCGGGCCGACTGCAGCAGCGTCGGGGCCGTCGTCGCGGTCGGGTACTCGGCGTTGACCGAGAGGTTGAACGCCCGCCCGGCGGCCGCCTTGATGTCGCTCTCGTAGGCCTCGACGTCCAGTTCGAGTTCGTCGGGTTCGAACAGGACGCCGTCGGCGAACACCGCACGGAGATCGAGCCCGACTTCCTTGGGCTCGATCCCGAGCTCGTTCAGTACGTTCGCGAGCTCCTGGGAGACCTCCTCGCCGGCGTCGAGCACGGTCGAGTCCGAGAGGACCTGGATCGATCCTTCCTGGATGCGTGCGTCGGCACCGACACTCTGGAGTTCACCGACGAACGGACCCGGATCGACGCCCGTGTCCCCTTCGGGGATCACGATGTCGTTGGGCGCGATCTCGCCGGCACCGATCGGTGCGGGCGTCTTCGACGCTTCGAGAGACTGGAACAGCGAGAACGGGTTGTCGTTCGTCCCGATGAGACCGACCTGTCCGGCCACGTAGTCGGTGAGCTGTTCGAGACCGTCGTCGACCTCCTCGACCGCACGCGAGAGGAGCGTGTTCCGGGCGACCCGAAGCTCCGCGGTGCCGTGCAGGTCACGACGCATGTCCTGGAGCTGGCGGGACGGAATCCCCGCGATGTTGACGACGCCGACGCTCTCGTAGGATTCGATCATCCCGACGATGTCGTCGACCTCGTCCTGTTTCCACTGCGGGATCGTCTCGGTCTTTCGCTCTCCTTCGGCGCTCATCTCAGGCCACCTCCACGGCGGGGCCCATCGTGGTCTTGACGAAGACCGTGTCGATGTTCATCGGCCCCTTTTCGAGGTCCGCGTGCAGACGGCGCAGGATGACGTCGATGTTGTCGGCGATGTCCTCGGCGGACATGTCCTGTGCACCGACGCGCGTGTGGAACGTTCGCCGCTCCCCGCTGCGCAGCTGGACGGTGTTTTTCATGCGGTTGATGACCTCGACGACGTCGTCGTCGGGATCGAGTGGTTCCGGCATCTTCCCGCGTGGGCCCAGGACGGTCCCGAGGTATCGGCCGATGTCCTGCATGAGTCCCTTCTCCGCGATGAAGAAGTCGGTGTCATCGGCGAGGTCCTTGGCGGCGTCGTCGTCGTCGCCAAGCTCTTCGAGATCGTCGTGGTCGAGTACGTCGTCGGCTGCCTCCTCGGCACGGAGGGCTGTCTCACCCTCGGCGAAGACCACAATCGTGGTCTCCTGACCGGTGCCGGAAGGCAGAACGACGGACTCGTCGACGCGGTTCGACGGGTCGTTAAGATCTAGGTCGCGCAGGTTGATCGCGAGGTCCACCGTTTCACGGAAATTCCGCTGGGGTGCGTCCTCGAGTGCGCGAGAGACTGCTTGCTCTATTTCTTGATCTGCCATTGTTCACCTCCGTAGTACGCCAAGTGGCTTCTACGGGTCAGTGAAACAGGCGGATGCCTGTCTCGTCCGAGTAGATGCCAATGCGACACTTAAAAGCGTCGAACCCACCTTCCCGATCGATTTATGCTTCGATGGCTTCACTACACGACAATGCACCTGCGGACGACGTTTCTCCTGACGCTCGCCGCAGTCGCGCTTGTCCTCTCCGGGGTCGTCTTCGCCGGGTTTTCCCTCCACAAACAGGAGGTCACACAACAGGAGCGAACGAGGCTCAACACGTCCGCAGAGACAGTCGCCCACGATATCGACACGAGACTGGGGGAGAAACAGTCGACGGTCGCACTCTGGGCCACCAACGACGACATCGCGGCCCACGGAGCACCCGCACAGCGAGGAGCTCTCGCCACCTTTCGAGCCCAGACGGCGTTCGAGGGGGTGTCGGTCGTCGCCGCAAACGGGACGATGGTCGCGATCGACTCGGCGGGGCTCTCCGCCGAGCGACGGGACGAACTAACCGGGACCGACTTCAGTACCAGACCGTACGTCCAGGAAGCGCTCGACGGGAAGCAGTACATTAGCGCCCCGTTCGAAGCCGAAAGCGGACATTTCATCGTCACGATCTCGGCACCGATCAGACAACAGGGGACCGTCGTCGGGACGCTCAACGGCGCGTTCCACCTCACGGCGACGAACTTCTTCGAGTCCTCGACGACGCTACTGCCCCCGGAACAGGCGTTGACCGTCCGCTCGGTCGACGACACGCGACTCTACTCGGACCCGCCCCCGAGCGGTGAGCGGTTCACTGCGACCGCCCCCGTCGATCGGACTGGCTGGACGGTCACCGTCGCCGTCGACAGGGCGGCCGTCGCACAACCGATCCGGCGGGCGAGCACCTACCAGTTCGGTGCGCTCGCTCTGACACTGTTTGCCGTTGCCGTCCTTGGAATCTGGGCGTCGCGGTTGACGATCCGACAGATCGACGAACTCGTCGCTGGTTTCGACGCGCTCGAGTCGGGGAACTACGGGACGACCGTCGATCTGGGGACGACGACGGAGTGGCAACGGATCTCACACCGGTTCAGCGAACTGGCCGCGACACTGGACCGCCGGACATCCCAGATGCTCGTGTTCAATCGCGTGTTCCGCCACAACCTCCGGAACGATATGTCCGTGATCCTGTTGTCCGCCGAGCGGATCCTCGACACCGACGGCGTCCCCGAGCCGGTCGAGCGCTCGGCGGAACGCATCCAGGCCAGGGCCGAGTCGTTCATGGAGATGAGCGAGCACGCACGCACGATCCAAAACGAACTGTGGAGCGGCAACCCGACCGGGATCGACCGTATCGACGCGACACGTGCGATCGACGAGATCGCCGAGACGCTCCGTGAAGAGTACCCCGAGGCGGCGATCGAAACCGACCTCGGCGAGGCGGTCCCGGTCTACGCGGCCCGGGTCCTCTTCCCACTCGTCACGGAACTCGGACGGAACGCGCTCGAACACAACGACCTGCCCGCTTCGGACCGCAGCGTGACGTTTCGCGTGTCCTGCCAGGCCGACACTGCGGCCATCACCGTCGCCGACAACGGCCCGGGCATTCCGGACCTCGAAACGGAACTGCTCGCCGGAACCCGCGACGAGACACCGACCTCACACGGGAACGGACTGGGGCTGTGGCTCGTGAAGTGGTTGGTCGACTCACTCGGCGGCGAGATATCAGTCGCTACCGGGACACAGCGCGGAACGGCGATCACGATCACGCTGCCCGGGGCCGAGGCTACCGAGGAGCGCGCCTAAAGAACCGCAGTACAGACGGGTTATGCCGACGCTTCCGCCGCGAACACGTCGTCGTACTCGCCGGCGTCGATCTTCGCTTTGAACTCGCGAGGGTTCTCGCCCTCGATGGTGACGCCCAGCGAAGTACAGGTCCCGACGACCTCCTTCGCTGCGTTCTTCAGGTCGTAGGAGAGCAGGTCGGGGTGTTTCTGCTCCGCGATCTGCTTGATCTGATCGACGGAGAGGTCGGCGACGAACTCCTCGTGGGGTTCGCCGCTTCCGGTGTCGAAGCCGGCCTCGTCTTTGATGAGTTCGGCCGTCGGCGGGACACCGACTTCGATGGTGAACGAGCCGTCGTCCTCGTATTCGATCGTGACCGGGACCTCGGTCCCGTCGAACGCTTCCGTCTGGTCGTTGATCTCCTGGACGACTGCCTGTACGTCCACCGGTGTCGGGCCGAGTTCCGGACCGAGCGGCGGGCCGGGATTGGCCTCTCCACCGGGAACGAGTACTTCGATAGTTCCAGCCATGTATGGGTCATTTCTCCCGGCGGCTTAAAGGATTGCGCTTCACCGGCACCCGCGTGACCGCCACACATGGCTGTTTTCGTCGGTACCGCCGGCTTCCAGCAAACCGCTCGATCCGGCACGGCGTCGCGATCACGCGAAGGCCACGCCGTTCATCGCGAGGAAGTCGCCGGCGTCCTTGATCTCGACTGGCGAACCGATGATCCGGACCTGGTTCCCCTCCTCCCGGACCGTGAGGGTGAACTGTTGTTCGAGTTCCTCGCGGACGCCGTCGAGTGCACCCGCTGGCAACAGGATCTGCGTACTGTCGCGGAACCGGTTCGCGTCTGCCATTGTCGGTTTTTGATGGTGGGCGCCGTATAGGTGTATCGAATTACATGTGTGATTGTTCGGGATAGTCCGCCGTCGCCACGCGTCGCGACCCAGGGAAGAAAGTCTTATTCGGTGTGAGGGGCCGACGTACACACGATGGGGCTCGAAGAGGAGATCCAGGAACTGGAGGACGAAATCGCCAGTACGCCCTACAACAAGTCCACGGAGGCACACATCGGCCGGTTGAAGTCGAAACTCGCCGAAAAAAAGGAGAAACTCGAACAACAGCAGTCCTCCTCCGGTGGCGGTGGTGGCTACGGTGTCGAGAAACACGGGGACGCGACCGTCGCGCTCGTGGGCTTTCCCAGCGTCGGGAAATCGACGCTGTTGAACGCGTTGACCAACGCCGACTCAGAGACGGGCGCCTACGAGTTCACGACTCTCGACGTGTACCCGGGAATGCTCAAACACAAGGGTGCCAACATCCAGATTCTCGACGTTCCGGGACTCATCGAGGGGGCCGCCGGCGGCCGCGGGGACGGGCAGGAAGTCCTCTCGGTGGTTCGGACTGCGGATCTCATCGTCTTCCTGGTCTCCGTCTTCGAGATCGACCAGTACGACCGACTCTCCGAGGAACTCTACAAGAACAAGATCCGTCTCGACCAAGAGCCCCCGCGGGTCAACATCCGCAAGAAAGCCAAAGACGGGCTCAGAGTCAACAGCTCGGTCGATCTGGACCTCGACGAGGAGACGATCAAGTCCGTGTTGCGCGAACACGGCTACGTCAACGCCGACGTGACGATCGGTGAGCAGGTCGATCTCGACCGGCTGATCGACGGCGTGATGGACAACCGCGTCTATCTGCCCTCGATCACCGTCGTGAACAAGGCCGACCTCATCGAGCCCGACTACCTCCCGACGGTCGAGAGCGAACTAGAGGACCGCGACATCGACCCCGACGATGCGATCTTCATCAGCGCCGAGGAGGAGCGGGGACTCGACGGACTCACCGAACGGATCTGGGACGAACTCGGCCTGATCCGGATCTACATGGACAAACCCGGCCGCGGCGTCGACTACGAGGAGCCACTGATCCTCCGCGAGGGCGATACCGTCGGTGCGGCCTGCGAGAAGCTGGGCGGGAGTTTCGACGACCGGTTCCGCTTCGCCCGTGTCTCCGGTCCCAGTGCGAAACACGACGAACAACAGGTCGGCCGCGACCACGAACTCGCCGACGAGGACGTGCTCCGGATCATCGCCAGGAAGTGAGCGGCCGATTACCCTCACTTCGTCCGAGCTATCTGTGTCTTCTCTTGCGGTCTCGCGTGCACCCGCGAGCGCGCGTCCGTGAGTGATATACCGCTCCACCACTGGCTACCGGTATGGGACAGGGTCCGCGCCGACGCCTGATCGCCGTCCTCGCCGTCGGGGTTCTCCCGTGGACGGTTCTGGTTATCGGCGGTGAGTTGACGGTGCTGTTCACCTTCGGGCTGTTCAACACGAACCCGCCGGCCGTGGTCTCGATCTACGACTACTTCTATCGGTTCACTCAGGGACTCCCTGCGTTCATCGAAGCCTGGCGGAGCGGCGTCGTCCTCTATCTCCTCGCGCTCGCGAGCGCGGTGTCGGGTGTCGTCTGGCGCGAGGACGAGCGGATCACTGCGCTCGCACTCGTCGGTGCCGGACTCACACAGGTGAGCGTGTTCCTGGGATTCAACCGCCGGATCGGCTACGTCGCGCTCCCGGTCGGGACCGTTCTGTTGTTGGCCGTCGCGTGGTGGTACTACTGGCCGCTCGTCGCCCCTGCCAGCGGTGGCCGCTCCCGGTAGTCTTTTCGCCCCGCCGGCCTTCGATCCGGATATGCTGACACTGGATCATACGATGATGCGCGTCGAGGATCTGGACGCCGCGCTCGACTGGTACCAGACCTTCCTCGACTACGAGGAGAAGGGACGCTGGGAGGCGGAGACGTTCACGAACGTCTTCCTCGGCCCCGAGGACGTCCACGATCAGGGGGCGCTTCTGGAGCTGACGTACAATCACGACGGGCGCACGTACACGATGGGGGACGCCTGGGGGCACATCGCCGTCCGCTGTGAGGACGTCTACGAGGCCTACGAGGAACTGATGGACGCCGGCGTGGAGGACTACCGCGATCCGGACTCCTGTGGTGGCTCCTACGCCTTCGTCAAAGATCCCGACGGCCACGAGGTCGAGATCGTCGAGCGCGACCACGGCGCGAAGTGGTCGCTGGATCACACGATGCTCCGTGTCGAGGACGCCGACGAGGCGATCGGCTGGTACGTCCGCAAACTGGACTACGACCTCACCCGGCGGGAGGAGTTCGACGACTTCGCGCTGTACTTCGTCGAGCCCGGCGACGCACCGCCGGAGGCGATGTCGGTCGAGTTGACCTACAACTACGACGGGCGGTCCTACGAGTTGGGCGACGCCTGGGGACACCTCGCGGTCCGGACCGACGACCTCCACGAGACGTGGGGGACACTCATGGATCGCCACGCCGAGGAGTACCGCGACCCGGCGAGTTGCGACGACCGGTACGCGTTCACCAAAGACCTCGACGGCCACGAGATCGAGGTCGTGACCAACTGAGTCCCGACTAGCTCGGGCAAAGTACCACGAGCAGGCCGAAATTTACACTTTTTCTACAGGTGTCTGACGAAGCGATGACACGCGGCTGATACAAAATCGAACCGGCGTTGAACGCGGCCGTATCGTCTCTACTGCCCGTTTTCTGGTGTGTTACACTCTCTCATCCCTGTTCACTGACCACAAAGCATTTATAACATCCAACGTTGGTTTAGACCGTACCCCTACCCATGGTGATGGCAGTGAGTACGATCGTTCAGACCGGTACGCGGGTCGCGTCTGCGATCGAGGAAAGCTCCCGTCGCCGACTGAAATAACATACAACCAAACATGACAGACACAAACGAAAAACTCCGTAGTCTGTTCCTCGCGGCGCTGATGGTATTCTCCGTATTCGGAGGGACCGTCGCGCTCTCAGGGAACGCGGCTGCGGCAAACCAGAACCTGGACTCGGGTGGCGTATCCACCAGTTCAGCTGCAGCTGGTAATACTGGGACATATACGTTCCAGGTTTCACCAACGTCCGATGAGGACGCACAGGATTATCGAATAGAATTCGGAAGTGAGTTTGACCTCAGCAACGTCGACGAGAGCTCCATAGCCACACTTGGTACGGGCTCGGAGAACTTCCTCGACTCTGGGTCAAACGCACAGGGTATCGACTCATCGACTTTCACCGTTGACAACAACAACGGTGTAGTGGAGTTCAGTACCGAAAGCTCCGCCACGGTCGATGGTGGTCAAGATACTCTCACACTGGAAATCGAGGATGTCGGAAACCCGACTAGTGCGGGTGAATACCCGGTTAGCTTCATAGTTAACCCGGGTAGTACGACCCAACTCGATACTACCGTCACCATCACTGCTGCGGACGCGGACCTTGAAGCCCGTGCTCCGGGGCTTGCCACCGAGGGAACGAGTATCACCGTTACCGGTGAACTCACGAACAACGGTGCGAGTGAGATCACGCGTGACGTGTCGTACAGTGATACCGGCTCCGTTGGAGCGACCGCAGCCACCAGTACGAAGAGCGTGACTGTGCCAGCGGGTGAGAGTCGGAACGTCTCGTTCTCGGTCTCCATCCCTAACGGTGTAGCTCCGGACACGGTTGAGTCTGAGCTCACTACCACGGACGCCAACGGCAACACCGAGGACACTGCCACTGTCGACACTGATGTCACAGCCGAAGACGATACGGCGTTCATTACTGGTGACCTCCGTGACCAGAACGGTAACCGGATTGACAACGCCAGTGATGTCGAGCTGATCGTCGAAACCGACGGCGATGCAGACGGCACTATCAGTGGTGACGTTCGTGAGGTCGAAGCCTCGCCGGCATTCGTCAGCGGTTCGAACGACGAATACACCGTTGAAGTCCCGGTCCCTGATCCTGGTACTTTCCCCGACGGCATCGACTACCGGGTTCGGATCGATACGAGTCAGGTCGAAAACGCAACTGGCACCCAGTATGAGTCGTTCGCCCGTACGGCCTTGGTCGAAGCAGGCTCTACTGAACGCTTCGACGTCCGTCTCCAGCGTGTCGTGAACGCGGACGACATCGAGATTGTCGCTAGTGACGGTACCGCAATCGCCGATTCGACTGACGAAGCTAGCTTCACGGCTCAGGTCACGACTAACGATCTTGCTAGTCCTGACCAGCCCCTTGAGGGTGAGGACGTGACAGTGAGCTTCGCTAACCCCAGTGATGTCGATGGCACTGTTGACCTGGATCCGGATACGGCTGGTACCCAGACCAGTGTCACTACCTCGACCAACGCAGATGGTGAGGTCACGTTCACGGCTACCTCGGACACAGTGCAGGACGTCCTGCTCGAATTCGAGACCTCGAACGGCCTCACGACCCAGGCGACGGCCTCCTTCATCCCCGAAGACGGTGAAGGCGTCTTCGTCGCACAGGTCAAGGACAAGGACACCGCCGCTGAGCTTGAGGGTGCCACTGTTTACGCAGTGGAAACGGATCGGTTCCTCAACAACCAGATCGACGCGAACAACGAAACCAACGTGGATACCGGCGATCAGGCACTATTCCGTGTCATCAACGAAGACACCGGTGCTGTCGTCGACAATGATGACTACGACATCACGTACGACGACAGTTCGGACTTCGTCCGCAACGACACGCTGAACCAGTCCGACGACAGTGTCGGATCTGGATTCCTTGCTACCGCCGGTGACGGTGGCAACACGGCACTGGGCCCCAGCTTCCAGTTCAACATCGTCCCGATCGAACCTGGCAACTACACCGTCCAGTCGACGGAAACCGGTGACATCGACAACCCCGGCAACGCTAACTTCACGAACGTTAGCGGCGCCGTGGATGTCGAAGTCACTGAGAACCTGACCGCTGCCGGTGTCGAAGACCGCGCGAGCAATACGGATGCTAACCCGGTTGCGACCACCAACGAAAACGGGCAGGCAACCCTGACCAACCTGCGTGCTGACGGCAAAAACGGTGTCGACTACACCGTGATGGCCGAGCGTGCTGACTACGCACGACAGTACCAGGATGCCACTATCACGTCCTACGATACGGATCGTGACGTGGTCGAGCGGACCTTCCTGCTCGAAGAGAAGGAAGTCGAACCTGACTCGGTGAACATCACGCAGGTCGGTGTCCACCCGGCGATCGACGACCTCAGTGATGTCAGCACTGACGATATCACTGCGTTCGACGATCAGAGCGACGACACCTACCAGCCGGTCGCACGTGACGGAACCATCGACGTGATCGAAGTTAACGCGACCGCGACTAACTTCCAGGGCGAAGTCGTTGACGACCTTGACACCAACGTCACGGTCGGCCTCAACGACGACTTCGACGGACAGTTCCTCCCGACTGCGATCGGTGGGACTGTCGTCAACGTTGACAACTCGTCGTCCTCGCCGACTGTCACCGTCTCCACGGACGGCGACAGCGAGGCGACTGTCCTGCTGGAAACCGTCCAGAACGACACGACGCTTCGGACCAACAAGACGGCGACGCTCGAAGCCGACTCGTCGATCACCGACGAGTCGAACGTCACCTTCGTTGGAACGACCGTGTTCGAAACTGGCTCGGTCTCCGGTATCGTGACCAACGAGGACAACGAGCCGATCATCGGCTCCGTTGTCTACACTGAAGAGTTCGTCTCGCAGAACGGGACGGTCTTCACTATCGAAGCGGAAGACGATCTGACCGACCGGACCCGATCTGAGGTCCTCGACGCGGAGTTCACTGTCACCAACACTGACAGCGGCGAAAACGTCACTGTCACTGGTGAGACGCTCCAAGCGTACGAGATCGCTAACGGAACCGGGAACGGCTTCGACACCGTCACGCTCCAGAACGCGACGTCGGTGACGCTGCTGACCTTCCCGTCCGAGCAGCAGGGTCAGGCTCAGTACACGCTCCCGCGTGTGCCGGCCCAAGACCCTGACGGCGTCGACTACACGCGTGTCGCCGGTATCGAGCTCGACTCCGGAACCGAGGGTGTCGGTGACACCGACAGCCCGGTCAAGATCGACTTCACCCAGGAAGCGAACGTTGTCATCGTCGGCGCGGAGCCGACCGACGGCAACTTCGAGGTGAGCGGCCTGTCCGCACCGACGACTGTCGGTGCCGAAGAGGAATTCACCGCTAGCGCCACGATCGAGAACACCGCTCCGGTCTCGGACACGAAGACTGTCGAGTTCCGCGTTGGAACCGGTCTTCTCACCGAGAACACGACGGTCGCCAGCCAGGAAGTCACGCTGGAAGCTGGCGAATCGCAGACTGTGGAATTCGACGGCCTCAGCCTCGCTAACACCGGCAACTACACGCACGGTGTCTTCACGGACGACGGCAGCCAAACGGCTGAGATCACTGTCACCAACGACACCAGCAGTGGTGGCGTTGAGCGGTTCGACACCAACAACAACGGCGAGATCGACTTCCCGGAAGTCATCGCTGCGATTCAGGCGAGTAACGACGACTCGCAGATCGGCGGTCAGCCTGTTGGCTTCCAGGATGTCCTCGCCGTCATCGAAGCGTACAACCAAGCTAACTGATCGAATCACAAAACAAGCTAACAACACATGACACGTAACCACAATTCAGTAAAGGCACTGGGCCTGGCAGCGCTTATGGTGCTGTCCGTCGTTGCCCTGTCGATGCCTGTTGCTGCAGCCCCGCAGGCCGATCTGTCGGCCTCCGATCCGGGGACGGCGACGCAGGGATCGACATTCGACGTGACGTATACACTGACGAACGATGGAGACGAGACTGCATCCGCCGGCGGTCTTGAACTCGGTGACCTGCCTGACGGCGTTACCGCAGTCTCGGCTTCAGGAGACGGCCAAACCGGCAACTTCGGCGGGGATGCTGTCTTCTACACCAGCCAGCTCGCTGCTGGTGACTCCTTCGAGACCACTATCACCTACGAGGTCGCGGACGACGCATCGACTGGTGACAGTGGACCGATCGAGGTCTCTGGCTTCGTCGGATCGGAAAGCTCGTCGACCGTGACCTCCTCGGTCACGATCGAGGAAGCTGGAACCGAACCGCCGAACGAAGGTGACTCCGAGCCCGGAGCACCTGAGCTGCGCAAAGCAACGCACTACGTCGACTCCGAAGAGGGTACCATCCTCGAACTGGCGTTCAACGAGGACGTCTTCGAGGACAACCCTGAAGTCACGATCCACCTCAGCAACGACGACGACATCTCCGTCGACGACTCGCAGATCCAGTCGCCCGACAACGGGCGCGTCGTGGTGGACACTGACCAGACCTACAACCGCATCGACGAGGTCACCGTCTCCGGCTACGAAGATACGGACGGTAACAGCCTCGACGAAGTCACGGAAGAAGCGAAGTTCGCACCGGCTACGGTCAACACGCTCACGAACGACGACGTTGAAGCCTACCAGGGCTCCAACGTCACGTTCGAGGGCAACGTCGGTGACCAGTTCCAGATCAACACGGACGGCGACGATGACCTGACGTTCTCCGCCACGCGTGGTACTGGCGCGAACAGCCAGGTCTACGTCTTCGACACCGACAACCGCGACGTTGGCGACTACAACATCGAGAACGACAACGCGGGCACCAACAGCTCGCTGCAGCTCGAAGACCTCGGCCTCTCGGTCGAGGCTGACGAGGACACGTTCGAGGACGACGAGAACGTGACTGCGACTGTCGAGTCCAACGACATCGACCGCGAGGTCGACGCCGATCTCCTCGACTCCAACGGTGACGAGGAAGTCGAGCGAACGGTCACGATCGACAACGACGGTGAGGCCGAGGTCGACTTCGGTGAAGTCGACACCGGCAACTACACCGTCGAAATCTCCGACGTCAACACGCAGGTCAGCGCAAACAGCGACGAGTTCGAAGTCGTCGAAGCTGGCGACGCTGAAGCCGGCTTCGAAGCCGACGGTGTCTTCATCGAGGAACGCGGTGACGTTGTGAACGTCACGGTCAACCTCGAAAACACCGACACTGCGATGCTGAACATCGGTGACGAGTCCGACGACAACTACAACCTGCTGCTGAACCTGACGGACGACAGTGACGACGGGCAGGTCACTGTTCAGTTCAACAGCTACTCCGCGGGCGCGGTCCCGATGGACGAGGTCAACCCCGGCGTCGTCACCGTCGCTGACGACGACGACGAGCTGGAAGTCATCGAGCGGAACGGTGGCTTCGTCGACACCGACCGTGAAGTCGGAGAGGATCTCCTCGACTCCACGGACTACACGATGAACATCACCGGTGAGAACGACAACGATGTCACCGGCGACAACGAGCAGGACGTCGGAACGATCTCCCTGCAGGACCGGTCGACCGAGAACCTGCAGAACTGGGTCGCTCCGGAAGACAGCTTCAGTGACATCGAGGACCTCGACAACGACGAGGTCGGCGATGTCTACCAGCTGATCCAGGACGGCGAGCTGACGCAGTCCGAAGAGCTCGCGACGCAGGACACGCTCGTCGCTCAGGTCGAGGCCTCCGGCCTCGAAGGTCTGTACACGTACCACTCGGAAGTGAACGATCTCTCCGAGGCCGAAGCGCTGCAGACGCACACGGAGAACTTCCAGGACGCGGACACGGGCCACATCTCGTTCCTCTTCGAGGACGAGGACCCCGGCGCTAACGTCGAGGAATCCGACATCTCCATCGACGACCTCGGCACCAGCAACGTCCACGTCCTCGTCGACGAGGACAACAACACGCAGTTCGTTGCCGTCGACAGTCAGGCACTCCTCGACGAGGGTGCCGAAGACGGTGACGCGTACACGACCAACTTCAGTGTTGCCGGCGACGATGCCACTGAACTGGGTACTGACGAAGACGCGCAGGACGTCAACGGTACCTTCGATGTCCTGGACCGCGACGACGGTACCAGCCTGAACAACGATGACGATGTCGTTGTTCGCGCTGCCGAAGGCCAGAACATCTCTGGCGAGAGTGTCGTCGCACCTGGTACGGAACTCACGGTGTTCCTCCGGAGTTCCGACTCCAGCGCTCCGTTCCTGAAGCAGCCGACCGCGATCGTCCAGCCGGACGGGACCTTCACGGCCACGGCTGACTTCAGCGACGAGCAGCCCGGTGCCAACTTCACTGGTCAGGTTCGCCTGAGCGGTGACGAACTGGGCGAAGAGATTGACGGTCGCGTCGCAGCCGCACCGGTTGCATCCGTCAATATCAGCGACCAGGAATCCGACGGCGAGACTGTCACTGTTGACAGCGCGTCGCTGTCCGACGGTGGCTTCGTCGTCATCCACGATGGCACGCTCCTCGACGGCGAAGTCGCGGGCAGTGTCATCGGGAACTCCGACTACCTCGACTCCGGTAGCCACGAGGACATCGAGGTCTCCGTGGACGCCCAGGAAGAGGACTTCACGGCGATCGCGATGCCGCACCTCGACACTAACGGAAACGAGGAGTACGACTTCCCGGACGCTGACGGTCCCTACACCGAGGACGGCTCGGCAGTGACCGACAGCGCGAACGTGACGGTCGTCACCTCGACGCCGACGCCGACGCCGACGCCGACGGACGAGCCGACGGCAACGCCGACGCCGACGCCGACCGAGGAGCCGACCGAGATGAGCACGCCGACTGACGCACCGACCACCACGTCCGGAGACGGTCCCGGCTTCACCGCTGTGATCGCTCTGGTCGCGCTGGTCGCCGCGGCGCTGCTCGCAGTCCGCCGTAACAACTAACCGGAGTAACTCCGGTCCCTGAAACTCGCCTTTTTTATGCGCTAGCCCGGTAGCGACAGCTGTCGCCGTCGGTCTCGCTCGACCGCTGCACGCGGGCGTAACGGCAAAGCATATACGCCGGATTTGCCAATATACGACCAATGATGGCGACAGTCCTGCAGTCCCGTGTCACGTTCGCTGGACTGTCGTTTGACCCGCTCGTTCTCTCGGAGCCGCTGATGTGGCTCGTCCTCGCGAGCTTTCTCGGAAGTGCGCTCCTCCACCACAGAGACGAGCAGTGGGCCAGAATCACGGCAGTCACGGGGTGGGGACTGTTCGGCGCGTTCTGGTTCGTGCTGATCCCCCATTTCGTCCTGACACAGAAGAGTTTCGTCGAGGGGATCGGCAGCGTGGCCGCGGTCCCGCTGTCGCTGTATGCCGGCTACCTGTTGTGGAACGGGCGGGACTCGCTGTTCGTCTTGACCCGAGCGGTCGGGACGATGGGAATCGTCTACGTCCCCTTCCTCACGATCGAGCCGCTCCGGCAGTTCCTGGTCGAGGTTGTCACCGACCAGACCGGCTTTCTGATGGCGCTTTTGGGCGTCGATCCCGTCGTCGTCGACGGCTTCTCACACAACGGGATCGAGATCGTCACCAAGCAGTACCCCTACGAGAGCACGTTCTGGTTCGACCACGAGGAGGGGCCGGTCACCTACAACATCCTGCTTGCCTGTACCGGGATCGGGAGTATCTCGATCTTCGCCGGTGCCATCCTGGCGGTGTCGGCCCCGTGGCGGCGCAAGCTCAGGGCGCTGGCGGCGACGGCGGCGGTGATCTACGTCCTGAACCTGTTCCGGAACGTCTTCATCGCCATCTCGTTTGGCCGCCAGCGGATGCAGGTCTTCGAGGGGCCAATCATGTCGCTGTTCGGGATCTCGGACCCACGGATGGTGTCGTACTATCTCGCGGATCGGATTCTCGCACAGGTCGGCTCGGTCGTCGTCCTCGTCGGACTCACGTGGATACTGGTCCGGGAGCTTCCGGAGATGACGGTACTGGTCGAGGACCTGCTGTTCATGCTGACCGGCAACGAGTACGATCTCGAAGCGGCGTTTCACACGCCCGACGCCGAGACGAGCGCGACACCCGGTGACGACTAACGCTTCTCGGGGAGTCCGGCGAGTTCGGTTAGCGCGTCTTCTTCGATCGGGTGGAGGTCGGCTGGAACGACGAGCAGATGCAGCGGTGCCCCGAACTCCCGTTCTGAGAGCGCTGTGAGCGTGTCGGCGACGACGGTCGGGTCCGGGCTTCCGGCGCGGGCGACGACGACACCGAGTTGCTCGGGGAAGCGATCGGCGAGCTGCTCGGCGGCGTGGTCCGCGGTCATGTAGGTGTCGTCGCTGTCGTCCCAGTGGGGATCGTCGACCTTGATATCGAGGTAGACCAG
The DNA here is from genome assembly GCF_029278565.1 of Haloarcula halophila. Lineage (NCBI taxonomy): Archaea > Methanobacteriati > Methanobacteriota > Halobacteria > Halobacteriales > Haloarculaceae > Haloarcula > Haloarcula halophila. The sequence continues at coordinate 1,018,428 of NZ_CP119559.1, read as the reverse complement.
CGTATGCAGGTCGCGGGCCTGGTTGGCTTCGATCGTCGAGACGACGCTGTCGGGGACGCCGTCACCACCGTGGGCGTCCTCGAACGGGAGAGTCGTGGCCTTCCCGAAGCGGTAGTTCTGGAGTCCGGTCAGCGACCCGGCGGCGGTCTGTGCCGTCGTCCCGTGGATCACGCGCGTCTCGATCCCACGGTTCTCGGCCCGGAGGCGCAGATCGGTGTGTGTCGTCGAGACCATCGTATCGCCCGCGGTCAGGAAGGCGACGGCTTCGGTCTCGGCGGCGGCCAGAACCGGTTCGGGGTCCCGTTCGACGCCAGCGCGGTCACGGACTTCGATGTCGGTACCGTGGGTGGCTTCCAGGGATTCGAGGTCGGTTCCGACGAGCCGACTGGTGTAGAACTCCGCGAACACGCGGTCGGCCGCCTCGATCGCGTCCCGACCGGCCAGTGTGACAGAGCGCTCGTCGTAGAGTCCGAGGCCGACGAAGGTGAGCATATCGCCACTCGGTCGCGGGAGTGGATAAAGGGCGCGAAGCGTCAGGCTTACCGCAGACGGCCGGCGAACGGTTGTATGGGCGTTCCCTGCGTTCGCGTGGCACGCGAGGACGGTGAGGCCACCCGCGGCCGGCTGGCCGAGGCCGGACTCGTCGACGACGGCTACGACATCACCGTTCAGGACGGCTCACTGTACATCCCGGTGACCGATCCGGAAGCGGTCCCCGACGCGTTCACTGTCGTCGAGTTCGACACGCCGGCCCGCGAGGGACAGACGATGCCGGCCGACCTGCTGTCGTTCGACCCCAGCTACGAACGGATCGGGGAGACCGTCATCGTCGACGAGGACGACCCCGACCGAGCAGAGGAGATCGCCGACGCCATCATCGAATCCGATCTCCCCGTGACGACAGTCCTCAACCGTGCTTCGAAGATCAAGGGAACACAACGGGTCAGAGACTGGGATCTCCTGGCCGGCGAGAACACGGAGGTGCTCCACCGGGAGTACGGCTCGGAGTTCCTGCTCGATCTGGCCGAGGTGTATTTCTCCCCCCGGCTGGCCACCGAGCGCCACCGGGTCGTCGAACAGGTCCGGTCGGGCGAACACGCCTTCGATATGTTCGCCGGTGTCGGTCCGTTCGTGATCCCGTTCGCGCGACGGGGTGCCGTCTGTGTGGGGACGGACATCAACGAGACGGCGATCGAGTACCTCCGGGAGAACGCCCGCCGGAACGGTGTCGAGGAACGGGTCACCGCGATCAGTGGCGACGTCCGGGACGCCGCGACAGAGTACGCGGGATGGGCCGATCGGATCGTGATGAACCTCCCCCACAGCGCCGACGAGTTCCTGGAGACGGCCGTGACACTCGCCGGCGAGGACTGTTGGCTCCACTACTACGACATCCAACACGAGGACGATCCGTACGGGCCGGGCGAGCGGGCGATCAGGGACGCGGCACAACCGACCTACGACGTCAGCGTCGAGACGCGCCATACGGTCCGCTCGTACGCACCGCACGAGCACAACGTCGTTCTGGACGTTCACCTGACGAGGTGAGCCCAACAATTATGATGACCCGCGTGATGGTCGAAACCACCGACGGATGGGTGTGAGCGTGGCCGACGACATCGACGTACGCGACATCTCGCCGACCGCGTGGCGGTTGTTGCGGGTCGCGGCCGGGTTCGGACAGCGGGAGGTCGAGTCGGAGGTGGAAGACATCATGCAAGCGCACATCTCGATGCTGGAAAGCGACACACGGGGCCTCTCGGAGGCGCGACTGGAAGAGCTGTTCAGCCTCTACCGGGACGAACTGGACGACGAACAGGTCTGCGTGCTCGTCGAGCACTTCTAACATGGCACCGAACCAACTCCGGAGGCGATCGGGATGACCTGGGGCGGCCTGCAGACACCACGCCGAACCGCCGGCGCTCTCGTCGTCGCGGTCACGCTGACCGCCGTCGTCGCCGCCGTCCCGACGCCGTCGGGGCTCGCTCTGGCCGGACAGTACGCCCTGGCGACGATGGTGTTGGCCGCGACGCTGTGGGTCACGACGGCGCTTCCGCTCCCCGTGACTGCGCTGCTCATCCCGGTCGCACTGACGGTATTTGGCGTCTACGACGAGATGCAGGCCGCACTGTCCGGCTTTGCGGACCCGTTGATCTTCCTGTTTATCGCGGGGTTCATGCTCGCCGAGACGCTGCAGACCCACAACATCGATCGGCGACTCGCGCTCTATCTCATCAACCGACTCGGCCGATCCCCTCGATTGCTCATTCTGGCGATCATGATCGCGACGGCGGGACTCTCGATGTGGGTCTCGAACACCGCGACGACGGCGATGATGACGCCGGTCGCACTCGGCGTCCTCGCGGAGGTAGTCGGTCGGGAAGCGACCGAGGACGGCGTCTCGAACATGCGGGTCGCGACGTTGCTGGGGACGGCGTACGCGGCAAGTGTCGGCGGCGTCGGGACGCTGATCGGGACCCCACCCAACGTCGTCGCCGTGGCCTTTCTCGACCGGCTCGTCGGCGTCGAGATCTCCTTCGCACAGTGGCTCGCGGTCGGCGTTCCGATCGTCGTCGTCACGCTCCCGCTGACCTGGTACGTCCTGACGTTCTGGCTGTACCCGCCAGAGATCGACGACGTCGACGACGCGCGAGCCCAGGCTGGCGAGTACCTCCAGGAGGAGGGACCGCTCTCGCCGGCCGGTCGCCGGGCGGCCTACATCTTCGCCGGGACCGCCGGACTGTGGATTCTCGGGGGGCTGGGTGTCCTCTTCCAGGGCGTGCTTCCCGACCCGTGGTTCGTGACGCTGTTCGGTGGCGAGGGCCAGACGATATTCGGACTGACTGGCCACCGTGGCGTCCTCTACTTCGTCGTCGTCGGCTTGCTTGCGATCCCGGCGCTGGTCCTTTCGGGTGCCGACGAGTGGGAGAACCTCGTCGACATCGACTGGGGGACGATCATCCTCTTCGGCGGTGGCATCTCCCTCGCCGACGCGCTGGCCGACACCGACGCGACTGAGTGGCTCGCTCGCTCGGTGTTCGACGCCGTGGTCGGCGCGCCGCTCGTGCTCGTGGTGTTGGCCGTCATCGTCTTCACCGTCCTCGTGACGGAGTTGTCCTCGAACACGGCGACGACGACGATTCTCGCGCCAGTGCTCATCGGGCTCGGGAGCGTCCTGGCGGGGACACTCGGGGTCGATCCGGTCCCGGCCGCCGTCTTCCTCACTGTCACCGGCGCGCTCGCGGCGAGTTTCGCCTTCGCGCTGCCGGTGGCGACCCCACCCAACGCCATCGTCTTCGGGAGCGGCCACCTCCGCCAGCGGGACATGATCCGTGCTGGAGTCGTGTTGAACGTCTTGATGACGCTCGTGCTCACCGCGCTGGTGGTCGTCTTCTTCGCGACGATCTGGCCAGCGGTTCTTTGGTGAGGCACTCGTCCCCGGCTGTCGTATTAGTGCCCTGGTAGGACAGAACTATCCTCAATGTTTATTAATGTGGATCACAACGTCCCGTATAGGGCGTGTATCACTGATACACGCACGTACCGAAGCTATGACCCGAGAACACGACCGACGGAAGTTCCTCAAGATTGCTGGTAGCACAGGCGTGATCGGACTGACTGGCCTCTCCGGCTGCTCCGGGGACGGCGGTAGTGGCGGCGATGGCGGGAGTGGCGACGGCAGTAGCGGCGACGGCGGAAGCGGTGACGGCGGCGACGGCGGTGACGGTGGATCGACAGACGGGAGCGGTAGCGGTTCGGACGTGCTCACGCTGGGCGGATCGATGAGTCTGTCCGGGGACAACGCCGATCTCGGCCAGTTGTACAAGGACGCTTACGAACTCACGATCCAGCGGATCAACGAGAACGGCGGCGTCGAGGCCGGTGACGGCAACACCTACGAACTGGAGATGATCCTCCGGGACGACGGGACCGACGCGTCGACCTCGAAATCCATCTATCAGGAGTTGATCGACCGTGAGAACGTCGACTACCTCCTCGGACCGTACTCCAGTACGGTGACGCTTCCGGCCAGTGCTGTCGCCGCACAGAACCAGAAGCCGATGGTCGAGGGCGGCGGTGCGAGCCCGGAGATCTTCGCGCAGGGTAACGAGTGGATCTTCGGCCTCCTGCCGACGGCCAACAAGTACGCCAAGTCGTTCATCGACATGTGTCTCGCGCAGGACGAGACGCCCGAATCCATCGCGATCCTCGCGGAGGACGGGACGTTCAGCCAGTCCACGGCGGAAGGCGCCAGACAGAAGATCGACCAGACCGACCTCGAACTGGTCGTCGACCAGACGTTCCCCTCGAACACCTCGGACCTCTCGACGAACCTCGGGCGGGTCCGGGACAACGACGCCGATATCCTGCTGTTGTGTGCCCACCAGAAACACAACATCATCCTGGCCAACCAGATGGAGACCCAGAGTGTCAACGTCGACGCCGCGATGGGCACCGTCGGCAGCCTCAACGACTCGTTCAAGGAGGAGGTCGGCGCCAACGGGGACTACATGTACGGCCCGTCCTCGTGGGCAGTCAACGCGAACTTCGACGATCCGGTGTACGGCAAGACCGGCGACTTCGTCTCCGCCATCGAGGAGAACTACGGCTACACGCCGGACTACCACAGCGCCGCCGGCGAGGCCGTCATCCTGACGTTCATGAACGCGTTCCAGAACGTCGACGAGGTCGCGCCGACCCCGGTCCGCGACGAGATCCGCAACTCCGACTTCTCGTCGGTGTACGGCGGCATCGCCTTCGACGACAGCGGAGTCATCGACAAGAACATGCTGGTCTACCAGTGGCAGCCCGACCCCGGCCTCCAGATCACCTATCCCGAGAACGTCGCGCAGTCCGACCCCGTCTACCCGATGCCGGACTGGAGTGAACGCTAAGACGATGGCGGCGACACAGTTTGTCGTCAACGGCCTGCTCGTCGGGGCGCTGTTCGCGGCGGTCGCCGTCGGCTTCGCCCTCATCTGGGGCGTCGTCGACATCATCAACCTCGCCCACGGCGAGATGGTGATGCTGGGGGGGTACACCTCCTACTGGGTCCTCTCGCTGGTGACCGGCAACGCCGAGGGCTCGCCGTTGCTGTTCCTGGCGACGGTCCCGGTCGCGATCGGCGTGCTGTTCGTCGTCGGCTACGCGCTCCAGCGGACGCTCGTCTCCCGGGTCATCGGGACGGACATCTTCCTGACGCTGCTCGTGACCTTCGGAGCGAGCATCGCCATCCAGCAACTGGCGTTGCAGGCCTGGTCGGCCAACCCGCGGTCGATCCAGGTCTCCTTCGCCGACCCCTCTCTGGCGATCGCGGGCGTCGTCGTCCCGAAGATGAAACTCGTCGCCTTCGCCGGGGCGCTGGTCCTGACGGCGGTGCTGTTCGTCTTCCTCAAACGGACCCGGACTGGACGTGCGATCCGCGCGGTCGCACAGAACCCGGAGGCTGCTGCCCTCGTGGGTATCGACGTCGAACACACCCGCGCGGTGACGTTCGGGCTCTCGTCGGCCATCGCGGGCGGCGTGGGGTCGTTCATCGCCGTCATCCTCAACATCCAGCCACAGATGGGACTGATCTACACGCTGAAGAGCTTCGTCATCGTCGTCTTCGGCGGCGTCGGCTCGATCCCCGGCGCGCTCGTCGGTGGCCTGTTGCTCGGCTCCGTCGAGGAGTTGGTCGCCGGATTCATCTCCTCGCAGTGGACGCTGGCGGTGAGTTTCTCGCTGCTGATCGTCCTGCTGGTCGTCAAGCCAAAGGGCCTGTTCGGTGAGGGGGTGGGAGAATGAGCACGGAGACGGACGACTCCGGAACGCTCAAGTCGATCTTCCCGCCGGATCAGGTCGATCGCGTGTTTCGGACCTGTGACGACCACGGCTGGAAGCTTCTGATCGCCAGTGCCGTCGTCGGTGCACTCCCGCCGGTGCTGGGCCTCCAGTCGGGGTACTACATGACGGTCCTGACCGAGATGTACCTCTTTGCCATCCTGGCACTGTCCTGGGACATCGTCGGCGGCCAGACCGGCTACCCGAGCTTCGGGAACATGGCCTTCTTCGGGATCGGCGCGTATACGACGGCGATCCTGGTCAAGGACTTCGCGGTCGCGTTCCCGGCGGCGTTTCTCGTCGCCGGACTGGTCGCGACGGTGTTCGCGCTGGTCATCGGGATCATCGTCCTGCGCCTGCGGGGCCACTACTTCGCCATCGCGACGCTGGGCGTCCTGCTCGCGGCCCAGCAGGTCTCGCGGAACCTCGACATCACCGGCGGTGCCAGCGGGAAGATCCTGCTGGAGACGCCCTCGGGAACGGAGTTCTACTACCTGTTCCTGGGCGTGCTGGTCGCCGAGGCAGCGGTCGTCTACTACCTCTCCAGTACCCGCTTCGGGTTCGTCCTCAACGCCATCCGGGACGACGAGGGGAAGGCTACCGCGATGGGGTTCAACACGACCTACTACAAGACCGCCGCGTGGATGCTGGCGGCGCTGTTTACCGGCTTCGCCGGCGGTGCCTACAGCCTGTTCAACACGTTTATCGATCCCCAGACTGCCTACAACGGTGCCTGGAACGTGGAACTGATCGCGATGGCGCTGCTGGGCGGTTCCGGCACTGTCGCCGGGCCGATCATCGGTGCGTTCGGCCTCCATACGGTCATCGAGATCGTCGAGTCCTACGCGGTCGGCTGGCAGCTCGTCTTGCTGGGCCTGGCGGTTATCGTGACTGTCATCGCTATCCCGGAGGGGCTTGTCGGCTCGCTACGGCAGTATGCCAGTCAGATGGAGTACTACAAACACGGCGGGATGGCCGCCGCCGACGGTGAGGCAGATGCGGACGAAGAGAACCCGCCTTCGGGAGGTGACTCTCCGTGAGTCGAGCCACTGACACGCCGGCGACCGACACCCAGGGAGATCGTGCAGTCCTGCGGACCGACGGTGTCACCAAGCGGTTCGGCGGGCTGACTGCCGTCGACAGCGTCGATATCGAGGTCAACCAGGGCGAGATCGTCGGCCTCATCGGTCCCAACGGTGCCGGGAAGTCGACGCTGTTCAACTGCATCACGGGCTCTCTCGATGCCGACGAAGGCAACGTCTACCTCCAGGGTGAGGACGTCACGGACTGGCCCGAGTACAAGATCGCTCGGGCCGGGTTGGGACGGATGTTTCAGGAGACGCGCATCTTCGGGGATATGACCGTCAGGAAGAACCTCCTGATCGCCGCACAGGAAGGGGGTGCCGACGTGGGGAACCTGCTGCGACGGCCCGACGACTCGTTGCTGGGGCGTGCCAACGAACTGCTGGAGTACGTCGACCTCGGTGGACTGGCGGACGTGCGGGCCGGCCGACTGAGCTTCGGCCAGCAGAAGCTCATCGAATTCAGCATGGCACTCATGGCTGAACCCGAGATTCTGCTGATGGACGAACCGGCCGGCGGGATCAACCCCTCGATGATCGGAAAGCTCATCGAGTACATCCGTACGGCAAACACCGACGAGGAGGCGACGATCTTCCTGATCGAACACAATATGGACTTCGTCATGGAGATCGCTGACCGGATCTACGTACTGGCCCACGGTGAGCGCATCGCCGAGGGAACGCCAGAAGCGATCCAGAACGACCAGCGCGTCCTCGACGCGTACCTTGGGAGGGAATGAGATGGCAACGACAGACACATCCACGACGACTGACGACGCGTTGTTGTCGATGACCGACGTGACGTCGGGCTACGGCAACACGACCGTCCTCCACGACGTGAACATCAGCGTTCGGGAGGGTGAGATCGGCTGCCTCATCGGCCCGAACGGGTCGGGGAAGTCGACACTGATGAAGAGCATCTACGGCTTCGCCGACGTCCAGTCGGGGACCGTCCAGTTCCGTGGGGAGGAGATCACCGGCCGCTCGCCCCAGGAGAACCTCGCCGGCGGGATGAGCTACGTCCTCCAGGACGCCAGCGTCTTCCCCCGGATGAGCGTCCACGAGAACATGCTGATGGGCGGGTACGTCTTCGACGACGACGACCGCGCCGCCGAGCGCGCCGAGGAACTGTACGACGAGTTCCCGATACTCGGTGACATCAGGGGCCAGAAGGCCGGGACGCTCTCGGGCGGCCAGCGGCGCCTGCTCGAACTGGCCCGTGCGCTGATGGTCGATCCCGACGTGATGATGCTCGACGAGCCCTCGATCGGACTCGAACCGCGGTTCATCGACGACGTCTTCGAGCGGATCGAACAGCTCAACGACCTCGGGACGACGATCCTCCTGGTCGAACAGAACGCCGAGAAGGGGCTCTCCGTCGCCGACCGCGGGTTCGTCCTGGCAAGCGGCGAGATCAAGTTCACCGGCTCCGGGACCGAACTCCTCAACAACGAGGAGGTCGGCCGGCTCTACCTGGGGGGATAAGATGTACCGTGTACTCGTTCCCGTCGACGACGACCCGGATCGCGCCCGCGGACAGGCCGCCTTCGTCGCGGACCTCCCTGGCGGAACCGACGAGGTCGAAGCGATCGTCACCCACGCCCTGACGCCCGAACAGGCAGAGGCACCCGAGGATCTCAAATCCGTCGACCGCGTCGAGACGGTCCGCTTGGTTCGGGACACCCTCGACGAACGCGGTATCGACTACCAACTCGCCGAGGCCCGGACACCACCCGCCGACGGTATTCTCGACCTGGCCGCCGAGTTCGATGTCGACCAGATCGTCATGGGGTCGCGCAAGCGCTCCCCGACCGGGAAGGTCGTCTTCGGCAGCGTCGCCCAGCAGGTTCTCCTGGAGGGCGACGTTCCGGTCACGGTCGTCGGTGCTCACGAGGCGTGAGAACCCCTCGCGGGCCGGCACCGATTCGCAATCCTTATTGCGGTTATCGGCACAACACAGAGTGTACACGGACGGCGTGTGCCGGTGTAGCTCAGACTGGCAGAGCGAATCCTTCGTAAGGATTAGGCCGAGGGTTCAAATCCCTCCACCGGCTTACACCCTCTCTTCTACAATCCCACCGTATAACGCTTTCTGGGGGTTCGAAAACTGTCGAGTCCACGGGCGACCGCTCACCCGCGCTTGAGGCGTTCGCGGGTGCGGTCGAGTTCGGGCGGCTACGCGGTTCGGCCGCGACGGGACCGGAACCGTCGTCTATATCCGTACCGACACGCTCCCCGAGTGGGTGCCCGTCGCCGGTGAGGGCCGCGTTCTCACGACGTGGTCGCCGGGGACGCGTGAAGTCATCGAGGCCACGGCCGATCTTGAGGCATGGCGCACGGACGAGATCGCCGATAGTGTTTCCATCACCGAACGGCAGGTACGTGAGCACCTTCATACGCTCCAGAACCGAGGTCACCACGAGGGGCGCGGGGTCACCTGGCGTGTGCCGGACGCCACCGTGTGAGCGATCACGGGGACGTCCATTTGGAGCCTGTCGGTGTCGCGGATCTGAGCAGGACGGAAGTTGCGGAAGCGGCGCGTCATAGTACCGATACGTGGGAAGTCCGCAACTCTCAATCCGAGCATGATGGCGATACCCGTAGCAGTCACCCGAACGGGAGTGGTGCTGTCGTGGGAGTTGGTCGAGAGCCCGAAAGGGGTGAGCTACCCCCTGCAACAGCGTGAGAACAGCGTCTATCCGCAGCCTCAATGCGCGACTGCGCTCTCACATCCTAGAGTCGGTGGATCTCGTTGGGCGTGACGTACCGGCTCCCCTTCGAGACCGGCAGCAACGAGAGGACCGTTCCCACCGCTTGGGAAAATGTTATATAGATAACACCAAAAAGAATCAAATAATTAAAACAACCGATGCCCCAGGGAGTCCAACCCGAGAACCCGACCGAGGGCGGTCGGGTGTACAAACACCTCTCGATCAGCGAGCTACAGAACCGGGCCAGCGACACGCCCAGCGGGTACCAGGTCGCGGAGGCCATCCGCGCTCAGGTCGAAAGCACGCTCACGGACGCAGCCGTCACGCAGCTTGCGAACGCGGAGATAGACGGCTTCGGGTTCGAGGTAGAGGTGGACGCTCAGGCCGGTAACAGCGCCCCGTTCGGATCACTGAACGGCGCTATCGGCATCTCCCTGGTCTGGCTGGTCGGGGCCGACGACGGGGCAGACCGGGGGCCACACGTCACGCTCTTCGCGAACTACAGCGAGGACGGGGCCGGTACCGGCGGGGCCGAGCCCATCGCCGACGCGCCGAACCCCGCCCAGACCGTCGAGGGGTCGTTCTTCGTGGCGCACTTCGGCGACGGCTCGGTCTCGCTCGACCGCTCGCAGTTCGACCGCGCCATGGGCACGGTCGGCGTCGACGCTGGCGGCGGAAGTGGCATCCTCTCCGGCGAGACCACCATGTACGGTGCCGACGGCTCGGTGTTCGTGTGGGACGACCGCGACGTCTGGCACACGTTCGCGGCCGACCTCTCCCTCGGGAGCGACGCGCTGGCCCCGACCATCACGGCGTCGCGCTACCGGCACGACGAGTGGCTGCTCGGCCAGCTCGGGTTCGTCGACGGGATATCCGGTAGCTCGTGGAATCCGCCCGAGCACCCCTTCTGGCAGAACGGCGACACGCTCGTCCCCGAGTGGGGTGGCGAGGGTGGCAGTGGGGGCGGCGGGGGCGGTGGGGACCCCCTCAGCGACGTCGCCGGCCTGGGCGAGTACGGGGGCTCGGAGCTCTACTACGAGGTCACCGTCGGCAACGCCGGTCGCGAGGACCACGTGAAACAGCTCCAGTCGGACCTCTGGGAACTCGGGTTCTGGTTCCGTGGGATGGTCGCGTCCGGCCAGCGGAGCAACTACAGCTTCGAGCCCGGCAGCCAGTCGACCCTCACGACCGGGGACGCGAGCGGGGACTTCCGTGCCGTGACCGAGTGGGCCGTTCGGGAGTTCCAGATACACGCACAGCGCGAGACGGTCGCCCACCACACCGGCAGCGGCAACGACCGCTACGTCGAGAACCTCGAAGCGGTCGCGAACGACGCCACCTACGACGGGGACGTTTCGGGGGTCCTGAACGAGGAGACGGCCAAACGCATCCAGTACTGGCTCGACAACGACTGGCGGTGTCCGGTGGTGATGGAGAAGATAACGGACGAGGACACCGTGCGGACCGAGACCCACAACGCGGTGAGCAACGGCAACGAGACGGACTACCAAAACGCCTTCACCGACTCCAGCGGCAACAGCAGGGTCGTCTTCCAGAACTTCTGGCAGCGGCTCGACCTGGAGCACGCGTCGAACCCCACCGACGACTCGGTGTTCGTGACCGACTTCTCGGAGTACTACGGCGCATCGGCGACCGCGGTCGACGTCCCGGCCATCGACACCGGGAACCTGACCCGCCCGGCGGCGTACGTGGTCGGGCACTACGAGCGGGACACGATGGCGAACACCTCCAGCGGTTACAGGGAGACGTACGGCGGGCCTTACGCCGACCCCGACTACGACCAGACGTGGCCCCGGACCGGGGAGGTGCTGCCGGAGAACATCGTCGGCACCAACGTCAACCTGACGCCACTCGAAACTGGCGGCTCCGGGACCGACACGCTCTCGACGTTCAAGATCGTCCGCGCCTCCTCCGAACTGGAGTGTGAAGGGTACCTCGACGACGTCAACTCCTGGGACACGGCCATCGTGTCCATCGGTCCGTGTCACTGGACCCTGGCACTCAGGGCGGCCGGCCGGAACCCCAGTCAGGAGTTCGGTAGTTGGGGCTACAACCGATGGCGGAACGAGATCAAGCGACCGACCCAGGAGCTCTACGGGCAGGGCGGGCCGGCCTCGGGCCACGCCGACGACGAGCTGCGGGAGGGCGAGCTACCGGCGTACATCAGCTACCTCGAATCGAGCAACCAGAACGCCTTCGACGAGGCGTTCGGCCACTTCGGCGTCGAGACCGACACCGCGTGGGGGAACAACGGGAGCGACCTGTTCAACCACGGCCTCCGGAACTACACCGACAAGCTGACGTTGGCCTACCGCGGGAGCGGGGGCAACGTGAGCCGGGAGCCGGTCCACCGCCGGGACGGCGACTACTTCCGGGGCTGGCACTGGTTTTCCCGGTTCGTGATGGCCGGTCGAACCGTCGACGGGTACCGAGAGGGGATGTGGGACATGACCCGTTTCCGCATCCGCGACATCCGGAACACGCTGTGGCCACCGGGGGTCTCCCACCTCCCGAACGACGGCGGCGATCCGGCAACTATCGGCGACGTGGTCACCTCCGAGCGGGGCATCGCGCTCGTCCTGCGGTGGCACATCAAGAGCCCAGCCCACGTCATCGACACCGGCGGCAACACGCTCGGGGACGCCGTCGACAACGCGTGGAACGGGTGGAACCAGGACCTCTCGACCAACGACTGGAGTGGCAACAGCGGCGACCAGCACGAGGCGGACATGGTCGACGACATCGCGACCGAGATGACGAACGACGGTATCGGCCGGATCGACGTCGTCAGGTACTGGCCCCACTGGATCGGGTGGCAGACCGACCCGAACCACGAGAGCCGCTATCGGCTGTTCTCGGCGACCGATCTCGCCGACGGCGTCACGCCGGATCGGAGCGGCGCCGCCGACGACCTCCTCTCGGAGGACCGCGACTCCTTCGACTTCGACGCGCCCCAGTCGAGCACGCCGACTCACGTGATACAGAGCAGTCAGGCGTGGCTTCGGGACCCCAACAACGGGTACGCGCCCGTCACGGGGGCGAACCCGCTGCACAACAACTGGAACACCCTCGCGTACGTCAACCAAGGCCCCAACACGTGGGAGGTAGACCAGGGAACGCCGGTCACGGTCACCGATCGTGACAGCTACACGTCTGGTGGGAACCGCGTCGCTATCATCGAGATAGAGCACGCCAGCGACGGAACCCGCATCGGCTGGACCAACATGGGGAACCTCTACTGACCCGGGCGAAGCGCCCCTGGACGACGAACCTCTCGACCCTCGTGTTCGACTGCGGGGGGAGGGCCGACTCGTCGTCTGCCCAACGCTTAAGTTGTCAACGCTCCAACACCAGGAGTGATTACCTCCACTCATGGCTCAGGACACGAAACCCGAGACGCCGACCGAAGGGGGGAGGGTCTTCCGGGAGTTCCCCGTCGGACGGCTCGAGGGCGAGTCTGCCGTCGGCCCCGCCGGATACCAGAACGCGAACGCGATACGGAAGCAAGTCGAGAACGTGGTCGACGCCGACGCGTTCGGGAAGCTGGCGGACGCTGGCATCAGCGCCTTCGGCTTCGAGCTGGAGGTCAGCACGACGGCGAATCACCTCCTGCCGCCGTTCATGGACCTCAGCGGCGCCATCGGCCTCTCGATGATCTGGATCACGAAGGTCGAAAGCGTGCCGGCCCACGGCCCCCACATGTACATCTTCGCCAGGCAAGGCGAGAACGGCCCGGAACCACTCGGCGACGAGCCGACCTCGGGGAAGACGGCCGGGTGCTTCTTCGCCGCGCACTTCGCCACCGAGGAGCCGCTGACGCCCAAGCAGTGGGAGAAGGCGTTCGGTAATATCGGCGTCGACGCGGGCGGGGGCCGGGGGCTGCTCTCCGGCGAGGTCACCCTCCACCCGACGAGCGACGCGGCGCTGGTGTGGAAAAAGAACGATGTGCTCTGGCGAGCATTCGTCGTTGACCTCCTGATCAACGGCACGAGCGGGAACATCGCCGTCGAGCAGACGAGCTACGAGCACTACGAGTGGCTGCTGGGCCAGCTTGGGTTCGTATCGACGACGGGCGGCGCGTCATGGGAGCCACCCGAGCACTCCTTCTGGCAGAAGGGGAGCTTGCGTATCCCCGAGTGGGGTGGCGGGAGTGCGGGCGGCGGTGGCGGGACGGCCGAGGAGGTCACGTTCCCGAGCGGGGCGACGCTGCCCGTGGTAGGGGGGGCCGACGCGCGGGACGACAACCAGTGGCCACTGAGCGAACAGCACTGGGACCCCAATTACAGCGGCAACCCCCTGCTGGATACGAGTGGGGACCACCGCGAGAAGCAACTGTCCGAGCACTTCACCGTCGGCGAGTACGCACAGAGCGGCAACACCGAGTTCACACGGGCCCGCATCGACCCCGCGTTCGTCCGCTACCTGGAGCAGCTACGCGAGCACGTCAACGACGAACAAGCCGCCGCCGACGAAGAGTACTCACTCAGGATCGGATCGGGGTACCGGCACTGGGAGTACAACCGGGAGGGCGACACGTACGACTGGCCGGACGACGAGAGCACCATCGACAGCATGGAGCCCGGGCCACACAGCGTCGACACGGACGGCGACGGCGACACAGAGGACTACGAGTGGAAACTGACCCTCTCGGACCAGTCGGACCCGGTCTACAAGGACCTGACGCGGAGCGAGCACTGCTCCGGGCGCGGGGCGGACATCGACTTCGCGTCGACGACGTACCAGGTGATCGATAACGACAAGGCGTACCTCCGGGACCCCGACGCGGACCCCGCGTACGACACGTTCACCCAGGACATCGTGAACGTTTCGGCGTACAGTAACTGGTACGGGGACAGCCCTCCCGGATCGGTCACCCAACACACTGATACCGACATCTGGAAGATAACGAAGGGGACCGAGGTCGAGGAGACAGGGGACAGCGCCACGAACCCGGACGGGGACTCGGTGGTCAAGGTCCAGGACCGGAGCGGCAACGTGCTCGGGTGGACGAACGAGGCCAACCTCTCCCCGGACCGGAATCCGGGGTTCGACCAGGTCGAGCTGGCGAAGATGGCGCTTCACGCCCTCGTCGACGAGAACTACAACGACATCAGCCCCGAAGGCGTCAACCCCTGCGACCCCCGGACCGGTGTGGGCGGCCAGTGGAACAACTTCCACGTCGACATCAAGCCGTACCCGTGGATCGGAGACGCCGGGGACGCGTGGGCGTACAGCGACGCACCGGAGGACGCGAAAGCGGACGCGAACGAACACCACAACGACTTCCGGGGACTGAGTCCGGACGACGAGCAGCCAGCCGAGTACTTCGAGAACTGTCCAACCGCCCCGGCTGAAGCCGGGACCGAGGTCGAGGGTGGCATCTACGGCGTGGACAGCCGCGCCGCGTGGCTCCGGGAGCCGAAGCCGGACACGCCGGATGAGGACCTGCAGCCCGCGACTGACGAGAGCAACCCGCTGCGGTCCTTCTGGGAGGACAGCGTGGACGTTCATTACGCGGAGAGTGACGACGACGACGTAGACGGGTACTGGGAGCTGAGCTGGGGCATATACGTCCAGTACAAGGAGGCGCGGAACGGTCCCGACGGGTCCAAGATAGCCAAGGTCGCCACGCCGGGCGATCAGCTCATCGGCTGGACCTCCTTCAGTAACCTCGTGTACACCGGTACCTCCGTGTGACGACGGCGGTGCCCCTCCCTGCCTTGGACTCACCGTTCGGACGGGGAAGCGGTGGCCCGGGGCCCGCCACAACCCCCCAGTTCCGACGATATTCCGATGAATCGGACCGTCTTCCGGACTAAACTCAACGACGCGCCGTTGCTCAACGGACCGGGATCAACCTTGGAAAGAATTAAGTTCATTCTCTTTGAGTAACAGGTATGCCAGTCGATAACGTCGAACGGGCGTGGTGGTCGCCAGGGAGGACGGACGTTTTCGGCTTCGGTGCCGAGCAGTCGGCCGATTCTCGATCCGACCACCGGCCCTCCGAGGGGCAGCGAGGAGGGACCCGTGACCGATTCTACTGAGCGGAACCGGCGAGGTCCCGGACGGAGGTTCGACGGCCCCCGACGTCGACGGGGGCCAGCATGAGCGGCTCCGACGGCGAGCAGCCGGACACCACCGAACTGCTCGCGCGGGAACTCGGACGGACGGTCGAACCCATCGCGAACGCGGCCGAGGAGGGGCCCGAAGGGGTCGCCGACTTCCTCTCCGAGGCGGGGTTCGACGAGGCCGTCGCGGGCGAGGAGGCCGACAAGCTGGCTTCCGCGCTCGATTCGGCCATCGCCGAACCGGCGGGAGTCCTCGCGAAGACAGTGCTGGCCGACGAGCCGTCCGTCGACGACCTCCCGGCGGTCATCGAGGCCGTCGCGAGCGTCTTCGAGGGCCTGCGGACCCTCGACGACATCCAGTTCCAGAACGTCGAGGTCGAGGTCGACAAGCTGGGCAAGCTACTGCTGGACCACCTGCTGGTCACCTACCTCCAGAACTACCACCGGAGCGTCCACAGCTACATGTCGCTCCTCGGGGTCATCGAGCAGAGCGACGGACCCGGCGCGGGCGACCTCGATCTCTCTATCTTCCCCATGGCGGCGAAGAACCCCGCGAAGGTACCCAAGGAGGTCTTCAACTGGGGTTCGGACCAGGAGGACTTCCTCGCGTTCGTGGTGCTGTACTACCTCAAGGAGGCGTTCTGGGACCTCGGCGTGCCGGCGTCCATCGAGGGGCCGCCGTCCGGGCAGGTCGAACAGCTCACCGGCGTGAACGACATCGCGAACCTGTCGGTCGAGAGTGAGGCGGACCTCGACCCGCAGCTGCGGGTGCCCATCATCTCATACTCGGAGAACGGGACCCGCATCGTCGCGGGGTTCAAGCTCGTGCCGCTGCCGGCGAAGACCGACGCGCTCCCGGGGGTGGCCATCGTCCCGTTCGGTCGCGTCGGCTCCGGCACGGAAGTACCACTCGGGAGTTTCACGTTCAACGTCTCCGGCTCGGGCGAGATCGGCAACCGCGGGTTCGGCGTCCAGCCCACGAGCGGCGGCTCGCTGAACACCCGCATGGTGAACCTCGACTCGGGCTCCCCGCCCGCGAAGCTCCACGGTGAGGCCGGGCTGGAGTACACCGGCTCGGGCGACGGCTCGACGACCCTCCTGGGCAAGCCCGACGGGACGCGCCTCGACATGCTGTCGGCGGGGGCGAACGCCGTCGTCGACTACAAGGGCGAGGACGTGATCTTCAAGGTGGAGCTGCCGACCTCCGGGCGGTTCGTCGTC
Source organism: Haloarcula halophila (assembly GCF_029278565.1). Classification (NCBI taxonomy): domain Archaea; kingdom Methanobacteriati; phylum Methanobacteriota; class Halobacteria; order Halobacteriales; family Haloarculaceae; genus Haloarcula; species Haloarcula halophila. The sequence continues at coordinate 1,001,502 of NZ_CP119559.1, read as the reverse complement.
TCGCCGTCCGGGGGCTTCCTCGAGAAGGTTCTCACGGACGATGTCGAGTTCGACTTCGGCGCGACGGTCGGGTACTCGACGAAGGACAGCCTGTACTTCGAGGGTGGGGGGGCCATCGAGGCGACTATCCCGATGCAGTTGGACCTCGGGTTCGCGAGCATCTCGGAGCTGTACCTCGCGGTCGACCCGACGAGCGAGGACAGCGACGTCGCCGTCGAGGCGGCCACCTCGCCGTCGATCACGCTGGGCCCGCTTGCGGGCAACGTCAAGCGGATGGGCGTCCAGGCCGACCTCTCCTTCCCGGAGGGCCAGGACGGCAACCTCGGCCCAGTCGACGTCGAACTCGGCTTCCGCCCGCCGGACGGTATCGGCCTCTCGATCGACGCCGGGCCGGTCTCGGGCGGCGGCTTCCTGCTATTCGAGCCCGAGAAGCACCGCTACGCCGGCGGCCTCGAACTCCAGTTCAGCAACTGGGGGCTGAAGGTCATCGGCCTGCTGAAGACGAAGGTCCCCGGGACCGACGGTTACTCGCTGCTGTTGCTCGTGACGGCGGACTTACCGCCCGTCCAGCTCGGCTTCGGCTTCGTGATGACGGGTATCGGCGGGCTGGCCGGCGTCCACCGGGGGTTCAAGAAGAAGCCACTCGGCAAGGCGGTCCGGTCGGGCAATCTCGACTCGGTACTGTTCCCGGAGAACGTCGTCGAGAACTCCGACCAGATCATCACGGACCTGCGGACCATCTTCCCGCCGAAGGCCGACCGCCACGTCTTCGGCCCGATGATCCGCCTCGGCTGGGGCACGCCGGTCATCGTGAAGGCTGAACTCGGGGTCCTCGTCGCCGTCCCGTCGTGGAAGATCGCACTGCTCGGGAAGTTCATGCTCGACCTGCCCGACGAGGAGGTCGCGCTCATCGACATCAACCTCGCCGTCGTGGGCGTTCTCGACATCCCGAACAAGCAACTGGCCATCGACGCCTCCCTCTACGACTCCCGGCTGGTGATGTGGACGCTGTCCGGCGACATGGCCATGCGGGCCTCGTGGGGCGACGACTCGCGGTTCATGCTCTCGGTCGGCGGGTTCCACCCGCGGTACTCGCCGCCGAAGGGGTTCCCGAAACTCGACCGCGTGAAGGCGTCGCTGTCGCCACCCGGCGGCAACCCCCGGCTGGAGTACACCGGCTACGTCGCGGTGACGCCGAACACCTTCCAGGTCGGCGCCGGCGCACTGCTCCACGGCGAGTTCGGGCCGGCGACGGTCCACGGGGAGCTGAGCTTCGACGCGCTGTTCAAGTTCAACCCCTTCAAGTTCGTCGTCGACTTCTACGCGAAGATCTCGGTGACGATCAAGGGCAAGGGGCTGGGACTCGAACTCGACGGGACCCTCAAAGGGCCACAGCCCTACCGCGTCCGGGGCAAACTCAGCATCGACATCCTGTTCATCTCGGTCACGGTAACGGTCGACGCCAAGTTCGGCTCCTCGGGTGGCTCGGAGGAGCTCCCGACTGCCGACGTCCTGACCGAACTCGCGGACGAACTGGAGAAGCCGGCGAACTGGAGCGTCCAGAAACCCGAGGGCGGTCGCCACCTCGTGACCCTGCGCGACCCGAACGCCGGGAGCGACGACGGCGGCGGTCCCCAGGGCTCCGGGCCCCTGCTCGCTCACCCCCTCGGGAAGATGGGCGTTCGACAGCAGGTCGTCCCGCTCGGGGTGCCCATCGAGAAGTACGGCAACGCGAAGCCCAAGCACCAGCGGTTCGCCCTCTCGGACCTCGATGTCACGGGCTCGGGGGAGAACCTGTCGAGCCAGACGGAACTCAGGGAGAAGTTCGCGCCGGCGAAGTTCGAGAAGATGTCGGATTCGGAGAAGCTGGAGTCGAAAGCCTTCGAGATGCTCCCGGCGGGCCGGACCGTCGAGAACGGCATCGTCCACTACGCCGGGTCGGACGACGGCTCGCTGCTGTCGTGGGCGACCCTCGAGTACGAGGCGTCGGTGGTCGACGAGGAGAACGAGGACTACTGGACCGACATCGACGCGATAGACGACTCCTGGGACACCCGGCTGGATCTCGCGGTCAGCAACGAACTCGCCGAGCAGAGCGCGGTGGCGACGGCTCCAACCCGCACCAGCGGCGAGGCGGCCTACAGGACCGACGACACGTCCAAGCAGGTCGGCGTCGACGACCAGCAGTTCGTCGTCGTCAAGCGGTCCGATCTGAGCCGCGTCGACTTCGACGGCAACCCCGAGTCGGGGCAGACGCGGGTCGAGGCGAGAGACGCCATGCGCCAGTACGCCGCCACCACCAACGACGTCGCCCGCGACGACCTGCAGGTGGTCGGCGTCCAGGAAGTCGGCGGCACCGGGGGAGGTGGGTCCTGATGCCCGAGGACTTCGACCCCCAGGACGCCTCGACGGACTCGGACACAAAGTACCGGTTCTTCCCGGTGGTCCGGCGTGGCTACCCGCCCACCCAGAACTACTCGGCCGACGACGCACAGGGCAAGCCGGCGATCACGGCTGGCGGGTCGCTGACGGTGAACTTCGACGTGGAGACCCCCGACGCCCCGGGGACGCCGGCCGAGGAGCGAAACGTCTCCATCGACATGTACGGCCCCGAGCACGTCGACGGCATCGACCAGAACCAGGTCGTGCGCCGCGAGCCCGAGGAGGACACCACGAACTACCCGCCGAACTACCTCGCGACGGTGGAGTTCGACGCCCCGGATCTCCCGTGGGTGTTCAGCCCGGTGGCCGACGACACCCAGACCACCCAGAACGGCGGCGGCAGCAGTTCGGACCCGAAGGGTCGTGGCCTGCCCTGGCTCTGTCTGGTCGTCGTCGAGCGGACCGAGGAGACCCGCATCGAACCCGCCGGCCAGAAGCCCCTGCCGTCCATCGAGGCGCCGGTGGCGGAGCTCCCGCCCCTCGACGAGGCGTGGGCGTGGGCTCACGCCCAGACGGTCGGCAGCCCGGACGCGAAGGCCAGGGCGGAGTCCGAGGAGAGCGACGGTCGGACACTGGAGGAGGCGTTCGGCTCGGAGTCGACGCTCACGCGCTCGCGGCTCGTCTCGCCCCGGAACCTGCAGGGGAGCACGAAGTACGTCGCGGCCGTCGTCCCCGTCTTCGAGGCCGGTCGGATGGCGGGCCTCGGCAAGGAGGTCCCGGAACGGGACGACGGGAAGATGGCGCTCTCGTGGGATCCCACGAAGACGAGCGTCAACGGCGGCAGTGGCGACGAGACCGTCACGCTGCCGGTGTACCACCATTGGACGTTCACGACGGGGCAGACGGGCGACTTCGAGTCCCTCGCCCGCAAGCTGGAGCCCCGGAACCTGAACGACGGCGAGGAGTACGACATCGGGTTCGAGAAGGTCGACGCCACCGACCCCGGCCCCGACTCGCTGGGGCTCTGGGGCCTGCCCGACGACGACCGGACGGTCAGGCTCGGCGGGGCGCTCCGTCAGGAGGACAGCTCCGCCGGCAGCTACGCCACCGAAGAGACGCGGGCGAAGCTCCGGGAGCTCCTCAACGCGCCCGCAGCCCTCCAGGAGTTCACGGACGAGGACTACGACGTGGTCGGCCCACAGATCTACGGCGGTCGACACGCCGAGACGACGACGCTGCCCGACACCCCGCCGAGCAACGAGCAGTGGCTCTCGACGCTCAACCTCCACCCCGGCCACCGGCTCGCGGCGGCCGTGGGCACCTCCATCGTACGGGACAACCAGGAGCAGCTGATGGCCTCCGCCTGGGACCAGGTCGGCGAGATTCGCGAGGCTAACCGGCTGCTCGCGGCGGCCCAGCTCTCGCGGGCGGCGATGGAGACCAAGGTCCGCAGCCTCGAGAACACCCCGGCGGGGTGGACCGCGCAGTTCACCGGCCCGGCTCACGACCGCGTGCTGGCCCCCGACGGCCGGACGGTCGGCGCCTACCTCGAGGACTCGTCGGTCCCCCGCGCGCTGACCTCGGCCCCGTTCCGGCGGCTCACCAGCGGGTCCGGCCGGCTCGCCGGGCGCCTCGACAGGACCGTCGACGCGGGGCGCATCCTCGAAACCGTCGTGAACGGCCGGACGTCCGTCGTGTCGTCCGACGACGGTCCCGGCGGAATCACCGCCCAGAAGGACGACGTCGAACTCGCGGAACTCTGTGCCAGCCTGGAGAGCCAGCGCGACGACGACGACCAGCAGGACGACGAGGACCGGCCGCAGGTGGACGAGGTCCTGAAACGGCTCTCGAAGACGGAGGGCGTCTGCGAGGACATCCTCAACCTGCTCGCCAAGCTACTCGGCGGGGAACTCGACCGGGACGAGGCCGCCGAACTCGCTTCGAGGGCGGAGAACAGGTGGAACGACGTCTGGATCTTCCTTGACGCGCTGGAACCCCTGATGGTGGCGGTAGCCGAGGCGGAAGCCGACCACAACCTGCCGGGTGTCTCGGACGAGTTCACGGAACAGCTGGCTCAGCAGCTGTACGAGCGCCTCGCGGCCATCGCGGAGCGGGACCTCATCGACCCCGGCGAGGACGACCGGTACGGTCCGGACGACGCACGGGAGGCCCAGACGGACGTCCTCGACCTGCTCGTCGCCATCGCCGACGTCAGGGACTACCTCGACGTCGCCACGGGGTCGGACGACGACTACAGTGCCGGCCTCGTCTGCGATCCCGACGTCGGGACCGGCGACGCCCAGCGACCGGACCTCGGGTCGGTCGCCGACGCCGTCGACCCGGTCACGTCCCTGCGGGAGCGGGCCGAGAGCCGCCTCGGTGGCCTCACCTTGGCGGGCCGGCGTGATCCCTTCGACCGGGTCATGGCCTACCCCGAGTTCCCGGACCCGATGTTCCGGGACCTGAAGGAGGTCTCCGAGGACTACCTGCTGCCGGGAGTCGAGGAGATTCCGCGGGAGACGTTCGGCGCTCTCTCGACCAACCCGCAGTTCATCGAGTCGTTCATGACCGGCCTCAACCACGAGATGGCCGACGAACTGCTCTGGCGGGGCTTCCCCACCGACCGCCGGGGGTCGTACTTCCGCCAGTTCTGGGACCCCAGCGCGCGCATCCCCAAGCCCGACGACCCCGACGACCTCAAGGACATCACCGAGATACACACGTGGGACGAGAAGCCCACGAGCAAGCTGGGGTCGAACATCATGACCGGTGCCGGCGGGGGTGGCTCACAGCATCCCGGGCAGGGCTCCGAGCCGACCACAAACGTGGTCGTCGTGATTCGCGGGGAACTGCTGCGGCGGTACCCCCAGACGACCATCTACGCCACGAAGGCGAAGTGCGTCGACCGGACGAACGGGAGCGGCAGCGAGCGGGTACCCGAGTGGGCGTCCCAGCAGGAGACCGACGACGCGGTCGACACCGACTATCACCGGTTCCCCGTCTTCCGCGGCGAACTCGACCCGGACGTGAACTTCCTCGGGTTCGACCTCACGCCGGACGAGGCGAAGGGGGCAGAGCCCACGAAGTCGCTCGGCGAGTCGGGCGACAGCTGGGTCACCGGGACCGAGAACGGCGACCCCGTCGACGAACTCGGCTGGTTCTTCGTGATGGAGGAGGCCCCCGGCGAGGTCCGGTTCGGACTGGACGTCAACCAGGGCGACATCGGCGAGCGGCCAAACGGCGTCTCGTACGACGATCCGGACGACGGCTCCGGGGTCGCGGACACCGACAAGCCGAACGAGAACCCCGAACACGGCTGGAGCGGCATGTCGTGGGGCCACCTCGTGGAGAGCAAGTCGGCCCTCGACAGCAAGGACAACATCTCCGTCTACAAGGACGTGCCCGGTCAGGAGGGCTGGGAGACGAAGAAGACCAACCAGTGGGTCACCGACAGCGCGACGGATGCGGTCCAGGATCCAACGCTCGACAAGGAGGACGAGGCCACCTGGGGCCTGAACAGCGCGCACATGGCGTACATCACGTGGCAGCGCCCGGTGCGAATCGCCATCCACGCCGACGACCTGCTCCCCGGTACCGGGGGAGTCCACTGTAACGACTCGACGTCCGGTAACGGGGTGAGCAACTGACGATGTCCAGCGAACCCGATCTCACACAGACGCGAACGGAAGTACAGAAGCTCCGCGACGAACTCGACCGTCGCGAACGGACTGCCGTGGACCTGCGGATGGTGCAGTCGACCTTGCGGACCCGTGTCGAGCGTGTGGTCCGGGGGGCCGAGCGCGAGCGGTCCGACGAACAGCTCGAATCCCACCTCGCGCGGCTCCTGCGCCGTCACACCCAGGGCCGCCGCAGCCTCGCCTACCTCGGGCGGGCGTACGACGGGGCCGATGTCGAGGCGCTCCTGCGAGAGCGCCTCCGACAGCTCGAACTGCCGGACGTCGACGTGACGTCTCCCGATCAGCTCCAGTTCGAGGACGGCGGCCTGCCCGACGAACTCCTGTCGTTCGTCGAGGAGGCGGTCGACGGAACCGCGGACGAGGAGGAGGCCGATGGGGTCGTCCGGGCGTACGACGAGCTGCTCGACGACGACGATCGACAGGCCCACGTCCGGGCGCTCATCGTCGTCGGCGTGCTGGTCGACCTCGCCCACCTCGCGGTCGCCGGGACCCGGGAGCTCGAACGACCGGAGGACGAGGACCAGCCGCTGTCGGCCATCGTCGACGTCGACGGCACGAAGCAGAAGCTAGAGCAGTCGGTCGGTCGGCACGTCGCGGCCCTCGCGGACGCCGACGCCGCGCTGGTCGACGACGGCGAGACCGATGCCCTCGTCGAGCTCGACTGGAGTGCCCCCATCGCGATGCTCCCCGTCCGCCTCGAGACGCGGTTCGACGGCGACGAGCTACTGGTGCGGGTCTACCCCGAGCAGCTGCACGTCGACACCCACGAGGACCAGCTCACCGAGGACGAGTACGCGTGGGGACGGGAGTACTGGGTCAAGCTCTGGGTCGCCGGCATCGTCCCCGCCGAGGCCCTCGTGGACGCGGACGGGAGCTTCGAGTCCCCGAGTGCCCTCCCGGACGAGCACTCCGTCGAGGCGGCGGAGTCGATCGTCGAGCAGTTCGAAGCCGGCGAGTTCTCCGAAGACCCGGGCCAGCGGTACGAGGAGGTCCGCGAGCGCGTCTGGGCACAGGGCGTCGAGCGGTTCGGCGAGGAGCGGGCTGCCTACGTCGTCGAGGCGCTGTCGCCTCACAAGGTCGGCGACGACGAGGACCTCGAGCGGGCGCTCCGCGAGGGATTCGACGAGGGTGACCCGCCCCTCAAGACCGTCGACCCAATCGACTTTCCCGACGTGGACCTCCGGCCCGAATCGTGGACGAGGACGCCACGCGCTGAGCTGCTCCCCGACCGGTTCGTCGCGCTCGCCTACTGGGAGGCCGACGACGACCAGGAGGTCGAGACAGGGTGGAGCGACTCCGGGAACGGGTATCTCGAGCGCCGGGCCGGAACCGAGCACGTCCGGCGCGTGACGGGCCCGCCCGTCACGGAGCCACTCGCCGTCGGCCCGAGCCCCGAGACGGTGGCCCGGGACGGCGACGCCACCCGGGAGATGGAGTGGATGACCGAGTTCCCCGAGGCCGAGCGGGCCGGGATGGGGCTACGGGTCCCGCTGCCGGACGAGGACTTCGAGGCGACCGGCGACGGCTTCTCGAAGCTGGTCGTCCTCGGGCTCAAGACGTCGATGGACGGCGAGGCGGCTACGGAGGCGCTGTCGGACCTCCTCGCCGCCACCAACCACACCGACGGCCTCGAACTGCTCGATCCAGGGACGCCGACGAACAACGCCGACGAGCCTTCGGCACGGTCGGAGACCCGGGACCCGGCCGCGAGCCTCGACACTGCGACCGGGCCGGGACTGGCCGGGTCGGGCACCGACGGGTGGCGGCTGGCGGAGGCGCTCGGCGTCGACCCGGCGACGTTCGACCACGTCGGCGGCGCGGGCGACACCCGCGACACCGACGCCCGGGCGATGAACCGGGCGCTCTGGCCCGCCACCATCGGCTACTACGTCCGGAACCTGCTGGTGCCACTGGGCGGCGAGAACGACGACGAGCACGACGAGGACGAGGACGAACACGCCACACCGCCGATGCTCGGGACCGGCCGGAGCGACTCGGTCGAGGGGCCGCCACGGCTGCTCCGGTGGCTGGAGACCTACCGGGACCACTTCGTCGAGTACGTGCGCGCTGGCGGGCCGTACAAGACCCTCCGGGCGGGGGCCCAGCCCTATGGCCTGCTGCCGGTTTCGCCCGTCGACGTCGGGAGTGACGACCGCTCGCCCCTCGAATGGGAGGAGTCCGAGACGGGCACCGACGGGTCGAGTGCCGGCTACACCCCGCCGGAGGTGAAACACATTCCCGACGAGACGTTCGGTCCGGAGCTGTTGACCCGGTTGTGGTGGCTGCGCGACGACTGGCTTGACTGGGCCGGGGACGTTCCCGCGGTGACCGACGACGCCGCGCTGTCCGACGACCGGCTGCTGGACATGCTGTCGATGGAGGCGACGGCCGCGACCTACCGGCGGCGGCTGTGGCTGCTCGGGGAGGACAACCCCTTGAACGACCCGGACGCCCCGCAGCTCCGCCAGCAACTGGTACAGGACACCAGCACTGCCCTTGACGACGCCGGGCTGTCGGGCTTTCTCCCCCGCATGGCGCGGCTCCTGTTCCTCGGCGCGTCGCTGACCGCCGAGGACCTGCCCGTCACCGATGCGGACGTGACGACGTTCCTCGACACCGTCGGCGACGTGTTCGAGTCGCCGTGGCCGGACGTCGCGCTACGCATCCTCGGCACGGACCCCGACGAGGACGTCTCGCTGTCGCCGTCGTCCTCGGCGTCCATCCCCCGGAGCGTCATCGCGGCGCTCGACCCGACGACCGACTCCGCGGACTACGACCCGACGGCGTCGCTACTGCGACAGGCAATCCTGTTCGCGGGGTTCCAGGCCGCCGTGGCGTCGCGTGTCCGTCTCGGCGCCATCTACTACCACGACAAGCCCGACGTGCCCGCCGAGCCGACCTCCTACGACCCCGGTGACGGGACGATTTTCGACCGGTTCACCGACACGGTCCCGTCCGGATCGGCGGCACACGTCGGTGACCCGTACGCCGACCACCCGAAGCTGACCGGGAACTCGGACTTCAGGGACGTCGTCGAGACGACTGCCCTGTCCGCCTCGAACAGCTACCCGCCGGTCGACCCGGCGCTCGCCGGCTTCCTCGACTCGGTGTCGCACCTCGCGACGGTCGACTCCGAGCGGCTGGGCCGGCTGACGAGGGAGACGATGGACCTCGCAAGCCACCGCCTCGACGCGTGGTGGACCTCGGTCGCGACTCGTCGGCTGGAGGAGCTCCGGGGCGCCGGCGTCGACGCGTCCGACGAGGTCCACGTCGGCGCCTTCGGCTTCGTCGAGAACCTCGCGAAGGAGTCTGGTCCCGACGCCGAGTACCTGCTCGCGCCGTCGCTGGACCAGGCGACTACCGCCTCGGTGCTGCGCAGTGCCCACAAGGCCCGCACCGACGACAGCGCCGGGGGCGGGACCAGCCCGGCGGACGCTCTCGCGGTCGACTGCTCGCCCGAGCAGGTCCGGCTGGCCCGCCCGCTGTTGGCGGGGATCCGCGCCGGCCTGGACCTCCCGGAGATGCTGGGCTACCGCTTCGAGCGGGGCCTCCGCGAGGTCGGCACCCAGGCCTCGACGCCCGACCTCGAGACGTACATCGCGGACTTCCGGGCGCTCGCGCCGGCCGTCGAGGGGAAACTCGACCGCGGCGGGACGTCCGACGAGTCGAAGCAGAGTGACGTCGTGGACGGCATGCGCGTCTACCGGCTCTGGAAGAAGGGGACGCTGTGGTCGGACCTGCAGTCCGAGGTGGGCACGACTTTCCCCCAGGGCGAGGAGTCGGCCATCAAGGACGCCATCGGCGGGTCGGGGCCCGACGACCCGGCGGCGCCGGGCAGCATCCTGGGCGATATCGACGCCGCGATGGAGGCCGTCCACGACCTGCTGCTCGCGGAGGGTGTCCACCACCTCGCCCACGGCCGGCCCGAGCGCGCGGCTGCGGCCCTCGAAGGCCTCTCGCGGGTCGAGGCGCCGCCCGAGCCGACGGCCCTCGACACACCGCGCTCCGAGACCGGCGTCAGCCACCGACTGTTGCTGGCCTTCGGCAACGCGACGTCCTACGAGCCCCCGAACGTGTGGGACCCGTCCGAGCGGGACCTCCTCGACCCCGAAGATCTGCCGGGCGTGTCCGACACCGGCAACTCGACCGGGGAAGAGCGCATCCAGGTGCGCCACGAGGCAGAGCCCAACCTCGACGCGTGGGCCGGCGACCTGCTGCCCGACCCCGCCCGTATCGGCGGGACCGGCCGGTTCATCTGGGAGCGCGACCGGGAGTTCGCCGTCGGGAGCTTCGAGACCCCGCCGACGGCGGGGCCGGTCACCGTCGACGTCGGGTTCAAGCCCGACGTCGTCCTGTTCGCGGCCGTCACCGGGGCGACCGGCGACGGCGCGGCGGCGACCGACACGACCGGTTGGAGCCACGGCGTCTTCCGCCGGGCAGCCGGGGGCTCCTACCCCGAGGTCCAGCGCGCGACGACGGCCAGCGTCACCGCCGCGGGCGATGTGACCCGGGCCACGTCGACGACACGGGCCGTTGACGTCGACTTCGCCGGCTCGCAGGCCACCATCGAGGGCCAGGTCGTCGCGACCACCGAGGACGGCTTCGAGGTGTCGTTCACCGACGTGTCGCCCCCGAGTGACGGCCCGGATCAGGTCACCGTCACCTACCGGGCGCTGAAGCTGGCCGACCCGACCAGCGTCCGCGTCGGCGAGTACACGACGCCCCAGCAGGCCGGCGACCTCGACCAGGTGGACCTCACCGGCGACGGCGCGCCGGCCGACGACTTCGTTCCGGACCACGTGCTGTTCTCCGCGGCGCTCCCCGTCGACGCGGACGGCGACGGGACGCCGGACGCGCTCGGGTTCGCCCGCGGCGAGGCCCTCGCGCGGTCGGACGACCGCGACGCGTTCGACCAGCACGCGGTCGGCGTGACGGTCGCGCCCGGGGGCGACCATCGCGTCTCGGCGCGCGACGACGCCGCACTCGACATCGACGCGGGCGACGGCGACGCCGGCCTCCGCCTCGACGTCGAGTCCGTCGACGCCTCCGGTGCGAGCGTCCACGTCGGTGCCCCGAGTGACACCACCTACGCGGGCGCGGTGCCCGTCACCTACGTCGCGGTCGAGTCCCCCCGGCCGGAGACCCCGACCGGCCACCACACCCACCGCCCGGCCGTCGGCCACGTCGCGTCGACGTCCGGGACCGAGACGGCCGTCGACGTTGGCTTCCGGCCCGGGCTGGTCGAGGTCGAGGTCGTGGCGGGCGTGACCGGCGAGTCCGACGGGTTGCCGGTCTCGTCGTCGGTGTCGGCGGTCGACACCGTGCTCTCGCTCGGCGCCGCCACCAGCACCGGGATCCAGCGGTCGCTGGCGACCGGCGCGACCGCGAGCGGCGGCGCAACGAACGCGACCGACGACGTCGCGCAATTGGTGACCGCCGGCACCGACGGACCGACGGCGGGCGCGACCGTCTCGGTCGCGGCCGTCACCGACGACGGGTTCGATCTGGAGTTCTCCGACCTCCCGTCCGGGGGCGGGCCGGTCGTGTTCTACCGCGCGTGGCCCGCCCGCCCGGACTCCCAGGAGTTCTCGGCGGCCTTCGAGGACGGATTGGCCCTCGAGGACCTCGATCTGACGCCCCTCGACGCCGTCTGGCTCACGCAGGGCGTCGAGGCGGCCGGCGACTCTCAGATCGAGCGTCGCTTCGGCTACTGGGCGTTCCGCAACCGACCGTCGAACCGACCGCCGGTCCCCGACGACGCGACGCTCGACATCGAGTTCGGGGAGACGACGGCGGCCCACGACGTCAGTCTCGCCGAGTACATCGAGGTGTCCCGATCGATCCGTGACCTCGTGGGCGAGGCCCGCCCGGCGAACGCCACGGATTTCACCCACCCCGGCGACGCCGCCGGGGAGGGCTTCCTCCCAGCCAGCGGCCGGCTCCAGACCGACGCCGAGTTGCTGGAGAAGCGGCTGACCGACGTGCGGGACCTCCTGAAGCACCGCACGGACGTCCTCGCCGCCGACCCGAACGTCTGTGACCGGATGGCGGCCGTCGACGACGCGCTCGGGCGCTTCCGGCGGACCGCACCGGTCCAGCAGGTCCTCGACGTCACCGACCGCCTCGACAGCCAGGTGGCGAGCGACGTCTACGACGAGTTGCGGACCGTCACCGACCACGTCGCGGTCGGGCCGGCGAAGTCCGCCGGCGTCGACGTCGTCTTCGACGACGCGACCGGCCAGACGGTCGCCGGGCAGGCCGACGTCGACCGCGCGACCGACCTGGCGGTCACCGCGTACCCACACTCCGACGCGGTCCGGTTCGCGCCGAAGACGGACGACGACGTCACGACCGACGCCGACGGGACCTTCACCGCGACCTTCGACTTCTCGGACGTGGAGCCGGGGACGGCGTTCGCACTCGCCGCGACCCCGGACGAGTCGGAGACGAGCACCGAGGGCGAGGAGCTGCTGGCGCGATCCTTCGAGGACCCCGAGCCAGACGACTGGGAGTTCGTCGACGAACCCCCGCTGTCGAAGCGATCCTCGAACTGGGTGTTCGACGACGAGACGGGCGTACTCCGCCAGACGAGCAACCTCTACGGCTTCGAGGGGCCGCCCATCAACGCGCCGGGGGCCGTCGCGGTGATCGGCGACGAGGAGTGGGCCGACTACCGGACGACGGTCGAGCTCTCCGCCGAGGACGACGACGCCATCGGCGTCCTCGTCCGGGCGCAGGACCCGGACAACTTCTACCGGTTCTCGATGGACGCCCAGCGGGAGTACCGCCGGCTGGTCCGCAAGGTCGAGGGCGAGCCCGAACTGCTCTGGGCGGACGAGACGGGCTACGAGGTCGGCGAGACCTACGAGGTCACCGTCGAGGCCGCCGGGGACCGCATCCGGGGCTTCCTCGACGGCGACCTGCTGTTCGACGTGGAAGACGGGGCCATCGGGGAAGGTGCAGTCGGGCTGTACTGCCGGGCCAACCGCGGCGCCGTCTTCCACGGCATCCGCGTAACCTCTATCGAGGGGCCGCTGACCGGCATCCCGGGCGGGACCGTCTACGCGGCGAACGGTCGGGTCGTCGACGCCGCCGAGTCCGCCGGCGGCCCCGGCCTCGCGTCGGTGGTCGCCGACCAGACCTACCTGCCGCTGTTGCTGTGGCTCGATCAGGTCGCGCCGACGCTCGACCCGGGAGCGGAGCCGTGGCCCGAACCGCCGGCCGACCCGGAGACGACGCCGCCGGCCCGGGCGCTGATGGCCGCCGTCGACCCGCCCGACTGGTCGCCGTGGGACGCGGCCAGCGACGAGAAGGCGCTGATGGACCACGTGTCGACCCTCCTCGGCGGGTCGAGTCCCCAGCCGTTCACGAGCGACGACCGCGACGCCGTGGAGGCCCTGCTCGACCTCCAGTCTCTCGACCTCGCCTCCCTCGTGACGTTCGTCCGGGAGGCCGTCGGCCCGGTCGCGTGGACCGGGCTGACCGAACTGCTCGGGACGACCGGCGACCGGGGCCGCCCCGACGAGCAGGACGTCTGGCGGTCGAACCCGACCGACTTGGAGACTGTCGTCGACAAGCACCGCGAGGGCGAGGTCCGGGCGCGCCTGGAGCGCCTCGACGAGCTGCCCGACATCCGCGCCCCGTCGGCGTTCGGGGCCTACAGCCCGCCGATCCGGACCCTCGTCCGCGAGGACGAGTTGGACGCCGAGGATCTCGCCGCGATCGAGGAGTTCCTCGCAGATCCCGCGGCGATCATGGGTGCCTTCGGCCACCTCGTCCCGGACCTCGACCAACTACTCGTGGACCTCCACGACCTGTTGCACCACGTCGACGAGTTCGTGGCCGACCGGACCGTCGCCGACCTCCGGACCGAGGTGACCGACCTTCGGCAGGCCATCGCGGCAGCCGACAGGGAGGGAACCGTCGAGAACCTCCTCGGGGAGCCCGACCACGTCTGGGACGTCTTCGCCGACCACGGCGACGACATCGAGGGGGCCGTGAGCGACTACCGGTCGAACCCCTCGTCGGCGGCCGACGCGGAGGACCGGTACGAGACGGCGCTCGACGCCGTCGGACCGGCCGCGGCTCTCAATCTCGACGAGTACGTCCTCGACGCCACGGCCTACCCGGACCTGTCGGCCTCGTTCCGCGCGGGCGCGCTCGAGTCGGTCCGGCGCGCGCTCTTGCAGGCCTCGTATTTCGGCATCTACGGGAGCGTCCCGGCTTCGGCTGCCGGCGGCGCGCCCGAGGACCAGTCGACTCTGGTCGACCAGGCGACGCGGGTCCGCGAGGAGGCACAGGCCCGCATCGACGCCGCGGACGGCCACGCACCGGACCCGTCGAACGACGAGCCCACGGTCGACGGACAAACCGAGCGCATCCAGGCGATGCTCGGCGACGAGTTCGTCGTGCTACCGCCCTTCGCCCCGGACAACGTCGCGGAGCTCCGGGCGACCCTCGCGGACGACGACCTGTTAGACGACCCCTACGCGACCGACACGTGGCTCCAGCGCGCCGCCCGGTTGCGCGAGCTACCGGCGTCGTTCCGGCAGGTCCGCACCTACGCCGACGCTCTGGGGATGGGCCACGGCACCGGTCCCGGGCTGCGACGGACGCTCACGGTCGGACAGCTGCCACACGTGTCGGGCCAGGACTGGCTCGGTCGGGACGGGATAACGCCCGACGGCGGCGAGCTGTCACTCGCCGTCGACTTCGCGAGCGAGGCCCCCGCCGGCCCGACCCTCGACGCGCCCATCGCGCCCGACCCGTCGAACTCCGGCCCACCGGTGGCGGGCCTGCTGGTCGACGAGTGGGTCGAGCGCGTCCCCGACGAGGAGGAGTCCATCGGGCTCGGCCTGCAGTACGACGATCCGAGCACCCGGGCGCCACAGACCATCCTGCTGGCGACGCCGCCGGACTGGCAACGGGCGAGTGGTTCCGAGGCGTTCGGTTTCGACGCCGAGCACGCCGGGCCGACGAAGTGGACGGACGCGCTGGTCCGCCAGTCGGTCGCGGAGACGATGGACCTCGTGTCGATGCGGTCGGTCGACCTCGAGGCGATGGACGCGTACGGCCACCTGCTACCCATGCTCTGCTTCGCGTACAACCGCACGACGCTGTTCGACACGAGCAACGCTCTTGAGGACGCTCCGTCCGTCGACTTCAACGAGCTCCCGGGGTGGTTCTGAGATGGCCGACGAGCGCTCGCACACGGTGTGGGAACGGCTCGAACCGGTCGCCCGGAACGAGGACCTCCAGGGGACACTCCGCGGGGAGCTTGCCGACCCGCTCTGGCTGCTTTCCCGCCAGCGCCAGTTCGGCGAGTTCGCCGGCGAGGACGCCGGGTCGCCGGTCGAGGTGGCCGTCGAGTACTACCACGACCACGTCGACCACGTCGAGGTCGGCTCTGCCACGGACCCCTACGACCCGAAGACCGACCCGCCGGTGGAGACACTGGTCGAGCGCGAGCCTGTGGCCGCCGAGGCCGACGACGGCCGGGAGGCCCCGAACCACGCGCTCCGCGCCGAGGCCGGGATGAACGTCCTCGACCGCCTCCGGCGGGCCGTCGACGCCGACTCGGGTCCCCCGCTCCCGGAGCCCGACTGGTTCGAGGCGGCGTACCACCTGGACAGACCCGACGTGGCGGACGGCCCGGCCCGCCGGTTCGCGGACGTCTTCGACGGCGAGGACGACCCCGCGACGCCCCGCGGCCTCGACGGCCACGCTGTGTACGGGAAGCTGACCGAGGCGGCACCCGGTGTCGCGGACTCCGGGACGACGACCGACTGGTTGGGCGTGTCTGACCCGGTCGACGTCCTTTTCACCGACGGCGCACCCGACGTTGCGAAGTCCCTCTTCAAGGGCGTGGCGAAGGGGTTCGCGGAGTGGTACGCGGGGCTCTTCGACGAGCCGAGCGAGACCGAGGACGCGTGGGACCCCGCGCGGATGGAGTACTCGGCGGCCGTGTCGGCGGGCACCGGCACCGGCCGGACCACCCTCGAAGCACGCGAGTACGAGGGCGGCCGCCTCGACTGGTACGACTTCGAGTCCACGAACCGGAGCCTCGTGGACGAGGACGGCGACTCGACTGACTCGGGGAGCGAGAACCCCCACAGCCTCTCGGAGCTCCCGACGAACACCCGGTTCCGGGGGATGCCGGCCAGCCGCCTGTGGGAGATGGAGGACGCGGACGTCGACCTCGCGTCGATGACCGCCGCCGGCGACGACCTCTCGCGGCTGTTCATGCTGGAGTTCGCCCTCATCGCCGGCGACGACTGGTTCTCGCTGCCAATCGAGGCACCCGTCGGGTCGGTCACCCGCGTCTCGACCCTGTCGGTCACGGACACGTTCGACAAGACGACGGCGGACATCCCGGCGACGGTCAACCGGTCGGACGCCGCCGAGTGGGACATGTTCACCTTCGACTTACCGAACCACGACGAGCCCGGGCTGTTCCTCCCGCCGGTGCTTGGCACCTCCCAGTCCGGCGAGGTGATCGAGGAGGTGCTGTACGGTCGCGACGAGATGGCGAACCTCGTATTCGGCCTGGAGTCCACCGTCGAGGGGGCGCTGGGCGACCCGCTGGACCGCGAGGAGTTCCGCGCCCCGTCGCTGGGCATCGAAGAGCTACACACCGCCGACGACGCGCTCTCCGGTCAGGCGGCCGCCGACGATGAGGCCGTCGTCCTCGCCAACGAGGGCGACGACGTCCTCGTGGTCGGGACCGGGGGCGACGCCGACTCCCACTGGGAGCTCCGGGTCGAGGACCCCGACGCCGCGAACGGCACCACGACGGTCGATATCCCGCCGCTCACCATCCCGGCGGAGGGGTCGGTGCGCGTGGTGAGCGGGACCGGCGTCGACACCGACGAGGAGGTCCACCTCGACCGCTCGGCACCTCTCCTCGGCGACGGCGACGTCGTCTCCGTCTACAAGCCCGTTCCCGCCGACGAGGGGTCGTCCTCGAACGGCGACTCCGGCCCGGAGATGGGCCTCGTGGCCGTCGAGCCGGTCGACCCGGAGACGCTGGGCGATCTCAGGCAGTACAAGCTCGCCAACGAGGTGGCCGACCACTGGTTCCCGTACCTGCCGGTGAACGATGGCCTCCCTCAGCGGCTCGAGCTGGGTCTGCTGCTCGACGCAGACGCCCTCTCAGGGACCCTCGACATGGTCCCCGAGCCGATGGGTCGCATCCTCAACCCCGAGGCGTCCATCTACGCCGAGGAGGTCTCGCGGACCGGTCGCCGGGTGACGCGGTCGTTCCAGGCCAGCGCGTGGCTAGACGGCAGGAGTCACGTCTGGTCCAGCCGGGAAGTGGGACCGGGCCGCGGCGAGGTGTCGAGCGGGTTGCGGTTCGACTTCCTCGAGGACGAGGAGGCGTAGCCGTTCGCGTTACGGAACCCCCCGTTCTTCGAACGATCGAACGCGGAGGGGGAACGGTTCTTTCGCTCTCTCATTCCGAGAGGGTACAGCGCGTGATCGACGGATCGAAGCCGTTCATGAAGTCGAGAAGCGGCTCACCTCCTGGAACCCAGGAAGTAGCTGACCGTGTCGGACTGAGCCACCAGCCGGTCGACCACCGGCTTCAGCAGACTGGGGACCGTAACGCGAATCCGTGGGTGTAGTCGAAGAAAACCGGGCCGACGAGGGATTTGAATCAGGGGAGAGCTGTGCTCCGACCGTGGTTCATACTCCTCTCAACCGGCGCTTTCCTGCAGAACCCAGCAAACGAGCAGATAGCGCTATGTCCGCTTACTGATCCAGACACGATTGATGTTACTCCCCGTCTGGGTCGTCGGAATCGGCGATGGCCTCCAGTACCGTCCCGCGTTCCTCGAAGTACGCCGGGGCGTCCCGGTCGCGTTCGAACTCGGCGATGCGGGTGAGCACGGCCTGGATGTCCTCACGCGTTGCGTCGAGATCGTCGGCCAGGTCGGCGTAGGCCGTCGCCAGGTCTTCGAAGGCGTCCCGGCGTGCCCGTTTCGCTTCCGCGAGGGCCTGTTTCTCTTCGAGGTCACGCTCCCGTGCTTCCAGATCGGCGACGCTCTGGTCGGGAGCCGTCGGGGAGGGCGTGTCGGCCGACTCCGCAACCGGTCGCTCGTGTGCGGCGACGCTGTCCTGGAGATCGGTGAGTTCGTCGTCGAGTTCGTCAAGCAGCGTCTCGGTCTCCTCGGTGAGTGTTTCGACGCGGCCCCAGAGGAACCGCGCTTGGGTTCGACAGTAGTCGGCCAGCTCTTGGACTGTGAGGCTGTCGTCGTTCATTGTCGGTCTATCGTCGCCCCGGCAGAAGACAGTTGGCACACTCAGGGGGTAACCAGCGTCCGTGCCTGTTCGACCAGTTCCGACTGCGCGATGTCACCGTGGTCGGTGATCGCCACGTGATCCTGTGGCTGGTCGTACTCGACGAGGTCGGCGGCGACCAGACACGGGACGTGGCTGTGATAGAGGTCGAAGTACAACTCGGTGACGGACTCGGGATCGATCTCGGTGAGTGGACGCCCGTACTCGATCTCCGCGAGTTCGTCCGCGAGGTCCGGGAGCGCCAACTCCCCGTGGGTCGCCAGACACGACAGCGCCGCACGGCGACGGCTGTCTGCCAGCGCCCGGAATAACTCGTCGACGGAACCCGCGTCGGCCATACACGCGGGAAGTGAGGGCCGAGATATAGAACCTTCCGGTACGGACTCAGTGGGTCAACAGGAGGAGCTCTTGTTCGGTCCTGGCGAGACAGAACCTGCTCCCGGGATCGCCGAAGGTGTTGGTCCGTCGCTCGCTGACGAACAGACGTTCGAAGGGGTCGCCACAGGCCGGACAGGCGAACCCGTCGCGGTTGGCGAGCGTCATCGTCCCCCGGTCCTGTTTGAGGAGCTTCAGCCCGTGGCGGTAGTCGTGGACGTCGAAGCCGTCGCTGATATCGAGCTGTTCCATACGGCAACGAGGTGACTGGTGGTAAAAAGCGTTAGACTAGGTTCGCGCCCATGTACAGGACGACGACCAGGAACACCCACACGACGTCGACGAAGTGCCAGTACATCGAAGCCGTCGAGACGGAGGTATGGCGTTCCGCGGAGTACTGGCCGTAGTAGCCCCGGACGAAGACGATCCCCAGCAACACCGCACCGAGCGAGACGTGCAGGCCGTGGAGGCCGGTCAGCCCGTAGAAGGCCGAGGCGTACGCGCCGCCGGTGATGGTAAAGCCCTCGTGGACGATGAACTCGTAGTACTCGTAGATCTGGCCGCCGATGAAGACGACGCCCAAGAGAAGCGTCACGGCGAGCCACTGGAGGAACCGTTCGTGGTTGCCCTTCCGGAGCGCGACGTGGCTGAAGTGGAGCGTCCCGGAACTGATCAGCAGGATGACGGTGTTGACGATGACCAGTGAGCCGAACACTTCCGGAATCGCCATCGACGTCCAGACGTCGGTCCCGCGGACGATGAAGTAGTAGACGAAGCCGGCGCCGAAGGTCGCGACCTCCGACCCGAGGAACAACAGCATCGCGAACTTCAGCGTCCGCCCGGAGTGGTGATTGGTTCCGCGGTCCCAGAAGTCCGAGACGAACGCGTGGTACAGCCAGCCGTAGATGCCGGCCAGGAAGAGGCCGACGCTGCCGACCGTCGCGGCGGCACCGATCGTCGTACTGATGAGCGGTTCATCGCCGAGCGAGAGGACGAACAGCGCGGCGCCGACGTAGATGCCGGCGGCGCCGATGGCCGTGACGAACGGCCACCAGCTGGCCTCACCGAAGCCCCGGGGCCAGTCCTCCGTCGCCGGGAGGTGGTGGTCCCCGTGCCCGTGGCCACCGTCCGTCTGTTCATCGGATAAGCTCATACTGGCCCCTTACGAGTCGATTACTAAAAGCCCATCCACTTCGCCGTGCGATGTCGGAAGCCATAGGGGGCCCAACGACCAACGGCCGGTGATGAGTGTGTCCCGACACCGGGCACTCGCTGTCGTCGCGACGGGGCTGGCCGCGCTCTCGATCGCTGGCACTGCGAGCGCACACGGCGGGAGTCTGGCAGCCGGCGGGCGCGAGTCGCTGACGATCCCGACCTGGCTGTTCCTTTCGACCGGCGGCGCTGCCGTCGGCGCGTCGTTCCTGCTCGCGTCGTTCGTCACCGATCGCGTCTTCGTCGAGCGACTCCACGACTGGGGGATCGATCTCGCGGGTGGCGGGGACCGATCCCTCCGGACGATCGGGCGGGTGATCGGCCTCCTCGGGCTCCTCGCGGTCCTCGTGGTCGGGTTCGTCGGCCCCGAGACGCCGCGGACGAACCTCGCGATCCTGCTCGTCTGGGCCGGCTGGTGGGCCGGGCTGGTGATCGTGACCTATCTGTTGGGCAACGTCTGGAGCGGACTGAACCCGTTCAAGACCCTCGCGTCGCTGCTTCCCTCGCTTGAGTCGGCCTATCCCGAGCGGCTGGGTGCCTGGCCCAGCGTCGTCGGCTTGCTTCTGTTGATCTGGGTCGAGGTGGTGAGTCCGCTGGCCGACCAGTCACGGTTGCTGGCGACGGTCGTCGCGGTCTACGGGGTCGTCACACTGGCCGGCGCTGTCGTCTTCGGCTCCGAGACGTGGTTCCAGCGCGTCGACCCCGTCGAGCGGGTCTTCCGGTACTACGGTCGGTTCGCACCGATCACCCACGGTCCGGACGGGTTCCGGCTCCGGCTCCCGGCGATGGACCTCTCGACGCCGCGGCTCGTCGACGGCCCCGACGAGGTGGCCTTCGTCGTTGCCCTGTTGTGGGGGACGACCTACGACGGGTTCGTGACGACGGCACTGTGGCGGGACCTCTCGACGCCGATCGTCTCCGCAGGGGTCCCCGCACACGTGCTCTACCCCGTCGCGCTCGCGCTCGGTTTCGCGCTGTTTCTCGGGGCGTACTGGGTCGCCGCTCGGTTGGCCCGCCGGAGCGCGAAGACGTATCTCGGGACCGACGCCCTCGCGGTCCGGTTCGCACCGCCGTTGCTCGCCATCGCGGTCGGCTACCACTTCGCGCACTATCTGGGCTATTTCCTCTTTCTGGCTCCGGCGCTGGCCGTCGCCGTCCTCTCGCCGCTGTCCTCGCCGGCGGCGGTTCCGGTGTATCAGCTCCCGGACTGGTTCGGCGCGGTCGGCATCATCTCGGTCGTCGTCGGCCACCTGCTGGCGATCTGGGTGGCCCACGCGGCGGCCTACGAACTCTTCCCCAGCCGTCTGCAGGCGGTCCGCTCGCAGTACCCCTTTATCGCCGTGATGGTCGCATACACGATGATCAGCCTCTGGATCGTCTCCCGACCGGAGGTGCCACTCCCACACCTATGACCGACGCGACACGGACCCAGCGTGACGGACAGTCCCTCTCGTTCGACGTCCCCGAGGGCGACGAGCCGGTGATCTGTGACTACTGCGGGCAACCCTACGCCCGCGAGAAGTGGCTGGCACTCCACCACGGCCGCGCACATCCGGCCGAACTCACCGACGAGGAGATCGAGGCGTTCCGTGCGGCCCACGGGAGCGAGGAGACGGAGATCCGCGAGTTCCGCTTGCGCGCGCTGGGCGGGCTCGTGGCGATCTACTTCGTCCTCCTCATGATCTACGCGCTGGTGTGAGGCCGGTCTCCGGCGGGAAGCGACACGTTGATGGGTGCCAGTCGACCAAACAACCCTATGGACCTCCGCGTCATCGACAAGTCCGACACGGAACTCTCTATCGAGATCGCCGGCGAGGATCACACGTTCATGAACGTCCTCAAGGGGGCGCTGCTGGAGACCGAGGGCGTCACCGCGGCGACCTACGACATGAACCCCGAACAGTCCGGTGGGCAGACCGACCCGGTCCTGACCATCAAGTCCGAGGCGGGTGTCGACGCGCTGGATGCCCTCGAAGACGGGACCGACCGCGTCGTCGCGAAAGCCGACGGCTTCACCGAGGCGTTCGAAGCGGCCTAACAGAGGACGTGGGTGACGAACACGCGCCCGTCGGGGGCGACGTGGATATCGACGCCGATCGTTCCGGCCGTCGCACTCCGGTAGGGTGCGCCACGCTCGACGTATCTATCCGCGAGCGCCGAGCCCAGCGCGCTTTCGTCCGCGAACGACGACAGGGCGGTCCCCGTCCGGTCGTAGGCGACCTGGTAGCCGACGACGGTCGGCCGCTCACAGGCCAGCGGGAACCGATCGAACGCCTCCCTGCTCGGCGGATCGCCGTCGCCGTACCGTGCGTCGACGGTCGCCTTGTTGTAGTACGCCGCGGCACGGTCGACGCTTCCGTTGCGCGTGAGTTCGCCAGCCCCGCCGCCGACTCGTCGCTCGTTGTACGTCGCGGTGTAGGCGTCCTCGACGGCCGCGATGTCCAGCCCGTCGACACTGTCACCGGCTCCCGGCGCGTCGGGGATCGCCGGCGGCGGCCCGTCCGCCGTCTGTCCGCCGGCCCCCGGCAGGGAGACGACGCCGAGAAACCCGAGGACGAGGACGCCGACGAGCAGCGCCACGACGGCGTAGCCGACGACGTACTTCGGTTCGACGACGTCGCGCCACCCCGTCCCGATCTCGTCTAACGGGTCGGTGTCGGCGACGGCCTCCCGCTCGAAGTCCGCGCCGCCACAGCGCCGGCAGGGCGGGGAGTTACGCTGGTGTTGGCGACCACAGTCCTGACAGACCCAGACCGATCCCCCCGGCGTCGACTCCTCGTCGGTCCGTTCGGGACCCATCGGCTTGACGGCTTTCTCGAAGGTCCCGTGACCGCAGTTGTCACAGGGCGGATCGTTCTCCTCTTGGGGTTTGCCACACCACTCACACCGCCATTTCATCGGGGAAGCTAGGTCGTGGAGCTACAAAGGCTGCGCGGACTCGGCCGGTGTCTCCGGGTTCGACCTACAGCCGAACGGGGATGCCCTTGCTGTCGAGGTACTCCTTCGTCTCCTCGATGGAGTACTCGCCGAAGTGGAAGATCGAGGCCGCCAGCCCGGCGTCGGCGCCGGCCTCGACGAACACCTCCTCCATGTCCTCCGGACCGCCACAGCCCGAGGAGGCGATAACTGGGGTCGAGACGCTGTCACAGACGGCTTTCATCAGCGGGATGTCGTAGCCGTCCTTGGTCCCGTCGGCGTCGATGGAGTTGACGAAGATCTCGCCGGCCCCACGCTCTTCGGCTTCCATGGCCCACTCGACGGCGTCCAGGCCGGTCCCCTCGCGGCCGCCTTTGACCGTACACTCGAACCAACAGGACTCCCCGTCGACCCGTGCGTAGTGTTCGCCCGCCTCGTCGAAGCGCCGCCGGGCATCCAGCGAGATGACGATACACTGGCTGCCGAAAGCTGCGGCGCCCTCGCCGATGAGATCGGGCTCGGCGATGGCCCCGGAGTTGATCGAGACCTTGTCGGCGCCGGCCCGCAGCGTCTCCTTGATGTCCTCGCGAGTCCGGATGCCGCCACCGACCGTCAGCGGGATGAACACCTCGTCGGCGACCGCGGAGACGGTTTCGAGCATCGTCTCCCGGCCCTCGGCGGAGGCGGTGATGTCCAGGAAGACGAACTCGTCGGCCCCGGACTCGTTGTAGGCTTTGGCCATCTCGACGGGGTCACCGGTGTACTCCAGATCCTCGAAGTTGACACCGGTGTAGACGGCGGCGTCCCCGTTCTCGTCGACGTCGACGTCGATACAGGGGATGATGCGCTTCGTGAGTGTCATTCGATACCCGACGGTTCGCCACAGGGCCGTTTGATCGTTTCGGCTGGCGCAACTACCCCATCGCGGTCGAGATCACGCGGATCTCCTCCTCGCCGAAGGCAGTGTAGTAGAGCCGGATCTCGTAGATCTCGCCGTCCAGTGTCTGTGAGTTGCCGTTGGGAGCGTCCGCGCCGATCACCAGATCACCCATATTGACAGCCGAATCGTAGCTATCACTCCCGACACGGTCTCCGTCGACGTACAACTCGTAGGTCGAGCCGTCGAAGGTCCCGACGGCGACGTGGCGCTGGCCGGTGGTGTAGGTCGATCCGGAACTGATGGAAGTGCTGGGGAAGTTGACCGCGAACTCCGTCCTGTACTGGTTCCCACTCGCTCCCGGGTTCTCCAGGAACCACTCGTTGCCCCCGTTGTAGTGTTCGACGAGCTGGTTGACACGGTCGGAGGAGCCGTCCTGTCGGTACGCGACGGCGACGGTAAACTCCGAAACCGTCCGTCCTGGCACTGCGAGGTTCCTGACGTCGACGTGGTCGTTGCCGCCGAACTGCAGCGAGTTCCCGGTCCACGTTGGCGATCCCGACAGCGTCCCGTCGTTGCCGTTCCCCGATCGATCGACGAGTTCGGAGCCACTCGTCGAGTCGAACGTGTAGTACGCGATGAAGTCACCGACCTCCGAACGATCGTCGACTGTCGTGTCGACCAACACCGTCTGTTCGCCGTCCCGGGAGACGGCGGTGATCCGATCTCCCGGTGCCGTCGGGAGCAACACCGTCCGCCCGGCGGCGTCCTCACTGAACGTCGCAACGCGTTTGCCGTTGAGCTGAACGTCGACGGCCGTCGAGAGCGCCTTGGGCGTCATCTCTAGACCAGCCGGCGTCCGTTCGTAGGTGAAATCCGCGGTCGCTGTCGGCGCACCGACCCCATCGAGATAGGCAAACGAGCCGATCGCAAGGACCGCTCCGAGAAAGACGACTGTTGCCACCAGCAAGAGATTGCCGACGATACTCGTCATTCCACGACTGTCCCTCCCACCACCTGACTCCCCAACCATACGCCGGGATTCTCGCTACACGGGGAAAACGCTACTGTCAGTATCGACAACTGAGGGCTGCAGTATCGACCCGCGACACCTCGTGGCCCCACGTCTCCTCCGAAGACGATTGGACCGCTCGAATCCGACAGCTACAGGTAGTCCCTGACAGAACGCACGGGTATGTCCGACGATCACCACGAGGAGGACCGTCCGGAGTTCGATCCCCAGAACGTCGACCTCCCCGCCAAGGAGCCGCCGCTGCGATCGACGGCCCCCCAGAGCGACTTCACGATGTCGCAGGTTTCGACCGGGGCTGTCGTGGCGCTTGTCGGTCTCGCGCTCACGTTCGGTATCGCGTTCGCGCTCGTCTGAGAGGCTGTCCTCAGAGGTGTCGTGCCAGTGTCGGTGCCTTCCAGAGATCGGCAAGCCGGAACGGGTATAGCTCCAGCAGGTCCGGGATCGTCAGCTCGTAGCGTTGGAGCCGGTCGAGTTGTGTCGGCGACATCCCACCGGCTGCACGGACGAACCGGTCTTGCTGGGTGGCCGTGAAGTCGTACAGTAACTCGCCGACGGCCCGCTGGAGCTTCCAGGCGCCGCCCTTCTCGTCGTTCCACTGTCGTTCGTAGGCAGCCAGCCGTGAACGAGCGGTATCACCGGCCCGCAGCGCGTCGATCGCCACGTCGGCGGCCATCTCCGCCGACTCCATCCCCGGTCGGATCCCTTCGCCGAACAGAGGGTTGATGCTGGAGACGGCGTCGCCGACGGCGAGCAGGCCGTCGATCGCCCGCGTGTTGATCGAGTTGTTCGAGTACACCCGCCCGGCGTGGGTTTCGCGGACGGAGTCGACGGTCCATCGATCGTCGTGCTCGGCCCAGCGCTCGACGTAGTCGTCGATCTGGCGGCTCGCGTCGGTCCGATGACGCTCGTAGAAATCGTCGATCCAGCAGAGACCGACCTTGAACACGCCGTCACCGGCGGGGAACGTCCAGGCGTACCCGCCGGGGGCGTCGAAGTGATCGAACCGGAACAGCATCTCGTCTCGCTCGAACTCGCCGACGGCCTCGTACTCCTTGCCGATCCCCCGCTGTGCGCTGTCGCGGTCGAACATCCCGAGTTGCTCTGTCAACACGGCCGAGTCGCCGGTCGCGTCGACGACGAGGTCGGCCGAGACCGTCCGTTCGGCCCCGTCACGCAGACAGTTGACGCCGGCGATACTGCCACGTTCGGACACCGGCTCTGTGACCCGAACGCCGGTGTGGACTTCGCCGCCGTTGGCTTCGATATCCTCCCCGAGAAACTCCAGGAACGCCGGGAAATCGAGGACGTAGCCCGGGATATCGAGCCGCTCGGAGGTGCTCGGTCCCTCGAAGATCACACCCGAACTGTCGGCCATCACGACCGAGTCGGGAACGTCGTACCCCTGGATGACCTGCTCGAAGGTCCCACCGGTCGATTTGTCGTTGTCGGCCAGTTCCGCGTGGGCTTCGAGGACGGCGACCGAGAACTCCGTACGGTCGGTGAGTTCGCGTGCGAACTGGAGACCGGAGGGCCCGCCGCCGGCGACGACCACGTCGTACGTCTCCTGCATGGGTCGGTCTCCGAACGGCGCGTAAAAAACCCTTCCGCGCTCGGCCAGCACGTCGGGACACTCCGCTCGGTTGGACCGTCGCAAAACGGCTCTGTGGGTGTTGTCCGACGTGGCGGCACGCTCGACGCGATACCGACGCCAGTATATAAGTTCCTGTAGCGGGATGGTTCGAGCGTGTCGTCCGAACAGTCTCCGGGAACGGTCGTCGCGACCGGAACGTCGATAGCCGACGCGGGTGAGCAGGCCGGCCGTGAGGCTACGAGCGCGGCACGCACCGCGCTAGACGCGGACCGGGTCGACTTCTGTCAAGTGTTCGCTGATGCCGCGTTCGACCCCGAACGCGTTCTCGCCGGCGTCAGGGCGGCCGTCGACGAGGACACCGCCGTCGTCGGCTGTACCGCCGCGGGAACGTTCACCGAGGAGCGGACCATGGATCGGGGTGTCGCGGTCGGCGTCGTCACCAGCGATTCCTTCCAGTTCGACACCGCTATCGCGAGCGGACTCGGCGAGAATATCCAGGGAACGGTCAGAGAGGCCGCACGGTCGTTGCCCGACGACGTCGACTATCCCTACCAGTCCGCGCTCGTTCTCCACGACGGACTCTCCGGCATCGGCGAGCGGTTGTCCCTCGCGATCCAGCGCCGACTCGGCCCACACGTCGGGTTCGCCGGCGGGGCCGCCTCGGACAACTTCCGGATGGAGTCGACGCCCGTCTTCTGTGGCGAGACCGTCGCCGAGGACGCGCTCGTGTTGGTCCTGGTCTCCGGGGAGGACCGGGCGGTCATCTCCGTCGACCACGGGCACGAACCGATCTCGGAACCACACGAAGTGACCGACGTGGACGGCAACCTGGTCAGGGAAATCGACGGCGAGCCCGCCTTCGAGGTCTGGAAAGACACGGTCCGGGACCACGTCTCGGAGACGTTCGGGCTCGACGTCGATTCCTCCCAAGTCGACGCGCCGCAACTGCAGCGGCTGATGGGTGCATACGAGTTCGGTATCGACCAGGGGGACGGCTACAAGATCCGGTGGCCACGGACCGCCGTCGGCGAAAGCGGCAGTCTCCGGTTCGCCGTCGACATCCCCGAAGGGACGGTCCTCCGTGTGATGCACGGGAGCCCGGAGAGCCAGATCGAGTCGGCCGGCCGGGCCGCCAGCGAGGCCGTCGAGTTGGCTGACGGCGAAATCGCGGGCGGGTTCGTCTACGACTGTGCCTGTCGGGAGATCATCCTCCAGGACGAGTATCCGGCCGCCGTCGACGCCCTGGCCGAGGTGTTCGACACGCCGTTTGCCGGCTTCGAGACGTACGGTGAACTGTGTATGCAGATGGGGCAACTCAGTGGCTTCCACAACACGACGACAGTCGTGTTCGTCTTCCCGGAGTGACCGATGGACAGGAACGAACTCGTCTCGAAGTTCGCGGAGACGGTCGGCGTCGAGAAAGCCCAGTCCGTCGTCGGTGCCGCGATCGACGCCGTCGGTATCGAGGACGATACGTCGATGACGAACACCGACGCACGCGACGTCTGTGAGGTCATCCAGCACGAACACGACGGATACCTCGCGCTCGTGGCGGGCGAACTTCGCGTCCACCTCGAAGCACAGGAGCGGTTCGGCGCGCTCCTGGGGAACATCCCGGACCCCGCCGTCGTCGTCGAGTTCGACAAACGGGAGCCACGAGTCACGTCGGTCAACGAGGCCTTCGAGACAGCGTTCGGCTACGACCGTAGCGAAGCAGTCGGGAGCCTCCTTTCGGAGCTCGTCGCCGCTCCGGGACAGACGGCAGGAGATATCGCCGAGAACTGGTTACAGGACAGCGCACACTCCGAACAGGAAGTCGAACGGGCGACCGCGAGCGGGGCGGTTCGGACCTTCCTCTTCCGGAGCGTCGTCGTCACGCGAGAGGGCGGCGGTGTCGAAGGGTACGGTGTCTATACGGATATCACGGAGCGCAAACGCCGCGAACAGCAACTCGAACACCAAAACGAGCGACTCGACGAGTTCGTCAGCATCGTCAGCCACGACCTCCGGAACCCGCTGAGTGTCGCCGCCGGCCACACCGAACAGTTGCGCGCTGTCGTCGACGATCCGGCGGCGAACGACCACCTCGACGCGCTGGACCGGGCACACGACCGGATGGGCGCGCTCCTCGAAGACCTGCTGGAACTGGCCAGACAGGGGCAGGTCGTCGGCCAGCCGGAGCCTGTCGACCTCCGATCGCTCGCGACCGAGGCCTGGGAGCAGGTCGATACCGACGGAGTGACACTCTCGGTCGACGCGACGACGACCGTCGAGGCCGATCCCGAGCGCCTCCAACAGCTCTTCGAGAACCTGTTTCGCAACGCCGTCGAACACGGCGTTCCCGACGAGTCCACCGAACCGGACGGGCCGGAGATAACGGTCACGGTCGGGACGCTGGGACCGACCGGCACTGACGGGTTCTACGTCGCCGACGACGGTCCGGGTCTGCCGGAGGGAGATCACGAGCAGGTGTTCGAACACGGCTACTCGACCAATCCCGACGGGACGGGCTTCGGGCTCTCCATCGTCCAGAACATCGCGGAGGCACACGGCTGGCACGTCACCGCGACCGAGAGCGAGCGCGGCGGCGCTCGGTTCGAGATCCGCTGGTAGTCAGGCCAGTTCGTCCTCGATCGTCGACCGGAGGTCGGTGATCTCCTCGGCGTGGTACTGTAGCCGCTCGTCGTTGACCGTCAGGTCGAGGTGGTTCGAGCCGTTCGCCTCGCCCAGTTCCGTCACCGGGGCGATACCGTCGAAGGCCTCCCGTACCGCCGCCGGATCGGTCGTCTCGAAGACGACGCGGCCGGGCTGTTCGCCGAACAGGAGGCGCTTGCGGGTCCCGCGCTCGACGGTCTCGATCTCGACGTCGGCACCGGCGTCCTCGTGGACCATCTCGGCAAGCGTCACGGCCAGTCCGCCGTGGCTCACGTCGTGGGACGCCAGAACGTGCTCCTCGTCGGCCACGTCGGCGATGGTGCTGATCAGACTCTCGGGGTCGGCCGGCAGTTCGGGGAACCGGTCGGTGCCGCCGAAGACGGCGGTGTACTCCGAGCCGCCCAGCCGCGGGTCGGACTCCCCTTCGAGGGCACGGTCGCCGACGACGACCAGGGTGCCCTCGCCGGATAGCGACAGCGGTGGGGCGTCGTACCCCTCCTTCACGCCGACGAGCGCGAGCGTCGGCGTCGGGGGGATGGGACCGGCCGCCGAGTCGTTGTACAGCGAGACGTTGCCGCCGACGACCGGCACGTCTAGGTCGCGACACATGTCGGCCAGACCGTCGACGATACCCTTGAAGCCGCCGTAGACGGCGGGATTCTCCGGATTGCCGCCGTTCAGGCAGTCGACGGCGGCGTGGGGTGTCGCACCTTTGGCGGCGACGTTGGTCGCGTTCTCTAACGCGACAGCGCGAGCCCCTTCGTACGGGGCGGCGTCGGTCCAGTTGGGGTCGGCGCCGGCCGAGAACGCCAGGCCGGTGCCGGCCTCGCGGATCGCCAGCAGCGCGGCGTCGTCGCCCGGCAGGACGCTCGTCCGGACCTGGACCTCGTGGTCGTACTGGCGGTAGACCCACCGCTTGGAGGCGGTGTTGGGGCTGGCGACGACCTGCCGGAACGCCTCCTCCATGTTGACCGTCGGGAGGTCCCGTTCCTGCTCGGGCGGGGCCGTGCTCGGGAGGTCGTTCATCGGCGCGCCCTCCCCGAGGAAGTGGGCGTCGACGTCGACGACGGTCTCGCCGTCTCGCGGGCCTTGCCCGCTCGACTCGTCCGAGGCTGTCGCCTCGCCCTCGAACGTACAGACGTAGTTCGTGCCGGGTTCGGTGAGTTCGCCGATGACCGAACAGCCCAGGTCGTACCGGTCGGCCAGTTCGGCCACCCGATCGACGTTCTCCGGGCGGACCTCGTAGACCATCCGCTCCTGGCTCTCGGCCAGCAGGATCTCCATGGCGTTCATGTTCGGTTCGCGCTGGTGGACCCGGTCGAGTTCGATGCGTGCGCCCAGGCCGCCCTTGGCGACCAGTTCCGAGGAGGCCCCACCCAGTCCCGCAGCGCCGAGGTCCCGCGCGGACTCGATCAGGTCCTCGTCCAGCAGCGCCTCGTTGCACTCGATGAGCAACTTCTCCGTGTAGGGGTCCCCGACCTGGACGGCCGGTCGGTCCTCGGTCTCGGCGTCCTCCGCGAGGTCCTCGCTGGCGAAGGAGGCCCCGCCCAGGCCGTCACGGCCCGTCGAGTTCCCGACGAGGACGAGTTTGTTCCCGGGTTCCTGTGCCTCTGCGGTGATGGTCCGTTCGGGTTCCAGCAGGCCGATACAGGAGACGTTGACCAGTGGGTTCCCCTCGTAGTCGTCGTGGAAGGCGACCGATCCCGCCACAGTCGGGACGCCGATACAGTTCCCGTAGTGGGAGATGCCCTCGACGACGCCCTCGAAGAGGTACCGGGAGTGTTCCCGGTCGAAGTCCCCGAAGTACAGGGAATCCGCCAGCGCGATGGGGTAGGCGCCCATCGAGAGGGTGTCGCGGACGATCCCGCCGACGCCGGTGGCGGCGCCGTCGAAGGGGTCGACGTAGGAGGGGTGGTTGTGGGATTCGACGCCCATCGTGATGTACATCTCCTCGCCGTCGCCGTGAGTCGGGAGCGAGACGACGGCGGCGTCGTCGCCGGGGCCGATGACGACCTGGTCGCCCTCGGAGTCGAAGGCCGACAGGAGCGGTCGGGAGGAGCGGTACGCGCAGTGCTCGCTCCAGAGGTTCTCGAAGAGAGCGGCCTCTGCGCGTGTCGGCTCCCGACCGATCTCGTCGACCACGATGTCGTGGTCCGCGTCGGACAGGCTCATTACCTCCCCGTGGCTCCCCGCCGGCTAAATCGCTTTCCATGCGCCCCCGAGGCGGCCGTCGCTCCGTGCGTGTGACCCGCCCTCGCGCCGACGCAGCGATCGGGCCTTACTAGTTTGGGAACTAGTCTACGCTCTCGGAAGGTAACGATAGATGTACGATGACGCGACTGACGGTCGACACCCTCACGGACGAGACGAACAGCGAACTCAAGCGTGCGGTCGACGGGACACCCAGCGTCGAACTGGCCGACGGCTCCGGGACCTCGCTGACGATCAGCGGCGACGACGCCGGTGTCGAACAACTGGAACGGACACTGTGGACCCGTGAACTCTCGGCGCGTCAACACGGACAGGACTCGCTGGCCGACGCGGATCAGACGGCACGGGAGTGTCTTCGGGCGGCCCGCTGACTCAGACGACGTACGAGCGGTGTTGGCCGCGACTCTCGGTGTCGACGAACCGGTAGCGCTGGCAGTCCTCGAACTGCCCCGCGAAGGCGGCGTCCGCGGCACCGTCGACGTCGTACACCTCGTCGGCACCGGCGAAGCCGTCGGCCGTCAGCCGCTCCCGAACCGCAGTCGGAATCGGTTCTCCGGGGGCCGTCTCGACGACGAGCAACTGATCGGTGAAGCTCTTTGCCGTCCAGGCGTCGCGGACGCCGTCGTGTGTGGCTACGTCCGCTGCTAGCTCTCGGGCGGTCTGTGCGCGCTCACTCATCCCCTAGTCGTA
This sequence comes from Haloarcula halophila, assembly GCF_029278565.1. Taxonomy (NCBI): domain Archaea; kingdom Methanobacteriati; phylum Methanobacteriota; class Halobacteria; order Halobacteriales; family Haloarculaceae; genus Haloarcula; species Haloarcula halophila. The sequence goes on along the minus strand of NZ_CP119559.1, from coordinate 969,562 downwards.
CGCTCCCCGCCTCGAAGGGCCTGACCGCGAAGGTGTTCGGTTACTCCTCCTCGCCGCCGTCGGTCAGCGCCGGGAGCTTCTCGTCGGCGAACCAGGCGAACTCGCGGGTGTACTGGTCCGTCTCCGCGAGATCCCAGGGGTCCCGGTCGGTGACTCGGGGACCTTCGAGCCAGGACTGGACGATGTTCCAGAGGAAGATCAGTTGGCCGACGACCAGCAGGACGACCCCGAGGGTCGCGAGCTGGTGCAACAGGGTAAACAGGTCGACCGGCCCGGCGGTGACGCTGTAGGTCGCATAGCGACGGGGCATCCCCGCGTAGCCGAGCAACACCATGGGGAAGAACGTGACGTTGGTGCCCAGCATCGTCAGCCAGAAGTGCCACTTCGCGAGGCTGCGCTGGTACCACCGGCCGGTGTACAGCGGGAACCAGTAGTAGATGCCGGCGAAGACGGCGAAGGCGATGCCACCCATGATGACGTAGTGGAAGTGCGCGACGACGTGGTAGGTGTCGTGGAGGATCAGGTCGACGGGGATGGCCGCCTCGAAGACGCCGGTGACCCCGCCGATGATGAAGTTCCCGACGAAGCCGACACAGAACAGGAACGGTGCGGTGAGCCGCAGGCTCCCGTTCCACATCGTCGCCATCCAGTTGAACGTCTTGACCGCACTAGGGATCGCGATGGCGATGGAGACCGCCATGAAAGAGGCCCGGAGCCGCGGGTCCATCCCGGTCGCGAACATGTGGTGGGCCCAGACGCCGAAGGAGAGGACTCCCAGCGCGAGCGTGGAGTAGACGACGAACTTGAAGCCGAACAGCTTCCGGCCGGTGAACTTCGGCAGGATGTAGCTGATCAGCCCCATCGGCGGGAGCACGAGGATGTACACCTCGGGGTGGCCGAAGAACCAGAAGAGGTGTTGCCACAGCAGCGGACCGCCGCCGTCGGTCGTGAAGAACGTCGTCCCGAGGTTCCGATCCAGCAGGAGCATGACGAGTGCGCTCCCCAGCAGCGGGAACGCGAAGAGGATCTGGCCGGACTGGACCAGCACCGTCCAGGAGAAGATGTCGAGGTTCGCCCAGGTGACGTCGTCGCCGCGTTCGGTGAAGATGGTCGCGATGAAGTTGATCGCCCCCATCGTCGCGGCGACCCCCGAGAGATGCAGTCCCAGCAACATGAGGTCGACGCCGGGGTTGGTCTGCTCGACAGATAGCGGCGCGTACATCGTCCAGGCAGTCTGTGCGGGTTCGACGCCTTCCAGGAACGGTGCGCCGATGAGTCCGCCCCAGATGAGCAGGGCGGCTGGGGGGAGCAACCAGAACGCGATGGCGTTGATCCGTGGGAACGCCATGTCGTCGGCCCCGATCAGCAGCGGGATGAAGTAGTTCGAGAACGCCGCCAGGATCGGCGTCCCGAACAGGAACAGCATCGTGATGCCGTGGGTCGTCAATAGACCGTTGTAGAGGTTCGCACCGATGAAATCCTCCGCGGGGAAGAGCAACTCGAAGCGCATGAGGACGACGGCGACGCCGCCCCAGGCGAACGCCAGGACCGCGAACGCCCCGTAGAGGATGCCGATGTCCTTGTGATCGACCGTCGTCAGCCAGCGGACGATCCCACCAGGTTTCTCGTGTGTCGTCTCGGAGACGGTCCCCCCGCCCCCGACCGTCGGGGCGTAGGACCGCCAGTTCTCGACGCGGGTGAGCGCGGCCATCACGCCCACCAGCAGCGCCGCCATCAGTACCGTCGTGACGAGTGTACCGACTACCATTTGGCTGCCGTTCCGGCTCTCGCTACCTGGGTCTTGGCGGGAATATGTTCGCCCGCCGTTTCTACCGGATGCGAGCGGTCAGAACGGCGTCTCGACGTCCGTCTCGGGCTGGCGATCCTTGTCGTCGCTCGCTCCGATCTGTTCGGGGATCTCACCGGTCTCCCGATAGGTCTCCGCCAGCTGTTCGAGTTTCCCGTTGATAGCGACGCTCTCGTGGTGCATCGGGCCGACACGCACCCGGACCAGGTCGTACTCGTGGCGTTGGGAGAGCCCGTTCCAGGCCCGAAAAGCGCCGACGGTGAGCGTATCGCTCTGTGGGCAAAACTCGGTCGTCGGGGTAAATTCGGCCCGCAGGACCGCCGGATCGTCCGGCTCGCGGGCGTACCGGAAGCCCGCCTCGGGGTGGCGGTGGTCGAGGTTCAACCGTGCGAGGTTGTAGCCGAAGGTCATGTCGTAGACGCCCCGCTCGGCGAACAACGCCATCGTCAGCCGGTGGAAGGCGGCGTGGTCCGCCCCGGTCAACACCGCACAGCCGTCGAGGAACTGCCCCGGTTCGGGGACGTGTTCGGGCGCGAACGTGTCGTAGTCGTCGAAGCCGGCGTCCGTCTTCTGGCCGCGGAGTTCGGAGAGAAAGCCCATACACGACGTTCGTGGCGCCGTCACACAGGGGGTTGTCCCGAATATGTTCGTCCGAACCCCCACCGTCGGTCGGCCCCGATCGTCCGACGATGGTCGCGACCAGTTTCGACGACGAGCGAGCCTACGACGACGCACAGTTCTCGGCACAGACGATCCACGAGACCGACCGCCAGAAAGTGGTGTTGGGCTACTTCGAGCCCGGACAGTTCATCCCCGTCCACGCGCCGGGCAGCGACGTGGCGATCACGGTCCGCTCCGGGACCGGCGTCGTCCGCGACGGCGACGAGGAACACGAGGTCGAACCGGGCGACGTGATCGCGGTCCCCGCCGACCAGGACCGCGGCGTCCGGGCGGCCGGGGAGCGCCTCGAAGCGACGCTGGTGACCGCACCGCCGCCGACCGACGCCGAACACGACCCCGTCCGCCGTGGCCTCCGCGAGGGGACGTTCGATCCGGAGTGAGCCGAACATATTCGGCGACATACCCTGGCCTGTCGGCAGCGAAGGTCGAAGTGATGCCAGCAACCGAACTCGATCTCCGAGAGATGCCGCCGCCGGAACGCCACCCGAAGATCCACTCGGCCTTCGACGATCTGGATGCCGGCGAGGTGTTACGGATCGTCAACGATCACGAGCCCAAACCGTTGTTCTACGAGATGCAAGCCGAAGTCGAGACCTTCGACGCGGAGGGCTACGACTGCCGGAAAGTCGAGGACGGGAAATACGTCGCGGACCTCCCGAAGGAAGCATGACCCAGTCTGGCGACACCACGACCGAAACCGAGCGTATCGCGCTGTCAGAACTCGACGGGGACGGCCGGACACCGCTGTTCGAGGGCGAGCCCCGGACCGTCAGGCTGGCCCTCGACGCCGGGGAGTCGGTCCCGGCACACCAACACCCCGGTCGACAGATCGTCTTCCAGGTCCTCGACGGGGAGTTCGAGCTCGAACTGGGGGCGGAGACGCTGTCGCTGTCGGCGGGGGAGATCGCCCGGTTCGACGGCGCACAGGACATCTCGCCGACGGCGGTCACCGACGCCGAGGCGCTGCTCGTGCTCGCAGCGGCCGAGTAGTCAACCGAACAACTCCATCGCCGTCTCGACCGCGTCTTCCTCACCGCGGTTCGCTGCCTCACGCAGCGTCTCTTCGGGGAGTGCAAGCAGCCGATCGACCAGTCGCTCGCTCAACTGTTCGAGGGCGGCGACCTGTTCCGCCGAGAGCTCCCCGTCCGCCCGTAGTCGGGTGAGTGCTCGGTTGAGTTGCTCGGCCCGGACTTCCGCACCGCGGGCGGCGAGCTGTCCGAGCGCCTGTTCTACGTCCGGTGTCGGTTCCGTCGTGTCGTCGTTCACGCTCATGGCGTCCAGATGATCGTCACGGTCGCGTCGTCGGTCTCGACGGTCTCGTAGTCGTAGCCACGGTCGTCGAGTTTCGGATAGAGGTGCTGGGGTGCGCGGTCGTTCGCCTGGACGAGGACGGTCCCGTCGTCCAGTTCCGCGAGCGTCTCCAGTGTCTGTCGGAGCGGTTCCGGCGGCCCGAGTTCACGCACGTCCAGCCGTTCGGTCGGGGCGTCGGTCGGTGCGTCCGTCTCGGAACGCAGTGACGCGGGTTCCATGTTCGACGGTACGGTCCCACCCTCGCCGTCGGTTTCCCCGAACATGTTCGGAGACAGCGCCAGCAGGACGTGGACCGAACGTCCCGGATATGAGCGCGCTCCCCGGAGATATCGACGCTGAGGCCGGCCCGCCGATGACGGTTCCGCTGCGACACTTCGCCGTCGCGCTGGGGTTTCTCGTCGCCGGCGTCGTCGTCGGCGTCGTCAGCGGTCGCGCGGGTCATCTCGCACAGATCCACCTCCTGCTCGCGGGCTGGGTCTGTCTCACTATCCTCGGTGCGATGACGCAGTTCGTCCCGGTCTGGGCGGGCGTCGAGTTGCACTCCCGTCGGCTCGCAGCCCTGCAGTTGCCCCTGGCCGCGGTCGGGTTCGCCGGACTGGCTGTCGGATTCCTGAGCCGTGCGGAGGCGCTCCTGCCGGTCGCCGGCGGACTCGCAGTGCTGGGCGTCTGGGTGTTCTGTTACAACCTCGCCCGAACGCTGTGGCACGCCGACCTGGACGTGACCACCGGGCTGTTCGGAGTCGCGCTCGGTTTCTTCTTCCTCGTCACGGTCGCGGGCGTGGGACTGGCGCTCGATCGGACCGTCGGCCTGTTGCCCGTCGCCGGTGTCTCCCGGACGACGCTGCTCACCGGGCACGCGACGCTTGCGGTCTTCGGCGCCGTGTTGACTACCGTCGTCGGCGCGCTCGCACAGCTCGTCCCGATGTTCACCCAGGCCGATACCGGTCGTCTGGTGACCGTCACGGAGCGAGCCGCCGCGGTCGGCTATCCCGTCGGTGTCGTGTTGCTCGCCGGCGGACGGCTGTCCGCCCACCCGACCGTCGCACGCGCGGGCGGACTGCTCGTCGTGGCCGGTCTGGCGACCGTCGGACTCGTCCTGGCCCGGCGACTGCTCGGTGCGACCGTCGACTGGTCGCCGATGCTGACCCGGTACGCCGTCGTCGCCGTCTCGGTCGTCTGCTGGGCGCCCCTGGCCGCGCTCACGTGGTGGCGTGACCCGCTGGGCTACGCCGGACTGTTCGGCCACTCCACGACCGGGAGCCTGCTGCTGGTCGGCGTCGTCGGTTTCGTCGTCCTCGGGACGCTGTATCACGTCGTCCCCTTCATCGTCTGGGTCCACCGCTACAGCGACCGGCTGGGTTTCGAGGATGTCCCGATGATCGACGACCTCTACGACGGCCGGGTGGCGGCCGGCGACGCGACCGCGCTCGCGGCCGCTGGTAGCCTCGCTCTCGGTCACGAGACGGGTGTACTGCCGGGGATTGCGGCGACTGCTGCGGGAACGGTGGCGGCCGTCGGTGCAGTCCTGTTCGCGGCGAACCTCGTCTCGGTGCTGCTCACTCACGGTCCACAGTCGATGCCGGAACTCCTCGGTGGACGCCTCGCTCACGCGTGGGACCGATAGCGGAACCATCAGTCCGACGGCTGTTCGGTGTACAGCGAGTACGTGAGGACGGCGAAGCCGGCTGCGGTGAACGTGCTCTCGACGGTGATGCTGGTCGCGACCGGGAAATCCAGCATCTGGTGGAGGCTCCCGGCGAAGATACTGCCGACAGTTACGAGTCCGATCCCGACGAACAGGGCACGCATCGCGGGGGAATCGGTCCGTCGGTACGCACGATAGGTCAACGCCGTCAACACCGCGCCACACACCAGTGTCACCGTCTTGGCGGCGATCAGCAGGACTGCACTGAGCCCGATCATGGTACCGACTCCTGGAACGGAACGTCCAATATAAATTACAGGGTGTTTTCAGGGCGCGGGAAGCCCCGTCGGTGAGAGCGCTACCGAACGTATAGCGAGTACAGGATGATTCCCAGCCCGATAGCGGTCAGCCCGCTGGAGACGAACACGCTCGTATAGATGAGGTCGACGCTGTAGATCCTGCTGATGACGATGTCCAACACGCCACCCAATACCGCTCCCAACGTGACCACCCCGAACCCGTAGGTCAGCCACTTGTGCTGTGGGGCCTCGGTCCGCCGGTAGGCTTGATACGAGTAGTAGGTGATCAACCCCCCGATGATGAGGATGAGCGTCTTCGAGACGACGATACCGATCTGTGAGCTTGGGATGTGTGGCATGGTACTACGTCTCCTTGCGGACCTCCGACCAGAGGTTCTCCAGGCGCTGGTCCGGCGAGCGCGCACGGTGTGAGATGTCGACCGCGAGGTTGCGGTCCTCGTCCAGGGCGATGACGACCTCCTCGAAGTCGACCGCGTACCGGCTGGCGTGCTGGCCGTCCGGTCGCACTTCGACACCTTCGTACAGCAGCGACGACTCGGTCAGTAGTTCCAGCTTACGGTACGCCGTCGACAGCGGAACCCCGCTCTCGTCCGATATCTCGCTGGCCGTCATCGGCTCGTCGAGGACACTGACGATGGCTCGACAGTCCTCGTCGTCGAGCGCGTCGAGTACCGTCTCCAACTCCGGTGTCTCGTCGTCAGCGAACGGGTCCCGGACCATCTTGCTCTGACGTGCTCTCTCGACACGGTTAAGATTCCCGAATCCAGCCGAAACCTACCGAGGGCGGCGGGTTTCTGGCCGAATCGACCCCTGAAACTTGGGGTAGTCTTATGAAAGCCGCTCGGGCGTTCTCACTGGCCGGGAACGGTTCTACTCTCTCGGGAACACGCTCAAGGGGGTTTATACAGAGGGTCCATCTTCCGAATTGCACATGACTGATCCAATCGGTGCACCCGGCTCGGGAATCTCTCGTCGCGACTTCGTGAAGGCATCCGGCGTCGGCGGGGCGCTCGCTATCGCGGGCTGTTCTGCACCGGGTGACCCAAAGGAGACGGTCGAGACGGCCACGGACACGGCGGCCACGGCCGCGAACCAGTCGAGCGACCTCCCGACGACCTCGCCGCCGGAGGTCGTCAACGTCGACGAACAGGGCGGCGAGGTCACGCTCTCGTCGGTCCCTGCTCGCCACGACGCCCACCCCGGCGAGACGATGGGCGGTCCGGTCGAACTCCCGCAGGTCTGGGCGTTCAAGGCCGACGACGGCGAGCCGAGCGTCCCCGGGCCGATCCTCCGGACGACCGAGGGATCGCCCATGGAAGTCACGTTCGACAACTCCGACGGCATGCGCCCGCACACGGTCCACTTCCACGCCGTCCAGAAGCAGTGGGAGGACGACGGGGTTCCGACCACGACGGGCATCCGGATCGACCCCGGCGAGTCACACACGTACACGATTCCGGCGAACGTCCCGGGCACCCACCTCTACCACTGCCACTACCAGACCCATCGGCACATCGACATGGGGATGTACGGCATCTTCCGCGTCGACCCGGAGGGGTACGAGCCGGCCGACAAGGAGTACTTCATGACGCTGAAGGAGTGGGACTCCCGACTCAACCGCCAGATGGCCGGGATGGACGCCACCTACGACGTTCGGAACCGTCGCCCGGACACGTTCACGATCAACGGCAAGTCCGCGCCGCGGACGCTCCACCCCGAAGATGGCTCGCCGATCATCGTCGAACAGGGCGATACGGTTCGCATCCACATGTGTAACAACGGGTACATGGACCACCCGATGCACATCCACAACCACCGGTTCCAGGTCACCCACAAGGACGGCGGGAAGATCCCGGAAGCCGCCCGCCACGACCAGGACATCACCAGTATCCCACCGGCTGGACGACACACCATCGAATTCGAGGCCGACGCCGATCCCGGCATCTACCTCGCGCACTGTCACAAGGTGAGCCACGCGATGAACGGGACCTCCTATCCCGGTGGGATGGTCACCGGCGTCGTCTACAAGGACGCGATGGACACCGATATCTTCAAGCAGCTGATGGAGTACGCGGGGTATGAGGGGTGAGCAACGCGAAGCCCTCATACAAAAACGAACGGGGAGCGTAGCGACCCGTGAGTCACGAAGCCTGAGCGAAGCCTTCGAACCGAGCGAGCGGGCAGAGCGAGGCGCGGAGCGCCTCGCTATCGAGCGGTAGAACCGCAAGTCGACGCCACCCGCGAGCAGTGGGGGTTGAGCGAAGCGAGACTCTCGTGGTAGGCGAACGGCAAACAGCGTGCGCCGTCCTTTGGATATCACCCGACGGGAATCGCTCGGGGGACACCGTGACCGCCGTCGCTCACTCCTGAAACCGAACGGCAACCGTCGTCCCGCCGTCCTCGTGTTCCACGACGCGGATCGACGGGAGCGACAGCCGTCCGGGCGCGATCGCCGCCAGGAGCCGGGACAGCTCCCCGAGCCGCTTTCGCGACAGCGTGTACACCGCCGAAAACGCTAGCACGCCCCACAGCACCGACGCCACAGCCCCCGGTGTCGCCGGTGCGGCGATGGCGACCAGGCCCGCGCCGAGACCGAGCAGGAAGTCCTCCGGTGCCCCAGAGTACCTGACGTATCGACGGGGGCGATGCCAGCGGCCGAGTAGGTGATTGAACACCGCCCGTTCGACCGTCGGGTTCCACGGCTCTGGCTCCGGACTGCCGCCGAAGACGTCCGAGAGGGCGTGCAGTGCGGCAGTGCCGAGTCCGGCGGCCACCAGGACCGTCGTCGTCGACGGCGCGAGGGCGACGCCAGCGGTAGCAGCCGCTGCCAGTCCCGTGTAGCCGACCGGGAAGTGCATCGTCTTCCGGTGGTGGCCGAAAACGTCGATATCAGGTGCCAGCCCGCCACAGAACGCCGCAGCGAGGACCAGCGGGGCTCCGACGTGCTCGCCCACCAGCGGGTACGAGAGGGCAGCCACCGCGACGCCCAACAGGGCGTGTGTCGTCGCCATCATCCCGAGTCCGTTCCTCTCGGTACGGCTCAATAGGAATAAAGAGTCGGGTCCGACCGGGGAGTCAGGACCCCTGTCCCACCTGGCGGAGGATGCGGTCTTTCAGCAGCAGGACGACCACCGAGACCACTGTCAACCCCGCAAGCATGACGGCGAAGGTTCCGAGCCGGCCCGCAGCGAACTCCTCTCCGGCGTAGGCGACTGCGAGGAACGAGGGTGCGCGACCGACCACCACGAGCACGAGAAACGTCCGCAGGCGGAGTTCCGAGAGCCCGGCGACGAGACAGAGGAGGTCGTCGGGGAACGTCGGGAGGAGAAAGAGGACGAAGAGGCCGGCCACGCCCCCTCGCTCGACGAAGCCGTCCCAGCGGTCGAGCGCGGCCGGATCGAGCACTCGCTCGACGTACGGGCGACCGTAGCGCCGTGCGAGGCCGAACACGATCGCGCTCCCGACGGTCACGCCGAGGAGACTGTAGGCGGTGCCCGCGAGCGTTCCGAAGAGGTACCCGCCGACGCCGCCCAGGACCTGGCCGGGGATCGGTGCCAGGATCACCTGGACCGTCTGGAGCGTGACGAACGCCAGCGGAGCGTAGATGCCCAACCCGGACAACCGCTGTCGGAGCCAGATCGGGTCGGTGAGTTCGGGGACCAGGACGTAGAGCGCCGCCGTGATCCCGAGGAGAGCGAGCAACAGCACGACCGAACGGAGGGCGGCGTCACGTCGCGCCCGCCGCGAGTCGAACACCCTGGGGCCGTCATCTGCAGTCTCTGTCGCGTTGTCGTCCGCCACGGTCACAGGAGCGAGAACGTCTTTCGTTTGGCGTTCTCGACGACCTTCGTGAGGAACTGCCAGCGGGAGGAGCGCCGCCAGACGGCGGCCGTCCGTCCGGCACGCATCCCCGCCAGTATCGTCTCGGCCGAGAGGGTGGCCTCCGGAAGTTCGACGGCCGTCGCCGCGTGGCCGATCCCGGCCACACGGTGAGCGTCGCTCCCGCCGTAGGCCGGATACTCCCGGACGGACGCGAACCGTTCGGCCTGTCGGTTCCGGATGTTGGTCAGCGTGTGGGCGTTGTACACTTCGATACCGTCGACGGCCGTGATCGCGTCGGCACTCGCACCGTGGCGGGACCGCTGGAACGGGTGAGGAACCACGGCAACACCGCCCTCCTGCTGGACTGCTCTCGCTGTCTCGGCCAACGGTCGGCCCGGGTCAGGTGGGTCGTCGACGCCGATCGCCAGGAGGTGACCGCCGGCCGTCGAGATCTCACAGCCGACGACCCCGACGAGATCGTACTCGGGAGCCAGATCGGCGACGATGCGTGCGCCTTCGACGGTGTCGTGGTCGGTAACGACGACCGCGTCCAGCCCGACCTCACGGGCACGGGCTAGCAGCGTCTCGGGCATCGTCTGTGCGTCGTAGGACGCGACAGTGTGGAGGTGCGGATCGACGCGGACGGTCCGGCTACTGCCCTCCGGTCCGGGACCGCTCATACGTACCCGAATTCCAGCGCCAGCGCGAGTCCGGCCGCGATCCCGGCCCCGAGTGCGGCCAGCAGATGGCTCACGTCGGTCTTGTAGGCCTTGTAGTCGGAGACCATCAGCGGGCAGACGGCGGTGACGACGAGTCCGGCGAGCCAGCCGTTCCAACCGGGGACCAGCGCCCAGAGGAAGTAGTTCGTGACGACGACGAGGTTCGTGTGGACCACCGTCGTCCCGTGGTAGTAACTCGCATCACCGTCCGAACCAAAGCCCTCGCTGTTGTGCCGGACGAGACGGAGGCCGCCGAAGGCGAACACGAGGAACCCGACGAGCAGGCTGGCTACGTCGTTCGGTGCCAACACCGTATGATACAGCAGGACGGCGGGCACCAGGTAGGCGAAGATGTCGATGAAGGAGTCGACCTGTCGGCCGAACGGCGAGGAGGTGCCAGTTCGTCTGGCGTACCAGCCGTCGGCCTTGTCGAGCGCGAAGGCCCCGAACATGGCGAGCAACGCCAGGTTCGGCTCGTCCCGGACGAACAGGAGCGCGCTCCCCCAGCCGACCAGCAGCGCGGCCAGGCTGATGTAGTCGGCCCCGGTGAGTTGGTCGACGACGTTCGTTCGATCCGCCGTGTTCGTCACGCGACGGTCGGCCCAGACGCCCCGGATCGCCTCTCTGAGTTCCCCGGTCATCCGCTCGTGTGGAGTCACGCCGCCTCAAAGTATAAATCTGGCCCGTCAATTATTTACTCAATTCTAATCTATATAGCTACCGACCACTCGGTAGCCGTCCGGACCGCTTTTCAGACCTCGGTGACCGCTCGATGGGAGAACGGGCCGATCCTGACGTACCGTCGCTTGTGGGTCGGTTCGAACCCGTGGCGCTCGAACAGCGACCGGGAGGGGACGTTGTCTATGGCGACGAGAGCCGTCACGCTGTCGACACCCGCCGAACGCGCCCGTCGGAGTGCGGTCTCGACCATCGCCGTCGCGACCCCGCGGTTCCGATGGGCGGGATCGACGAACACCCGCCGGACGTACCCTCCACCGAACGCCAGCGTCCGCTCTAGAGGACGGATGTTATGGCGTGTATCGACCGAGAGGAAGAGGTAGCCGACGGGAGTATTCCCGTCGAGGGCGGCGATGACGGTCTCGTCGCCGAGCAGTTCCGTCGTCGGGGCATCGAGCGACGCGACACGGTCTGGCTGAACCTGCTCGACTGTGAGTTCGTTCCCGTCCCTGGGTGTCTCGTCCTGTTCGCCCTCCAACGTGGCGACGTACTCGATCATCGACGTCGCAGTGACACCCAGCCGTCCCAGTGCCTCGTAGGCCGCGCGCCCGTACCGGTTCCGGGTGAGCCGCCAGAGTTGCATCCGTCCGGTTCTCCGCGAGGAGTCGGCATAAATGACCGTGTGTCGGCCGTTCCCACCGGCTGGGAACGGGCTGGACCCGTTTTTTGTGGGGACACCAAGGCACAGATATGGGACAACTGGACCACGAGGTCGACGCTCCGCGGGGCGCGACGAGCCGGGAGTGGGAGGTGTTCGTCCGCGAGGACGCCACGGAGCCACTCACCCACGCCGGCAGTGTCAGTGCGCCTGCTGAGGAGGTCGCCCACGAGCAGGCGACGAAACTGTTCGGCCACGCCGCCGTGGCGCTGTGGCTGTGTCCGGCCGACGAGACCCGGCGGTATCAGGACGAGTCGCTGGCGCTGGACCCTGGGGAAAGCGACGGGGACGCCACGATGGACGAGTCCGAGATGCGCGCCGAGACGCTGCGGGGTGAGGACGCGTGATCTCCGTTTCGAAGTTGCTCTGTGACTTAGACGCAGAGGGCGACGGCCTGCGCTACGACGCGGCCGACGACTCGACGAAGGCCCAGATCCGCGAGGAAAAGCAACGCCGCCCCGTCGTCGTCTGGAATGTCACCAAGCAGTGTAATCTCTACTGTGATCACTGTTACGCGGCCGCTGACACCGACATCGCCGACGGCGAACTCTCGACGGCCGAGGGGAAAGCGCTACTCTCTGATCTCGCCGACTACGGCGCACCGGTCGTCCTCTTTTCCGGTGGCGAACCGCTCGTGCGCCAGGACCTCGAAGAGCTGGTCGCCTACGCCAACGAGGTCGGAGTCCGGCCGGTGCTCTCGACCAACGGGACGCTCATCACCGAGGAACGGGCGGAGTCGCTGAAAGCCGCCGGACTGAAGTACGCCGGCGTCTCCGTCGACGGCCTCCCCGAAGCCAACGACGACTTCCGCGGGATGGAGGGTGCTTTCGACGGGGCGATCCAGGGCATCGAGCACTGTCTCGACGCCGGCCTCAAGACCGGCCTCCGGTACACGATCACCGACCGGAACGCGCCGGATCTGGAGGGAGTCGTCGACCTCTTGACCGACGTGGGTGTCGACCGGTTCTGTTTCTATCACCTGGACTACGGCGGTCGCGGGACCGAGATCGTCGACGCCGACCTCACGCCCGTCGAGCGCCGGGACGCCGTCGAGCGCGTCTGTGACATGACTCGCGACTACCACGACCGGGGCGAGGAGATCGAGACGCTGCTCGTCGGCAACTACACCGACGCCGCGTACCTCGTCGAGTACGCCCGCGAACACCTCGGGGAGGCACAGGCCCGCCGTGTCTACGAGTACCTCCAGATAAACGGCGGCGATCCCACCGGCGAACGGGTCGCGGACGTCGACTACCAGGGTAACGTCCATCCCACCCAGTTCTGGCAGGGGTACACGCTCGGGAACGTCCGTGACCGACCCTTCGGTGCGATCTGGGAGGACGAGTCCAACCCGCTACTTCGGGGACTGCGAGAGCGTGAAGAGCACCTCACCGGGAACTGTGCGGACTGCCGATACGCGGAGATCTGTCGTGGAGCCTCTCGACTCCGTGCGCTCACCGTCGAAAACGACCTGTTCGCACCGGACCCGCAGTGTTACCTCGAAGACAGCGAGATCCACGGTCCGGAACCGTTCGCCGACACCGGTCCCACGGGGACGGCGGACTGAGCGAGTCCCCTCCCCCTACTTCAATGGCCTCTGCAAGAAGGGCTGGGACGTAGTAGGTTTCGTCCCGAACATCTACGTGCGGCCGTGAGAGACCGGCCGTGCAGGTAGCTGTCGTGCTCCGGCATGGGAGCACCGACTCGCTCATACGGGTCGCGGTCGTCCGGTGGGCTCGGACGACCCGATCGGATGACACCAGTGGACCACCTGCGTCATGGGGCACCCGTCTCGGGCGCCGGGATCGCTCGTCTCACCTCGTTTCCCGGCTTTCACTGTCGGATCGACCCGGCAGAACGGTCTGTCGACTGCGTACCGAGGTGTTTTTGCCCTGTCCTCGTCTACTCACGAGCGTGCTGTCGGTCGAGCTTCATACACACTCGTCGCTCTCCTACGACGGTCGGGACCCCGTCGAGTTGCTCCTAGAGCAGGCCGCGGCCGTCGGGTTGGACGCGCTCGCGGTCACTGATCACGACGAGATCGACGCGAGCCTCCGGGCGGCCGAACTCGCCCCCGAGTACGGTCTGGTCGGGATCACCGGCATGGAGGTGACCTGCGCCGCCGGTCACGTGTTGGCGCTGGGTATCACCGAGGCGATCCCCAAGGGGTTACCGTTCGACGAGACGCTCGACCGCATCCGCGACCAGGGTGGGACCGCCGTCGTTCCCCACCCCTTCCAGGAGTCCCGACACGGGGTACTCGAACACATCTCGAAGGACGAACTCGCGACGGCCGACGCCATCGAGGTGTACAACTCCCGGCTGCTGACCGGTCGGTCGAACCGACAGGCAGAGCGCTTTGCCAGACGCCGTGGCCTGCCGATGACCGCCGGTAGCGACGCCCATATCGCCGAGATGGTCGGCCAGGCGGTCACCAACGTCGACGCCGACGACCGCACACAGGAGGCGATTCTCGCAGCGATCAAGGAGGGTCGAACGACCGTCGAGGGCGAGCGGACCCCCTGGCGGATCAGCTTCCGGCAGGCCGCCGGTGGGGCGAAACGCCGCGTGAAGAACCGTCTCCGAGGATTCTTGAGCTGATGGCTCTCCAAGGTGCATCACGGGCAGCGGTCGCGGCGGCACTCGACAGCGGCGACCCACTGCCGGGCACCGCCGGGTTCGCTGGCGAGATCGACGGCCGACTCGTTCGGGACGTCCTCGGTCGGTACCCGCTGTTCGTCGAGAGAGACGGCGACGGAGGGGGAGAGTGGAGCGCCGACCCGGCCGACCTCGTCGATCCGGTGTCGTTCCCGGCCGGTCACGTCCGCACCGAGGCGGGCACACGCCAGGTCTTCTCGCTGCCGGACCCGACACCGATCGACGACGACGAGCGGGCCGTCGCGACCGTCCGTGAAGCCGTCGAGACGAGCGTCGACGCCGTCGGGACCGACGGCCTCGCGATCGCCTTCTCGGGTGGCGTCGACTCGGCGCTGCTTGCGGCCCGACTCGACGCGCCGCTGTACGTCGCCGGCTTCCCCGACAGCCACGACGTCGAGGCGGCCCGCTCGGCGGCCGACCTGCTCGGTCGGGACCTGCGCGTCGTCGAACTGACTCACGACGCCATCGAGCGGGCAGTCCCCGAAATCGTCGCCGCGACCGGGCGGACCAACGCGATGGCCGTCCAGATCGCACTTCCGTTGTCTCTCACGGCCGAGCGCGTCGCCGCGGACGGCTTCGATCGGCTCGCGGTCGGACAGGGTGCCGACGAACTGTTCGGCGGCTACGCGAAGGTCGCGAAGGCACCCGAGGACCCCCGCGTCGAAGCCGAGACGGTCCGGCGCGCCCAGCGGGAGGTCGTCGCCACCCTCGCCGATCAACTCGAACGGGACGTGTTGGCCCTGCGAGCGGCCGGCGTCGAACCGGTCGCGCCGCTGTTGCACGACCGCGTGGTCGAGGCGGCGCTTCGCCTGGACGACCACCACCTCGTCGACGGCGAGACCCGCAAGTGGGCGCTCCGGCAGGCCGCTACCGACTCGCTGCCCGAGGCCATCGCGACGCGGGACAAGAAGGCCGCACAGTACGGCTCGCTGGCCGCTCGGGAACTCGACCGGCTGGCCAGACAGGCCGGCTACAAGCGCCGGATGGACGACCACGTCACCCAGTACGTCGAGTCCCTGGTCGAGTGACCGTCACGGCTCGGCGACCCGCTCGATGGCTCGCAGACCGATCTCGGCGACGTCTGCCGGAAGCCGGTCGGCACTCGCTTCGATGTCCGCGGCGGTGAACCACTCCCAGTCGTCGGCCGGCTGTTCGCCCGGTCCGGGGTCGATCTCGCGGCTGTCGGCGGCCCCGTAGAAGATGAAGTCGATGTGCTGGTGGCCGACCGCGCCGTCGGCGTCGACGTTGATGTCCTCCAGCAGGAAGTGCTGTGGCTGTGGGATCGACTCGACCGTCTCGCTCTCGATGGACTCCTGGGGCGCGACCAGGTCGACGTCGAGCCCGAGTTCCTCGCGGGTCTCCCGGAGCGCGGCTTCGTGGGGGAGTTCGTCGCGGTCGACGTGACCACCGGCGGGGAGCCACATCCCCAGTTTGTCGTGTTCGTGTAGCGCGACAGCGCCGTCGCTGACGACGTAGACGGTCGCGACGAAGTGCCGGGTCGTCTCCATATCGCCTGCGAGGAGACGGACGGTGCTCTAGGTTACGGTCGAGAAGTCAGGGGTGAACTTCGTCCTCGGCTTCCAGCAGTTCGTGGTAGCGGTTGCGGATGGTGACTTCCGAGATGTTCGCCACTTCGCTGACCTCGCTCTGGGTGACCTTCTCGTTGGTCAGCAGCGAGGCCGCGTAGACGGCCGCGGCCGCCAGTCCGACCGGGGACTTCCCGGAATGGACGCCCTGCTGTTTGGCGTTCTGCAGCAGTTGCCGGGCTCGGCGCTCGACCTCCTCGGAGAGTTCGAGGTCCGAGGCGAACCGTGGGACGTAGCTCTCGGGGTCGGCGGGCTGGATCTCCAGGTTGAGTTCCCGGACGACGTAGCGGTAGGTGCGGGCGATCTCGTCTTTGTCGACGCGGGAGACGTTGGCGATCTCGTCCAGCGACCGGGGGGTCCCGGCCTGGCGGGCCGCGGCGTACAGCGACGCCGTCGAGACGCCCTCGATGGACCGTCCCGGGAGGAGGTCCTCGTCGAGCGCCCGGCGGTAGATCACACTGGCAGTCTCGCGGACGTTCTCGGGCAGGCCAAGCGCGGAGGCCATCCGATCGATCTCGCCCAGTGCCTGCTTGAGGTTGCGTTCCTTGGAGTCCCGTGTCCGGAACCGCTCGTTCCAGGTTCGCAGCCGCTGCATCTTCTCACGCTGGCGCGAGGACAGGGAGTTGCCGTAGGCGTCCTTGTCCTGCCAGCCGATGTTCGTCGAGAGCCCCTTGTCGTGCATCATGTTCGTCGTCGGCGCACCGACGCGGGACTTCTCGTCTTTCTCCTTGGAGTCGAACGCACGCCACTCGGGGCCGGGGTCGATCTCGTCCTCCTCGACGACCAGGCCGCAGTCTTCGCAGACGGTCTCTCCGCGTTCGCTGTCCGAAAGCAGGGAGCCACCACATTCTGGACAGACGAGCGACTCCTCTTGCTCGTCTGTCTGCTCGTCTTCTGTGTCGCGTTCACTCGTGTATCGGCGGATGGTGGTGTCGGTCATTGGTTACGTACAGACGGGTCTGAATACCCGGAAAACGTATGATTCATCTCATTATTATGGACGGAGAAACTTAAATCCTCTGCCTACTCTGTAAGCATTCCTTTCGGAATCCAAAAGAGAGTTTTACGATTCGGATACTCCCTCCGGTCTCGTCGACGGCGAACGGACGCTGGTTTCGAAACGCTTACCGACGGGCCAGTACTCCCAGCGGACATGAGCGACAGCGCCGTCGACCCCGAGGAAGTCCGCCACGTCGCGGACCTCGCTCGTGTCGACCTCGGCGACGAGGAAGTCGAGCGGTTCACCGAGCAGTTCGGCGATATCCTCGACGCGTTCGAGGCCCTCGACGAGGTACCGGAGACGGACCGAGAACCGGAGTTGGCGAACGTGATGCGCCCCGACGAGGTCCGTGAGAGCCTGAGCCAACAGGACGCGCTCCAGAACGCCCCCGAATCGGAGGAGGGGCAGTTCAAGGGGCCGAAGGTATCCTGAGATGACCGAGTACAACGGGTACATCACCACGGAGACGATCGAGGGGGCCGACGACGGCCCGCTCGCGGGCAGGACCGTCGCCGTCAAGGACAACATCTCGACCGAGGGCGTCCAGACGACGGCCGGCTCGGCCATGCTGGAGGGGTACGTCCCGCCCTACGACGCGACGGTCGTCCGGCGGCTGAAAGAGGCCGGCGCGACCGTCCCCGGGAAGACCAACATGGACGAGTTCGGGATGGGGACGACGACCGAGACCTCCGCGTACGGCGCCGTCGAGAACCCGGTCGCCGAGGGTCACGTCCCCGGTGGCTCCTCCGGTGGCTCGGCAGCGGTCGTCGCCGCCGGCGACGCCGACATGGCGCTGGGCTCGGACACCGGCGGTTCGATCCGCTGTCCGGCCGCGTTCTGTGGCGTCGTCGGCATCAAGCCGACCTACGGACTGGTCTCCCGGTACGGGCTCATCGCCTACGCCAACAGCCTCGAACAGATCGGGCCGATCGCCCCTTCCGTCGAGGAGGCCGCCGAACTGCTGGAGGTGCTTGCCGGGCCGGACGAACACGACGCGACGACACGCGAAGCGCCCGACGCCGCGGAATCCTACGCCGACGCCGCCGACGGCGACGTCGACGGGCTCTCGATCGGCGTCCCGACGGAACTGTTAGACGGGGCCGACGAGGCCGTCGTCGAGACGTTCTGGGACGCCATGGACGACCTGGAAGCACAGGGCGCGAGCTACCACGAGGTCGACCTCCCAAGTGTCGAACACGCCGTCGAGGCCTACTACGTCATCGCGATGTCGGAAGCCTCCTCGAACCTCGCGCGGTTCGACGGCGTCCGCTACGGACAGTCGGGCGGCTTCGAGGGCAACTGGAACGAGAGTTTCGCCAACGCCCGCGAGGAGGGGTTCGGCGAGGAGGTCAAACGCCGCATCCTCCTGGGAACCTACGCCCTCTCCGCTGGCTATCACGACAAGTACTACAAGAAGGCACAGGACGCCCGGGCCTGGGTCAAACAGGACTTCGACGAGGCGCTTACCGACGCCGACGTACTGGCCTCGCCGACCATGCCCGTCCCGCCGATGGAACGCGGCGAGAGCCTCGACGATCCGCTGACGATGTACCTCGCCGACGCGAACACGACGCCGGTGAACCTCGCGAACCTCCCGGCGATCTCCGTGCCCGCCGGCGAGACCGACGACGGCCTCCCGGTCGGCCTCCAGATCGTCGGTCCCGCCTTCGGCGAGCGGGCGATCATCCGGGCCGGATCGGCGCTGGCGTAGCGGCGACAGTCGACCCGACGATACGTTTTTCCACCGTCGGACCGACTTCGAGACGATGGGAGTGACGGGACCTCACACCTGGCGACTGCGGGCACGACTTCTGGTGCTCGGCGTCGTCCTCGTCGCCTTCGACGCCGTCGCGGTCGCCGTCGCCTACGGACTGGCGCATCTCGCTGTCGGCCTGGCACCGTTGCTCTGGAGCGATCCCGGCGGGCTGTTCTCGGTCGGATTCGGGACCGGGCTTCTGGTGCCGGTCGTAGTCGTCGGGACGCCGCTGGTGTTGGTCGCGCAGTCGGTGTTCGGCTACCGGATGACACTTCGGGAGGGACTGTCCGGAGCCACCGATCCGAGCGAGACGACCCCCGACAGTATCGCGGCGATGCGCCGGAAGATCGACCGGCAGGACGCTGTCCAGTCGGTCCGAAAGCGGGTCGACCGCCTCGCCCATACCGCCGACATGGCACCACCGGACGTCTCGATCGTCGAGTCGGCGACGCCCAACAGTTTCGTCGCCAGCAGGCCCGGCGAGCGGACGCTCGTCGTGACGACGGCGCTGGTCGAGGCCCTCGCCGACGAGGAACTCGACGCGGTGCTCGCCCACGAACTCGCCCACCTCAAACACGGGGACTCGGTCGTGATGACCGCCGCCGCCTTCCTCCCGACGGTGACCGACCGCTGCCGGGCGATCGCCGTCGGAGTGTTGCGCCGCTCGTTCCTGACGGCGTGGCTCTTCGACACCGACGGCAGTGCCGACGCCAGGACGCTCATCGCCGGGCAGTTCGAGATCGCTCTCGTGGTGTTCGCGGTGGCCGTGCTGCCGGTCGTCGCGGTGCTGTCGCTGGCCAGCACCGCCTGCTATCGGTTGCTCTCCCGGATCAGGGAGTACGCTGCCGACGCGGGTGCGGTCGCGATCTGTGGCTCGCCGGCGGCGATGGCCAGCGCCCTGGAGACGCTGACGACCGACCACCGACCCGACGGTGACCTCCGGGCCGCCGAAACCGGCGTCCGGGAACTGTGTGTTCTTCCCCACTCCATCGAGGACGATCCCGGTGACAGCGGTGGCTCCGGCGGCGTGGCCGGGCGGATCGGCGGTGGCTGGGCGAACCTCCACGCTCGGTTGCTTCCGGGGTCCCATCCCGATATCGACGACCGACTCCACGCTCTGCGGGACCGCCAGGCGGCCGTCGACGACGCCGACGAGTCGACGTTCTAATCCGCGGCAGCGGTTAGCCAGTGGGGTCCGACCGAGTCGTATGGCACTCGACGATCCGTCCTGGCTCCACTGGCCGACGATGACGAAGGCGCTCACACTGGGTGTCGGTGTCGGACTCGTCGTCGCCGTCGGTATCGGCGATCTCTACGTCGGTCTCCTCCTCGGCGTGGTCAACGGACTCGCGTTCGGCGTCGGGCTCTCGCGGACGCGAGACGCCGATTGATACGACAGCCGACACGTTTTAGTTCCGCCGGCTGGAACTGACGAATATGGCCCCCGACGCACGTTCCTCCATCGCCCGATACGGTCGGCTGTTCGGGTTACTCCTCGTCCTAGTCGCCTTCGACGTCGTCGCCGTCGCCGCGGCGTACGTCCTGGGACACGTCTTCTTCGCCATCGTCACGACGTTGCAGTTCAACCCCGACATGGCAGCGATGATCCTGCGGTTCGACGTCGTCCCGCTGGTCCCGTTCCTGCTGGTCGGAACGCCGCTGACGTTGGTCGCACAGTCGGTGTTCGGCTACCGGATGACCCTCCGGGATATCGACACCGTCCCGACCGAGGCCGATGGGACTGACCTGGCGGCCGACGACCTCGCCGGCCGGGTCGCCAAACTGGCACACACCGCCGGGATGACGCCGCCCGACGTCCGGTTGGTCGATTCGGAGACGCCCAACAGCTTCGTCGCCAGCCGACCCGGCGAGCGGACGCTGTTCGTGACGACGGCGCTGGTCGAGGCCCTCGATAGCGACGAACTCGACGCGGTGCTCGCCCACGAACTCGCCCACCTCGACAACGGGGATTCGTTCGTGATGACTGCCGCTGGGTTCCTTCCGACGATGACGACCCGGTTCGTCGAGCGACTCTTCGAGGACGCCGACGACTCGCCGCTGTTCAGACGGCTCCGGGGCGAGGCCGTCGACTGGGACTTCACCGCAGTGGCGAAGTCCTACAACCCGCTGATGGTGCTGCTGTTCCTCCCGGCCGCACTCCCGGCCGCGGGTGGACTGTATCTCGCCAGCACCGCCTGTTATCGGTTGCTCTCCCGGATCAGGGAGTACGCGGCCGACGCGGGCGGGGTCGCGATCTGTGGCTCGCCGGCGGCGATGGCCAGCGCCCTGGAGACGCTTACGACCGACCACCGGCCCGACAGTGATCTCCGAGCCGCCGAAACCGGCCTCCGGGAGCTGTGTGTCCTCCCTTACACGATCGAGCCGGAACCGGCGGACGGGACCGACGATCCCGACCGGTTCGACCGCATCGCACGGCGCTGGGACGCCGTCTGTACCGCCGTGTTGCCCGGCTCGCATCCTGACCCGCAGGACCGGATCGCCGCACTCCGCGAGCGCCAGGCGTCCCTGGAGCGCACGGGGTGAGCGCCCGACCGGTTTTGTCCCTGGCGCGCTAACGGTTCGCCGTGACGACCATCCTCGTCTGGCACCGGAGCGACCTCCGAACGGTCGACAGCCCGGCCCTTGCGGCCGCACACGAGGACGGTGACCGCATCGCCCCCGCCTTCGTCGTCGACCCGCGCTACTACGGGGCCGACGGGCTAGCCTGTGACGCCCGCCTCCAGTTCCTCCAGGAGTGTCTGGAGGACCTCCGGGACCAGTACCGTGACCTCGGGAGCGACCTGGCACTGCTCGACGGGGACCCGCGCCGCCGACTCCGGGCGCTGCTCGATTCCGGGGCCGTCGACGCTGTCTACTACAACCGCCACCCGACGGCACGCCACGGCAGACGAGTCGCCGAGACGGTCCGGTCGTGGGCGGAGACGACCGCCGTCGCCGCCGACGGCCTGCGGTATCCAGACAGCCGCCACCACGACGGAACCGTCGCCGTGGACACGCGCGAGGGATGGGACGACCACTGCGAGGCGTACTTCGAGAGCGACCCTGTTCCCCGTCCGGAGGCGCTGTCGGCCAACCCGGTCGACAGCGACGTGACACTCGACGCCGTCGCCGACCGGTTCGCGGACCCGGACAAGCGCGACCTCCCCCGCGGTGGGACGGTCGCGGCAAACGCCCGCCTGGAGGGGTTCTGTGACCGGATCGGTTCCTACCCCTCGGTCGTCTCCCCGCCAGCGGCCGCACAGGACCGATCCTCGCGGCTCTCGGCCGATCTGGCCTTCGGGACGCTCTCGCCGCGACAGGTCTACCGGCGGGTCCAGCAGTGTCCGGACGGGCGCGGTCGGTCGATGTACGTCTCCCGGCTCTACTGGAACCGCCACTACCACCAGAAACTGGCCGACTGGCCGGGCTGGACCGACCGGGCGGTGAATCCCGTCTTTCGGGGGCTGTTCCGGGAGGAACACGATCCCGAACTCGACGAGGCCTGGCAGACCGGAGGGACCGGCTTCCCGATGGTCGACGCGGCGATGCGGGCGCTGACCGAGACCGGCTACATCAACTTCCGGATGCGGGCGATGGTCGCGGCGGTGTACGTCTACGTCCTCAAGCAGTGGTGGAAACGCGGCGCCGATTTCATGTACGCCCACCTGCTGGACGCCGACGCGGCGATCAACTACACGCAGTGGCAGTCACAGTGTAACCTCACCGGCGTCCATCCGGTCCGGGTGTACGATCCGGCCAAACAGCAACGGGAGTACGACCCCGACGGCGAGTTCGTCCGCGAGTACGTCCCCGAGTTGGCCCCGCTCCCGGACGAGCACTTGGCCGAGCCGGCACAGGCCCCGGTCCACGTCCAGCGGGAGTGTGGCGTCGACATCGGCGAGGACTACCCCTATCCCGTCGTCGACTACGACCACGAGGCCGACCGCGCCCGGGAGATCTACGCCGACCTGGCCGACCGGGCACGGGAGGCACTCTCGGACCCGCGTCTCCGGCGGCGCTGCTCGTTCTCGAACCGCGGGCGAGACAGAACCGACGGGGACGACGGGCACGGCACGCGTGGACAGGCGACGCTCAGTGACTTCTGACGGGTGACAACACGCCCTCGTAGACCGACGCGAGCCGATCGATCGCGTGCCCGACCCCGACCCGCTCCCGGCGGGCCAGACAGTTCTCCCGGAGCCGAGTGGACTCAGCGAGGGTCCGTTCGATCGCCCGGCGGAACCCGTCGATATCCCCTTCGTCGTAGCTGTAGCCCGTCTCGCCGTCCTCGATCGTGTCGCTGAGCGCGCCCGCGTCGACGCCGGCGACGGGGGTCCCACAGCAGTTGGCCTCCAGGGCGACGAGCCCCTGGGTTTCGACCGGGCTGGGGAACGCGAAGACGTCGAGCGCGCTGTACAGTCCCGGCAGTTCCTCCCGGTCGAGAAAGCCCAGGAACCGCACGTCGACGGCGCTCTCGGCGGCAGTCGCCTCCAGCTCCTCTCGGGCCGGGCCGTCCCCGCCGAAGACGACGGTCACGTCCAGCCCCTCGCAGGCGGCGACGATGTCCTCCAGGCACTTCTCGTACCCGTGTCGGCCCGTATAGCCCACGAGCGGGCCGTCCGGGAGGTCGTGGCGTTCGCGGAAGGCGTCCCGATCTTTCGGTTCGAAGAAGTCGGTGTCGACGCCGTTCGAGATAACCGCGACCTCGACGTCGACGCCCAGGTCCCGGATGTAGTCGGCGGTGCGATCGCTGGGGGCGACGACCACGTCGGCCCGGTCCAGGTACCACCGCTCGTAGCTCTCGGCGCTCGATCGAACCGCGGCCTCGACGGCCCCGTTGAACGAGACGTACTCGGCGTACTCCGCGGTCGGCGTGTGATAGGAGGCGACGAGTGGGACGTCGAGTTTCCGGGCGAGCCGCTGGCCGGCCATCCCGAGACTGAACGGAGTATGAGCGTGGACCAGGTCGGCGTTCCGGACCCCTCCCGGGATCTGTGGCATCCCCAGGCGGTACCCCTCGTAGAACGGGAACGGGAGGCTACGGACGGGGTGTTCGCCCGCAGTCGGCTCGTGTGCACTGCGCGGGTAGACGACGTCCATCCGGCCACCACGGGCCTGCCAGTGGTCCCGCCAGGTCTTGACCGTGTAGGTGACCCCGTTGACCGTCGGGAGGTAGGTGTCCGTGAACGTCGCGACGTGTGGCAGTGCCATCGCAGCGGCGTAACACGACCAGCGGTTAAATCGTTGCCATCCGTGACCGTCGAGCCAAACCGTTTTGGGGGCGGTCCCGGATAACACAGCAATGGCTTCGGACCGCTGGTTGTACGCGTGGGCGGTCGGCTCCGTCGCGCTGGGTGCGGCATCGTTGCTCGTCCCGCTGTATTTCGTGAGTATCGGCGGCGGGACGCTGATGCTCGGTGTCCTGGCGGGTGTCGCGGCCGCCGCGGGCGCACCCGGTGCGCTCATCTTCGGCCGAATCGCCGATCGGACCGGGCGCCGCCGCGTGCTCGTGTTGGCCGCACTCGGGATGGCTGTGGCCGGAATCGTCGGGGTGTCGCTGACCGAGTCCGAACTGCTCGTCGTCGCCGGTAACGGACTGTTGTGGTTCGCGGCGGGGGCCGCCGCACCTGTACTGACACTGCTTGTCACTGTCGGCCACCTCGAACGAGAGTGGTCGGCACGGTTCGCCACACTGAACCGCTACCAAGGGTGGGGCTGGGCGGGGGGACTCGTCCTCGGGTTGGTCTGGACGACGGCGCTCTCGGGTCCGCTGGACCCACAGACCGCACAGCGAACACTTCTGTGGGTCTGTGCCGGGACGGCCGGGATCGCCGGACTCCTGGCTGGCGGCTGGCTTCCCGCCGATCGCGGCGAGTTGGAGGGGCCACGGCCGAGTCGGGTCGCCCGCGCGCTCGCGCGCTCCCGCCGGCTCCCCGTCAGGTCGGCGACGTTTCCGGTCGGACCGGGGCGGCTCTACTGGCTCACCCGACGGATCAGCGTGAGCGATCTGCTGGCACGACTAACCCCGTCGCTGTCGCTGTACTTCGTGGCCATCGTCGCGACGTTCGTCGGCTTCGGGATCTTCTGGGGGCCGCTACCGCTGTATCTCTCCCGCTCACTCTCGTATGGCTCCGGGACGGTCTTCGCCCTGTATCTGGTCTCCAGTGTCGGGTCCGCGCTGTGTTACGGCGGGGCCGGCCGGCTCGCAGACCGCTACGACGCCAGCGCGCTCCAGGCGGCCGCCCTGCTCTCCCGAGCGGTGTTGCACCCGCTGGTCGCCGTCGTCGGCCTCTCGGTGGCGGCGACGACCCTGTCGCTCGTGACCAACGGCGTCGTGTTCGTGCTCATCGGGGTCGCCTGGGCCGTCATCGCGGTCACGGCAGCGAGTATCGTCACGCGGCTCGCGCCGCCGTCGATCCGCGGGGTCGCGCTCGGACTCTACACCGCCGTCTCGGGACTCGCCAACGGACTCGGCTCCGTGCTGGGCGGCTGGCTCGGCGCTCGCGGCTTCCTGCTGGCGTTCGGTGTCGCCGGCGCGTTCGTCTTCGTCGGGACAGTGCTGGTGGCCGTCGTCTGGCGGCGCGCCCCCCAGAACAGCGGCGAGCAGTCGCCGCTGGCAGGGTGATCACTCCGTCGGTGTCGCCGGGTTGCGGAGCGAACGGTGGTCCAGTCGACCCCGCCGTCCTACCGGCCGAGGTACGCGCCACCGGCGTCGTCACTGAATGGGTCGGCAGACTCCGAACAGCCGGCAGCGACGGCCGCAACGACGGCGAGAACCGAACGACGATCCGTCCTGGACCATGCCGCGCCACCGGCAAGTATCGGCCGGTGGGCACAACGGCCGTTTGAACCTCTCAGGCCAGTTCCTCGTAGGTCTCGGTCAGTCGGCCGGCGACCCGATCCAGCCCGTGTTCGCGGGCGGTCGCTCTGGCGTTCTCGCCGAGCCGCCGGCGCAGGTCGGGGTTCTCCGCCAGGCGGTCCAGCGCCTCCCGAAACTCCGACTCGTCGGCGCAGATGAGACAGTCGTGGCCGTCCTCGTAGTACTCCCGGAAGACGGGGATATCCGAGAGGACGACCGCCTTCCCGCAGGCCATCGCCTCCAGGACGGCGATCCCCTGGTTCTCGGCCTTCGTCGGGAACAGGTAGACGTCGCCGGCGCCGAACGCGCCGCGGATGTCGTCGATCCACCCGGTGAACGTGACGTTCTCGGGCGGGTCGTTGACCCACCGTTTTACCGCCTTCGAGGCCTGCGGGCCGTCGTCGTAGGGGCCAAACCACGCGAAGTCGTACTCGGTCGCCTGGGCGAGTTCACAGAACGTCGTCAGTCCTTTCCGCTCGAAGACGTTTCCGACGGCGAAGACGACCATCCCGTCGAGGTCGTACCGGTCGCGGTAGGACTCTCGGGTCCCCTCGAACCCCTCCAGTGCGTCGATGTCGACGCCGTTCGTGATCGGTCGGATCGGGGTGTCGACGGGGTACGACTCCAGGACGCCCTTGGTGTACTCGGAGGGACAGAGCACCAGATCGGCGGTCGAGTAGAACCACTTGAGATACTTCCCCAGCGCCGGTGCGACGAGGTTCGACCCTCTGAAGCTGTCCCGGAAGTCTTCCCGGGTCACGTGGGCGTGGAGGACCAGTGGAATGTCGTTTCGCCGGGCGTGTCGGGCGACCGCCACCGACCCGGGGCCGATCATGTTGCAGTGTGCCAGATCGTACTCGCGGAAGACCGGGTCGTCGAACGCCAGGTTTCCGCCGATGGCCCACCCGGGATGGCCGTCGTGCCACGGCTCGGTCACCACGTCGACGTCGGCGTCTGCCTGTGCCAGCGCCGCCCGCTGCTGATCGACGGCGGTACCGATCCCCGACCGGTCGAGGTGGCCGTCGAGTTCGAGGTAGTTCAGGACGCGCACGGCTGGGAGATGCCCGGCCGCCACCAAATTCCTACCGACTCTCCGGAAGGCATTTTCCCGGCGCCGGCGAACCACCGACGATGACAGACGAGACGGCCATCGCCAGCGAACGGATCGACCGGCTCGCGTCGCTGGCTCGCGACGCCGTCCGCGATGGCTACCCCGACCGGGCTCGGGCATACGTCCGGCGAGCGCGCCGGGTCGCCGAACGCCACCGGCTCCGGCTCCCCAGACCGTTCGAGCGGTCGACGTGTGGGAATTGTGATGTATTTCTCGTCCACGGGGTCAACGCACGGTCCCGCACGCAGTCCGGTCACGTCGTTGTCACCTGTGACTGTGGCGCACAGTTCCGCTATCCGTATGATTGAGCATCCGCTCCGACGACTGGTTTTATACGTCTGTCCCCGATATACGTGACACATGTCAGATGCGAGTCGACGACAGGAGATACACGAACTCGATGCGACACTCCGCGTCGGGAAACACGGCGTCGAATCGGTCGCCGACGAACTCGACGACCAACTGTCCGACCGATCGCTCGTGAAGGTAAAATTCCTCCGTGCCGCCCGCGGGGGGACGACCACGGAAGAGCTGGCAGCCGACCTCGCTGAACTGGCCGGCGCCGACGTCGTCCAGACTCGCGGGCACACAGCGGTGTTCGAACGATGATACAGACCACGCCGACGGGTGGGGCCGCGAGCGGCGGTGCGGTCGCTGGACTGCTGGACTCCGCCGGCGTTCCGTATGCCGGCCCCATCGGTGCCGCGATCTCGTTTATTATCGCCTTCGCTGTCGTCTACGTCCTCGGCCGTCTGCTGATTCTGCCGGTCGTCGATCGTACGCTCAAGACTCGTGAGCTCGACGAACACGCACGGAAACCGCTGAAGAAGGTCACGAGCATCCTGATCGTCTTCGTCGCGATCTCGGTCGCCTTCGGCTTTGCCGGCTACGGGAACTTCCTGCAGTCGCTCGCCACGGTCGCGGCCGCCGCCACGCTGGCGATCGGGTTCGCGATGCAGGACGTTCTCAAGAACTTCGTCGCCGGTGTGTTCATCTACACGGACAAGCCGTTCCGGATCGGCGACTGGATCGAGTGGGACGGCAACTCCGGCATCGTTGAGGACATCAGTCTGCGCGTCTCCCGCGTCCGGACGTTCGACAACGAACTGCTGACGGTTCCCAACTCCAACCTCACCGACGGCGTCATCAAGAACCCCGTCGCCAAGGGACAGCTCCGCCTGCAGTTCCTCTTTGGCATCGGCTACGACGACGACATCGACAAGGCGACCGAGATCATCATCGAGGAAGCCGAGAGCCACCCGGAGATCCTCGACGAACCCGCACCCACGGTCCGGCTGACCGAACTGGGTGACTCCTCGGTCGGGCTGAAGTCCCGAATCTGGATCGACGATCCGAGCCGGAGTGACTTCGTGAAGACCCGCAGCGAGTACGTCCAGACGGTCAAACAGCGCTTCGACGAGGAGGACATCAACATCCCCTACCCGAACCGCACGCTCGGAGGCAGCCTCGACATCGCCGGCTACGAGGCCGTCGCGGAAACCGCCGACGACTAGCGACCACTTTTTACGGAAAAAGACAGGACCTCACTCCGTTCGGTCCTGTGAACCGCCTCGCTTCGCTCGGCGGATGCTCCGTGGCCTGCCCTTCTCCGTCTTCGCGGCACGGAGGCCGCGAGCGGCTAGCGTGGTCGTCTCTCCGGCAGTCTCGGCTACTAACCACTTTGTCTGGCAGGCTGTGGCTCGGATATGGCTCGTGAGTACGACAAACTCGTCCGTGACGCCATCCCCGCGACCATCGAGGCCGTAGGCCGAGATTCCGGCCTTTTTCGCCCACGTTTTGCTCGTCGGGTGCCCGCAGCGAGCCGACGGCTCGTGAGGACACCCAACGAGCAAAAAGGTGGTCAGGTATGAATGGAATGGACCCCGAGATTGCCCGGCGTTCGGCCGTGGGTAATCCCGTTTGCCTCCTCCACCCCGCGACCCCACGAGCGACGGGTGTCCGATGGTCCGCTGCTCACTTCCGTGCCTGGCGGGGTGCCATCGATCAACCACGCGGGCGCATCCCTGCAGATGCGACCGCGTGGACCGCCGTCCCCGCGGGACGAGGCTTCCACGTTGGCTCACGGGGTCCACGTCCGTCGGACCGGACGCCCCCGGGCTTCGGTCCCCGCTGATGACCGTAGTGCGGGTTGTGAGGGGGGCCAAACCCCCCGACCTAGTCCACCAGCAAATCCACCGGCGTGGCATAAGGGCCTTTCGGATGCCAGACCGCGAGAGGGCGATCAGTTACAGCAGATCCAGTGCGTTCGCGAACCACGTGGCACCGAGCGGAACCGGAACTGCGGCGACGACGACCACCCAGCGGTGGTACTCCATGAGCGTCGACTCGGTCAACCCGAGGACGAGGCTCTCGGGGACGGTCACCGCCCACACAAGCGAGAGGCCGACGAGGAAGAGCCCCAGGACGAGGCCTGCACCGGCGACCACGCTGGGGTCGGACCGGCCTTCCCGGCCCGCAGCGAAGACGATCACGCCGATGATCGCGAAGGTGGCCGGCACCAGTGGCGTCAGCGCGCCCGATCCGTAGTACGCGCCGACGGCACTCGTCGTCTCGACGAGCGCATACGGAACAGCCAGCGCGACGAGGTACAGCAGACACCCGGCGATGCCCACGGTGGGCGCGACACGGAGGTCGTTCATACCGGCGCTGGGGCGGGCGTCGTCTTAACACCGACGCTCGAACGAAACCGGCAAATGAACGCTCCCGGTATAGCGGCGTATGGGACTGGGCTCGACCGCCAAGAAGATCCAGAAGGTCGCGGACATCGCCGAAGACCTCTACGCGAAGGTCACCGAACTGAAGACACAGCTCCAAGAGTTGCGGGGGACTGTCGAGGAGACCAACGACCGCGTCGACGACCTCGACCGGGAACTGGCCGAACAGCGAGCGCTGCTGGAAGCTATCGCCGACGAGCAGGGGATCGACGTCGAGACGGTCCAGACCGAAGCGCTCATCGACGACGCCGAAACGGAGCCCGACACGGACGACACCACCCGCTAATCGGCCGGGTCGGCCTGTGCCGGGTCGGCATCGAGTTCGACCGTGAACTCCCCGTCGCGGTCGACCCGGACGACGCCGTCGAACAACTGCGTGAGCGTGTTCATCGTTTCGCATCCGTGGGCGGTCGATTCGATCGTATAGACCCCGACGGCGTCAGCGTTCTCGACACGGGAGGTGAACACGTGCATGAATCGGAAGACGGTCTGAAGATTCGCGTAGAGCAGCAACGTCGTCAGCGAGTCGACGACTACGCGGGTCCGGTCGATCCCCGGCTGCTCGTCGTAGGACTCGACGATCTCGGAGAACTTGATCCCCATCTCGGTCATCTCAGTCGGCGACGCGGCGTAACTGATGCGCTCGGTCTCCTCGACGGACTGGGCCACATGCTTGGTGACTGCATCGATGACGGTTACCGGCGCCGTCGGATCAGCTAGCTGTTCGTACACTGGCAGGATTCGGTCAGCGCCGTCCCGGGTCGTGAGTAAAATACCGCCGTCACCGTCTTCGGTACCGCTAGCGAGTGTCTCCAGTGCGAGCCGACGCTTCCCCGTCAACGGTGGACCTGTAATGAGGAGATTCGTCCCAGGCGGCACCGAAACCCCCGATAGCTGATATCCAAATTCGTACATATGACCCGTATCTTGGCAGTAGTACCGACGTCTCCGAACGTCGCCGACGCTATGTCTACCTGTTCTTGAAGCCGACATTTATTGTTTGTGTGTCGTTCAGATGACGGATCTCCGGTCACGGCGAACCGGTTGGTTTAACAGTGGGTCCGAGAATACATGATACTGTAGGGCGCTTAGCTCAGCCTGGACAGAGTGCTTGGCTTCGGACCAAACCGTCGGGGGTTCAAATCCCTCAGCGCCCGTGACTTCTGTGCGAACGATAGTGAGCGCTGAGGAGCGTCGGCTGAGGGATTTGCATCAGGGAGGAGCTTGCTCCGACCGTGGTTCAAATCCCTCGGCGCCCGTGTTCTGCCGCGAGCAGATTCGTGAGCCCACGGTAACCTGTGAGGCTTGAACCACGGTCGTCGCTCCTCGAAGCCTGTCTTGGTGGGCCAGGACTGCACGATTATACTCAGGTCCCACAAACGACGGTCAGTAGGTAAGGCTCATCCCACCTTCGTGGGTCATATCGCCGCCGTTGAGATGCCGACTGTGATGAGAACAGCCCATGACGAACAGGTTCGCGACCTCGTAGGGTTCCATCATCTCCTTCACTCGGGTTCGTTCGAGCATCACCTTCTCGACGACTTCGTCGACTGTCATCCCGCGCCGGTCGGCGGTGTCGGGGAGCTGTTTGGCGACGAGTGCCGTCTTGACGTACGCGGTGCTGACAGTGAAGGCACGGACCTTTCCGTCGCCTTCGGCGGCGGTCGATTGAGTCAGCCCGCGCAACCCGAACTTCGTCGTGTTGTACGCGACCTTGTCCTTCGTCACGATATGGCCGTGGACAGAGCACATGTTGCCGACCACGCCACGGCCGTCCTCGTTGGCCCGGAAATGGGGGAGACAGTGTTTGGTGAGAACGAGCGGTGCTCGCTGCATGACGTCGTGCATCAGATCGTACTTCTCGATGGGGAACGACTCGATCGGCGCGACGGTCTGGATGCCGGCGTTGTTGATCAGATAGCGGAGCGACCCCTGCTCGGCGGCGGTGTCCACGATGCGTTCGAGGCCGTCGTCGTCCGTCAGGTTCGCCGTCACCGTAACGACCTCGCCGGGGAGGGAAAGCTCCGCGGCCTCGGTTTGGACGGCGTCGAGCCCGTCGTCGTCGCGGTCGGTCGCAACGACCGTGAGGCCGTTCGCAGCGAACGCCAGTGCCGTTGCACGGCCGATCCCTGCACCGCCGCCCGTGACGATCACGACGTTGTCAGCGGTGTAGTTCGGGTCGTCGATCGTCAATAGATCGTCGCGTGTCACCTCACTGGGACCGTACTTGGCCATCGCCTCGTCGACAGTCATGTCAGCCATGGTCCGACCGTCGTACCACTACTGGGAATAGTTGTC
This sequence comes from Haloarcula halophila, assembly GCF_029278565.1. NCBI lineage: Archaea > Methanobacteriati > Methanobacteriota > Halobacteria > Halobacteriales > Haloarculaceae > Haloarcula > Haloarcula halophila. The sequence continues at coordinate 937,858 of NZ_CP119559.1, read as the reverse complement.
GGGGAACCTCGGCACAGGTCGCCAGCTGGACTGCTGCTCCGTCGCTCGGAAAAGAGTCGACATGTTGATACGGTTCGGTAGTGTTTCACCTGCATGCTGACACTACCTGACGGTTTGGAGAACTCTGTTCCGACCTCTCGGAGGAGTACATCCCCGACCCGTACGTCATCGCGATTCTGCTCACGTTCATCGCCTCAGGCGCGGCGCTGTTGACCGGCGCCGGACCACAGGAGACGCTGGTTGCCTGGAACAGGGGCGTCTGGACGTTACTCCCGTTTATGGCTTCGATCGCGGTGTTACTGATGGCGGGGGACGCGATCGCCAAGTCACCGAAGTTCACCAGTCAACTCGAAAAGCTGGCACGACCTCCGAACTCCCAGTTCACGGCCGTCTGGTTCGTCGGCTTCGTGGCGATGGCCGCCGCACTCGTCTCGTGGGCGATCGGCCTCATCGTCGGCGCGATCATGGCCAAACGTGTCGCGTACGAGTGCCGAGAGAGGGGAATCGCGGTCCACTACCCCTTGCTCGCCGCGGCGGGATACACGAGCCTGATGATCTATCACGGCGGCCTCACGTCGTTGGTGAGCCTGATGATGGCCGACTCGACGCTCATCCCCGCCGCGTGGGCCCCGGAGTTCCGCCAGACGATCCCGCTCTCGGAGACCATCGGTTCGACGGCCAACGTCGTCACGACCGGCACACTGCTCGTAGTTATCCCGGTGGTGATGGGGTTCCTTCACCCCAAAGACGGGATCACACAGCTCCCTCGCCCGGAGTTCAAAGAGATCGACGCAATTGTCCACGTGGCAGACGGGGAGCCAGCACCCGAAGCGACGACCGACGGCGGGAGACGACGGTTCGCCGACAGGCTGAACGATTCTCGGCTCATCGGGCTCTCTATCGCCCTCTTTCCCGCGTACTTCGTGGTCGACGCGTGGGTGCTGACGCCCGGTGGGATCTCGAACCTGACGCTCAACAGCATCAACGCGCTGTTCGTCACGTTGGCCGTCCTGCTGTGGGTTCGCCCGATGGCGTTGATCGACCAGATGAAACAGAGCGTCAGCAACATCTCGGGTGTCATCTTCCAGTTCCCGTTCTACGCCGGTATCGCCGGCATCCTCACGGGAACGGGACTCGCGACGCTCATCGTCGAGTTCGTCGGTGGGTTCGCCACGCCAGCCACCTGGCCGGTCATCGGCGTGCTCGTCGCCGGCTTCGTCAACATCTTCATCCCGTCCGGTGGTGGGCAGTGGGTCGCGATGGGGCCGATCATGCTCGAACTCACCGCCGAGATGGGGATGACACCGCGAGACGCGATACTCATCGAGATGTTGGGCGACCAACTGACGAACATGATCCAGCCGTTCTGGGCGATTCCACTGCTGGCGATCGCGAACCTGCGTGCCCGTGACATCATCGGCTACACGACCGTCGCGATGGTCGTCGGGCTCGTCATCGTCTGTGGCTGGCTCACGCTGTTCCTGGCCGTCCTCTGATCGGGCAAACTGTTTTTGACGACGCTCGATAAGCGACGGATCGTGATAAAGACCAATAGCGCATACCTCCGTCTTCAGGCGGAGGTCAAGCGGTAGGCACAGTGCTTCGAATCACGAATCCCGCCAGTACCGGATTTCCCACGTTTTCACTTTCACTCTGGTTGGCTTAGGTATTTGTCGGTCAGACCCGAAAACTGTCTTACGGGGACGATGACCGAACTCACGAAGACAGTTGAACTGAAGCTTGTGGACCCAAACGTCCACAAGCAACAGAAGCTTCGTGAGACGCGGGACGCATATCAACAAGCCCTTGGGGATGCGTTCGACGCCGGTTGTACCACCCAGGCCGAAGCGAACGACGTGGTGGTCAACTACGACTTATCGGGGTACGCAAAGAACGCCCTCAAGAAGTACGTCCCACAACTCACAACGACGTACAACGCGGGCGACTTACACGACGACCACCCTGTTCGGTTCACGAACGAGGGACTACGACTCGACCACCAGCCCGACAACGCTATTGAATGGTACGTCAAAATCCCGCACCACGAAGACTACCACCTCTGGCTGCCAGCACAGTCCAATCCCGACCAACGAGACTGGTTGGAAGCGTTACACGCTGGTGACGCGGTGATGGGTGAGAGTCGGCTATTCCAGCGGGACGGGACGTGGTATCTCCACGTCACTGCCACCCGCGAGGTGGAGGACTGTTCCGAAGCGTCCGACGACGAACGGACGCCTATCGGAGTAGACATCGGGGAAGCGTCACTCGTCACGGTGTGTCACCGCGACGACCACGGTTCTCCGACCCGCCCCAAACTGTGGGCCGACGAGGGCAAAACCGTTCGTCGGCTCCGCAAGACCTACTTCACCGCTACCCGACGGCTTCAAGAACGGGAAAGCGACCGTATCGCCGAATCGTTCGGCGACTCGCTGTGGAACCAGATAGACGACGTGTTCCACCGCGTCACCCGCGACGTCGTGGAGTACGCTGAGTCCGTCGAGAATCCCGTGCTGGTGCTAGAAGACCTGACGTACATACGGGAGTCGATGGACTACGGCGAGTACATGAATCGCCGTCTCCACGGCTGGGGGTTCGCGAAACTCCACGCGCAGATACGTTACAAAGCCGTCGAGAGGGGTATTTCTGTTGAGACGGTGAATCCGCGCAACACCTCGAAAGAATGCCATGCGTGTGGTGAGGTCGGATACCGTCCGAGACAGGCGGCGTTCAAATGCAGGAACGACGACTGCTGGGTGGGCGAGTACCAAGCCGACGTGAACGGGGCGATAAACATCGCAGACCGCTACCTCAGCGGAGAGAGTCGTTTTAGAGAACACGAAAACGACGATGACTCGGCTGAGGATGGGGCGCGTTTGACCGCGCCACAAGACAGCCACGCCGATGCTGAAACCCAGCAGGAGACGCGTGGAACGTATGCGTCTTGAAACCACAGGGCCGCACTCGGCCTGAAATCCCATGGCGGGATTCCCGCGTCTTCAGGCGCGGGAGGAGGTCAAACGCTGGCTGTTCGTCGGTGCGGTCGTCATCGCCGCCGCGCTACTCGGTGGGATCGCGGGATCGGCGTCGGTTCACAGCGCCGGGACTGCCGACTGTGTGGACCCCGGCGCGACCACGCCAGAACCCTCCCACGGGACTCACGAGAGCGCGATGTACGCTGCCGAGAACGGAACCGCCGGTGAGTGCCCGATCGACGACGGGGCGCGGATGGGCCACGTGACGACGTGATCGGCTACAGCGCGTCGAGGAACGTCTTGGCCTGCTTCTCGCCGTCCTTGACCAGTCGTTCGATGAACTCGGGGTCGCGGTCGAGTTTCGTCCGCCAGTCGAGCTTGCGACTCTTCGGGAAACGAATCCGTCGGATCTCCGTATGCGTGTACCGTTCGGGGAGATAGCCCTTCTCGATGAAGCCGTTGATGCGTTCGATGAATCGTATCTCGGCGGTCATCGAGAGGTTTCCGGAGAGTTCGTTCCGGCGGTTGTGGATCCCTTCCATGCTCCGTGGGACCTCCGGTCGTTCCTGTGGGTTGATTTTGATGAGCCAGATCTCGTCGGGGTCCGGATTGTCCGTCGCTTCCATGAAATCCTGCATCGGGGGATTCTTCGAGAACAGGCCGTCCCAGTAGTGTTTGCCGTCGATCTCGACCGCTTCGAACAGGTGTGGTTCGGCGGCCGAGGCGATGATCGCATCGCTGGAGAGGTCGTCTTCACGGAAGATCTCGAAGGTGCCACCGCAGACGTCGATGGCACTGAGAAACAGGCCGGGCTCGGTGCCGTCGAGCAACTCGGGAACCGCGTCGAAATCGACGTACGATTCGAGCAGTTTCTGGAACTCGTCTTTCCCCCATTTCGAACCCGGCGAGTCGGCCGGACTGATATCGGGTAAGGGGACGCCGGCCCGTTCGAGAGCGATACCCCATCGGATGACGTTGTTCGCAACCCGATGGAGCGGCGAGGACGCCGAGAGGTCCGTCCAGAACCCGGTCAGTAGTTCGCCCGGGTCCGCTTCGGGATGGACGTGGCCGTACCAGGCCAGTGTCGCACAGGCAGCGCCGCCAGACGTGCCGCTAAAGCCGACGATATTGTACTTCTCGGGGAGATCCCGTAGCAGCTCTCGGAGGACACCTGCGGTGAACGCAGTGTGACTACCGCCCCCTTGACAGGCGATAGCGACGTTTGTCTGGTCGGTGGGCATCGACAAGTGGTCGTCGGCGAATCCCATTAAGCGAACCGGCTTCGCCGCTGTCGGCCCACTACGGCCACGTCAGTGTGTCCCCGCGCCTGTGGTGGATCGACGCCGGTCCGTGGCACTGTCCCGGACCGTACCAGTTATGTCGTTCCCGGCAGAGAATCCGGTGTGATAGAGTGGCCACCGGTCGACCCCGCCGACGCGACGGCGGTCGCCGACAGACGGGACGAACTGGTCGCGGCGGTTCGGGACCACGCCGGCCGTGTCGCCTACCAGCTCGCACGGCTGGAGGGCGGTGACTACGGACAGACGACGATCGAGACCGACCGCGGGGAGTGGACCGTCAAGTACGAGGGCGGGGACTTGGAGTACCTGCGGTTCGACCCCGGACGCGGCTCGGAGGTGTACGTCGTCTCGACGAAACACCCGCCCGAACCGGACCCGCTGGCCGACGCGATGGCCGACTACGACGCCTTCGTCGCCGGTTTCAACGACTACGTCGCTTCGCTGGACGGCGTCCTCGACGACGTTTCGACGGAGTTCCCCGCGGTGGCGACGACCGACGGCGTCGTCGCCCAGCGGGACCGCGTCCTCGACCGTGTACGGGAGGTGTGTGACCGGATCGCCGGCGAACTGCACCGCTACGAGGGCGGCGACTACGGGAGCTTCACTACTCGGGTCGAGGGGACACGCTGGGAACTGAAGTGGGAGGAGTCCCGGGCGTCGTATCTCCGCGTCGGCGGAACCGGCGGGCTCTACCTCCTCTCACAGTACGAACAGCCTTCGGCGGCCGACATCCGCGAGTACGCCCCGCGGTTCCGCGGGTTCGTCGAAGCGTACAACGACCACGTCGGGGAGCTGGAGGCGGAGCTGGGAACTGTCGAACTGTGACGGGGCACCGGACGCTGTCGCTCGCCAGTGAGTCGGATCGGAAGAAGTCAGGCGGTGAGCGTCGCGTCTGCGACGGCTGCGACCTGCTTATGCGCGGACGACGTTCGTCGCGCGCGGGCCCTTGGGGGCGTCTTCAATGTCGAATTCGATGTCCTGTCCCTCTTCGAGGTCCGCGCCGCCGACATCCTCCATGTGGAAGAAGACGTCATCGTCCGCATCCTCAGTCGAGATGAAACCGTAGCCGCCGTTGTCGTGGAAGAAATCCACAGTACCGTTTACCATTGCGGTTGACAGTCGGAGTCAGACACTCATAAACCAACCGGTGTTCGTCTACTATAATTTCGATATATTGGACAAACATCCAGCCTGTGCGGAGACCAGCCGAGCCGACCGTCGGTTACGGTTCTGTGGCCAGTTGGTTCGGGAACGGCTCCGTCCCGTCGGATCGCCGCTGGTTCCGTCCCCGCCCACTCGTTCGCGTATGAGCAGGGTTATTCGTCATGGTCTCGATGATCGAACGTGGATTCTCACGAGGTTCGGCGACAGTGGGCGGACCGCTCGGGCGAGTATTCGCCGACGTACTACGCCCACTACGGGTCGGACGCGACGAGCGAGTTGGTCCGTTCGCTACTGGAACGACACGTCGAGTTCGACGCCAGCGTCCTCGAAGTGGGCTGTAACGCCGGGCGACACCTGGCGGAACTGGCAGCCGCCGGCTTCACCGATCTCACCGGCGTCGACCTCAACGCCGACGCACTTGACGTGTTGGCCGAGACGTATCCCGATCTGGCGGCCGACGGCACCTTCCATGCCGCATCGATCGAGGAGTTCGTCACCGACCTCGACGACGACGCGTTCGACGTGGTCTTCTCCGTCGAGACACTCCAGCACATCCATCCTGATTCGACGTGGGTGTTCGACGACATCGCACGGATCGCCGGCGAACTTCTGGTCACCGTCGAGAACGAGAGCGGCGAGGCCGGGACGGTCAACTACGTCGACGACGATTTACCGCTGTACTATCGGGACTGGAACGAGGTGTTCTCCGAGCGGGGGATGACCGAGGTCGAATCGACGACCGGAAAACGCGATACGATACGGGTATTCCGGCCCCCGGAGTGAACCAGTCTCTCTGGCACCCGCTCAACGCAGCACCGCGTAGGCCACGCCCAGGACCCCGCCGTAGACGACGTGCCAGAGGAGGCTCGGAATCGCGAAGTTGGGGACCGGTGGTGCCTGGGGGAACCCGACTGCACGCAGCCAGAGCGGCATCACGAGCGCCGCCAGACCGATCCAGGTCGCGACGCCCCAGGCGATGCCGAGACCGACGGTTCTCCCGGTCGATCCCCCGCCGATCGACCTGATCAGCGCCGCGAAGACGACTCCGAGGACGGCACCGTGTGAGAGGTGTACCGTCCAGCCAGCGACGCCACCGGAGAGTCCGTACAGCCCCGGGATCGCTCCGTTCAGAACGGCCGCGTTCATGACCGAGACGAGGACGGCCATGACCGCTGCTCCCGCGATTCCACCGACGACACCGGCCTGCCAGTCGTCCAGCAATACCTCCGTCTCTGCCGTAGTCTGTGTGTTCGTTGCCATGCACGCTGTACTGCCGGTGGCTGTGGCATGAAGGCGACTTGAGACCGCACCGATCCCGCATTTCTCCCGAAGAGTAAAATACGAGAACAGATCAACTCGCGAACAGGCGTCGCTCGGCACGCTCGTGTTCGGCCGCGAGAACGTCGACAAGTGGCGCGAACGGGGCCATCTCGTCGAGGTCGGTATCGTCGCTGTCGTCGACGGCTTCGACCATCACCGGCCGGAGGTCGTCCAGCACGCGCTGGGCGTCGGTATGCCCCAGCGAGAGCAACCGCTGGGCGGCCCCGAGCAGGCCGGTAACGAACCCGTGACAGCACAGCAGACAGGCTCGCCGGACCTCGATCCCGGCCAGTGCGGTGGTCACGCCCAGAACGACAGCGTAGTTGCCGGGTGCGTCCCCGGCCGCGACGCGCTCGGCGTACCGCTCCAGCGTGTCCTCGTCCTGTAGTTCACGCTGGAGGGAGAGCAGTCGGTCGCCGGACTGCTGGGCGCTCTCGCGGAACTCCGCGGAGAGCGTCACCGCGCTCAGCCGGCGGTCGGCCTCGCAGATGCCGTCGAGGTCGCCGGTAGTGGCTGTGGCGTGTGCGGCCCGCAGCGCGACCAGTTCGGCAGGTCCGACCTGGCGACGGAGGTAGGTTCCGAGCAGTTCACGGAGATCGTCGGCGTCGTCGATCCGGTCGTCCTGGGTGAACTGTTCGAGGCCGTAGGAGACGGTGTAGGTCCCGACCGGCAGGAACGAGTCGGCGAGACGGAAGGCACTGAGGGTGGCGTCGTCGCTCACGTGTCTCCCTCCCGGTCGTCGATGGTGTGGACGCCGTGGTCGTGGCTATGCTCGTGGCTGTGATCGTCGTCGTGTCCATGCTCGTGCCCGTGGCTGTGCTCGTGTCGATGGTCGTCCGGCGAGTCGCCGTCGTCGAACAGCGTCGGCCGAACGGTCTCGTAGCGGTAGTCGACATCCGCCGGGAGTTCCCCCTCGACGATGGCGTCCATCCGCTCGCGGCTGTCGGGGACCGGAAAGAGCGCCTCCCCGTCCCGGAGGGCGAGATCCCAGTGGCGGTTCCCGAGGGTGTGGCCCAACTCCAGTGCGGCCGTCGGCGTGATGTCGCTCCCGGCCAGATCGAGGACCAGCGCGTCGATCGACGCCAGTTCGACGACGACGAGAGTCCCGTCGTCGGCGGCCAGTACGTCGCCGTCGCCCAAGTCCTGCGGGACGACGATCCCGAGATCGCGGCCGTCGTCGGTTCGGGTCCGGACCCGCGAGCGCTGTCGCTCCGTGTCCGAGAGGACGACGGTCACCGGATCGGCCTCGGCCAGTCGTTCCTGGACGGCGGTGTCCTCGCGGTGGCCGAGGTAGCTGTCGGCGATGCGCATCAGTACTTCCTCCCGCTGGGTGCGGGTGCCCCCAGCAATTCCTGTCGTGCGTGGTTCCAGGCCGCCCGGAGCGTGGCCGTCACCGTCTCCGCTCGGTGGCCCAGCGCACGGACTGAGACGCCCGCGTCGTTCGGGAGGGCACTCGCGCCCGCCCGGGCCTCACGGTCGGCGACGACCTCGTGGATAGCGTCGCTCAGACCGTCGATATCCGCATCGGGGGCGACGACGAACGCCGTCCCGTAGACGGCGAACTCACCGAGCATCCCCGGTACCGTCGGGTCGTCCTCCTCGGGAGCTAGGTGCGTGGTGTCGGTAAACAGCAGCCCGTCGGGGCCTGCTGCCTCCACGGTTGAGCGGTACCGCTCGAAGGCGAACGCCTCGCCGCGGGCGAGTCGCCCGGGGACGACCACGTCGCTGAGGACGGCCGTCGCGTCCGCCGCCAACTCCAGCCGGAGGTCCTGACAGTACCGTGCGTTCTCGTGGAGGATGGTCGGCTCCGGGACGTAGTCTAAGTGGCCGCCGGCCTCGACCGAGAGGGTGGTGTCGGCGGCCGCGTAGTTACACTCCATCGACTGGACTTTCGTCGAACTCTGTGTCGAGACGTTGGCGACGGCGCCCTCGCGGACGGTCACCGTGATATCGTGGCGGTCGCCCTGAGCGATCCCGCCGGTCGGCGACTGGACGAACACCGTCTCGGCGTCGGGATGCGGGTCGTGGCCCAGCGTCCCGGAGATGTGGAACGGCACCGTCGCGTAGTCCTCGACGAGCGCGGTTCCGCCCGCGGTGTCGGCGAAGGTCAGTTCGAGGACGCCGTCTTTCCCCGGCGCGCCGACGGCGGCCTGTGGAACCGGCTCGGCGGCGTACTCGGCGAAGGTCGGGTGGGGAGCGTCCGTCTCCTCCGGCAGCGGCTCACCGTCCGTTGCCATCAGGCGAACAGCACCCCTTCGTCGATGTGGGCCATCACCTCGTCGACGCCCTCGCCGGCCTTGCAGTTGGTGAAGACGGTGGGTCCCTCCCGGACCTCGTGGGCATCCGATTCGAGCACGTCGACGTCGACGCCGACGTGGGGCGCCAGGTCCGTCTTGTTGATCACGAGCAGGTCACAGTCGACGACGCCGGGGCCGCGCTTGCGGGGGATGTCCTCGCCCTCGGCGACCGAGATGACGTACAGCGAGAAGTCCGCGAGTTCGGGGTTGAACGTCGCCGCGAGGTTGTCCCCGCCGCTCTCGACGAGGACCACGTCCAGTTCAGGGTGCTCCTCGACGAAGGAATCGATCTGCTGGAGGTTCATCGATGGGTCCTCGCGGATGCCCGTGTGCGGGCAGGCACCGGTCTCGACGCCGGCGACGAGGTCTTCGGGGACCACGTCGGCGAACCGCTCGCGCAGTCGGTCGGCGTCTTCCTGTGTGAGGATGTCGTTGGCGATGACGCCGACGTCCAGCCCCGCATCGCGGAGTTTCGGGACGAGTTCCGACAGCAGCGCCGTCTTGCCCGAGCCGACGGGGCCGCCGACGCCGACGGTCGCCACGTCGCGGTGTGTCTTGCTCATGTGTCCGTGCTCTCGTCGTCGCCCTGATCGGCGGTCCCGACGCTATCTGAACGGATCGGGTCGTGGACGGTCACCAGCTTCGTCCCGTCGGGAAAGACCGGCTCGACCTGGATCATGTCGATCATCTCCGGGACGCCGTCCATGACGTCGTCGCGGCCCAGCAGTTGGGACGCACCCGCCCGGATCTCCGCGACCGACTGGCCCTCCCGTCCGCGCTCGATACACCAGTCGCTGATGTACGCGACCGCTTCGGGGTGGTTCAGCAGGACGCCGCGCTCCTTGCGACGCCGTGCGACCTCTGCCGCAGTGAAGACCGTGAGCCGTTCTTGCTCTTTGGCTGTGAGTTTCATAGCAGGTACCGCTGTGCGAGTGGCAGTTCGGAGGACGGTTCACAGGTGACGTTCTCGCCGTCGACCTCGACCTCGAAGGTCTCGGGATCGACCTCGATGTCGTCGGGACAGTAGTCGTTGTACACCATGTCGCCTTTCCCGGGCGTGCGAGCGCCCTCGATCGGGACGACCGTCGAATCGAGGCCGTACTCCTCGCCGACGCCGCGTTCGGCGGCGGCAGGCGAGACGAACGACAGCGAGAGCGCGTGTTTGGCCTTGCCGACGGCGCCGGCCCGCTCGCGCTGGAGGATCGGCTCGCAGGTCATCAGCGAACCGTTGGCCTCGCCCATCTCGGAGTGGACCGGGAAGCCGCCCTTGAACGTCATCGCCGGCTTCACCCCGAAGAAGGCGGGGTCCCACAGGCAGATATCGGCGATCTTCCCCGGTTCCAGGGTCCCGACGTACTCGTCGATTCCCGCCGAGATGGCCGGGTTGATCGTGTACTTCGAGATGTAGCGTTTGATCCGGAAGTTGTCGGCACCGGACCCTTCGTCCTCGGGCAGCGGCCCCCGCTGGGACTTCATCTTCGAGGCCGTCTGCCAGGTCCGTGAGATGACCTCGGCCATCCGGCCCATCGCCTGGGAGTCCGAGGTCATCATCGAGATGGCGCCCATGTCGTGGAGGACGTCTTCGGCGGCGATGGTCTCGGCCCGGACCCGGGATTCGGCGAAGGCGACGTCCTCGGGGACGTCCGGGTTGAGGTGGTGGCAGACCATCACCATGTCCAGGTGCTCGTCGAACGTGTTGTCCGTGTAGGGCATCGAGGGGTTCGTCGACGAGGGGAGCATGTTGGGCTGGCCGACCATCTCCATGATGTCCGGGGCGTGGCCCCCGCCGGCCCCCTCGATGTGGAACAGGTGCATCGTCCGGCCGTCGACGGCGCTGAAGGTGTTCTCGACGAAGCCGGCTTCGTTGAGCGTGTCGGTGTGCATACACACCTGGATGTCCTCGTCCTCGGCGACGGAAAGCGCCGTGTCGATGGCGGCGGGCATCGAGCCCCAGTCCTCGTGGAGTTTCAGCGCACAGGCGCCGGCCTCGACCTGTTCGCGTAGCGGTTCCGGATCGGAGGCGTTGCCCTTCCCGTAGAAGCCGACGTTGACCGGCCAGGCCTCGGCGGCCTGGAGGAACCGCTTGATGTTCTCGGGGCCGGTCGTACAGGTCGTCGCGCCGCCGCCGTAGCCGCCGCCGAGCATCGTCGTGATCCCCGAGGAGAGCGCGTGTTCGTGCAACTGTGCGGAGTTCCAGTGGATGTGGATGTCCAGACCGCCGGTTGTCGCGATCTTCCCCTCGGCGGGATAGGCGTCCGTCGACGGGCCGACGACCATGTCGACGCCGTCCATCGTGTCCGGATTGCCGGCCTTCCCGATACCGGCGATCTCGCCGTTCCGGATGCCGATGTCGCCTGCGACGATCCCGAGTTTCGGGTCGATGATCGTCGCGTTGGTGATGACCCAGTCGAGTGCGCCCTCCTCCTGGGTGACGCCGGGGGCCTGTCCGAGGCCGTCACGGAGCGTCTTCCCGCCGCCGAAGACGGCTTCGTCGCCGTGGGTCCGGAGGTCTCTCTCGACCTCGGCGAACAGTTCGGTGTCGCCGAGACGGACCTTGTCGCCCTCGGTCGGCCCGTACAGTTCGGCGTAGTTGTCACGGTCGATCTCTCGTGTCATTCCTCTCCCTCCTCGTCGTTTCGCGGTCCGCTCTCGTCGGTCCCCGTGTCGCCGAAGCCGGCCGCCCGGAGCCGTTCGAGCGCGTCACTCGGGTCGGTGTCGACGCTGCCGTCGACCATCCCGTTCATCCCGCGGGCGACCCGCTTGCCGCCGATATCGACGAGTTCGACGGTCTGTTCGTCGCCCGGCTCGAACCGGACGGCTGTTCCGGCCGGGATATTCAGCCGCATTCCGAAGGCCGCCTCGCGGTCGAACTCTAGGGCGGCGTTGGCCTCGAAGAAGTGGAAGTGCGAGCCCACCTGGACCGGTCGGTCGCCGGTATTGCCGACGGTTACCTCGGCGGTGTCCCGGCCCTCGTTCAGCGTTACTGTCCCCTCGCCGGGGATGATCTCGCCCGGGACGAACCCGTCAGACACGGTCGATCACACCTGTGACTCCGTCCGATTGTTTGGCAAACATATACCCCTGTGTTCAACCACACTGGATAAACCGATTCCTGTCGGTGCAATTAGCGCCTGTCCTTCCCACAGAAGTTGAAGTTGTCGTGCCAGACCGTGAAAAACCGACGAAGTTCAACCATACGCTGCCGGCTATCTCTCGTCGAGACGATCAGCGGCTTCCGCGACGGTCAGCGGGGGCCGATCGAACCGGCTCTCGAACAGCCGAACGACCTGTGGCGGACGGAGCCGACAGTCGGCCAGCAGCGCCGTATCGGTCAGGAGTTGGCGGGTCGGGCCGACGGCCGCGATCTCCCCGGCGGCGTCCAGCAGAATCACCCGGTCGGCGACCTGTGGAACGAGTTCGGTATCGGGGGTCGAGATCACGAGCGTCGCCCCGTCGTCGGCGAGTTCGTCGAGCAACTCCAGGATCGTCGCCCGGTTCGCGGCGTCGACGTTACTCAGTGGCTCGTCGAGTAGCAGGACCTCCGGCTCGACGGTGAGCGCGCTCGCCAGTGCTGCCCGTCGCTGCTGGCCCCCGCTCAGCCGGAACGGCGGCTTCGACAGCAGGCCGTCGAGGTCCAGTCGATCGGCGATCCGCTCGACGCGGCGATCGACCTCGTCCTCTGTGAGGGCCAACTGGTTTGGACCGTACGCCAGATCCTCCCTGACTGTTGGGTTGAAGAGGTAGTCGGCGGGGTTCTGCGTGAGGACACTCAGCCGGTCCCGAACGGTGTCGGCGTCAGTCGTCTCTCCGAAGTACCGGACAGTTCCGGCGTCCGGGTCCAACAGTCCACCGAGCAACTGCAACAGCGTGCTCTTGCCGGCGCCGTTCGGCCCCAGTAACGCGACTCGCTCGCCCGCCTCGACGGTCACGTCGACGCCGTCGACGGCCAGCGTCCCGTCGGGGTAGCTGTACCGGACGCCGCTGGCGTCGATCACAGCCACACGACCACCACCGCTGTGAGGACGACCATACCGAAGACCAGATCGACCGCGCCGGCGGACTCGGTTCGCTGGGTCTGTGCCGTCCCGGTCCCGCCGCGGGCACGGGCGGCTCGCTGGACTCGCTCGCCCCGTTCGACGCTCCGCAGGAGGAAGGCCCCGAGGAAGTTCCCCGAGTCCCGCCAGGTCCGGGCCAGAGATGTCTCGGCCAGCGTCCGTCCGCGGCGTGCACGGACCATCCGTTCGAGTTCGGCGAAAAACAACAGCAGATACCGATAGGTGATCGACAGCAGCGAGACGGCGATCGACGGCGCTCGCAGGCGGGACAGCGCTCCGAGGATATCGCTGAACCGGGTCGTCAACAGTAATACCGAGAGAAAGCCGACACAGGCGGCCACCCGGACGGCAAAGAGCAGGACGTACTCGACGCCTGCTGCTGACAGCGGGAGTCCACTCAGCCGTGGCCCGCCCATCAGGACGGCCTGCGGAGAGACGACGAGCATGGCAACGACCGGTGGCCCGCCCAGCCGTCCGAGAAAGGTTCCGGCGGGGACCCGAGACAGGAACGCCAGCACGCCCGAGAGTGTCGCGAGGGCAGCGACGGTCGGGAGCGCCCGCTGTGTCACGGTGAGAGCAACGAGGACGAGGACGCCGAGGAGCTTGACGGTCGGTGTCGTCGCCTGCATGAACCCCCGGCGTTCGGGCACGTCCTCGGTGAGCAGAAACCACTGTGCGCGGGCGGCAACCGATTCGACGGTCCGGGCGACCAGATCAGTGTTGCCCATCGGTCCCGGTTCCGAGCAATCGGCCGATCCCCGTCGCGACCAACAGGGTCAGTGCGGTTCCGACGACCGCGGCGACGAAGGTTCCGGTCGCTCCGCCGAGACCGGGGATAGCGTAGTCGGGGAAGGGAGCGATCCCGGTCGCACTCGCGTGATCGGTCGCGCCCGTCTCCTCGGCGGCGTTCTCCAGGGGTTCGGCGTAGCCGACAGCGCCGGCTGCCCAGCCGAACACCGGGGCGAGTACCGTCAGGACCACCAAGACCGCCAGCGCACGCGGGAGCCAATCCGGGGCCATCACGCGGTCACCTCCGTTGCGGTCGGTCGGAGGTCCGGCCGCGCCCGTGCGAGATAGCGATAGACCACGGCGGTGATCGCGCCCTCGACGAGCCCCAGAACCAGGTGGCCCACGCCCATGATGGCGAGCGTCGTCACCACCTGGAACTCGAAGGCGGAGGAGAGGCCGAGCTGGAGGCCGGCGGTGAGCGCCCCGGCGGTGATTCCGAGCCACCCGGCCGCGAAGGCGGCCCGGAACTCACCGTAGGGGGCCACCAACCGATAGACCGCGTAGCCGACGTACACCTCGACGACGGCCATGTTGAAGACGTTCGCTCCCAGCACCACGAGCCCGCCGTCGCCGAAGATCAGTGCCTGGATCGTCACGACCGTGGCGACACAGAGTGCGCCCAGGTGGGGTCCCAGCAGGATCGCGGCGAAGGCACCGCCGACGAAGTGTGCGCTCGTCCCGCCCGGGATCGGCCAGTTGAGCATCTGTGCGGCGAACACGCCGGCGGCGACGACGCCCACGAGCGGGGCGCGCCGTTCGGGGATGTCACCCCCGACTCGCCTGGCAGCGAGGCTCAGGACTCCCACACTGAGCGCGCCGAACAGCAACGCGAGCGGCAGATCGATGTAGCCGTCGGGAATGTGCATGCTACCCGTTTCAGTCGGGGCCGACAATAATACTTTGTCATAGCGCAGTATTACCGGCGGCGAGTGGCCAGTCATATACCGGCCATCTGCGTACACGCCGGTATGAGCGACGAGTTCGACCGGATCAGTCTCACGCTGCCGTCGTCGATGGTCGACCGACTCGACGGGATCGTCGACGACTGGGAGTACCCCAGTCGATCGGCCGCCGTCCGTGACTCGCTACGGGACTTCTTCGGGGCCTACGAGTGGGAGTCCGACGGTGACCACCACCACCACGGAACGATCGTCGTCGTCCACGACCACCACGCGGCCGGTATCGCCGACGAACTCCAGACGATCCAACACGAGATGGCCGAGACGATCGTGTCCGTCCAGCATATCCACCTCTCACACGACACCTGCATGGAGACGCTCGTCGTCGAGGGTGCGGCCAGTGATATCACCGCACTGGCGAACCAACTCCGATCGGTCACCGGCGTCCAGCAGGTCAAGGTCGTCGTGGTCGACGAGTAGTTCGGCCAGTAGCGGCAACCGATCCGACTCTCTCGCTGGCAGAACCGAATTCTACGGACTTCATCTATTTTCCGCAGATATTGTTTGAATATCCGGTAACTTGCGAACGTCCTTCTATATCCTTATACACAACCCGCGTTCTCAAGGAGAGTATAAGATTCGATCAGTAACCCTTATTTACTTCCTGTGGATGTCCAACGATGTGAGCCAAACGATGGACGGACGTACTAATTTGGGCGATAAGTCGCTTGATACGTTCAGTAACAGTGTGTATAAGGTTGTAGATGATGATGGATTCTCGGTGGTGGGCGCATGAGCGACCGACTCGTCAGTCGCCGTGGCTTCCTCGGATCGTCGGCTGTTCTGGCCGGGACCGCACTCGCCGGTTGTTCCGGCGGATCGGCCTCCGGTGACGATACGATCAAGCTCGGCGTCCTGGAGGACCGCTCGGGCAACTTCGCGCTGGTTGGCGATCCGAAACACAAGGCGTCGCTGCTGGCCATCGAGGAGATCAACAACAACGGCGGGATCGACGGGAAACAGATCGAGGTGTTCGACCCCGATCCGCAGTCGGACAACCAGCGGTACCAGGAACTCACCCGGCGGATGATCAACCAGAACAACGTCGACGCGTTGTGGGCCGGCTACTCCTCGGCAACTCGCGAGGCTATCCGCCCGATCATCGACCGCGAGGATCAGCTGTACTTCTACACCACTCAGTACGAGGGCGGTGTCTGTGACAAGAACGTCTTCGCTGTCGGGCCGACCGCCCGCCAGCAACTCGGGAGCGTTCTCCCCTACCTCGTCGAGGAATACGGTTCAGATATCTACACCATCGCCGCCGACTACAACTTCGGGCAACTCTCGGCGGACTGGGTGAAGGTCCTGGCAAACGAGAACAACGCCAACGTCATCGGCGAGGAGTTCATCCCGCTGTCGAACTCCCAGTTCGGCTCGACGATCAACCGCATCCAGGAAGCCGACCCGGACTTCGTGATGTCGATGCTCGTCGGCGCGAACCACACCTCCTTCTACGAGCAGAAGGCCTCGGCCGGGCTGGAGGTCCCGATCGGCACGTCGACGGCGATGGCCCAGGGATACGAACACCGTCGGCTAGACCCGCCTGCGATGGCCAACATCTACGCTGGGGTCAACTACATGGAAGAGATCCCGACCCAGCGCAACACCGAAGAGGGCGGGTTCGTCGACCGCTACTACGAGAAGTTCCCCGACGCTCCCTACCTCAACGAGGAGGCCGAGAACAACTACTTCTCGATCTACATGTACAAGCAGGCCGTCGAGCAGGCCGGCACGACCGAACAAGGCGAAGTCAAGGCGGCCCTGGAGTCGGGGATCACCTACGGTGCGCCCGAGGCCCCCGAGGACGAGGAGATACGGCTGGTCCCCGAAACCCACCACGTCGACCACCACATGTGGGTCATGCGTGCCGACGAGGAACACAACATCGAGG
Organism: Haloarcula halophila; assembly: GCF_029278565.1. Lineage (NCBI taxonomy): Archaea > Methanobacteriati > Methanobacteriota > Halobacteria > Halobacteriales > Haloarculaceae > Haloarcula > Haloarcula halophila. The sequence goes on along the minus strand of NZ_CP119559.1, from coordinate 921,110 downwards.
CGGTCGACGACCGGGTCATCCCCGAGACGTTCCTCAAGGACACGGTCGGCTGTGATCTGACGCAGGAAGACGAGGAAACCCAGTACACCCCACAGGACTACTACGAGGAGGCTGGGTAGGGATGGTCAACGGCCTGAACCTCCTGTTCCAGTTCCTCGATAGCTTTGCGTTCATCGTGCTGGCAGCCGCGGGGTTGGCCATCATCTTCGGCATCATGGGCGTCATCAATCTCGCACACGGCGAGTTCATCATGGTCGGGGCGTACGCGACGACCCTGGCGAACATCCGCCTCGGACTGCCGCTGCCGGCCGCGATGCTCGCTGGGGTCGTCGTCTCGGCGGTGTTCGGCCTGGTCGTCGAACGGGTCATCATCTCCGGGTGGCTCCCGAACCTGATCAGCCAACTCGCCGTCGGACGCGACGTCATCGAACCGCTGTACGACCGACTCGCGGACTCGATGGTCGCGACCTGGGGGCTCTCGCTCATCATGGTCCAGGGTGTACGCATCACGCTGGGCAACTCGCTGGACCAGATCGGGACGCCGCTGGGTAACATCGCCTACGGCGGCTTCTCGTACTCGACGTATCGGGTCCTGCTTGCCGGCGTCGCGCTGGCTGTCCTGGCGGTCACGTACTACGTGTTCACCCGGACCGAGTATGGGATGCGCGCCCGGGCGACCATCCAGGACGAGGACACGGCCCGCGCGATGGGTGTCGACACCGAGCGGACCTACATGACCACGTTCGCCTTCGGGTCGGCCCTGGCGGGACTAACCGGTGCGCTGTACGCGCCGACGATCACGATGGTCCCAGGCCTAGGGAGTTCGTTCCTCGTCGAGGCGTTCGTCGCCGTCGTCGTCGGCGGCCCCAGCGTCGTGCTGGGGACGACCCTCGCGGGCGGCCTGCTGGGAATGATCAACGCCGTCTTCTCGAACCTCATCGGGACGTTCTTCGGACGGATCATGCTGCTGTTGACCGCGATCGTGATGATCCGGTTCCTCCCGGAGGGCATCACGGGCTACGTCGAGCGCCTGCGTGAACGGCGCCAGGAGGGCGCGTAGATGGCGACCACGCACTCGGGAGGCGCGGACTCGAACGCCTCCGAGGGGTTTCTCGATCGACTCGTCGGTCGATTCGAAGGGCCAAACACCGTCGGGAACTCCCGGCGGTTCTGGGCCGGCTTTGCCGTCGCCGTCCTGGCCCTCGCGGCGTACCCGCTCGCGGTCGGCTCCTACCAGGCCTCGCGGTTCTCGCTGTTCCTGGTGTACGCCTTCCTCGGCCTCTCGCTGTCGGTCGTCTGGGGCTACGCCGGGATCCTCTCCTTTGGCCAGGTCGTCTTCTTCGGCTTCGCCGGCTACACCTTCGGCGTCGTCTCGGTCAACTTCGCAACGCCGGCGGGGATCACGGCGGCGTTCGTCGTCGCCGTCGCCGGGGGAGCGCTCCTGGCTGCGGTCCTGGGCTATTTCATGTTCTACGGGGGCGTTCGGAACGTCTACGTCACTATCATCACGCTGGTGTCGACGCTCGTGTTGCACACGTTCATGGCCCAGACCGCCGGTGACGCCTGGACGATCGGCGAGGCCGCGCTGGGCGGGTTCAACGGGATGCCGACGATCCCGAACCTCGCGCTCGGCGTCGGTGGCGCGGCGTTCACCTTCGACAGCATGACGTTCTACTACTTCGTGCTGGCGCTGTTGATCGCGACCTATCTCGGTCTGCGGGCGCTCGTCAACTCCGACTACGGCCGCGTGATGGTCGCCGTCCGGGAAGACGAAGACCGGACCCGGATGTTCGGCTACGACGTCAAACGCGTGAAACTGGCCGTCTTCACCCTCGGTGGGGCGCTGGCCGGTCTCTCGGGCGTGCTGTACGCCTCCTGGGGCAACTACATGAGCCCCGGGGTCTTCGAGTTGACCTTCGCCTCGCTGCCGGTCATCTGGGTGAGCGTCGGCGGCCGGAAGACGCTGCTCGGTGCGGTGATCGCCACCGTCGGCATCGAGTTCTTCCGGAACTCCTTGGGCGGGGAACTCGCGTTCGTCCTCGTCGGCACGCTCCTGTTGGTTTTCATCCTCGGCCTGCCAGGCGGGATCGTCCCGTGGGTCCAAGAGGTCTACTCGAAGCGACGCGGTGAAACGGCGACCTCGGAACCGACCGAGGCGTCGACGGAGGTAGTCGACTCATGAGCACGAACGACGCGGCGGGCAACCCGAACGTCCGCCAGACGGCCGCGGAACTCGCAACGGGTGATCGAACGGATACGCTGTTGGCGACCGACGGACTGGAGAAGCAGTTCGGCGGGTTCACCGCCATCGACGAGGTAGATTTCAGCGTCGAAGCCGGCGAACTCCGGTGTCTTATCGGCCCGAACGGCGCCGGCAAGTCGACGCTGCTGAAACTGATCACCGGCACGTACGCGCCGACCGACGGGGACCTCTACTACGACGGCCACGAGATTACCGACGAGGAACCACAGGACCGCGTGAAACGCGGCATCAGCATGAAGTTCCAGGTGCCGTCGGTGTACGGCGAACTCACCGTCCGTGAGAACGCCCGGCTGCCGATCCAGCGGTTCGCCGACGGCGACGAGCGGCGACGGCGTGTCGACGAGGCCATCGAAGCGGCCGGACTCGCCGGCTACGAGGAGGTCGACGCCAGCGCGCTCTCACACGGCCAGCAACAGCAACTGGAGATCGGAATGGCCGCGTCCCTGGAGCCCGACCTCCTCTTGCTCGACGAACCCGTCGCCGGCCTCGACGTTGCCGAACGCGAGGCCATCGCCGAGCGGGTCACCCGACTCAACGAGGAGGAGGGGATCGCCTTCGTCGTCATCGAACACGACACCGACTTCGTCGCGGAGATCGCCGACGAAGTGACCGTCCTGCACAACGGCGAGGTGTTCCGCGAGGGGCCGATCGAGGAGATCGAGTCCGATCCGGCTGTCCAACGGATCTACCTGGGGGAGAGCGACCGATGACCGATCCGATCCTCGAACTCCAGGGCGTGACCGCCGCCTACGACTCGACGCCGATCCTCCGGGAGGTCGACCTCTCGGTCCAGTCTGGCGAGATCGTCGGCGTCATGGGGAAAAACGGCGTCGGCAAGACGACCCTGATGAAGACGGTAATCGGCCTGCTCGAACCCGTCTACGGCACCGTCAGCTACGACGGCACCGACGTGACCGGTCACGACGCCGACGAGCGCGCCCGTGCTGGCATCGGCTACATCCCGCAGGGCCGGGACGTCTTCCCGAAACTCACCGTCGAGCAGAACATCAAGATGGGCGAGACCGTCAACGCCGACAGCTCGGAGACGCTGTACGACGAAATCTACGACTACTTCCCGATCCTCGAAGAGCGAGCCAGCCAACAAGCCGGGACGCTCTCGGGGGGCCAACAGCAGATGCTCGCCATCGCGCGGGCGCTGGTCTCGAACCCCGACCTGCTGTTGCTCGACGAGCCGAGCGAGGGAATTCAACCCTCGATCGTCGATCAGATCAGCCAGGACATGCAGACGATCAACGAGGAACTCGGGACGACGATCCTCTTCGTCGAACAGAACCTCGGCGTCATCCGCGAGATGGCAGACCGCTGTTACGCGATGGAACGGGGCGAGATCGTCGACGAGGTCGGCTCCGCGACGCTGGCCGACGAGGACGCGATCGCCGAGTATCTGGCCGTCTGAGCAGTCCGCTTTTTTGCGGATCGCCGACCGGTCGAAACGGTTCTATGCCTGCGTCGCCTACGTCGGGCACTGTGCTGTTCGCCCGGACGCCCGGTTCGCTGACGATCCCCGACGAGTTGCAGGACTCGATCGCGGCCACCATTGCGGCGAGTCACCCTCACGAGGCGGGCGGGTATCTCGCCTGTACTCGACGGGACGATCGGCTGCACGCGACCGACCACGTCCCGCTTGAAAACGTCGCCGCGGAGCCACGGTGGCGGTTCGTCGCCACGGCGACCGACCGCGTCCCGTCGGAGCCGCGCGTGTTCTATCACTCGCATACGTCGCCGTCGACGCCGTCCGGTCTGACGGGCGTCGACCGCCGGAACATCCACGACCCGCTCGCGCTCGTCGTCTTCGCCCCTCACGGAGAGCCCTACAGCTATCGGCTGTTCCAGCTCGGGCTGTTCGGCTGGCGGGAAGTTCCCGTCACGACGGTCGGGGAAGGCGACGCCGAGTCGGAGAAACTGCCGCGGCTCATGTAACTCCTCGACGCGGACACGGTTCTGTTCCCGGCCGTCGATCGGACAATGCGTTCTCATTCGAACGGGACAGCCTGTCAGTTCGATACCCTCCGACGAGACAGTTCCACCCGACCAGTCGAAACAGCGACCGAGAACCTGTCGAAACCCGGATTCTATGTGCTCACGACTGTGGCGGTCTCAGTCCTCTTCGCCGCCGGCCACGATGTTGGGGGTCTCCTGGGGTTCCAGGCTGTGGATCGGGTAGTCGTCCTTGGTGAGGTAGGCGACCACGAGGAAGGTCCCGAGGCTCACCACGGCGGCGATGAACGTCGGCAGGCCATCGAACGCCGAGGTGAAGATGTCGTTTTGGATGTACAGGAGCGTGTTCTCGTAGGCGTACGTCGTCGGCACCAGTACGAAGAGGACGAGGCGGGTCCCGGAACCGGCAAGCATCGAACTGAGTGCCGCGGGCGTGGTCGAGATTTCGGACCAGTACAGCCCCATCACCAGTGGGACGAGCGCCCCGGCGAGCATGATGTCGAACGCCAGCACGAGCAACATTCCGGTCGCGGACACCCGTATCGCGAAGAACACGCCCAGCAGGGTGATCGGGACGGACATCAGGCGCGTAACAGTGAGCAGCTTGTCGCTCTCGGTTCCAAGGAGCCCCTCCTCACCGCCGTCGGCGACAGTGGCCGGGCCGTCGTCGGTGCCTTCCTCGACGCGGATTCCGACGACGTTCCGGGCCATGACTGCCGAGGTCCCCAGTATCGCGCCGTCGCTCGTTGAGAACGAGGCCGCGACGATGCCGGCGAGGACGAGCGCGGCGAGCCACGGCGGCACGGCGTTTTGTAACAGCGCGTACAGCACGGCCTGGTTACCGGCTTCGACGCCGAGCGAGGAGAGAATCGGATTCGCGGATAGTGCGACGATAGAGAACGGGACGCCGATGACGAGCGTGCCGGCAGCCCCGATGAAACACGCTTTCCGGGCGGTCTCGGGGTCCTTGGCTGCGAACACGCGTTCCATGAAGTCGATCGCGACGATGTCGCCGAGCCCGAGGGCGACGATGGTCGCGAGGTTGACGTACGCCCCCTGACTCGGGTCAGTGAGCTGTCCCAGGTTCGTCGGTCCCATCCCGGTTGGGATTGTGAACCCGTAGTTCGTCGCGATGTAGACGATCAGCGCCATGGAGCCGACGAAGGCGATTCCGGCCTGTATCACGTCGGTGTAGGCGACCGAGAACAGGCCGCCGGCGACGGTGTACGCCAGCACGAGTCCGGCGATGATGAATACGCCGACTTGGAAGCTCGTCCCGACGAAGATCTGGAAGAGGAAGCCGCCGGCGACCAGGTTCCCCGCCAAGAGGAACGCGTAGGCGATCGACATGATGAAACTGGCGACGATCTCGACGGTGCGGCCGTACTTCCGGCGGAAGAAGTCCGGCAGCGTCGTGAGATTCAGCCGGTTCATCGGTTTCGCGAAGAACAGTCCGGTGATGAACAGACACAACGCCAGGCCGACGGGTAGCGACGCGCCGGCCCAGAAACCGAAGTTCGCCGTGAGATCAGTGTTACCAAGCGTCGCGTTCGAGTCCAGCGACTGGGCCATCAAGGTCGCCGCGGCCAGCGGGAGGATGAGTCCCCGCCCGGCGACGATGTAGTTAATGCTGTCGCCGTTGACCTTCTTGGCGACGTAGAATCCGATCGCCATCATCGCGATGATCGTGGCGGCGAGACCGTAGATAACGACGCTCACAGGACAGCACCTCGGTTGACACTCGGGTGGGAATATGGGTACTTATCAAACGGTTCGATAGTTTTCTCCCGAAACAGGGTCGGGATCAGACAGGATTGTTGCACACAACTTCCGAATCAATCACTACACAAAGGGATTTTCCAGGTATTGTTTACAGAGTGGTACCATCCCGTGAGGGACATCCACTGTACGGGTACAGTGGTGGACATCCAAACAATACGAATCCACTCCAGTCTCCTAGTAGTATTCAGATAATATAGCCACGACTTCGGAACGGCATCTGTTTATCTGTATACGTATTAGTAGAATTTGTCTCAATCGAAAGCACAAATAGGTGAGTGATTAGACAGTATATAAGAAGAAAAATGGACATACAGGAATTCAGCGGGGGACGCGAACGTGGCCCCTGATCCCGTCCGTATGAAACGGAAGGTCCAGCAGCTCGGGTCGTCGACACTGGCCGTGACCGTCCCTGCCGAGTGGGCGCGTTATCACGACATCGAAAAGGGCGACGAGATCATCGTCCAGCGCGACGAGAACGGAGGGTCGCTCCTGCTGGTCCCCGAACAGCCGACGATCGAGGACACGGAAGCGACCATCGACGCGGACACGCTCACCGACGAGGCTCTCGAACGCGCGGTCGTGACCCAGTACGTACTCGGGCGCCAGCTCATCCGGATCGAGTCGACGACGCCACTGTCGATCGATCACCAGGACGCTATCAGACGTGCCGAGCGACGCCTCATGGGACTTGGCGTCGTCGAACAGGGCGACAGCCACGTCATGGTCAGGTGTTCGGTCGCACCCGGTGACTTCGATCTCCCGACGCTGCTTGGCCGGCTCAGCCGTACCGAGGCGATGATGCGAACCGAAGCGGTGACGGCCATCGCTGAAGGCGATATCGAGCGTGCACGGGGCATCGACGCCCGGTACGAGCAGGCCGAAAAGTTGTTCTACCTGTTTCTCCGGCTCGTGTTCGCGACGTACCGGAATCCGCGGCTCAACCGGGCTGTCGGACTCGAAACCGGGTTCCCGCTCATCGGCTACCGCTCGGTCGCTCAGGACGTGATGTTGATGGCCGACATCGCCCGCGAGATCGGGACATTGGTCCCGACGGGTGACGGGACTGCGACCGACGCTGTCACCGCCGAACAGCTACGTGAACTGGGGAGCGCACTCGACGACGCTGCATCGACGACGGTCGCTGCCGTCACGACGGCTGACTACGAAGCCACAGAGGAGGCACGCGAGCGGTTCAGTATCGTCGACGACCGTATCGACGCCCTGAACGATCACTTGATGGCCGAACGCCCCGAGCCACTGCTTGCACTCCAACGAGCGGTCGTCCTCCTCGAACGGAGTACGAGACACGCGCGGGACAGTCTCGCGGTCGCGACCCACCTGGCGTTCCGTGCTGACCCCGATCTCGTCACGAGCGAGTGAGCGTTCGGTTTTCCACTCCGTATCCGACAACAGTTCCGCTACTGGAAACAGGACTCAGTCACCGTCGATTCGGTTGCGAGCGACTTCGGTCCGGACAGGTACAACACACCAGTCCCGACAGCGGGGAGGACCCGACCGGACACCTCCGTCTCCCTACTCAGTCCATCTCTGGATCGTCCGTCTCCTGCTCGTGGACCCGGACCGTCGAAATTCGCGTCCCCTGGACGCCCGTCACTTCAACGACGTACCCGGCGACCTCGACGCGATCGCCACGTTCCGGCACACGGTCGAGGTGTTCGAGTACCAGTCCACCGATCGTTTCGACCTCTTCACTCGTGAACTCTCCCTGGATCAGCTCGTTGATCCGGGACAACGGGACGCCACCGTCAACGTCGTACCCGTCGTCGTCACGCCGGCGAATCGATGGTTCACGTTCGTCCACATCAAACTCGTCCCGGAGGTCGCCGACGAGCGCCTCGACGACGTCTTCAACCGTCGCAATCCCTTCGAACGCCCCCCACTCGTCGATCACTGCGGCCATCTGTTGTTGGTCCTCTCTGAACTGTCTCAGGAGGTCGCTCAGCGCCATCGTCTCGGGGACGACGACGATATCCCGGGCGATATCACCGGCCGACTCGGCGTCACCGTCCTCTACCTCCGCTCGGAGTACGTCCTTGACATCGACGAATCCGATCACCTGATCGCTGTCGTCGGCAGCAAGCACTGGATACCGCGTATGCCCGGTTTCGAGGACGATCGACTGGAGGTCGGCGAGCGAGGTAGCAGCCGAGACACTCACCACGTCCGGTCGTGGAACCATGACCTCCCGTACGACGACGTCGTCGAGGTCGAAGACCCGCTCGATCATCGTCACTTCTTCGAGATCGATGTCCCCTTCCTCGCCCGAGCGCGTCAGCACCCGGAGGAGTTCCCGCTCGCCGAGCGTCTCGTCCGTCTCGGACGCGGGGGGAACGCCGAGCGCCCGTGTGAACGCGTTGGCAGCCCCGTTGAAGACGACGATCCCCGGATAGAGGACGTAGTAGAAGAGTTTCATCGGCGGGGCGAGGAACAGAGAGAGTCGCTCTGTTCGGGCGATTGCGAGGGTCTTCGGCGCGAGTTCACCGAAGACGACGTGGAGGAACGTGATGACACTGAACCCGATCGCGAACGCGACGAGGTGAACGAGACTCATCGGGAGAACCGGCGCCAGCACGGGCTCGATGAGCGACGCAACGGCTGGTTCGCCGACCCACCCCAACCCGAGCGAGGCGATGGTGATGCCGAGTTGCGTCGTCGCGAGGTAGTCGTCGAGGTTCGCCATCACTTCTTGGAGTGTCCCCGCGCCGGTCCGACCCTCCTCGGCGAGTTGCTCGACCGATGTTCCCCGTATCCGTACGAAGGCGAACTCCGCGGCGACGAAGAAGCCGTTGAGTACCACGAGTACCAGCGCAACGACGACCTGCGCCAGCGAGAGTGCGACGTTTACCATCGGCGGGTTCGGAAGCGACGAGCGTTCGATTGTCGTGTGTCCATATCCCGATGTCTCGTTCCATCTACTAAAGTCATTTAAAATAACTCCGGAGCAGATTAGCTGTTAGGAGTTCCCGGGAATCGGTGTATACACCGGTTCTTCTCGACCATTTGCCGATGAACGTCCGCTGTCATTTCATACCTTAAGGAAACTCGAACGGTATATGCCCGCTCCAGTTCATCGGGGTGGGTATTACACATTCGAAGGAACGCTTTTCAGTATTGTCTTTCCATCCACTATTGTCGACAAAAACGGGCGATATAGCCCGAAATCCGGACGAAAATACTACGATCACAATGTCAGACGAACGCACCGGCGAAGATATCTACGGCGAGAAGCACAAACACGCGAACGAACCGATCTTCAGTGGTATTCCGACGTTCCTCAAACTCCCCGAAGCAGACCGGGACGAACTCGACGAGGAGGACGTCGATATCAGCATCCTGGGAGCGCCACTGGACACCGCAACCACGATCCGACCCGGTACCCGGTACGGACCCCGTGCCGTCCGTGCCGCCTCGACGGTCCCGTCACCGCCCTACCAACATTTCAACATCGAGACCGGCGTCGACCCCTTCGATACGTTCAGCGTCGCTGACACCGGTGATGCTCAGGTCTCCCCCGGCGATACGCGCCAGAGTCAGCTCAACATCGAGGACGCCGTCTACGAGATCAGCGAGCAGGCGACTCCCATCGTCATCGGGGGTGACCACTCCATCTCGTACCCCGACATCAAGGGCTGGGCCGAGGCCAACGGCTACGAGGACATCGGGCTGATCCACTTCGACTGTCACGCCGACACAGGTGAGGACGGTCTGACCGGTTTCGAGTACGACCACGGCGCCTGGGTCAAACGCGTCTACGACGAGGGGATCATGGACGGCGAGAACTACACGCTGATCGGCCCGCGGGGCTTCTGGCCCGGTCCGGATACCTACGAGGACATGCGCGAGGCCGACATGAAGTGGTACACCGCGATGGAGGTCGGTGGGATGGACCTCGACGAGATCGTCCAGGACGCGGTCGAACGCGCGACCGACGGGACCGACGCCGTCTGGGTCTCCTTCGACGTGGACGTGATGGAACCGGCCTACGCCCCGGGAACCGGCGAACCCGAACCCGGCGGACTCACTCCGCGCGAGGCCATCTACATGATCCGGGAGACCGTCAAGGCGCTTGACCCCGAGAACTTCGGGTTCGACGTGGTCGAGGTCTCGCCGGCCTACGACGTCAGCGACTCCAGTTCTTACAACGGCGGTATCACGAGCGGGCTCGCCAACCGCCTCATCATCGAAGTGATGGGAAGTATGGCGCTCGCCAGCAAGGGCCTCGAAGAGGGGTCGCCGATCAAACCGAAGGAACCGCTCGGGCCGACCGGCCAGGCCGAGACACCGGCCGACGACTGAGAGTCAACCGGTCCTTTTCATACGGGCCACGCGGGACCGCTCTCTTGCCAACCACCGCGTCGGCCCCGGGGTGGCTACCCGCCGTCCCACCTGTTTCGGTCGTCGACCAGCCGACGACGGCCGGGCCGACGCGAGACACCGTCCGACCCGATAACGAACCGGGTCCCATACTATATCCCGATCCCGCCCCGAGTCGGGACATGGCCGATGTCAACGAGCTCCAGTCGCTGCTCGGGGCGAGCGAGGAACTGACGATCGTCTGCCACAACAACCCGGACCCCGATTGTCTGGCCAGCGCGCTCGCCCTGGGCCGGCTCGCGGCGTCGGCGGGCATCGACGAGCGCCGAATCCTCTACAGCGGCGATATCACCCACCAGCAAAACAGGGCCTTCGTCAACCTCCTCGACGTGGAGCTGAAGTCGTTCGACCAAGGACTGATCGTCGACCGACCCGAGGGATCGCTGCTCGCCTTCGTCGATCATTCGATCCCGGGCGCGAACAACGCGGTGCCCGAGGGAACTGCGGTCGACATCGTCATCGACCACCACCAGGCGGAGGACGTCACGGGCCGATACGTCGACCATCGGGAGGACGTGGGTGCGACGGCGACGATCCTCACGGAGTACGTCCGGGATACCGGACACGATATCGACGCGACATTGGCGACGGCACTGCTGTTTGCCATCCGCCGGGAGACGTTGGGGTTCCTCCGCGGGGTCACGACCGCCGAGTACGAGGCCGCCGGGTTCCTGCACGCACACGCCGACGACGCACTTCTGAACAAACTCTCGACGCCGTCGATCAGCGGGGCGACCGTCGACGCGATCGCCGACGCGATCGACAACCGGTCGGTCAACGGATCGGTGTTGATCACTCACGTCGGGCGGACGAGTGAGCGCGACGCGCTCCCACAGGCTGCGGACTACCTCGCCACGCTGGAGGGCGTCCAGACGGCAATCGTCTTCGGGATCGTCGAGGATACGATCCAGATGAGCGGCCGGTCGACGGACGCACGGATCAACATCGGGACGGTGCTCGACTCGGCGTTCAGTGATGTCGGCAGTGCGGGGGGCCACCGGGAGATGGCCGGGGGCGAGATCCCGCTCGGTATCTTCGCGGACTACACGACGGACGAGGACCAGTTGGTCACGATCGTCGAACAGGTGGTCCGTGCCCGACTCCTCGCGGAGTTGAAACTGGACGGCAAGGGCGATACGGAGGACGCGTAACGTCAGACGAACCGGAACGTCTCCAGGTTCTTGGGGTTGAACGTCCGCATGTTGAAGTTCTGGTACAGTGCCGATGACAACTGATTCGTCGAGGTCTCGTCGCCGTGGACACAGAGGACCTTCTCCGGTCGGGGGTGCATCGTCTCGACGAACGTCTCCAGGCCCTGGCGGTCGGCGTGACCGGAGAAGCCGTCGACCGTCTCGATGTCCATCTCTAGGCTCACCCGCTCGGCCCGTGGTCCCGAGCGGTCCGACATCGTGATCTCGTCCTGGCCGCGCTGGATCTGCCGGCCCAGAGTCCCCTCGGCCTGGTAGCCGACGAAGACCATCGTGTTGTCCGGATCGCCACCGAGCAGGCGGAGCCAGGACATCACGGGACCGCCGGTGACCATCCCGGAGGTCGTCAGCACGATACACGGCTCGTCGTCGGCGATGTCCTGGCGCATCTCCTCGCCGCCGTCGACCTGCTGGAACTGGTCGGCCAGGAACGGGTTCTCGTCGTCGTAGAGGATGCGCTGGCGGAGATCACCACGGAGGTATTCGGGGTAGGCCGTGTGGATCGCGGTCGCCTCGCGGATCATCCCGTCGAGGTAGACGGGCATCGTCGGGATGTCGCCTTTCCGCATGGCCTCCTCCAGGACGAGCATCAGTTCCTGGGAGCGGCCCACGGCGAAGGCGGGGATGAGGATCTTCCCGTCCTTCTCGGTCGCCTCGTTGATGACCCGCTTGAGGACCCGTTCGGAGTCCTCCTGGTCGGTCTGGTAGTCGTTTTTCCCGCCGTAGGTGGATTCGAGGACGAGCGTCTCGACCCGGGGGAAGTCGTTGACGGCGCCGTCCAGCAGGCGGGTGTCCTTGTAGTGGATGTCACCGGAGAAGGCGACGTTGTACCGCCCCTCGCCGATGTGGAAGTGACAGACTGCCGACCCGAGGATGTGGCCGGCGTTGTGCATGGTGAGTTTGATGTCCGGCGCGATGTCGGTGACGTTGCCGAACTCCAGGGGAATCGTGTGTTTCAGCGCGTCACGGACCTGCTGGCTCTCGTAGGGCGGTGTCCGGCCCTCTTTGGCCGCCACGTCCAGATAGTCCAACTGGAGTAGGCCCATCAAGTCACGCGTGGGCGCGGTGGTGTAGATCGGCCCGTCGTACCCGTACTTGAACAGGATCGGGATGAGCGCGGAGTGGTCGAGGTGGGCGTGGGTCAGGACGACGGCGTCGATGGAGTTCGGACCGGCGGCCAGCGCCTCTGGCACCTGGAGGTACGGGACCTCCCCCTCGGCGCCGGGTTTGTCACCACAGTCGATCAGGATGCGCGACTCGGGCGTCGAGAGGATGAACGAGGCGCGGCCGACTTCGCGACAGCAGCCAAGGGTCGTCAGTCGAACCCAGTCGTCGTCGGAGGTGGTGGGCCGGTTGATCTTCCGACCGACCCGTTCCAGGATGTCCCGGCGCTCGTCGCGTTCCTGTTTCAGGAAGTTCCGGACGTTCGAGACCGTCGAGGACTCCATCGGCGGGGTCCTGACGACCTCGGGCGTCCAGCCGACGCTCGCGGAGATCTGATCTAGCGTTTCGCCGTGGCGACCGATCACCCGGCCGGGTTTCTCGGCTTCGATGAACACCTCGCCGGTCTCGGAGTCGAAATCCAGGTTCTGGACGCCGGCTCCTTCCGGGATCAGTTCCGTGATGCGCTCGCGGGCCCGCTTGGGCGGGACCAGCGCGTCCTGTGTCGGCCGGACGTTGATGCGCTTGCGGAGTGTCTGTGCGAGGTTGCGGACGATGCCGTCACGGTTCGCGACGGTCTGGGCGTCTGGCGTGTAGATGACCAGCTCGGGTCCCTCGAACGTCACCGCTTCGATGGTGATGTCGTTCGGTGTCTCGTCCTCGACCTGTGCCTTGATCTTCTCTAAGGTCTCGTCTGCTGAACTCATATGTCGGGAAATCTACCGTTGAAGCGCTCGATCGCCGTCGCAAGAACCACGGCTCTCGGGTATCCGTTACGTATCGAAAAACAGAGCACGAATAAGAACCTTTGCTTCCGGAGCCGTTCGTTCCCTGGTTTCGCGGTCGTGCGAGTCGCCGGCAGGTGCGGTCCCGTCCGGTCGGTGGCTGAGATACGGTACCACGCGCCTCCGAGCGACCCGACCGACCAACTTTAGTGTCGCTCTCCCCTTTCGTCATATATGGGCTTTGGTAGCTACGACGAATCCGAACAGAAGGACCAGGACGTCGACGCGGACGACAGCGAGGGCGTCGCTGTCCACGAGAACGACCACGACGGCGACGTCTCCTTCGAGACGGAGGCCTCGACCTCCGACCTCGTCGACAAGCTCGGCGAGATGAAAGACGAGGACGACTAACCGGCCGATCCGACCCCCGGTCTCGGACCGATCGCAGTTTCTTGTGGACCGAACGCACCACTCGGAGTGACCGCTCTCTCAGGCGTTCAGCGTCTCCGCCAGGTCACCGTTCTCGTCGAGCTGTTCGAGAATGTCGCTGCCGCCGACGAACTCACCGTCGACGAACGTCTGGGGGATCGTCTCGCGACCGCTGTACTCCGACAGCGACTCGCGAAACGCGTCTGTGGCCTGGAGGACGTTGACGGTCGCGACGTCCTCGTGGTGTTGCTGGATGAGTCCCAGCGCCTTCCGGGAGTAACCACACTGTGGCATCAGCGCCGTCCCCTTCATGAACAGCGCGACCTCGTTGTCCTCGATGGTCTCCTGGACAGTCGATTCGACTTCTGCCGGCGAGAGTTCCTCGGGTTCGAACGACATGGCAGGGTCTACCGTCTCGGCGGGCAAATGGGTATCGGCGTCAGTTCGCGTCGGCGGGTGTCTCGGTCGTCAACTCGATCGCGTGGATCTCGGTGGTCAGATGCTCGCCCAAGGCGTCGTGGACGAGTTGGTGCTGGTCGACCAGGGACTTCCCTTCGAAGGCGGGTGAGACGACTTCGACGGCGTAGTGTTTGTCGTCGTCGGGGTCACGCGGTGTGGTCACGGTCGCTACCGCCTCCGGAAGCTCCCCCTCGATGAGGGCCTTGACTTGGCTTTCGTCCATGTCTTCGTCCAAGTCCCGGGCGGGGAAAACGGTTGCTGGCTCACTCCGGCGGGCGAAGCGTCACTTCGGCCGCCTCGTAGTCCTCGAGGAAGGCGCCGACGCCACCGACGGTCACCGTCTCCTCGCCAGTATCGAGGGTCAGCGATCCCTCCATGCTGAACTCCGCGTCCGTCGGCTCGATGAAGTTCTGTCTCACGTCGACGACGTCCCCGGTGAGCGACGAGAACGCGTCGTTCGTCCCCGTCGGGCGGGCGGATACCCTTGCCCGGATCGGCGTTCCCTTGCGGATGTAGACGGCCGTGTCGTAGATCGACGCGCGGAACCCCCGGTAGGTCCGGGGAAGCGACGACGGCCGGCGGACGGCGAGTTCCGCCGAGGCCGACCAGATCGTCCCGAGGAACGCGCTCTCGACGGCGACGGCGACCGACTGGTTGTGGAAACTGATCGCCTCGGCGTCGCCGTGTTTCCAGTCCAGCAGCGCGGACGGCGAGATGATCCCGGTCGACTGATCGACCGTGAGATAGACCGTCATCCCGCGTTCCCAAGAGGCGACGACCGTCGCGACGCGTTCGAGCATCGACGCCGGGAGGTCGGCCGTCGACCCCGCCACGGCGAGCAACACGAGGGCACCGCGGTCGACGGCGGCCGCGAGTTCGTCGGCAATCTCCGGTAGCACCCCCGCAGGGACCGTGATGAAGATTTCGGACTCACCGTTGTCGATGAACTGCCGAAATCGGTCGTACAGCGTCTGTCGAGACTGAACCACGGACAGTGCGTCGAACTCCTCGGAGGGCTGTTCGAACCGCCGGTCGACCGCCGAGATGGTCTCGCGCATCGTCTCGACGCGGTCGCCCAGCACCGCGTCCGGCGGACGTGCGCGGATCGTCGTCGGCGACTGGTGTCGGTCCACCCTGACGACCCCGTGTTGTTCGAGCGTGTCGGCGATGTCGTAGACGTAACTCGTCGACACGTCGGCCGCCGTCGCGATCGTCGACGGCGTGGCCTGCCCCCGCTCGACGACGGCGAGATAGACGCTCGCCTCCGTCTCCGAGAAGCCGAACTGTTGGAGCCGTTCGACGAGCTCGGTGTCGCTGGGCATAGCCCGTTTTCCGTATCGACTCTCATAAGCGTTGCCGGCCGCGCGCCCGGCGTTGTTTCCGTGGAACGGACAGAGAACGAAAAGATTCGAGAATATTAAAAAATATATTCCACTTTTACACTGAATTATTGGGCAAATGTTTAGGTCGTGGGCCGTTTTGTCTACTATCGATGGTGGACAATACTGGCGATCGCACCGACGACGGCACACGAACGACGACGCGACGTGAGTTCATGCGGGGGACAGGTGCCCTCGCTACCGCGGCGCTGTTGGGCGCTGGCGGCACGGCCAGCGCCGAGCACGGGGGCGAGCCCGACCTTGCCGCACTCGTCGACGAGATGACCCTCGAAGAGAAGGTCACACGGACCCGCGGCGGCTCCGGTGGGCCGAGCGGGATCGCGGGGCATCTGCCGGGGATCCCACGGCTCGACGTTCCGGGGATGGGAATGGCCGACGGGCCGCCCGGCGCGTCGCTCGGGTCGCCCACGACGGACTTCCCGCACCCGATCGGCGCCGCCGCGACGTTCGATCCGGAACTCGCGACACGGCAAGGCCGTGTCATCGCCCGCGAGGCCAAATCCGGCGGCGTGACGATCCTGCTGGCGCCGTCGATGGACACGTTCCGCGTCCCGGTACACGCGCGGGCCGGGGAGACCTTCGGGGAAGACCCACACCTCGCAAGCGAACTAGCACGGGAGTACACCACCGGGGTCCAGTCGGAGGGCGTCGTCGCGACGCTGAAACACTTCGCCGCGTACAACCAGACGAGCACGACTGGCTCGGTCTACGACTACTTCTCGACCTCCGAGCACAACGTCGTCACCGACGAACGGGCGCTTCGGGAGATCTATCTCCCGCCGTTCCGCGAGGCGATCACCGAGGGCGATGCGGGCGCGGTGATGCCGGCGTACAACCGGATCAACGGCATCTTCTGCTCGGAGCACGACGACCTGCTCGACGATATCCTCAGGGACGATTGGGAGTTCGACGGGATGGTCATCTCGGACTGGGGCGGTACGCACAGCACGGTCCACGCGTCGGTCAACGGCCTGGACGTCGAGATGCCATCCGGGAACTACTTCGGGAGCACGCTGGCCGACGCCGTCGAGAACGACCGGATCGACGAGGAGACGGTCGTCGATCAGATGGTCGAACACGGACTCCAGGCTCAACACGAGGTCGGCGCACTCTCGGGCGATCGGATCGGCAGCGAGCCCGCACGCGGGACGTCGGAACACTTCGATCTCGCCCAGCGGATGGCCGAGGAGGCTTCGGTCCTGCTACAAAACGACGACGACACGCTTCCGCTGGACGAGGAGACGGGCGAGATCGCTATCGTCGGGCCCGACCCCGAGTCGTTCAAACAGAGCGTCGGCGGGAGCGACTCGGTCACGGCGATCCGACGGATTCCGCTCCACCAGGGCATCGAGGAGGTCACCGACGACACGACGGTCACGGCAGTCGCCACGCGGCGCCCAGAAGCCGTCGGACCGGACGAAATCCGACCGTCCGACGACGTCGGGAGAGGGTTCACTGCGGAGTACTTCGACAACGCCGACTGGTCGGGCACCCCCGTCCGGACCCGGACCGAGGAGACCGTCGACCTCACGCAGGCGGACCTGGACTCGCTCGGCAGCGAGACCGTCTCCGTCCGGTGGAGCGGAACCCTCGTCGCACCGGAGTCAGGTACCTACGCGCTCGAACTCACCAGTCAGGGCAGCGGCCGGGTCGTCGTCGACGGGGACCCGGTCGTCCGCAGCGAGGGCGGCGGCTTCTTCGGCCCCAAGACCGAGGAGGCGACGCTGGAACTCCAGTCGGGGACGGAGCACGAGATCGTCGTCGAAGCCGCCGGGTCGCCGCCGGTCACGCTGGAGTGGACGACGCCGTCGGCCATCGCCGACGCCGAGGCGGCCGCGGCCGACGCCGACGCTACCGTCGTCCTCGCACAGACCGACACCTTCTACGGCGACGATCGACACGAGTTCGGCCTCCCGTGGAACCAGAAGGCGGTGATCGACGCCGTCGCCGCCGAGTCGGACAACAGCGTCGTCCTGCTCAACACGGAGGCGCCGGTCGCGATGCCGTGGGTCGACGACGTCGACGCGATCATGGCGGTGTGGTTCCCCGGCCAAGAGGGCGGGACCGCGGTCGCGAACCTGCTGTTCGGGGAGACGAACCCGTCGGGGAAGAGTCCGGTGACCTTCGGGGAGTCGCTGTCCGACTACCTCCCTGGCGAGGTCGAGACGCTACCCGACGAGGGGCGAGCGTACCCAGGAGTCGACGGGACGGTCCACTACGACGAGGGCGTGTTCGTGGGCTACCGGCACTTCGACGAGCCGGGATCGAGCCGCTGTTCCCGTTCGGTCACGGCGAGTCGTACACCTCCTTCGATTACAGTTCGGTCAGGACGACATCCTCGTCGATCGAGGCCGGTGAGAACGTCACCGTCCGGGTCGACGTCGAGAACACGGGCGGGCGCCGGGGCAAAGAGGCCGTCCAGGTGTACGTGGCGCCACAGGACCCGGGAATCGAACGCCCGCCGAAGGAACTCGCGGGCGTCCACAAGATCTCGGTGACGCCCGGCGAGACCGGGACCGCACAGATCACCGTCGATCCCGAGGCCTTCCAGTACTGGGACCCGGAGACCGAACAGTGGACCGTCGACACCGGTGCGTACGACCTGCTGGTCGGCTCCTCCTCGCGTGACATCCGCGGGCAGACCACCGTTCAACTACGGGAGTAACGGCCAGGAGACGCGTTCGGGGTGACGTCGGGGCGGTAGCCCGGGCAGCGGTTGGACAGCCGTTCGTCACGGCCCCTCCTGAGCGGTTGTCGTCGGTTCGGGACCGTTGCGGCGACCGGCCAGTTCGAGGGCGTCGTCTCCCTACGAACTGTTATGCTCTCTCCTACGTCCCGGACCTATGAATCCCGAGAGACGCGTGGCTACCGAGGTACCGGACCGACACCGGCGTCGGTTCCTGCGAGCGCTCGCGACCGCCGGTGTGGCGGGTGTCGCGGGCTGTCTCGGTAGCGGGTCCGGCGACGGCGACAGCGTCGTCGACACCGAACTCGCCGCGTTGAACGAAGCGATACAGGACGGCGAGGTGGGCTGGGACGCCCACCTGGGGTTCGAGGCCAGCCGGATCAACGAGCGGTTCACCGCGAGCGGTGACCGATCGATCGCGTCGCCGGAGACGGGGCCCTCGTCGGTGACCAACGCCGCGGTCGTCGGCGTCACCGCGTTAGACGAGGCGGGGAACGCACTCGGCCGACCCGAGGTGGTCCAGCAGGCTAACCGGGAGGTACTGGAACTCGCCTTTACCCAGGGCAACACCGACTACGTGCTCGGGCTGACGCCGATGGGCGACTCCGTCCGGCTGAAAGCCGAGATGACCGCTCTGTCGGGCGGGCCAGCGAAATGCGGTTTACCGGCACCGGTGAAGTCAAGACGGTCAGGGCCGGCGGACGGGCCGGCTACGCCGGCGGGCAACTCCAGCGGGCCGACATCGACGCCGACGGGCTGGAGGGCGAGATCGTCATCGACATCGCTGCCGCCCGAACCGGCGTCGAGGGATCGACGGAGATCTCGCTCCCGGGCGGGTTCGCGTTCAAGCACGTCTTCATGACCGGGCCGGTCCCGATCACCGTCGAGACGTCGATCCACCTCAAGGCGAATATCGACGTCGTCTTGGAGGCCTCCACGACCGCTCGGTCGCGGTTCACGTTCGCCGGTGACACCGGGTTCGCCTACGACGGCACGACCGTAACCCCACGGCGACTCTCGGGACACTGAAGATCGACCCCGAGAGCGCCGATTCGGCCGGTGTGTTCGGCCAGTCCGTCAGCGCGGGCTTCGGCGTGGCGTTCCCGCGGGTCTCGATCAGCATCTTCGAACAGGGACTCATTCCCTACATCGGGGTCGGGATGGCGGTCAACTCCTCGCTGACGTGGGGGTCGGTCTGTAAGAGTACCTCCATCCAGTTGGTCGTCAACCGCGGCTCCGACCTGACGGTCCTCGGGGTCGAACTCGCGACGGCGAAGACGACGCTCGCGGAGGAGACGCGACGCGGCGGCGAGGCATGTGCCACCTAGCCCAACAACTGCTGGTGAGTCGGCTTCATACAGCGGTCCTGGACGACACGGAGTCCGGCCGCCTCGGCGCGCTCGACGGCTTCGTCGTCGTGGATGCCCAACTGCAGCCAGACGACCTCGACGTCGTCCCGGTCCAGCACCTCGTCGACGATTCCGCTGACCTCCTCGCTGGGCCGGAACACGTCGACGATGTCGATCTCACCCGGTACGTCGGCCAGCGAGTCGTAGGCCTCCCGGCCGAAGATCTCGTCGGCGAAGGGGTTGACGGGGACGACGTCGTACCCCTGCTCGATGAGGTACTTCGGGATCTCGTGGGCGTCCTTGCCCGGCGTCGTCGAACAGCCGACGACGGCCACGCGATCCAGTTCGAGTATCTCCCGGAGTCCCGCCTCGTCAGTGACTGGCATACCTCGGTGTACGGCAGTGGGGCGTAAAACAGATGCGGCGGTCTGCCATCCGTGTCGCGGACCGACGTAACCGAACGAGCTACCGGATATCGTCGTCCTCCGGCGGGCGGAGGTGTTGTTGCCCCCACTCCGCCATCGACGTGATGACCGGTTCCAGGGACGCACCGCGGTCGGTCAGGGAGTACTGGACCCGGAACGGCTGTTCGTTGACGACCGTCCGGTCGACGAGGCCGTGCTCCTGGAGGTCTTCGAGACTGTCCGAGAGTACCTTTGAGGAGATACCGTCGACCTCCGTCTTCAGGTCGTTGAATCCCGAGGGACCCGACTTCAGTAGCCGGTGGATGATGACCGGATGCCACTTCTTTCCGATGAGTGTCGCGGTCGTCGTGATCGGACACCATTCCTCGCCGGCACACCACACTTCGAGTTGCTCCGGTGTGTCGCTCATACGAGCGGTCTCGGCGGCCAGTGCCATGTAGTTACGTGTCGTAAGTCGCTTCGGTGCTGTACCCGATACGTGTCCTCTGTCTCGGTGGGTCAGTCGGGGCGGAAAACGGGTTCCACTCCGACGGACCCGGACCCGTGGAGCAGGTGCTTACCCTGGGGTAACTCAACAGTTACGTGTGGGGCCGCCGACACCGCTCGTATGTCGGACCCGTTCGTCGTCGTCGGCGGCGACGCCGCCGGCCTGAGCGCCGCCAGCAAGTTCGCCCGGGAGCGTCCCGACGGGGACGTGATCGTCTACGAGAAAGGGCGGTGGATCTCCTACGCTCACTGCGGGACACCGTACTACGTGAAAGGCGAGGTCGAACACGTCACGGACCTCCTGTCGCTCTCTCCGTCGGAGGTCGAGGATCGGGGGATCGCCCTCCGGCGGAACCACGAGGTCGTCGCCGTCGATACCGACGACCGGACCGTCACCGTTGCCCACGACGGCGACCGCTCGGTCCAGTCCTACAGCGACCTTCTCGTCGCGACGGGCGCACGCGCGGTCAGCGATCCGATCGACGGGAGTTCGCTCGACGGTGTGTTCACGCTCCACGGGATCGACGCCGCGTGTGCGATCAGGGCCGTTCTTGGGGAGCCGGGCACCGATCCGGTCGACACCAGCGTCGAGGCCGTCGACCGCGAGACGGTCGAGCGATACACCGCCTGGGAACCGCCCGAGACGGTCGCGGTCGTCGGCGGCGGCTACGTCGGTATCGAGATGGCCGAAGCCTTCCGGGCACACGGACTGGAGACACACGTCTTCCAGCGATCCGGCCACCTCATCCCGCCGTTCGGCGAGGCAGCGGGCCAGCGGGTAGCCGAGCACGTCCGCGAGCAAGGCGTCACGCTCCACACCGACTGTGCCGTCGAGGAGTTGGCCGGTGACGATCGGGTCGAGGCCGTCGTCCACGAGGACGGCCGGCTGGCTGTCGACCTCGTGTTGGTCGGTATCGGCATCCGACCGAACACCGAACTGCTCTCGGGGACGCCGGTCGAACTCGGCGAGTCCGGAGCCGTCACGACCGACGACCACGGCCGGACGACTGTCGAGGGCGTCTACGCGGCCGGCGACTGCGCGGAGACCCGCCACGCAGTGACCGGCGAGCCGGCGTGGGTTCCGCTGGGACTGACGGCGAACCGTGCGGGACGTGCTATCGGCCAGACCGTCGCCGGAACCCCGAGTCCGGTCGGGGACATCGCCGGAACGGCCGTCGTCAAAGCATTCGACATGGAGTGTGGACGGGTCGGGCTCATCGACCACGAAGCGGCCGAAGCCGCAGGGTTCGACCCCGTCTCGGAGACGGTCACGGCCGGCTCACGGTCGGGCTACTACCCCGGTGGCGACGAGACGACGGTGACGCTGACCGCGGACCGTGACAGCGGGCGCGTCCTCGGCGGTGCGATATCGGGACGGGATCGGGCGGCGATCCGGATCGACACGCTGGCGACCGCTATCGAGCGCGACACGACGGTCGCGCAACTCGAACGGCTGGATCTGGCCTACGCACCGCCCTTCAGCCCGGTGTGGGACCCGGTCTTGGTCGCCGCCAAGGTGTTGAACGGCAGACTGGAGTGACTGACGGTCGGACACTCCCTCCGGCACTACCACGCCGCTTCGAGAATCGCCTCGATGTCCGCCTGTGTCGGGTCGAGACCGTTCGGTGCGTTCCTGACGAAGACGTCGTCGAGGATCGCCCTGGCGACGGCCGGGAATTCGCTCTGCTCGGGGCCGTCGACGTCACGGAGTCGGGTTGGAAGCGACAGCGCACCTGCAACCTCCTTGACAGCACCGACGACCGCTTCGGCGCTGTCGTCGGCGTCCCCAACGCCCAGCGCGTCGGCCAACAGCTCCCGGCGGCCGTCGACGGCGTCGAAGAGGTACCGGAGGACGTGTGGCGCGACGACCCCGTGTGCGGCACCCTGCTGGACCGGATACGTCCGGGTGAGGCCGTGCCCGAACGCGTGGATCAGCGAGAGGGTGGTCACCGCGGGCCGGGAGATCCCGTACTGGACGAGCATGATTCCCTGTGTCAGCGCCTGATACACCCATTCGTCGGAGTTCGTCTCACTGTCCGCCGAGCCGAGCGCGAGTAGCCCGCGCTGAAGGAGGTCGAGTCCCCGGCTGGCCGTCGCGTCGGTCACCGGCGTCGCGGTGCTCGCGTACAGCGTCTCGATCCCTTTGTCGAAGCCGTTCATCGCCGAACCAGCGAGGACTGTCTCAGGTGTCGTCGCGATCAGCGAGGGATCGTACCAGACTGCCGCGGGCATCAGTCCGCGAGCGGAGATCCCGCCGCTGACGGGGCTTTCGACCGGACACGTAGCCGGGTCGGCAGTGAGGCCGGCGACCTGCGTGAGGTCCGCCCCGGCCAGCGTCGTCGGGACCGCCACGATCGGAGGCAGGCCCGATTCGGGAACGCTGATGCTCCCGGTTTCGGCGAACTCCGCGCCGATCTCCGCCGGGGACGCGTCACTGGCGACGAGCACGGCGGTGACTTTCGCCAGGTCCAGGCTGCTGCCGCCTCCGACAGCGACGATACTGTCCGCGCTGCTCTCCGTGAACGCCCGATACGCGTCGATGGCGGTCCCGAGCCGCTTCTCCGGCGTCGTCCGGGCGAAGAGTTCCGTCAGGTGCGTATCGAGGCCACGCCTGATCGGGTCCATGACTGCCGGGGTCGAACCGACGGTCTCACCACAGACGACCAGTGCACGCTCACAGTCGTGGGCGGTGAGTTCGGCACCCAGGTCGCCGAGGCCTTCGGGGTCGTACCGCAGGACTGCGCTCTCGTAATCGAACCGGAACGGCTCCCCGAGGCGGTCGAAGTCGGTCGACATCGGTTCTCAGTCCTCCTCCCCGAGCAGGTCCGCTAGCTGCTCGACGCTCGGCTTCGCCGTCCGGTCGGGGTTTGCCAGTACCGTCACGGTCTCGGTACCCAGCGATCGGAACGACAGATCGAGTGTTTCGGCCGTCGACGCGAGTCCGAGGCCCGCGTCGGCAGCACCGGAACGCACCCGACGTGGGGGACTCTCGTGGGCCTTCGTCGTCAGTTCGTAGCCGTCGATGGCGCTCCTGACCGCTGCCGGCTCCTCCCCGCGGTCCGCTGCCAGTGCGTCCAGAGCCTCGTCGAAGCTCGCACGCAGGCCCGAGCCGCGCTCTCTGTTGACGAACGTGGCTTCTCCATCGACGAGGTCGGCGAGTCCGGCGACTGAGGCTTCGGGAGCCACGACGAGGCCCCACTCCCGCTCCCAGGAACCCAGGATCGTCGCGTCTTCGGGGACGGCCTCGGGACCGCTGACGACCGCGACGTCGGGGACGCCGTCCGCCAGGCGACGAGTCGCTTCGCGGGTTCCCACGGGGAGATACCGCGGCCGTTCCAGACGATCGAGGAGCCCCGACAGCGTCGGATCGTCCTCACCGACCCCAAGCAGCGTCGGCGGACGGACTGACGGGGAGAACAGTGTGACGGTGACGCGCTCGTCGGCGGCCAGGTACTCCGTGTCGGCGTCGACGGTCACGGTCCCGTCGGCCTCGACGAGACTCGTCGTCGCGCCGCTCCCCTTGTCGACCGGGTACACCAGCGTCTCGCCCGCCGTGGTCTCGACCAGTCCGACGGGGACCAACCGGTGGCGCCCCTCCTGGCTGCGCTCCCGGACGGCCATCGTCCCGGTGACCGTCGCCGTCCGGGGCTCGGCCAGCCCGGCCGCCGAACGCAGTCGCGGTGCGACGAACGTCCGGAAGATCGTCAGTGCCGACACCGGATACCCCGGGAGACCGACGTACGCTGCGTCCCCGATAGTTCCGACCAGCATCGGCTTCCCGGGTTTGATCGCGACCCCGTGGAGACGGAGGTCGCCGCGCTCCTCGATGACGCGATAGATCACGTCGACGGCGCTGGCGCTCGTCGACCCCGAGGAGAGCACGAGGTCACACTCGTCTGCGGCCTCGTGGAGCAACCGCTCCATCTCCGTGAAGTCGTCGCCAGCGTGGGGATAGACCACTGGCTCACCGCCGGCCTCCTCGACGCCGGCCGCGATCGTGTAACTGTTGACGTCGTAGATCTCTCCCACGGCACTGTCGACAGTCTCACCCGGACGGACGAGTTCGTCGCCGGTCGAGATGATCCCGACCCGCGGGCGGCCACGGACCGGTACCGCGTCGACGCCCAGCGCCGACAGCAGTCCGATCTCGCGAGCAGTGAGTTCAGTACCAGGGCCGAGCGCACGCGCACCGGCCGCGATGTCCGCCCCGGCGACCATCACGTTCTCGCCCGGCGTGACGGCCGTCCGTACGGCGACGCCGTTGTCCGTCTCGTCGGTCCGCTCGACGACCACGACAGCGTCGGCCCCCGGCGGCATCACGGCACCGGTCGAGATCTCGGCGGCCGTCCCCTCCTGGACAGTGACTGCTGGCTCCTCCCCCGCGTGGACGGTCCCGGCCACGGGGAGTTCGACCGGATCGGCCTCGCTCGCACCGATCGTATCGCTCGCCTGCACTGCGTAGCCATCCATACTCGCCCGGTCGAAGCCGGGGACGTCGAGCGTCGCGTCGACGCGCTCGGCGAGGACCCGTCCCCGTGCCTCCGATAGCGGGACCGTCTCCGGTTCGGGATCGATCGATAGGTTCTCGACGACCTCGCGTGCGCGCTCGGGCGAAGCCAGATCCCGGAACTCCCGACGGTCGCTCATCGCGACCACTCCCAGTGTTCGACCGTGACCGTCTCGCCTTCGGCGTAGCCCTCCGTCGACTCCGGGACGACGACCCAGCCGTCCGCGAGCGCGACACTAGAGAGGACGCCCGCACCGCCGCTCCGGACCGGGGTCGCGGTCGCTCCCTCGTCAGTCTCGTCGAGGGTCACACGGGCGTAGCTCCGTGTCCCGGGTTCGCTCGTGATCTTCCGCGTCAGCCGCGCTGTCGTCGTGGGCGGTCCGCGAACCGGCATGTGACCGACCCGCCTGAGTGCCGGCCGGAGGAACTGGACGGCGGTGACGATACAGGCGACCGGATAGCCCGGGAGGTTCAGAACCGGCGTCCCGTCGACGACGCCCAGCGCGACCGGGTGGCCGGGTTTCAGTGCGACACCGTGGACGATCACGTCGCCGAGGCCGTCGACGACTTCCGGAAGGAGGTCGCGTTCGCCGACCGAGGAACCGCCGGTCGTCACCACGATGTCGTGGTCGGTATCGCGGCTGATCGCCGCCCGGAGCGCGTCGAGGTCGTCGGTGACGATCGACCTGTCCGTCGCGACGCCGCCCCAGCGCTCGACGTACTGTGCGACGGTCTGTCCGTTCGTCTCGACGATCTCGCCGGGTTCGGGGTCGGTCTGGACGAGTTCCTCGCCCGTCGGGATCACGCTCACGCGCGGTCGTTCGTAGACCGCCACGTCGTCGTAGCCGGTCCCTTTCACCAGCCCCAGATCCGACGGACGGAGTTGTGTTCCCTCGTCGTAGAGCCGCTGGCCGGCCTCGATGTCTTCGCCGACTGGACCGACGTTGGTCCCGCTCGCGACCGAACTGAACACGTCGATGTCCCCCTCACGTCGGTCCGTCTCCTCGACTTTGATTACGGCATCGGCCCCGTCGGGAAGGACGCTGCCGGTGTGGACTTTGGTAGCCTGTCCGGTGCCGGGCTGGTCCCCGACTGTGAGCCGCACCGGGGACCGCTCGCTCGCGTCGTGGGTGTCGGCCGCTCTGAGCGCGTAGCCGTCCATCGCCGCCCGCGCGTAGTGTGGGATCGGACGGTCCGCATCGATCCCGGTCGCCAGTACCCGCTCGTCGGCCTGTCTCACGGGGACCCGCTCGGTTCGGGAGAGTGGAGTAATCTCCCCGTGAAACGCCGTTCGTGCCGCCTCGACGCGGGTCTTCCGTTTGAAGCCCGCAGTCCGCCGATCCTCGTCGTGCATACCCGTCTCTGCGGGACCCAGATACAAACGCTCTCGGGACCGTCGTGTATTCGTCGACGGTGGCGAGCGACGACCCCGTCTGTCGGCGCTGTGGCCGGCCGGACTCATCGCCAGACGGATTCGTCACTGCTGTCCGGACTCGACGCCGGTCATCGGCACCCGGAACACGGCTCGTTCGGGCTACACGCCCTTCTCATGGACTCCGACCGTTTCTCACGAGTTCTGATATCGGCCACACCATTCATTTGTGCCAGTGACAACTGATGCACAAACTGTCCTTGGTGTGGTAACACGTAGCGAGACACTACTATAAGCCCTCGTGTTTTATCTCTTCGCATCCATGCGTAAACAGGAGCTCATTCACCTGCACAGCCTTCTTGCACAGGTACAGGTCCACTACGAGGAAGAGAGCGAAACCGAGGTCCAGCACGACGAGTACGCCACACTGGGTGTCAAGCCGACATCGATCCACAAGTCCAAGACGGACCACAAGGACGCCGTGTTTGCTCTCGCCGACGGGATCATCAACGATATGGCAGCCGAAAGCGACGAGACCCGGACTCTGGCCGCCGACTGAGCGCTTTTCGCGGCCCGTACACTCATTCACTCAGCTGAGAGCGCGAGCTCTATGGACACCGCCCGGCATGGGACTCGTTATCGGGACTCTCAGTCGACTTATACGGTAGGCCCCCCTACTAATGGTATGAGCGAAACTTCTGGGCGACGGAACCTCCGGATGCCCTCGACAGACGAGCTGTTCGCAGTCGTAACCGAACACAACGGCGGCAACCACGTTAGAATCCAGTGCGAAGACGGTGAGAACCGTATGGGTCGAATTCCTGGCCGGATGAAGTTCCGGACCTGGATCAACGAGGGCGACATCGTGATCGCCGAACCGTGGGACTGGCAGGACGAGAAGGCAAACATCGAGTGGCGCTACGAGGGGCAGGACGCCGACCAGCTCCGTGCCGAAGGCCACATCGACTCCCTGACTGCATAATCGGACCGCGGTTCTCACTGTTTTCTCACCGGCGAGCGATAGCTCCGTTCCCCGTCCCGGACACCGACCGGCTGGTGCGCCCGCGGATTCGGGCGCACTCCGGTCGGCTATTGACCGCTCAATAGGGCCAGACGGGACACCACTCGCCCTCGTATTCCGACGAGTGGTATAATAGATATTATATTACCGGGAGACAAGACGCCGCTGTCTTGCGATTCGGTGTGTGACGGAGTCACGTCACGCATGTGCTGTGTGGGGTCGACTCAGGGCGGCTCCGAGACGAGTCATTTATATGTACCCCTCCCATCGGATGGAATGCGAAGGTCGCACCGGGGCGCCCGGGGCGACACGGTCCGTGGTCACTCTCGGACCGCTCGCAGAGAGCGCAAATGCGTTCGCCTCGCGAACGCGATCGCTCTCGAAAGTATGAGGATTCCACCCCTGCGGTCCGCCGTCAAGATGGAATCTGATGTGAGCCCACGGACCCATACAGTCAACACTGGATTCTTCCAGTGTGTTACGCTTCCGACGGAGTGATACCACACTCATACGTTGCATCGCGCAACGCCCGCCGCTGACTCAGTCAGCACATTCCGGTTGATCCTGCCGGAGGCCATTGCTATCGGAGTCCGATTTAGCCATGCTAGTCGCGCGGGTTTAGACCCGCGGCATATAGCTCAGTAACACGTGGCCAAACTACCCTACAGGCCGCCATAACCTCGGGAAACTGAGGCTAATAGCGGATACAGCTCTCATGTTGGAGTTACAGAGAGCTGGAAACGTTCCGGCGCTGTAGGATGTGGCTGCGGCCGATTAGGTAGATGGTGGGGTAACGGCCCACCATGCCCATAATCGGTACAGGTTGTGACAGCAAGAGCCTGGAGACGGTATCTGAGACAAGATACCGGGCCCTACGGGGCGCAGCAGGCGCGAAACCTTTACACTGCACGACAGTGCGATAAGGGGACTCCGAGTGCGAGGGCATATAGCCCTCGCTTTTCTGAACCCTAGGGTGGTTCAGGAACAAGGACTGGGCAAGACCGGTGCCAGCCGCCGCGGTAATACCGGCAGTCCGAGTGATGGCCGATATTATTGGGCCTAAAGCGTCCGTAGCCTGCTGTGTAAGTCCGTTGGGAAATCGACGCGCTCAACGCGTCGGCGTCCAGCGGAAACTACACGGCTTGGGGCCGAGAGACTTGACGGGTACGTCCGGGGTAGGAGTGAAATCCTGTAATCCTGGACGGACCACCAATGGCGAAAGCACGTCAAGAGACCGGACCCGACGGTGAGGGACGAAAGCTAGGGTCTCGAACCGGATTAGATACCCGGGTAGTCCTAGCTGTAAACGATGCTTGCTAGGTATGTCACGCGCCATGAGCGCGTGATGTGCCGTAGTGAAGACGATAAGCAAGCCGCCTGGGAAGTACGTCCGCAAGGATGAAACTTAAAGGAATTGGCGGGGGAGCACCACAACCGGAGGAGCCTGCGGTTTAATTGGACTCAACGCCGGAAATCTCACCGGTCCCGACAGTAGTAATGACGGTCAGGTTGACGACTTTACCCGACGCTACTGAGAGGAGGTGCATGGCCGCCGTCAGCTCGTACCGTGAGGCGTCCTGTTAAGTCAGGCAACGAGCGAGACCCGCATCCGTAGTTGCCAGCGATACCCCTGAGGTAGTCGGGTACACTACGGAGACTGCCGCTGCTAAAGCGGAGGAAGGAACGGGCAACGGTAGGTCAGTATGCCCCGAATGGACCGGGCAACACGCGGGCTACAATGGTCAGGACAGTGGGATGCCACGCCGAGAGGCGGAGCTAATCTCCAAACCTGGTCGTAGTTCGGATTGCGGGCTGAAACTCGCCCGCATGAAGCTGGATTCGGTAGTAATCGCGTGTCATAAGCGCGCGGTGAATACGTCCCTGCTCCTTGCACACACCGCCCGTCAAAGCACCCGAGTGGGGTCCGGATGAGGCCTGGATACCCAGGTCAAATCTGGGCTCCGCAAGGGGGCTTAAGTCGTAACAAGGTAGCCGTAGAGGAATCTGCGGCTGGATCACCTCCTACAGAACGGGACTGGGGCCTTGCCCCAGCCCACGTAGTTGGTGGCTTTGCCACCGCTTGTCGGCAAGCGCCGACTGTATGGGCCCGCTGGGCTCACGAGACCTATCCGAGGCGGATACCCCTCGCGGGGTGTCGGGTGCAACTCCCGACAGGTCCGTACGACGTACCGGGTTCGAACCGTGCCCCTTAAGTGGGACACAGTGTTCGAACGTGGTACGACGACTGATGCACCAATCCGGGTGAAACCGCGATTGGGAAGGGTCGATTCGCCTACCATCTCCACCTTGGGGGCGAGTATGAAACCGTGTGTACGTGCGATCCAGGCGTCCACTGGACTCGTTCAGTTCTAACTAACGAGTCACAACGACGTTGGCTACTATGCCAGCTGATGGATAGCTCGGCTTGAGAGCTGAAGAAGGACGTGCCAAGCTGCGATAAGCCTGAGGGAGCCGCACGGAGGCCAAGAACTCAGGATTTCCGAATGAGAATCTCTTCAACAATTGCTTCGCGCAATGAGGAACCCCGAGAACTGAAACATCTCAGTATCGGGAGGAACAGAAAACGCAACGTGATGTCGTCAGTAACCGCGAGTGAACGCGATACAGCCCAAACCGAAGCCCTCACGGGCAATGTGGTGTGTGGGCCGACACGCAGCATCCGACCATCTCACAGAAGTCCCTTGGAACAGGGCGTGATACAGGGTGACAACCCCGTACGTGAGACCAGTACGATGTGCGTCGGTTCCAGAGTAGCGGGGGTTGGAAATCCCTCGCGAATCTCGCAGGCATCGACTGCGAAGGCTAAACACTCCTCAAGACCGATAGCGGACAAGTAGTGTGAACGAACGCTGCAAAGTATCCTCCGAAGGGAGGTGAAATAGAGCTTGAACCCAGTTGGCGATCGAGCGATGGGGCATACAAGGTCCTGTCCAGAATGACCGTGGGGCGACCCACCAGTAAGACGGACAGGAAGCCGGTGTTCCATCGTACGTTTTGAAAAACGAGCCAGGGAGTGTGTCTGTATGGCGAGTCTAACCCGAGTATCGGGGGAGGCATAGGGAAACCGACATGGCCGCAGCTTACGCGAGGGCCGCCGTCTTCAAGGGCGGGGAGCCACACGGACACGACCCGAATCCGGACGATCTACGCATGGACAAGGTGAAGCGTGCCGAAAGGCACGTGGAAGCCTGTTAGAGTTGGTGTCCTACAATACCCTCTCGTGATCTATGTGTAGGGGTGAAAGGCCCATCGAGTCCGGCAACAGCTGGTTCCAATCGAAACATGTCGAAGCATGACCTTCACCGAGGTAGTCGGTGGGGTAGAGCGACCGATTGGCGTGCTCCACTCCGAGAGGAGTGGACGCGCCTGTCAAACTCCAAACCCACTGACGCTGTTGACGTGAGGATTCCGGTGCGCGGGGTAAGCCTGTGTACCAGGAGGGGAACAACCCAGAGATAGGTTAAGGTCCCCAAGTGTGGATTAAGTGTAATCCTCTGAAGGTGGTCTCGAGCCCTAGACAGCCGGGAGGTGAGCTTAGAAGCAGCTACCCTCTAAGAAAA
The DNA here is from genome assembly GCF_029278565.1 of Haloarcula halophila. NCBI lineage: Archaea > Methanobacteriati > Methanobacteriota > Halobacteria > Halobacteriales > Haloarculaceae > Haloarcula > Haloarcula halophila. The sequence goes on along the minus strand of NZ_CP119559.1, from coordinate 889,902 downwards.
GCGTAACAGCTTACCGGCCGAGGTTTGAGGCGCCCAAAATGATCGGGACTCAAATCCACCACCGAGACCTGTCCGTGCCTTTCACAAGGCAATCGAGTAGATTGGCGCTCTATTTGGATGGAAGCGGGGGCGAGAGCTCCTGTGGACCGAATAGTGACGAAAATCCTGGCCATAGTAGCAGCGATAGTCGGGTGTGAACCCCGACGGCCTAATGGATAAGGGTTCCTCAGCACTGCTGATCAGCTGAGGGTTAGCCGGTCCTAAGTCATCCCGTAATTCGACGATGACAACATGGGAAACGGGTTAATATTCCCGTGCCACCACACAGTGAAACCGACGCCCTGGGGTCGACCACGCTGGGCTTTCGCCCAGTCGAACCGTCAAACTCCGTGGAAGCCGTAACGGCACGAAGCGGACGAACGGCGGGATAGAGTAATGTGGTTCAACCTGGGGCCCGTGAAAAGGGAGTGTGGTGTCCGTACCGAGAACCGACACAGGTGTCCATGGCGGCGAAAGCCAAGGCCTGTCGGGATCAACCGACGTTAGGGAATTCGGCAAGTTAGTCCCGTAAGTTCGCGATAAGGGATACCTGCTCGGGAAACGAGCAGGTCGCAGTGACTCGGAAGCTCGGACTGTCTAGTAACAACACAGGTGACTGCAAATCCGCAAGGACTCGTACAGTCACTGAATCCTGCCCAGTGCGGGTATCTGAACACCTCGTACAAGAGGACGAAGGACCCGTCAACGGCGGGGGTAACTATGACCCTCTTAAGGTAGCGTAGTACCTTGCCGCATCAGTAGCGGCTTGCATGAATGGATTAACCAGAGCTTCACTGTCCCAACGTTGGGCCCGGTGAACTGTACATTCCAGTGCGGAGTCTGGAGACACCCAGGGGGAAGCGAAGACCCTATGGAGCTTTACTGCAGGCTGTCGCTGGGACGTGGTCGCCGATGTGCAGCATAGGTAGGAGTCGCTACACAGGTACTTGCGCTAGCAAGCCACCGAGACATCAGTGAAATACTACCCGTCGGTGACTGCGACCCTCACTCCGGGAGGAGGACACCGGTAGCCGGGCAGTTTGACTGGGGCGGTACGCGCTCGAAAAGATATCGAGCGCGCCCTAAGATCATCTCAGCCGGGACAGAGACCCGGCGAAGAGTGCAAGAGCAAAAGATGATTTGACAGTGTTCTTCCTAACGAGGAACGCTGACGCGAAAGCGTGGTCTAGCGAACCAATTAGCCTGCTTGATGCGGGCAATTGATGACAGAAAAGCTACCCTTAGGGATAACAGAGTCGTCACTCGCAAGAGCACATATCGACCGAGTGGCTTGCTACCTCGATGTCGGTTCCCCTCCATCCTGCCCGTGCAGAAGCGGGCAAGGGTGAGGTTGTTCGCCTATTAAAGGAGGTCGTGAGCTGGGTTTAGACCGTCGTGAGACAGGTCGGCTGCTATCTACTGGGTGTGTTATGGTGTCTGACAGGAACGATCGTATAGTACGAGAGGAACTACGATTGGTGGCCACTGGTGTACCGGTTGTTCGAGAGAGCACCGCCGGGCAGCCACGCCACACGGGGTAAGAGCTGAACGCATCTAAGCTCGAAACCCACCTGGAAAAGAGACACCGCAGAGAGTCCTCGTAGAAGACGAGGTAGATAGACTCGGGGTGTACGCGTCGAGGTAACGAGACGTTGAGCCCGCGAGCACTAATCACTCGAAGCCATAATCATACGCACTGTGACTCGAAAGTCACCAATCGTTGGTAGACTGAACGAGTCCAGGCGCAATCTGGATCGCACGGACACACACGATCGACCCCGACCGACAGCGGTACATCATCGTGGTTCGACTCCACGAGTCGGCGTTAGGCGGCCATAGCGGTGAGGTTGCCTCCCGTACCCATCCCGAACACGGAAGATAAGCTCACCAGCGTTCCGGGGAGTACTGGAGTGCGCGAGCCTCTGGGAAACGCGGTTCGCCGCCACCATTCATACCTATTCATAACCCACCGAAGAGAGGAATTGCTCTCGCCGGTGGGTTTTTCGTCGTTTTTCGGGGAGTGGCAACGCTTCTCCTGAGAGACATACGGGAAGCCACTGGATTCGACCGAGAACGGGCGCTCGAAGTCGCGTTGGAAGCGGGGTCGTCGATTACCCGTCGTACTCGACGGTGAGCCGAACGTCCCGTGCCGATCGGCCGATCTCGACAGTGTGTGGGCCGTCGTCGACGACCCATCCGTCGTCGGGATCGTAGTAGGAGCGTGCGAGTTCGTCGAGCGACAGCGACAGCGATCTCGATTCGCCGGCGTCGAGTTCGATCGACTCGAAGGCGGCCAGCTCTCGGAGTGGCCGCTCGACGGGCGAGGCCGGGGGTCGCACGTACGCCTGGACGACCTCGCGTCCGGGTCGATCCGACGTGTTCTCGACGGTGACTTCGATACCGTCGTCAGTTTCGGTCACACTCCGGTACTCGAAGGTCGCGTAGGAGTGGCCGTGGCCGAACGGATAGGTGGGAGCGGTGTCGGTCCGGTCGAAGTGGCGGTAGCCGACGAAGACCCCTTCGTCGTAGTGGGCCGATCCGTCGACGCCCGGGAACTGCCGCTCGTCGGTCGCCGGATAGTCTTCGGCTGGCGCGAACGTCACGGGGAGACGGCCGCCGGGGTCGGAATCGCCGTAGAGGACTGCCGCGGCTGCGTCGCCGTCGGCCTGGCCGGGATACCACGCTTCGAGGATCGCGGCGACGTCGTCGCGCCAGGGCAGCTCGACGGGGCCGCCCGAGCGGACGACGACGACCGTCCGATCGTTGGCGGCCGCGACGGCCTCGATCAGTTCGTCCTGTTGACCCGGGAGCGACAGCGAATCTCGGTCCTTCCCCTCGGTCGTCGCGTCGCGGACGAACACCACGGCTACGTCGGCTGCCGCGGCCGCTTCGACGGCGGTGTCCATGGAGCGGTCGTGGTCCTCGTCGTTCCATTCGCCCTCGTCGTGGCCGCCTTCGACGAACGGGAGCAAATCGAACAGCGAGACGCTCTCGATCTCCGGAATCCCGTGGGTGACGGTGACAGTGCCGTCGGCCCGTTCTGAGAGGCCCTCGGCAGGGGTCGTCGCCTCGAACGGAGTCGTCTCGGAGGAGCCACCGCCACCGAGTTTCGGTTCGGTGACGTGTGGACCGATGACCGCGATGTCCGTACCGTCCGCAAGTGGTAGGACGCCGTCGTTCTCCAGAAGGACGGTTCCACGAGTCGCCACGCGGGTCGCGAGGGCACGGTGGGCAGGCGTATCGAGTGCGCCGTCGGCACGCACGGAACCGTCACCGAGCAGGCCGGTCCGGGCCATCCCGCCGAGGACGCGTCGGACCATGTCGTCGAGACGGTCTGGCGGAACGGCCCCCTCGTCGATCGCTGCCGATAGCGGCTCACCGAACAGACCGGCGTGGGTCGCGTCGGGGATTCCGTCGGGCCATTCGAACTCGTCGAGCGAGCCGTCGTCGTTGCTGGTCTCCGTATCGAGCGCGACGCCGGGCATCTCCAGATCGAGGCCGGCGGTCGCGGCGCCGACGGTGGTCGCCAGCCCGTACCAGTCCGAGACGACGTAACCGTCGAAACCCCATTCATCTTTCAGGACGTCGCCGACGAGTTCGGCGTGGTCGCTCATGTAGCTCCCGTTGACTCTGTTGTATCCGGTCATCACCGATCCGACACCGGCGTCGACGGCTGCCCGGAACGGCGGCAGGTACAACTCACGGAGTGTCCGTTCGTCGACCTCCGCACTGACGCTCGTGCGCGCGGACTCCTGATTGTTGGCGACGAAGTGTTTGACCGTCGCGAGGACGCCGGTAGATTCGATCCCGGAGACGAGTGCCGCACCGACATCTCCCGCGAGGACGGGGTCTTCTGAGAGATATTCGAAGTTCCGGCCACACTGTGGCACCCGGACGATGTTCACGCCGGGCGCGAGCAGGGCGTCCTGCCCGAGCGCGGTCGCCTCACGGGCCATCGCCCGTCCCTGGTCGTGGCCGAGGTCCGGATCGAACGAGGCAGCGGTCGCGATCGAGGCCGGAAACGCCGTCGCACGCTCGCCCTCCGCACGGACGCCCAGTGGTCCGTCGACGAGGTGGAACGGCGGGATATCGAGACGGTCGACACCGGCGAGGTAGCCCGTCGCCGTCCCCTCGGGGTCGACAGTCCCACAGACGAGCGAGAGCTTTTCGCTCCGGGTGAGAGCTGATACGAGCGCGTCGATATCGCGAGACGACTGCATTGGTCGCGGTTCGGACTGCTGTGGAATAACAGTTCTGTCGGGCGGCAGCTTCACCCGGCTGGACGGCATAGCGGAGGGTATGGCTGCCGACAGCCCGCAACTCCCGTCGGAGACAGCAGTCGGTCGGGTTGCCCTCACCGTGACCGACTGTGACCGAGTGTCGGCGTTCTACACCGAGACGGTCGGGTTGACGGTCCAAACACGGGACGACGGCCGCGTCGTCCTCGGTGACAGTGAGACGCCACTGCTCGAACTCCACGCGGACCCCGACGCCCCCGAGCGAGGGGCAACCGAGACCGGGTTGTACCACTTCGCCGTTCGGGTCCCGTCACGGACGGCGTTGGGTGCTGCACTCGAACGGATCGAACGGACGGCACGGCTCGACGGGGCGTCGGACCACCACGTGAGCGAGGCGTTGTATCTCACCGATCCCGAGGGAAACGGTGTCGAGATCTACTGTGATCGTCCGCGAACACAGTGGGAGGAACACGACGACGGGACCGTCCGGATGGGGACCGATCGGTTGGACCGCGCGGGCGTCGAGGGTGCGAGCGACGGCGCTTCCTCGGTCCCCGTCGGAACGGATATCGGACACGTTCACCTCGAAGTCGCCGACCTCGACGCGACGCGGTCGTTCTACGCCGACGGCCTCGGGATGAATCTCCGCGCGAGCGCCCCCGGGGCCTGTTTTCTGGCAGCCGGATCGTATCACCACCACGTCGGAGCCAACGTCTGGCACGCGCGGTCGGGACCGGGCGGGGGACGCGGGGTCGCGTGGTACGAACTCCGTGTTCCCGAGGGGGCGCTTGCGGAGGTCCGTCGACGGCTCTCCGAGTCTGGATACGACAGCGAGTCCGCTGAGGAGGGGTTCGTGGCGACCGACCCCGCTGGGATACGGGTCCGGATACGGCCGTCCCGATAGCGGTGCTGAAGTACGTCGAGTGACTACTGGGGGTATGGAGAGAGACGACTGGTTCTGTACGGTAGACGGCGCGGTCTCGGGAGGTCGACGATGAGCGGTCCACACCAGGGCCAACAGCTCGTGACGGCGGGGACAGCACTGTCGGACGCGCAAGCGGCGGCCGTCCTGGTCCACGGCCGGGGTGCGACGGCTCGGAGCATCGTCCAGATGGGACTCGACATCCACCAAGAGGGGCTCGCGATCCTGGCGCCACAGGCCGCGGGGAACACCTGGTATCCCAACTCCTTCCTGGCACCCGTCGAGGAGAACGAACCGGGCCGTAGCTCCGGGCTCCAGGCGGTCGAGGACGCGGTCGACCAAGCGGTCGACGCCGGTATCCCGCGCGAGTCGGTGCTCGTCGGCGGCTTCTCACAGGGCGCGTGTCTGGCCAGCGAGTACGTCGCCAGGAACCCACGGCGTTACGGTGGCTTGGCGGCTCTGAGCGGTGGGCTGATCGGTGAGACGGTCGATCCCGACTCCTACGACGGTGAGATCGAAGGGACGCCGGTGTTCATCGGCTGTAGCGACGTCGACCCGCACATCCCGATCGAACGGGTCCACGCGACAACCGAGACGTTCGAACTGCTCGGCGGCGACGTCGACGAGCGCATCTACGAGGGGATGGGCCACGGCGTCAACCAGGACGAACTCGACGCTGTCGCCGATCTCGTCGTGGACCTACTCGAGACGTAGGTTACCAGCCCCTCACCGCGAGATTTTGTGTCTGCCGGCACCAGTACGAGTATGCACACACGACGGTCGTTCCTGCGTGGTGTCGGCGTGGCCGGCGTGGTCGGGGTGGCGGGGTGTCTCGGCGGTGACGAGCCGTCGGCTGAAGAGTCGTCGAACGAACCGACAGCGACCAGTGACGCGACTGGGACACCCCCACCGACTGCCGAGCGATCGTTGCATCTGGCTCAGGACATCGGGACGCTCGACGGAGAGGTGATCAGCGGCGGCGTCCCGAAAGACGGCATCCCGGCCATCGACGAACCGACGTTCCAAGCGGCCGAGAGAGCGTCGCTCGACGACGGCGAACCAGTGTTCGGTCTCGTCCGTGGCGGGGACACCAGAGCGTACCCACAGCGGATCCTCGTCCACCACGAGATCGTCAACGACACCGTCGATGGCGACCCGGTAGCGGTCACGTACTGTCCGCTGACCGGCACCGCACAGGGGTTCGAGCGTGGACCGGTGGAGTTCGGCGTCTCGGGCGACCTGGTCAACTCGAACCTCGTGATGTACGATCGGGGCACGGATAGCCGGTGGCCACAGATCCTGGCGACGGCGATCGACGGGCCGCTTGCCGGCGAAACGCTCCGGGAGTTCCGCGTCGTCTGGACGACCTGGGGGAAGTGGCGGGCCGTCCATCCCGGAACGGAGGTGCTGACCGAAGATACCGGCTACACCAGGCGGTACGGCGACGACCCGTACGGTCAGTACAACCCCCCAGGTGGCTACTACGCCAGTGATCGGACGTTGTTCGAACCGCTGTCCCGGGACGACCGAGCGCACCCGAAGTCCGTCGTCGTCGGGACCCGGACGGCCGACGGCGCACTCGCGTTCGACAAGGAGTCGTTGCTCGCTGCCGGCGTCCTGACCGGTGCCATCCAGGGCCGGCAGTACGTCGCCGTTGCCGACGACACCCTGTCGACCGGGTACGTCTACGCGAACCCCGACGGCCGCACGGTCGAGAACCGGGCCGACGGCTACAGCCTCGACGGGGAACCGGTCGCGGCCGACTCGCTCCCGCTGGAGCGCGCACTCGCGTTCGACGCGATGTGGTTCGCGTGGGCGGGGTTCTACCCCGGGACCGGCTATGTCAACTGACGCCGAACGACGGCCCGTCGCCGATCGGGTCGGGAGACTGGTCAGGCAGACGCTCGTCGCGACCCGCGGTGCCCTCACCCGGCGGGACGGGAAGGCGGTGTTCGTCGTGGCTTCGGCCGCGTACTTCCTGTTGTACACGGCCGGCCTCCGCAACCTCGGTTTCGGTCCGTGGGGGTACGAGCTCTCGATAGTTTCGGACCCGCTGGCGCGGGCCGTCCAGCCGGTCGGTCCATTCCAGTGGGAGTCGGTCGCGCTCGTCGTCGTCGGCCCGGTCGAACTGCTCGTCTCGCCGTTGAACGTCCTGCTCGGCGCGGGACTGGCGACGCTGGTCGGGCTGAACCTAGCCGTATCGGTCGTCGCCTGGCGCGGGCCGACCGCCTGCCGACTCGGGTCGGGTGCGAGCGCTGCTGCCGGAGTCCCCGGGTTGCTCTCGGGGGTTGCCTGCTGTGGGCCGACGATAGTACTGGTTGTCGGGGTGCAGGCGAGTGCCGGGGTCCTGACCGTGTTCCAGTGGCTCCTCCCGCTGGCTGTGGTGGCGCTCGTCGGGACGTTGTTGTGGGTCGGCCGGAAGGTCGAACCGGCGGCGCTGTGAGGTCCTCCGAACCGGTCAGTGTCCCGAACTCGTCGATCCGTTCCAGCAGCAGCTCCGGCATCGGACCACCGACCACAGCCGGCTATCATTCGCACGCAACTCCTGGTAATTATCGTCGAACGACACTCTCCCTGCCAGGGGAAAAGCTATATCTGGCGTGTCGGAGCAGATAGGTGTATGACTGCGAACGTCCTGACGGACGTGAACCGGCCGTACGTTCCGCGGGGTGGGACGACGGTCACGGCCGAAATCGAGGTGGAGCCGGGGAGACAGGAACGACCACCGACTCGACAGATCGCGCTCTGTCTCGACGCGAGCGGATCGATGGCGGGGGAGTTGATCGAACAGGCACGTGAGGGAGCCGAGTGGATCTTCGGTCTCCTGGAACCGACCGACTACCTCTCGATCGTCGCGTTCGACAACGAGGTCGAGACGGTACTCGAAGCCACCCGCTGGGGGACGATCGATCGGACGGCGGCAGTCGACCTCGTTACGGAGATCAGTGCTGGGGGTGGAACGGACATGTACAGTGGACTGCTCGAAGCGAACGCCAGTCTGGACGGACTCCCGAGTGACGAGGACACCGTCCGACGGATCCTGTTGCTCTCGGACGGGAAGGACAACCGCAAGGACGCCGACGACTTCGCCGAACTAGCCCGGGAGATCGACCGTGAGGGCATCCGTATCGAAGCCGCCGGTATCGGGACGGAGTACCGGGAAGCGACGATCAGGAGCCTCGGGACGGCTGCTCGGGGCGAGTGGACCCACTTGGCACGGCCCGGCGACATCGAGACGTTCTTCGGCGAGGCCGTCGAGGACGCGGGCTCGGTCGTCGCGCCGGACGCGGAGTTGGAGTTGGTCGTCGACAACGGCGTGGACATCAGCGAGGTCTACCGGGCGATTCCCCAGGCTCAGACTGTCGACCCGGAGTGGGAACGGAACCAGGCGACGATCCGCCTGCCGGACCTGCTCGACCGGGAGACCCAGTGTGTAGTCCTGAAGCTACGGGTCCCGGAGCGGGCGACGACCGGAACCGTCGTCCTGGCGGACGTGACACTGACTGCCCGTGGGGAGACGGCTAGCGGCGAGATCACCGTCGAGTACACCGACGACAACGATCTGCTGGCCGAACACGTCGAGACGGTCGACATCGACCACCGGGAGACGGTCGTCAGGACGGAACTGGGGCGTGGCAACGTGGCGGCAGCACAGACCGAGATCGAGAAGATGACCGAGATCCACGGCGACGGGACCGAGGCGGTCGAGGCGGCCAAACGACAGACACAGATCGTGAGCGAGGGCGGGCGAGCCGAACAGAGCGAGGCGACCAGAGTCGTCACGGACGAGGGTGTCCAGGAGTGAGTGCCTCGGTAGCACGTGGCGTGAGGAGTGACTGATGCCCTGGGAACCACAGACCGGTGACGTCGTCGCCGACCGGTACAGACTGACCGAGTTCCTCGGACAGGGGGGATTCGCCCGCGTCCACCGGGCCGTCGACGGCGAGACGAACGAGTCGGTCGTGTTGAAACACCCGAACTACACCGACTCGAAGAACGATCCGGAACTCATCGACGAGTACTTCCAGAAGGAAGTCGAGTCGCTCCGGCGTGTCAGCGCCGCGGGCGGCCACGAGAACGTTATGGACCTCTATGACTGTGTCGAGGACCGGGAGGTCACCTTTCTCGTGGCGCAACTCGTCGAGGACGGGCTGGATCTCAACGAGGTCATCGACCGGCACGGCCCGATCGAGGATACCGAACAGGTCCGCCAGATCGGGATCGACCTCTGTGACGCGATGGGCTTTCTCCACGAGAACGAGATCGTCTACCGGGACCTGAAACCGGAGAACGTCCTGTTGACGCCGGACATCACGCCGACGCTGATCGATTTCAACACTGCGACGGGGTTCGATCCGACGAGCGATCCGGTCTCGGGGGACAACGGGACGACGATCCTCGGGCCGTACAAGCCACGCGAGGTCGCCGACGCCACCCGGACTGACGTTCGACAGGGACCCTGGTCGGACGTCTATTCGGTGGGAAAGACGCTGCTCTTTCTGTTGAAAGGGAGCGTTCCGGAGAAAGACGGCATCAATCCACAGCAGTTCGGGGCCGACTGTGAGGCGTACCTCGCGGAGATCGTCGAGCGTGCCACCCAGACCGATCATCGCGACCGCTACAGCAACGCGACGGTACTGAAAGCCGTTCTGGAGGCAAGAGATCCCACGCCGCCGGAGACGGCATCGGTCGTCTATCGCCAGCAGAACAAGCGGTTCACCGTCGGTCCGGGCGATACCATCGGCCGGGCCGGAGCCACGGGGCCGCCCGCGTCGATCACGATCGAGGACCCGAAAGACGAGTATATCTCTTCGGTACAGATCCAGTTCGATATCGAGGGCGACGACTGGTATCTCCAGGACCGAAGCCTCAACGGAACGTTCGTCCAGCAGGGCGGTGGCTGGCAACGGGTGCTGTGTGAATCGGGACGGGAACGGCTCCGGGAGGTCGGTGAGGACCCGACAGACAGACACGGACACGTGCCACCCGAGTCCGTCCCGATCCACGAGGGCGACCTCGTCGCCCTGGTCCATCCCACCTACGGCGTCACCTTCGAGTTCCATACGGAGTAACCATGCGATACAGCACACACTACGACACTGGCGACGCCAAACGGGGGGACGGAATCAACGAGGACAGCCTCTCGATGACGGTCTTCGAGGACGGGCATCGGGAGGGGCACGGGATCGGGAGCGAACGGGGGACCGACGAGCCGACACCGTCGTCGACGCGCTCGGTCGGCGTGTTCGTCCTCGCCGACGGCGCTGGGGGCCACGACGCCGGTGACGTCGCCTCGTATCTCGCGACGACCGGGATCGCGGAACGACTGGCTCCGGTCGCGATCCGTGCGGCCCGCGGACGGCCGGAGCGGTTCGACATCGAGATCGACGACGGGGTTCTACCCGAGGAGTCGACCGCCGTGAGCCTGCGATCGGCGATAACCGACGCCGTGGTCGAGACCCACCGCGACATCCTGCGGTACGTCGGGTCCGCGGGGACTCGCTCGTATACAACCGCAGTCGCGGGGATCTGTCTAGACGGGCGGCTCCATCTGGGATGGGTCGGCGACAGTCGAACCTACGTCGTCAACGAGGCGACAGGGCGGATCGCCCGGCTGACGAAAGACCACGCGCTGGTCCAGCGCTGGGCTGAGGCGGGCGAGATCGACGAACTCGAATCGCAGGTCCACCCGCGGGGAAACGAGATCACCCGCGCACTCGGTGGAGCGGGCGGGGGGGACGCCGCGACGGCGACCGTCGAGGTCGACACGCGGACGGTGGATCTCTACGCGGAGGACACCGTGTTGGTCACCAGCGACGGACTCGTGGACGCACAGACCGACGCGCCGGCGCTGTACCGTCACTACGTCGATTCCGGGAAGTCCGAGGCCGCCGCCGAACGCATCCGTGATAAGGCGGTGACGGACGAAAATCTCCGTGACGTGGTCCTGTCGGCGGATTCGCTCCCGGCGGCCGGGGAGACGTTCATCGAGATGGCAAACGAACGAGGTGGGAAAGACAATCTCTCGGTGCTGCTGTTCGGCGACGACGGACTCCCGGAGACGCCGGCCGAGGACTCGGTGCCGGTTCGGGACATCGATCCGAGCCGTCGACCGCTCGACCGAGACACGGCCCTGTTGTCCGACGAGTGACCCCTAACCGGGGCGGACTCGTCCGTGAGTAACTGTTTTCTTGCTGTACTGAGAACACGCGAGACGAGAACCAATGCCGGGTACGGGGGAGACAGTCGAGTGTCCGATCTGTGGGGTCCGGTTCGATCCGACGACAGCCGGTGGGTGGTGTACGAACCCCGGATGCGGCGAGTGGCAGTCCGACACCGGAGACGAGCGTTCCGGGGGAGCGGTCGTCTACTCGCCGACCGGTGACCCGGACCGGCTCGGACTCCTCGAACAGGCCGCGGCACAAGCGGACGCCGACAGCGCTGGCGAGTCGGTCGAGTCGACCGTCGACGAATCCGACGGAGCAGCCCAACCGGCTGCTGAGGACCCGTCTCTGACGTGTCCGGACTGTGGGGCGACCCACGACGACGCGAACTTCTGTATCGAGTGTGGCAGCCGACTCGACAGCGACCGGAACGATACGCCGGAGTCACTCCGCCTAGCTGTCTGTGGCCGACAGGTCGCCGTTACCGACGGTGACTGTGTCGGCCGCGACATCCGTGCTGCGATGCTCGACGCCGGACGGTCGGACGACGAGGCCGTGCGAGTCCATCGGGAGCATGTCCGGTTTCGAAAGGAAGCCGACGGGTTCTACCTCGTCGACCTGGGTGACAACCCGACGCGCCTCAACGACCGTCTCCTGGAGCGGGGCGACCGCGAGCCGGTGGCACCGGGCGACGAACTGGGCCTCTCGGAGGTCGTCACCGCGAGGGTTCGCCATCCGGAGAACCCCACAGATTAAGCATCCGGTTCCAGTACACCAATCCAATGTCCGGGGGTGAGTTGCGTGAATCCGTCGCCTTGCTCGCCGAAGAGTGGCGAGTGCTGGCACTCGGCCTCTGTGGTCCACTGGTCTACGCTACCTGGGTCGTCGCGAGCGGGCTCGTTCTGGAGGCCGGGACACCGGCGCTGAAACGGGCAGTAGCGACGACGGTCGCCGGGACACCCGTCCGCGGGCTGGAACTGTTCGCGCTGCTGGCGTGGATCGTCCTCCCGTCGCTGGCTGCCATCGCGCTCGTCCAGCGGCAACTGTTCAACCGCCACGACAACCTCGCGAACTCCTATCGGATGGCCGAACCCGGCGTGTTGCTGGTCGTTCCGAGCCTGGCGCTCGTCGGCTGTCTGGCAGCGCTGGTCGTCTCCGGCTGGTCGCTTCCGTTGGTCGCCGCATTGCTCGTCGTCACGGTCCACTTTCTCGTTCGGACGGTCGCGTTCGGACACCGCGTGTACACGCTCTCGCTCACGCGGACCCTCCTCGGAATGATCGCCGTCTCTGCCGTCTCGGTCGTCGTCGGACTCCTGGTCCGACTATCGACCGTCACCGGCCTCGATCCACGCCTCGCGAGCCGGGTCGCGACGGCCGGTGTCGCCGATGCGGTCCAGACGTGGACGGCACTGATCGGGATCGAGTCGGCGCTCCTCCTCCGCGGGACGCTGTTCGTCCCGATCGCTCTCTCCGTGTGTTATCTCCTCGCACAGACGACTGTGGCCTCGATCGCGAAGCGTCGGGGGCTCCCCTCGGCACCCAAGCGACGGCCCGGACAGCGCGTTCCGGAGTCGGCCCAGCCGTCGGCGGCGTCCTCGGCCACGCGTGTGGTCTCGAACGCCGATACTGCCACCGAGGCCACCGGTGACGCGGACGGAACCGCCGTGACTGACCCCGAATCCGATCCGACGCCGGATTCGGCAGGCGACGCTGACGGTACCGGTCCGACCACCACCCCCTCCGAGACAGCCGATGGGGACGACGAGCACAGCGGGACCAGAGTGTTCACGCCCACCGAACCCGTACCGTCTGCCGACGACCCCGGTGAGCAGCCGACCGAGACGGACGGGCGATCCGGCGGTGCTGAGGCCGCAAGAACGTCACGCAACCGCGTCCTGCCGATAATCGAGACCACCGAGGCGTATCGTCGATCCGGTGACGGCACACACCGGAGGAGCGACGCAGGCGATACCATCCCGCGGTTCGAGCCAGCGGCCGACACCGATTCGACCAACAGTGGCAACCAGACCGACGAACAGTCGGACAGCAATGCCGTGCTACCGGAGTTCGACTCCGATCCGACCGCTAGCGGTCCCGTAGACCGCGACGAGCGTGCCGAGATCCCAGTGTCCGACACCGGCACGGAGAACGGAGCCGACGACTCCGTCAGGGCAGCTACTGCTGTCGTGCCGAGGTTCGAGGCGGCTCACGAGTACGCTGCCGTCTCCGAGTTCGATCAGTCGGCGACGCCAGTGAACGCCGAGACGATCATCGCCGACACGGGGAGTAGCCCCGACGAGAGCCTGGCGGCTCCCGGGACGAGCGAGTCCGAACCGTCGGCAGCGACGAACGGACCGGCCGAGATCGACTGTCCGAGTTGTGGACGCCGCGTCGAAAACAGTGCGGAAGTCTGCTACTGTCCGGGCTGTGGAACGGCCCTGGACACTGGAGCCGGCCGCTGAGACACGGTCCTCAGTCGTCTGTCCGTCGCCGTAACAGGGCAGCGAACGCAAGCGGTGAGAGGAACGCTATCGCGATCACCGCGGCGAACGTTCCCAGCGGGCCGGTGACGGCTCCGCCGGACTGTTGCTGGTCTGTCTCTCCGCCGCTGTTCGTGTCGGTGGACGCAGCCGTCTCGCTAGCGGTCGACGCCGTCGTCTCCGTCTCGCTTGCCGACTGGCTCCCGCTGTCGGCAGTGCCACCGCTTGGTTCTCCGGGCCGGACGACGACAGCGCCTTTCATACCCAAACCGGCGTGTGGCGTACAGACGTACTTGTAGATCCCTTCGCTCTCGAAGGTGTGGCTGTAGGTCGTGTCGGCTTCGGAGACGATCGATCCCGAATCCAGTGGCCCGTCGCCGTCGGAGACCACGTTGTGGCCGCCACCCTCGCCGGTCCAGGTCCACACCACTTCCGTCCCGGGGTTGACCATCACCGCGGGCGGATCGAACGCGAACGCGCCGTTGTTGCCCTGTGCGCCGACGGTAACCTCGACGGTGTCCTGGCCGCGCTTGTCGACGGTGCCCTCGAAGTTCGAGACGTCACTGAACCAGCCGCCGTAGTCGGGCGATTCCTGGGCCGATACTGTCGCCGTAGCGCCCAGCGCGGCCATTCCGGCCGTCGCCTGGGCGAACTGTCGTCGGGTCATCGAGTGCATGGTAGCTGTCCTGGTGGCTGTCGCCCGCACGACCGAGGCGGGGAGCCGACATGCGTCTGTAGACGACCAGCCTATCTATACTACTACGTCAGTTCCCAGTCCGCAGGAACGCGGCCGAACGTGTCCGACCCACTGTGGGACTCGTTGACTAGCGTGAAACAGTTTTAATATCTCACCACCTCACGGTGGAAATACGTCACTCTCACCGACGTGGTGATCCAATGCTCCGGACTACTCCGACTCCGTCGCCGACGATCCCGCTCCGCTGGCACGCCAGTGGACCGGGTGCCATCGAGTGTGGGCTCGTAGCCCCACTCGGGGCCGCGCCTCTTGGCACGGGTCGGAACGGTCCGATGGACACCCGGACGGTGACCATTCCGCTCGGCGCCACGTAGGCGCACTCCGCCGCCGTGGGACGGAGGCCGTGTCGCGCCGGCCTCCCACTGCGGCGCCGGGTCGGTCCGTTACCGACACTCGGCCGTTCACTGACGGTCTGGTCCTGGCCGCGGTCGGCGCATCCGATCGTCTCGGTCGGACCCGCTCTCGCCATTCGGAGCGCCGTCGGTAGAGTACTCGCCAGAGCCATCGCCGCCCAGCGGGTTTCCGCCGTTCGACGGGAATCCCGAGTCCGCTGACTCGAAGCACGCCCCCGCCGCCCGGAGACGCCCCGACGTGCTCGGTTGGCGAGCCCCGTTCGGGCCGGTTCGACTCCGGCCGTCGGCATTATGTCGCTCTCTGCGACTGTTCCGGTCGACGCATCGGCTGACATCTCAGTACGCGTCCCGCGTGGCGGGTCCGACGACCTCGAAACCGGCGTCGCCGGCGTCATCGACGGTGTCGACGACGTCGTCGACGTCTCGGTCGAGCGTGTGACACGGGTCCGTCCGACCTGGACGGACATCCGGGTCGACGCCGACGTGGCACTGACCGTCACCGTTCCGGAGGCCGAGGCCGCCGCCGACGCCTGCGTGACCCGTCTCGAAGACGGCTTCGGGATCACCGACGTGAACGCCGTCGTCGTCGACGGAGCGTGATCGGCGCACCGTCTCACTGCCTCCGCTGTCCTGGTGGACACCCCCGCGGGTTCGATTCCCGACCGGAGGACTCATGCATCGTATGCATCTCGCTGCCGTACTCGACCGGCAGCGCCGACAGAAGCACAGTTCGAACGATCGCCGGCGCCGAAGGCGCCGGTAACCGTGTGGCGAGGGCACGTTCACAGTTTCCGGCCGACCCACCCATCGCTGTGGGACCGCCTTCGAATCACATCCCCGCCGGCGCGTCCCTAACTTAAAGAACCGCACAATTACGGCCCACTAACGACTGACTCTCCGAAATCCTAAACCTGTTCTCCCGGATACGTTCGCCCCCCTTCCCGGCCGCCTGGAATGTGAACCCCGATACAAACGGTCCCGTTCCACAGGTGGTGGTGCATGGACCGACACCGCTGGCAGTCCACGGACAGGGGTGAGAACGAGTGACACTCTCCAGACGCGACTTCCTGAGCGCCGCCGGCGCCGGTGCAGTCGGCGCGCTCGTCGGGAGCGGCTGGGGCGCATCACAGGCGACCGACCCGGTCACGGATGTCGACAACCCGTTGCAGTCCTATCCCAACCGGGACTGGGAACAGGTGTATCACGACATCTACGCCTACGACGACGTCGACTGGACGGTCTGTCACCCAAACTGTACGCAGTCGTGTGCGCTGAACTTCTACATGAAAAACGGCGTCCCGATCCGGGCCGAGCAGGTCTACCACAACGAGGAGCCCTCGGTCGGCCCTTCGGGGTACGAGGACGCCGGCGTCAGCCAGGCCTGGAACCCGAGGGGGTGTATGAAGGGGCTGACGCTGCACCGTCGCACCTACGAGCCCTCCCGGATCAAGTATCCGATGGTCCGGAAAGGGTGGTCTCCCGACGACCCCAATCCCGAAGGACGTGGCGAGGACGAGTTCGAGCGGGTCTCCTGGGACGAGGCGCTCGACCTGCTGGCCGAGAAGATGGCCAGTCTGGAGGACAACAAGCAGTTCCACATCTTCAACGCGATCAAGGCCGACGGGTTGTTCACCCGCCACGGTGCGGGTCGACGGCTCGCCTCGATCTTCGGCGGCTGTGAGTGGACCGAGTACGACTGGTACGCCGACCTCCCGCCGGGCCACGTCATCACGACGGGATACCAGACCAGCGACGCCGACGCCTCGGCCTGGCGGCAGGCCGACTACACGATCATCCAGGGGAAGAACCTCATCCACAACAAACTCGCGGACAACCACTTCCTCCAGGAGACCCGCGAACGGGGCGGAAAGATGGTCGGCATCTACCCCGACTACTCGCCGACCGTCCAGAAGTGCGACCGCTGGCTCCCGGTTCGACCGGGCAGCGACCCCGCGGTCCCGCTGGGGATGGCCCACGTCATCATCGACGAGGAACTGTACGACCGCGAGTTCATGCGGGGGTACACGAGCCTCCCGCTGCTCGTTCGGGAGGACGACGGGAAGTATCTCCGCGCCCACGAGGTGTTCGCGGACCACGACCCGCCGGCAGAGGAGGACGAACACGACTGGGGGGAGTTCGTCGTCCTCGATCAGTCGGGCTCGCCGGTCGCGGTCGACCGGGAGACGGTCGGCGACGAGATGCCGGTCGCGCCGCAACTGGACGTCGACACTGACATCTCGCTTGCCGACGGCGGGAGCGTCGCCGTCCGGAGCGACTTCGCCCGCCAGCGGGACAACGTGATGGAGAACTACGACCCCGAGACGGTCGCGGAGATCACCACGATCCCGGCCGACGCGCTCCGGAAGACTGCCCGGGAGTTCGCCGACGCCGAGCGCGCCCAGTGGTTCACCGGCGAGGGGACCAACCACTGGTTCCACGCCAACGACTCGCTCCAGCGGTCGATCTTCTTCGTCCAGTCGATGCTGGGCAACATCGGCAGTCCGGGGCAGGGCTACTACAACTACTCGGGCCAGTACAAGATCGAACTCCTGGACGGCTACCCCCACTACGTGAACCCCGACGGCCACTCGGCCCACGGGATGTACCCCGGCTACGCGTTCGCCTTCTTCGGCGGCGAGCAACTGGACCCGCATGCCATCCGCGGGGACTTCGACGAAGAACTCGACCTCGTGCCACAGGGCGACGCCGACCAACCGGTGATGCCGACCGGCGCGGAGTCGTACACGATGTCGAAGCCGACGGTCCTGTGGACGATGAACTGTAACCTCCTGAACCAGACCAAACACCAGGAGCACGTCGTCGAGAACTTCGTCAAACATCCCGAGACAGGCAACGACCTGTTCGTCGTCTCGGACATGCACATGACCTACTCGGCCCGCCACGCCGACATCGTGCTCCCGGTCCCGTCCTGGCTGGAGTGTGACTACCCCGACATCACGGTCGGCCCGGAGAACCCCTTCGTCCACATGGACCACGGGATCATGGACCCGATCTATGACACGAAACAGGACGGGGAGGCCATCGCCCTCCTGGCCGAGAAACTCGACGAGAAGCTGCCGCCCGAGGAACGCAACGTCGACTCCTACCGGTCGTACTTCGACAAGTTCCTCGACGACGACAAGGACCCCGTCGACTACATCCGGGAGACGTTCGACAAGGGGATGACCACCCGGAGCATCGACGTCGACGATCTCCGGGACGGCCCCGAACGGCTGGATTTGAAGACCTATCCACGGATTCCCTTCTACTCGCAGATCCACGAGGACCGTCCGTTCTACACGAAGACCGGCCGGATGGAGTTCCACAAGGAGGAAGACCGGTTCCTCGAACTCGGACGGGACGACCTCGACCACATCGAGAGCGTCGAGGGGACGCCCTACGGCGTGAACCAGCGCTGGGACGAAGCCAAAGACGAGGAGAACCCCCTCTACCACGAGGAGGGCAACCAGTTCTACTACAACACGCCCCACCCCAAGTACCGGACCCACTCTTCCTGGGGGATGACCGACTGGAACCTCATCTGGTCGGCCCGTGACTTCGGCAGCGTCAGCGCCGACCCGGAGGGGACCGACCGGCTGGTCGAGGACTTCTCGTTCCCGCAGGGCGACGGTGAGACGGCCGACGCGCCGCCGCTGGGCGAACCGTTCGTCGAGATCCATCCCGAGGACGCGGCCGATATCGACGTCGAGAACGGCGACTACGTCCGGATCACCGGAAAACGCGGCGATCTGGTGGTCCGCGCGATGGTCAGCGAGCGCCAGCGGCCTCGCTCGGCCGGCGACATGGGCCAACTGACCCTCTGGCACGGCTGGTGGCCCCAGCAGTTCCCGGACGACGAGGCCGACGACGACAGCATCAAGGGGTACAACACCATGACGAACATCTGGCTCGACCCGCTCCAGGAGACTGACGACCTGGTCCACAAGGCCGTGTTCGGCGACCCGAACGTCGCCGAGGAGATCGACGAGGAGATCGTCTGGCACGGCGCCGAACTGGAACACGGCTACGAGGAGACCGTCTGGGCACCGACCGGAACCAACCGTGACGATCTCGTCGACGTCGAGAAGTACAAAGAAGCGGACTGGTGGCCCGGTGACGCCCGCCGGGACGACCTGGTCCAGGACTACATCGGCGGCAGCCTCCAGGGGGGTGACAGCTGATGCCGGACGTGTACAACCCGCAACTCGGCCGGGAACAGCCCTATCCCTACGAACACCGCGAGGAGGAGCGGGACTACCACTGGGGGATGGTCATCAACACGAACCGGTGTATCAACTGCAACACCTGCTCGTTCGCCTGTAAGTCTACCTGGACCAGCGGCGAGGGCGAGGAGTACATGTGGTGGATGAACGTCGAGACCGAGCCCTACGGCGGCTACCCGATGGGCTGGGACATGAAACTACTCCCGGAACTCGACGAAGACGAGACGATCTTCGAGGCCGCCGACAGCGGCGAACAGGCCAAAGGGTACATCGCCGCCAAACAGGAGTGGGAGTACCCCGCGCTGGGTGACGATCAAGTCCACGGGGAGTACCCGACCGGCGAGACCGTCGAGTCCGACCTGGAGAACGACGAGTACCACGACATCTGGCAGTTCTACCTCCCGCGGCTCTGTAACCACTGTAAGAACCCGGCGTGTCTCGCGGGCTGTCCGCGCCAGGCCATCTACAAGCGCGAGGAGGACGGCATCGTCCTGCTCGACCAGGAGCGCTGTCGGGGCTACCGCCGGTGTGTCAAGGCCTGTCCGTACCACAAGCCGATGTACAATCCGGAGACGGGGATCACCGAGAAGCCGGTCGGCTGTTACCCCCGTATCGAGGAGGGGAACGTCCCCCGGTGTGTCTCCTCGTGTATCGGCAAGACCCGCCTCCACGGCAACATCAACCGCGGACCGGACGCCGGCCACGCCGGCGGGAAGCGCTCGGCGGCCGACGGTCGTTCGCCGATCAACTACCTGGTCCACTCCGACGAGAAGGTGGCGCTGCCGCTGTACCCGCAGTTCGGGACCCAGCCCCAGGTGTTCTACATGCCGCCGTATCACGTCCCGCCGGAGTTCCTGACCCAGATGTTCACCCCCAACACCGAACAGAAGCGCAACGACTGGCCGGGATCGACCTACGAGGAGTCGATCCGGATCGTCCAGGAACGGGCCAGAGACCCGAGCCACCACGTCCTGGGCATCCTCCAGTTGTTCGGCGCGACGACCCGGCTCATCGAGACCTACACCGTCAAGGAGAACAAAGTGAAGGGCTGGGACCAGAACGGCGAGAAGGTCGTCGACATGCCCATCTACGAGGACATCGAGGTCCGCGAGGGCGAACAGTGGACGAACCAGCCATGATAGATCACATGAACGAGACAGACACGCCAGCGTTCCACGCCGCCCGTGCCGGACTCTACGCCGCCGTCGCGGGTGCGTTCGTCTATCCCGACGAGGAGACGGTCACGGAGCTTATCGATCCCGATGCCGTCGAAGGGATCGTCCGGGCGGGGGAGCGAACCGGACTCGAAGAGGAGGCGGAGGCACTCGCCGGCGCACTCGTCGACGTGTCGCTCCCAGCCCTCCAGCGCGAGTACAACGACCTGTTCGGGGTCCCCTCAGCGGACGGGACCTACTCCGTCGTTCCCTACGAGGGCAACTACACCGTCGGCTCCGAGGTCGACGACGAACAGCGCCGGATCGCAGCCGTGGTCGGGTTGTTGGAGACCGTCGGGCTCGAACCGAGCGACGGGTTCGACGAACGCCAGGACCACGTCGCGACGGAACTGGAACTCATGCAGGTCGCCGCCGGGCAACGCGCGGTGGTCCACGAGCGCGCCAGCGACCCCGACGACAACGAGGTACTCGACGAGATCGTCGGTGTCGAGTCGGCGATGCTCTCGAACCACCTGATCGACTTTGTCCCGGCCTTCGCCCACGATATCCGTGAGGCGACCGACTCCGCGGTATACTTGGCCGCGGCCGATCTCGCACAATCGCTGGTCGAGTACGACGAGTCGCTCCATCCGCCGGCACCGACCGACCCGGACGACGTCTCGGCAACGGGGGTGGTCGGGCGATGAGCGTCGGCGGTCTCAGGGAGACCGCCCGTTCGGTGGCCCTGTTCGACGCCGACGCCGCCGTCCGCGCGACGGTCGTCTCGGCGGTCGTCGTGCTCGCTCTCCTGCTCGTTCAGGGAGCCGTCGCCGCAGCGGTGACCGGGCCGAGCCAGCCGACCGCGCAGGTCCAGCGGGCACCGCTGTCCCCGACCGCGACGACCTGGAACGACGTACCGACCCAGACCGTCTCGCTGCAGAAACAGCAGATGGCGGTCCCCTACGGCGGCGGCTCGGTCGACGAGATGGACGTCCAGGTCGCCACCAACGACTCCCACGTCGCCTTCCGGTTGTCCTGGGACGACCCGACCCGTGACGCGGCCATCCAGTCGCCGCGGAACTTCAGCGACGCCGTGGCGGTTATGGCTCGCACCGGGAGCCAGCCCCCGATCACGATGGGTGCGACCGGCGATCCGGTCAACATCTGGTACTGGCGGGCCAGCTGGCAGTTCCGTAACGCCAGCGCCCCCTGGAGCAACGACATGTACGCCTACCCACACCCCGACGCCGAGACCAAACCCGGACAGGCGGCGGGGAACCCGCTCTCGAAGGCGACCTACGAGCAGTACGCCCAGAACTACTACGCGAAGGGGTACGGATCGCTGAGCGACGCACCGACCCAACCAGTGCGGGCTCGTGGGAGTCGAACGGACGACGGCTGGGCAGTGTCGTTCGTTCGGGAGCGGTCGACCGACGGCCAGTTCGACGCTACCTTCGACGGCTCCGAGACGGTGTATCTGGCCTTCGGTGTCTGGAACGGCAGCGCCGACGAGGTCAACGGGAAGAAGTCGATCACGATGCAGTACTCGACGCTCGATCTCGCCTCGGGGACGTTCTCCCCGCCGGAGCAGTCAAGCGGCGGTGACGGCGGTGCCGGATCGAGCGACGGCACCGCTGGTGGCGGATCCAGCGGGAGCGACGGCGGCGGTACCGGCGGCTTCCTCGGCGGCTTCGGCGGCCTGATGGGGACCGCGCTCGCGGCGATCGCGGCGTCCTGGACGGTCGCGTACTGGAGGCTCGCACGATGACGCTCGACGACTATCACAGCGCCCGCAACGGCGCACCGGCGACGGACGAACCGACGCTCCGGAACTTCCTCGACGACAGCGACCGGCGACGGGACGCAGCACTGGCACTGATCGACGTCGCCGACCGACAGGGGCTCGACGACCCGACCGTCGACGCCCTCGACCGTGTGCTGCGGGACGCGTCCGATCCCGAGGCAAGGCAGTACGCCGTCGAAGCGCTGGGGACTGCCGGCGTCAGTGCAGAGGCCGTCCGGCGGGCGCTCGACGACGACCACGAGTGGGTACGTGCAGAGGCCGTCGTCGCGCTCTCGCGGACGGACCCGGACGACACCGACCGCCTAGAGACGATGCTGGACGACGACAGCGGCTGGGTCCGGCGTAACACCGTGATCGCGCTCGGAAAGCTCGGCGCGGTCGACCAGCCGCTCCTGATCGACCGGATCAAGTCCGACGGGCACCCCGCTGTTCGGGAGTACGCGGCGCAGTTCCTCGGCGAGGCCGCCGAAGACGCCGAGACCGCCGTCCGTATCCTCGCGGCGGTGCTGGCACGGGAACCCAACGCCTACGTCCGGGCGAAAGCCGCCGACAGCCTCGGCGAACTGGGAACCGACCGCGCGGAGGAGGCCCTGGAGTCACAGGGGTTACACGACCGCAGCGAGGACGTGCGCCGGACGGCAAGGGTCGCACTGGCAAGCGCCCGCGGGACCGATCCCGAGGAGATCGAACTGCCGGACAGACAGGATGGCGACAGCTCGCCCCCGATGACACGGCCACCGGGCGGGTCCGACGCGCACAGTCCCGCCGATCCGCGTGGGTCCGATACGGGCGCACAACCCAGCGGTCCCGGACCAGCGCCGAGCAGGGAGTACGATTCCAGCGGGGGTGAGCATCGATGAGCGACACACACCAGACCGATCCCGAGCGGTCGGTCGGGCTGTCGATCCCCGCGGAGTACGCCGGCGAGTTCGTCGCAGAGGTGTTCGAGGACGCCGAGCGCTCGACCGACTGGCCGGGCGTCGTCGACGCCTTCGTCCCGCCGAACCAGCGTGAGAAGTGGGAGCAACTGGACCCGACGGCACAGGTCTGCCAGGTGCTCGAACGGGCACGGAGCTACGACCAGTCGGCCGTCGAGACGCTGGAGGGGATCGACGCCGACGCCGAGCGCGAGACGGCCCGCGCCGCGTTCGACGAGGCGCTGCGCTGTCGGCGCAACGCCGACGGCTTCCGCAACGCCGTCGCGGACGCCTACGCCAGCGGCCGGATCGACGACGACGGGCTCGTCGCGGCCGTCGAGCGGACGGGTTTCGAGACCGACGCGATCGCTCGTCGCGAGGAACTCGTCGAACTGATCGCGGAGAAACACGGGTTCGAGTTCCGGCCCTACGGCGGGACCTTGCTCGACGGCGACCGGTTTCAGACCGACTCGTCGGACTCGGCGACCTGGTGATCGTCGTCGTCGTCGTCAGCGAGCGGTTCCGGTAGCTTCTCGTCCGCGTCCGCGACGAGATCGCCCGCGAGGAGCCCGGTCAGCCCGGTGACGAGCATCCCGACGCCGGCGATCCGCGTCGAGCGGACGTACCACGCTTTGGGTTCGAGGTCGCCGGGGTTCTCGTAGCCACGCAACAGGAGCTTCGCGTTCAGTTTGATCGCCTGGCGAGGCAGGAAGACGGCGAGCAGTCCCTGTACCACCATATACGCGTAGCCGGCGGGGAGGAGTCGTCGTATCATCGATCGAATGTACGCTCTCCACCACCGTCAACGCTCCCCTCGAAATAACGGCCGACGACGTGGCCGACCGCATAACAGTCTGGAGACTGTAGCCGATCGTATGGCAGTCGAGACGGCCGACGACGTCTGGATCGACGCGCCGGTCGATCGGGTCTTCGCGTTCATGGACGAACCGGCCAACCAGGCCGCCGTGACCCCGAGCCTGGCGGTCGCCGAGCGCGTCGAACGACTGGACAACGGCGGCAACCGAGCCCGGTACGTCTATCGGCTGTTCGGGATCTCCTTCGAGGGCGAGGTCCGTGCCAGCCGGTACGAACCGCCCGAACGGATCGTCTACGACCTCGTCGGTGACCTCACCGGGACGATCACGCTGACCTTCGCGGCCGAGGACGGCGGGACGCGGCTCACGTACGCGGCCAGCTACGGGATTCCCGGGCCGGTCCCCGAGTGGCTCCTGGCGCCGCTGGTCCGGTGGTACAACGCACGGGAGGTACGGCGGCTGCTGGCGACAGTTCGGGATCGGCTGGCGACCGAGTGACTGGCCCGCGGCCGTCAGCCGTCGCCCTCGTTCCAGCGTGCGTCCGAGAGAGTCCGCTGGACCGCTTCCTCGCCGATCGCCGTCGCCAGCGTCTCGAAGCCCGACCGTTCGACGGGGTCGCCGGCGTTGGCGACCAGGCGGGAGACGATGAACTCCGGCGTGGACTTGCCGACAGTGCCAAAGCGGGGCTGGTAGTCCACCTGGAGTTCCAGATCGGGACTCAGCCCCTCCGCGAAGATACCGTCGGTCCGGGCGGTCTCTGGCAGCGGTTCCAGGTCCGCTGCGAGGTGGGTGACGAATACCCCCAGCGCCCCGCGGTCGACGGTCAGCGTCACGAGCCCGTGCAACAGGTCGGCCGCCGAGCCTGGTTCGGTGATCGCCTCGAACTCGTCGACGAGCATCAGTGTCCGGTCGCTCCCGGTCAACGGTGGGACGACGGAGCGCAGCGTCGATTCGAGGACGCCGGCGTTGAACGAAGCGTGCCGTCGGTGGAAGACCACGGTGTCGACCAGCCCGACTTCGGCGGCGTCGGCGGGCACCGGCAGCCCCATCTGTGCGAGCAACTGGACCTGACACAGCGTCTCAAGCAGCGTCGTCTTCCCGCCGGAGTTGGCTCCGGTGAGGATCGCGACCCGGTCGCCGCTGGGGGGCTCGTTCGCGCCCTGGACTGGGAGGGTGTGATCGCCGACGGCGTAGGTGATCGGCTGTGGATCGTCGGCGTCGGCCAGCGTGAGGTTCCGTGCGTTCCGGACGGCGATCGTCTCCCGGTCCTCGACGAGCGTGGGCCTGACCAGATCGAACGCGATCGCGAACCGGGCGAGCGAGACCGACAGCGCGATGTCGTCGACGGCCGCGACCGCGTCGTCGATCGTCCCGCGTGCGGCTTCGAGGTCCGCTTCCAGCCGATCGGCGACGGCCGATTCCCGCTCCTGGAGGTCCGCCCGGAGCGAACTCCGGAGGTCCCGGAGGGCGGTCTCGACGAAGTCCCGCGCGTCGGTCGCTTCGCTCGGCATCGCCGCCTGGATTCTCGCCCGGCCCAGCCCGGTCTCGTCGATGACGTACCGGGCCAGGGCGTCCTGGAACTCCGCCGGCCGTCTCGCGCCGTCCTGGACGGCTTCGACGACTTCCGCCGAGCCAGCAGCGAGGTCTTCGACGTGGCCCAACTGATCCCGGAGCCGGTCGAGTTCCTCGTCGGCGCCTCGGCCGACGCCGTCACCGTCGCCAGCGAGGCCGGCCAGGGCTGCCCTGGCCGACGCGAGGTGGTCGCTGTCCAGCGTCGCGATGGGCTCGAACACGCCCTCCGAGACGCCGACTTTCTGGAGTTCGATCGCCGTCCCGACGGCCGAACGCTCGCCGCCGTTCCCGTATCCCTCGAAGGCAGCGACGACCGACTCCCGTGTCGACTCCGAGAGCGCGGCCCACGACTCCCGCGCGGAGAGCACGTCGTCGAGGCGCTCCTCCATTCGTTCTTTCGAGGGCAACGGCGTCAGGACGCGGATCCGATCCGCGGCGTCGGACGTGACGGCGTACTCCTCGGCCAGGTCGAGCAGTTCCTTGTAAACGTCGCGAGTGTCCCGGGTGGCCAGCAGGTCCATCGACTCGGCGCCGCTGGCCCGTCGGAGGATCCGCGTCGCTCGGCCCCGCGAGAGCCCGGCCGCGGTCAGTGTCCGCGTGTCGGCCGACTCGATCGCCTCGATGGCCCGTTCGACGCCCAGTTCCTCGGAGAGCAGTGCCGACGTCTTCGGGCCGATCCCCCAGTACTCCTCCAGTCGCATGGACGGGGAGTCGACCGGTGGCCGCTTAGTCGTTGTTCTTGCGTGTGGTGAGTCGAGCGACAGCAACGGCCGTCCGCTGTGGGAGTAGCCGGACGACTCAAGCCCCCGGAGGCGCAAGCGGCCGGTATGGACTCCTGGCGCACGGCCGACGAACCGGCCTGTCCGGCTTGCGGCGAGCCACTGGACCCGGCGGTTATGGACTGTCCACACTGTGGCGAGCAGTTCCTCTCGGAGGAAGAGGCCGCGGCACTCACCGAGCACCTGGCCGAAGCGCTGGAAACGGAACCGCAGGCGGCACCCCGCTGGGCGGTTCTCCTGACCGGGCTCGCGCTGGGGATCGCCATCGCGCCGCTGGTGACCTACGCCGGCGTCATCGCGACCGGTGTCCGGTCGCTGGGGGTCGTCGTCACGCTCTTGCTCGCCGGCTGGTTGCTCCCCGGGATCTATCTCGCCCGGTTCCGGAACCCCAGCGAGGTGCTCTCGCGTGGTCTCTATCTCGTCGTCGCCGGGATCGGTGCCGTCGTCGTCGCCGTCGGGTACGACACGGTCGCGGCCGGCGAGTCTACTGTCTCACAGGGGACCGCACTGTTGCTGGCACTGCTTGCCGTCCCGGCCGTCGTCGCCGCCATGCTCGCCAGACGGGCGTCGAACCGTGCGGCCCGACAGCTCCGTGGCGAGCCCGGCCGACTCCACGAGCGGGCCGGTGTCGAACCCGACGACGAGGAGTGAGCGTCCCTCGTACCAACTCTCGGGAGGGAACCGATCTGCTCACGACGAGATCCGCGGCGATGGCGTGCTAGTCCCAGAACGACTGGGTCCGTGCGTACTCCCGTTCCTGACGGAGGATGTCCCGGTAGAACTCGTCTTCGTCCTCGCGCAGGCGGTTGATGATCCGTGCGGCGTTGTGCGGGCCGACGCCGCGAGCCGCCAGCGCGAGGACGGCCCGTTTGCCGTGGCTCTGAACGAGGGACGCCGATCGGTAGGCGCGTTCGGTCATCTTCTCTTGCTCTTCGTCTCTCTCGCTTGCCCGAACTGCGGTCAGCACTTCGTCGGCCCACGGGTTCAGCGCCGCGATGCGGGTCGACCCACACTGTGGACACTCCGGCTGATCGCGGACCCGCTTGACCTGCTGTCTGCGGTCCCACTCCTTGCAGTGGAGACAGGCGAGGATGACGCGGTCCTCCTGGATGCGCTCTCTGACCGTCTGGATGACGCTCGCGTCGGCGTTCTCCGGCGAGAGCAGTTCCCGGCCGGCCGAACGGCCGCCGAGTCCGATCGGCGTCCGCTCGCCCACCGTCTCCAGGGCCACCTCGCCGGACTGCAGCGCCGCCAGCAGGTCGGCCGTCTCCGCGAGGGCCAGGTCCTCGTGACGGACCTCGCGAAGCGCCTCCTCGTACATCGGCGTGTCCTCCAGTGCCGCCAGCAGGCGGTCACGGCCGAACTCCGTCGATCCTCGGCCTCGCCAGCGTTTGAGCGAGCCGAACTTCGTCGCGACCTGCGCGAGCTTGAACTTCAGCGCGTCGGCGTTCTTGAGACTCAACTCGACGAGTGCGGTCAGGTGGTCGGGGTCGGTCTCCTCGACGACCTCGATCACGTCGCCGGCGGTGATCTGTCGTGGCACCTCCAGTTCGATCCGGTAGGGATCGACCTCCATGGCGACCGAGGAGCCGGCCCGCTGGCCGAGTAGTGCCGACAGAACCCGGCCCAGCGTCTCGTTGACCTTGTGACCGTAACAGGCGTTGACGACGACCTCCCGGCCCTGGAACTCCACGAGGACGGTGCCGTCGTCCGGCAGCGGTGCCTCGTGGCCGTCCAGTTGTTCGAGGCCGGTCTCGACCGTCGCCCTGCCGGCGTCGTAGCGGTTCGCGACGTGGGACGCGACGGCGTCGATCGGTGCGCCGTCCTGGAGTTGCTGGCCGGCGACACGCCGGAGTTCGCCGACCTCCTGTGCGACGGCCTTCGGAACGGGGATCTCCGACCCGGTCCAGGAGGGGACCTCGCCGGCCGGGTCCTCGATCGGCGAGACGGTCACGACCTCCTCCTCCTCGTCGATGTTCGTGATCCGCCACATCTCGCCACGTTGGACGAACACCTCTCCGGGGGTCGCGAAGTTGACGACGAATCGCTCGTCCAGGGTCCCGACCTGGTCGCCCGAAGCCACGTCCTCGACGTCGTAGGTCGCCTCGTCGGGGATCATCGAGAGGTTCTGGTAGAAGTACTGCCAGGTTCCTCGGCGCTTCTCCAGGGTGTCCCGTTCCTCGTCGAGCCAGACGACGTTGTTCTCGGCCAGTTCCTGGACGACCGCCTTGAACTGCTGTTCGGGGAGGTCACGGAACGGATAGGCACGGGTGAGGACCCGATAGGCCTCCATCGCGCGGATCTCGCCGGTGTCCATCACGAGACCGGCGATCTGGTTGGCGACGGTGTCGAGGCTCCCGTCGTGGATCTCGGCGGGTTCCACGTCGCCGTTGCGGGCCTGTCGGGCGATCGCCAGCGCTTCGAGGGTGTCGTCGGCGTGGGTCGTCACGACCGTCCCCGAAGAGACCTGGTCGCGGCGGTGGCCGGCGCGGCCGACCCGCTGGACCAGCCGCGAGACCTGCCGCGGGCTGCCGTACTGGACGACGTGGTCGACGTGGCCCACGTCGATGCCCAGTTCCATCGAGGAGGTACACAGCAGGGCGTCCAGTTCGCCCCGCTTGAATCCGTCCTCGACGTCGATGCGGGCCTCCTTCGAGAGCGACCCGTGGTGGACGCCGAGGTTCGTCCCCAGTTCCTTGAACCGCGAGCCCAGCGCCTCCGCGGTCTGTCGGGTGTTGACGAACACCAGGACCGACTCGTGGTCGGCGATCAGGTCGTCGATGAACCGGACGTGACTTGCGGTCTCGGCGTCAGTGACCAGTTCGCTGGAGAGTCGCTCGTCGCGGTCGGTCACCTCGGGATGGACCACGTCGATCGAGAGCCGGCTCCCGATGTCGACCTCGACGACCCGACAGCCCCGCCCAGCCGTCAGGAACCGCCCGACCTCCTGTGGGTCGCCGACCGTCGCCGAGAGCCCGATACGTTGGAACGACCCCGACAGTTCCCGGAGTCGTTCGAGGCCGACGGTCAACTGTGCGCCCCGCTTGGCCGCCGCGAGTTCGTGGACCTCGTCGACGACGACGTGGTCGACGTCTTCCAGTGCGGTCCGGAGTTTCGACCCCGTCAGCATCGCCTGTAACGTCTCGGGTGTTGTCACCAGCACGTCCGGCGGGTCGTTCGCCTGCTTCTGGCGCTGGTAGTCGGTAGTGTCGCCGTGTCGTACGTCGACATCCAGCCCCAGCGTCTCGCCCCACCACTCCAGGCGCTCGCGCATGTCGCGGTTCAGTGCCCGTAGCGGGGTGATATACAGCGCACCGATCCCGAACCGGTCGTCGGACTCGACCAGGGAGTCGAGCACCGGCAACATTGCGGTCTCGGTCTTCCCGGTCCCCGTCGGCGCGACGACGAGCGCGTCACGACCGTCGGACAGCGGTGGGATCGCCTCGCGCTGTGGCTCGGTCGGCGTCGAGAACCCCCGCTCGGAGAGGGCAGTCCGGACCTGGTCGCCCAGCGCCGAGAACGCGGCGACACCCGTCTCGCTCATCGTCTCTCGTTACGGCTGGGCGAGGTTAAGCGCGTCGCGTCCGACTCGCGGTTTCCCCGCGCCGGTGGCACTCAGTCCGTGGCGTCACGCCACCGGAGAACGAGGTAGCCGATCCCGCTCCCCACACACAGGACCACACCGACGACGGCCAGCCCCATCCCAGCGATGAAGCCGAAAAAGCCCAGGCCAAGCGTGGTCCCGCCGTCCTGCCTGATCGTGTACACCGTCCCGTTTCGCTCGACCGGGAACGGGGTCTCTCGATCGACGATCGGGTTGTCCAGACGGGGCTCGTAGTCCCCGTACTCGCTTCCACTGCTGTTCTCGACGATGCGGTCGATGGCCCGCCGCTCGGCCGTCGGCATCGAGTCGTACTCGATCACCCTTCTGTCGGCGACCACGTCCGAACGACCTCGGTCGGCGTAGTACCCGTTATCGACGCGGTTCTGTGTCAGTTCCCCGACCGCGGCCGCACCGTATCCGAGATACAGCGGTGCGGGCAGACAGAGGAGACCGACGAAAAAGAGACGGAGGGCGAGCGTCCGGTAGTCGATGTCCATCCTCGATCGCAGGTTCTCGAATCGAACGTATCAGTTTTGTGTTGTGACTGTCGCCTTCTCGTCCCAGTCTCAATGTTGAAGGGGCTGGTCGCCTATCTCATCGTATGTACCTCGCCGACGAGGCCTGGCCGGACCTCGAATCGTACTTCGAGTCGGAGTCGCTGGCGCTGGTTCCCCTCGGTTCGACCGAGCAGCACGGCCCCCACCTCCCGGAGGGGACCGACCACATCATCGCCGAGGCCTTCGCCCGGCGGGCCGCCGAAGAGACGGGTTATCTCTGTACGCCCACGATCACGGTCGGCGTCAGTCCCCACCACCGGCAGTTCCACGGGACGATGTCGGTCACGGCACCGGTGTTCCGTGACTACGTCGAGAGTCTGACCCGGAGCCTGGCCGAGCACGGCATCGACCGGGTGATCTACGTCAACGCCCACGGCGGCAACGTCGAACACCTCCGGGAGGTCGGTCGCCGCCTGCGGGACGCCGAGGTGATGTACGCCATCGAGTGGATGTGGGACGAGTCGATCACCGACCGTATCCAGGAGGTCTTCGAAACGCCCGGTCCCCACGGCGGCCCGAAGGAGACCTCGCTGATCCAGTATCTCGCCGGCGAGTTGGTCCACGAGGACCGCATCGAGGACGCCCGCGACGGCGGCCTCCGCGAGTTCGACGAGTCCTCCGGGCGGGTTCACGGTGCCCGTACTTTCTACGACGCCATCGACAACACGGACAACGGTGTCCTGGGCGACCAGACCGACGCCTCCGCGGCCGTCGGCGAAGAACTGTTCGAGGCCGCGCTGGACCAGCTCTGTCAGCTCTGTGAGTGGCTCGCTGCTCAGCCGTTCGAGGACCTAATGCCGAACGAGCACCTCTGAGATGAGACGGAAGCGCGTCTACGCGGTGTTGTTCGCCTGCTTTGGCTTCCTGGCGGTCACGAACGCTGCCGTGGGCTTCCAGGACGGGACGTGGTCGACGGCCGCCGTGGCGCTGACCGCCCTCGGTGGTGCCGTGACCTTCCTCACGGCGCTGGCGGTCGCAGTGCGGCCGGCCGTCTTCACCGACCAGACTCGGGCCGGAACGATCGTCGCACTGGCCGCGGGCGTCGCCGCCTTCGCCGCCGGGACCGTCCTCGGCCTCCTCTAGACCCGTCGGTACTCGCCCAGTCGCGTCCCGTCCAGCAGGAACGCCTCAGCCTCGGAGAATCCGGCCGGAAGGAACGGTGAGAGGAACGACTGTCCCTCGACGTTGACCCAGGTACCGCCCGAGCGATCGTTGAACGCCGGACAGAGGACGAGGTCGGCGTCGGTTTCGACGGGTTCGCCGAACTGCTCGGTGAACGGCGAGGGATCGAGTGTGCCCCGGAGCCACGCACGCTCTTTCCGCGCGCCGCCGACGGTGTCTTCGAGCCTGACGACGGGATGCTCGTGGCCGATACAGACGACATCGGCCGCCAGCACTTCGGGAGCGGGCCAGGTGTGACCATGGGCGAACCCGACCGCCCCGATCCGGGTCCCGTGTGCCGGCGTCACGGTCACGTCGGCGTCCAGATCGGCAAGCACCGGTTCCAGATCTCCGTCGTGGTTGCCCTTCACGAGCGTCACCGGGACCGACAGCGCCTCGAACAGCGTGGCGAGTTCGGTCCGTTCGTCCTCGAAGGGGTCCCCGATGGCGTGGCCGAGGTCGCCGACGACGACGAGTCGGTCGGCGTCGGTCCGGTCGAGCAGAGCCAACAGGTGCTCCCGGCGGTCGCGTGCGGCCGACTGGAGTTCCACGCCCTCGTAGCGCAGTCCCGCCTCGATGCCGGCGTGGTAGTCGGCGACGACGAGGAGTCGCTGGCCGTCGGTCTCGGCAGTCGCGGCCGGCGCTCCCGGGACCGGTTCGAGGTGCATCGACGCGGGGTAGGTCGCCGGGACGCAAAAGGGGCGCGGCTCGACCGAGACCGCTCAGATCGGCGTCAGTTTCCCGTCGTCGGGTTCGTAACACCGTCCGCCCATCAGCGCGTCCTGGATCGCGTCCTCGACGGCGTCGGGATCGGCGCCGTAGCGGTCCACGACGGTCGCGAGTACTGCCTCGCGGTCGGCGCCGCCACCGTCGTTGAGTTCCTCCATGACCTCCATGACCGCGTCTTCGAGGTCGATGTCGTCGGCCGGCTCCTCGACGGCCTCGGCGCTACTGTCTGTGGCCTCCGTGGTCGCCTCGACTTCACCAGCGGTCTCGTCCGCTCCGGCGTCGGTCGCCGTCTCGGGCGTCTCTGTCTGTCCGTCTCCGGTCGCCGCGTCGCTATCGGGGGCCGGCGATTCGCTTCCGGCCGGCGCACCGGGCGACTCGGGGGCGGACTCGGCATCGGCCGCGCCGGCGGGCGCTCCCTGCTGAGCGGCGTCGGCGAGTTCCTCGGGATCGGGCGTCTCGATGTCCGCTTCGCCCGGTTCCTGAACCTCCGAGCCGCTCTGGAAGTCCGTCCCGAACTCGTCTTCGATCTCCTCACGCTCGTCCTCGTCGAGGTCGAACTCGGGCTCGAACTCGCCGATGTCGTCGTCCGATTCGTCGCTTTCGACGGTCGTGGTTTCGCCGATCGAGTCGGCACCGATCGGTGTCTCGCTGGCCTCGTCCGCTGGAGCGTCGTCGGCTTCTGTCCCCTCGTCGGAGGCGTCCACGGTCGTCGACGCCGGTTGCTCGGCATCGTCGGCCGACCCAGTCGCTCGCTCGCTTTGCTCGTCGGTATCCGGTTCGTCCGCCGTGCCGGCAGCCGGTTCGGCATCGGACTCCGCCGTAGTCGCCGGCTGCTCGGTGCCCGTGTCCGGCGCTGTGGTCCCGGGCTGTTCCGTCCCTTCGTCGAGTGCTGCCTCCTCCGTGTCTGTACCGACGGCCGGGGCCGACTCGGTTCCGCTCGCGTCGGTCGGATCGGGTCCGTCCCTCGCTTCGCTGTCGGGCGTCTCATGGTCCGTCGCCGCGAGGACCGGAACGGGGTCGTCGCCGCCGTCGTCCGGCGACAGCGACAGCGTCCCGGCCTCGTCTCGCTCGCCCGCCACGACGCGTGTCGCGTCCAGCGCGAGGTCCCGAAGCGCCTCGAGGTAGTCGCCGGTCGTCCCGTAGTGGTCCAGTGCGAGCGCGATCCCGGCGGCGTCGGCCTCGGCGACATCCCGGTCGAGCAGTGCCTGCCGGAGGTCGTCGCCGGCCAGGCCGGTCTCCTTGGCGCCCGCCATCCGACCGATCCGATCGAGCGTCTGTTCGGCGGCCTGGACGACCCAGCGGTCCCGCGTGTCGGCGTCGACCTCGCTGATACTCTCGGGCCGGACCGAGGTGAACACGCGGTCGCCGTCCTCCGGCTCGAACGTCCGCGCCTTGCCGGTGATGGCGACGAACAGCGGCGGCGTCGCACCCTCTAAGAAGGCCAACTCGTCGGGCTGGTACTGGCCGGCGTAGACGACGAACGCGCCCGTCGGATCGACGATCCGGGCCCGCAGGACCTCCTCGTTGACCTGTTCGATCTCCGTGAGGACGCCGACGACGAACAGGCGATTCACCCGTGCGCCGGTGGGCGTGACGACGTAGTTCGGTGCCCGCTCCTCGTCGGATTCGGAGTACGAGAAGTCGGCGTCGTCGAACTCGGCAGCGAACAACCGGTGGGCGACCTCTCGGGTCCCGGCGCCGCTGTCGTCCTCGGATTCGCTCACGTGTCCACCTCCGCCAGCAGCGCACCCGCACGTTCGACGGGATCGTCGTCGGCCTCGGCGAACGTCTCGGCGTTGAGGTTGGCACCGTACTCGTCGACCGATAGCGAGCCGCGGACGACGTACTCGTGTCCGACGACTTGCTCGGCGATCCGCTCGGCGACGACCTCCTTGTCCATGGCGTCCCGGGCGTGCTCGCGGGCGTCGTCGAGGTCACCGCCGTACACCCGTGCAGTCAACTCGTCGCCGAGGATGACGGTCACCGTGCCTGTCCCGTCGTCGAGGATCGCCTTCGTCCGGAGGTCGTCCTCGCCCTCGACGGCGCCGTGGGAGCGACACTGGCCGTTCTGGACGACGCGGCCACACTCCGGACAGCGTTCGATGAGTCCCGAACCGTCGCGGATCTCGATGACGTTCCCGGACAGTTCCACGTCGAAGAGCCCACCGCTCTCGACGGCCTCGCGGACCGTCAGTCGCGGGGCGTCCTCGGTCACTTCGACGGGGGTCGACAGCGCCGTCACCGCCGAGAATTCCGAGACGTTGACCGACGGCGCGCCGCGGAACTCCCGGACGAACGTCTCCTCGATGCGGACCGACGCCCCTTCCTCGATGGCGTCGTGTGGCTCCCAGTCGGTAAAGGGGAGACGGCCGCTCTCGTCACCGAGTACGCCGCTGAGGATCGTCGTCTCCCCGTCGCGGCCGTCGATGATCTTCCGTTCACACTCGATGACCTGGACCTCGACGGTGACACCGCGGTCGCCCGGTTCCAGGGACGCCAGCGTCGACTCGCCGCCGATCTCGGCGTCGATATCGAGGGGCTCGTCGACGACGCTGGCGTCGGTGCTGTCCCCGAGATTGAGTTCGGGGTGGCCGTCCCACTCGCGGACGCCGGCGTTGCCGAACTGGACGGTCTGGCCGGGTTCGAGGTCGCCGTCGAACCCGTCCCAGGCCGTATACGAGATCCGGCCCGTCTCGTCGGCCAGTTCCCCCTCGCGGATGACGTGCTGTTCGCCGTTGTACTGGATCGACCGGCGACCCGACGTGAGGACGACGGCGGTCACGGTGACGTTCGAGTCGTCGGTCGTGACCTCGCCGATAGACTTGCTCGACGGACCACTCCCGCCGGTCTCGCCGTCCCCGTACTTCCGTCTGAGGCTCTGTTTGGCCTCGTCTACCGGGACCGAGTAGTTCACCAGGTTCTCCAGGTCGCTTTTGACCTCCTCTTTGTCGACGCCGAGGTCGGAGGCGAGTTCCTCGGCATGAGCTTCGAGAGACATCGCCCGAGGGTTCGACGGGGCCGGTGAAAAGGGTTTGTGGCACCGTCCGCGTCGGATGTCCGTCCAGTCACACGTGGCCAGAATTTTTATCTGTGATACTGAGAACCCTCTGTCATGGAACTCGGTCGCGTACAGCATGGGCGGCGTAGCCGATTCGCCCAGGGACCGACCGGTTTGTCGGCACTCCGGTCGGCGCTCGCAGTCGAGACCGAACGCCTAACCCGGGTGTGTTGACGTGGGTGGTGTCTTCGGATCGAAGCCGTCTGATTCCCACGTGATCTGGCGCAGCGGGCGAGACGACGACGGGGCCAAGCAGTTCGACTTCGAGTACCTCCGGCTGTGGGCGGCACACTTCGGAATCGACTACGAGGAGTGGGAGCGGGTCGACCACGAGCGCGGCGATGAGTCCCGGACACAACACGCCTGTGTGTTCTGCTGGGCCGAGACCGGCGGCCAGGAGTTGTCGCTGGGCGAACGCGACTGGAGCATGGGGTCCCAGGAGAAACCGCGGACGTTCATCGAGATCGACGAGGCCGGGATCGCCCGGTTCAAAGGCTGGACGAGCGAGGCCGTCCTCGACCTCGACGAGTTGCTCTTGGACGGGACCACCTGCCGGCTCAGGACCGCCGACGGCACGCAGAAGTCACTCGACGTGACCAAACTGGCGACCAGACCGAAACAGACGTAACCGAAACCCGTTTTCCGCCGTACCGTCTCCTGCTCGGTATGCACGTCGTCGTCAACGCCGCGATGAGCGCCGACGGGAAACTCTCGACCCGGCGACGCGAACAGATCGCTATCTCGGGGACCGAGGACTTCGACCGCGTCGACCAGCTCCGGGCCGACAGCGACGCGGTCATGGTCGGCGTCGGAACCGTCCTGGCGGACGACCCGTCTCTGACTGTCGACGACCCCGACCGTCGGGCCGCACGGACGAACGCGGGCAAACCCGCAAACCCGGCCCGGGTCGTCGCCGACTCGCGGATCAGGACGCCGCCGGACGCGACGGTCCTCGACGACCAGGCCGCGACGTACCTGTTGGTCAGCGAGGCCGCGCCGACCGACTTCATCGAGGAGATGGAAGAGGCCGGTGCCTACGTGATCGCGACCGGGCAGGATCGGGTAGACCTCACCACGGCGCTCGCGAAACTCGAAGGCGAGGGGGTCGACCAACTCATGGTCGAAGGCGGCGGCGAACTCATCGCCGGACTGTTCGAGGAGGGGCTGGTCGACGAACTATCGGTGTTCGTCGGGCCGACGATCATCGGCGGCCGTGACGCGCCGACGTTGGTCGACGGCGAGGGGTTCGTCGAGGAGTTCCCCGAGCTTTCACTCCAGGGCGTCGAGCGACTCGGCGACGGCGTCGTGCTCCGCTGGACGCTCTGATCGCCGGGAAACCTGTTTGACCCCGCCGTTCCTACCCCTGTCCATGCGGAACGACACCACACAACTGGACGAAGCGGGGAAACGAGCGGCCTACATCACCGACGAGTGGTCACAGGACCCGGCGATCATGCAGACCCAGGCCCTGTGTTACGTCGGACTCCAGTTAGAACGGATCGCCGATGCGCTGGAAGAAGAGAGCTAGTGGTCGTGCCCGGTCATCTCGCTGAAGGAGGCGCCAAAGCGCTCCTCGAACAGCGCTAGCGTACTCTCCTCCAGTGCGGCGATCTCGTCGTCGACCTCGCCCTGGCTGTGGTGGACGGCACCGTGGATTCGCTGTGCCAGGCCGAACATCGCGATGTCGCCGACGACCTGCGGGTCCGTCTCGTCGGGTTGTTCGCGAAGGATCTCCAACAGGCCGCTCGGGACGGTCAGTTCGTCGGTCGAATCGGCTGTCTCGATCGTCAGCGTGACAGTGTCGGATGCCATGCAACCCCGTTGGCAGACCGTACGGAAGGGTCTATCGGGTCCGTGTCCTCCCGGTACCGACCCGCCCGAACGGACTGGTTCCCCGACCCGATCAGTCGTCGGCTTCCGCGGGGGCCTCGGCTTTCTCGTCGACCTCGTCTTCGAGATAGTCGTCGGCGTCGAGGGCTGCCTTCGTCCCCATCCCGGCGGCGGTGACCGCCTGCTGGTAGTGGAAGTCGACGACGTCGCCGGCCCCGAACAGCCCCTCGACGCCCGTCCTCGTCTGCCCGCCGCCCTCGCCGCCCTCGGTGACGATGTAGCCGGTCTCGTCGAGTTCGACGCCCGTCTCTTCGAGATACGCCGTGTTCGGGGTGTGGCCGATGGCCATGAACACGGCACCGACGTCGAAGTCGAAGGTTTCGGTGTCAGGGTCGTCGAGGTTCTCGGAGGGGTAACCCGCCTCGTTCCGGGCCAGCGTGACGTGGTCGACGCCGTCCTCGGCGGAGCCGTGGATCTCCAGTAGTTCCGTGTTGCGCATGATCTCGATCTCGCCGGCGTCGACCTTCTTCTGGACCTTGTCGATCCAGTAGTCTTCCGCGCGGAACTCCTCGCGGCGGTGGGCCAGGTAGACGGTGTCGGCGAACTTCGTCAGGAAGTGCGCTTCCTCGAAGGCGGCGTCGCCGCCGCCGACGACGAGCATGTCCTCGTCACGGAAGAACGCGCCGTCACAGGTCGCACACGTCGAGACGCCGTAGCCCATCAGTTCGTCCTCCCCCGGAACTCCCAGTGTCCGGGCGCTGGCACCCGACGCCGCGAGGAACGCGTCACAGGTGTAGACGGTCCCGTCGCGCAGTTCCACCCGGAACGGACGGTCGCTGTCGTCGACCTCGGTGACGATCCCGTGGTCGATCTCGGTCCCGAACCGCTCGGCCTGCTCTTTCATCCTGTTGATGAGGTCCGGTCCCGACAGCCCCTCCGGGAAACCGGGGTAGTTCTCGACTTCGCTGGTCAGCGTGAGCTGTCCACCCGGTTCGTCCCCCTCCAGAACGAGGGGCTCGTTGTTCGACCGCGCGGCGTAGATGGCGGCGCTCAGTCCCGCGATGCCCGAGCCGGCGATAATGAGGCGCCGGTGCTCCGGTGTCTCTGTCATTACCAGAGTTACTGTCGGCCGGCGTATTTAGTTTGTGCTGTCGTGCGCGGATCACTCGCGATACCGTGTCTACCGGTCACGAGCCACGAAAGGAGGCGAGTATCACCGACACACACGACGAGGTCGGAACGCCCACATCGACGGGCTCCGAAGGGTGGGTATGGCTGCCGATCTGGACGAGAAGACCGACCGCTACGAGGGACTGCTCGCCGAGGCTGTCGACGCCGCAGAGATCGCACCGCCCGAAGGGACACCGATGCACGACGGTGCCGTAGACTGTGCAGAGATGGCACGGTCCTACCTGGAGGACGGGCGTCACTTCCGGGAGAACGACGACCCGGTCAACGCCCTGGCAGCGTTCTCCTACGGGCACGCGTGGCTCGACGCCGGTGCCCGTATCGGTCTGTTCGACGTTCCCGAAGCGGGGCACCTGTTCACGCAGTGACTCGTACCCGGGTGGTGTCCGTGCGGCGATCGCCGCGCCGAACCGCGATACCGGTACAGCAGAGTATGCACAAAACTGGCACCGTCGATGCTTCGGAATTTCCCGCCTTCTCCGGCGAGAGTAACGGCAATCGGCCGTCCTGAACGGTATCAATTGACACACTGGCGGCCGTAAAGGGGCGAGAAACGCCGTTTACCGTCATCTCACTGCCGACTGCCCGAGGGATCGGCTGGGACTGCCGTACGGGTGCTATATTGCTGATTGTTCGCACAACAGCGAAAGCTTTATATACTTTTCTACCTAACTAAAGGTAACGAGAACTCGCCGAAGGGTTCTTCAGCGTTCTGCACCCGGCAGAACGGGACCACCACTATGAGCGAAACAACGACAACAACCAACGCACGAACCAGAGAACGGCTAGAGAGCGACCAGCAAGAGCAAGAACAGACGGACACCTGCCCGGAGTGTGGCGGGAGCCTGGTCAACGACACCGAACACGGAGAGACCGTCTGTGGGGACTGTGGCCTGGTCGTCGAGGAAGACGAGATCGACCACGGCCCGGAGTGGCGTGCCTTCGACTCCTCGGAGAAAGACCAGAAGTCCCGCGTGGGTGCCCCGACGACGAACATGATGCACGACAAGGGGCTCTCGACGAACATCGGCTGGCAGAACAAGGACGCCTACGGCCGGTCGCTGTCGGCCCAGCAGCGCCAGAAGATGCAGCGATTGCGCACCTGGAACGAACGGTTCCGTACTCGCGATTCCAAAGAGCGCAACCTCAAGCAGGCCCTCGGTGAGATCGACCGTATGGCCTCGGCGCTTGGCCTGCCCCAGAGTGTCCGTGAGACTGCCAGTGTCATCTATCGGCGCGCCCTCGGCGAGGACCTCCTCCCCGGTCGTTCGATCGAAGGGGTCGCTACCGCCGCGCTGTATGCCTCTGCCCGCATGGCTGGGAGCCCACGCTCGCTCGACGAGATGGCCAGAGTCTCCAGGGTCGAGAAGATGGAACTCACGCGGACCTACCGATACATCGTCCGCGAACTGAACCTGGAGGTCAAGCCCGCCGACCCCGAACACTACCTGCCCCGGTTCGTCTCCGATCTGAACCTCAGTGACGAGACCGAACGCCGCGCCCGGACGCTCGTCGAGAACGCGCGGAAAGACGGACTGCTCTCGGGGAAGTCGCCGGTCGGCCTCGCGGCCGCTGCCGTCTACGCCGCGGCACTGTTGACCAACGAGAAGGTCACCCAGAGCGAGGTCAGCGAGGTGGCGAACATCTCCGAAGTCACGATCCGGAACCGCTACAAGGAACTCCTCGAAGCCGAGGATCTCTCGGCCTGATTCGCCGTAGGTGGTCCACGGCAACCTTTTTCACCCTTCCAGATGTGTGTGACTAACACACATGGAGGAAGCGTATGTCCGTCTGCTCTGCCCGGAGTGTACGAAAGACTGGGAGTCGACGCCGAACGACCTTCCACGCCACGACACCGTCTTTCACTGTCCGAACTGCCACGCTAGCAGACGGCTCGCCGAATTCACCCGGACAGAGCGTGATCTCGGGACGTTGAAGCGACTCCAATAACGGTCAGTTCTCGACTGGGGAGCGTGCACCACACGCTTCACAACGCCGGATTATCGCGCCTTGCTCGCGTTCGAGCCGTGTGTCCGGCAGTCCACACTCGGGACAGAGGACGTACTGCTCGACGTACTCGTCGATTCCGTTCCCGATACGGGCGGCATCGAACGCGCCAGTCAGTCGTGCTCGCCCGCTCTCGTCGATGTGTCCGCTCGTCCCGACGTCGTTTTGCAGGAACTGCATCACGTGGTCGGGCTCCCGATCCAGTCGTCGACAGACAGCCTGGAAGTTCTCGAAGACGGTGGTGTTGCCCTCCTGGCGGACCTCCGGGTCGGGGACTTCGAACCGTTCGGAGGTCCCGTCGATCTCCGGTGTCTCCTCGATCGCCCGGTCGAGCATGCTGTCGTACTCCATACATGCGTGTGGTTACTCCCTCGATAAAAACTTTTCAGAGAACCCCAAACAGATGCCGACACGACTGTCGCAGATGCCGCGGACGTGTCCAGATAGCACGGATTTCAGCACTGGACACCGAGACGTATGGTAACCCCCGTCAAAGTAATACTATATCCTTCCAGTTGCAAGCATGTGGTGACCATGAAAAAGCAGGAGCTCATTCATCTCCACGGCCTGCTTGCACAGGTACAGAACCACTACGAACGCGAAACAGGCGACGAAGTCGAACACGACGAATACGAAACGCTGGGCGTCAAACCTACTTCTATCCACAAATCGAAGACGGACCACAAGGCTGCCGTCTCCGCCATCGCGACGGGGATCACCTCGGAGATGACTGCCGACGAGAAAGAGCCGGTTTCTGCTGCTGCGGACTGACTGGCCGTTGCGTTTTCACTCTCTCAGTTGTTCCCGTAGCTTCGCTACTCGTCGATGAGCTCCTCGAACTCCGGGAGGACGTCCTCGTCGTCCGTCTCCTCGTCACCCGTCTCGTCGGTCGCGTCGGTGTCATCGGCTTCGTCGGACTCGATCTCCTCGATTTCCAGTACTTCGAGCGGAATGTTTTCGAGCCGTTGTCCGATCTCTTTTCGGGCGATCCGTGCGGCGTGTTCGTCACGCTCGACGTTGAACACGGTCATCTCTAGTTCGAGGGCGACGAGACTCTCGTCGGCAGCGATGAACGCGGGTTCGATCGCCTCGTCACAGTGGGGACAACTCCGCCCGCCCATGTTGATCTCCACGTAGTTGAGGTCCGGGTTCAGCATCTCGCCAGTCTTGGAGATGGCGATCCGGACGGCCTCGTCACTTGTCGCCACGTCGTAGACGGGGACCGCGGCTTCGACGACAACTCTGCAGTCCATGGTGTGGTATTAGTTAGCGGACATAATGAAGGTTAGCCCGGTGACACGCACGGGGACCGTCGACTCGAAACCCCGAAGAGCGTTCGTCCCGTCCGTCCGCCCGATGGAAGAGGGACACATCGACGTGGCGTCGCTGTCGGGCGGGCTGGATCTACAGGCCACCGTCGAAAGCGGGCAGTCGTATCTGTGGGACCGCGAGGACGGCCAGATGTACGAACGGGAGGCGGCAAGCGGTGGCGACGCGTGGTACTGGACGACGGTACGCGTCGACGGCGAGCCAGTGGTCGTCCAGGCCCGCCAGACCGACGGCCGACTGGAGTGGAGGTCGACGATCGACGCCGAACCGATCCTCCGGGAACTGCTCGGACTGGGCGACGACCTCGTGGCGATCCGGGAGACGGCGACCGACGAGGCCGTCGTCGAGGAGGCCTACGACGCCTACTGGGGGATGCGCATCGTCCGGGAACCGGTCTTCCCGACGCTGATCTCGTTTATCTGCTCGGCGCAGATGCGCGTCGGCCGCATCCACGGCATGCAGCAGGCGCTCCGCCGGGAGTTCGGCGACGCCGTTACCTTCGACGGGGAGACGTACAACGCCTTTCCGACGCCCGAAACGCTGGCGGCCGCGACCGAGGGCGAACTCCGGGACCTGAGCCTCGGCTACCGCGCTCCGTACGTCCGGCGGACGGCCGAGATGGTCGCGACCGGCGAGGCCGACCCCGCCGACGCGACGGGGCGAGAGTACGAGGCCGCCCGCGAGTTCCTGACACAGTTCGTCGGCGTCGGTGAGAAGGTCGCCGACTGCGTCCTGCTGTTCTCGCTGGAGTTCCTGGAGGCGGTCCCGCTGGACACCTGGATTCGGACCACGATCGAGGAGTACTATCCCGACTGCGAGCGGGGCAACTACGCCGAAACCTCCCGAGCGATCCGGGCGGCACTGGGCGGGGAGTACGCCGGTTACACACAGACGTACCTGTTCCACTACCTCCGCTCGGGCGGCCGGGACCACTGAAGCTAACTGGGAGCCGCCGATACTGACGGCCATGTCCCGCACTCGCGCACACGTGTTCGTCTCCGG
Source organism: Haloarcula halophila (assembly GCF_029278565.1). Lineage (NCBI taxonomy): Archaea > Methanobacteriati > Methanobacteriota > Halobacteria > Halobacteriales > Haloarculaceae > Haloarcula > Haloarcula halophila. Next base: position 847,220 of record NZ_CP119559.1, on the reverse strand, counting down.
ACGCGTTCAGGGCGTCTACTACCGGGCGACCACCAGAGACACCGCACGGGAACAGGGCGTCGACGGCTGGGTGAAGAACTTGGACGACGGCCGGGTCGAGGCCGTCTTCGAGGGGAACGAGGAGGTCGTCGAGGCGATGATCGACTTCTGTCACGAGGGGAGTAAACGGGCCGACGTCACGGACGTCGAGGTCACCTACGAGGACCCCGAGGGACTCGACGGGTTCGAGGTCCGCTGGTAGGTCCCCCACAGTTACGAGCGTGGCCGGCGAACGCCCGTCCATGCTCACCGGTTCCGAGATGGCCGTCGTCGACGCCAACGCGGAGGCGCTCGGCGTTCCGCGCAAACAGTTGATGGAGTCCTCGGGCCACGCACTCGCACGCGAGGTCCGTACCCACGCAGCGCCCGGCGACCGGATTACCGTCGTCGCCGGACGAGGGAACAACGGCGGGGACGCGCTGGTCGCGGCCCGGTTCCTCGACGAGTACGATCTGCGGCTCTGTCTGCTTGGGCGGCCCGAGACGATCACGACCGACATCGCACGGGAGAACTGGGAGGCACTCCAGCGCGCCGAGTACTCGACAACACAGGTCAGGGACTCCGCGGCGTTCTCGCTGTCGGACCCCGACCTCGTGGTCGACGCGATGCTCGGGACGGGTATCGCCGGCGACCTCCGGGAACCGGCGGCGACGGCGGCCCGAGCGATGAACGAAAGCGACGCGACGGTCCTCGCCGTCGACGTTCCCTCCGGACTGGACGCCGAGAGCGGGACCCTCGCCGCGAGTGCGGTCGAGGCCGATCACGTCGTGACCTTCCACGATACCAAACCGGGGCTGGACGATCTGGACGCGACGGTGACGGTCGCCGACATCGGCATCCCCGAGGCCGCCGAACTGTTCGTCGAGCGCGGCGATCTCCTCCGGCTCGACCGGGACCCCGCCAGTCACAAAGGCGACAACGGGGAAGTGCTGGTGGTCGGTGGTGGCCCCTACACCGGTGCGCCGGCACTGGCCGCCCAGTCGGCGCTCCGAGGCGGCGCCGATCTCGTCCGGGTAGTCTGTCCGGCCTCGGTCGCACGGGAGGTCCAGGGGTACAGTGAGAACCTCATCGTCCTTCCGTACGACGACGACCGCCTCGCGCCCACACACGTGGATCGGATCGCGGACCACGCCGCGTCTCACGACACGCTCGTCCTCGGTCCCGGACTCGGTGACGCCGACGAGACGCTGGACGCGGTCGCGGACCTGCTGGCGCGGTTCGACGGGACCGCCGTCGTCGACGCCGACGCGTTGCAGGTCGTTCCCGAGGTCGAGACCGACGCGGACCTGCTCTGTACGCCACACCAGGGCGAACTCCGGGCGATGGGTGGCGAGACGAGCGAGGACTGGCGTGAACGGCTGTCGCTCGTCGAATCGTTCGCCGCGGAGATCGGCGCGACGCTGCTCGTGAAGGGTCCGTACGATATCGTCTCCGACGGGAACCGGACGCGCGTCGGCCGGACCGGGAACGCGGGGATGACCGTCGGCGGGACCGGCGACGTGCTGGCGGGACTCTCCGGCGCGCTGGCCTGCGTGCAGGCTCCCATCGACGCCGCGGCGTTGGCTGCCTACGCGAACGGTGCAGCGGGGGATCGGGTCGTCGACGAACGCGGGAACGGCCTCGTCGCGACCGATCTCCTCGAAGAGATTCCGACAGTCCTCTGGGCGTAACCGCGACGACTACGCCGAGGCCCCGACGAGGTCGCCGGCCCGTGCGCGTGATTGCTCGACGATGGCGGGTCGGGCCTCGAACTCGATGACGACCTCGTCGCCGTAGTCGACGGACTCGACGTTGGCGTGGTCGTGGATCCAGGAGACGAGACTCATCGTGTCGTCGGTCATCGGGAGGACGAGCCGTTCTTCCTCGTAGTCCGGGAGTTCGTCGTCGATACGCTGGGACAACCGGTCGACGTTCGTCCCCTCGGCGGCGCTGACGGCGACGGGGTTCGGGGCCAGCGCCGAGAGTGCGGCTTTCTTGCGGTCGACTTCGTCGTCGTCGACCGCATCGGTCTTGTTCAGGACGGTGACGATCGGGGCTTCGTTGCGCTCGTAGAGCGTGTCGTGGCTCGTCACCAGTTTCTCCCGGATCTCCTCGACCGACTCGGAGACGTCGACGACGAGCAACACGAGGTCGGCCCGGTAGACCGAGTCGAGCGTCGACTTGAACGACTCGACGAGCCAGTGGGGGAGGTTCTGGATGAAGCCGACGGTGTCGGTGACCAGGACCTCCCGTTTCCCGACTTCGGCGCGTCTGGTCGTCGTCCCGAGGGTCGTGAACAGGCGGTCCTCGCTCTCGGCCGTCGTGTCCAAGTCGGGGTGTCGGTCTTCGTTCTCGTCGATGTCCAGGTCGGCGGCGAGCCGCCGCAACAGCGTCGACTTCCCGGCGTTAGTGTAGCCGGCGAGCGCGACCAGATCGAAGCCCGACTCCCGGCGCTGTTCGCGCCGGTGTTGTTCGGTCTCCTCGATGGATTCGAGTTCGTCGTTGATGCGGGCGATCTGTTTCTTGATGTCCTCTTCGCGACCCTCGTCGTACTCGCCCAGGCCCATGAAGCCCGGCCGCTCGTCGCGTTTGGCCAGGCTCGCCTTCGCCTCGGCCCGCGGGAGTTCGTAGCGCAACTCCGCCAGTTCGACCTGGAGCTGTGCTTTCCGGGTCTGTGCCCGCTGACCGAAGATCTCGATGATGAGACGGAAGCGGTCGATCACCCTGACGCCGGTCGGGAGCTTGTTCCCGATGTTGTAGGTCTGGTAGGGACCGAGCTGGTTGTCGAAGATGACGACCGTCGCCTCCTCGCGTGCGACGACGTTGCTCAGCCGGACGATCTTCCCCTCGCCCATGTGGTAGGCCGGGTCCTCCGTCCGGGTCTGGGTGATCTCGCCGGCGATCTCGTAGCCGGCTGCCCGTGTAAGCTCTCTGATCTCTGTCGTCGCTGCGGTCCCACTGTCGACCCGTTTTGCGACCACAGCGCGTTCGGTGGACTGTCTTGCTGTCACTTACCGAGGAGTATGGCCCGGGAGTATTTAAATTCAATTCGACTGTCGGATTCGAGGGGACACAAAGGTCTTAACGTGTGCCCGTCTGCTCTGGTCTATGGTCGAGTTCAACCTCCAACAGATGGGGCTCGAAGCGGGGGGCGGCGCGCTCATCGGTGGGATAATCGGGTTCGCCGCGAAGAAGATCGCGAAGCTCATCGCGATCCTCGTCGGCCTAGAACTGGCCCTGTTCAAGTTCCTCGAAACCCGTGGTATCCTCGAAGTCAACTGGTCGGCCATCGGCGGGGCCGCACAGAACGCGACGAGTTCGGCGGGTGGTGCGACGACCGGCACGCCACCGTCCTGGATCACCTCGCTGCTCTCGGCATTGCCGGTCAGTGCCGGCTTCGCGACCGGCTTCTTCGTCGGGTTCAAGAAGGGGTGACGCTACCGAGTACTGAGTTCGTCCTCGTCTTTGATTATCTGTGTCTCGGCCTGGCCGCTCGTGTGTTCGTTGACGAGGTCGTAGAAGTCGTTTTGCAGTCCCGCCGGGAAGGTCAGCACACCCACCCAGGAGCCGTCAGATTGCCACTCCTCGCGTTCGAGGTCGCCGAACTGGCGGATCTGTGCCTGCGCGCTACCCGCGTAGTCCGCCGGCACTTGGACCGCGACGGTGATCTCGTCGAACCGAATCGGGATGACGGGACGCAACGCGTCCAACGCGTCGTCGACCTGGCTCTCGACCGGTTCCATCGGATCGACCCGGAAGTCCGTCTCCTCTAGGGCCGACTCGATCCGCTCGGGCGGGTGGGGTGCGTCGTCCATCTGCGGGTTGACGGCGTTTCGCGTGATACGCTGGACGAGCTGTTTGTGCTTCTGTTCTTGCATCTCGCGGCGTTGCTCGGCCGTGATCTGGATCTCCCCTTGCTTGATGACCTCGGGGATGATCTCCAGGGGGTCCGTCGTGTCGAAGACCTCCTCTAGACTGCTCTCCGGCGGCCGGTCACCGCGAGACGCGTCCTCGAAGATGTCCTCGGCCGCGATCACGTCTTCCAGGTCCCCCTCGAACTCGTCGCGCTTGATGGCGAGGGCTGCGTCCGGGTCGACGAGTACCTCGAACCGCTGGCCGTGGGATTCGAGGCGCGCCGTCACCGCCTCTTCGAGTGATATCATACCCGGCGGTAGCGGTGGCCCATGTAAAGACCTTACTGCGATCGGCGGGGGAACGTTTTTACGGAACTCGATATATAGCTGTCATATGACAACAGGAGACGACCTGCACTGTCTGTCGTGTGGAGCCACCTTAGACCAGCGCCGGGAACACGGAGTCACCGTCGATTACTGTCCGGACTGTGGCGGGGTCTGGCTCGACCCTGGTGAACTCGAACAGCTGACGGACCACAGCAGTCACCACCACAAAGACAGGGACATCGACATCGAGATGGAGGCAGAAGAGGAAGAAGAGGAGGAAGAGGGTGGTATCCTCGGGACAATCGCCGGCGCACTCGGCGGCGAGGAAGACGAATTCGAGGAAGACGGGTTCGAGGAAGAAGGGTTCGAGGAGGAGTTCGGCGGCGAAGAAGAATTCGGCGGGGAAGAGGAGTTCTGAGCTGACCCGAGTCCCGTTTGGACCCCGTCTCCAGTGGCGTTCTTCGAGGCTACTTTTATGAGTGAGTCGGGCAAAGACAGTGACGAATGCGGTCGCTGGAACTCACCGTCGACGACGAGACCGCCAGGTCACTCGCTGTCGAGGCCGACCTGCTGGATTTCGACGAGATCGAGAGCTACCTCGGGTGGCTCGTCGCCAACCGATTCGCGGTCGAGGACGACAGCCAGCGAGGGCGCCGTCTCGGCGCGTACGCGCGCCGACGTGACGACATCGATGCCGATGCGGATGTCGCCGCTGTTGCCAGTGCCGCCGCCGGCGAGGGTGGGTTGACGATCGCCGGCGAGGAAGACACCGTCGCACGTATCGAAGACAGGGAACTGGAAGCCGCTGCGGACGCCCTGTCGTCGGTCGAGGGACAGCGCTTCGACGAGTTCGTCCAGCGAGCGGTGACCCAGACACGGGAACAGCTCGGTGACGGTCTCGGAAGTGGGATCGACTACAGCTCACGGGAGACACTCTCGGACGATAGACGACTGGGCGAGGACATCACCGACCTCGACGAACTCGACGTACCCGGCTGGGACGATGACCTCCAGGCCCGCCGCCGCCGTGCCGTCGGAGCCGCACTCGCCTATCTCAAAGACGTCGAGGAGGCGACCCGGAGCGACTTCGTCGACGAACTGTACGACGATTATCCGGCCGGCTACGCCAGCCAGCAGAGCTGGTGGTCCTGTATCAAACAGGGGCTTCGACAGGTCGACCGCGTCGATCCGGCCCGCGAGGAGAGCCGGACCTGGCGGTTCCGGACGACGCCGGGACGTGTCACACGGATCTCCTACGTATGAGCGGACTCCGGGAAAGACTGATTACACAGCCCTTGGAATCGTTTAGCAACTCCCGTGACTGAAATAACCGATCTACCATGACCGACGAGACCGACGACGGACGACTCTTCGAGTGGTATCGAACGTACATTGGGGAGCCGAACCGAGAGATCGACGTGTATCTCGGGTTCGCCCTCTTTTTCGGCGGGATCGGACTCGGGATCGGCGCGTTCGTTATCGGTGCCGCCGGGCAGTTCACCGGTGCCGGCGGCCCGCAGTCGAACTTCGTCTTCCGGGAAGCGGCCATCGCAGTGGGGATGCTCGCGCTCCCGGCGACCTTATCGAGTGTCGTCGTCTTGCTCCCGGTCGGCAAGCGCGCGATCTACGGTGCCGTCGCCGGGTCGGCGATCAGTCTCGTCGGTCTGGGACTGTTCGTCTGGGCGTACCCGTACAGCTGGGCGACCGGCTCGGGCCCGCAGTACAGCATCCACGTCCTGTTCGTCTACGGGCTCGGGCTGGCGTCGCTGCTGGCCGCGACCGGCGGTGCGCTCGTCGCGTACCACATCGACCGTGCGAAGCCACGACCCGGCGACATCCAGGCCCCGGAAGAGGAGGCAGAGGAATCCTACACCGACGAGGAGATCGAACAGGACATCGAATCCGCGATGGAAAGCGTCGATCTCACGTGGGGCGGCGTCGAACGCCACGAGGGAAGCGACCTGAAGATCACTCCCAGCGAGGGAGAAGTGGAGATGGACGTCTCCGGGATGGATGCCAGCGTCGACCGCGTCCACCGGAGTAGTGTCGACGAACAGGTCGCCGGCCTCAAGACTGTCAAAGGCGGCGAGAAAGCGACGGACCGCTCGAACTCGACCGTCGACGAACAGACGGATCAGCTGAAGAAGCTCCGGGAGCGCAAGCAGGAGGAAGCAGCCAGCGAGAGCGACGAGACTGTTCTGGAAGGTGTCCTCGGCCGGGCCGCTCGGCTACTGGGCCGATCGTAGTACATGTCAGCTTTGATCATACGCGAGTCCCGATAGCAGTTCCCGTGGCGACCCCGTATCGGGTTCGACTGCGGAAGTTCCGCGAACACCCCTCGTCAGTCGACCGATGTCCAGTCATTATCTTGGCAGATACGTACTTTTATTACACGATGTTACGCAGGTATTTGTGAGCTACTTATGGCAAAAGGCCTCGACGTCGGTACGATGAATATCATCTCCGCACAGCAAGAAGGGAACGAGACGGTCTTCGTCCAACAGCGAAACTCCTTCGTAGAAATCGAGTACAGCGACATGGCGGAGCAGATGCTCTCCCGGTCGGACGTACTCCACATCCGCAAGGACGACGACGTCTACGTGCTTGGCGACGACGCCCTGAACTTCGCGAACATCTTCAACCAGGAGACACGCCGCCCGATGTCACAGGGGATCCTCTCCTCTGACGAGAAGTCCGCGATCCCGATGATGAAGCTCATCATCGAACAGGTCGTCGGTTCGCCGGAGTACCCCAACGAGAAGCTGTTCTTCTCCTCGCCGGCCGACCCGATGGACTCGGACCTGTCGACGCTGTACCACCAGAAGACCATCGAGTCGTTCCTCGACGACATGGGGTACGACGCCGAACCCATCAACGAGGGGATGGCGGTCATCTACTCCGACCTCGCCGACAACGACTTCACCGGGCTGGGGATCAGCTTCGGTGCCGGGATGACCAACGTCTGCCTGTCGTACTACGCCGTTCCCGTGATGAAGTTCTCCGTCGCCCGCGGTGGCGACTGGGTCGACGAACAGGCCGCCCAGGCGACCGGGACACAGGTCGACAAGGTCACTTCGATCAAAGAGGACGACTTCGAACTCGACTTCGAGACCGATGTCGGCGGTGTCGAAGGCGCCCTCTCGATCTACTACGAGAACCTGTTGGACTACGTCATCGAAAAGATCGCACAGGAAGTCGACGAGGAAGACATCGAGGAGGGACTCGACGTCCCCGTTGTCGTCACCGGCGGGACCTCCTCACCGAATGGCTTCACGAAACTGTTCAAACAGCACCTCGACGACGCCGACATTCCGTTCTCGATCAGCGAAGTCCGTCACGCCGACGAACCGATGTACAGCGTCTCGCGCGGTGCCCTCGTCGCCGCTCGCTCGGACGAAGAAGAGCAACGCGACTCGGGCAACGCTGCCGACGAAGAGGAAGTCGAAGCCCAATCTGACGACTGAGGCGAGTCGAGGCCCGCCCGGGTTCGGGTGGCCGCCTGTTTTCCCCGCCCACCATCCCCCTCGCAGAAAAGCGTTCGACCGGAACACGAGGGACTGATCGCGGTGGAGGGTTCAGTTGCCTGCGTCGGCAGACGCCGGCTCCCTGCTCTCGTCGGACGGTGGGTCCTCGGCGGAGTCGTCGTCGACAGTGTCGCCGGTCTCTGTCGTCTCACGGTCGGCTGCCATGTCGTCAGTGTCGTCACCGGCTTCGGATTCTCCCGTCTCCCGATCCGGCTCTTCCGCTGTCGTCTCTGCCCCGTCCGTCACCGTCGAAAACACGTCGGTATCCGAGATCTCCGTGACCTTCTTGACCGTCTGTTTCTGGTCGTTGAACCGGTCCAGTGCGTCGTCCCAGGACTCACGTCGACGGCTCTCGCTCTTGTGGTCGACGGGGACCCCCAGGTACGAACAGTTCCCACACGCTACCGTCTCCGAATCGCCGAGTCGATAGGATTCGAGCGGGTCCCCACACCGTGGACAGTCCATACCCGACGGTTTGCGACCCGGCGGTTTAATTCTAGCGCCGGTGTCGGTTGAACGATTGGTTACTCGGGCTGGTCCTCGTCTTCGTCCTCGCTATCGGAGCCCGCCAGGTCGCCCGATTCGATGTGGGCCGCTTTCTCGTCGTCGGTCAGTTCGTGGAAGGTCTCCGTTTCGACGTCGATCGTCGCGACGCCGATCCCCTCCGGCGAGAGTCCGTCTTCGGCGACCGAGGCCAGCGCTTCGAGCGCGAGGTCGACGCCGGCGTCCAGTTCCATCCCCTCGTCGTAGTGTTCTTCGAGGTAGTCGCGGATGTCACCCCGGTCGGCACCGACAGCCAGTGCCTTCCACTCGTAGGGCGTCCCCGACGGATCGGTCTCGTAGAGCCGGGGTTCGCCGTCGGCGATCCCGCCGATGATGAGCGCGACGCCGAACGGTCTGGCGCCGCCGACCTGCGTGTACTGCTGGATGTAGTCGGTGATCTCTTTGGTGAGTGTCTCGACGCCGACCGGCTCGCCGTACCGGAGCTGGTTGACCTGTGCCTGTCGTCGAGCGAGATCGATCAGTTGTCGAGCGTCGGCGACGTGGCCGGCCGAGGCGATCCCGATGTGGTCGTCTGCCTTGTGGATCTTCTCGACCGAGGACCGCTCCATCAGTGGCGAGCGGATACGCTTGTCGACGGCGAGTACGACGCCGTCGGCCGTCCGGACACCGATGCTCGCGGTGCCGCGCTTGACGGCTTCGCGTGCGTATTCGACTTGATAGAGACGGCCGTCCGGAGAGAAGATTGTGATCCCGCGGTCGTACGCCTGCTGTTGGTTTTGTCCCTGCATAGTTATTTGAGATCGAGTTCGGTCGCCCCCGCGAACGCGTCGTCCGTCCGGACATCGATCCGACGACCCCGAACGACTGCGTTCCGTGTCACGTCCTCGAACACGACCTGTCTCTGGGCGGAAGGTTCCGCCGGCCCGCGTATATACTTTTCTTCACAGGCACGCATCGTCCCGCTGATTCCACGGACTCGGATACCGACGTGTTCCCCGTCGATGCCTCCGAGCGCTGTGAGCGCGGAGCGCGCCTCGTCGACCCGGCCCCTGCGGACACGGACGATCGCGTGACCCGCCCCCTCGGCGAAGGCAAAGTCGACGACGTTCATGTCCGTCTTTGCGCTCCCGATATCACCGAGGAGGTTCTGTGCTGCGTACCACACCGAGCGCTGGAACGACCGCCTGTCGATCTCGGTGTCGGGCCAGCTCTCGATGGCGACGGCTAGATACCGCCAGCGCGGACGGAGGTGCTTGGGGAGGTGTTTCATCGGCCACACCCCTCCGAGAAACCGACCCAGTATGCCATACCCGGCACTGGGGACAGCGGGCACAAGAACACGTCGGTGTCGACCGTTACGGGAGTCCGACGGTCTGTGAGTTGTCCGTGTCGTCGATGTCGGGTCGCCCCTCGTCGATGGCCGACCGGCCGGAGAAGAGGTAGCCGGCGACCAGGAAGTCCAAGACGGCCTCGACGACGAACAGCAGGTCACTCGTCAGCAACATCCAGCCGAGCGACAGGAGTCCAACCAGGACGAGTCCACCCCCACCGAGGCCCCGCCCCCAGTTGCCGTTTGTAAATATCCCGTACGCTGCGACCATGAGGATGCCACCCAGTACGACACTGAGTCCGGCAAAGACCAGCGCCAGCAGAACCGGACTGCTGGTGCCGGTGAGAAGACCGTGGTAGACCATGGTCCCGTGCACCAGCTGTCGGCCCCCCTCAAGGGCCATGAATCCCCCTGCGACCGTTACCCCGAACGGTCGACTCACCTTTTGCACCATGGACTCGTGTATTCGTCGCGCGGATAAAAATCCTTTCGCCCGTTGTCTGGAATTTACGGACAGCGAAGGCCGCATAGCCCGCGTTTCGACTGTTCGGGGAACCCAACGAACTACTCGTCGATACTGACACCTGGCTCGATGAACCGGTCCGAGCGGCGCTCGCGGTTCCGGTCGACGAGACGGCCCCATTCGGCGAGGCCGTCCTCCATCTCCGTCGGCTCGAAGCCGATGCGTTCACCGAGTGTGACGAGATCTCGCGGAGCCCGGAGTTCGAGGTGATTCGACGGGTCGACAGAGACGACGTAGGGTGCGTCGGCGTCCTCGACGAGGTCCCGGAGTTTGCGCAGCCCCTGGATCGCACGGACCCGGCTCCCGCCGGACTGGCCGACGACCGCCCCGAGCGAGAATTCGACTCTGACACCGTTGTCGGCGGCGGCCGTCGCGAGCACGTGGTTGAAATCGCCGCTTCCCCGCATCGGATGGGCCAACACGTCCACTGCGGGTTGCTCGACCGCGAACCGGTTCATCGCGGTCGTCCCACCGTGGACGGCGACGATCGTCCGGTCGGGTCGGTAGTTCCCGAGGAACCCGCTCGCACGGGAGGGATCGTCGGCCCTGATCTCGATCCCGGTCGCCACGTCGATGTCGTAGGCGTCGGCGATCCGTCCGGGATCGTAGGACGCCTGATTGTCGCCGTGGTTCCGGACGACGATGCCGTCGTAGCCGTACTCGCTGGCTGTCAGCGCCTGTCGGGCGACCGTACTCTCACCGTCCGGGCGGGCGTGGATGGCCTCGTACATCACAGTTCCTCGAACAGTTCGCGGGCGTTGGCCACGGCGTGTTCCCGTTTCGCCGGGTACGCCTCGACCTTTGCCCGGAGTGTGATGCCGTCACCGCGGGTGACCTCCCCGCGGAAAGCGGCCTGCTTGTCGAACGTGAGGAAAAACGAGCAGTTGTCGTCGACCCGGTCGTCGAGTTCCGCTTTCACCGCGTCGATGTCCGAAAGCGTCGCGACCTGTGAGAGCACGTGACGGATCTCGTCGGCGTTCTCAACGCGAGCCGAGAGGACGACGATTCGGTCGCCGTAGTGACCCTCGCTCTGGGATCGCTCGATCGGGTACTCTTCGGGGAGAAACGTCCGAAGCGCGTCCTCGACCCGCCGGTCGTCCTCGGTCGCATAACAGAACGTCCGGAGATCGACGTAGTGGAACGGAACCGACGACATCGAGCCTTACTCCGCTGCTTCGAGGTTGTCTTCGGGAACGCCCTGTTCCTGACCGTCCTCGAAGGAGACCGTGTAGTTGGCGTCGCCGAACATGGTCTCGACGACCTGTGTGACGGTTCCCTCCTGGCCGTCGTAGTCACTGTGCTCGTCGTGCAGAATCACGGTATCGTCCTCTTCGAATGCCATGGGCGGCGGTACTCGGTGACTGCTCAAAAAGGGACTGATTCGCGCCGGTGAGGGTGTCGAAGACTTATAACGGCCTCCGCCGTACCCCCTCGTATGACCTGCTCTTCGCTCCCTCTCGGACAGTCGTTGGGACCGCCATGCCAGCCAGTCCGTGACGACCACTGATGACCGTCGACAACCTCTGGTATCTCTCGGACGTGGCCAGCCAGGAGGCCGAACAGACGTACCACCACCTGCTGGAGGAGTACGATCCAGCCGTCGAGTTCAGCCGCCACCGGCGCGTCTCCAGGCCGCGCTTCCGGACGGTCGCGGAAGCCGCCCGCGACCACGGGGCACCGTACGGGGCACACACGCTGGTCTACCGACCCGACGGTGCCCTCCTGTTGGTCCGTCACGAGGGCGTCGACAAGTGGGTGCTCCCGGGTGGCGAACTCGACGGGAGCGAGTCGTTCCGGGAGGCCGCGCTGCGGGAACTCTCCGAGGAGGGCGGTATCGAAGGGACGATCGAGGGACTCGGACTCCTGGGCCGCGTCGAGTTCTACTACGACGACAACATGGCCTGGGGCGTCCTCCCCGTCTTCGAGACCCGTGCGGAGACGACGACCCCACGAGTGGCGGACCCGGACCAGGAGATCAGCGACGCCCAGTGGTTCGACGAACTCCCGGACGACACCCGCGATCGCGAGGAGATCCAGCAGTGGCGTGATCGTCGGTTCCGCTGATCGTCCGAATACCACCGTCGTCCCCTACTCGGGGCCGAAGGACTGCCCCTCGCGGGCGTCGGCGTCGAGTCGTCGGACCGTCGCCCGGGCGTTGCTGGCGTCGTAGCCGAACAGCACGGTCTCGGCGTACTCGCCGGCCACCTCGGCTGCTTTGCTCAGGTCGTCGATGTCGACGTCGACGGCGTACAACTCGATGCTGAACGGACCGCCGAGTTCGTCGCGGAACCCCTTCGCGAGGATCTCCAGCCAGTAGGTCGTCGAGTAGGCCATATCGTAAATCGGAACGACGAACTCGTCGACGAACTCGCCGACGGCGTCGACGTCGAGGCCGCTCCGGGCTTCGAGGTGGCCGGGGTACGGGTCGGGATACAGCGTGAGATAGAGGTCACCGGGGACCCGCTCGCGGGCGTCGGCGACGAACTCGGTGATGACGTTCGTCCGCCAGGCCGACCATTCCTCGAAGTCGCTCTCCGCGAAGAGTCGCTCACACCGGTCGCAGTAGCAGTACTCCTCGCGTGGAAAGCCGACATCGTCGAGACGGACGTCACCGTTTACCTCGGCGGCGTCGGCGATGATATCGAGGAGGCCGTCCCGATAGCGCTCGTGGGTCGGACAGACGTAGGTCCAGTCGAAGTACGGTTCGTTCCGGGTGGCTGCAGTCCCTTCGTCGTCGAAGGCCAGCAACTCATCCTCGCCTTCGACGGCGTTGTCCCCGAAACACGATACCATGTTGACCGCGCCCGCGATGGGTTCGGCCGCCCGGCCGGTCACGTCCTTGACCTCGTAGAAGGCTCGGTCGAACTCCGACCACGCTGTCTCCTCTTCGTTTCGCGTGACGACGCCGTACATGGCGACGCATAGGTCACTCACCCCGGTAAGGGTTCGGAAACGTGTTTGGGAGCGATACTGCTGTCAACGACTGTAGGCGTACGCGAGGCCGATGACCCCGACGAGGGCGATGAGCCCGAGTAGTTTCTTCGACATCGTTCCACCGTACACGACCTGTATATAAAGAACTATCGGCTGAGTGGGGGATCTCGCTCAGTCGTCGGCTCCGGGACTGTCTGTCGGACCCGCCGCTGTGTCGTGGGTCCCGACCGGTGGCCGGTTCACGGCCGCTGCCTGGGAGGTCTCCGGGTCGGTCCCGTCCGTGTCGTCGATCTCGATCTCGTCCATCCCGCCCTCGTCGCGAGCGTCCTGGTCGATCCGCATCGAACAGAACTCGACACCACACATCGAACAGAACCGGGCCGTCTCGTAGTTGTCCCCCGGGAGCGTCTGATCGTGGAACGCCCGCGCTCGCTCCGGGTCCAGCGCCAGTTCGAACTGTCGCTGCCAGTCGAAGGCGTACCGTGCTTCCGAGAGCGCGTCGTCCCACTCGCGGGCACCCTCGCGGCCGTTCGCCACGTCGGCGGCGTGGGCAGCGATCCGATACGCTGCGAGTCCGTCGCGGACGTCCTCGGCGTCGGGGAGACCGAGGTGTTCTTTCGGGGTGACGTAACACAGCATCGCCGCGCCGGCCCGTGCCGCTTCCGTGGCACCGATGGCACTGGTGATGTGGTCGTACCCGGGCGCGATGTCGGTCACGAGCGGCCCGAGGACGTAGAACGGTGCGCCGTCACAGACTGACTGCTGACGTTCGACCTGCCCGGCGATCTCGTCCATCGGAACGTGACCCGGCCCCTCGACCATGACCTGGACGCCGTGGTCCCAGGCCCGCCGTGTGAGTTCGCCCAGCGTCTCCAGTTCCGCGTACTGTGCCGGATCGCCGGCGTCGGCCAACGAACCCGGACGCAGTCCGTCACCGAGACTGATCGTCACGTCGTACTCGGACAGGATCGCACAGATCTCGTCGAACGCCGTGTACAGCGGGTTCTCGGCCTGGTTGTCCTCCATCCACTTCGCCAGGATCGACCCGCCACGGGAGACGATCCCGGTGGTACGGCCGTCGGTCAGCGGCAGGTGTTCCAGTCGGACGCCGGCGTGGATCGTCATGTAGTCGACCCCCTGCTGGGCCTGCTTCTCGATCACCGACAGCAACCGCTCTGTCGTCAACTCGGTCGGGTCCTCGACCCGTGTGACCGCCTCGTAGATCGGGACGGTCCCGATCGGGACCGGTGAGTGGGCCAGGTTCGCGGTCCGGATCTCGTCGAGATCGCTGCCCGTCGAGAGGTCCATCACGGTGTCGGCCCCGTGGTGGACGGCCGTGTGGAGTTTCTCCAGTTCGGTCTCCGAATCGCCCGACTCCTCGCTGTTTCCGATGTTCGCGTTCACTTTCGTGGCGAACTCACGGCCGATCACCATCGGGTCCAGACGATCGTGGTTGACGTTCGTGGGGATCACGGCCTGCCCGTCGGCGACCTGTTGCCGGACGAACTCGGGATCGACCCGCTCGCGTTCGGCGACCCGTTCCATCGCGTCGGTGATCGTTCCCGCCCTGGCGGCATCGAGTTGCGTCATGTACCACTAGGTAATATCACTAGGTAATAAATGTACCGTCGGCTGACACTCCGTCCACGCGCGATACGACGAGACGCCCATCGAAGCTACCGGTCGTGTGCCCAGAACTCGTCTTCGACCGTCACTTCCTTCTTGAACAGCGGGACCTCCTCCTTGAGGCGGTTGATCCCGTCTTCGACGGCGCGGAACGCCTCCCCCCGGTGGCCCGCCAGCACGACCACGAAGACGATGTCCTCGCCGGCCTTGACGACACCGGTCTTGTGGTGGAGGGCAACGGCGTAGACGCCGTCGCGGTCCTCTAGTGAACGCTGTAACTCTGCCATCCGGTCGGCGGCGACCTCGTCGTAGCGCTCGAACTCCAGGAACTCCGTCGGCGGGTCGTCGGGACTGTCCCGTGCTCGAACCCGCCCGGTGAACGTGGCGATCGCTCCGGCGCGATCCTCGTCCGCGGAGCGCTTTACTTCCCCGACTAGCGCCTCCAGCGTAACGTACGGGTCGCGGTCCAGCATGGCGTCGACGACAGCATCGAGATCGGCCGCGCCACCGCTGTCGGCGCGGTGGACGACCGGGTCGGCCGCCTCGCGGTCGCCCAGGACGACCTTCGGGATCGACGCGTCGCTGTACCCTTCGACCAGCGCGTAGTCGTACTCCGGGGCCAGTTCGTCCAGTGTCTCGGTCAGCGACCGCTGCTCGCCGGTCGCGAACCACGCCCCGTCGTCGGTCAGCGCGACGGTCTCGCTGGCACCAGCACCGCGGTGGCGGGCGGTGTCTTTCCCCTCCGTGTCGACGTCCGGCGGATGGGTACAGTGTTTGACCGTCGCGACCCGCCCGCGCTCGGAGAGTCGCTCGGTCAGCCGCTCGACGAGGGTGGTCTTCCCGGCGTCGGAGTGGCCGACGATTCCCAGGACCTGCATGTGACCGTCTATCGGACGCGAACAGGTATGTGTTTCCGAACGCGGTCAGGGCCGTTCGACCGACTTCTCGACGACCTCGACCCCCTCGATGGCTGTCCCGGGGTACTGGCCGTCGTCGTCTTTCTCGTTCGCCTTCACCATATCCCAGACGACGTTCAGTCCCGTCGTGACGCCTTCGAGAGCCTCCATCTCACAGCCGGTCTTGCCGACCGTCTCGACGGCGACGGTGAGTTCTACCCGGTCGTCGCCGACCGAGAACTCCGTCTCGACGTTCGTGATGGGGATCTGGTGGCACATCGGGATCGTCTCCCAGGTGTGTTTGACCGCCTGGATGGCACCGATCCGGGCGGTCGTCAACACGTCACCCTTCTCCACGTCGTCGGCCTCGATAGCTGCGAGCGTCCCGTCGGTCAGTCGAATCGCGCCCCGGGCGACGGCCCGGCGCTCGCTTTCGGCTTTCTCACCGACATCGACCATCTGGGCGTCGCCGTCCTCGTCGACGTGTGTGAACTCCTCGGTCATGGTCGCCGCTAGCGCGACTGGCCTCAAAACCGTGCGGGTCTGGTCACTGCCGGACGAGGCCGAGCAGGTGCCCGACCGCCGGCGCGATCAGTTCTTCCGTCCCAGTCCGGGCAGCGTTCTCGCTGCCGGGGAGGCAGAACACGAGTCGGTCCCCGACGACACCGGCGGTCGCACGGGATGCCATCGCCATCGGGCCGACCTCCTCGTAGGACAGCCAGCGGAACAGCTCCCCGAAACCGGGGATCGAGCGATCGAAGAGGTCCCCGACCGCGTCGACGGTCACGTCGTCGGCGGTGAGGCCGGTCCCGCCGGTCGTGACCACTACGTCGGCGCCGTCGTCGAGCAACCCGGCGACGGCCTCGGCGATGGCGTCCGCGTCGTCGGTGACGAGCCGACGATCGGTGACCTCGTGGCCTGCGTCTCCACAGACGGTCTCGACTGTGTCACCGCTGGGATCGTCCGCTAGTGTCCGCGAGGACGAGACAGTCAGGACGCCGATATCGACCGTTTCACGGTCGTCTCCGTGGTGGTCGTGATTGTCGTGGTCGGTGTGCTCGTGGCGGTTTTGCGTGTGATCGTGATCGCCGTGGTCGTCTCCCATACCGTGTTGTGGGGCCGAGAGACGGAAAACTGTCGGCGGTCACGGCTCGTCCAGGAGGTCGCCGAACACCTTCCGCTGGGCGGCCGCGAGGTGTTCGGTGAACGTCGCCGTCGTGATCCCCAGGTCGTCCGCGACCTCGCCCGCGTTGGCCGTCCGCGGGTGTTCGAAGTAGCCCATCTCGTGGGCGCGTTCCAGGACCTCCCGCTGGCGGCCGGTCAGTTTCTCCCGGTCGAGGACGACGGGTCGGCTCCGGTCCAGCGAGTCGTCGGTCTCGACAAGCCGCCGGAGGCTGACGCACTCGCCCGTCGACTGGAGGTCGCCGATCACGTCCCTGAGCGTGGCCACGTCCTCGACCAGGAAGGTCACCGTCAGGGACCGCTCGGTGGCGCTTAACTCCTGGACGACACAGCCCGCTCGCTCGATCCGCTCACAGACACACCCCTGTCCAGCCTGTCGATGGAGGCGGTAGATCCGTCCCTGGTCGTAATCGAACACCTCCTGGACGTTCGCGTGGTCGTCCGGTGATGGTGGGGAATCGCCGTCGGCGACCAGCGTGAACTCCTCGACGACCTCACCCTCGTCACCGCCAAGCGCGCTCCGGGAGACAGAAGCGACGTGCCGCTCCTCGCTGGCGTGGGGCTGGACCTGGCACGCCTGTGGGTCGACCACTTCTACCTCCGCGAGCACCCGCCGGGACATCTGTCGGGATATCGACCGGTTCGAGTGAAATAATCCAGTGCGAACATGTTCGGCGCGGAATTCCCCTTAAAAAATACCCGAGATGTTTGGTCTGACGTTCACCGTCGTCGTCTTGCAAGAGCCGGATACGAGGGACCGGACCGAACAGTCAGCGGACTATCATACCAGCCCTCACCCAACCCATGAGACGGAACACGATACTCATCGTCCTGCTGGTGACCACGGTGTTGCTTCCGATGTGGTACGTCGCCTTACACGGCGAACCACCCTCCGAGGAGATCGCGATCGACGAGAGCGTCACTGACCTCCGACCGCTGGAGGGGCCGATCGACACGCCGAACAAGCTCTCGCCCAGCCAGGTCGGGGTCGTCGTCTGGGTCGCGCTCTTCGGCCTCGTCGGCGTCCTGGCCGGCGCTCACCAGTTCATGAACCGGGCCGTCCGACCACCGGAGGAAGCGCCCGTGGCCGACGGCGGGCAACTCACGGCGAGCCTGCCGTGGCTCGAATCGGACAACCGCTGGGTCGTCGAGTACCACGACGCCTCGGACGCCATCGAGGGGCTGGTCGCGATGGGCGGGTTGACCGTCCTCTCGATCGTCTTCGCGGCGCTGTTCACCGGCGAGTACCTGACTCTGGCCCGGACCCAGTACTTCGGGCTGTACGCCACGGGGATGTTCGTCTCGCTGGCGCTGTCGACGGTCGCGTACTACGCCTGGTTCATGCCACACGTCGAGGTCGCGGAATACAGGAGGCACGACTGATGGACTACCCGAAACCCGACGACGAGACCGAGGACTGCGGCTGTAGCGAGACCCCGGCGACCCGCCAGAGCCTCTACAGCGACGCGCGGGCCGAACTCCGGCGGCGTGACTTCGCGAAGTTCCTCGCGACCGTCGGCGGCCTGACGGCCGTCGCGAGCCTGACGGCACCGCTCGCGAGCACCACCCAGGTGTTCGAGCGCAGCTACGAGGGACCGATCTACTCCGACGGCGTCACCCTGGTCGACGGCGAGGGCGAACCCATCCAGGAGGGCCGTCTCTCGGAGGGCGAACACATGACGGTCTTCCCCGAACCCCGGCCCGGGATCGAGGACGCGCCGACGCTGCTGGTCCGCTACTCGGAATCGGCCTACAGCAACGTCAAGGAGGGCTTTACGGTCAGCGGCTACGCGGCGTTCTCGAAGGTGTGTACCCACGCCGGCTGTATGGTCGGGAACCGGGACGGGGATCTGCTGGTCTGCCCGTGTCACTTCGGGAAGTTCGATCCGCTCTCCGGCGCGAGCGTCGAGGGCGGACCGCCGGGGCGGGCGCTCCCGCAGCTCCCGATCACGATCTCCAGCGACGGCACCCTGATCGCGACCGGCGACTTCGAGGGCCCAGTCGGCCCGGGGGGTGAGTGATGTCTCGCGCCGACCGGATCTACGACTGGTTCGACACCCGACTCGACGTCGAGCGGGGCCAGCAGTTCCTCGGGAAGGCCTTCCCCGCCGAGGACTCGTTCCTGCTGGGCGAGGTCGCGCTGTTCTGTTTCCTCCTGTTGGTCCTGTCGGGGATCTTCCTCGGGTTCTTCTTCGAGCCCTCGACCTCGGCGGTCGAGTACGACGGCAGCGTCGAGAAGTTCCAGGGCCAGGAGATGCCCGAGGCGTTCGTCTCGGTGTTACACATCACCTACGACGTGCCCTTCGGCATGTTCATCCGCCGGCTCCACCACTGGGCGGCCCATCTTTTCGTCGCCTCGATCGGGTTGCACATGCTCAGGGTGTTCTTCACCGGGGCCTACCGAAACCCGCGGGAACCGAACTGGATCGTCGGCACGGGACTGGCGGCGCTGTCGATGGGTGCGGCCTACACCGGCTACGCCCTGCCGTTCGACGAGTTCGCCGCGACCGCGACCAGCATCGGCTACAACCTCACGATCTCCGTGCCGCTACTGGGGGATTTCCTCGGGCAGGTGGTCTTCGGCGGGGAGTTCCCCTCCAGCGCGACGATCCCCCGGCTGTATTTCCTGCACGTGCTGGTCATTCCCATGGCGATCGCCGGCGGGTTGGCGCTGCACATGTGGATTCTGATACGCCAGAAACACACCGAAGCACCCCGTGAGGACGACGTCGTCGCCGGCGATCGGGAGATCGACAAGGACGACGACAGCGTCATCGTCGGCCTGCCGGCGGTCCCCAACCAGGCGGCCGTCTCGGCGGTCGTGTTCTTCCTGACGGCCGCGACGCTGTCGGCGCTTGCCGGCCTGTTGCCGGTCCACAACGTCGCCGAGTACGGTCCCAACGATCCGGCGAGTACCCCGGCGCTGATCATGCCCGACTGGTTCCTGATGTGGGTCTACGGCTTCCTGAAGCTGCTGCCCCAGATCGGGTTCTCAGTCGGGCCGGCCCACATCAACGGCGAGTTCGTCGGCGGCGTCCTGCTTCCGGGGCTCGTCTTCCTGGCGATCGCCGCCTGGCCCTTCATCGATCGGACGCCCGAGCCGACCCACTTCACTGCCGATCCCCTACAGCGGCCCTGGCAGACCGGCGTCGGCGTGGCCGCCGTCGCCTTCGTCATGATCGCCTCCATCGCGGGGATGAACAATATCCTCGCCGACCAGGTGCTAGGGACGACCACCGAGGTCGTCAACCCGATCCTGACCGCGGCGCTTCTGGGGGTTCCGCCGGTGCTCGGTGGGATCACCTACCTCCTGTTGCGCGGCGGGGACACGTCGGCCCCGCCCGACGACGAGGGGGTCGCCGCCGACGGTGGCGCTGCCGACAGCGGTACCGCCGACGGCAAAGTTACGGACGGGGGGACGAGCGATGACTGAGATCGCGCTCTCTCGACGCCAGTATCGGCTGTTAGACACGGCGAGCAAACTGGTCGGGCTCGGCCTCGTCGCTGCCGGCCTGGAGGCCGGCGGTTCGACGCCGACCGGCATCGCCCTCGCGCTCGTCGGTACCGCCTGTGCGACCGTGACGGTGTTCCTGAGCCATGAGTAGACAGACTCCCGACGACGACCGCTGGACGGACAGTTCCCTGAGTCGACGCGACTTCGTGCGAGGGTTGGGTGCGGCCTCGTTGCTCGGTGCGACGGGGCTCTCCTTCGCCGACGACGGCATGCAGGGGCTGGAGGCCGTCGACGACCCGATCGGTAACTATCCCTACCGCGACTGGGAGGACCTCTACCGCGACGAGTGGGACTGGGACTCCGTCGCCCGCTCGACCCACAGCGTCAACTGCACCGGGTCCTG
The DNA here is from genome assembly GCF_029278565.1 of Haloarcula halophila. NCBI lineage: Archaea > Methanobacteriati > Methanobacteriota > Halobacteria > Halobacteriales > Haloarculaceae > Haloarcula > Haloarcula halophila. The sequence goes on along the minus strand of NZ_CP119559.1, from coordinate 826,645 downwards.
CTCCTGGAACGTCTTCGTCAAGGACGGCCAGGTCTGGCGCGAGGAGCAGGCCGGCGACTACCCGACCTTCGACGAGAGCCTCCCGGACCCGAACCCGCGGGGCTGTCAGAAGGGGGCCTGTTACACCGACTACGTCAACGCCGACCAGCGCGTGCTCCACCCGCTTCGACGAACCGGTGAACGCGGCGAGGGCCAGTGGGAGCGCATCTCCTGGGACGAGGCCCTGACCGAGATCGCCGACCACGTCATCGACGAGGTCCAGGCGGGGCGGTACGACGCGATCTCCGGCTTCACCCCGATCCCGGCGATGAGCCCAGTTTCCTTCGCCTCCGGGAGCCGGCTCGTCAACCTGCTCGGCGGGGTCTCCCACTCCTTTTACGACTGGTACTCGGACCTGCCGCCGGGCCAGCCGATCACCTGGGGGACCCAGACAGACAACGCCGAGAGCGCCGACTGGCACAACGCCGACTACATCATCGCCTGGGGGTCGAACATCAACGTCACGCGCATCCCCGACGCGAAGTACTTCCTCGACGCCGGCTACGAGGGGGCCAAACGGGTCGGGATCTTCACCGACTACTCCCAGACGGCGATCCACACCGACGAGTGGCTCTCCCCGGAGGGCGGCACCGACACCGCCCTGGCCCTTGGGATGGCCCGGACCATCGTCGACGAGGGGTTGTACGACGAGGCCCACCTCAAGGAACAGACCGACATGCCCCTGTTGGTCCGGGAAGACACCGGCAAGTTCCTCCGAGCGAGCGAAGTCGGCCTCGCGGGGGACGCCGACGACCCCGAGAAGGTGTTCGTGATGGTCGACGCCGACGGCACCCTGCGGCGTGCGCCGGGGTCGCTGGGCGAGCGCGACGGCCAGAACGACCCCGACTCCAGCATCGAACTGGACTTCGATCCGCAGTTGAGCGTCGAACGGGAGGTCGAGGTCGACGACGGCGAGGTCCCGGTCCGGTCGGTCTGGGAGAACCTGCGGGACGAACTCTCCCAGTACACGCCGGAGTTCGTCCACGGGGAGACCGGCGTCGGCGAGAACACCTACCAGCGGGTCGCCCGTGAGTTCGCCGAGGCCGACGCCGCGAAGATCATCCACGGCAAGGGCGTCAACGACTGGTACCACAACGACCTGGGCAACCGTGCGATCCAGTTGCTCGTGACGCTGACCGGTAACCTCGGGGACCCGGGGACCGGGCTGGACCACTACGTCGGCCAGGAGAAGATCTGGACGTTCCACGGCTGGAAGGTCCTCTCGTTCCCGACCGGGTCGGTCCGCGGGGTGCCGACGACGCTGTGGACGTACTTCCACGGCGGCATCCTCGACAACACCGACCCCGACACCGCCGAGAAGATCCGGGAGTCCATCGACAAAGGGTGGATGCCGCTGTACCCGGAGGAGCGCGAGGACGGCTTCCGGCCCGACCCCTCGACGATGTTCGTCTGGCGGGGCAACTACTTCAACCAGGCCAAGGGCAACGTCGCCGTCGAGGAGCAACTGTGGCCGAAACTCGACCTCGTCGTCGACATCAACTTCCGGATGGACTCGACGGCGATGTACTCCGATATCGTCCTTCCGGCGGCGAGCCACTACGAGAAGTACGACCTCTCGGAGACGGACATGCACACCTACGTGCATCCGTTCACGCCGGCGGTCGAACCGCTGGGGGAGGCAAAGACCGACTGGGAGATCTTCCGTCTGCTCGCCGAGACGATCCAGGAACGTGCCCGAGAACGCGGCGTCGACCCCGTCGAGGACCGAAAGTTCGACCGGACGATCGATCTGACGACGATCTACGACGACTTCGTCCGGGACTGGGAGACCGGCGAGGAGGGAGCACTGGAGGAAGACCGCGCGGCCGCGGAGTTCATCCTCGAACACTCCGAGGAGTCCAACCCCAGCGACACCGACGAACAGATCACCTTCGCCGACACCGAGGACCAGCCCCAGCGCCTGCTCGCGGCCGGCCCCCACTGGACCTCCGACATCAAAGACGACGAGGCCTACGTCCCCTGGCAGAACTACGTCCACGACAAGGAGCCCTGGCCGACGTTCACCGGCCGCCAGCAGTACTACGTCGACCACGACTGGTTCCTCGAACTCGACGAGGAACTGCCGACCCACAAGCGCGGCCCGCAGGACACCGGCGGGGACTACCCGCTGACCTACAACACGCCCCACGGCCGCTGGTCGATCCACTCGACGTGGCGCGACAGCGAGAAGATGCTCCGGCTCCAGCGGGGTGAACCCGTCGTCTACCTCAACCCCGAGGACGCCGCCGAACGCGGCATCGAGGACGGCGACACCGTCGAGGTGTTCAACGACATGGGCAGCGTCGAGGTCCAGGCGAAGATCTACCCCTCCAGCGAACCGGGGACCGCCCGGCAGTACTTCGCCTGGGAGAAGTTCCAGTACCCCGACCGGGACAACTTCAACACGCTCGTCCCGATGTACATGAAGCCGACCCAGTTGGTCCAGTACCCCGAGGACACCGGCGAGCACCTCTACTTCTTCCCGAACTACTGGGGGCCGACCGGCGTCAACAGCGACGTGAACGTAGAGGTGCGGCCCGCGGGAGGTGAGTCCGATGAGTAGCCAGAACGGGGAGGACACCCACGTCAACGTCGCCGACGGCGTCGACCACCAGGTCGCGATGGTGATGGACCTGAACAAGTGCATCGGCTGCCAGACCTGCACCATCGCGTGTAAATCCCTCTGGACGGAGGGCGGCGGGACCGACTACATGTACTGGAACAACGTCGAGACCAAGCCCGGCGAGGGGTACCCGCGGGGCTGGGAGGACTCCGGCGGGGGCTGGCAGTCCGCGGACCACTCGGACCGCGAGACCGGCGACATCCCCTCCCGCGAGGAGTACGGCCGCTCCTGGGAGTTCAACCACGAGGAGATCATGTACGAGGGCAGCGACGAGCCACTCCGTCCGCGGGAGGGCGCCGAGTGGGGACCGAACTGGGACGAGGACCAGGGCGCCGGCGAGTACCCCAACAGCTACTACTTCTACCTCCCGCGGATCTGCAACCACTGCACCCACCCCTCCTGTGTCGAGGCCTGCCCGCGCTCGGCCATCTACAAGCGCAGCGAGGACGGTATCGTCCTCGTCGACCAGGATCGCTGTCGGGGCTACCGCTACTGCGTCGAGGGCTGCCCCTACAAGAAGGTGTACTACAACACCGTCTCGAAGAAATCCGAGAAGTGCATCTTCTGTTACCCGCGTCTGGAGGGCGAAGGTCCGGACGGGGAGACCTACGCGCCGGCCTGTGCCGAGGAGTGTCCGCCACAGCTGCGCCTCGTTGGCTTCCTCGACGACGAGGACGGCCCCATCTACAAACTCGTCGAGGAGTACGAGGTCGCGCTCCCCTTGCATCCGGAGTTCCGGACCCAGCCCAACGTCTACTACATCCCGCCGTACGCGCCCGGCCAGCACACCGAGGACGGCGAGACGGTCGACGTCGACCGCATCCCGCGCCAGTACCTCCGTGAGCTGTTCGGCGACCGCGTCGACGACGCCTTGGACACCATCGAACGCGAGCGCCAGCGCGCTCGCCAGGGGGCCGACAGCGAACTGATGGAACTGCTCCAGCACAAGAACCCCGCGAAACAGTACCGACTGGAGGTCTTCGATGACTGACGACAGGCGCACGCTCGGCACGGCACTGCTGCTGGGTCTGATCGTGGTGGCAGCGACGGCCGCGGCGCCGCTCGCGACCGCCCGCCCGGCCCACGAGATACCGGTCTCGCCGGCGACCGGGGACCTCTCGACGCCGGCCGCCGACGGCTGGGAGTCGGTCCCGGCCGCCGACGTCCCGCTGACCAGCGCACCGAGTAGCGTCCCGAACGCCGACGACACGACCGTCGAACGGGTCCACGTCCAGGCGGCACGGGGCGACGGCACGCTCTACCTGCGGCTGCAGTGGGCCGACGCGACCCGGGACCGAAACGCTACCAGTCCGGCGGCGTTCGCCGATCAGGTCGCGGTCCAGTTCCCGGCCAACGCCAGTTCCCGGCCGCCGATCGCGATGGGCGGTCCCGGGAACATGGTCAACGTCTGGTACTGGAGTGCCGACGCCGGGACCCAGGAACTGCTGGCCGGCGGCGTCGGTTCGACGACGGCGTTCGACCAGCCCGCGGTCAACACCGAGGCCAGCTACGACGACGGTACCTGGTCGGTGGTCTACGCCCGCTCTGTCGACGCCAGCGGGGACAACCGGACGACGATCACCGACGACGGCGACCTCGACGTGGCCTTCGCGGTCTGGAACGGCTCGAACGGCGAGCGGGCCGGTCAGAAGTCCGTCTCGGAGTGGCACTACTTCCCGTTCGGCGAGGGGCCGCAGGGACCGCCATACGAGGCGCTGCTGTGGTCGGTCGCCGGCGTCGCCATCGTCGCGGTCGTCGGCGTGACTGCCTTCGGAGTTCACCGCGCCAGAGGGGGGATGGAGTGATGGCGACGACGCCCGCCGACGCGCCCGAGGATATCGACCGGGACGCGGCCGCCCGCGGGACCGTCTACCGGACGCTGGCGGCGGTGTTCCGGTACCCCGACGAGGAGTTCCACACCGCGGCCGCCTCCGGTGCCCTGGCGCGTGACTTACGACGGTGTCTCGATCAGACCGCGCTCGCCGTCGAGGCCCCGACGCTGGCGACCGACGACGACTACGAGACCATGGCCGCGCGGTACAACGACCTGTTCGAACTGGGCTACAGCGAGTACACGGACCGGACGGACGGCTCGCTGGACAGTTCCGGCCCGCCGGTGCCGCTGTACGAGTCCAAATACCGGCCCGACCAGTCCTGGAACGACGTGAACCTCGACCTGGCGCGGGCCTACGACCACTACGGGCTGGAGATCGACCAGGACAGGCGGGACAACCACGACGCGCTCCGGTACGAACTGGAGTTCGCGGGCTACCTCGCACGACGGGAGGCCGTGGCCGGCGAGGACGCGGCGCTGGCTCGCCTCGACTTCCAGGACCGCCACCTCGGTCACGCCGCCGCCGGCGTCGCCGACCGGCTGGCCGACGAACCCGGAACCGACGTCTACGGTTCGCTCGGGGAGTTCATGGAGGTGTTCGTCCGCGCCGACCGGAACGACCTCGCCGATCGACTGGAGGGGAGACGATGAGCACCCACAAGACTGTCCTCGGACACCTGCCCGCACTCCCCGAGGAACACCGACAGTCGCTCCCGATCGCCGTCGTCGGGATCGCTGCCGTCGCCGTCGCGGCCCGGTTCGTCGCCGCACTGGCCGTCAACGCGCCCGGCGCCCCGTCGACCGTCGCCGTCGAGTCCCTCGGGTGGATCGCGACGGCGATCCCGGCACTCGCGGCCGTCGTCGCCGGGGTGTTCGCCCGCCGTCCCACGGTCGGGGTCGGATTGCTGTTCGTCGGCGTCTTCGGCCTCCTATCGCTCGTGTCCGGGGCAGCCGCCGCGCCCGCCGCCGTCGCAGTGGTCGCCGGGACGGTCGCCGTCGTCGTCGCCGCCCGCGACCGGCTGTCGACCGGCGAACGAGCCGCTGGGGCCGTCCTCCTGACGGCGCTCACTGTCGGGCTGGCGAGCGGCGTCGGTGGGTTCGTCGGCCTCCGGTCGGTCGGCTCGACGCTTACACTGGCCGGAATGGGACTGTCGCTGGTGTTTACGGCCACCGACGGCCGCGCGCTGATCGGCGGCGGACTCGCCTTCGGTGCGGTGGTCGCCGTCGGGCTCTCGGTGCCGTTCGTCACCGGCGCCGTGACGCTGGTGGGGGGTGGCGTCGTCGGGACGCCCCTCCCCGTCGTCGCGCTCGCGGCCGCCGGGACGGTCTCGACGGCCAGTGCGGCGGGCCGGACGCGCAACTGGCCGTTGCTGGCCGGCGTCGTCCTCCTGGCCCTGGCCGGCGTCCCGGCCACAGTGGCTCGGGCCGTCCCCTTCGCGCTGGGGATCGCCACCCTCGTCTCCCTGGAGGGGTCGCGATGACCGACGACCGCAGCGAGTACGAGAAACAACTCGACGCCGACCCGGACCCGCAACTGGACCCCGAGCGCAGTCCGGGGATGCACACCGACATCGAAGCGCTGGAAGACATCGAGGTGAGCCGCGAGGACGTGACCATCGGGGAGGCAACGCCCGAGGAGCTGGCGGCCGCCGACACCGAACCCGTCGGGGACGCCGATCTGGCGGCGTTGCTGTCGGACCTCCGTGACGGGACCGATATCGATCGACGGCGGGCGGCCCTGGCGTTGAAGGACGAGCCGACCGACGACGCGGTCGTGACCGCACTCGCCCGGGCCGCGACGACCGACGCTGACAGTGACGTCCGCCAGTTCGCCGTCGAGGCCTTGACCGCACACAGCGACGAGCGGACGGCCGCCGTCGCCGTCGAACTGCTCGACGACGCCGACCCGTGGGTCCGGGCCGAGGCCGTCGTCGCCCTGGACAACCTCGACCGCCAAGCCCACGAGGACGACATCGCGGCGGTCCTGGCCGGGGATGACCACCACGCCGTCCGCCGGAACGCGGCGATCTCGCTGTTCAAGCTCCGCGGCGAAGCGATGGCCGAGGAACTGCTGGAGTTGAGCCACGCGGACAGCGAACGCCTCCGGGAGTGGGCCGCCCACATGCTGGCCGGGGTCGACGACGACCGGGTCCGCGAGCGACTGCGCGAGTTGACCGACGACCCGGCCTCCGTCGTCCGACAGACTGCGGAGCGGTCCCTGGAGGCCGATACCGGACAGTTTCGCCGCCAGTTCGGCGGTGCTTTGGAGAACGACGCCCGACTACTCCCCGGTGAGGACCGACTCAACAGGATGCCCGATCTATGACAGCACAAACGACGCTGACCGATCGTGTCGAGGCACAGCTCCGCGCAGTGCGTGACCCACAGGCCGACCTCTCCGTCTTCGAGGCGGGGTTCGTCCAAGACATCGCTGTCGAGGCCGGCGACGTGACGATCGAGACCGATCTGACGGCCGTCGACGGCGACACCGCCGACGAGATCGTCGAAGCGACGTTGCGGGCCGTCGACGACGTCGACGGTGTCGAGAGCGTCCACGTCGAGAGTACGAGCCCGTCGAGCGAGGGCCGGTCGGCGGTCGAGGCGTTCGACCACGTGATCGCCGTCGCCAGCGCGAAAGGCGGCGTCGGCAAATCCACGACCGCGACCCACCTCGCCTGCGGGCTGGCGGCCGACAACGACGTGGCCTTGTTCGACGCCGACATCCACGGACCGAACGTTCCCGGGTTGCTGGACATCTCGGGACCGGTCCACTCCAGCGACGAGGGGGACCCGCTGCCGGTCCGGACCGGCGGGATGGACGTGATGAGCGTCGGCCTGATGGAGGACGGCGCGCCGCTGGCCTGGCGCGGTGCGATGGCCCACGACGCGCTGGAGGACCTCTTCTCGAACACGGCCTGGCGCAACGACGACGTGCTCGTGATCGACCTCCCGCCGGGGACCGGCGACGTGGTGTTGACGACGCTGCAGGAGGTCCCCGTCGACGGCGTCGTCGTCGTCACGACCCCCTTCCACGCCAGCGTCAGCGACACGAGCAGGACCGTCGAACTGTTCCGGGACAACGACGTGCCGGTCCTGGGAACCGTCGTCAACATGGCGGAGTACGTCTGTGACTGCTGTGGCGAGGCCAACGACCTCTTCGCGGAAGCCGCGGGGCCGTCGGGGATCGGGGACCTGGATGCGCGGGTTCTGGCCAGACTCCCGTTCACCCACGACCTACAGGGGACGCCCACACCCGGCGACGTTCCCGGCCCGATCGTGGACCTGACGGACGCGGTCGCCGACGCCGCCGAGACGGCCGGCGAAGTCGACGTTCCCGACGGGGCCATCGACATCCGCGGCCTCCCGGCCCAGGAGCGAAAGGACTGCGTGCGCGAACGGTTCGGCGAACTCTCCTCCGGCGAGGCGTTCGTCCTCGTCAGCGACCGGGACCCGACGCCGGTCGGTCCGTTCCTCGGGCAACTGGCCGAGGCCCCGCGCGAGGCCTTTGACCCCTTCGAGGTCAGCCGGGAGACGCCCGACGACTGGCTCCTTCGGACCGTGAAACCGTGAGCGCGGCTACTGGGGTCGTCCTCGCGGGCGGCCGGTCGCGCCGGTTCGACGACGGCGACAAGGCGCTGGCGACGCTCGACGGCGATCCGTTGCTGGTTCACGTCGTCCGGACGCTGGCGGCGGTGACCGACGCAGTCGTCGTGAACTGCCGGGCCGACCAGCGCCCGGCGTTCGAGACAGCCCTCGCCGACGCCGACCTCGGGGTCACGTTCGCCGTCGACGACCGGCCCGACGAGGGGCCGCTGGCCGGTCTCACCCGTGCGCTGGCGTCCGTCGAGACCGAGTACGCCGTCGTCCTCGCCTGCGACATGCCGCTGGTGCCGTCCGCGTCGTTGGCGTCGCTGCTGGAGCGTGCGGCCGACGCCGGGACGACTGTCGTCCCTCGAACGGCCGGTGGATTCGAACCGACCTGTGCTGTCTACCGGGTCGACCGGGCGGTCGCCGCTGCCGACGACGCCTACGACGACGGCGAGCGGAGCCTCCACGCACTGCTGGAGCGGTTGTCTCCGACTGTCGTCGATAGCGACGCCATCGGGCTCGACGACCGGGCGCTGACGAGCGTCGACACCGTCGCGGTTCTCGAACGGTTCCGGGAACAGAACGGGCGGGACCGTTAGCTCACGGGTGGGTGAAGTAGGCGACCGATTCGCCGTCGGCGTCGAGGTCGTCGAGTCGGGCAAACCCGATCCGCTCGAACTGGACCAGATCGTCGGCGTCGTACTCCGTCAGTCCCGGCTCGCCGATCCCGGTCACGTCGCCGTCCATCGTCCGAAGCCGGAACGACGGTCCGTCGGCGGGTGCCCAGTGGACGACGTCGACGCCCTCCTCGCGGACGGCGCTGATGTCGTCGCCGGCGTACTCGAAGGCGTCCCGCGTGTGTCGCACGCAGCCGTAGCCTTTCAGCCAGACCCGCTCGCCGTGGGCCGGCAGGTCGTCGCCCTCGACGACGACGCCGCCCGCGACGGGAATCTCCCGGCGGCCGCGGTCCTCGTGATCGGGGTGGAACGGTGGCTGCCCGGTGTCGGGGCCGCCGACGATCTGGCGCTCGACCAGGCCGCCGTACTCGTCGCCCTCGCGGACGAAGAACGCCCGGTCCGTCCCGTCGTCGATCAACTCGCGGTTGTTCGCGTACACCGAGGACATCGCCAGGTCGACGTTGGAGGTCGAGGTGCCCAACTCGACCATCGCGTCGACGAGGGCCTCGCCCCGGATGCCGCGCCGTTCGAGGCTGGCGACCGTCGGCGCTCTGGGGTCGTCCCAGCCGTCGAGGTCGCCCTCTTCGATCAGTTCCGCGATGGTCGAGGTCGACAGCGAGACGTCGTACTCGTCGACCTGGACGTGACCCCAGTGGACGACCTCGGGGTACTCCCAGCCGAAGTAGTCGTAGACGAACTGCTGGCGCTTCGCGGAGTCCTGGAGGTCGATCCCGCGGATGATGTGGGTGATATCCAGCAAGTGGTCGTCGATCCCACTCTGGAAGTCGAGCATCGGCCAGCAACGGTAGTCGGCGGCCGCCTCGCGGGGATGTGGCGTGTCGATGATCCGGAAGGCGACGAAGTCCCGCAGCGCCGGGTTCTTGTGCGTGATGTCGGTCCGTACGCGGAGGACCATCTCGCCGCTCTCGTACTCGCCGTCGACCATCGCCTCGAACTCCTCGTGGACCGTCCCGGCGTCTTTCTCACGGTGTGGACAGGCCTCGGCGTTGTTCTTCAGATCGGAGAACTCGCCCTGGGGACACGAGCAGGTGTAGGCCCCGCCGGCGTCGATGAGGTCCCGGGCGTGGTCGTAGTAGCTCTCGACCCGGTCGCTGGCTTTCACGACCGAGTCCGGCTCGAAACCCAGATAGTCGATGGCGTCGAGGATCTGGTCGTAGGCGTCCAGGTCCGGCCGCTTTGTCTCGGGGTCGGTGTCGTCGAACCGGCAGACGAACGCGCCGTCGTAGCGCTCCTTGTAGGTGCCTACGACGGCAGCCATTCGCGCGTGGCCGATATGCCAGGGGCCGTTCGGGTTGGGGGCGACACGCATCCGGACGCCCTCCTCTTCGTCGACGTTGGGAAGGTCGGGCAGTGGGTGGTCCTCGCCCTCGTCTTCGCTTTCGATCTCTTCGAGACGGTCGGGGGCCAGTTCGGCGATCCGATCGCGTCGTTCCTGGCCGTCCATCCCGTTGACTCGATCGACGACCGGAGCGATGATCCCCGGAATCTCGTCGCCGTACTCGCGGAACTCGGGGTTCTCGCCCATGAGTGGCCCCATGATCGCCCCGACCTGTGCCTCGCTGTCGTGTTTGACCGCGTTGAGGAGGGCGTCGACTTCGGCGGCCTCCTCGATACGGGCACGAAGCTCGTCGTCCATGCACGACCCTGGCACCGCCCCGGTCAAAACGGCGTCGGGTTGGCTCGGGGCCTGTCACAGCCGTCCGAAGACGGGGGACGCAACGCTCACCGTCACAGGCCCGAAACCCCGTCAGTCACTGCCCTGGTTCGACTACGATTTCGTTCCTAGGTGTGTACTAATTCCCTCGAGCGCGTCGATGCCGGTCACCTCCCCGGATTCGTCCGGAACGGTCCACAGATCGAGGTCGGGCAACGATCGCCGAAGCGTCTCGATCGCCTCGGTCTGGACCGCTTTCTTCCCGCGACACCGCTCGCAGTCCCCCGGGTCATCGATGACCTTGTTCACGACGAGGGTGGTCACGGGCACCTCGAAGGAGCGTAACTGTTCGACGAGGCGTTCGGTCTCCCGGACGGCCATGGTCTCCGGTATCGTGACGGCCCGGAACGCGGTCCGGTCCGGGTCCCGGAGGACGGTCCCGACCCGTTCCATCCGATCGCGCATCTCCGAGAGATCGTCCGGACCGTCGTCGCTCCGCCGGCCGGCCATCGGGCCGAACATCATAGTTCGGGCGGTGTCGACCTTCCGTCGAACCTGGTCGCGCAGGTCGAGTGCCGTAGCCATCCCCCGGTCAATGACTTCGGGGAGATCGAGGAGCCGGAGCGTGTGGCCCGTCGGGGCCGTGTCGAAGACGACCCTGTCCCAGCGGTCGTTTCCCACGTAGGTTTCAATCCCTTCGAGCGCAGCGAGTTCGTCGCTTCCGGGCATGATACCGCTCGTGAACAGCGCCGAGACCTCCGCTTCGTCGAGGTCGATGCCGGCCTCGCTGAACTCCGCGGCCAGCGTCTCGAACAGTGACTGGTAGCGGTCGATCCCGGTCTGTGGGTCGACCTCGACGCCCCAGAACCCGTCGCGAATCTCGGTCGGATTCCCGCCCAGATTCGCCTCGACGGCGTCGGCCAGCGAGTGGGCCGGATCGGTCGAGACGACCAAGGTCTCGAACCCTTCGCGGGCCAGTGACAGCCCCGTCGCCGTCGCTACTGTCGTCTTTCCCACACCACCTTTGCCACCGTAGAGGACGAACTCCGTCACAGCGGCTCTAGGTGACACTGGCGTATAACTGGTGTCCCCGCGATAGCGGGGTCAGTACTCGCGTTCGACGAGATAGTCCGCGATCCCTTCCAGCAGGAAGCGCGCCTCGTTGTCCGGGAGGACTTCCAGGTTCTCCTTCCCGCTGGCGATGAGGTCGTGGGCCGTCTCGCGCGCGTACTCGATCGAACCGACCTCGTGGAGGCGGTCGACGGCCGCGTCGATCTCGGCCTCCGAGACCGCATCGACGGATTCTGTCGTGACGAGTGACTCTAGATCGACACCCTGTTGGCGAGCGTGCAGCGTCACCAGCGTCTGCTTGTTCTCGACGAGATCCGACCCGCGCTGTTTGCCCAGTTTCTCCGAGGGCGTCGTCAGATCCAACAGGTCGTCCTGGATCTGGAAGGCTCGCCCGACGTCGAGTCCGTAGTTGTACAGCGCCTCGACCGTCCCGTCGTCGGCCCCCAGCAGCGTCGCCGGGATGGCCGCCGCCGCGCCGTAGAGCACGGCAGTCTTGAGTTCGACCATCTCCAGGTACTCGTCAGGAGTGACCGACTCACGCTGTTCGAACTCGATGTCCAGTGACTGTCCCTCACAGATTCGGGTACAGGTGGTCGCGAGCCGTGTGGTAGCGTCGACCGACCGCTCGGGGGCAGCACCGGTCGAGAGCAGGAACTCGAAGGCTTTCGAGTACAGCGTATCACCGGCAAGGATCGCCGTCGAGAGATCGTACTCCTCGTGGACGGCTGGCACACCACGACGCAGTGGATCGTCGTCCATGATGTCGTCGTGGATCAGCGTGAACGTCTGGATGACTTCGATGGCGAGTGCCGCCGAGAGCACGTCGGCTTTGCCACCGTCCAGCGTCGGGAACGCCCGGTAGTCCACAGCCGAGGGCTCGATATCGAGCAACGATTCGGCGACGAGCAACAGCACCGTCGGCCGAAGCCGCTTGCCACCAGCGTCTAGCAGGTATCGCGACGCCTCGTAGAGGTGGTCCGGCCGTTTGACCGGCAGGTCCTCCGGGAGCGCGCTGTTGACCCGCTCTCGCCGGGCGACGATGGCGTCTTCGACTTGCTGATGGCGTTCGGACATACTCTCACTCGGTGAGCTTGATCATGTTGCCGTTGCGGGTCACGTGGAGGTCCCGGCCCATCTGGTACCCCATGTCTTCACAGAGATCGACGTACGGCGCGAACCCTTTGAGGTCCTGGTGGGCGGGGATGACGTTCCGCGGCTGGAGCGCGTCGAGCATCTCGTAGTGGCCTTCCGACCGGAGGTGACCGGAGACGTGGATGTCGTCGTAGATGCGGGCACCCTGCATCCCCAGCAGTTTCTCGGACTGGTAGCGCTGGCCCTCGTTGGTCGGCTCCGGGATGACCCGGGCCGAGAAGATGACCTTGTCGCCGTCGTCCAGTTCGTAGGGTGTCTCGCCCCGTCCCATCCGGGTGAGCATCGCGCGCGGCTCGCCCTGGTGGCCGGTGACGATCGGCAGGAAGTTCTCCTTGCCCTCGTTCATGATCCGCTTGAACGTCCGGTCGACGGACTTGCGGTGGCCGTACATCCCCAGGTCCTCGGGGAAGTCCACGAAGTCAAGCCGTTCTGCGGTCCCGGAGTACTTCTCCATCGAGCGGCCCAGCAGGACCGGCTGGCGGCCGATGTCGTCCGCGAACTCGACCAGCGAACTCACGCGGGCGATGTGGCTGGAGAACGTCGTGGCGACGATCCCGCCGTCGTAGTCCTCGATGCTGTCCATGACGTCCTTGAGGTGGCGACGGGCGACCGACTCGGACGGGGTCCGTCCCTTCTTGCCGGCGTTCGTACAGTCCTCGATGTAGGCCAGGACGCCCTCGCCCTCGCGGCCGATCTCGCGGAACCGCTTCATGTCGATCGGGTCGCCGATGACCGGCGTGTGGTCCATCCGCTTGTCGAGCCCGTAGACGACCGCTCCCTCGGGCGTGTGGAGGACCGGGTTGATCGCGTCGATGATCGAGTGGGTGACGTTGACGAACTCGAGTTCGTTCCGTTCGCCGATCTGCATCGTCTCGCCGGCTTCCATCTTGACCAGGTCGTTCTGGACGCCGAACTTCTCCTCGCCCTTGATCTGCTGTTTGACGAGTTCGATCGTAAACGGCGTCGCGACGATCGGTGCGTCGTAGCGATGCGCGAGCTTCGAGATCGCCCCGATGTGGTCCAGGTGACCGTGTGTCGGGACGATCGCCTTCACGTCGCCCTCCAGATCGGACATGACCCGGTCGTCCGGGATCGCGCCCATGTCGATGAGATCGAGCGAGTGCATCCGCTCGGTCTCGACGTTGTCGTGAATCAGTACCTTCGAGAGGTTCAGGCCCATGTCGAAGATGACGACGTCGTCACCCGCACGGACTGCCGTCATCTGACGGCCGACCTCTTCGTATCCGCCGATTGTTGCGATTTCGACTTCCATGGTTGTAGCTCCGAGTGGAAGCCGTCCGCGTGCACGCGGTCGGCAGTGGCGACGACGGTAACGGCTGTGAAACGGCGTCTCGATTCCGTGGCGACTCCGAGGCCAGTCGGGAAACCCGTAGCCCCCGAGCCGGAAGGGTGGACTCTCGTCCGGACGACATACACCCGTCGTCTGCCGGCCGCCGATCCGCGCCCTGCGGGCGGCCGTACGCTCGGTTACTCGGCCCTACAACACGCCGTCTTAAAACGATGTGGGTTCATTTCGACTGCTCGTCGTCGAGTTGGTCCGACAACGGGTCGTCGTCTCCGCTGACGGTGAAGCCACCGACATCGTCGGGTTCCTCGTCGTCACTCTCGCCGTCGGCCTGTTCGGGCTCGTCGTTCGTCGAACCGTCGGGGTTGGAGACGAACGGCTCTGTCTCCCCGGCGTCGAACGACTCCGTGTCGTCGATCGGTTCCGGTTCGAGGGTATCCGTCCCGGTTTCGTCCGGCGGATTCGGGTCGGGTGTTCCCGTCTCGGTCCTGTCGTCGGCGTCCGTCTCGAACATCTCGGACTCGTCGTCGGTCGCCGTCGGGTCGCCGTTCGGCGGTGCCTCGAAGCGGTCGTCGGCCGACTCGTCGGTTCCGGAGTCACGCTCAGCGGTATCGAACGGATCGTCGTTCCCATCGTCGGCAGTCGGTGGATCGGCCACCGGTTCCGACTCTTGCTGTGTCTCCTCTCGCGGGGTCGCCTCGCCGTCGTCGAACGCTGTCGGGTCCGGTGGCGACCATTCCTCGGGCGGTGCGGACGGATCGGTCTCCGTCGTCGGCTCCGGTGACTCCCGGTCCCGGTCGTCACCGTCCGGGCTCTCGGCCGCCGGGTCGCTGCCAGCACCAGCCGTCGTATCGGTATCGGCTCCTGCCTCCGTGGGGTCCGGCTCGCTTGCCGGGGACGTGTCGGGACCGCTGTCACCGCCGGCGAGGGGGTCGGTCCGAGAAGCCGTGGTCCCGTCCTCTTCTGGAGAGTCCGGACTCGTCTTGGGCTCACTATCGCCCGCTGAGAGCCCGGCGGCCGACGACTCGGAGGGCTCCCTGGCAGCCGTCCCGGACTGGGCTGTTTGGTCCGTCGGCTGTGATCTCGGTGCGGAGGTGTCTGTCGCGGTTCTCGGTTCCGCCGACGACTGTTCCCGGCTGGCTGCGGCACCACTAGGGGCGGCCTGATCGGTCTGGGCGAGCGGCGCTTCCTCCGACGCGTCGTGACCCGACCCACTGTCGTCCGGTTCACCGGTGGCGGCGACCGCGCCGACCATCGCCGCGTCCGCGATGAGCTTGTGTAGCAGGCCGAACACGCCGGAGAGACTCAGGAGGAGGCCCACGACGGTCACGACGATACCCAGTATCGCGCGGGCACCGGCGTCGCCGGTCGCTTCGAAGGAACCGTACTCGACGAGGACGTTACCGACGGCGATGAGACCGCCGCCGATCAGGGCGACCACGAGCAGATACCCGAGGAACTTCGTCCCGTATCGGTAGACGTCGGGCAATCCAACAGCAGACATAGTTCGACCATCGACAACAGCCGGCAAATAGGTTACGACGGTTTTACCCGCCGTCCCCGACCGTCGTCCCGGGGGTTCCGCCCGCGAGGAACTCCGCCAGTGCGTCCGGACCGAAGATCTGGGCAGGTGCCGATAGAGCCAGTAGCGTCCGGACTTTGCCGGCCATCCCACCGGAGACGTCCGTCGCGTCGCTGGCACCGAGCGCGTCGGCCACGTCCCGGATGTCGTCGATCCGCTCGATCACCGCGCCGTCGCCGTCGAGGACGCCCGGAACGGTCGAACAAACTCCGATCCGGTCCGCGCCCAGTGCGGACGCGAGTTCGACGACGAGTTCGTCACCGGAGAGGACGGTCGCGCCTTCGCCGGCCTGGACCACGAGATCGCCGTGCAGGACGGGGACGAACCCCTCGCCGAGCGCCGTCCGGATCTGCTCGGGCGGGAACTTCAGCGTGCCGTCCCCGGTACGTGCTCCGGCGGAGAACGGATGGATCGGGACCGCGGGGACGCCCCGCTCGGTCAACTCGGCGACGATGCGGGCGTTGAGCCTGGCCATCGCGCCGTGGATGGCCTGAACCGCCCCGGCGTCGTGGGTCCCGTCGGTCGTGCTGACGCCGTGTTCGGCCGCGTGGTGGTGGCCGAAACTACCGCCGCCGTGGATCACGACCAGATCGTCCTCGGCTGCCACGACCGCGTCGGCCGCGGCGGCCAGTCGCTCGTCGTCGACCGTCTCCGGTTCGTCTTTCACCGTGACGACGCTCCCGCCGAGTTTCAGGACGGTCGTCATTCCCGGCGAACCCCGTCGGTGTCCAGTTCCGCACGGAACGCGTCCTCACAGCCTGGCGTGTAGCGCAACGCGGTGAGCGCGCCGTCGGTCTCGTCCAGGGCGACGATACAGCCACCGCCACCGGCGCCGGTCAGTTTCGCACCCGCGGCACCGCCCTCGCGTGCCGCCCAGACCATCGCGTCCAGCGACCGAGAGGAGACGCCGAGCGCCGCGAGCAACCCGTGGTTGAAGTTCAGCAACTTCCCCAGCGCCTCGTAGTCGTCCGTCCCCAGCACGGACTCGCCTTCCCGGACGATATCCCCGATCGCACCGACGGTATCTGCGGCGAACTCGTACTCCTCCCGGAGTTGCCGGACGCCCGCGACGAGTTCGCCGGTGTCCCCGGCCCCGCCGTCGTAGCCGATGACGAAAGGGAGGGTCCCGACGCCCTCGATCCGCCGGCAGTCGTCGCCCTCGACCCGGACCGCCCCGCCCATCGCCGAGCAGAACGTATCCGCTCGCGAGGCTTGCCCGTCTTGGACCTCGTACTCGACTCGGTAGGCGCGGTCCGCGATCTCTTCAGGTGTCAACTCGACCCCCAACTCACGTGTGGCGGCGTCGATCGCCGCGACGACGACCGCCGCCGACGAGCCCAACCCGGCACCCAGCGGGATGTCGCTCTCGACGACGATCTCGAAGCCGGCGTCGGGCCTGTCGGCGACCTCACGGGCCTGTGAGACGGCTTCGTTGATGTAGCCGACGCCCGCCCGAACGAGTGATTCGTCGACTTCCAGATCGGGGTGTCCGTCGCCGTCACTGTACTCGACGGTGTAGCCGTCGAGCGTGAGGTCGTCGACGTGGACCCGCAACCCCTCGTCGATCTCTCTGGCGGTGACGCGTGCCCGCTTCTCGATGGCACACGGGACCGCCGGCTCGCCGTAGACGACTGCGTGCTCCCCGAACAGGTACACCTTCCCGGGAGCGCTCGACGTGACCATACCCGCCCGTGGTCACCGAGGGGGTTAGGCGTTTTCGGAGCGGTCCCGCCCGTGGACCCGCATCGACATCTCCTGACGCGGGTGGGCGGTCAGCGAGGGCAACAGCTCCAGCGGCGTCTCTCCGAGGAACTCCAGGCGATACTCGCGTGCGGTCGTCGCCGTGATGAGTTGGGCTTCGAGCATCGCCAGGTGCTTGCCGATGCAGTGGCGCGGCCCGCCGCCGAAGGGGAAGTAGGCGAACCGCGGCCGCTCCTTGGCGCGCTCGGGTCGCCAGCGCTCGGGGTCGAACGTCTCCGGGTCGTCGTAGAACCGCTCGGAGCGGTGGACACCCCACTGGGGGAGCATCAGCGTCGTCCCGGCCGGCACCGAGTACCCAGCCAGTTCCACGTCGACGGTGGGCTCCCGGAAGATCGTGTAGACCGGCGGATACAGCCGCATCGCCTCCTGGATCACCCATTCGAGATACTCCAGCTCACGGACGTGTTCCATCCCGGGCCGGTCGTCGCCGACGACCTCGTCTAGTTCCTCGTGGACACGTCGCTCCGCTTCGGGGTGTTCCGAGAGGAGGAACCAGGTGTAGGTCAGCGTCAACGCCGTCGTGTCGTGGCCGGCAAGCAGCATCGTCATCATCTCGTCCCGGAGCTGTTCCGGCGACTGCTGACCGTCGTCGCGGGCCCGCAACAGTACCGACAGGAAGTCCATTGGTCCGTCCTCGTCGCTGCCGACCGTTCCCTCGCGCGTCTCGATGATGTCGTCGAGGACGCCGTCGAGAGTCTCGACCGCCCGGTCGAACTTCGCGTCGTCTGGCATCGGCATCCACTGGGGGGCCGCGAACCTGATGGGGTCGGGCTCGAACCGCTCGCCCAGCGGCATCAGTTGTTCCTCGATCGTTTGGACCGTCTCTTCCTCCAGTTCGACGCCCATCATCAGATCGAGGATGACGTCGAGAGTCACCCGCGTCATCGCCTGCTCGGCGTCGATCACGTCGCCGTCTGTCCAGCCGGCGATGCGGTCCTCGGCGTGGCCGGTGATCCGGTCGGCCATCCCGGACAGCCGGCTCATCGAGAACGCGGGGTTCGCGAGTTGGCGCTGACTCTCCCAGGTATCGCCCTCGCTCAACAACAGCCCGTCACCCAGGAGATCCCCGAGCGCGTCGCCCTGGAAGTCCGGCTTGCGGAAGTCGTCGGCCTCCGAGACCAGAACCCGTTCGAGGGCCGTGGGGTCACAGACCATGAACGTGTCCATCGGCCCCATGTCGAAGCGGGCGACGTCGCCGTAGGCCCGTTCTAACGCGGTGATAAACCGGAACGGGTTCCGTGCGTACGTGCGGCTGCTCCCGAACAGCGGTTCGCCCTTCGGTCCCGGCGGCGTCCCTGACATTGGCCGGGGTTAGGACTGGACACGTTTGAATCGTGTGCCAACATCGTTAGCGCCACCGACCCGGATCGAGGTTCCAGTCCCTGTTCCGTCGCACCCAGACCCCACAGACGCCGCCGACCGCGCTGATCCCGACGGTGTACGCCAGGAAGAACCCGAACACGAGTCCGAGAAAGAGATCGTAGGCGGGTGCCGACGGCGGAATCCCGAACCCCAGCAGGCCGGCGATGTACAGCGCGGGCACGAACAACACGAGCAGTGGGAGCATCGCCGCGACACCGGCGAGCGTTCCGACCCAGAGCCCGCGAGTGTATCCACCACCGTCCCGATGAGCCGCGACGGCGCCGCCGGCGATCGACGAGAACGGGAGAAAGGAGAGCACGATCGTCACGAGCGCACCCGTCCCGGCGTCGGCTAGTGTCTCACGCATCTCGCTCGTCCGGTTCGGCGGGGGAGGTCATGTAGCTTCCGAGCACGCCGTCGGTGACTGTCTCACGAGCTTGTACCGATCAGTTCCCGATATCTGTCTCGTATCTGACGTAGTTGCCGAGCCACCCGCCCGCGGCACTCAGACCGACGATGTAGAGCAACCCACCGACGATCGCGACCAGGAAGACCACGATACCGAGTGCCCCGAACGCGAGGGGTGCTTCGAGCGCGAACAGCCCGAACATAACGAAGAACAGCCCGAACAAGACCATCACGACGAGGAGTCCAAGCACACCGGAGATCGTCCCGACTCTGAGCCCGTCGTTCCGGTCGCCGCCTTCCAGATAGCCCGCGATCGCGCCGCCGAACAGCGGGGAGACGAAGGGGAGGAACGAACTCAGGACGACCGTCGCGACCGCACCGATCACCGCGTTGAGGAGGGTGTCTCCTTCTGCCATCGCCCGTCCGTTCTCTCGGCCCGCTGGTAATCCTTGCGTTCGCTCCGGGACGACAGACCCGCCACTCGTAGCGTCGGCAGGAAACAGAAGACTGCGCGAAAACGAGCCTCAGATACCGGATTCGAAGTCGTCGAGCCCGTAGGCGGGCTCGGCACCGCGGCGGTCGAGCGTCTCGTTGGCGAGCAGCCAGTAGACGACCGACAGGGCCTTGCGCCCCTTGTTGTTGGTGGGGACCACGAGATCCACGTTGGACGTGGTGTTGTTGGAGTCACACATCGCGATGACCGGGATACCGACCGTGATGGCCTCCTTGACGGCCTGGGCGTCACCGATCGGGTCGGTGACGACCACGACGTCGGGCTCGATGTAGCCGTCGTAGTCGGGGTTGGTCAGCGTGCCGGGGATGAACCGGCCCGTCCGGGCGCGTGCCCCGACGGCCTCGGCGAACTTCTCGGCCGGGAACCGGCCGTACTGGCGTGAGGAAGCCACGAGGATCTGCTCGGGCTCGTAGTTGGCCAGGAAGTCCGCGGCGGTGCGGATACGCTGGTCGGTCATCGAGACGTCCAGCACGTAGAGCCCGTCGGTCCGGACGCGGTGGATGAACCGGTCCATGTCCTTGGTCTTTTGCTGGGTCCCGATGTGGACGCCGGCCCCGAGGTAGTCGTCGACGGGGATCAGCAGGTCCGCTTCGGCCTGCTCGTCGGGCATGACGTCCTCGTCGAGCTGGGGCTCGTCGTCTGTTGCTTCGGCCTCGGCCGCCTCGTCGGCGGCGTCAGCGGGCTGTTCGGCTTCCGTCTCGGCCTCGGTATTGGCGTCGGCGTCGACTTCCTCCTCGTCCTCTGACGGGTCGAAGTCGGACTCTGACGCGTCGAGACCCTCTTTTTCGTTGCCGCTCATACTGCGTTGTCCTCGATACGGATCAGTTCGTTCAGCTTGGCTGTTCGCTCGCCGCCGACCGCGCCCGTCTTGATGAACGGTGCGGCGGTCGCGACGGCGAGGTGTGCGATGGTTGTGTCCTCCGTCTCGCCGCTGCGGTGGGAGACGACCGACTCGTAGCCGTTCTCGACGCCGAGTTCGATGGCGTCGACGGCGTCGGTCAGCGTCCCGATCTGGTTCGGCTTGATGAGGATGCTGTTTGCGGCACCGGCCTTGATGCCCGCCTGCAGCCGCTCGACGTTCGTGACGAACAGGTCGTCACCACAGACCAGCGTCTGGTCTCCGACCTGGTCGGTCAGGTCGGCGAAGGCCTCGTAGTCGTTCTCGTCGAGGGGGTCCTCGACGTAGACGAGGTCGTACTCCTCGACCTTCCCGGCGATGTAGTCGATCTGCTCTTCGGTGGATTTGACGCCGTCGTCGTAGACGTAGCCGTCCGACTCGTCGTCGTACAGCTCGGCACCGGCGACGTCGAGGCCGAAGGTGATCGCGAAGCCGAAGTCGTCCGCGATGGTCTCGACGGCTTCGTCCATGATCTCGAACGCCTCGTCGTCCGAGATGGAGGGTGCCCACGCACCCTCGTCGCCCTTGCCCGCGGGCAGGTCGCGGTCGGCCAGGATGTCGTGGACCTCCTGGTGGACCGCGGCGTTGGCGAAGACGGCCTCCTCGACGCTGGGTGCGCCGACGGGGGCCGCGAGGAACTCCTGGATGTTGGTGGCGTCCGCGGCGTGTTCGCCGCCGCCGATGATGTTACCCAGCGGCGTCGGGTACTCGTTGCCGCGGAAGGTACCACCGAGGTGCTGGAAGAGTGGTGCACCCAGCACGTCGGCACCGGCTTTCGCGGCCGCCATCGAGATGGCGACCGCCGAGTTCGCACCGATCCCGGAGAAGTCGTCCGTACCGTCGGCAGCGTGCAGCGCCGCGTCGACGTCACGCTGGTTGCCGGCGTGGACCTCGCCGATGAGGCGGGGGAGTGCCTCCTCGCGAGCGTTCGCGATGGCCTCCTGGGCCGGGAGTTCGATCGCCTCGTACTCGCCGGTGCTTGCACCGCTCGGTGCTTTGCCGCGGCCGAATCCCCCACTCTCCGTGAGGACGTCAGCCTCGACGGTCGCGTTCCCACGCGAGTCGAGGACGCGGCGGAGTCGTACGTCTGTGATGAGCGTCATTTGTGGTCACCTCGCCTGACTGTGAACGGAAGCACCCCGGCGTCGTACTCCTCGGCAGCGATGAGGATCGGCTGGGTCTGCTCCGTCTCGATGAGCACGGGGGCACCGTGGGCCAACTGCAGCGCTCGTGCGCCCAGTTTGCGGGCCTTCTCGTAGCGGCTTTCCTGTGCGTTCATTGGTAGGGTGCGACGATGTCGACGAGGTCCTTGTGCGAGACGAGCATCCGGCGACAGCAGTGCCGCTCGACGCCGAGTTCGTCGAGGACCATCTCGGGGTCCTCGGGCTCTTCGGCTTCACGGGTACGGGCCTTGAACTCCTCCCAGTGCTCGCCGACGACGTTACCGCAGGTGAAACACCGGACCGGTACCATCATACTTTGATCACCTCAGCGGTAGGATTTCTGGTAGCGGGCCCGTGCGCCGGGGCCGCCCCACTTTTTCGGTTCGGACTGGCGCACGTCGTTGACCAGCAGCGATCGATCGAACTCCATGAACGCGTCGCGGAGTTCTGCGTCGTTCGTGAAGTCGACGAGGCCGCGAGCGATGGCGGTCCGGGCGGCGTCTGCCTGCCCCATGACACCGCCACCTTCGACGGACACTTCGACGTCGATGTCGTCGCGGATGTTCTCCTCCGCGATGCGGAACGGCTCCAGCATCTTCAGCTGTGCCAGCTCCGGTTCGACCAGTTCCACCGGCTGGGAGTCGATACGCACGCGTCCCTCGCCCTCACGGATCGTCGCGCGGGCGACGGCGGTCTTCTTCTTTCCGGACGTGTTCGTTACCATGTCTTGTTTCCTCCAAGCTGCTCGCTGACAGCGGCCAGCGAGACGAACTTGATGTTCGACAGTCGGTCCAGCGACGTGCCGTCGAGCACGTCGCCGTCGTCGTCGTACGGGTTCCCGACGTAGACACGGACGTTCTCGAAGGCCTCCTGGCCACGCTTTCGCTTGTGGGGGAGCATCCCGCGGATCGACCGCTTGAGGATACCGTCCGGTCGTTTCGGGTAGAAGTACCCGTTGTCGTTCCCGATGTCGACGCGTTTCTTGTACTTCTCGACGATCTGGTTCTCGCGGCCGGTGATGACGGCCTGTTCGGCGTTGACCACAGCGACGGTCTCGCCGTCCAGGGCCTTCTCGGCGACCTGCGAGGCGACACGGCCCATGATACAGTCGCGGGCGTCGACGATCACGTCAGCGTCGAACTCTGCGACGCTCATCGGATCACCCGGACCTGAGAGCCGTTGGGATTGTTTTCGATTGCCTGTTCGAGTGATACAGCCTCTCCGACCTGGTCGATCTTCTTCTCGGCGGTTCCGGAGAAGTCGACGGCGGCGACGGTGACGTCCTTCTGCAGGACACCGGAACCGAGCACCTTGCCCGGCACAACCACGGTTTCGTCTTCCCGGGCGTACCGCTCGATGCGGCCCAGGTTGACTTCCGCGTGTGTGCGCCGTGGCTTCTGTAAGCGCTCGGCGACGTCGCCCCAGACAGCACCGCCCGAACGGGCGGCGGACTTCAGATCGGCGATGAGACTACTGAGTCTCGGGTTCGTCTTGCTCATATGATTCCTCCGTTGTAGGAAAAGTGCAGGGAGCAGGATTTGAACCTGCGGACCCCTACGGGACAGCGCCCTGAACGCTGCGCCGTTGGCCTGACTTGGCTATCCCTGCTCGCATCAGTTCGTTCTGCGTGCCCCGTAAAACCCCTTTCGGTCCTCGCGCTTCGGGGGCGTGCGGTCATCGGTGCCGTGGGTGTGTTTCGGGGCATGGTCTTCGTTACAGTTGGACTGCGTCTTTCAGTTCTGTCGCGCGGTTCCGGATCGTCTCCACACCGCTGACGACGAGGTCGTCTGCGGTCAGCGATCCGTCGGTCTCGACGTGGAACACGAACGCGTTCTCGACGTCGGTTACCTCGACTTCCTTGCCGGGGTACCGCTTCGAGAGGTCGTTGTCGAACGTCTCTGTCGCGACGAGTTCTCCGTTCGTGGCGTCGCCGGCAGCGTGTTCGGCCGCCTGTTCCTCGATGACGCCACGCAGGATGTTCGGTTCGTCGTCCTCGAACTCGCTTTTGTCACCGACGACTTCTACCTGCTGGAGGTGTCGGTAGCCGACGGCGACGCCGCCCTGGTGTTTGGCGTGTTCCTTCCCGGTATCGAGGACGGCATCGGCCTCGACTTCGAGGCGCTGGTCGTCTTTCAGCTCGATGATCGGGATGTTGTCGTCCGCGGGTTCGACCAGGGGGTCGCTGGACACGAGGTCGCCCGAGTAGGCGGTCCCGGGTCCATCGACGGACAGCGACAGCGTGACCTCATCGCCGAGTTCGAAGTCGTCGATATCCGTGGTCAACGGAATCAGTCCGAGCCGGAGCCCGATCTGCTCGTTGAACATCACGCTCGTGTTCTCGATCACCCGGACAGTGTCGATACTGAACGTGGGCACGTCTGCGACCATCGCACGGCGGATGCCGTTTGCGAACGCCGGCGTGATCCCACGGACGAGAAAGCGCGATTCCCGTTCACCGCGGTCGACGAACTCAACCTCGTAATCCTGTGTCATTGGTTAGAACCCGGAGTTCTTCGGCGCGCGTGTGCCGTCGTGAGGCGTCGGGGTGACGTCCTCGATACGGCCGATTTCGAGGCCGGCACGTGCCAGCGCACGGATCGTCGCCTGTGCGCCCGGCCCGGGGGAAGTCTGCTGGTTCCCACCGGGACCACGGACGCGGACGTGGACTTCCTCGACACCGCGGTCGATAGCCTTCTCCGCGACGACCTCCGCCATCTGCATCGCGGCGTAGGGCGAGGCCTCGTCGCGGTTCTGCTTGACGACCGTCCCGCCGGAGCTCTTCGCGAGCGTCTCCGCGCCGGTCTGGTCGGTGATGGTGATGATCGTGTTGTTGAACGATGCGTGCACGTGGGCGATGCCCGTGATGCCGTCTTTCTCTTCGCTCATTCTTGTGCCTCCGCGCGCTCAGGGTGGAGTTCGTCCGCCAGCGAGCTGTTCTCGTCGAACCCGAGCGTGCTCTCGACGCCGGCTTCGACCTTCATCGACGGGCGCGTGACACGCTGGCCGTCCAGCGTGATGTGCCCGTGGACGATGAACTGTCGGGCCTGTTCGGCCGTGTTCGCGTAGCCCTTGCGGTAGACGACGGTCTGGAGTCGGCGTTCCAGGACGTCCGTTACGTCGAGCGACAGGACGTCGTCGAGCGTGTCCTGTTCGTTGAGTGTGCCGTAGCGCTTGAGCCGTGCCAGGAACTCCTCGGCTTCGGTTTCGTGCTCGCCGGCACTGCCCAGCAGCTTCCGGGCCTCACGGCGGTAGCCTCGGAGTTCGGACTGTGCACGCCACAGTTCCTCTTTGTTCTTCAGGCCGTAGCGGCTGACGAGGTTCGACTCGTCGGCGATGCGCTCGCCCTGGAAGGGATGGTTGGGCGTCTCGTAGAACTTCGTGTTCGAACCGAGCGCCATTATTCGTCATCCTCCGCGGCGGCTTCCTCGGCCTGTTCTTCCTTGATGGCCTCGACGTTGACGCCGATGGTGCCCTCGGTACGCCCCGTGGACTTCGTCCGCTGGCCGCGGACTTTCTGGCCACGCTGGTGGCGGATACCACGGTAGGAGTCGATCATCTTCATGCGGTTGATGTCCTGACGGCGGGTGAGATTCAGGTCGTTCCCGGTCTCGTGGGTGGTCTCACCGGTGAAGTAGTCCTTCTGGTGATTGGTCATCCAGTCGGGAACGTCGTCGGCGAAACTCTCGACGTGCTCGACGACGTTGTCGATGACGTCGTCGTCGAGCTTGCCGAAGACTGCTCGCCGGTCGACCTCCGCCTTCTGGGCGATGAGGCGAGCGGCACGCGTCCCGATGCCGTTCAGTTCTGTCAGTGCTCGTTCGACGGACTTGGTGCCGTCGAGGTCTGTCTGTCCGATGCGGACGAAGTAGCGGATGTCCTCTTCTTCCTCGTCCGCCTCGTCCGCGTTGGGGTCTTCTGCACTCATATGTGGGTAGTCGGTTAGGGGTGAGCGTCGTGGCTGGGATTCGAACCCAGGAGGCTGTACGCCACAGAGTTAGCAACCCTGCGCCTTGGGCCAGGCTTGGCTACCACGACACGCTTTGCTGAGACTCGCGCCCGCAGCACGCGGACTCGGGAGCCGGTCCCCCTACACGAGTGTGTCCCAGTCTATTCCGGGGTTGTATTTAAACGCAACGGAAGGGAGTTCCCGCGTGAGAGCGGGACATACGCCGCCGTGTGGCAGGTTCACAACAACGACGTGTCTGGGACGCTATCGTCCCGTATGGAACGACGACGGAGAGCAGACGGCGGAACCGCCGTCGACCCGACCGACAGCGCCACGGTCCGTGACCACCTCAGCCGGTTCGCCGGGGTCGACGTGGAGAGAGACGACGACGGGACGCTCCGGGCCACCTTCGGGCGCTCGACGTTCGTCGCCGTCGGCCCCGACGGCACTGTGACGACGGGGATGCCCCTCCACGGGTTCGACGGGTCGGCCGAACGGCTGATATTCGACCACGAGGCGGGAGAACTACACGTCGAGGCAGACGGGATCAGCTACACGTTCCGGCGGCCGTGACTCAGTCGTCGTCTGTCGGCGCCGGTGTCGACTCGACGGCCGGGCCGCGGTCGATGTACTCTTCGTTGACGACCCACTCGCCGTCCTCCTTGACCATGTATTCGCCGTAGTACGGGACCCGGTTGGCGACGGTCTCGCGGAACGTCTCGCGGATCTCCTCGCGGTTCATCTCGCCCATCGACCGCAGGTCGTCGGTTCGGTTGAGACAGCCCTTCAGCTTCCCGTCGTGTGTCACGCGCACGCGATGGCAGTTGTCACAGAAGGTCGTGTTCTCGACGGGATCGACGATCTCGACCATCCCCTCGCCCGCTCCCTCGTCGTCCTGCACCCAGTAGCGCTTGCGGTCGTGCATCTCTCGGACCTCGATACGGTGGGCTTGGTCGGCGAGCCAGTCGTGGACTCGCTGGATGTCGATCGCCCACTCGGGTCGACCGACCAGTTCCGGCATGTACTCGATCAACTGCAGCCGGAGCCCGTCGTTCCGTGCGACGTGATCGACCATCTCCGGCACGTAGCCTGCCGTCGGTTCGAACACGACCATGTTCAGCTTCACCGGGTTCAAGCCCGCGTCGAGGGCGGCCTCGACGCCCTCGATAACCTTCTCGTAGGCACCGCTCTGTGTGATCTCGGCGAAGGCCTCGGGTTCGATGGCGTCCTGTGAGACGTTGACGCGCTCCAACCCGGCATCGACGAGGTCCCCTGCGCGCCCGGGAAGGAAGGTTCCATTGGTGGTCATCGACACCTCCATCCCCTCGGGGGTCCGGCGGATGATCTCTTCGAGGTCGCCCCGGAGCATCGGCTCGCCGCCGGTGAACTTCACCGCCTCGACGTCGAATTCCCGGGCCACCTCCAGGAAACGGACCACGTCGTCGGCGTCCATCTCGTCGTCCTGTGGCTCCATCGGACCGCGAGTATCGCCCAGCCCCTCGTTGTGACAGTAGACGCAGTCGAAGTTACACCGGTCGGTCAGGGACACGCGGACTTGCGAGACCTCACGACCGTGGTCGTCCTCCAGCACGTCACGCCCTTGCAGAGCCACGGGTATAAACTACCTGCCCGATGCCGGATTTGGGACTGGCCGCCGGGGGACACAATCCTTATCGGCGCTGCGGGGCCTACCCGGTGGCATGGACGACTCCGACGTACGTGACCGTCTCCGGGCTGTCGAGGACGACGACCTCGGGGACGACATCGTCTCACTGGGCCTGATCAACAGTATCGAGGTCGACGACGAGATACGGATCGACCTCGCGCTGGGTGCCCCCTACTCGCCGGCCGAGACCGCGATGGCAAACGAGGTCCGCGAAGCCCTCGCAGATACTGGCTACGATATCGACCTCTCGGCGAGCGTCGACCGCGGTGTCCCGGCCGAGGAGGACCCGCTGCCCGACGTCAAGAACGTCATCGCCGTGGCCTCGGGAAAAGGCGGGGTCGGCAAGTCGACGGTCGCCGTGAACCTCGCGGCCGGGCTCTCCCGGCTGGGCGCCCGCGTTGGCCTGTTCGACGCCGACATCTACGGCCCGAACGTCCCGCGGATGCTCGACGCCGACGAATCACCGCGCGCCACCGAGGACGAACAGATCATCCCCGTCGAGAAACACGGGATGAAGCTGATGAGCATGGACTTCCTCGTCGGCAAGGACGACCCGGTCATCTTCCGTGGCCCGATGGTCGACAGCGTCCTTACCCAGCTCTGGGACGACGTGGTCTGGGGCAGCCTGGACTACATGATCGTGGACCTGCCGCCGGGGACCGGGGACACACAACTGACGATGCTCCAGCAGGTCCCCGTCTCCGGGGCGGTCATCGTGACCACGCCACAGGAGGTCGCACTCGACGACGCCCGGAAGGGGCTGCGGATGTTCGGTCGCCACGAGACGCCCGTACTCGGCATCGTCGAAAACATGTCGACGTTCGTCTGCCCCGACTGTGGCGGCGACCACGACATCTTCGGGAGCGGCGGTGGCCGCGAGTTCGCCGAGGATACCGATATGCCGTTCCTGGGCGAGGTCCCGCTGGACCCGGGCGTCCGCGAGGGTGGCGACAGCGGGCAGCCCCTGGTGCTGGACGAGGACAGCGACACGGGCGACGCCTTCCGCCGAATCACGGCCCGGACGGCGGACATGCAGGGGATCATCCACCGGAAGCGCCAGGCGGACGCACAGCTGGCCGAACCCGAGCAGTAGCGCGGAGAACAGAGAAGACGTTACGCTTCGACGGCGGTATTCTGCTTGCGAGTGACGTAGCCTGCGATGCGGTTACGGACGCCCTTTGACTCGATGTTGGTCAGTTCCTCGACGACATCCTTGTTGTGCTCGAAGTCGGCCCCGAAGGCGTTGGGGTATCGCTCCATCAGGAGTCGCCCTGTCTTCTTGACGTAGGCGGGTTTGATTGCCATGGGCGTTGATTGCCTGGTGGGCCTCAAAAAGGGTTCGAATCACGGCCCCACGCGCGAAGCTTTATCATCCGGGACGGAACCAGGGTCGCCGTGTCCTGACGAGCGAACCGACGTGTCAAGCGGGAGCGTGACACACCACGTCGGTCCCTGCGCGTGTCACCTGTTCGCTACCACTCGGCGTCGACCAGGTCTCGGACCCGTTCGAAGGCTGCCCGTTCGCGTTCGCCGCCGGCAGTCTCGACGACGGACTCGAAGTACGCGAGCCGGTCCAGCAGCGTCTCCCGGTCGTAGGCGTCGACACCCAGCCGCGAGGCGGCGACTGTCGCCTCGACGACGGCGGCGTGGCCCCTGTTCGTCGTCGGCACCACGCGCCGCCAGACAGCCGACTCGACGGGAGTCAACTCCCACTCGACCCACTGCGTGCCGCCGTTCGTCCCCTCGTCCTGCTGTTCGACTGTCACCTGAACCCACGCGTCCGCGCTGTCGATAACTGGCTCCTCGTGTTCACGGATCGACAGTGCCGCCTCGGCGAAGTCGACCGGATCGCGGGTGAACTGGACGTAGCCCGAGCCACGCTCCCGGAAGTTCCGCCAGGTCCGGGTCCGGCCCCAGGTCGTCGCTGTCGCGAGAGCGCGGTCGTCCGGCACGTGGATCCCAAGCGCCGCCAGGTTCCACAGCCCGTTTGGCCCTTTCGTCGTCACAACCGACTCCGTGACGCCGTCTAGTTCGACCGGCCACCCGTCGTCAGACGCCCCGCTCACAGTTCGACCCCCCGACGGAGTGTGACGAACAGCGCACCGGCCACCAGATCGGCGGTCGTCCCGGGGTTGATGCCTTCCTCGACGAGTGTATCTGCCAAATCTGCAGCTTCCTCGTTGCCGTCGAGGACAGCCTGTGCCCGTCGCTGGACCGTCTCGGCGGTCTCGCGGTCCGACTGTTTCACCACGAACGTGTCCGGCTCTTCGGCCAGTAGTTCGAGGAACACTGTCGCCGCTCTGTCGGGAACGGGACCGTCTCCGTCGATGATCCGCTCGGCGGCCCCGAACACGCGCTCGAACCCGCCGACCCATTCAGCGGCAACCCCGTCCACGTCGGCACTGCGCTCCATTACGTCGTACAGCGTCAACTCGCGTTCCTCGATCGCCGGTATCGCCGCCGAGCCACGTCTGACGTCCAGTGGCTCCAGGCCCGCTGGCGGGTCGCCGACTGCAACGTCGACGTGCTCGAATGAACGATAGAAGTCCGCCGCGTCCGCGACGGTCGTCGCCCTCACCACTTCGTCCGTGCCGGCCGGTGTCAGCGCGTCGTCGTGGGCCGCCGCGACAAGCGGCGACAAGAGTAACAACGCACCGAACTGCGTGTTCCCGGCCGATTGCTGGACCATCCCGGCGACGGCGCGCTCGAAGACACGACCGACCCGTTCGCCGTCGGCCGCCCGTTCCAGACCCGGACGCGCGCCGACAGCGCCGGCCATGAAGTGCTCGAACCGCAGATCGTCGTGGTCGTGGTTCCGGTCGACGTTGCCCGGTTTCGGGGTCCCGGTGACCTCCAACAGGAGCGCGAGCTCGGCGTCCTGGGCGATGGATCGCACCGTCATCGGACGACTCCTCGCTGCTGTGCGTCGACGGCTGCGCGCACGTCCCGAAGGATCTCAGGGTCGTCACTGGCGCGCCCGACGCTGACGGCGTCGGCACCGTAACCGAGATACTCCTGGACGCTTTCCGCGTCTCGGACGCCGTTGTTGGCGATCACGAACAGGTCGGTCGCGTCCGTGACCGGTGCCACGACCCCCTCGGAGTCCATCGCGTCGACGTGGAGGACGTCACCGCCGGCGCGTTCGACCGCCCCGGCCACAGAGACCAGATCGACGCCGTCGACCTCGGCCCGGACCTTCACGGAGACCGTCGCCCCCGACGCAGTGGCTCCCGAGACCTGCTCTTCGAGGCGGTCGGTGTCCCGGAGAAGCGATTCGCCGGCGCCGGCCGCACACATCTCGCTTTGCCGGCAGTGGGCGTTCAGTTCGAGGATCGCGTCGTGGTCGCGACAGACGGCCCCGACCCGACGGACGGGCTCGACCGACGCGCTCCGGACGTTGAATCCCGGTCGGATCGGTACCGGTTCGAGCGCCCCGAGCTGTTCGTCGACGAACGAGACCGGATCGTCCGGGAGAAACTCCCTCCGGTCGCGATCGACCAACTGACGGGCGGCATCCCGTGTCGGCCCGTCGAGGGCGATGCCGCCCAGGAACGCACAGCCGACGTGGTCGGCGACGCTACGGGCCCACCCGGTGTCGGACTCGCCGCTCAGGCTCGCCAGCGCGACGCGTGGCCGGAACATCAGATCACCCCCAGTGCCCGGTCGACGGCGCGTGCCACGCGGGCCGCGTCTGCGGGGCCATCGAGCGTCGTGTCCGTCCGGACGACCGGCCGATCGAGTTCCGTCGGATCGGCCTCGTCGAGGACGAAGGCGTCGGCAAACGAATAGGAGGCGGCGACGCCGGCGGTACTTGGTTCGACCCCGGTCCCTGCCATCAGGTCAGCGGCTGGGCCGGAGAACACTTCGTCGCCGACGAACGGCGAGACGGCGACGACGGTCGTCCCGTTGAGTGCCCGCTCGACGGCATCGATTGCCAGCATCGGGCCGATTGAGGTGACCGGATTCGACGGGCCGATCACTACTGGGCCGTCCAGGGCAGCCAAGACGGCGTCGGTCGGATCGGCCTCCGCGGAACCACGGAACTCGACGTCCTCGACCGGTGGATCGCCGTTCCGTGCGACCCACCACTCCTGGAAGTGCATTGGTCCCGACGGCGTGTGGACGATAGTTGCGACCGGATCGTCGCTCATCGGCAGGAGCGTCCGGTCGAGATCGAACGCGTCGGCGAGCGTTCGTGTGACTGCGGTCAACGGCTCCCCTTCGTCCAGCAGCGAGGTCCGCGTGAGGTGGACCGCTCGATCACGATCACCGATGAGCATGAATTCAGCGATCCCGGAGAAGCGTCGCCAGCGGGCGATAGGACGGCCCGCGGTCTGTCGATCGGCCGGGAGGTAACGCGGACCGGTCTCCAGGTCGGCGGCGTCGGCGAGTCGGTGGAGCTCGTCGTGTGTCTCGGTCGTGTCATCGGCACGGCCCCACCAGGTCTCACGGTCCAGGTCGTCGCCGCCCAGGAACAACACAGTGTCGAGGTCCGGGCAGATCAGGTGGCCACCGAGTTCGATGTCGTCGCCGGTGTTGGCGATTACGGTCGTCTCCTGCGGTGGGAAGACGCCGTCGGCACCGGCCAGCAGTTTCGGTGTCCCTGTCCCGCCGGCGAGGAACGTCACCATACGCCGACGTAGGGGATAGTGTCGGTATAAACGTGGTCCTCCGCCACGTCGGTCGAAGAATCAGCCCTGAGAACCGGGTGGGCAGCTTCAAGTTAGCGCCCTCACATATCTCGTATAGTAGCGAAACCGACCGATGAACGCACACCGTTTCGCACCGGCGGCGCCCGACGAAGAGTTCGTCTACGGGGCCTGCGCCCCCGGTTGGCACTCCGCGGGTTCACACGCCGACGCCCTCGACGACTGGATCGAGACGCTCCGCGACCGGGAGGTAACGCGGATCTGCTGTCTGCTTCCCGGCCGACAACTCGATACGGGTGGCTCGAATCTCGACCGGTACCGGTCGGCGTTCGGGGCCGAGAACGTCTGTCATAGCCCGGTCCCGGATCACCATCTGGTTCCACAACAGCAACTCAGCGCGGAGATACTGCCGTTCCTGGCCGACGCACGGAGAGACGAGGAGCGAGTCGTCGTCCACTGCCTCGCCGGTATCGGACGGACGGGCCAGGTACTTGCCGCCTGGCTCGTCTACAACCGTGACTACGGGCCACACCGAGCTATCGAGACGGTCGAGTCGATGGGACGGGAACCACTCGACGCGGTCCGTGCCGGCAACGCCGAGAAGGCCGATCTCGTGGAGGTACTGGCCGACATCGCTCGCGTGGCCTAGCCGAATTGTTTTCACCGGAGCCGGCGTATGCGCGCACGATGACAACGATCAAGGACAGCGTCCACGACCACATCGCGGTCGAGGGCGTTGCCGAAGCGTTGCTGGAGACGCCGCCCGTCCAGCGCCTCCGTCACATCTCCCAGCTCGGCACGGTCACACTGGTCTACCCGTCGGCCAACCACACCCGGTTCGAGCACTCACTGGGGGTGTACCATCTCGCCGACCAGGCACTCGGTCATCTCGGGATCGAGGGTCGGCAGGCCGAACGCGTCCGGGCCGCGGCGCTGCTCCATGACATCGGCCATTCCCCGTACAGCCACAACGTCGAACACGTCGTCCACCGGCACACGGGAAAATACCACGACGACGTCCACGAACTCATCGACAGCGGCCCGGTCGCACGGGTCCTCAGCGAACACGGGCTCAATCCCGACCGGGTCGCCGACCTCGTCGCTGGCGACGGCGACCTCGGGCAACTGGTCTCGGGTGAACTCGACGTCGACCGGATGGACTATCTGGTCCGTGACGCCCACCACACCGGCGTTCCCTACGGGACCATCGACCACGAGCGGCTGATCCGGGAGCTCCGACTGGTCGACGGCGAACTCGTCCTCGACGAGGGCAACGTCCAGGCCGCCGAATCGCTGTTGCTCGCCCGGGCACTGATGAACCCGACCGTCTATCAGCACCACGTCGCCCGCATCGCCAAGACGATGTTGCGCCGCGGGACCGAACGCTTGCTGACAGCGACCAACTGGACGGCACACGACCTCCGGCGATGGGACGACAACGATCTGTTGGTGCGGCTCCGACAGTGTGACGAGACCGAGGCGTACGCCGATCGGTTGAGCTGCCGAAATTTGTACAAACGGGCCGTCTGGGCGGAGTATTCTTCCGTCCCACAGGACTTACTCGAAGCCGACCACCGGGACATCCGCGCCCTCGAAGACAAGATCGCGGCGGTGGCGGGCGTCGATACCGACGCGGTCCTGATCGACGTGGCCGCCGAACCCTCGATGACGGAGTCGACGAGTCGCGTCCTCGTCAACGGCGAAGTCCGGCAGTTAGGCGAGCAATCGACGCTGGTCGGTGCGCTCCGGGCGGCACAGCGCGACCAGTGGCGACTCGGCGTCTACGCCCCCCCGTCGTCGAACGAACGTGTCGGCGAAGCCGCGATCCGCGAACTCGGACTAGATATCGACGGCGCTCGTGTCAGGGACGTCCGTACCGGAATCCACGCGACCCTCGACGAGTTTAACTGACTGTCGGACACACCAGTAGCCGTGATTCTGGAAGGAACGATCCTCCGCGGGCGGGACTTCGAACCCATCGAGGGGCGTGTCGTCGTCGAGGCCGGCGAGATCGAAGCGGTCGAGGAAGCCGCCGTCGATAGCGACGCCATCGTCTGTCCGGCGTTCGTCAACGCCCACACGCACATCGGCGACTCCATCGCGAAGGAAGCCGGCGAGGGACTGACGCTCGAAGAACTCGTCGCGCCGCCGGACGGACTGAAACACCGGCTTCTCCGGGCCGCGAGCACGGACGAGTTGATCGCCGGGATGGACCGAACGCTCTCGTTCATGGAGCGGTCCGGAACGGGAGCGTTCGTCGAGTTCCGAGAGGGCGGTGTCGAAGGGGTGAGCGCGATCAAGGCGGCGCTGACGGACTCGTCGCTCCGGAGCGTTCTCCTCGGCCGGGAGACCGTCGACGCGATGGAAGCGGCCGACGGGTTCGGCGCCAGCGGTGCCAACGACGACGAGTTCGGCGCCGAGCGTCGAGCGACCCGGCAGGCGGGGAAACTCTTCGGCATCCACGCCGGCGAGGTCGACGCCTCCGACATCAATCCGGCACTCGATCTCGATCCGGACTTTCTCGTCCACATGGTCCACGCAACGGAGTTGCACCTGGATCGGGTCGCCGATAGCGATATCCCGATCGTCGTCTGCCCGCGGTCGAACCTCTCGACTGGGGTCGGGAAACCGCCGGTCGAAGCGCTGACCGAACGGACGACGGTCGCGCTGGGGACCGACAACGTGATGCTCAACAGCCCCTCGATGTTCCGCGAGATGGCGGTCACCGAGATGCTGTACGACCTCTCCGCCCGTGAAGTGCTCCGGATGGCGACGGTCAACGGCGCCGAGATCGCCGGCCTCGATTGTGGTGTGATCGAGCCTGGCCGGCCAGCACGCCTGTTCACCCTCGACGGTGACACCGACAATCTCACGGGCGCGCGAAACCCCGTCCGCGCGCTGGTTCGCCGGGCCGGCGTCGACGACATCGACCGCGTCGTCCTCGCGGACGCGTAGCCGAGTTTATCCGGCCGGCACCCGTATACCGGCGTGAGATGCCCTCGACAGACCGCGGAGTCGGAACGCTCGGAAAACTGGCCCTCGGGGCGGTCGTGGTGGTCGCTGCACTCGTCGTCGCCACGGTCGTCCTCGCGTTCCTCCAGAACCTCCTGGCAGCGCTGCTCGGACTGCTCGTCACTGTCCTCCTGTTCGGCGGTGGGGCGTACCTGGTCTACAGGCTCGTCTCGTCGATCGCCAGCGACGGGACGGACTCGGCAGACCGGATCGAGAGCGCCGGCGGAGCACCTACGGAGCCGACAGATTCGGTGGACCGACTCACCGAGCAGTACAAACGCGGCGAACTCACCGACGAGGAGTTCGAACGCCGTCTCGAAGCCGAAATGAGCGACACCGACCAAGCGGTCGCGGACCTCGAAGCCGAACTGGAATAGGTAATGGTATTCGGTACCGAGTACCAAACTCCTAAGCAGTAGTATTACTAACTATTCCTCATGTACGACAGGATTCTCCTCCCGACTGACGGGACCGCGGGGATGGACGGGGTCGTCCGTCACGCCGTGGCGCTGGCGGAGACACACGACGCCGAGATCCACGCGCTGTACGTCGCCGACACCGGCCGGTTCTCCACGCTGCCGGCGGACATGACCTGGGAAGGCGTCACCGAACTGTTCCAGACGGAAGGGACGCGTGCGATCGACGCCGTCGAGCGGGTGGCTGGTGACGTTCCGGTCGAACGGGCTATCGTCGATGGGCGGCCCGGTACCCGGATCGGCGAGTACGCGAGCACCCACGACTGTGACGTGATCGTCATGGGAACCCACGGTCGGGCCGGGATCGACCGCCTGTTGCTCGGCTCGGTCGCCGAGACCGTGATCCGTGGCTCCCGGATTCCCGTCGTCACCGTTCCCGTCGGGACGACAAGTCCGGAGCCACCGTCCCAACCCCGTGAAATCGCTATCGAGTGACCTCAAACCGGACGCAGATGGTCGCAGTCCCCGGCGGTGACGGTCACCTCACCGTCGTCGGTGTCGACGACGAGTGCCCCGGGAAACCGGATGTCGACGGCTTCGCCTTCGACCGGTCCGTCGGCTGTCTCGACGCGGACACGCTTGCCCAGCGTCGTCGCGTGCTCGCGCCAGGCCGGGAGCACGCTGTCGATGTCGCTCCGGAGGTCGTGAAACGCTTCGAGCACTCGCTGTGTGAACACCCGGCGGTCGACCGGTTCGCCGCGCTCGTGCCGGAGACTCGTCGGGTCGGCGTCCGTCGGGAGGGAGTCAGGGTCGACGTTAGCGTTGATCCCCATCCCGACGACGACCCAGGAGACGCGGTCGGCTTCGCCCTCCATCTCGGTGAGGATGCCGACCAGCTTCCGCCCGTCGACGAGTACGTCGTTGGGCCACTTGATACGGGCGTCGACGCCGGCCTCGCGGGCTGCGCGGGTGACCGCCACTGCCGCAGCGAGCGTGAACACCGGCGCGTGGGCCATCGGCACGTCCGGCCGGCAGAGGACCGAGAGCCAGATACCCCCGCTGGGTGAGGTCCACTCGCGGTCCAGACGGCCACGACCGCCGGTCTGTTCGTCGGCCAGCACGACCACGTCCTCGGCGCCGTCGGCCGCGAGATCGCGTGCCCGTGCGTTCGTACTCGGGATGCTGCCGTGGGGGTCGATCTCGAAGGGCGCGTCGAGCCCGTACTCGACGGCTGCCCCACCGAACTCGGGGACGCCAGCCAGTTCGTACCCGTCGTCGACGCTCTCGATCTCGAACCCCTCCTCGCGGAGCGCCTCGACGTGTTTCCAGACCGCAGCGCGTGAGATATCCAACTCGTCGGCCAGCGCCGGTCCCGAGGCCGGACCCGCTGCGAGGGCGTCGAGGACCCGATGGCGCGTCTCCTGCATGGACCCGGATACGACAGCCGACAGTAAAAAGCAGACGGGAGCCGGCTCTCACCCGATGACGAACAGCAGATCGCCCATGTCGACGGAGTCGCCCTCGCCGACGGCGATCTCGTTGATCGTCCCGCCGCGTTCGGCGACGATGTCGTTCTCCATCTTCATCGCTTCGAGCACACAGAGGACGTCGCCGGCCTCGACCTCGTCGCCGGTCTCGACCTCGACCGAGAGGATCGTCCCCTGCATCTCGGCGGTGACCTCCTGTCCCTCGGCGCTTGCGCCACCGCCGTCGCCGTCCGAGTCGCTGCCGGCCTGCGGGCGCTGGGGCTGGTCGCCGCCGTCTTCCAGATCGACGTCGCCGACCTGGATCGGCTGAGCGCCCCGCTCTTCGAGTTCGACCTCGAAGCGCTTCCCGTTGACCTCCAGCGTGAACTCGCGCTCGACGACCTCTTCGTCCTCCTCGGCCTCGCTGTCGGTCGTCGTCCCCCACTTCTCCTGGGCTTCCTCGATGCGCGACCGGTCGAGGTGGTTGTCGAGATACTTCGTCGTGTGTGTCGAGGCGACGAACTCCTCGTCGGTGAGCATCAGCCGGTGGAACGGGATCACCGTCGGGAACCCCTCGACATCGAACTCCGCCAGCGCGCGTTTCCCGCGCTCGATGACCTCCTGGCGGTCCGAGCCGTGGACGATGAGCTTCCCGATCATCGAGTCGTAGTCGGTCACCAGGTCGTCGCCCTGTCGGAGCGCGTCGTCCATCCGGACGCCGATCCCGCCCGGCGGGTCGTAGGTCTCCAGTGAGCCGCTGTTGGCCGGCGCGAAGTCCTCGGCGGCGTTCTCGGCGTTGATGCGGAACTCCATCGCGTGGCCGTCGATCTCGACGTCGTCCTGGGCGAAGGGGATCGCCTCTTCCTGTGCGACCTTGATCTGCCACTTCACGATGTCGATGCCGGTGATCTCCTCGGTGACGCAGTGCTCGACCTGGATGCGGGTGTTGACCTCCAGGAAGTAGAAGTTCGTCTCCGGGCCGAGCACCTCGTCGGCCTCGCGCTCGGTGTCTTCCTCGACGAGGAACTCGACGGTCCCCGCGTTGTAGTAGTCGGCCTGCCGGACCCCGCGGCGGGCTGATTCGCCGATTTTCTCCCGAAGCTCCTCGGAGAGAGCGGCCGACGGCCCTTCTTCGATGACTTTCTGGTGTCGTCGCTGGAGCGAACAGTCACGCTCGCCGAGATGTCTGACGTTGCCGTGGTGGTCCGCGAGGATCTGGATCTCGATGTGACGGGGGTTCTCCAGGAACCGTTCGAGATAGACGGAGTCGTTCGAGAAGTAGGCCTCGCCTTCGCGTTTCGCAGATTCGAGCTGTTCTTCGGCCTCTTCGGGATCGTGGACGATCTTCATCCCGCGGCCGCCGCCGCCGCCCTCGGCCTTGATCGCGACCGGGAAGCCGTACTCCTCGCCGAACTCGACGACCTCCTCGGGGTCGTCGACGGGATCCGTCGTCCCGGGGACGATCGGGACATCCGCCGACTGCATGATCTTGCGGGCCTTCGTCTTCTCGCCCAGGGACTCCATGGCGTCGCCCGTCGGCCCGATCCACTTCACGCCCTCGGTGTCCTCGACCCTCCGGGCGAAGGAGGCGTTCTCGGCGAGAAACCCGTAGCCGGGGTGGATCGCGTCGGCACCGGACTGTTTCGCGGCGTCGACGATCGCCTCCTGATCGAGATACGAGTCGGCGGCCCGAGCCGGCCCGACGTTGTACGCCTCGTCGGCATACCGCACGTGCCCCGACTCCTTGTCTGCCTCGGAGTACACCGCCACTGTCCCGATGCCCAGCTCCTCGCACGCACGCATGACGCGTACCGCGATCTCCCCGCGGTTGGCGACGAGCACCTTGTCGAACATGTCCCGTCATACTGAGAGTCGGCCCATAAAACTATGCGGACTCCGGAACTCGGTCGTCTGGTACGACAGCAGCGAACGGATAGATAAATCTGTCGAACGGTTGGCAGGCCTGCAACGGGCAGCCGGTGTTGAAGGGGCGATGCCGACAACGACTACGTGTGACCAGCGACGTAACGCGCCGGCGGTTCCTCGCCGGCACTGCCCTCACCGCCCTGACCGCCGCTGCCGGCTGTAGCGGGACGACCCCGTTCGTCGGGAAACGGACGGAGTCGACAGAGACGATCACAGTCCGTGACGCGACCACCCTGACAGTCGAAACCGAGACCGGGGACGTGACGCTGCGCGGCACCGACCGCGAGGACCTCCACGTCCGCGCCGTCAAGCAAGCCAGTTCCGTCGGCACGGACGTCACGCAGTTGACCCTGGAGACGACCCGGGAGAACGGTCGGATCTCCCTCTCGTCCCAGTGGAGCGGGACCACCGGGTTCTTCACCAGTCGGCCGTCGCTAGACATCGACGCCGAAGTCCCCGCTTCACTGACCGTCGGCGAGGTGACGACCTCCGTCGGGGATATCGAAGCGACCGATGTCGCCGGTGATCTGCGGGCCGAGGCGAACACCGGCGACGTCCGGGTACGCCGCGGCGGCGGTACTGTCAGCGCCGAGTCCGACACCGGCGACGTCGAGGTTCGAACGCCGGAGGTCCTGGCCGGAGCGTCGACGAACACCGGTGATGTCTCTGTCGACGTCCCCGCGATCGACGGCGAGACGACCGTCGACGCCAACACCGGCGACGTGACCGCACACGTGGCTCCGGACCTGGACGCGACGCTCGTCGTCCAGTCCTCGACCGGCGACGTGGAACTGACCGGACTCCCGCTGTCGGACGGCGAAACCGAGCAAGACGACCCCGGAGAGTCGTTCCGTGGCGTCCTCGGGGAGGGCGGGCCGACGCTTCGCATCGAGTCCTCGACCGGCGACGTGACCGTCCACTCGCTGTGACGGGGGTCGGTCGGATGGTCGAGAGACACACAGTCGAACGCCGGATTCGCGTCGGCACTCGCGACACGACCGTCGAGATTTATGTTCGTTCGGTGACCAGGGAGAACGGATGGCTCCCGCTGTCGATCTCGCGACCCTCTCCCGCGGAGCGCGACGGTTCGTCGGCGCACCGGTCCGGCCACAGACGTACCGGAACCTCCTGTACCTGCTGCTGGCGTTCCCCGCCGGGTTCGTGTACGTCTTCGTCGTCAGTTTCGGCGTGGGGTTCGGGCTCGGTCTGTCGGTCGTTTTAATCGGTGTGGTCGTCCTGGCGGCGACCGCGGTCGTCTGTCTGGCCCTCGCCGGCATCGAGCGCCGTCTCACGACGACGCTGCTCGGCCGTGATATCGAGGCCCGGACCGCTCTGTCGGGCGAGACAGCCCGCGAACGTGTGGCCTCGCTGTTCATCGACCACCGGACGTGGACGCCGCTCGCGTACTTGGTACTGAAGTTCGGCGTCGGAATCGTGACGCTGCT
This sequence comes from Haloarcula halophila, assembly GCF_029278565.1. Lineage (NCBI taxonomy): Archaea > Methanobacteriati > Methanobacteriota > Halobacteria > Halobacteriales > Haloarculaceae > Haloarcula > Haloarcula halophila. Next base: position 786,466 of record NZ_CP119559.1, on the reverse strand, counting down.
ACTGCTGACCTCGGCGCTGTCGACCGGGCTTGCGATGGTGCTCGTCCCGCTGCACTACGGTGACCCGGCGGTGTACGTCGGTATCCCGACCGACCGTCCGGTGGAGTTTCACCCGGCGCTGTACGTCGTCTGGAACAACCTGTTGGTCGGTGTCAACGCGGTCGTCAGCGTCGACTACTGGCGGGTCCGGACGCTGCCGGAGGCACTGGTGGTGGCTGTCGCCGGGCTCCTCCTCTCGCTGGCGACGCTGAACGCCCTCAACGGACTCGCACGCGCGACGGGGTGGGTCACCGAACGGCTCCTGGCCGGGGCCTACGACCCTCTCGGTGCGATCCTCGGTGGCTCCGAACCGGAGTGACTACATCCGGTCGGTCCGGCCCGCCGCGGTCCAGGGATCGGTCGGCGTCTCCCCGGGGACCCGAACGTGGCGTTGCTGGGTCGCGCTGACCCGCTCGGAGAAGGCCCACTCCTCCCCGTCCCAGCTCTCCTCGGACTGCGCTGTGGCGGCGGCCGCGGCCGCTGCGGCCCGTTCCCGGTCGGCCAGGTGAGCGCCGATGGCGACCGCGATCGCGGCGGCCTCCTCGGTGGAGGCGTCCGGAACCTGGTTCGTGACGGACTCGACCAGATCGTCGTCGACTGCCGTCTCGGCCGATACCTCGCCGTCGGTGTCTGTCTCTGTCGCCATGGTTACAGTGGGATGTTACCGTGTTTGCGGTCGGGCTGGTCCGCTCGCTTCCCCCGGAGTAGCTCCAGATCGGCGATCAGCCGCGGCCGTGTCTCCTGTGGTTCGAGGACGTCGTCGACGAACCCGCGTTTGGCCGCGATGTAGGGGGTCGCGAACGCGTCGCGGTACTCGTCGATGAGTTCCTGCCGCCGGGCCTCGACGTCCTCGGCGGATTCGAGTTCGTCGTCGTAGAGGACGTTGACCGCGCCCTGTGGCCCCATCACCGCGATCTCGGCGGTCGGCCAGGCGTAGTTGACGTCCGCGCCGATGTGTTTCGAAGCCATCACGTCGTAGGCGCCGCCGTAGGCCTTGCGCGTGATGACCGTCAGCAACGGGACCGTCGCCTCCGAGAACGCGTAGAGGAGTTTCGCGCCGTGGTTGATGATGGCGTTACGTTCCTGGTCCTTGCCGGGCATGAACCCGGGCACGTCGACGAAGGTGAGGATCGGGATGTTGAACGCGTCACAGAAGCGGACGAACCGTGCCGCCTTCCGGGAGGCGTCGATGTCCAGGGTCCCGGCGTTGACACGGGGCTGGTTGGCGACGACGCCGACGGCGTGGCCGTCCAGGCGGGCGAACCCGGTGAGGATGTTGCGGGCGAAGGCCTCCGCGACCTCGAAGAAGGAGTCCTGGTCGAGGACGCCGCCGATCACGTCGTGCATGTCGTAGGGTTTCTGTGGGGCGTCGGGGACCGTCTCGACCAGCGAGTCGTCCCGCCGGTCGGGGTCGTCCCAGGAGTCGACGCTGGGCGGGTCCTCGACGTTGTTCTGGGGGAGAAAGGAGAGCAGATAGCGGATCTCGTCCATCGCGGCCTTCTCGTCAGCGGCCGTGAAGTGGGCGACGCCGGACTCGCTGGCGTGGGTCTTCGCGCCGCCGAGTTCGTCGAAGCCGACCTCCTCGCCGGTGACCGTCTCGATCACGTCCGGGCCGGTGATGAACATGTGGCTGGTCTCCTCGACCATGTAGACGAAGTCGGTGATCGCCGGCGAGTACACCGCACCCCCGGCACACGGCCCCATGATCGCCGAGATCTGCGGGACGACGCCGCTGGCCTGCTGGTTCCGGTGGAAGATGTCGGCGTAACCCGCCAGCGAGTCGATCCCTTCCTGGATGCGCGCGCCGGCCGAGTCGTTCAGCCCGACGATGGGCGCGCCGTTCTCGATGGCCTGGTCCATCACCTTACAGACCTTCTGTGCGAACGCCTCGCCCAGTGATCCGCCGAAGACTGTGAAGTCGTGGGCGAAGACGTACACCCGGCGGCCGTTGACCTGGCCGTAGCCGACGACGACGCCGTCGCCCGGGACGTGGTTGTCCTCCATGTCGAAGTTCGTCGAGCGGTGCTCGCGCAGCGCGTCGATCTCGACGAACGTGTCGTCGTCCAGGAAGTAGTCGATCCGCTCGCGGGCGGTGAGTTTTCCCCGGTCGTGCTGTGCCTCGATGCGCTCCTCGCCGCCGCCCCGTTCGGCGGCCCCCTTGCGCTCGCGGAGGTCCTCGACGCGGTCGTCGTGGCTCATTCGACATCACGGCTCGTGGACCCGAACATATCCGCGCTGTCGGGGGCCGGTGAGAAAAGCGTTACCCGCGCCGCCGGGATCGAAGTCCCACCGGAACGACCGTGAGCGTTCGAACCGCCGGAGTTTTGAGGGGGTACGACCTTCCACCCCGTGTGAAAAACATCACGGCAACGCAGCACAACCCGTTCGGTTTCGACGCGCCGTGTGAGCCGTTCGTCCCGGGCTACGGCGACGCCAACGCCGATTTCCACGTCGTCGGCGACAACCCCCGGGTCCACGGCGGCAGCGAGTCGGGGATCCCCTTCACCGGGACCCCTGCCGCCGAGCGACTCCAGCGGGCGCTGCTGGCCGGTGGGCTCCTGACGGAGGTGGGTACCCCGCCGACCGTCGACAAGACGTACCTCTCCTATCTGTTCCTCTGTGGCGACCGCGACCCGACCGCGGACGATTACGCGGACCACGAACCGATGTTCGACACCGAGGTTCGGGCGATCACCTCTCACGTCCTGCTCCCCGTCGGCGAGCGCGCGACCAGGCACGTCTTCGCGAATATGACCGCCGAACCGGCCGATTCCGTCGACATGGAGGCCCTGCACGCGACGGAGGTCCGTGGCAGTGGCTGGCTCGTCTACCCGATCAAAGACCCCAGCGAGTGGACCGACGCCGACGAGGACGCCCTCGTCGCCGCCCTCACCGCGCTGCTCGCGACCGACTACCGACAGGAAGCCGAACTCGGCCGGTTCCTCCCGGGAGACGACGTCTGGCGGGTCCGGTAGTCCGACGGGACGCCGTTCTCGGGTCCGGTCACGACTCCAGATCGCTCGCCGCCAGTGGCGTCGCCGTCGCCCAGTAGTGCTCGAAGGTGTCGTCGGCCCACGCTCGGACGGCCGCGGCGTCGGTGTCGATGCCGGCCCGCAGGATGCCGTCCGCGTCACGCAAGAGGAGGAAGACGGTGTCGTCGGCCACCATCGCTGCCAGCGGAATCCGCTCGTCTCGAATCCTGATCGTAGCGCTGTCTGCACTCAACAGCGTCCGGAGGCGGTCCCGGAGTCGGGGGTCGTCGGCGAGTGCTTCGATCGCCGTCCGCGAGAAGACACCGCGGAAGCCCTGGCCGTGTTCGACGACCTGCTCCTGGACGGCTCCGAGGCTCTGATCGTTGAACGTATGCGAGAACGCGTAGACGGTGTCGGCGTCCGCGAGCATCCCGAGCAGCCGCTGGAGGGGCGCGTTCGGTCGGGTCTCTGTCGGCGTCGTGATCGTCGCGTCGGCCAGTTCCCGCAGATCGAAGTCGATCGCCGCTGTCGGCAGATAGTCGACGATTCCCCGGAGGTCCTGTTCGGTCTCGACGATCCCGACCAGCTCCTCGACCCCGTCGGCGACCAGTCGGCCGGTCGCGGTCGCGACGTACCCCCCGTCCCGGCGGCGGACCCACGCTCTGTCCTCGAAGTCGGCGAGAATGCGACCGAGTGTCGCCTGTGAGGCCCCCGTGCGGTCCGCGAGTTCGCTCCGAGTGTGGTGTCCCGTAGCCAGGGCCGACAGCACCGTCACCCGGTTGGGCGACAGCGCCAAGAACTCGATCTCCTCCAGCGCGGATTCCATGGGCGCTCGTTGCGCCCCGACGGGCAAAGGGTTTTTCGTACCGTGAAAGGATTTCACACCGTGTCGGACTGGGAACCCCGAGTCGGCGTTTCCCGGCGCGTAAGGGTTTCTGGACGCCCTTATGCCCATAGAGACCCTCTTATGGAATGTGATGAGCATGGTCTACGGTATGCTGTTTTGGTTCTTCTCTCCGGGCGTGCCCGGAGACTCCCTGCTGGAGGTGTCCGGATGATCTCACGCCGTGTCCCCGGACTCGCTATCGCCGCGAGCGTGCTGTTCGGCGGGACCTTCGTCGCCGTGAAGGCGGGCCTCGACTACTTCCCGCCGCTGCTGTTCGTCGCGTTGCGGTTCGACATCGCCGCGCTGGCACTGGCGGTGTACGTCCTCGCGACGCGGTCCCGGGCCGACCTGCTCCCGCGGACTCGCGGTGACCTCCTCGGGATCGGTGTCACCGGACTGCTCGCGATCGGGTTGACCAACGCGCTCCTGTTCGTCGGCCAGCAGTCCGCGACCAGTGCCGTCGCCGCGATCGTCTTCAGCCTGAACCCGATCCTGACGCCGGTGTTCGCCGCACTCCTGCTCTCGACCGAACGGCTCTCGCGTCGCGGGACGGTCGGGATGGTCGTCGGCCTGCTCGGGGTCGCACTGGTCGTCGACCCGGACCCGGCGATGCTCGCCAACGGCGGCCTGGGGCAACTCGTCCTGTTCGCCGCCGCCGTGGCCGCTGCGCTCGGGAGCGTCCTCATCCGCTGGGCAGACAGCGGCCTCTCCAGTACCGTCCGGGTCGCCTGGGCACTCCCGCTGGCGTCGGCGCTGACCCACGGCCTGAGCGTCGCGGCCGGCGAGTCGATCGCGGCCGTGGCCTGGACGGCCCCCGGCCTACTGGCGCTTGGCTACGTCGGCGTGTTCGCCGGCGCTGTCGCCTACATCGCCTACTTCGGACTGCTGGACGAGGTCGGCGCCATCCGGGCGAACCTGGTGTTCTACGTCGTCCCGGCGGTCTCGACGCTGGGCGGGTGGGCGCTGCTCGACGAGACCATCCCCCCGACGGCCGTCGTCGGCTTCCTCACCATCTTCGTCGGCTTCGCCGTCATCGGGAGCGACTCCGTCGACCGCCGGCGGCTCCGCCCGGGCTACGAACCCGACGTGAACCACTTCGAGATCGACGGCGAGGTCCGGGCGTTCGAGGCCGACTGAGCTACGCTCGGCTCCGCCGCGAGAACAGCGCGATACAGCCCCCGACGACGGCGACGGCGATCGCACTGGACTGTCCAGCGGTCGGCGTGACACCGACGACACCGCCGATCCCCGTGACGAACGTAAACGCCAGAAAGAGTGGCAGAATCACTGCGATCGCGACGAACCACGGGCGCCCCGCGAGCGTCGCGATGCGACCCGCTCCCAGTTCGTACTCCTCCAGGGCGAGCCGTCCCAGCACCCAGCCGTCGAACAGCAAGAACCCGAGCAGCCCCGCGGTGAGCGCGAGGTTGGCGATCGTGTCGGCCAACAGTGTAAACAGGGACGGCGACAGTGCCGCACCGGTCCCCGTGACGAGAAACAGCGTGCCGACGGCGGCGGTCGCTCCTCCCCGGGACGCTCCGTGCTCGTCGACCAGATACGAGACCAGCACCTCGTAGATGCTGATCGACGAGGACAGCGCAGCCAGCAACACGACGCCGAAGAACGCGATCCCGACGAGCCGGCTGTAGGGAAGGCTGGCGAACGCACCGGCGAGGCTGATAAACAGCGCGCCGGGGCCGCCGGCACCCGGATCGACGCCCAGCGAGAACAACAGCGGGAAGATGACGAGCCCGGCCAACACCCCGATACCGGTGTTGAGTCCGGCGATGAGGGTGCCGTCGGCGGCCAGTGAACGGTCCTCACCCAAATACGAAGCGTAGGTCAACATCGCGCCTGCGCCCACCGAGAGGGTAAACAGCGCCTGTCCCGCCGCGGCTCCGAGCACGTCGAAGAAGTTCGCCCGCAGATAGGCCAGATCCAGCGAGAGGTAGAACTCGTAGCCGCCCGTGGCCCCGTCGAGAGTTCCCGCCCAGACGGCCAGCCCACCGAGCATGAGGACGATCCCCGGGACCATCACGGTCGTGGCTACCTCGATGCCGCGGTCGACGCCGACGTAGACGACTGCCGCCGTCGCCAGCAGGAACAGGGCGTGAAAGCCCGCGGCACCGACGCCGTAATCGATCGCCGCGAAGTACTCTTGTGGGGCCGGGAAGTACGCGCCGGTCGCGCTGGCGACGGTGTACCGCAGAATCCAGCCGCCGACCACGGAGTAAAACGAGAGGACGACGACCGACGCGAACAGGGCCAGCCCGCCCAGCGGGCGCCAGCGGTCCCCGCCCAGCGTTCCGAAGGCACCGACGGGGTTCCGCCCGCTCCGCCGGCCGATCACCATCTCGCCCAGCAGTCCCGGGACGCCGACGAGGACGACGACGAGCAGATACAACAACAGGAACGCCCCGCCGCCGTTCTGTGCGGTCAGCCAGGGGAACCGCCAGATGTTCCCCAGACCGACGGCGCTGCCGACGGCGGCGAGCACGAAGCCCACTCTGGTCCGCCAGGTCGCTCTGGTCATTGTCCCCCGGTCCGTACGGACGACGAAAAGACTGACGGGACGAGAATTGTCAGAACGGCTGGACGACGGCGGGGTCCTCGCCCAGGAACATCGTCTCGACGCCCAGCCCGAGTGTCGCGAGGATACCGGCGACGACGACCAGTCGAAGTGCCCACAGCCACACCGGGCCGAACCAGCCCAGCCCGCCGGTCCCCTGTCGGAGTTCGGCGACGGCGTCCTCGCCCAGCACCCAGCCGACGAAGACGACGACCAGCAGCGCCGACAGCGGGAGGAACAGCTGGTAAGCGAAGTTGTCGAACCAGGTCAGCCAGGCGGTGTCCCACGCCGAGGGCAGGCCCAGGACGAACAGGCCGACGCCGATCCCGGTCGCCAGCACGGGCCGGGAGACGCCGAAGTTGTCGTTGGCCCAGGCGACGCTGACTTCGAGGAGACTGATCGCAGAGGACAGCGCCGCGATGAGTACGACGCCGAAGAAGACGACCCCGAACAGCCGGCCGAACGGGACGGAGCTAAAGCCCGAGGCGGTGGCGACGAACAACGCTCCGGGGCCGCCGGTGGTCGTCGTGATCTGGTAGTCGATGGTCAGCAGGATCGGGAACACGACCAGGCCGGCCAGCACGCCGACGAGCGTGTTCATCACGACGATGATCCCGCCGTCGAAGACGAGGTTGTCGTCCTCGCCGACGTACGAGGAGTAGGTGATCATGATCGCCATCCCCAGCGAGAGGGTGAAAAACGCCTGCCCGACGGCGAAGGGGATGATGCTCCCGGCGTTGTCGACCATCGTCCCCAGGTCCGGGGAGAGGAAGAAGGCGTAGCCGGCGCCGGCACCGGGCAGCGTCGCCACCCAGGCCGCCAGCGCGATCATCAACACGACGATGCTGGGGACCATCACCGTCGTCGCTTTCTCGATGCCGTCCTCGATGCCCAGCGCGACGATGCCGACGACCAGCGCCAGGAAGACCGCCTGTGCCAGCACCGCCTCGGGACCTGCGGAGACAGCGCCGAAGTAGCCGCCGGGATCGCCGAAGTACGCGCCGGTCGCACTGCCCAGGATGTACCGGAGGACCCACCCGCCGACGACGTTGTAGTACGAGAGGATCCAGAAGCCGGTGAGGATGCCGATCCCGCCGACGAGACGCCAGCCGTGGTGCCCGAGTTCCCCGAAGGCGTCGACGGCGTTGACGTTCGTCCGCCGGCCGAGGACGAACTCGGCCAGCATCGCGGGGAAGCCGATAAACAGCACGGCGATCAGGTAGAACACGACGAACGCCGCACCGCCGTTGGCACCCGTCTTGAACGGGAACTGCCAGAGGTTGCCCAGTCCCACTGCGCTCCCCACTGCCGCGAGGATGAATCCGAGTCGGGTCGTCCAGGTCTCTCTGTCGCTCATATCTGCTGGCGCTTTCCCGCTGTCGGTGTTAACGCCTGTGATTCAGTTCGGTCCGGACGACCGACACTGTCTCGACTGCTCTCAGGCCTCGCCGTATACCGGAACGGCCGCGCCGCTGGTCACGCTCGCCGCGTCCGAGCAGAGGAACAACATCACAGCGCCGATCTGTTCGGGATCGACCCACTCCTCGAAGTCGGCGTCTGGCATCATCTCGCGGTTCATCGGCGTGTCGATGACGCTGGGCATCACGGAGTTGGCCCGGACGGTGCCGAGGTTCTCCTCGGCGATACTCTCGGTCAGGAGTCGCACGCCGGCTTTCGTCGCCCGGTAGAGGCCGTCGCCGCTCCCGCCCTCCAGCGAGGAGCGGGCCGACACGGAGACGATGGCGCCTTCCGTCTCCTGTAGGTGTGGGATGGCGTGTTTCGAGGCCAGGAACATGGTCTTGAGGTTGACGCCGAAGAGGAAATCGAACGTGTCGGCGTCGGTCTCGTGGAGTGGGTCGCCACCACGCCAGGTACCGGCGACGTTCAGGAGATAGTCCAGGCGGCCGTGGTCGTCGACCACGCGCTCGACGACGGTGGCGACGTCGTCCTCGTCGGTGAAATCGCCCTGGTGGAACTCGATCCGGCCCGGATCGGACAGCAGGAAGTCCTCGCTGTCGGGCTCGACCACGTCGGCCCCACAGACGGTCGCACCGGCCTCCAGAAACGCGTTCGCGACAGCACTGCCCAGCGCGCCACCGACGCCGGTTACCAGGGCTACTTCGCCGCCGAAGTCAAATTCGACTGACATACACTCGGTGAAGGACGGCAGCCCGATAAATCAGGGGGTGACCGGGAGGGGAGTTCCCGGAAACAGCCGAGCGAGCGTGGTGAGCGTCCCACACCCCGCCGACGGCTCGATCGCGATGACGGCCAGGCAGCCGGGACCCTACCCTTCGGTGGCTCACAGCGTCGCGAGGTTCTGTCGGAGCTTGATCGTCGCCGTCATCAACGTCGTCGCGGTCATGATGACGAACACCACCTGGACGTGGAGGACGACGGCTCGATCCAGCCCGGCCAGCGTCGCCAGGTCGACAATCGGGACCAGCGCACCGAACAGCAAGACCGGGAGCAGGTGGCGCAACAGCGTGTCGATGACGGTGCCCTGGACGCGGGTCTCGGCGGCCCCGCGGTGGCCGAAGGAGACGCCTGCCGCCGCGAACGTGCCGGCGCTGATACCCATGACGGCGACGACGAACGGGTGTCGGCCGACGAGCGCCGATCCGATCCCGACGACCGCGACCGCGACGACTGCGGCCCGTGTCAGCACCCTCTCGTAGGTCCCCAGATCCTCCTCGCCGGCTGGGACGATGCTCCGGTAGAGGACCCGCATCGCTGTCGCCAACACGAGGACGTGGGCGAGGACGAGACTGCCCTTGATCGGAAGCTGAAGCGTCGTCACGATCTCGACGATGCCGAGCAGGGCGAACCCGACAGCGAAGACGCCGACGGCGACGAGATAGTCCCACAGACGTGCGTCCGTCGCCAGGTCACTCGCCTGTCTGTTCCGATACGCGTAGAAACTGAAGCGGGCACCGAGGACGGTCAGAAGTGTAAGTGCAATGAAAAATATGAACGTGAGGTTGGGGTTGTCCGCGACGAACTGTAACTCGACCCTGAACCCCCCTATCTGCACCGGCTAATCACCACTACCTGTGTCTGGGTTACCCAGGGCACGTAGCTCTTGTGTGAGTTGGCTGGTAGTTTCGTACCGCGCCAGTTTCTCCCGGGCCAGCGCTTTCCCCACGATGTCGTCGACCGGTTCGGGCACGTCAGCGACCTCGCTGGGTGCGGGGACATCGCCATCGAGTACCTGGTCGCGGATGGTGCTGAACGATCCCGTGAAGGGGGCGCGCCCGGTGAACAGCCGGAAACAGACGGCGCCGAGTTGGTAGATGTCGGTCGCGTGGTCGACCCGACCGAACCGCCGGTCGTAATATTCGGGTGCGGCATAGCGCGGGTCGAGGTAGGTCGCGGGATCGAAGTGATACCGGTAGACCCCCAACAGCCCGACGTTGTCCAGCAGGGGCGGCTGGCGCTCGTCCTCGGTGAGGACGTTCCCGTAGTACGCCACGTTCTCGGGGTCGATACCGCCGTGGACGGTCCCCCGTTCGTGGAGTTCCGTCACCGCTCCGGCCAACTGGCTGGCGTGCCAGACGGCGTCGGCAGGCTCAAACTCCCCGCGGTCTTCGAGCGTCTCCGCGGTGTACTCCGTCGCGATCCACGGTCCCGGCTCCCGGTGCCAGCCGTACAGCGCCAGGACGTTCTCGATGTCGCTGACGCTCTCCCACTCGTCGAGCCGTGACGCGAGATCGGCGAGGAACTCCGTCTCGCCGGCCGGATGGTCGAGCAACTGGATCGCGAGCGCGTATTCGTCGTCGTCGCGTATTCCGAGCGTGCGGTAGCTGTCACCGTAGCGGCGGCTGTCACGCGGCGCGAGGATCGAGAGCCGGTCGAAGGGGCTCTCGTACTCGACGATCGGGAGCCAGTCGGAGTCGGCGACCAGCGGCGCGGCGTCGGGCTCTCCGTCCAGATCCTGCTCCTGACCTCCGGCTCCGCCACCGTGGTCCGTCTCGTCGTCTTCGGTGTACACCCTCCGTGGCCCGTAGCCGTCGCCCTGATCCGGCAGCGTCGTCCGCCCGAGGTCGCGGTTCGACAGCGGCGACCGGTCCAGTATCGCGTTCCCTCGCCCGACGGCGGTTTGGCGGCGGATGTACGCTTGCTTTTCGTCGGTGAGGTCGCCGACGCCCTCCGCGACCGCCTCGGGATAGCTGACAGCCAGATACGACAGCGCCAGTTCCGTCGCCGGCCCCTCGTCGAGCCGGTCGGCGAGCCGTCGGACGAGGACCGGCACTGCGTCGGGATGCTCCTCGGCGACGAGACAGAGCGCCGTCGCCGCACCGAGTCGGACCTGCCGGTCGCCGACGTCGAGCAGACCGAGCAGCGGCGGAATCGTGCCGCGACCGGTATCCCCACCCGTGATCACGTCGGCGATGAGCTGTCGGGGGTCCCGAGACCCGGGGGCGTCTGATGACATACCGGTCGTTCGTCGGAACTAGGACGCTCGTCATGTATTATGCTATTGGGTAGCACGCTGTGCCACGGCTATCCCGACCCCGGTCCCGGTCCGATCAGACAGCACGACGACACCCGCTTATCAGTGGTGAGAATAGGGGACCAACGTTTTAGAACGGTTTTTGCCTAGATGCACCAGATGACCGAAGAGAGGGACACACTGCTCCCGAGCGTCGTCGGTGACAGTTACGCCACGCGTCTCGGTGTCGCGCTCGCGTTCGCGATCGTCGTCGTCGTTGCGTTCGGTGCCGTCATCAGCGTTCAGGCTTCGGCCACGCTGGAAGACGACGTGGCCACCGACATGACGGCGCTATCGGGGACACAAGCGGGACAGTTAGACGCCTGGCTGACCACGACCCAGCGGGACGTACGGACGACATCACGCCTCCCCGTCTTCGCCGACGGGTCCGCCACAGAACGACAGGACAGGCTCGAAGCACTGATCGAAACCGACTCCGTTCCACCGGATGTCGTCGCGGTCCACTACGTCAACACCGAGACAGGAGTGATCACCGAGAGTTCGAACCAGGAGTTCGTCGGCGTCAACGCCGCCGAGCAGGGCGCGCCGTTCGCGACCGATCCTCCGGAGTTCGAGAGCCCGGACGATACGCACGTGACGGAACCGTTCAGCGTCTCGGTCGTCGACCACCCGATCATCGCCGTCGTCTCGCCGGTCCCTGGCGCGGAGAACCGGGCACTGGTCTACATGACCGATCTCGGTGCCAAGGCCGACGAGATCTCGAACCAGCGCGACGGATCGTTCACGACGGTGGTCAACACCGACGGGCAGTTCGTCTCGCATCCGAACCACTCGATGATCGGGACGACCGCGCCGGTCGCCACGGGGGGCGAGAACCCGCTCCAGTCGCTGGAGGGCGGACAGAGCGACTTCGTCGAGACCGACTCGATGCTCATGGGACTGAGCCGACTGGACTCTCACGACTGGGTCGTGATGGTCCACGCGAACCCACAACAGGCCTACGCGCTCAGCAGCCAGATCAACTCCGACCTCGTCGGCCTGATCCTCATCGCGATCGTGAACCTGGGACTGGTCGGGGTCACGATCGGCAGCAACACCATCGTCTCGCTGCGGCGCCTCTCGACGAAGGCACAGGCGATGGCCGACGGTGACCTGGACGTCACCCTCGAAACGTCCCGGACAGACGAGTTCGGGACGCTGTACTCGGCGTTCGACAACATGCGGACGAACCTCGACGAGCAGATATCGGCCGCCGAGCGCGCACGCGAGGAAGCCGAGGAAGCGAAACAGGACGCCGAGCAGGCCCGTTCGGAGGTCGAACAGGAGCGCAACGAGATGGAGGCCCTCAGCAGTCACCTCGAACTGAAGGCCCAGGAGTACAGTCAGGCCCTGGAGGCGGCCGCCAACGGGGACCTGACCGCCCGTGTCGACACCGAAAGCATGAGCGACGCGATGGCCGAGGTCGGCGAGGAGATAAACACGACCCTCGACGCGCTGGAAGCCCTCCTCTCGGACGTGCGCTCGTTCACGGGCAGCGTGATGCAGTCCAGCGAGCGCGTCGAGTCCAACGCCAAGCGGGTCGACCAGGCGAGCCAGCAGGTCTCGAAGTCCATCCAGGAGATCTTCGAGGGGACGACCGAACAGAACGAGGGGCTGGAGTCCGCCGCCGGCGAGATGGAGAACCTCTCGGCGACGGCACAGCAAGTCGCCTCCTCCGCCCAGCAGGTCGCTGACACCTCTCAATCGGCTGCCGAGGTCGGTGAAGACGGTCGAGAGGCCGCCCAGGAGGCGATCACCGAGATGAACGCCATCGAAGACCAGACCGAGGCGACCGTCGAAGAGATCACCGCGCTCGACGACGAGTTGGATGAGATCGGTGAGATCGTCGGCGTCATCACTTCGATCGTCGAGCAGACGAACATGCTGGCACTGAACGCGTCGATCGAGGCGGCTCACGCCGACGGTCAGGGCGAGGGCTTCGCCGTCGTCGCGGACGAGATCAAGTCCCTCGCCGAGGAGACCAAGGAAGCCGCCGGCGACATCGAGGGCCGGATCGAACGCATCCAGTCACAGGCCGGCGAGACCGTCGAGACGATGGAGTCGACCAGCGAGCGGATCACCGAAGGCGTCGAGACCGTCGAGGAGACCGTCGACGCCCTGGAGACGATCGTCCAGTACACCGAGGAGGTCGACACCGGCATCCAGGAGATCGACCGGGCGACCGAGGAACAGGCCCGTACGGCACAGGAAGTCATGGGGACGATCGACGACCTGGCGGACATCAGCCAACAGACTGCGACCGAGGCCGATACCGTCGCGGGTGCGGCCGAAGACCAGGCCGCATCGATCGCGCAGGTCTCGGAATCCGCCGGTGAACTCCAGGCCCGCGCGGAGGAACTGGAATCGCTGCTCGAACGCTTCGAGGTCGACGCCGCATCCGGCACCGGCAACGGCCAGACGACCGCTGCGACCGACGACTAACAATGGACACGATAACGACCTGGTTCATGCTGGGACTGCTCGGTGAACTGCTCGGGACGGCCGTACTGGCATACGGCTACACGCTCGTCCCGAAGAGCGACAGACGACGGTATCTCCTGCTCGTCGCGATCCCGGGGATCGCCGTCGTGGCCTACGCACTGCTCTTTCTGGGGATCGGGACGGTCCAGAGCGACGGGCATACCGTCTACGTGGTCCGGTACGTCGACTGGCTGTTGACGACCCCGATCAACGTCCTCTATCTCGGCCTGCTGGCACACGCCTCCCGGCAGGACCTCGCCAAACTCGTCGCCCTGCAGGCGTTGACGATCGTCTTCGGCTTCGCCGGAGCAGTGACGTCGTCTCCGGTGAGCTACGGGCTGTTCGCGCTCGGCGGCCTGGCTTTCGCCGGCGTCGTCTATCTGCTCTACCGTGACGTCGCGGCCACGGCGACAGCTTCACTCTCGGACATCGAAGCGGGACTCTACCGGACGCTGCGGAACTTCGTCGTCGTCCTGTGGCTGGTCTATCCAGTCGTCTGGGTGCTCGGTCAGGCGGGGATCGCTCTCATGGACGTCGAGACGACCGCGCTGGTGATCACCTACCTGGACGTGGTGACGAAAGTCGGCTTCGGCCTGATCGCCCTCTACGGCCGGACGACGCTCGTCTCGATCGCCGAGAGCGAGGGCGCTGTCGCTGCCGGCGACTGAGCCGCAACTTCCGGATCTACGGCGAAAAAACCACCACCCACTCCCCACGATCGACCGGCGCGTCAGTGGATGCCCATCGCTTCGATCTGTTCCTGGTACCGGTTCCGGATGGTGACCTCTGTCACCTGTGCCACGTCGGCGACCTCCCGCTGGGTCTTCTTCTCGTTACAGAGCAGCGAGGCCGCGTAGATCGCTGCGGCGGCATAGCCCGTCGGGGACTTCCCGGAGAGGAGTCCCTGCTCGGCGGTCTTGTCGATGATCTCGTTGGCCTTGGACTGGACCTCCTCGGAGAGTTCCAGTTCCGAGGCGAACCGGGGGACGTACTGTTTGGGATCGACCGGTTCCATCTTGAGTTCGAGTTCCTGGGCCACGTACCGATAGGTCCGTCCGATCTCCTTCTGTTCGACCCGGGAGACGTCCGAGACCTCCTCTAAGCTCCGGGGGATGCCCTCCTGTCGACACGCCGCGTAGAGACAGGCCGTCGCGACGCCCTCGATAGAGCGGCCCCGGATCAGGTCCTCGTCCAGTGCCCGTCGATAGATGACCGAGGCGACTTCCCGTACCGAGCGCGGGACGCCCAGTGCCGAGGCCATACGGTCGATCTCCGAGAGCGCGAACTGGAGGTTTCGCTCGCCGGCGTCCTTGGTCCGGATACGCTCCTGCCACTTTCGCAGTCGGTGCATCTGGCTGCGCTTCTCCGAGGAGAGTGAGCGTCCGTACGCGTCCTTGTCCTTCCAGTCGATCTGGGTCGTCAGTCCCTTGTCGTGCATCGTCTGGGTCGTCGGCGCTCCGACCCGGGACTTGGACTGTCGCTCCGAGTGGTTGAACGCCCGCCACTCGGGACCCCTGTCGATGTTTTCGTCCTCGATGACGAGGCCACAGTCCTCACAGACGAGTTCTCCACCCCCGTCGCTAGAGATGGACTCCGACTCACATTCCGGACACGTCTGCTGGCCCGTGTCTTCGGACTCCTGCTCGCGCTCCTCCTGGTCCGTGTCCCGCTGGCGCGTCGGCCGTTCCATGTGTTCTTTTAAGGAGAACGTTCTGACCTATATAAATGTTGTGCTGAAAGCAAAAACGCCCTTCGATAGGGGGTGATAGTCGGCCACAAGGGCTATATACGATCTTCCGACCGGGAAAATTATCGTCGAGTGTTCCCGTCACCCGACCAGAACTGGCATTAGCGAGTCGCCGAAAGTGGAAATACTGCCAGGTCATGACTCAGGAGTCCCAGACGGACGACGAGGACGGGATCGGAACCCTGTTCGACGAACTGGAGGAACTGGAAGCGCTCGTCGACAGTCCCACGGAGCGCGAACAGGTCCGAGAGGCCATGCGGGCCGCCGCAGACTCCCAGGACGACGACCCGCTCGTCTTCGGGCGTGTCGTCTGGGGATTCGACCGGAGTGACCTCGCAGAGGCGGTGCTGGGATCGCTGTTGTTCGGCATCCCGATGGCAGTCGAGGGAGGAACGGTCGACGCCGGACGACACATCGCACAGCACCCGCTGTACCTCCTCGGGACGCTGGTCGCCGCTATCGGCATCGTCATCAGCATCCTCTACGTCGCCGACATCCAGGACGTGCGTGTCGCGAACGCGTATCTCGGGCTCGTCCCACGGCGCTTGGTCGGGGTGACGGGGACCGCGTTCGTCGTCTCGGTCGCGTTGCTCACTTCGTGGGGGATGGTCGAGTGGTCGACGGCGCCGGCGGCGCTCGTCGAATCGCTCTCGATCTGTACCGTCGCGTTCGTCCCGATGTCTATCGGCGCCGCGCTGGGCGACATCCTGCCCGGAAGCTGACGCCTGGCCACAGTGTGGTACCGGCTCACGGTGTCGGGGGCGTTTGGCAATCGTTAAAAGCCGCGGTCGGATACGGGATGGTATGAGCGAGAGCCAACAGAAGCGGACGCAAAAGTGCGTCTCGTGTGGCATCAACATCGCCGGCACGAACGCCGCTGCGTTCAAGTGCCCAGACTGCGGGCACCAGATCTACCGGTGTGCGACCTGCCGGAAGCAGAGTAACCTGTACAAGTGTCCTGACTGCGGTTTCACGGGGCCATAACGATGGGGAAAGTCGCTGCCAAGATCAAGGTCATGCCACAGAGCCCGGAAGTCGACCTCGACGACCTCCAGGAACGCCTGGAAGGTTCGCTTCCGGAAGGTGCCAAAATCAAAGGCTTCGAGCGTGACGACGTGGCCTTCGGACTCGTCGCACTGTTCCCGACGGTCATCATCCCCGACGAGTCCGGCGGGACCGACGCAGTCGAGGAAGCGTTCGCCGACGTCGACGACGTCGAGTCCGTCGATGTCGACACTGTCGGCCGACTGTAACGCCGAACTCTCTCGTTTCCGTCCGTTCGCGTAGTCACAACGCCACCTCGTAGCCCCACTCACTCGTGGCCGCGGAACGCACGTTTTATTAGGGCGACCGGACAAGCGATGTTCAAGAATGCCCAGTTCCAACGGACCCCTCGAAGGGACACGTGACAAGCTCAAGAACAAGCCACGCGACCGCGGCACCTCGCCGCCCCAGCGCTCCGTCGCACAGTTCGAGACCGACGAGAAGGTCCACCTGAAGATCGATCCGTCAGTGCCCGACGGCCGGTTCCACCCCCGATTTAGCGGTCTGACCGGCACTGTCGTCGGCGAACAGGGGACTGCGTACAAGGTCGAGATCGTCGACGGCGGAAAGACGAAGACCGTCATCACCAAGCCCGCTCACCTCCGCAGTCAGGAGTAACCGATGACCATCTTCAAAGAGAAGCTCGACGAGGAGTACCTCACCAACGCCGAGACGAAGGCGATCCTCGAAGAGCTGGAGATGGAGCGGGCCGCCGACGAGGACCGCGAGATGCGCTACGAACTCAAACGCGCTATCGAACACGTCAACCGGTTCGCGCTCCTCGATCCCGAGGAGTCCCGCGAGTTCGTCGACAAACTCCAGGAACTGGAGAAAGTCGACGAGGCCACGGCCTACAAGATCGCCAACCTCCGCCCGCTTGACCGAGACGAACTCCGCTCGGTGTTCGCCCAGGAGCGGTACTCGCTGTCCGGGGACGAACTCGACGAGGTTCTCGGTATCGTCAAACAGTACGCCTGACCGAAAGCCGTCGAAAAATTCTGTTTCTCACGCCCGTTTACTCCGCAGCTGTGTGTCTCCGGTCGATCATCGGACGCCCGAGCGGGAGTGAGGGTCGCCACACGGAACGGCTAGCCAGGCGTCCCGATCGACCAGTCACCGCCCGGCGAGAAGCCGACTGCGGTGTGGCCTGGCGCTTCTGATACTCTGTATCCCTCGCCATTAAGTATGCTCTGGTCGTACCGCAGTCTATGAGTGATACGGAGAGCGATGACGGTGCGACCATGACTGGTGTCGTCATCGATGTCCTCCCCCACGGGCGGGCGTCAGACGACCGTCCACAGCACCAGAAAGATCCGCTCGCGTTCGTCCTCGGGATCGAGGAGTTCTATATCTACGAACTCGTTCTGGACGCCGATTCGGACGTCTCGATCGGTGACCGAGTCGACCTGACTGCTTTCGGCCGTATCGACGAGGTCGAGTTCGACGACCTCCCGAGCGGGGCTCGCTCCGAACTGGAGTACGTCGTCGAGGAGGTCGTCGAGGACAACGAACAGCGGTTCGTCGACTTCTACAACGACGCCCAACCGATCACCCTCCGGCTCCACCAGTTGAACCTCCTACCGGGGATCGGCAAGAAACTGCGCAACTCGATCCTCGACCAGCGAAAGCGAAAGCCGTTTCAGAGCTTCGAGGACCTCCAAGACCGAGTGAGCGGGCTCCACAACCCCCAGGAAGTGCTCATCGAGCGTATCCTGGAAGAACTGCGCGAGGACGATCTGAAGTACCGGACGTTCGTGCGCCGGTCCGAGCAAGGCGAGGGCGAGTGAAGCGAGGCCTCGAAGTAGAGCGGGGAGAACGACCCGTGGCACAGGGCGAGGGCGAGTGAAGCGAGGCCTCGAAGTAGAGCGGGGAGAACGACCCGTGGCACAGGGCGAGGGCGAGTGAAGCGAGGCCTCGAGGTAGAGCGGGGAGGAACGACCCGTGGCACAGGCCGGGGACGGCTGAGAGGGAGTCCTCGACGGAGCGGGAAGTGACCGTAGTACAGGGCGAGTAAGCGACTTTTTCAATCGCGGCCCGTCTACGGGGGATAATGACCGACACAGCGACAGACACGAGAGACCCGGATTCGCTCGTCCGCCGTGCCGGAAAGCGCGCCGACACCCGCAAGGACCAGCACTTCCTCGTCGACGACCGCGTCCTCGACCGGATTCCGGAGTACGCGACCGAGGTGGGGATGGACTGCTCACACGTTCTCGAAGTCGGTGCGGGTCCGGGTGCCCTGACAGACCGACTGCTCGCTGTCGCCGACCGGGTGACTGCCGTCGAGCGCGACCCCGATTTCGCGGCTCACCTCCGCGAGGAGTTCGCCGACGAGATCGAGGCCGGCCGGCTGACCGTCCGCCAGGGAGACGCGCTGGCGGTCGATCTCCCCGACTACACGGCCAGCGTCTCGAACCTGCCCTACGGTGCGTCATCGGAGATCGCCTTCCGCCTGTTGCCGCGCCAGCGACCGATGGTCCTGATGTTCCAACAGGAGTTCGCCGAGCGGATGGCCGCCGATCCTGGAACCGACGACTACGGGCGGCTGTCGGTGACGGCGGGCCACTACGCCGACGTCGAAGTCGTCGAGACGGTCCCAAAGGAGGCGTTCGACCCACAGCCCCGCGTGACCAGCGCGCTGGTCCGGACGACACCCCGGGAGCCGGACTACTCTGTCCCGGACGACGACTTCTTCATGGACTTCCTCCGTGCGGTGTTCACCCAGCGCCGGAAGACGATGCGCAACGCCGTCCGGAACACGGTCCACATCTCGGGGCTGGGGGACGCCGACGCGGTCGTAGAGGCGGCCGACGAGGAACTGATGAGCGCCCGTGCGGGGGACCTGTCGCCGTCGGCGTTCGCCGACCTGGCGACACTCGCCTACGAGGTCGGCCAGCCGGAGGCCTGAGATGGACGAAGACCGGGAGTGCGGGCGACCGTCGCTGGCCGACGAGCGGGGCGTCGAATCGGTCTACCAGCCCGCGGAGGACTCGGCGCTCCTGGCACGGGCCGCTCGGGAAGCCGTCGAACCCGGGATGCGGGCACTGGACGTCGGTACCGGCTCGGGCTACGTCGCGGCAGAACTGGCCGAGGCCGGTGCCGACGCCGTCGGTGTCGACCTCAGTCCACTGGCCTGTCGGCAGGCCCGGCAAAACGGGGTCCAGACTGTCCGGGGCGACCTCGTCGCGCCGTTCCAGTCGCTGAGCTTCGACCTCGTCGTCTTCAATCCGCCGTATCTCCCGACGCCCTCCGAGACGGAGTGGGACGACTGGATGGAACACGCCCTCTCCGGCGGCGAGGACGGTCGCAGACTCGTCGATCCGTTCCTGTCGTCGGTCGGCCGGGTGCTCGAGACGGACGGCGAGGTGTTGCTCCTGGTCAGCAGCCTCACCGATCCCGATGCCGTCCTCGCGTTCGGGGGGGAGCACGGCCTCGACGGCGAACGGCTCGTCAGCGAGAAACATCCGTACGAGGAACTCGTCGTCCTGCGGTTCTCGCAGACGTGATTACCGTAGGGCATTTCTCCGAATAGGAAATATTAAAGCCCGTCATTTCGTACGCGGGAGTAATGACACAGATAGTTGCCACGACACCTGGCCTGTTCCCGTTACCGGACTGGGCCAAAGACGAACTGGCCGACCTGAAGGGTCACCAGAAGACAGACCTCATCTCGGGCGACGAGAGCGCGGCCGTCGAGGACGCCTACGACCGTGTCCGGACCGAACTGATCGAGACACAGGCCGACGCTGGTCTCGATCGAACTGTCGAGGGACAGGGCCGCTGGGACGACATGCTCGCACACCCGCTGGCCGTCCACGACGAGGTCGAGACCCGCGGGATCGTCCGCTACTACGACAACAACAACTTCTACCGGGAGCCGGTCGTGCAGGGCGACCTCGGCGCGGACGGCGGGGACGTGGCTGCGGACCTCGATGCCGCGGCCGACCACGTCGACGAGGGGCTCCAGGCGGTCCTGCCGGGCCCGTATTCGCTCGCCGACCTGGCGACAGACGAACACTACGGTGACGACGCCGAGTTCCTCTCGGCGGTCGCCGACTTCCTCGCCGAGGAGGTCCGCTCGTTCCCCGAAGTCGAGACGCTGTTCCTGCTGGAACCGTCGCTGGTCGAGAACGCACCCGAAGGCGGTGCCGACGAACGCGCGAGCGCCGCGATCGACACCGTCGCGAACGCCGTGGACGCCCAGGTCGTCACCCACACCTACTGGGGTGCCCTCGAAGAGAAGGTCTACGCACACCTGATGGACGCTGACGTCGACGCCATCGGCTTCGATCTGATCGCCAACCACGACAAGAACGTCTACAACGTCCAGGAGTACGGGACGAAAGACGACGTCGCCCTGGGTGTCGTCGACGGGCAGAACACGCTCGTCGAGGCTCCCGAGACCATCCGGGACCGGATCGACTGGTTCGAACAGCAGACCAACACGACCTACGAGACCGTCTACGCGACCGCGAACACGGAGCTGTTCTACCTCCCGGTCAACAAGTTCACGGACAAGCTGGAAGCGCTCGCAAACGCCGCCGACCTCGAGGAGGTCGAAGCATGACAGGACCACGAGAGCGGTTCCGACCGGCGGACCACCCCAACGACCACTTCCTGCTGACGACCGTCGTCGGCTCCTACCCCAAGCCCAAGTGGCACGACCGTGCCCGCGAACAGTTCGAAGACGAGGACGCCGACTTCGGCCAGGAGGAGTGGGAGGAATCGAAAGACGACGCTTCGCGACTCATCACCCACGAACACGAACGTTGCGGCATCGACGTGGTCTGTGACGGTGAGATGCGGCGCAACGAGATGGTCGAGTACTTCGCCCACCGGATCGACGGCTACGAGTTCAACGGCCGCGTGAAGGTTTGGGGACACAACTACTTCGACAAGCCCAGCGTCGCCGACGAGGTCGAGTACGGCGAGCAGTGGCTCGTCGAGGAGTTCGAGTTCACCGACGAGGTCGCTGAGCGCCCGGTCAAGGTCCCGATCACGGGGCCGTACACGCTGGCGAACTGGTCGTTCAACGAAGTCTACGACAGCGAGGAGGCCCTGGCCTACGAACTGGCCGACCTCGTCAACGAGGAGATCGAGGCCCTGGTCGACGCCGGCGCTCGCTACATCCAGATCGACGAGCCGGCCCTCGCCACCACCCCCGACGACCACGCCATCGTCGGCGAATGTCTCGAACGCATCGTCGACGACGTACCCGAGGACGTCCGCCTGGGACTGCACGTCTGTTACGGCGACTACTCCCGGATCTATCCGGAGATCCTCGACTACCCCGTCCACGAGTACGACCTCGAACTCGCAAACGGCGACTACGAACAACTGGACGTGTTCAAAGACCACGAGTTCACCAAGGACTTCGCGATGGGTGTTCTGGACGCCCACACCGCGGAAGTCGAGTCCGTCGAGGAGATCAAGGACAACATCAAGAAGGGACTGGAGGTCGTCCCGCCGGAACGGCTCACCGTCTCGCCGGACTGTGGCGTGAAGCTGCTCCCCCGTGAGGTCGCTCGCGGCAAGATGGAGAACATGGTGCAGGCGGCCCGCGAGATCGAACAGGAACTGGACGCCGGAGAGATCGACGTCGTCGCCAGCGGTGCGGAAGCCAGCGCGGACGACTGACGTAGCCGGCGCGGACGAGTAGTTTGGTTCTCGCGAATCGCCGCGCGATTCGCGGCGTTTTTCGCCGTCTTTACGAGGAGAGGTGCCTGTAGCGAGCGACGACACGGCCCGCGAGGACAGCCCGACCGCAGAGCGACGACCCCGCGGCTCATCTCTAGACGAATTACTGTTCGACAGTAGTCGAACGCTATTACGTCGTCAGCCGGCTCGAACGCGCCGAAACGTCCAGCAGAATCGATACGAACTATATACCAAATGTAGGATATGTCGCTCCTTAGTTGGAACGCGAAAGCCGGTAAATACGGGATCTTAGGGGCTAATAAGGCTGGTATATCCGTGTCGGTGGTTGTTCATAAGAATGCGAACATAATCCTGGGAAAGAGTTTAGTTGTCGTCAGTTGAACGTCGAACTGAGAGCTATGACCGACGACACACACCTCCGGGCGGAACTGTATCTCCGCGGCGATACGTACGGTACGTTCGACGCGCAACAGCAGGTCCTGAACCGTGTCAAGCGACTCGAAGCCAACGGGGTCTTCAGCGAGTCGATGCTCGCCGGCGAATGGCAACGTATCCGGACGATGGCCGAGGACAAGCGGTCCGGTGCGCTGGCGACCTACGAGGAGTTCCGCGACTGGGCCGACCGGAACAGTCATTCACTGGAGCCGGCCTTCGAGCGCCGGACCCGCAGTTACGTCGGTCTCGACCGGGTCGAGGACGTGGTCGTTTTCCCCGTCGTCTCCCTCGCGATGTACGACGGAAGCCAGCTACAGGGTGTGTTCCCGTGTACCGACGAGGACAGGACCTACACTGTCGGTGACGCACTGGAGGCCTTCGAACGCGGTGACGCCGACTGGTTGGCACAGTTCGATTCGGTGACGGTGGGCCGGACCCACCCGTGGCTCGAACCGGGCGTCGATGTGACGCCCTAGCCGCGCAACGCTTCGACCGGTTCCTCGCTGGCTGCTTTCCAGGCCGGATAGAGCCCGCTGAGGATGCTCGTCACCACGCCGAAGGAGAACGCTGCACCGACGTACCAGGCGTTAGCTACCCTGAACACTGCCGTCGCGTCGCCGACGGTGTAGTGGTTGATCGCCAGCCCGGCCCCGATACTCAACACCACGCCGATGAGGCCGCCGACGATCCCGAGCAACGCTGCTTCCATCAACATGACCTTCAACACGTCACGCTTCTGGTAGCCGACCGCGCGGAGGACACCGATCTCCTCGCGGCGCTCGACGGTCGACATCAACATCACGTTCAGGATAGAGATCCCGGCGACCAGTAGCGATATCGAGGCGATACCGACCAGGATGGTGTTGATGATCTGGAACGTCTGCCGGATCTGATCGACCAGCGACCCCAGTTCGCTCACCTCGACACGTTGCTCCCGGTCGTTGAGTGCGTCCCGAATGCGCATCGCCGTCGCGTTGGCCTCGGCACCCGACGGAGCGGTGATATAGACCTGTGAGTAGCCCGGCTCGTCGATCTGGCTCGCCGGGACGATGACCCGGTTCGAGGGATTGAGTTGGGAGAACGACTCGCCGTCCTCCAGAACCGCTCGGACCCGGAGGGAGGTCCCGTTGACGGTGATCGTACTTCCGCTGTCGATGTCGTACTCCTCGGCGACCGAGCTGCCTATGAGGGCACCTGACCGGTACGGCTCCGGGACCCGCCCGTCGCTCGCGGTGTACACCTCTGCCGGGTTCTCGATGCCGTATATGAACTCCTGTGAGGATCGCCCCCGTGTAAACTGTACCTCGACGATGTCGGTTCTGACCGGCGTGACGGTCGTTCGGGCACCGACGACACGCTGGATGTCCCGGATGTCCCGGTCGTTCAGGTATTCGACACCCTCGTTGGCGTTGGGTGAGACCGTCACCTGGTTCCCGATATCGCCGAGGTTCTGGGTGATCGAGTACCGCAGCGAGACGCCGAACATCCCCAGTGAGGCGATCGCGACGACGCCGATTACGATCCCCAGTGCCGCAAGCAGCGACCGCATCTTCGTCCGCGTGAGGTTCCGGCGTGCCATCAGGGCGGCGGGGAACCGCCGGTAGATCGGTTCAAGCATCGATTTCCTCCCGACCGATGGTTCCATCGACGAGGTGGACCGTTCGGTCGACGTACTGGTTGACCAGTTCGTCGTGTGTGACGGCGACGATGGCGACGTCTTCGTCGTCGGCGATCCGCCTGAACTCGTCGAGGATCTGCCGGCCGGTCTTCCGGTCGAGGTTCCCCGTCGGTTCGTCCGCGAGGACGATCCGCGGGTCGTTGATCAGCGACCGGGCGATGGCGACGCGTTGTTTCTGGCCACCGGAGAGTTCGTCCGGTCGGTGATCGAGCCGATCGCCCAGTCCCATCCGTTCGAGCAGGTCGATGGCTCGCCGACGTGTTCCCGGGTTCCGATCGAACAGTTGCGGAACCTCGACGTTCTCGACGGCGTTCAGTGTCGGCAGCAGGTAGAAGTGTTGGAAGACGAACCCGATCTTCCGTTTCCGGAGTGTGGTCCGCTTTCGGTCACCGAGGTTCGTCACGTCGTTCCCGTCCAACAGGACCTTCCCCTCCGTGGGTGTCGAGAGGAGACCGAGGATGTTCAACAGCGTCGTCTTGCCACTCCCGCTTGGACCCATGATCGAGACGAACTCGCCGGAGTCGAGCGTGAAGTCGATGCCGCCGAGCGCCTCCAGCACTTGGCCACCGGTCCGATACCGCTTGACGAGCCCCTGTGCGTCGATGACGTTCATATCTCCTCGTCGCCGCGGCGGTACCACCTGACGAGGACGACGACGATGACGAGCGCGGCCACTGCGCCGACCCCGATGACCGGGAGGAGGCCGCCGAAGATCCCGCCACCGCCGCCGTTGTTCGCGTTCTGGTTCGGTCGCACCGGCACCGCTGGCTCGGCCGCCGTGACGTCGACCTGGAAGCGCTGTGTCTCCCGCTCGTCGTCGACGAGATAGCTCACTTCGATCGGGACCGACGAGACGTTCCCGGTGGTCCGTGCGTAGAGATCGAAGGAGACGAAGTCACTGGAGGGGACCGTCCCGACGAAGTACTCCTTGTTCGGGAACGCGGGCGTGACCCGCTCCGTATCGACGACCGAGACGAGGACGCTGCTTGCCTCGGTCGTCCCGAGGTTGCTCGCGCTCCCCGAGATCTGGAGCCGCCCGCCCTCGCGGACGACGTCGAGGCCGGTCAGCGTGATCGCTCCCGGCGCGGAACGGAGTTCGGTCGCCGTGGTCGCGGTCCGCTGGCGCGTTCCGATCTCGTACTCCGCGGTCACGTCGACGTTCGCCATCGGCTCCGAGAGGGTGGCGTTGAGTCGGACCGACTCCGACGTTCCCGCGGGGATGTCCTGGACGATCGCACGCCGGAACGTCGCGTTGTCCGAGGTGGCGGTGACGACGACGCTCTCGACGGGGGTGTTGCCCTGATTGATCACGTCGACCGACAGCGCGCGGTCCTCGCCGCTTCCGACCGCCGAGGCGTCCAACGAGACCCCTTCACGCAACTCGTCGGGGCGGATCGTCTTCGACCGGGTCACCGTCCGTTCGGTGTCCCCGTTGATCGTGTAGTGGAGCGTCGCAGTCACGGGCTGTGTCCCGGCACGTTCCGGCCGGAAGCTGAAGGAGGCGGTTTCGACCTCGTTGCTCCCGATCGAGGCGAAGACGGTCCGGTCGTTGAGCATCTCGACGGTCCGTCCGTCGACCACCAGTTCGACGTTCGCGATCGGTGTATTCAATCCGTTAGCGATGGTGACTGTCCCGTTGGATTCGACGCCGACGACGGACTCGTTGGCCCTGATATCCAACTGGGGATGGCGCTCGCGGACGTCGACTGTCACGGGGTATCGAAGCTGGACTGCTTCACCCGTTTTGGTGTTGACGCCGTAGACGAACACACGGAGGTCACGCTCCCCCTCGTCGTCGAACGTGTATGTCAGTGGGATATCGAGCTCCGTGCCCGGTGAGATCGTCCCCACACTGTCGATCCGCTTGAGCTCGTTGATGCCGTATCCAGTCCCTCGAAGCACGACCGATCGGATCTCCAGCGAGCTGTTACTGCTCGCCAGGTTCCTGATCGTCGGCGTGATCGTCACTGTCTCATCCGGAGCGGGAGAGTCCGGCGAGATCGTCACTTCCGCGACGGAGGCGTTGACGCCGTTGGCCGTTACTGCTATCGGGAGCGTCCCCATCACTACCAGCAGTCCGACCAGGAAGGCGGTCAGTCGACGCATCCGACACCTCCCTTCGTCACGCTTCGTTGGAGGCGCAATTCGACACCGGGGACAGGGACCACTGTCATAGTCGCCCCTGCGGCTACACGTCGTATAAAATTTGGCTCTTTCGGGAGCGAACGATACCGCCGAATCAGGTCGGGAGTGCGTCGATCAACCGTTCGAACTGCTCGCGGTATTTGGCCTCGGCACGGGCCGTCGCCAGGCCGGATTCGTCGGCGAAGACGGCCTCAAATCCGGCCATCCGCCAGAGCAGCGTCGAGAGCTGGTACAGCGGCCGGCGCTCCTCGTAGCCGTCCGCGAAGTCCATCGGCCGGAACTCCCTGTAACCGGTGTGGAACCGCTGACGTAGCGTCTCCTTGATCTGTGGATCGTCGAACGACGAGTCGATGAAGAGAAACTCCGTCTGTGCGAGGTTGTACTCGGGGAGCGCGGCCAGGACGTCCTGCCAGTCCAGCACCGCCGTGATCGGTCGTTCGGTGCCGCGCTCGAACAGGAGGTTCGCCGGCCGGAAGTCGTCGTGGACCAGCCGCGGGACCCCGTCTTCGGGGACGATATCCAACGCCGGTTCGATCCGGTCCCGGGCACGGGTCGCCAGTCCCTCGAAGGGCGTCCCGTCGAGCCGGGTGAGGTGTGCTCGGGTGAGCTGTTCGAAGTAGTCCCGCCAGCTTCCCATCCAGTCCCGGACGATGATCCGGTCGTTGTGCAGGTCGAGACGACCGAACGCTTCGAATCCGATCTCGGAGTGCATATCCCCCAGCACCCGCCCGGCCTGTGTCATCACACGTTGGCGCTCGTCCTGTGTGAGTTGGCCGAACTCGGTCGCGAGGTTGTGTCCGTGAACTCGCTCGGTGACAAAATACGGCGGGACGTCGACCGTCGGCTCCTGTTTGAAGACGAGAATCCGTGGCACCGGGATGTCGGTCCGGTCGGCGACGTATTCGTGGAGTCGGGGTTCGACTTCGAAGGGGACGTTACCCTCGGGTTTGAACTTCACAACCACCTCGTACTCTTCGCCGCCGTGGGCCATCGTCACGATGTAGACATCGCTCTGATGACCGCCACCAGGCGTCTCAAAGGTGAACCCGTCGTGGTCGGGACCGGACTCCCGAAGGACCGCTGCGATATCTGCTTCCGGCGTCGACACTACGACCCGGTATGGGGGTGGGGCAAATAAAGCTGTCAGTCATAGCCCCAACACGACGCCGATAGGAGAGACAGTGATTTGCCGGCCCGGTCCCCATGTGATCGTATGCCAGAACTCGTGTTGGTCGCGGGCGTCGCCCGGACTGGGGCTATCGGCGACGGCGAGACGATCCCGTGGCACTACGAGCAGGACGAGCGCCAGTACAAGACCCGCGTCGCCGGGCACCCGGTGATCGTCGGGCGTCGCACCTGGGCGAGCATGACGGACGTCGAGGGGACACATCCCGTCGTCGTCACGAGCACGCCCGGGGAGTACGACGCAGTTGAGACGACGTTCGTCTCCTCCGTGCCCGACGCGATCGACGCGGTCGACGAGCGTAGCGAGAGGGGCTATGTCATCGGCGGCCAGTCGATCTACTCGATGTTCCTTCCCTACGCCGACCGGGCACTCGTCTCCGAACTCCCGGAGTACGAGACCGGTGCGGCGGTGTTTCCGTATCTGGGAACCGACTGGAGCGTCACCGACCGCGAGCGCTACGACGAGTTCACCGTCGTGGCGTACACGAACGAGGACCCACAGCCACCGTCGACCGCCCGACGGTAGCGACGCGAGCCGCCGCAACCGCCAACGCTTACCCTGCGCAGTCCTACCGATCGATCATGCGCACGGTAGACGCGGCGGGACTGGCGATCGGCGACGAGCAGCCACCGCGCATCATGGGTGTGCTGAACGTCAGCAAGGAATCCCCGTACGATCCCTCCGTCTACGACGAGCCCGACGAGGCGGCCGCTTACGTCGACGAGGAACTGATCGGGGAGGGCGCCCACATCGTCGACGTGGGCTTGGAGTCGGCGAACAAGCGCCTCGACGTTCTCTCGGCCGAGCAGGAACTCGACCGGCTCGATACGGCGATCGAGACGCTCCAGTCGGTCGGCGGTGACGCGGTTTTCTCCATCGAAACCCGGTACGCCGAGGTCGCCGAGGCGGCACTGGACGCCGGCTTCGACATGGTCAACGACATCTGTGGGTTCGCCGATCCGGAGATGCCCGAGGTCTGCCGGGAGTACGACGTCGCGGTCGGCAAGATGGCGAGTCCGCCGGACCTGGAACGACCCGGCGCTGTCGACGATGTCGACTGGGCGACTGCTCGCTCACCTGACTGGGTCCAGCAGGCCGACTACGTCGACCGGGTCTACGAGGCACTCAAACAGCACGGGATGACGGACAAGACCATCGTCGACCCCGCCTTCGGCGGGTGGAGCGAGCGCAAGACCCTCGAAGACGACCGGGCGACGTTTCGTCGGCTGCGGGAGTTCCGCGGGTTCGGCCAGCCGATCCTCGTCTCGATCAACCGGAAGAACTTCCTCCGATCGCTGGCGGACCGCTCGACCGAGGCGGCACTGCCGGTGAGTCTCGCGGCGACCTCGATGGCGATCGAACGGGGGGCACACGTCGTCCGGACTCACGACGTCGCCGAGACGCTGGACGCCGCGAAGATCGGCGGTGCGTTCGCCGAACGCGGTCGGACGATCGAGGGTGATGTGACCGTCAGCGAACTCGACGTTCGAAGCGCCGGCGACGTCGCCCGGCACCTCGAGCGGATCGGGGCTAGCGAGGGGAAGGGGGAGCCGTTCGTCGGCCGTGTCTTCGAACTCTCGGGGCTCGATCCGTCCGGGGTCGACGAGTTGGTGACGGCGGCCGCCGACACGGGTGTCGTGGTCCGCGGGGGCTCGGACGGCGCGCTCGTCGGTGGCTCGCTCGCCGAACTCTCCGCGCTGGCAGGTGCCCTCGAAGGCACGTCCGCTGGGGCCGCACTCACACGAGCGATCGAGGGGTAAGATGGACTACTCACAAGAGCGGATCACGACGCTGCACGACCTGACCGATCCTCTCCCCGACGCACCCGTCGCCGACAGCGCCGTCGTCGTCCCCATCGCCGGCGAATCCATCGCGGCCGTTACGCCCGAGCACGTTTTCGAGTCGCTGGAGACGGTCGGCCCGGGTGAGATCGTCGTCCCACTTCGAGCACCAGCCGAGGTCGCCGAGGGGTTCCGGGAGTGGGTCGCCGACTACGCCGTCGACGTGACGACGCTGTGGTGTGATGCGCCGGCGCTGGAGACGCGACTCGAACGGCACGGGATCGGCGGCCAGCGCGGGAAAGGACGGGACGTCTGGCTCGGCCTGGGCGTCGCCGCCGACCGAGCCGACTACGTGGTGGTCCACGACGCCGACGCCCGCACCTACTCTCCGGCGGTGGTCAAGCGTCTCCTCGCGCCCCTCGCGATGGAGTACGACTTCGTCAAGGGCTACTACGCCCGCGTCGAGGACGGACGCCTCTACGGGCGGCTGGTTCGGCTGTTCATCGCACCGTTGTTGCGAACACTGGAGGATCGACACGACGCCGGGATCGTGCGCTATCTCTCGGCCT
Organism: Haloarcula halophila; assembly: GCF_029278565.1. Lineage (NCBI taxonomy): Archaea > Methanobacteriati > Methanobacteriota > Halobacteria > Halobacteriales > Haloarculaceae > Haloarcula > Haloarcula halophila. The sequence continues at coordinate 756,784 of NZ_CP119559.1, read as the reverse complement.
TTCGCTACCCGCTTGCCGGGGAGTTCGCCTTTAGCGCCGACGTTGCCCGTCGGCTTCGGGCACAGCGTGCTTGGGGCCTGGAGATCGGGCTGCTCGGGGAGACCTTCGACGCTGTCGGCACCGACCGCTCCGCACAGGCGGACCTCGGCGTCCACCGCCACGATCACAAACCGGTCGGCGGCCGGGGCGGGCTCTCCGGGATGGCCGATCAGGTCGGACAGGCGCTGTTTCGGGCCATCGAGGACGGCGGGATCGACCCGGAGTACGGGACGCTGCCCGACGCCTACCGGGACGCGGCGAGCCGGCTAGTGTCACAGTACGCGGCCGATGCGGCGTTCAACGGGCTGGAGTACGACCGGTCCGCGGAGCGCGAACAGGTCGAGGAGTACGTCTCCGGTGTCCGGCCCCCGGGTCCCGACACCCGCCTTCCGGCCTGGGACGAAACCGACCTCTCATCCCGTGTCGTCCTCGACGCTGGTCGGGTCGAGCACTCGCTGCCGAGCGATTCACGGACCGATTGACGGGGCTCACCCATCGATGGGTTCGATATCGTCACGCCGACCGTCCAGCACCGCAAACCGTTCGTCACGGCGTCGTTCGAGCCAGTGGAGGAGCCGCTCGGCCCACCGCAATTTCTCCCGTTTCTCCCGGTCGACATCGGGATCGTCGAAGTCCCAGCCGACGAAAACCAGTTCGGCCGCACCGAAGTGATCCGCGAGAAACGCCGCGCGGTCCCCGTCGGTGAACCCGCCGAAGTTCATCACGGGAGGCGTCGGTTCGGCCTGCGTCGTCGGGACGACGGCGGAGAGTTCGAGCGACGGGACGTGACGCTCGACGGCCGGGACGTTGTCGCCGTGGGCGTGGACGGCGACGGGGGTACCGGATTCGCTCAACGCCCGGGTCGTCTCGGGGGTCTTGTCCAGGTCGGTCACCTGACAGTCGACGCCGACACCGACCGCTTCCAGCCGATCGGCCGCCGTCGAAGCGGCGAACACCAGACCCGCCGCCGCGGCCCGGTCGGCCTCGGCTTCCAGTGACGGACCCGCACCGGCGATCGCGACGGTCGCACCGTTTCCGGCCAGGTCAGTCGGGTCGTACGTCTCGGCGGTACCGACCAGTTCGGCGAGTCTGTCCCGTGCCCGTTCGTCGCCGTCACGGCCGTAGCCGAACTCCTCTAGCAGTGCGGCGTAGACCGGTTCCCACGTGTTGTAGTCCATAGCTATCGCTGTCCCGTCAGTTCCGAGATAAAGCGGATTTAGCCGAAATGGCACGTCCGTGTACCCCTACCCGGGTGCCCTTTCGGCTTTCACCCTCTCGTTCTGACGCATCCGGTATAAGTTTTCTCTTACCCACCACTTTGTCACGGACCGAGCAGACGTGTGTCTGACGGTGTTACGGGTTCACAGGGGAATCTGTGCTGTTCGACCCGGCCGACCGACCAGTTGTCTGACGCGGGCGCACCCGACACGACGCCACACCGCGCTCTTTTAGTCTCGGAGCCGACTACGGCGCGATATGAAGGTCAACATCGGGCTTCGAGGGTGGCGGTTCGACGACGATATCCTCGACGAGAACGGCCGCATCCGGCCGCTCGGGACGCTAGACCCGGAGACACGACAGCGTCTGCTGATCCTCGCGCGGCGGGTCGTCGACCCCTGTGACGCCTGCCGGATGGTCGAAGGCGCCGCGACGGAGGCGTGTAACGTCGCGGAAGTCATCTACGGCGAACCGAACGGGGAGGTGGTTCTCTGTTCGGCCCACGAACCCGATTTCATCTACTGGTTCCGTGAACTCGGCGGCGAGGAATACGCCGGAGAGACGGAGATGCGCCGGGCCTTCCACGAGTGGTTCGTCGAGGGCGGTCGTGCGCCCGACGACTACGAGGGGCTCGAACACGTCGACGAGGACCCGACTGCCGTTCCCGACGCACCACCGCGATCGGAGGCGATCCCCGGCATCGAGGAGGAACTGGACCAGGTCGACGAGGACGACCTCGACTCGATCGACATCGACCTGGACGATCTGGACGTATGATCGCCGTCGCCGTCGTCGACGCCGAGACGCCGGGTAACGTCGGCACCATCGCCCGGTCGATGAAGAACTTCGGCCTCTCGGAGTTGTTGCTCGTCGACCCGCCGGAGTTGGACCCCGACGGGGAGGCCTACGGGTTCGCTGGGCAAGCACGCGAGGACATCCTTCCGGCGGCCCGGACCGTCTCCTTCGATCATCTCGTCGAGCATTACCACACCGTCGCCTGTACAGCCGTCCCGAACGAGGACGCGAACAACCACGTCCGGTATCCCGCGGTGACCCCCAGCGACCTGGCGGCGTCGCTCCAGGATGTCGACGGTGACGTCTGTGTCGTCTTCGGCCGCGAGCGGGTCGGCCTCTACAACGACGAACTGGCCCGCTGTGACGAGATCTGTTCGATCCCCGCGAGCGCCGACTATCCGGTGTTGAACCTCGGCCAGGCCGCGACGATCGTCCTCTACGAGCTTCGGGAACTGACCGTCGAGCGCAACCAACACCCCGACTCGCTGCATACGACTGCGGAGGCTGCAGCCGTCGAGGGGCTTCACGACGAGTTCGGACGGTTCCTGGACGCTATCGAGCATACCGAGGAAAAACAGGCGAAGACACGCCGGATGTTCCGTCGGCTGCTCGGCCGCGCTCGGCCGACCGGACGGGAGACCCGCACGATGCGCGGACTGCTCCGGCAAGCCAGACAGCGGATCGAACGTGGTTCCGATTGAGACACTCGATACGCCGTGGAGAGTCGGGACGACGAGTATCCGGACGTTCAGCGGAACTCAGACCCGTTGCTGGATCTCCTGGCGCAACACGTCGCTGACCGTGTCCCCGTCGGCCTTCCCACGGAGCGCGCCCATACACTCGCCCATGAGCGCCGAGAACGCGCCCATCCCCTCGGCCTCGATCTGGTCGCCGTTCCGTTCGACGACTTCGACGACAGCTTCGCGGACCTCGTCCTCGCTGACACCACCGAGGTCCTCCTGCTCGACGGCCGCTTCGGCGGTCAGATCGGGGTTCTCCGCCAGTGCGGTCAGCAGGTCCTCGATCCCCTCGCGGGGAACGTCCCCGCCGTCGACCAACAGTAACGTCGCCCGCAGGTGCTCGTCGGTCAGGTTCCCGACGGGCACGTCGTCACGGCGCAGTTCAGTCAGCGTCGACTCCAGCACCCCGGCCGCGAGCGTCGGATCGACGCCCTCGTCGACGACGGCCTCGAACAGCGGCCAGCGCTGGCCGTAGGCGACCTGTTCGGCCAGTCCGGCGTCGAGTCCGTGGTCGGCCTCGTAGCGCTGGACTTTCTCGGTCAGCAGTTCCGGCGTCTCGACGTCGGTCACGTCGGGTTCGACGGGGGGAACGTCGGTCTCCGGGTACATCCGCGCCGCGCCCGGGAGCGGACGGAGGTACCGGGAGGTGGCGTCGTCGTTGGCGTCACGGGTCTCCTCGGGGACCCCCTCCATCGCCGTCTCGGCGCGCTCTGCGACGGCGTCGATGGCGAGGTCGGCGGTCTCCGGATCGTCGGCGACGATGGCGACGGCGTCCTCCGGGTCGGCACCGACGGCCTCCCGGAGGGATTCGACCTCGGCCTCGGTGACGCCGTAGGCCGGCAGTTCGTCGGTGTGGAAGATGCCGCCGGCGCCGTGGCGTTTCGCGTGGTCCGAGAACTCTGTGCCGAGCCGTCGGTCGGGCTGGATCTCCCGGCCGACCAGGCCGTCGAACCCCGAGAGCAGGACCGCCGTCACCGCGCCGCCGTCGTCCAGCGCACCGCGGACGACGCCGGAGTCGGTGTCCTCGAAGACCTCGGTTACGTCTTCGGGGTCCCCGACTGCCGCGCCGCGTTCGTCGAGTTCGTCGGCGATATCCAGCAGTTCGACCTGCCGGCGGACCTCGTTGCGGACGATGTCGTCGATGTCGTCGAGGCTCTGGACGCCTTTCAGTTCGATACGAGCGCCCTCGGCGATGGAGACGTTGACGTCCTGGCGGATGGTCCCCAGCCCCCGCTTGACCTGGCCGGTCGAGCGTAGCAACATCCCGATCCGCTCGGCGGCCTCGCGGGCCTGCTCGGGCGAGCGGATGTCCGGTTTCGTCCCGATCTCGACCAGCGGGATGCCGAGCCGATCCAGCGAGAATCGGACCCCCTCCTCGGTTTCCTCGATCCGCTGGCAGGACTCCTCTTCCAGAAGCATGTCTTCGATGCCGACATCCCCCTCGCTGGTCTCGATCGTGCCGTCGTTGGCGACCAGCATCGACCGCTGGAACCCGGTGGTGTTGGAGCCGTCGACGACGATCTTGCGCATGACGTGGACCTGGTCGACGACGTTCATCTCCAGTAGCTGTGCGATCTCCAGCGTCGTCTCCATGGCTTCACGGTCGACCCGGTGTGGCGGTTCGTCGTCCTCCTCGACGAGGCAGGTCGAGTCGTAGGCCAGATACTCGAACTCGCGGTCGACCATGCTCTCTTCGAGGGCCGCCTCGTCGATCTCGCCGAGTTCGCTCTTCGTCGGGTGGAGGTAGCGGCTGAACTGCCGGTCGGACTCCTCGGGCTCGCGGATCCGGGTCGGACAGTTACAGAACAGCTTCGTGGCCGTATCGAGCTGCTGGTGGATCTCCAGCCCCGCGACCAGGCCGAGCGCCTCGTAGTCGTAGTCCTCGGTCATTGGAGTCCAGTCCGTGACCGGGGGCAAAAAAACGCACCCTTCGACGGTCGCGACCGGGGGCTTTTGTCCGCCCAGGCCGACGTTGTCGTGTGCGCTGGCCGCTCTTGACCGTCGTCTGTCTCTCGTTGCTGGCCGGGTGTGGCGGCATCACCGGTCTCGGTGTGAGCGACGCCCCGGAGACGACGCCCGCGCCTGTCCCGGCCGCCACAGAGCAGGCCACGACGCCCAGTGCCCCGCCGGGACTCGACGATTCCGGGCTCGACGGCGTCAGTGTCCTCTCGAACGGCCACGAGCGGGCGCTGGAAAACCGGTCCTACACGTTTGTCGAACGGTACACGATGACGACGATCCGCGACACCGGCCGACTCAGCGTCTCGCGCAACGAGACGACCTACGTCGAGGACGGGCGCAACTACCGCCACGACCTCGAACGGAGGCGTCTCCTCCCGAACCGGACCGTCGAGCGCTACGAGCAATCGATGTACGGCGACGGCGGAACCTGGTTCGAACGCCGCGACGACGGGACCGTGACCTACTACCGGGGTGAGCTGCGGTTCTACCGGGACGAGTTCGCCGGCGAGGCCGCGTTCTACGTCGACCAGTACGTCAGCGCGACCCGGAGTTGGACCCGACGAGTCCGACGGAACGGGTCGCTGTACTACCGCGTCACCGGCGTCGGCGGGACCCCACCCGGAATAAGCCAGGCGGAGTCGTACCGGTTCAGCCTGCTGGTCGCTCCCGACGGCTTGGTCAGGGAACTCCGCGTCCGCTACACGACGACGATCGGGTCACAGCGAGAAACGGTCGGCTACCAGTTCTGGTACGAGGATGTCGGCTCGACCACCGTTCCGGCCCCCTCCTGGCTCGACGAGGCCCGACACCAGGCCCGCAATCGATCGACCGGGTCGGGGACCTGACGGTCGAACTACCCGGGCCGCCTACTCGTCGCCGAGGATACCGCGCTCGGTCATCTTCGCTGGGTCGAGCACGTCGTCGACCTCGTCCTCGTCCAGATACCCCTCCTCCAAGACGACCTCTCGGATCGTCTTGTCTTCAGCGAGGGCCTTCTTCGCGACCTTGCTGGCCTTGTCGTAGCCGATCGCGGGGTTGAGCGCGGTCGCCAGCGCCATCGACTGTTCGACCCGTTCCGCGCAGTGGTCGGCGTCGGCCTCCAGTTTGGCGACGAACTTCTCGGCGAAGATCTCGCTCCCGTTTGCGATCAGCCGGGCCGACTGCAGGAAGTTCGAGGCCAGGACGGGCTTGTAGAGGTTGAGGTCGATCTGGCCCTCGGCGGCGCCGGCCGAGACCGCGGCGTCGTTCCCGACGACCTGCTTGTGGACCTGGTTGACCGCTTCGGCGACGACGGGGTTGATCTTGCCGGGCATGATCGAGGAGCCGGGCTGGTTCTCGGGCTGGTCGATCTCGCCCAGGCCGTTCCGTGGTCCCGAGGCCAGCAGCCGGAGGTCGTTCGCGATCTTGTTCAGCGAACCCGCGACCGTCCGGAGCGCGCCGTGGGCCTCCGACATCGCGTCGTGGGCGGCCTGTGCCTCGAAGTGGTTGTCCGCTTCGTGGAACTTGAGGTTGGTCTCCTCGCTGATGTACTCGGCCGCCAACCCGGGGAAATCGGGATGGGTGTTGAGGCCGGTCCCGACCGCGGTGCCGCCGAGCGCGAGTTCGGAGAGGCGACTGCGGGTGTCCTGGATCCGCGAGATCCCCTTCTCGACCTGGGTGCGGTAGCCAGAGAACTCCTGGCCGAGCGTGATCGGGGTCGCGTCCTGCAGATGCGTCCGCCCCGTCTTGACGACGTGTTCGAACTCGGACTCCTTCGCTTCCAGTGCGTCTCGAAGGCTCTTCAGTCCCGGAAGCACGTCCTTCTCGACGGCCTCCAGTGCGGCGACGTGCATCGCCGTCGGGATGACGTCGTTGCTCGACTGACCGAAGTTGACGTGGTCGTTGGGGTGGATCTCGCGGGTCCCGATCTCGCCGCCGTACAGCTCCGTCGCGCGGTTCGAGATGACCTCGTTGGCGTTCATGTTCGAGGACGTTCCGGAGCCGGTCTGGAACACGTCGACGGGGAACTGGTCGTCGTGGTCACCGGCGATCACTTCGTCGGCCGCCTCGACGATGCAGTCGGCTTTGTCCTCGGGGATCAGCTCCAGGTCGCGGTTCGCCTGTGCGGCGGCCTTCTTGACCACGCCCAGCGCCCGGACGAACCGCCGGCCGAACGTCGTCTGGCTGATCGGGAAGTTCTCGACCGCGCGCTGTGTCTGTGCGCCCCAGTAGGCGTCCGCCGGGACCTCCATCTCACCGAGACTGTCCTGTTCGGTCCTGAAATCGTCGCTCATACGCCTAGGCGGTCCGCGCCCCCGGTCGTAAAAGCCTCCGGTAGCCGTCGATCGATCCGGCGTGAGTAGCTGGGAGCTGGTCCACACGGACGCTGTTTCGGCCGGCTGCTCCGTCACGGAGTCCACCCGCCGAGGTCCTGCCGGCGAAATCGGGCGGTTCGCCGGCCCGAACGGGCTCCCAACCGGTAGTGTTTGTTTATATACGCCCTCCCGATGACGATAACGATTTATCCACACAAACTGCCGTATTCGTGCTCGACAGCCGTTCTACGGCCGATAGACGTGCATGAATATTCGGAAGCATTAAGTGACACGTCTATCCAGCTAGGGTGAGTTCGACTCCACGGTGACGACCATGACCGACGCTCCGTCTTCGTGCCTGTCTCCGGCCTCGCCAGTCCTCCTGTCGAGGCAACCGGGCAGTACCCGACCGGAGCGCGTGATGGGACCGACGGACTTGGCAGAACTCACGATCGCACCCTGGTGGACTGACGGCGATGGCAACGGTGCGGTCACGCCCGAACCTGGCAACGACCGGGCAGTTCACGCACGTCTCGCAGGCCGCCCGAATACGGTCGGCGGGTCGTTCGACGGGACAGCGGGCACGAGATCGGCCACGGATGGCAACGGGGACTGTGTGGCCGTCTGCGCTGTTTCCCACACCTGCTCCGCTCCGCCGACGCCGGATACACCGGCTTCCGGAGCGTTGCCTGTTGGGGCGGGCGAGTCGAGACGTGCGGCGAGACACGACTGACACAACCAAACCATGCGCGAGATACTCAGCAGACTCACAAGCGCCGGAGAGCGGCTCCGGTCGGTGGTACAGGGCGACGAATCGAACGGCAAACAGGTGGCGACCGACGGTGGGAAAACGGCGACACAACAGGGACAGGACATGCTGCGCAACCGGCTGCCCGTCCAGTGGGAACTCATCGAGTCGTCCCCCTTCTGGCTCCCGCCGCTCTTTCTAGCCGGACTGTTCGTCTACGGTGCGATCTTCTGGAACCTCATCATCTCGCTGACCGAATGGGGTGGACTGGGGGACGCGGACTACTCCCAGCTCGATTTCAGCATGTACTCGCGGATGGCGAGCGATCCGACGTTCTGGCAAGCGACCCAGAACACGCTGGTGTTGCTCGTCGTCTTCACGGTGCTCTGTCTGGTCTTGGGACTGCTCATCGCGATCCTCATCGACCAGAACATCCGGTTCGAGAACACGTTCCGGACGATCTATCTCCTGCCGATGAGCCTCTCCTTTGTCGTCACGGCGACGCTGTGGGCGTGGATGTTCAACGCATCCAACGGGGTTCTCAACACGTTCCTCAGGGCACTGAACCTCGAAGGGTTAGTCATCTCACTGTTGAAACCGGCGGCGGTCCAGGCGACGACGATCCAGTGGCTCTCCTGGTCGACGACGGCGCTGGGCGCGGTGATCTTCGCACTGCTGTGGCAGTTCAGCGGTTACGCGATGGTCGTCTTCCTCGCGGGCCTCCGTGCGATCCCGGACGAACACTACGAGGCCGCACGCGTCGACGGTGCGTCGACGGTCCGGATGTACATGCGGGTCATCATCCCGCAACTGCGTGCACCGGCGGTCTCGGCGTCGGTCGTGCTGATGGTGTTCGCATTGAAGGCGTTCGACTTCATCTACGCACTGCGCGGTGACCAGCCAGGGGCGAACATCGACATCCTGGCGACGATGATGTACCGCGAGGCGTTCACGGGCGGCAACGAGTGGGCCTACGGGTCCGCGATCGCGATCGTCCTGTTCGTCCTCGCATTGCTGGTGATCGCACCGTACCTCTACAGCGAGTACCAGCGGGGTGAACTATGAGTACACAGGACGCAAGCCCGCTCGATTCGATACAGGAGTATCTGAGCAGACGCACCGCGCTGTACGCCGTCCTGCTGACCGGCGTCGTCTTCTACCTCGTTCCGGTCGAGGCCGCGGTGATGACGATGTTCAAAACCGACGCGTTCGTCAACACCGAGCCGTACCTTCCACCGGCCCCGAGCCAGTTCTCGCTGGACTCGACGATGACCGCGATCGACACCATCGCGCCCGGGATCTGGAACTCGATCCTGATGGCCGTTCCGGCGACGGTGCTGTCGGCCGTGTTCGGGAGCCTCGCGGCTTACGGCTTGACGACCATCGACTGGAAGGGTCAGGTCGGCGTCGTCGTCCTGATCATCGCCGGGATCTTCATCCCGTACCAGGCCGTCCTGGTGCCGATCAGCACGTTCTGGTACCAGGTCGTCCCGAACCTCGCAGAGGGAATCGTCGGGGTTGTCCTGAGCGAATGGGAGTACCCGGTCGGCAACGGTGGATTACAGCTGATCCAGTTGACGATCACACACGTCGCGTACGGGATTCCGATCTGTACGCTGCTGTTCCGTGGCTACTACCAGGCCATCTCCGACGAGATGATCGAGGCCGCGCGCCTCGACGGCGCGAGCGCGTTCAGCATCTACAAGAACATCATCTTCCCGCTGTCGTACCCGATGTTCGCGGTGACGCTCATCTACCAGTTCACCCAGGTCTACAACGACCTGCTGTTCGCGCTCGTGTTGCTGAACGATCCGAACACCCAGGTCGCGACGCAGCGACTCGTTCGGCTGACCGGCGGTGTCCAGCAGGACTTCACGCTCACGATGGCCGGGGCGATCGTCGCGGCGTTCCCGACGCTGGTCGTGTACATCTTCTTCGGTGATCGGTTCGCGAAAGGTGTCGCATCATAGGAGGTCCAACTAATGTCACATCTCACACTCGACGACGTAACGAAGATCTTCCACGACGACGACGAAGGCGAGATCGTCGCGGTCGACGACGTCTCGATCGACATCGAGGACGGCGAGTTCGTCTGTGTCGTCGGCCCGTCCGGTTGCGGGAAATCGACGACACTCCGGATGATCGCCGGCCTGGAGGACATCACCTCCGGCGAGATCAGTCTCCAGGGCAAGATTATCAACGACCTGCCCCCGGCGCGGCGCGGTGTCGCCATGGTGTTCCAGTCCTACGCGTTGTACCCGCACATGACCGTCCGGGAGAACATGGCCTTCGGGCTGGAGCAGTCGACGGATCTCTCCGACGGGGAGATCGACGACCGGGTTACCGAGGCGACCGACATCCTCGGAATCCACGATCTCATCGACCGGAAGCCAAACGAACTCTCGGGCGGCCAGCAACAGCGTGTCGCGCTGGGTCGGGCGATCGTCCGCGATCCGGAGGTGTTCCTGATGGACGAACCCCTGGCGAACTTAGACGCGAAGCTCCGGGCGGAGATGCGGACCGAACTCCAGCACCTCCAGGAGGAACTGGACGTCACGACCGTCTACGTGACCCACGACCAGACGGAGGCGATGACGATGTCCGACCGGATCGCGATCCTCAACGACGGGAAACTCCAGCAGTGTGCGACCCCGCTGGAGTGTTACCACGAGCCCGGCAACCTCTTCGTCGCGGGCTTCATCGGCGAGCCCTCGATGAACTTCTTCGACGCCGAGCGCCAGGGCTCGACGCTGGTCGCCGACCGGTTCGAGTACGAACTGAGCGAGCAGACGGTCGATACCTTGCCCGACACGACGTCCCTGACGCTGGGAATACGCCCCGAAGACGTCGAGATCGTCGACACGAAACTCGACGACCACGACTACGACGCCGTCGTCGACGTCGTCGAACCACGCGGGAACGAGAACACGGTTCACCTGTCCTTCGAGGAGGGCCAGGTGGACACGTTCACCGCCACCATCGACGGGATGCACCAGGTCGAGTGGGGCGAAGACGTCACTGTTCGGTTCCCCGAGGAGGCGATTCACCTCTTCGATACCGTCACCGGTGAGGCAGTCAAAAACCGGGACCTCAGCTCCGTCGAGAAGATCGAGTCGGCGGTCTGAGGCGCTATCACGGCTGATATTTCCGTCCGCATTCTTTTCACCGCCGATACGATAGCACGCGTGAGCGAAACGAATGACACAGCAAGAGACGGTACTCGTGGTCGGTGGGGTCGACCCGACAGCCTACGGATTCGACCCGTCGACGTGTCGTCTCCGCAGCGTCGACGGTCCGGAGGCGGCACTCGACGCCGTCGAGAACGGCACCGTCGACCGGCTGCTCGTTCCCTACGAAACGGGCTCGGTCTCGGGAGCCGAACTCGCGGCCGTCGCCGCCCGGCGGGCCGGCGTCGGGAGCATCGTCGTCGGGAGCGACGTTCCGGACCACGTCACGGCGGTCCCGGGGGTCGAGGCAGTGTCCACGCCGGCCGAGCACAGTCCGGAACGGACCGGTGACCGGGCGACACCGAACGGGCATTCCGACGGCCCGTCTTCTGTCGAGGGGGCGGACGACTCGTTGACAGAGCGACTCCAGACCGTCCTTTCGACGGGCTGTGATCGGCTCGGACTCCCGTCCGGGTACGTCACTAGATGCGTGGACGGGACGGTGGAGGTAGTCGCCGCTGTCGGGGAACACGACTTCGGGACCGATCCGGTGGCGGCATCGGAGCTGCCCGGGCCGACAGACGGTGTCGTCGCGAACAGCGACCTCGACGCGAGCGATCGGGAAGGCGGGGTCACTATCGTGGAATCGGAACTCGCCTGTTATATCGGGACGGCGCTCGATGTCGACGACTGGCACGGGGCGCTGTGGTTCGGCGACTCGACGCCACGTGAAGCGGCGTTCGGACAGCGAGACCGACAGTTCGTTCGTCTGGCGGGACGTTGGGTATGCGCCGAGATCAGCCGCCACCGACAGGCTGTCGAACTGCGACGCAGCCAGTCCCTCCTCGACCGTGTCGAGGAACTGGCGGTGGTCGGTGCCTGGGAGTACGACAGTCGCGAGGAGACCATCTCCTGGACCGACGGGACACGCCGGATATACGGCGTCGACGAGTCCTTCGAACCGACGCGTGCGTTCGTCGAGGACGCCTACGACCCGGCGGACAGGGATCGCGTCGTCGGACGGTTCGAACGCGCACTCCGGACCGGCGAGCCGTACGATATCGAGACGCGGATACGGACGGTCGAGGGCGAACGGAAGTGGGTCCGCTTGCGGGGAGCCACAGCCTCTGATCGGTACCTCCGTGGGACGATCCAGGACATCACCGAGCAGAAAACGCGCGAACACGAACTCGAAACCGCCGCACGAGCGATCGCGACCGCGGCCGACGCCATCTACGAACTCGACAGTGAGGGGTACATCGAGATGGTCAACGAAGCGGTCGTCGAGATCACGGGCTACGACCGGGCAGAGCTGCTCGGTGAACACGTCTCGAAGATCCTCCCCGAATCCGACATCGAACGCGCCGAGGAACTGATCGACGAGCAACTGGCCCGTGATTCGCCCGACGTGGTCACGCTGGACGTGCGTGTCCGCCGGGCGGACGGTTCGACGCTGCCGGCACAGAGCCGTATCGCGTTGCTCGTCGAGGACGGCGAGTTACGCGGGACGGTTGGCGTGACCCGGGACATCAGCGCGCAGCGAGCATACGAGCGGACGCTCACCGAACTCCACGACGTGAGTCGTACGCTGTTGTCGGCACAGAGCAATCAGGAGATCAGTCGGACAGTCGCGGACGCCGCCGACGAGATTCTCGACATCGAGGCGGTCGGTATCTATCGGTTCGACGAGGCTGATAACGCCCTTCGCCCCGAGGTGGTTCCCGAGACGGCCCGCGATATCGTCGGTGAGCCGCCGGTGTTCGGGCCGGGTGACGGCCTCGCCTGGGAGGTGTTCGTCCAGGGCGAACCCAGAGTCTACGACGACATCTCCCGGGAGTCGGGCGTCCACAACGAGGCGACCCCGATCCGGTCCGAGTTGCTGTTGCCGATCGGGGAGTACGGTGTCTTGCTCTGTGGATCGACTGCGGTCGCCGTCTACGACGACCGGACGGTCGAACTGGCCGACCTCCTCGTGGCCAACGCCGAAGCGGCCTACGAACGGATGCAACGTGAACACCGGCTCAGGGAGCGTGACCAGGAACTCAGGGAGCAGAACCGACGGCTCCGGCAGGTCGTCGATATCAACGACCGCATCCGACGGATCGGGACCGCCCTCGTCGGGGCGACCAGCTTCGAGGAGGTCTACCGAACCGTCTGTGACGGGCTGGCCGAGAGCGACCGGTTCGACTTCGTCTGGGTGGGCGAGTTCTCGACGATCGATACGGCGGTGACCCCACAGTACCAGGCCGGACCGAAACGCGGCTACCTGGACGTGGTCGGGCTCGACGGAGGAACCGCTCCGGAACCCGCGGTCCGTGCGGCAACCGAGCGCGAGCCGGTCTTTCTCAACCAGGTCGCGGACCACCTCCGGGAGGGGGAGTGGCAACGCGAGGCGCTCTCCCGTGACTACCGGTCGGTCGCCAGCCTGCCCCTGACATACGAGGACGTCCCCTACGGAACGCTCTCGGTGTACTCGAACGAGGTCGACACCTTCGGGGCGGAGACACAGACGGTGCTCACGGAGTTGGCTCGGACCGTCGCGCACACGCTCTCGACGGTCGAGCAACGGCGCGCGCTACTGGACGACCAGGCGGTCGAACTGACACTCGGGCTCGACAGCCAGCCGACGGTCCTCTTTACGCTCGCGGCGGCACTCGGGGGGAGAATGGAATTGAAGCGTCTCCGTCCGACGGCGGACGGAACCGTCCTTTACGGGACAGTGACTGGCGTGACTCCTGACCGGTTCGAGGCGGCCTGTGCGGGGCGACGCGGGATCGACCGGGTACGGGTGGTGGGAGCCGACGGCGATACCCTCCGGGTCGAACTCACGCTCGATGGCCCCTGTATCGGGACACTTGTCGCCGATCACGGCGGTGTCTTCGATACGCTGCGAATTCAGGACGACCACGCCATCCTCTCGGCGACGTTCCCGACCTCGGCGGGAGTCAGCGAGTTCGTCCGGATGTTCACCGACCGGTACCCCAGCGCCGAACTCCTCGCTCGCCGTGAGCGCCAAGAGCAAACGGTCGCTACGGAACCAGTCCTCTCGGAATTGACCGACCGACAGCGGGAGGTGCTCGAAGTCGCCAGACGAGCGGGCTTCTACAGCTGGCCCAGGGAGAGCACCGCCGAGGAGGTAGCGGCGTCGATGGATATCTCGGGACCGACCTTCCTGGAACACCTCCGCCGGGCAGAAGCGAAGATCGTCGACTCGCTGCTGGACCGTCCGGTCCCGTCGGAGGAGCGATAAGCCGTGGCAGTCGGTACGCCGTGCGGTCGTTTTCACCGTTGAGAACCTCACCCCTCGTATGGTAGGCTCCGACGTGTCGTCCCCCTCGATAGCTTGGGACAGCTGATATGGTACCATCTACCAATGTACCCACGTATGTGGTCGCTACTGGCGTCGGCCGTCGATCAACCGCGTTCTGAACAGGAAGATGTCCAGTCGCCTGAACAGACTGGGACCGACGACCGTGACGGCGATGCGGAGGCATTGGTCCGGAGTGTCCTCGACGGACTCACGGATCCGACACTCGTCACCGACGCGAGCGGGACGATAACCCACAGCAACAGGCAGGCACAGTCGCTGTTCGACGTTGCCGAGGCCGACGTTGTCGGTCGCCATCCCGAGGAGTTGTACGACGAGGGAAGCACGGTCGAGGCGATCGTCTCGACGGCGCTCGACGAGGAACGGGACATCCAGGACCGGACTGGAACGCTCGTCGTCGACGGCTCGGAGGTCCCGGTCAGCCAGACGGTGACAGTGCTGTACGACGATGACGGGGACTGTTCGGGGGCTATGTTGGTCGTGACCGATATCACCAAAAAACGCCGCGAACAGCGCCGGAAAGAGCAACTCGAGACGTATCAACAGCAGGTCCTGACGGACCTCCAAGGGAAACTCGAACGCCTCGCCGAGGGGGACCTGACGATCGATCCGACAGTCCCGGACCCCGATGCCGAGTTCGAGGAGATCCGGACCATCCACGAGGAGTTCGAGTCGATGAACAGCAACCTCGGGATGGCGGTCTACAACATCCGCGAGGTCGTCGAGACGCTGACCGACCAGTCAGAGTCCCTGGCATCGACCGGCGAGGAGCTCTCGGCCTCTGCAGAGGAGGTGACCGCCTCCATCCAGCAGATCGACGCGTCGTCGAGCGAACTCAGCGAGGGGGCTGAGGACCTGGCCGACCAGACTCAGCGGGCAAACGAGCACGTGGACGACCTCTCGGCCTCAATCGAGGAGATCACCGCCTCCACCCAGCAGATCGACGCCCGGGCTTCCGAGGCCGAGGAACTGGCCGGGGACGGTGTCGAAGAGGTCGAGACCGCCGTCGGGCAGATCCGCAACGCCACGGACGCGACCTCGGAGGTCACTACCGAGATCGACTCCCTGGAGACCAAGATGGACGAGGTCGGGGAGATCGTCGAGATGATCGCCGATATCGCCGAGCAGACGAACATGCTGGCGCTGAACGCCAACATCGAGGCCGCACGCGCCGGCGAGGCGGGCAGCGGGTTCGCGGTCGTCGCCGACGAGGTCAAGAGCCTCGCCGAGGAGTCCCAGGCGATGGCCGACGACATCGCAAGCATCATCGCCGAGGTCCAGGACCAGACCGACGAGGTCGTCGGTAGTATCCGGGAGGCCAACGCCGAAGTCGAGGACGGCGCCGACGCGGTGGAGACGGTCGGGTCACACCTCCATGAGATCCAGGGTCGCGTCGAGCAGACCAGCGCCGGCGTCGGCGAGATCACGGACGCGGTCGAGAAGCAGGCGGACAACGCCGAGGAGGTCGCGAGCGTCGTCGAGGACAGCTCCGCGCTGGCAGAGGAGATCACCGCCTCCGTCCAGCAGATCTCTGCTGGTCTGGACGAACAGGCAAACGCTACAGACCACATCGCCGATCGCTCACAGCATCTCAACGTGACCAGCGAGGAACTGTTCGAGTTGGTTGATCAGTTCCGTCTGGCGGCCGACGAGGACGCAGAGGTCGACGACATCTGAGCCGTCGGCTCCGCAGCTACAGCCGGCTCAGCTCCAGCGATCCAGCCCGGTTTGGACGACCGACTCCTCGATACGCTCGAATCCGCGCCGGACCTCGTCGGGGTCGACTGCCCATTCCTCGGTGACGAACTGCCGGGCGGCGTCGAGGTCGGGCGTGATCTCCAGATCGAGGTCGTACTCGTCGGTGACAGCCGGGTCCAGAAACAGGTTCCTGATCCGGTCGGCGTGTTCGATGTGTTCCGCACGGGCGTCGAGCACGGCATAGAGGTCGCCGTGTTCCTGCAGCTCCGAGACCGCCGTTTTCGGGCCGATCCCGGAGATCCCCTCGTTGAAGTCCGTTCCCATCAGGATCGCAGCGTCGACCAGTTGTTCCCAGGTCAGGTCGTGGCGCTCCAGCGTCGCGTCCAGATCCATCAACTCGGGGTCGCCCTTCGAGGTGAGTTGCCTGAGTGTCAGGGGGGCACCGAACAGCAAGGCGTCGTAGTCCTCTGTCCCAGCGTAGTCGACCACACCGGTGCGTGCCATGTAGGCAGCCTGTCCCTCCCCCTCTGCGGGTGCGTCGACGACCGGCACGTCAAGCAGCGCCAGCAGCTCTCGCGTCGTCTCGACGATGGTGTCGGTGAGTCTCTGGGTCCGGGATTCGAGCGTCGCAACCCGGGCCGTGTCACCGCTTTCTCGGGCGTCTTCGAGCTGGTCTTCGTAGCGTTCGCGCTGCTCGCGTCGTTTCTCGACCTCGTCGTCTTTGAGATCGGTCACCGCGCCGTCGAAGACAAACACCGGCGTGATGTCGTGTTCGAAGAACTTCGGTAGCCCCTGGACGACGCCGATGAGGTTTGCGACCTCCGTCCCGTCCTCGGTCGTGTACTTGTGATCGCTCGTGAACTTGACCGTCGTCGTGAGATACCGGTAGAGCCAGTTGTGGGCGTCGACGGCGACGGTACTCCCACCCAGTTCGTCGAACGACACCTCCTCGATGGCTGCAAGCGACCGGAGATCAGCGTTTCCCATTGGCGGCGGTACGGGTGACAGCGGTTTGAATCCCCCGTCCTGGCCGTGGCTCTCGATCGGTCACCGGTCGACCAGTTCCGGCGGGTCCGATCCGGCCTTCTCGCTGAGAAACGCCACCTCGGCCTCCGAGAGGTCGCGTTCACGGAACAGGTCGAGCCCCGCCTGGTAGCCGTCGACACAGCGATCGCCGGGCCATTCGAGTTCCAGTTCGCCCAAGCCCTGCTCGGTCCCGGTGAAACAGAAGCCAGCACGATAGGCTGCCTGGTAGGAGAAGGGGTTGTTGACGCCGATCGTGACGCGGTCGAATCCCCGGTCGATCGCCCGCTCACGGACGAACGCGAGGAGTTGTGCCCCGATTCCCGCGCCCTGTCGATCCGTGCGGACAGTGACATAGCGGATACAGAGCGTCCCCGGATCGGTCCGGTCCGGGTCGAACGCGGCGGCACCGATCACCGACTCGTCCCGGCAGACGGCCTTCCCCGTCGAACTCATCACGAACTTCCCGGCGTAGGCGAACTGCTCGTGGTCTAACCGAAGCGTCGGCCCGTCCTCGGGCCATCCGAGCAGTTCGTACTCCATACGCGCATCTCGCCGGCGTGTGGTTTGTATCCTGGGAAACGGGAGAGAGAAGTGCGTGGCTCACGAACGTCGCGTATGAGCGTCTCGACGGCCGGTGAGCGTCGTATCGAGTTCTCGATGACGACGGCCATGTTGGCCCTCGGCGATATCGTGGCAATCACGCTGTTTGTCGCCGCTGGCGAGTATACGCACGGGTTCAATCCCCTCGTCGACGTCGGTCGGGTCGCCGGGACTCTCGCCCCGTTTTTGATAGGATGGGTCCTGATCGCCGGCGTCAGTGGACTCTACGCGGAGTCGTCGATCGACTCCATCCGCGGGGCGCTCGGATGGACGTTTCTCGGCTGGGTCCTGGCGGTCGTGATCGCACAGGCGCTTCGAGCGACGACGGTGTTCCACGGGAATGCGGCCGTGACGTTTGCACTCGTCTCGATCGGTGTCGGCGGGTGCTTGCTCTGTCTGTGGCGTGGGATCGCGTCGCTACTCCTCGGTCGATAAGCGTCTTCTAGAGTGGATGTCACGGTCCGAACGGCTACGGGAGTCCGGAGTTCGCTGGCTCCCGCAGACTGTTCAGGATTATCGGAGTTCGGCTACGTCCAGCGACACTGTCGACTGGACCCAGGCCTGGTGGTTCTCCCGGTCGTAGACGACGAACTCCTCGTCGCCGATGTGTAGCTCCGCGTACCGGCGGCTCTCCTCCTCGGAAGTAGCCTCACTCGTGTCGTCCGTGGCGTTCGTACTCATAGGTCTGCGGGGGGGCTTGACTCCGGCCCCTCCATTCTTTGGTTGGTCTTCCTGCATAATAAGCCTCTTCCCCCAGTTATCATCTCGAAAAACAGTACGATGCCAGAACGGTTAAAACGGGTGTGGCGTTTTCACAACCTGAAAACGACACAGAGTAGCTCCGAGACGCCTGTTCTGGTACCCCCTCTCGGATAATCCGGTTTCCGTGCTGATGGATCACCGAACGTGAGCGGAACGTAGCCGCGAGAGCACCTCTCTATTCGGTTTCCGTGGAATAAGCACTCCATAAGTTATAGAAAACCCTTCAGGACCAATCTCAAATCGTACAATGTAGGTATCTGAAATGTTATTCAGTGCCTATGGGAAACAGTTATATACCTATGATCCATAGAATAATTCACAATCATGACGGGTTACTACGATCTTATCCTCGGTCTCATCCCGCTTGCGATGGCTGGAATCACCGGTGGGCTCATGATTTCCGGCGTCGCGCTGACTACTGCGATCCCGATGGCGTCTGTCGTGGCCGTCGCGCTCATCGGGCACGCGATGTTCGTCCGTGCGCCGGTCGACCCGACGCCCACCGACCCCGAACCGTCACCGGCCGACCCGGTTCAGTCGGCAGACTGATCCGTTCTTTCCCGATTTCCTCCACGCTGCTCCGTCCCGTGGCATTAAGACGCTCTCGGGTAAACGTCGCTGTATGACTTCTCACTCCAGCGCACTCTCTCTGACGAGCGAGGAGACCCGTGACCTGGCCACACCGGCGGCATACGTCGACGCCGTCCGGGAGGGCTACCGCCAACGTGGAGAGGGGGCTCCGGCGGAACCCCGAACCACGCTGTTCAACGACGACCCGACCGGGATGTTGACGGGGTATCTGGCGATTCTTCCCGACACCGGAGCGATGGGTGGATACACGTACGCCGCCGGGTTCGGCCAGCGTGACGCCCACTTCGCGCTCCCGATCTTCGACGCCGACAGTGGCGAACCCCTCGCAGTGATCGACGGCGCCGCGATGAACCCGCTCAAGACTGGGGCGGCCGGTGCCGTCGGCGTGGACGCGCTGGCACGACGGGACATCTCGGACCTGGCGGTCATCGGAAGTGGTTCACAGGCCCGCGGACAACTGTTGGCGACGGCGACAGTCAGGGATTTCGACCGCGTCGAAGTCTACTCGCCGACCTCCAAACACCGTGAGGCGTTCGCAGCCGAGATGAACGAGCGACTCGACGCGACCGTCGCTGCCGTCGCTAGTTCCGCCGCGGCGATCGAAGGCGCCGACGCCGTCGTCACTGCCACTGACGCGTCAGAACCGGTGTTCGACGGCGACCTGCTCGAACCCGGTACCCACGTTACAGCGATGGGATCGTACCACCCGGAGAAGCGCGAACTGGATACGACGACGATCGAACGCGCAGTCTACGTCCCGGATCTCGAGGCTCGCATCGACCAGGACGCCGGTGCGTTCATCGCTGCTCGTGAAGCGGGGGTCGTCGACGACGACCACGTCCACGCCGAACTGGGCGACGTCGTCGCCGGGTCCGCCGTCGGCAGATCGTCACCAGACGACATCACCGTCTTCGATTCCGGAGGAACAGCTATCGAGACGGTTGCTGCCGGCAAGTTACTCTACGACCGCGCCCGTGAGGCGGGACTGGGGACGGAGATCGAGTTCACGCCCGCCAGCGCCGCGTTCCAGGCCCTCTAGAGGTACGGACCGAGTCCGAGTGCCTCGACCAGGCCGATCCCGACTGCCGTGGCACCGAGGACGTAGCCGGCGATCGTCCCGCCGTTCAACAACGGGAGGCCGGCGTGTGCCCGTCCTTTCAGTACCATCCAGAGCAGAATCGCCAGCCCGACGAAGGTCCCGAGCATCGCTGTCATGGCCGGCAACGGGATTCCCAGCACGGTCCGGACACCCGTCGGTGCGAAGAAGGCTGCACTGGCGACCAACACTGTCGGAATCACCGCGTCGCCCAGCCCGATGAACAGCGCGTCCCGGTCCAGGGGCGCTGTCCCGTCGTCCGCGTCGGCAGCCTCGTCGCTCTCGGTCACATCGGCGACGGACTCGTCGGTCGCTGCCTCGCTGTCCCCGTCTGCCGTCGGATCGGGTGTCGACGCCTCCAGGAACGAGTACGACAGCGTCAGCGGGATGACCAGCACCACCGGGACTTTGAGATCCATCACGCCCGAGGCCAGGGTCAGCATGTGTTCGGTCCCGTAGACGCTGATCGCGTCGTAGACCGCGAGGACCGTCAGCAACACCAGCGCCGGGAAGACTCCGAAACTGATTCCGAACAGGCCAGCCGCTGCCGCCCCCATCACGGCCCCCGCGGCGTCGACGACGTACCACTCCGGATAGAACAGCAGGCCCAACCCCAACAGCGCCGAACAGCCGACTGCCAGGACGTTGACGCCGCCTGCGGTCACGAACGGGGGGACGAGTTCACGGAAGACGTACAGCGACAGCCACGCGCCCGAGAGGATGATGAGGCTGCGGATGAACTGGTCAGCGTCGTACCGAAACGCCAGCAGCATCACCGCCGTCGCGATCAGGATGCCGCCGATGTAGAGGACACTATTGGCCGGGTCGGACGGGTCTTCGACCGCCTGATAGCCGGCCGACTTGAACGGCTCGACCAGTGCCAGCGATCCGAGTTGGACGAACAGGAAGATGAGGGCGATGAGTCCACAGCCAGCGGCGACACGCCAGCGCGTATCCATGGGCCGTACTCCGGCGGCGTTCGGTTTGAGGGTTACGAACCCGCTCGTCAGCGGGCGTACACTGCCGTTCCGACCAGGCCGGGAACGTGGGTCCCCTCGGTGGGCGAGACCGCGACGAACGGCCGCTCGACCGGGCCGAAGACGTCCACGACGGTTCCGACCACCGTCAGCTGTTCGTCGAGAACCTCCGTCCCGAGGGCGGCGTGGCTGTCGTCGGGCGAACGCACGATGGCGAGCCCCTGTGCGACCCGGACGACCTCGCCGAGGCGTCTCATTCTCGGAGGACCTGGAGGTAAGCCGCGACCGCGCCGAGCAGATCGCTCTTGGTGGCGTCGTCGGCGTTCTTGACCAGGACGTAGCCGCGCTGCTCGTGCTCGCGGGGATACGACTTCTCCCGTTCGATCACCGCGTCGTACCCGACTTGCTGGACTGCCTTCGCTATCTCGTCGACAGTCGGGTCCTCGATGGCGAGATCCAGCGAGACGCGACGACCGTCGCTCCGGGAGCACCGGGCGTCGAACGCCGCCGGCCAGATGACGTTTTCGACCATATTTGGTGTGATCTCCGGGGCCTTATGTGCTTTTCCGACGGCCACTGACCGGTTGGATCGCCTCGTCCGAATCGGAAATAAAGTATGTAGACTTACAATGCATGGTATCAAACAGAGCAGGAGAATGGTGAACAAAGCTGCGTTCGGGGTGGGTATCATCGTCCTCCTGGCTGCAGTCGGTATCGGTGTCCTCATCGGGATGCAAATCGGCGGTGCGTCCGGATCGGGTGTCGTCTCGCCCGGTGAGGAGACGCCGACACCGACGAGCGAGCCCACGGAGAGCCCCACGGCGATGCCATCGACAGCGACCGGAACGCCGACGCCGACCATGACGGCACAGTATACGACCGTTCCTGCGCGGTCGTTCAACGAACAGAACATTACCGATCACGTCCTCCAGTACATCAACGCCGAACGACAGGCGGCGGGGCTCGACAACCTCTCCGCCAGCGGTGCCACGTCGGACCAACTCCGCCGAATGGCCGACAGCCACAGTGAGGCCATGGCCCGCGAGGGGCGGGTCGTCCATACGATCGACGGCCAGTCAAGCGCCGATCGGTACCGGAACAACAACCTCTACGGGCGCTGTGAGATGCGATCGGATGGCGGCGGCTACATCGAGTCTGCGGACAACAACCGATTCGAGGCAATCGGCAAGACGGTCGCCGGACAGCCCTACACGGACAAGGGCCAGCGTCGGTTCCACGGCAACGACACGCAGGTCGCCCACGCATTGGTCGAGGATTGGAACAACTCGGACATCTACCGCGATCGGTTGACCCTGGAGAACGCGAACCGCGTGGGGATCGGGATCCAGGTCACGAACACGGGCAACGTTTACGCGACGGTCAACGTCTGTAGCTGATCGGCCTGTCTTCTCCGGGCCATCGCTACGCCTCTCGTAGTGCTACCCTCCGACGGTCGTCCGGTCGGCTTCCCGG
Organism: Haloarcula halophila; assembly: GCF_029278565.1. Classification (NCBI taxonomy): domain Archaea; kingdom Methanobacteriati; phylum Methanobacteriota; class Halobacteria; order Halobacteriales; family Haloarculaceae; genus Haloarcula; species Haloarcula halophila. The sequence continues at coordinate 734,270 of NZ_CP119559.1, read as the reverse complement.
AAGCGCGTGGCCATCGTCAGCTGTCACACGAGGCGGCGCTGGACTGTCCCTGGCGTCGTCCGGTTCCGGACCGTCGACCGTCATCAGGTTCTCCGACGACCGGTCCGGGCTGATCGCGGCCGTCGACTTCGGGGGTGGCGTCTCGGAGCGAGGGGTCGACAAGTGGCCCATCGCCGTAGGCGTCCTATCGTAACAATTGAACCGATTTCCACACCGATCGAACTGCCGTCGTGCGGGCGGGTGTGCAGTGGTTTTCACTGGCTGCTGTATTGGTGCGTGGCCGCTGACGTGAGTCGGTCGCCGCCTCGGTGATATAAACCGGCGAGAGCGTATGGTCAGCGAACTCCCAACTCGCTTCTGTGTACCGAAACCGAGGTCTAGCCGGTTCGATTCCTTCAGAAGAGTCGTATACCTCGGCGGTGAAAACGGGAGGAGTCGGGCCGGATTAGCTACCGCTGGAGCCGTTCTGTTGGTCCGCAACCCACTGGTCGTATTCGTCCTGTGGCATCACGACGATCTCGCCGAGCATCTGTGAGTGGCCCGAGCCACAGTATTCGGCACAGTAGAGCTGGTAGGTTCCGGGGTTGTTCACGTGTGTCCTGATCCGGTTGTGCTGTCCGGGGAAGGCGTCGGCTTTCAGTCCGAGCCCGGGCGCGTGGAACGCGTGGAGCCAGTCCCTGGAGGTGACATGTAATACCACGTCCTGATTGGCAGGCATCCGGAGGGTCGTCGCCGAGTTCACGTCGGCCTCGCTCTGGTAACTCGACCCGTTGTAGTAGAACGACCAGCCGTACCGGTAGGCCTGGACCTCGATGTGTTCGGTCTGTTCAGGGAGGTCGGCCCCACTGCCCGCCTCAGCAGTGACGTACGGACTCGCCATCACTTGATACGAGGCAACGCCGACGAACAGCAGGATGACGGCCGTCGCGACGGTCCAAGTGATCTCCAGCCGGCGGTTCTCCATCGTCGGGAGCGGTTCTTCCTTGTTGCGGAACCGCCAGACGGTGTAGATCAGGATACCCTCGACCAGAACCGTGATCGGGAGAGCGACGTACAGGAGGTTCTGGTTCAGTCCCCAGATGAGGTTTTCCGTCGTCGAGTCCGCAGTCTGGGCAGCGGCCGGCTCGGCGATCAGCGCGAGCAACGCGACCCCGAACAGGGCGGCCAGACCTGCGCGTTTCCGAGTCATATCGCCGGCTTAGGATTGTCCATGTAAATAACTGCTGACTCACGCCAACGAGGGGGCCGCCGGCGAAAGCGCATGGTCTAAGTGCGCCCCGTCGTAATCTCGACCAATGGCAGAGAGCCGTACGTTCTCCGGAATGTTGGCGGCCAGTGCGGTCGGCGTGTACCTACTGGTCGTCGCCGGGGGAACGGCCTCGATCACCGACGCAGCCGCGGCCTGTTCGACCTGGCCGCTGTGTCGAGGGTCGTTATCGCTGACCGACCCGGGGCTGTTGGTCGCCTGGGGGCACCGTCTCACGGCGGCGGTGGTCGGCATCCTCGTGCTGGCGACGGCAGTTGTCGGCCTCCGTACCGAGGCCCGACGCCGGGTGAAGGCGATGGTTCTCCTGGGACTGGCGCTGTACCCCGTCCAGGTCGCGCTCGGCGCGTTCGTCGCGACTTCGGGGGCGGCCGGACAGCTCCCCGGTGCACACCTCGGAACCGGGATGGCACTGTTCGTGGCGCTCGTCCTGGGACTGGCCTGGCACCTCGAAGCAACGACCGGGAACGAGGACGAGACGACCGTCTCGGACCCGGAACTGGCACCGGAACCGACCGACACGGACGAAGAGCCGGCGACACAGGAGTTGACGACGAAGGAACGTCTCGTCGGGACGGCGTTCGCGTACTTCCGGCTGATGAAACCCAGGCTCATGTGGCTCCTGTGTCTGGTGGCCGCGGCTGGGATGGCGCTTGGCGCGGGCGACTCCCTGACCGTCCGGACCGTCCTCCTGACGCTCGGCGGCGGCGTCCTCTCGATCGGTGCCTCGGGGACGTTCAATCACGTGCTCGAACGGGACATTGACAAACGCATGGACCGGACCGCCGATCGCCCGGTCGCGACCCACCAGATTCCCGTCCGGAACGCTCTGGCGTTCGGCGTCGCACTCGCGGCGGCGGCGATGGCGCTGTTCTGGCAGGTCAACGTTCTCGTCGCGGCGCTGGGACTGACGGCGATCCTGTTCTACAGCGTCATCTACACGCTCGTGTTGAAGCCGAACACCGTCCAGAACACCGTTCTCGGCGGTGCAGCCGGTGCGTTGCCGGCCCTGATCGGCTGGGCGGCCGTCGAGGGGTCGATCGGACTGCCGGGGCTCGCCCTCGCTGGCCTGATCTTCCTCTGGACGCCGGCACACTTCTACAACCTCGCGCTGGCGTACCGGGACGACTACGAGCAGGGGGGGTTCCCGATGATGCCGGTCGTCCGGGGCGGGACCGAGACGCGAAAACACATCGTCTACTACCTCGGTGCGACGCTCGTCGCCGCCGGCATACTCGGTTCCATGACGGTTCTCGGGCCGCTGTACGCGGTCACGTCGGTCGTGCTCGGCGCCGTCTTCCTCTGGACGGTGGTACAGCTACACCGGGAACAGACCGAGGCGGCCGCGTTCAGAGCGTTCCACGCCTCGAACGCCTATCTCGGGGCGGTACTGGTGGCTATCGTCGTCGACACGCTCGCCATATGAGTACACAGACCTCCGGTTTCGGCCGGTTCGTCCCCGAGCCGCGGTCGCTCCTGTTGGGCGCGGTGGTGTTGAACGCGGAGTTGTTGCTCGTCTTCCTGTACGTCGCACTGGTCGACGGGCCGGCCACCGACCCCGTGTTGCTCGGGTTCCCGTTCGTCTGGCTCAACGTCGCCGCGCTTGTCCTCCTGAAGGTCCGCCCGGCGTCAGCCCCGTCCCGACGTCGAGCGATCGCCGCTGCCGTCGCCGTCGGGTACGCGCTCCTCCTGGGCTACGTCGGCGGCGTCTTCGGGCTCGGTGGGCAGGGAACGGGGCTCCGGACAGTGCTGGTGGCACCGCCGGGGTTCTCACCGACGCTGATCTACAGCGGCGCGACCCTCGGGATCGTCCTGATCCCCTGGAAGGTCGCCGGCTACCTCGCCCTGTCGTATCTGGTGTACGTCACGGTCGTCGACGCCAGCGGCGGCGCCGCGGGGAGCATTCTCGGGTTGTTCTCCTGTGTGAGCTGTGTGCTTCCGATCGTCGCGTCTGCCCTCGGTGGGGTCGCCGGGGTCGGGGCCACCCTCTATCAGGCCGCACTCCTCCAGTCGTACAGCGCCTCGACGGCCGTGTTTCTGACATCCGTCGGGCTCCTCTATGCGGTCCACCGGTTCGACGTCACGATCCTCGGATGGCTCCGGAGCGGCTGACGGGACAGCCATTTATCCACGCCGGCCCAGGAACGACCATGAGTACTGTCGCTATCGAGTACTGCGTTCCGTGTGGCTTCCGTGACCGCGCACTGGCCGTTCAGAAGGCGATTCTCAACGGTCTGGAGGGGGAAATCGACGAACTCCGGCTGGTCATGGGCGACCACGGCGTGTTTCGGGTAAGCGTCGACGGCGACCCCGTCTACGACAAGGACGAGGACGGGGACTACGACGTCGACGACCTCGTCCGCTCGGTCCGGGACGCGCTCTGAGAACGGAACGGCTTTCGGCGCGGCGACCGCACCAGACGGCATGGACGAGGTACTGGTCGCAGAGGACGTTGGACGGCGGTACGGCGAGACCGTCGCTGTCGACGGCGTCTCGCTGTCGGTCCGTGCCGGCGAGGTCCTCGCCCTGGTCGGACCGAACGGGGCCGGCAAGACGACGCTGGTTCGGGCACTCACCGGGACGACCGACGCGACGGGACGGGTGGAACTGTTCGGACAGTCCCCACGGACGGTCGATCGGGACCGGATCGGGCTGTTACCACAGGCGTTTACCCCTCACGAACGGCTGAGCGCCCGCGAACTGGTCGGCTACTACGCCGGGCTGTACGACGAGACCAGATCTACCGAGGCGGTCCTCGACGACGTGGGGCTCGCAGACGACGCCGACACCGCCTTCGAGAACCTCTCGGGTGGCCAACAGCGCCGTACCTGTGTCGCGGTCACGCTCGTCAACGACCCCGATCTGTTGATCCTCGACGAACCCACGACCGGGATCGATCCCGCCGGTCGACGGGAGCTGTGGGGACTTCTCGAAGGGCTGGCCGACCGTGGTGTGACGATCGTCGTGACGACCCACTACATGGAGGAGGCACAGCGACTCGCCGATCGAGTCGGGCTGTTGGAGGACGGCCGTCTCGTCACCGTCGGGCCACCGGACCAACTGATCGCGGACCACGGCGGTGACAGCCAGTTGGTCGTCGACGGCACTTTCGACGAGGCAGCCGTCGCGTCGATCGACTACCCGGCACGGATGCGCCGCCTCAATGGGAGTCTCGTCTTCTACGGCGTCCGGCCGGAGTCGATCGGTCGCGTCGTCGACGAACTCGACACGGTCGGTGTCGCCTACGACAGCCTCACGTGGGAACAGCCCGACCTCGAAGACGTCTATCTGGAACTGACCGGGACGACGGTCACGGACAGCGGCGACGCGCGTGGGACGACGGAGTCTGTCGCGGGTGAGTCGGCATGAGCCGGCTCGGTCGACTTCGGTCGGAGATCCGTGCTGCGACCCTTGCGTTCTTGCGGCGGCGAACGGCCGTCTTCTTCACGTTTTTCTTCCCGGTCATCATCGTCGTCATCTTCGGCGTCCTCGTCCAGACTCGGCCCGGCGGTGGCGGACTGTTCACCGAACCGCCGAGTTACTACGTCCCTGGCTATCTCGCGGTCGTGGTGTTGTTCACGCCGCTGTCCCGGGTCGGCAGCGAGGTCGCGCGCCACCGGGACGGCAACCGCTTCGAGAAGCTGGCGACGACGCCGCTGACACGGACCGAGTGGCTGCTGGCACAGACGGCCGTCAACGTCGTCGTCATCGGCCTGGCCGGCCTGCTCTTGCTGTTCCTGATGGTCGGTGTGACCGGCGCGTCGATCCGTCCGTCCCCGCTGTTGCTCCCCTTCGTCGTTCTCGGCGTCGGGCTGTTCTGTGGAATCGGCGCTGCCATCGGTAGCCTGGCGAGTTCACAGGACGGCGTCATCTCGGCGAGCAACGGGATCGCACTCCCGCTGTTGTTCCTCTCGGAGACGTTTGTTCCCCCGACGATGTTGCCGGCGTGGCTCCCGACGTGGCTCTCGCCGTTGACGTATTTCTCGCGAGGGGTTCGGGCAGCCACGACGGGCAGCGGTGACGCGATTGCGCCGCTCGTGATCCTAACCGGCTGTTCGATTGTCGCGCTCGTCGTCGCCGCCGGACTCCTTCCGCGGACTGACTGACCTCTCGGCCGAAGACGGTCTCTCTCCCGAGCGGTACCCGTCACCACCGACGTTGTCACACTCTGTGGAACGAGTCGGGGCGACTCGAAGCCCGACTCGCTAATCGAGGCGGCGCTGATCCGGTCCGTTCGGTGAGCCCGGAGGCCAGCGTCTCCCCCCGGGGATACAGCGATCCGGAACGCGCGAAGCTCTCCCGCGATCGTCAGTTCTGTCGCCGTGAGTGCCCGCTCACTGCCGTCGGAGCGGCCCGGCGAGCACGAGCAAGAGCGCGGCTTCGCCGCCACGGGGCACCCAGCCGTAGACGTGGTTCAACATCACGTAGGTGACCAGGCCAAGAAAGAGACTGAGACTCCAGGCCGCTGCGGCGATACGGCCGACCCGGGCGTGCGCGGTCTCGCGCAGTTCCGCGGGTGTATGCGTCAGCCCCAACACGACGGCGTGGACCACGACCGGGACGGAGATGGCGGACAACAGGATGTGGATCGCCAGCATCACGATGTAGGCCGTCCAGACCGCGCCGCTGGCGAGGATCTCCTTCTCGAAGCCGCCGCCGACCTTCACCAGATACAGCACGAGAAACGCGAGGATGAGGGTAAACGCCGTCAGCATCGCAGCCCGGTGGCGCTTGACCTGTCCGCTCTTGATGAAGTAGACGCCGACGAGGATCGCGGCCAGCGCGCCGGCGTTGACGACCGCGATCGCGTCACTCAGGAGGATGACCGCTTGGTTGGAGATGTCCGGGAGCGGCAAGAGATCGCCGAAGGCACCGAACACGAGTGCGTACCCGACTATCGAGACGACGGCCGTGAGCGCGGCGGGGCGCGAGCGGGCGCTCGTCCGGAGGTGATCCGTGACTGCCATACCTGTCCCTTAGAGCGAACGGATTTCCGTGTTCTGGAACGAAGGGAGAAGTTCCCCGGCGATTAGACGGCCCGATCAGGCGAAGGTTCGCGAGACGTCCTCTTCTTCGCTCTCGTCCTGCTGGATTTTCTCCCAGGCGTCGTAGAAGTCCGTCATCTGGACCTCGGTACGTCCGTCACGGATGGCGAACATTCCGGCCTCGGTACAGATCGCCTTGACGTCGGCACCGGAGGCCTCGTCGATCTCCTCGGCGAGTTCGTCGAACTCGACGCCGTCGGCGAGGTTCATGTCGCGGGTGTGGATCTGGAAGATCTGGCGCCGTCCGTCGGCGTCGGGCTTGGGCACTTCGATGAGGCGGTCGAAGCGGCCGGGCCGGAGGATCGCCCGGTCGAGCATGTCGAAGCGGTTGGTGGCGGCGATGATGCGGATCTCGCCGCGGTCGTCGAAGCCGTCCATCTCCGAGAGCAGTTGCATCATCGTCCGCTGGACCTCGGCGTCGCCGGAGGTCTTCGACTCCGTCCGTTTGGCGGCGATGGCGTCGATCTCGTCGATGAAGACGACAGCGGGCTCTTCCTGGCGAGCCAGATCGAAGAGGTCGCGGACGAGCTTCGATCCCTCGCCGATGAACTTGTGGACGAGTTCGGAGCCGGCCATCTTGATGAACGTCGCGTCGGTCTCGTTGGCGACGGCTTTCGCGAGCATCGTCTTCCCCGTCCCGGGCGGCCCGTGCAAGAGGACACCGCTCGGTGGGTCGATACCCACGTCCTCGAACATCTCCGGGGACTTCAGGGGCATCTCGACGGTCTCGCGGACCTCGTCCATCTGCTCCTCGATGCCACCGATGTCCTGATAGGTGACCGACGGCGACTGGTCGACCTGCATCACGCGAGCGCGGACGTCAGTCTCGTCGTTGAGTTGCTTGACGATCGAGAGGGAGTTGTTGACGGCGACGCGGTCGTCCGGCGAGAGATCCTCGCGCATCTCGTCGGTGACCTCGGTCAGGGCCTCCTGGTTGTTGCCGTGCTGTTTGATGATGACACCCTCGTCGGCCAGCTCCTGGACGGTCGCGACGAACAGCGGCGACTGTTTGAGCTTCTTGTTCTCGTGGGTGAGCCGTTCGAGCTTCTGTTGGTACTTGTTGTTCTCCGCGTTCGCGTCGAGCAGCTTGTCCCGCATCTCCTCGTTCTGGGATTCGAGGACTTCGAGCCGTTCCTGCAGTGCCTCGATCTTCTTCTGTTGTGAGGCATTCTCGTCGTACGGTAAGTCGACATCGTCGACGGTGTCGGTCATTACGCCCGGTATAGTAGATGAACGGTTATGAGGCTTCGGGTCAGTTGAGCGGACAGTCGCGTCGCCTCGACGGGAAATCGGTAGGTTTCTTCTGTCCGGGTGGCTACGCCGGCGTATGTCCTCGGAACGTGAAGACGTTATCGTCATCGGCGGCGGCGTCGCCGGGCTTTCGGCGGCGATTTTCACCGCCCGTGCCGGTCTCTCGACTCGGATCGTCTCGATCGGCGAATCGATCCTCGAACGGAACGCACATCTGGAGAACTACCCGGGGTTCCCCGCGGGTATCAACCCACGTCTCCTGCTGGAACTGATGCAGGCACAGGCTCGGCGGGCCGGCGTCTGGTTCATCGACGGGGAGGCGACCGACGTGGAGCGGGACGACGGTCGGTTCGTCGTCACGCTGGCCGACGAGGAGACCTACGACGCCCAGTATCTCGTCGCGGCCTCGTGGTCCGACCCCTCCTACCTGGCCGCCCTCGATATCGAGACCGTCGATCGGGGCTCGAAGGAGTTCGTCGGTGTCGACGACTGTGGCCGGACGGACGTGGACGGCCTCTATGCCGCCGGTCGGCTGGCCGAGCAACACCATCAGGCGATCGTCGCCGCGGGGCACGGCGCACAGGTCGGGCTCACGCTGGTCGAGGACTCGGATGTCGAGTTCTACCACGACTGGACCGCGCCGGAGGGGTACTTCACGGACCGCGGACGCGAGATCCCACCGGGGTGTGAGGAGATCGACGAGGACGAACGGCAACAACGCGAACAGGAGTCACTGGAGATCATGCGGCGGTACTTCGAACAGCCGATGCCCGGTGAGCCGACGATGCATCCCAGCGTCGCGGACGACGAGTAGGTTATCCGTCGGAGTCGTCGGTCTCCGTCGGATACTCGAACGTGGTGGCCGAGCCACCGCCTTGCTCCTGCTCGCGCATGCTCTGGCGGGTGAACTGTGGTTTCGCCCGAACGCCTCTCTTCGAGCGGAACGACCACCACAGCGCCCCGGTCAGCAGGACCGCACCGACGCCGGCGACACCCGTTCCGATCAGTGAGGCCTCGGCGTACAACAGTGCCGTCGAGAACAGCGTACTGGCGAGCAACATCCCGAGGATGAGCCGCTTCGTCATCGCGGCGAGCAGGCGGTCCGAGTCCTCTAGATCGGCCCTGACGTGGAGGTCTTCGCGCTCGACCCGGTCCAACACCGATTCGAGTTTCGGCGGAATCCGAACCGCAGATCGGGTCGCGTCCTGGATCTCCTGCTGTCGGTCCTCGATGTAGTTCCGGACACCTTCCGCGAGATGCCCCTCCTGACGGAGGTAGTCCGTCGCGACGGAGATGAAGTCGAACTCCGGATCGAGCGTGACACAGACGCCCTCGACGACGGTCGCGACCCGGAGCACCAGCGCCAGGTTCGCCGGGAGCCGCAGCGGGAACTCGTAGATCGTATCCTCGACCTGCTGGATGATCTGCTGGACGCGGTACTGTTCGATATCTTCTCCGCGCGCGTCCGCGATTGCCAGTTCCATCACGTCACCCATCACCTGCCGGTCGGCCTCCGGCGAAAGGGTGCCCATCTCGATCAGGGCGTCGAGGATCGCGTCGATGTTCTGGTCGGCGACCGCAGCGTAGAAGTCGATGATCTTGTCCTGGACGAACGGGTCCACTCGGCCCGACATCCCGAAGTCGTAGAAGACGAGCTTCCCGTCGTCCTGGACGGCTAGATTCCCCGGATGCGGGTCCGCGTGGAAGACGCCGTCGTCGATGATCATCTGGAGGTACGCCCGCTGGAGGGTCTCGGCCAGTTGCGTCCGGTCGAATCCCCGTTCGTCCAAGTCGTCGAGGTCGTTGATCTTCGTCCCCGGGACGTACTCCATCGTGAGCACCCGCTCGGTGGAGTGGCTCTCCGTGACTCTCGGGATGCGGATGCGGTCGTTGTCCGCGAAGTTCCCCCGGATCTCGGTGAGCATCCGGGCCTCCCGCTCGTAGTTCATCTCCTCGCGGATCGTCTTGGAGAACTCGTCGGCGAGCGTCTCAAGCGAGAACGACCGCGCCTCGCCGACGAAGTACATCAGTATCGGGAGTGACCACTTGATGACCCGGAGGTCTGCCTCGACGAGGTCCTCGATCCCCGGCCGTCTGATCTTCACGGCGACCCGTTCGCCGTCGATCTCGGCACGGTAGACCTGGCCGAGCGAGGCCCCGCTGATGGCCTCGTTCTCGAACTCGTCGAAGGCGTCGTCGACCGGCCCCAGTTCCGACTCCAGCACGCCCTTCGCGGCCTCCCACTCGGCCGGCGGGACCCGGTCCTGGAGCTTCGAGAACTCCTCGATGTACTCCGGCGGGAGGATATCCGGGCGCGTCGAGAGCAACTGCCCGAGTTTGATGAACGTCGGGCCGAGGGTCAGTAACGAATCCAACAGCGCCTGTGCCCGTTGCCGGCGCTGCTTACCGGTGACGCGACGGGAACGACCGACGACGAGGAAGCGCTTTCGGTCCCGGGCGTACGCGACCAACAGGGGCAGGAAGTGGCGTGCGACGACGAAGAACCGCCAGTACGCGCGAAAGTTCACCAGCAGGGCACCCCAGGATCAGTCCTCGTCGATGGGAATCGTCGTACTCGGTGCGGCTGTGGCCTTCGGGAGCCGGAGTTCCAGGACGCCCTTCCGAACCGTCCCCTCCGCGCCCTGCCCGGTCGCGTCCGGTGGCATGGGGAGTTCGGCGTCGAGAAACACCGACCGGTCCTCTTCGACGAACCGGAACTCCCGGGGGACGTCCTTGCTGCGTTGGCCCTCGATGACGAGTCGGCCGTTCTCGACACGGACGTCGATGGTGTCGCTGGTGACGCCCGGAAGGTCCAGAACGAGTAGATACGCGTCGTCGGATTCGAGTACGTCCGCGAACACGGCGTCGGGGAGGTCACGTAACGCCTCACGCAGCGCTGACATACACGGCGGTAAGGGGCGACCCTCGTTAAACCCGACGGTCCCGTCAGAACAGGACTCCGATCCCGAAACCCACCACGATCGCCAGTCCCACGACACCGAGGCCGGCTTTGAGCAACCCATCGCGAGCGATGCGCCAGGCCGTCCCACGTTCGTCCGTATCCGAGATGACGAAGACGGGCGTCCCGTCGCCTGCGCCGACAACTGCGTCCACGAGACTGCTCCCCCACTCGGCGGCCGGTCCACGCCGTGCGAGTCCGTAGACGTAGACGTGTTCGCCGGGATCGAGTCGGCGCTCGATGAACCGTTGTTTGTTCCCGACCGAGAGCTCCGTCACCACTAGATTCAGCGTCCCGTCCTGCTCGTCGACCGCATCGGAGGCGGCGACGTACTGTGCGAGGCTTTCGGGTAGTTCCGTCCCGGGCGGAACCGTCACGGAGTGGGATTCGAACCGGATGTCGGCTCCCTCCGGATCGACGCGGACCCGGTCTGTACCGTCGTCGACGAGGAAGTTGACGCCACCCATCCCCTCGTCGAGCGTCTCCCAGTTGGAGTGTTTCCCCGACGACCGGAGTTCCTGGACCTCGTAGGTGTAGGCGAGACAGTCACTCCCGGTTAGTGGCGACGTGACGGTCCCGGACTCTTCGTCGACGACTGCCGTCCCCTCGATCTCGACGGGACCCGTATGCCCGTCCAACGTTCTGATCGGGACGGGATCGTTCCGGAGGATATGATAGACGGTGGACAGTTCTCGACCGCCGGTAAGGAGCAAGTATCCCGCGACGGCGGTGATTCCCAGGAGGACCAACTGCGGGACGACCATACACGCAGTGGCGGCGTGGAGGCAGATAAGCGTACACGCTCTCGCGGTCGACGGCGGATGCTTTTGCAGGTCGGACCCCAAGACGCCGTATGGCCCATTCCCCGGAACCGGACGACGACGCGCTCACGCTGGAGACGGCACGACGAGAGATCGGTAGTTACGCCGTCCCGGTCGACCGGACCGATCGCATCCCGCTGTCGGTCGCCGTCGGACGGGTCCTGGCGACGGACGCGACGGCCGCCGAAGCAGTCCCGGAGGCCGGGATCGACCACGAATCGACGGTGTTCGAACGCGGTCACCAGGTTCGGCCCGTCGACGTCGGCCTGTTGAAGGCGGCCGGCGTCAACGAGTTGCTCGTCTATCAGCGGCCCCAGGTCGGGATCGTCCCGACCGGCGACGAACTCGTCCAGCGGGACGCTGGGCGGGACGAACGTGTCGAGACGGCCGGATTCACCCTCTCACAGTACGCCGACCGCTGGGGTGGGAAGGTGACCTACCGCGACCCCGTCGCCGACGACAGGCCGGCGCTCCGGATGGCCGTCCAGCGCGACCTCACGCGGGACGTTCTCGTGGTCACGGGGACGACGCCCGGTGACACTCTCCGGGAGGTCGTCGCCGATCTCGGGACAGTCCTGACCGACGAACTCCGTCTCGATCCCGGACACCAGACGGGGCTGGCGATCGTCGAGGACCGCCCGGTGCTGTTGCTCCCCGAGGAACCCGTCCCGGCTCACGTCGCCGCGGTCCAACTGTTGCGGCCGCTGCTCAAGAGCTTCGCCGCTGCCCCCTTGACAGCACATCCGGAACGCAGAGCGACCCTCGCCGAGGACGTCCCAGTCCGAGGTGACGCACAGTCTTTCGTTCCGGTCACCGTCGAGGACGGAACGGCGACGCCGCTGGCCGGAACTGATCTGGGAACGGTCACCCGTGCCGACGGGTGGCTCACGGTTCCTGCTGGGGCCGAGCCCCCGGCCGCTGGCGAGACCTGTCGGGTCGAGAACTGGGACTATCTCCCCTGATCAGCGCAGGTCGAGCAACGAGTCGACCCGCCGATCGCCCCAGACACAGCGGCCATCGACCGCCGGTGGCCGGCGCTGGACGTGGATGCCGTCCAGGCCGGCGTTGCGCGCCGCACCGATGTCGTCGGGGTCGTCGCCGACGAGCGCACCGGCGGGTTCGGTCCCGCCGTCGGTCATCGGTCGCCCCGTCCCGTCGACCAACCCCAGGTCCCGCATCGCCCGCTCGACGGGCGTCGGATCGGGCTTCCAGCCGATGTCGTCGTCACAGCAGACCACCGTGTCGAACCAGTCCGCGATGTTCAACTCCGCCAGGACCGGGCCGGTGAGGTAGTCCTGGCAGTGTGTGACCAGTCCGACCGGAACCTCACACGACGCCAGGAACCGCTCGGCGTCGTCGTAGAGATACGTCGCGTTCGCCCGGTCGGTCGGGTTCTCGACCTCGTGAAACGTCTCCCAGAACCGCTCGGGATCGACTTCCCTTCGGGCGAGGAACTCGTCGCGTGCGCCGCCGATCCCGTACCACAGGACTCTGGCCTCCTCCTCGGAGAACCCGACGCCGAGGCGATCCCCGACTTCGCTCATCACCGCCGTCGGGTACGACGGCTCGATGTCGACGAGCGTCCCGTCGAGGTCGAACAGCCAGAAGTCGTAGTGGTCGGTTGTCATGGGGGACAATTAGTAGGTGAGTATCCGGTAAAGCTCTTCGGGCCTTATGGCGGATGATCGGGTGACGTCGGCCCTAGCTGGCCGCTAACCGGTACGGGACCGGTCGATTGTGGGGCGGTGTCACGCTACGCGGATCGAGCTTCCGAGATACTTCGAGAGCACTTCGGAGACCGAGTCCGCGTTGAACGGGTCCAGATCGGCGGCGATGGCCGCCTTCAGTTCTGCGAAGGCGTCCTCGTCGATCCGGAGTTCGCTGAACGAGACGGACTCGACAGGGACGCCCAGTTCCGATTCGACGACGCCCCGGAAGTGGGACTTGTCGGCCAGTTCCCCGCGCCAGCAGTTGTCCCGGAAGAACAGCCAGCCCGGCTCGCCCGGCGGGTCGGCTCGCCGGAAGACGGTCGTCTCGAACCGCTCCGGATCGGTCGCCACGCCGCCGGACGTATCGAGGCGGAACCGCACCCGGAAGACGTAGCATGCCGGGGCCTCACGAGGGTCCGAGGGGGGCACGGCTCAGTCGTAGATGCCGTCGAACCGTTCGGCGAGGTCGATATCCTTCTGGGTGATCCCACCGGCGTCGTGGGTGGTCAGTCGGACCTCCACTTCGCCCCACGTGATCGTCATCTCGGGGTGGTGCCAGGCGTCTTCGGCCAGTCCCGCAGCGGCGCCGAGAAACCCCGACGCGTCCAGGTAGCCGTCGAACTCGAAGGCACGGACGATCTCGTCTCCCTCCCGGTTCCAGCCCTCGGGGAGTCGCTGTTCGATCTCGTCGTCGGAAAGCAGGTCTGCCATGGGCGAACGCTGGAGTGCCACGCCGAAAACCGTTGTGCCGGTCACCCGCTGGTGTCGATCGCCCGTCGAAGCTTCCACTGCGTCCCCAGAACGCCGACCGTGACGACGGCCAGTGCGACGACCGCCCACGTCGGCAGGATACCACTCGTCGCACCGGTCCAGACCGCGAAGCCGCCGAGTCCGAGCATCAGGAGACAGCCGTAGGTGAACACCTGTGCTAGCCGTCGGTGGTCGCGGCGCCGGTCCTCGTCGTAGCCGGTCACCTCCAGTAACCCACCGATCGCGACGGCGACGAAGCCGGCACCGACGACCAGTGGGGTGATGCTCACCATCGGCTCAGTCGTCGGCGAGTTCGTCTAAGACGGCGCTGGGGATCTCCTCGCGCATCCCCTCGGGGATGTCGTCGGGGTTCATCTCCTCGACGAATTCAGGCGGTTCGGACTGGTCGTCCCCGCCGAAATCCGGGTCGAACAGTTCCAGTGCGGTGTGGATCGTCGACCAGTCGTCTTCCTCGGCGGCGTCTCTGAGACTCCGGGTCGGCGCGGCGAGCAACTGTGAGACGATCGCGTCGGCCATCGACTCGACGACTTCGCGCTGGTCCTCGTCGAACGCTGCCGCGGAGAGCGCGGTGTTGAGTTCGGCGGCCTTGATCTGCTCGGCGCTCTCGTACATCGTCGAGATGACCCGGTCGGCCCGCTTGCGCTTGTACTGGGTCAGCAGGTGGTCGAACTCCTCGTCGACGAGCCGTTCGACTGCCTCCGCGGCCTCGCGACGCTGTGTCCGGGTCTCCTCGGTGACCGATTCGAGCGCGTCCAGATCGTAGACGGTCACCGACTCCAGATCGCCGGCCTCGGCTGGAACGTCACGGGGTTGAGCGATGTCGACGACGGCGGTCTCGCCGGCGTCCTCGAACGCCGCCGTCTCGAAGACCTTGTCGTTGCTCCCCGTCGCGGAGACGACGACGGCCGCTTCTTCGACGGCGGCTTCGAGGGCGTCCAGTGCGACCGCGCTCGCGTCGGTGTTGATCGAGTCGGCCAGATGCTCCGCGTGTGGAACGGTCCTGTTCGCGACGATGACGTGGTCGACCTGTTCGGCGAGTGCGACCGCTGCGAGCCGCCCCATCTCGCCGGCGCCGACCACGAGCGCGCTCTCACCGTCGAGATCCCGATCGGAGCCGACGAGTCGGACCGCCGCTGAGGCCAGCGAGACGACCCCCTCGTTGATCCGCGTCTCCGAGCGGGCCTGTTCGCCGACGTGGATCGCCTTCGTGATCCCGTCTTCCAGGACCGGTCCGATACCGCCGACACCGCGGGCCTCCTCGTAGGCGGTCCTGAGTTGGCCGAGGATCTGGTCCTCGCCGAGGACGATCGACTCCAACCCTGCAGCGACGCGGAGGAGGTGGCGAAGGCTCTCCTCGTGGTCCATCACCACGGCCGCGTCGTCGTCGATATCGCGTGTGAACAGCTCCAGGGCCGACACCCCGGCCTCGTGTGACGGGGCGACGACGTAGCCCTCCGTCCGGTTACACGTCTGGAGCGAGAGCGCTTCCTCGACACCGGGCCGGGACAGCAGCGTCTCGACCGCGTGGCGCTGGCTGTCCGCGGCCGCAGTCTCTAGTTGGTCGACGGTCGCGTGCTCGTGCGAGACGCTCACGCCGACGATGACTCCGTGCTGGTCTCTCACGCCGTCTCACCCGGTAGATCCTCGATCACGTCTGCTAGTACTTGGTCGGGATTGGGTTCGCCCCTATCTAAAGCCTTCCAAAGCTCCCGGTTTCTGACAACGGTCCGGACGATCTCACGCCGGCGCTCGGGATCGACCCCCTGGGACTGGAGGTCGTCGCGCAGATCGCCGACGAGCGTGGCCATCGCCCCGGCCGACCCGAACTGGGCTTCGAACTCCTCCCGGAGGTACTTCGACAGCGCGGGGGCACGACCACCGGTGGCGAACGCCAGCGTGACGGGGTCGTCCCTGACAGTCGCCGGCACCGCCACGTCGTCGACCGCGCGCTCGCCGTGGTCGTCCGCCCGGTTGACGAGCGCGCCGGCCTCGCGTGCCGCGGCCGCGGCCGCGTCGTTGAGGTCGCTATCGTCCGTCGCGGCGACGACGAGTGCGGGGTCGGTCCGTTCGACCCACGCCACGATCCCGTCCGCGTCCGGCGCCGCACGGACCTGCTGGGCGTCGCCGAACTCCCTTTCGGCGAACTCCGGACTGACGACCACGACGGTCGCCTCGGCCGCGAACCGGCGGGCCTTCCGTGCACCGACCGGCCCGCCGCCGACGACCAGGACTGTCTCGTCGGTGAAGTCGTGCAGGAGCGGAATCACGGTTCGGTGGCGGCCTCGGTGTTGGCTCGTGCCCGCTCGTCCAGTCTGATCCCCGTCTTCTTGAGGATGCGCGTCGAGAACAGCGTGTCCCAGTCGTCCTCGCCGACGTCCCAGTACTGGCTCATCCGGTCGTGGACCTGCTGGATGCGCTGCTGGCTCTCTTCCTCGCTGCGTCCGTGGGTCATCGCGAAGAAGTTGTACGGCCAGACCCCCTCGTGGCGTGGTCGCTCGTAGCAGTGCGTGACGAAGTCGAACTCGGCGATCGCCGGCCCGACCTCGTCGACCACGTCGTCGGGAACGTCCCAGACGGTCATCCCGTTCTCGCTGTAGCCCAGCGCGTAGTGGTTCGGGATCGCGCCGACCCGCCGGACCTTCCCCTCCTCGTCGAACCGCTTGATCGTCTCGACGACCCACTCGGTCTCGGCACCGATCTCCGCGGCCACGTCGGCGTAGGGCGTCGCAGTGATCGGCAGGCCGTCCTGGATCGCCAACACGAGGTCCAGTTCCGCGGCCGTCAGCGACCGCCGATCGGTCGGCGTCACCTCCGGGCCGGCGTCCGAACAGTCGACGGCCTGGGTCTGTGGTCCCTCGACGGGGAACTTCGCGCCGACGTGGAACTCCTGTTGTTTGGGGAGGTTGTACGTCTCCTCGCCGGTCTCGGCCTCGATATCGGCCAGCACCGCCTCGACGCGGGCCTCGTCGGCGACCGAGAGGACGAACCACATGTTGAGATGCGGGTGTTCCCGCTCGTAGTTGTGCGCGACTTCCGGGTGGTCGTTGATCAGTTCCGCGTGGTCGTCGTAGCGCTCGGGCGGCGCGTGTGTCGCCACCAGCGTCGCCGTCCCGCCGATCGCCTCGGCGTCGATGAGTGCGCCAAAGCGGGTGAGGACCCCGTCGTCGTCGAGTCGCTGTACCCTATCGAGGAGTTCCTCGGCGGTAACGTCGATGCCGTGGTCGGCCAGCGCGTCGGCGGCCGGCTCGAAGGGGCGTTCGACGACAGGAAACCCCCCCTGGAAGGCGTTGAGGACCGCGCGGTCGACTGATTCGAGGTCCGCTGTCATACGATAGGCTCGGGTCTGGGCGGACATAAACAGCCCGGACGAGACAGCCGCTGGGTGGCGGCAGAGCGCTTTACTGGTTCGGGACCTAACAGGAACCGTGTCGATCTCCACGCTCGAACTGGGGTTCAGACTGTTCGTCTTCCTCTGCGTACTGGTCGCTGTCCCCGGCTCGTTCCTCCTCATGTTCCGAGTGTTGGATTACGCGGCCAAGGAGACGCTGATCGAGCAGTTCTCGGGCGGGCAACAGCCCGATACCGGCCAACTGAACGCCTACTTCGAGCAGGCGGCCGTCGAGGCGGTCACGTGCCGGATCTGTGGTTCCGCCAACGGCACTGACTACACCTACTGTCACAACTGTCAGGAGCGCTTGCAGCACTGAGCGCCCGCGGTCAGCCTTCGACGCCGCTCACTTCGTAGCCACGGTCTTCGAGATCGGCCAGCAGGCCCTCGTGGTCGGCGCTGGCCTCGTAATAAAACACCAGATCGAACGATCCCTCACGGAGGAGTTGCTGGCACTCCCAGACGAACGACTCGTCGTCGAGTGTCAGCCCCTGGTGCTGGTTGGACGCGAACTCCGGGTCGTCGCTGCCCGAGTAGACGAACGTGTCTGCGGGGTCGTGTCCCGCTGCGGCGGCGATCCGTTCGCCGACCTCGATCGTCGCCTGCATCATCTCGATCTCGTCGCTGCCGTCGTACTCCGTGTGGACGATGGTCCCGTTGAGTTCGATCTCGCCGGGTTCGAGTAACTGCTTGGTCCGTCGGTAGAGGTCCTCGTCGAGCGTATCTGCGTCAGCCATGGCTGGACGTGGGTCCTGGCTCCCCTAATGCACTTCGCATTCGCAGTCGCTCGAAAAATGCCGCACAGAATCGGTCCGCCGACGGTCCGCTACCGTCGGGTATCGGTGCCAGTGGACGCGGGTACAGTACCCGTCTTACAGGCGCGTCAGATTGGTTGCCCGAGGGCCCTTATCTGCCTGCTCGATGTCGAACTCGACTTCCTGTCCCTCTTCGAGGTCAGGACCGCCGACGTCTTCCATGTGGAAGAACACGTCTTCGTCAGCGTCGTCAGTTTCGATGAATCCGTAACCGCCAGTGTCGTTGAAGAAGTCAACCGTACCGGTCGCCATTACACACCTACATACAACCCCGGGGATATATAAAATATGCGCACGGTTCACGGTCGCGATCCGAGTGGGCGACCGATCCGTTCCACAAAGTCCTTATCGGCGCGTTGATATCAATTCAGTAATGCTGGACAGGGTGCGTACCGTCGGCTATGCGGCGTACGAACGGCTGTTGCGGTCGGAGATCGGTGGCGCACCTGATCACGTCGCTGTCATCATGGACGGCAACCGCCGCTACGCCCGCAAGGAGGGCGAGGAAACGACCGAAGGCCACCGGGAAGGCGCTCAGACCACCGAACAGCTGTTGGACTGGTGTGACGAACTGGGTGTCCGGGAGGTGACGCTGTACACCTTTTCGACGGAGAACTTCGACCGGCCGGCCGAACAACGGGAGTTCATCTTCGACCTCGTCGAGGAGAAACTCCGGACGTTCGCGGACGCGGATCGGGTCCACGACGCCGGAGTGTGCATTCGTGCGATCGGCGAGCGTGAGATGCTCCCGGACCGGGTCCTCGACGCCATCGACTACGCCGAAGCGAAAACGGCGGGGTACGACGCCCTCAACCTCAACATCGCCCTGGCCTACGGCGGCCGAGCGGAGCTTCTGGGGGCTGCTCGGGACGTGGCCCGTAGCGTCCAGGCCGGCGAACTCGAACCGGACGACGTGGACGTCGATACCGTCGCGGAGTCCCTCTATCAGGGGCCGACCCGAGACGTCGATCTGATCGTCCGGACCGGCGGCGACGAGCGGACGTCGAACTTCCTGCCCTGGCACGCCAACGGCAACGAGGCGGCGACGTTCTTCTGTACGCCCTACTGGCCGGAGTTCCGCAAGATCGACTTCCTCCGGGCGATCCGGACCTACCAGAACCGCCAGGAGTCCTGGCGGACGACCCGGGCCCGGCGCGCGCTCGCACTCGTTCGCGCAGTCGGTGACCGGGACGTGTCGCAGGCAATGGCGACGCTCCGCCGGTTCCGTGACGCGCTCCCGAGCGCCGAGCGCGAGCAGGCGGACGAGGAGTACGAACTCGCCGACTAGCGGACCGAACCGAACGGGACCCGACGGATCCGCAGGTCCCCGACGGGCGTCACCAACACCGTCAGCGGGCGATCCGGGTCCGGTGGCCCGCCGAGACGCCAGTCGGTGTCCGTGACCGAGCCGTCTGCCGTCTCTACCCGGACTCGGTAGGTTCCCCGACGGTAGGTGACACTCTCCTGTTGGATGCCGCCGGTCGGCTCGACGGCGTACTCACGCTCTAGCACCGTCGTCGAGTCGCTGTCGGTCCCATACTCCACTGTGACACTGATCTCGTGGGCCTCTGTGTGGAGGTTGTGGACGCGATAGGAGGCCCACCGTCCGTCACACGGTGTCGCGAAGTTCTCCGCGCTGTCCTCGCTGGCGAAGACATCCGAACAGTCGAAGTATCGATCCCTGTAGTCACCGGCTCTGACGACCAGCCCGGGACTGACAAAGTACAGCGCCGGGAGCTGTCCCCAGTCGGCGTGGACGTCGTCGGCGTAGTTTGCGTACCCAGTCGACGTCGCGAGGACGTAGTGCCCGCCGTGTGCGGGTCGGTCGTGTCGCGCGGTGCCCTGTGCGCTGATCTCCTCGACGTTGTCCGCGTGCAGCCGGTTGTACGCCCGCGTGCGCTCGAAGGTCCTGGCGAACTCGACGGCAGCCTCGCGTGTCGGTTCGGCCGGCCGATCCGGGTACGACTTCGGTCCTGTCGGCGTCGGGGCGTAGGTCCCCGTCCCGTCGGGAGTCGGAACCGGTGTCGGCGAGCGGTCGGTCGTCGAGCGACTGGTACGGCCGCCACCGTCCGTGGCCGAGCGACAGCCAGCCAGGGAGAGGGCGGCTCCGACCGCCCCAGCCTGGAGGTACCTGCGGCGGGTCAGCAGCGTGTCCATACTCGCCGTTCCGATGGCCGTGGCAAGGGTCTTCTGTGCGGTCAAACGCTGGCTTGAGCGTCCGAGCGACGCCGATCGCGACATCGGCTTACTGGCCGAACCGCCGCTGTCGCTCCTGGTAGTCCCTGAGTGCCCGCAGATAGTCCCGCTGGCGGAAGTTCCGCCAGTTCACGTCGGTGAAGTACAGTTCGGAGTAGACCGACTGCCAGATCATGAAATCCGAGAGGCGCTCGGCGCCGGTCTTGATGACGAGATCGGGGTCGGTCGGGAAGACCAGCTGCTCCTCGACGGCGTCCTCGTCGATCTCTGCCGGTGTCAGTTCGCCGTCGGCCACGTCTTCGGCGAGCTTTGCCACCGCCGTCGCGAACTCCGATTGGCCGCCCAGTCCGATCGAGATCTGGATCGGTGCGTCGGCTTGGCGTTCGTCGTCCGGTCCTCGCACCGCGACTGTCTTCGGCGCGCGAATGGCCGAGAGTTCCTGTCGGAGCGTCGGGACGACCTCTTCGTCGAGGACGCTCACGTAGACGACGATCGTCTCCGCACCGTACCGGACTGCCCAGTCGAGGAACCGCTCGACGGTCGTGTAGGCACCGTCGGTCAGCAGGTCCCGCTCGGTGATGACGAGGGCGACGCGGTCGGGGAGGGCGGCGTCACTCATGCGGACGCGGGTCGCGAGGTAGCGGTCGTACAGGCCCACAGTGGCGGGTACACCGAGGGGATGCCTAAAATTCACGACTCGGCGTCTCACCGGGACACGGACGGGACCCTCTCGGAGTTCGGAAACGGTAAGTGGCTCTCCGGGGTACCGGAGAGACGTGACTTCGACCGTACGGCGAGCGGCCGGGTTCGCGCTCGTCGGGGCGTTCGCACTGATCGTCCCGCTCGCGACGGGTATCCAGTCGCCCGCGGTGGCGACTGTCGTCGCTACCGGTCCGTTCGTCCTCGTCGCAGCCCTCGTCCTGACTGTCGTCGATCCGGGGTCCCGTCTCTTCGAACTGTTCGCTCGCCCGGGGGACTACGAGGACGGGAAGCTCCACGGGTTGGCCGCGTTCTCGCTCGCTGTCGCCGGGTTGGCGCTGCTTGCCGTCCAGTTCGGGATGGCCGCCTGGGTGTTCGTCGGGACCGTCTTCGTCGTCGCCTTCGGCAACCTCGGACAGCGACTCGTCGCCTCGGTCAGGAGCGACCAGTTCGTCGCCACGGGGGCGTTCATCGTCGCCGGGTTCCTCGCGGGCTTGGCCGGGCACGTCGCCGGTGCGCGGCTTCAGTCGGCAGCGGTAGCGCCTCCGGTCGTCGTGTTCCTGGCGGCGACCGGGGCGTTGGTGGCCGCGCTACTGCGGTCGGTCCTGTTCGAACGGGACGATCCGCTGGTGTTGCTCACCGTCGGACTCTTACTGTGGTTGCTCGTCGTGCTCGACCCATCGGTTGCGACACAGCGGATCGGCGTCGCACTGGCCGTGACGGCAGTGTTGGGATACGTCTCCTACGCGCTCGATACGGCCTCCCTCCCCGGGATGTTGACCGGTATCCTGCTCGCACTGCTGACGATCGTCCTCGGTGGCTACGGCTGGTTCGCGATGCTCGTGACGTTTTTCGGGCTCGGTGGGCTCTCCTCGAAGTACCGCTACGAGGAGAAACTCCAGCGGGGGATCGCCGAGGAAAACGAGGGTGCCAGGGGTAGCGGGAACGTCCTCGCGAACTCGATCGTCGCGCTCGTGGCCGTCCTGGCGACCGCCGCGAGCCCGTCCCATATCGCCGTCGACCCCGTGCTCTTCCTCTATGCCTTCGCCGGGGCGGTCGCCGCGGCGATGACCGACACCTTCTCCAGCGAGTTCGGCGGGCTCTACGACAACCCCCGGCTCATCACGACTCTCCGCCGGGTCGAACCAGGGACGGACGGCGCGGTCACCTGGCAGGGAGTTGTCGCCGGCCTGGTCGGTGCGGGAATCATCGCCGGCATCGCGTCGGCGCTGCTCGCTGCCGTCGGCACGACTGGTGCTCTCGTCGTCGTCGTCTGTGGGCTGATCGGGATGACCGTCGATAGCCTGCTCGGTGCGACTGTCGAGGGCACTATCGTCGGCAACCAGGGCGTCAACATGTTGGCCACGCTGGCAGCGGCGATCACCGGTGTCGTCCTGGCGCTCGGTGGCGGCCTCGTATGAGTCCGATCCGCGAGGCCCGTCCTGAAGATCGCACCCGGTTACGGGCGATCCAGACGGCCGCGCTCGACCACCCGTGGCCGGATCTCCTGACGGTCGCCGTCGACGGGCCGCCGGAACTGCTCGTCTACGACGACGACCGGCCGGACGGGTACGCTCTGGTGGTTCCGGATCACCCGGTCGCGTACCTCGCGGAACTGGCCGTCGACCCGCCGGTACAGGGACAGGGGATCGGGACGCTGTTGCTCTCGACGTTGTTGGAACGGCTTCGAGATCGGGGGTTCGAGACCGTCCGGCTCACCGCTCGGGCCGACGACGAGCGCGTCCGGAGCTTCTACGAGCGGTTCGGCTTCACCCTCGAAAGTCACCTCCCGGACCACTACGACGACGGCGACGGTGTCCTGTTGTGCCGTCAGCTCTGATCGCCGCTCTCGATCCGGACGTGGACGCTCGTGGGCTGTTTGACGTACTCGCCGTGGTCGGTGGCGACGACAACGTCGACACCACGCTGTGCAGCGACGTCGAGCACTCTCTGTGAGCACGGCCCGTCGAGGACGACCGTCTCGGGCACACGCTCGTTCTCGGCGACGAGCGAGACCGCCTCTTCTGCGTCCCCCTCCGCGAGAACCGTCAGATCAGCACCGAGAAGCCGGACCTGTCCAGTGGTCGCGCCGATGACGGCCTCGATATGGTCCGAGAGCGTCTCCGGCGGCCGCTGGGTCGATTCCTCCGGATCTGTCTCGGTTTCGGACGGTTCGACTGCTTCCGTGACGGTGACCGTCCCACTTTCGTCGGCGTCTTCGATGGTCTGTGTGGCTCGCTCGGTGGCGACGGACCCGTCGGCTCTGGCCGGCTCGTTCGGGTCCGATTCGTCCTCGCTCTCGACGAACTCGTCGTAGGGGATCTTGTCCCGCAGTGCCGCCATCGCGTCGGCTCGGGACAGATCCTCGACCGACTGGCCCCGTGGTGCGAACGCGACGTAGTCGATCTCGCCGACCTGTGCCAGTTCCTTCAAGATGAGGTCGCCGCCGCGGTCGCCGTCGAGGAAAGCGGTGACGGTCCGGTCGGCTGTCAGGGCCGCGACGGCGTCGGGAACGTCGGTTCCCTCGACGGCGATCGCGTTCTTGACGCCGTATTTCAACAGCTGGACCACGTCGGAACGACCCTCCACGACGACGATCGCGTCGGAATCGACGACCCGCGGGCCTGCAGGGAGTCCCTCGTACTCCGTGACGTCTGCGACGCGGACCCGCTGGCGAACCGTCTCGACGATGTCTTCGGTGGTCACGGAGTCGGCCTCGAACTCGGTCAGGAGCTCCGTCGCCCGATCGACGACCTCCCGGCGTTTGGCGCTTCGGATGTCCTCGATGTCGGTGACGGTGATCTCCGCGCCGCAGGGACCGACCTGCTCGATGGTCTCCAAGGCCGCTGCGAGGATCGCGGTCTCGACCTTGTCGAGGCCGCTCGCGACGGTCACTTCGCCACGGGATCGGCCACCCTCCGCGGTGATCTCGACGTCGATCCGCCCGACCTTCTTCGAGTCCTGGAGGTCCCGCAGGTCCATGTCGTCGCCGAGCAACCCCTCGGTCTGTCCGAACACCGCACCGACCACGTCGCTTCGCTCGACGACGCCGGCGGCGGTGATGTCAGCGTGTATCAGATATTTTGCCGTGTCTTGCATCGTTGTACTCCGCGTGGCTGGCCCACCGCGGACAGCAGGGCCGACCGTTTGTTACTAGGGCGTAGGCAGGGTGGACTCAAATAAGCTGTCCACCTGGCCGCTCACTCCGTCGAGAGCGACGAGAGCACGTCGCCGGCTGTCTCCATCGACGCCATCGGATCGCTCGGGTCGTCGTGTTCGAAGACGAGCCACTCGGTGCCGGCCGCCCGTGCGGCGTCGACGACGGCCTGGAGGTCGACGACGCCGTCGCCCAGGTCCGTCGGCTCCCCGTCGGCGGTGACGTCTTTCAGGTGGACGACCGGGACGCGACCCGACAGCGTCTCCAGCAGGGCAGCGGGGTCACGGCCCGCCGCTCGTGCCCAACCGGCATCGAGTTCGATCCCGACGGTCGTCTCAGCGAGCAACCGGTCGAAGGCGGTCTCGGTTCCGACCGGAACGAACTCGTGAGTGTGGTTGTGATACAGCAGCGGTTTCTCGACGCTCCCGGCCAACTCGTCCAGTTTCCTCGCGGTCTCGGTGACCGCCGCCGCGTCAACGAAGTGGTCGTCGTCGAGATACGGGACGACGACGTAGGGGGCACCCAGCGTGGCGAGTTCGTCGGTGACACCGGCAGGGTCGGACTGGATCGTCTCGGCGTCGACGTGGGCACCGGCAGCGAGCAACCCCGTCGATTGCAGGCGCTCCGCCGTCTCGACTGGGTCCGACAGGCCCGCGAACTCGACCCCGTCGTATCCCGCCGCGGCGATACGCTCGAACAGTTCGTCCTGCGGACCCGGATGCTCACGCAGGGTCCACAGTTGGATCGCGGTGCGCATACCCGCTGCTGAGACCGCGAGCGTGATATAACCGGCCCCACAAACCCCGGCCATGGGACTCACGGAGGAGCGGATCGACCCCGCACGGTTCCTCGAAGACGTAGAGATGCGCGTCGGTGAAGTCGTCGATGTCACGGACTTCCCGGCCGCACGGAAGGACGTCTACAAGCTCACGGTCGACTTCGGCGACGAACAGCTCCAGTCCGCCGCAGGGCTGACCGACGTGTACGACCACGAGGACCTGTTGGGTGCGCAGGTCATCGCCGTCGTGAACCTCGGGACCGTGACTATCGCCGGCTTCGAGAGCGAGTGTCTCGTGACCGGTGTCGACGGTGCGGACGGCGTGGTCCACCTGACCACGGAGCGGGACGTGGAACCGGGGACCCGCGTGTATTGAAGACAAATTCTCTTCGGATAGGACGACCGAAGGAACGAAATTGATTTGTACGGGAGATAACTAGCTTCGTTCAACAATCATGAGACACGTGCGCACCGCCGGGTGGGCAGTCGTCGCGTTCGCACTGATGGCGCTTGCTGTCCCGTGGTTCCTCTGGGACAGTTCGCTGGTCGCCGCCGGCCTCCCGGTCTGGCTGTGGTGGCACATCGGGTGGATGGGGCTCGCCAGTGTCGTCTTCGCCGTCTTCGCACGCACCGCCTGGGGCTTGGGTATCGAGGAGGTGCCCGCCGATGGCTGAGACCACGCTCCAGTTGGGCATCGTCGGCGCGTACATGGTGGTGGCGCTGGCGGTCGGGGTCGTCGCCTACCGGCTGACCGACCGCAACGCAGAGGACTACTATCTCGCCAGCCGGACCCTCGGGACCGTCGTCCTCCTCTTTACCACCTTCGCGACGCTGCTGTCGGCGTTTACCTTCTTCGGCGGGCCGAACCTCGCGTTCTCGGCCGGCCCCGAGTGGATCCTGGTGATGGGACTGATGGACGGGATCATCTTCGCGATCCTCTGGTACGTCCTGGGCTACAAACAGTGGCTCGTCGGCAAGCGACACGGCTACGTCACGCTGGGGGAGATGCTGGGCGATCGGTTCGGCTCGACCCCGCTGCGGGTCCTCGTCGCCGGTGTGAGTCTCCTCTGGCTGTTCCCGTACGTGATGCTCCAGCAGAAAGGTGCCGGCCAGGCCCTGGTCGGACTGACCGACGGGGCGGTCCCGTTCTGGGTCGGTGCGGGCGGGATCACCCTCTTCATGATCCTCTACGTCGCCGTCTCGGGGATGCGCGGCGTCGCCTGGACCGACACGCTCCAGGGGTTGTTCATGCTCTCGCTGGTCTGGATCGCCGTCGCGTGGGTCCTCTCGTCGGTCGGTGGTGCCGGCCGGGCGACGGCACTACTCGCCGAGACCAATCCCGAGTTCCTGGCGCTGGGCGGCGGCCTCTACACCCGGCAGTACATCGTCTCGACGGCGGTCAGCATCGCCTTCGGCGTGACGATGTTCCCCCAGATCAACCAGCGCTTTTTCGCCGCCGGCTCCAAGACGGTCCTCAAGCGGACGTTCGCGCTCTGGCCCGTGCTCGTCCTGTTGTTGTTCGTCCCGGCGTTCATGCTCGGTGCCTGGGCCGCGGGACTGGGCGTCGAGGTGGCCGAGGGGAGCAACGTCGTCCCGGCCCTGCTCGCGGAGTACACGCCGACGTGGTTCGCGGCGCTGGTCATCGCCGGCGCGATGGCCGCGATGATGTCCTCCAGTGACTCGATGTTGCTGTCCGGCTCGTCGTATCTCGCCCGCGATATCTACCGGCCGCTGACCCGCTCCTCCGGTGGAACCGACGGCGAGCGAGCCGCGACCGGTGCTGGACACGAGACCCTCGTCGCCCGCGTGGGCGTGGTCGTCTTCGCGACGCTGTCGTTCGTCGCGAGCCTCTACACCCCCGGAACGCTCGTCCAGATCGGCGACACGGCCTTCAGCGGGTTCGCACAGCTGACGATGCCGGTCGCGTTGGCACTGTACTGGCGCGGGACGACCCGACGCGGGATGTACGCGGGTATCCTCGGGAGTCAGGTCTTCTACATCCTGCACGTCTTCCCGGTGGTCGAGGCGAGCGCCGGATTGGTCGACCTCTCGCTCTCGCTGCCCGGAACGTATCTCGGGTGGACGCCGGGAATCGTCGGAATCCTCCTGGGGACGGTCCTGACTATCGGTATCTCGCTCGTGACGACGCCGGCGTCCACCGAGAACCGGGCCGCCTATCGCGTCGACGGTGTCGAAGCCGACTGACGGCCTCACGTCGTCGGTCACTTCTCCGTCCGGATGGGTGAAACTAAAGAGCGTGGGGCTCCCGAACTCAGGTATGGACACTGAGACCGCTGGCGACCGAAGTCGCCTCGTCCGCGTACTGCTCGCCGTGGGGCTGGGAATCCTCGCGCTCCGATCGCTCCGTGGCGGGAAGCGACTCCGCGGCGTTCTGACCGGGGTCGGTGCCGTCGCTCTGGGCGTCTCCGCGGCCGGGAACAGCGGCCCCGCGGTCGAACCGCTCCACGAGACCGACGACACCGACTTCGAGACGGACGCGAGCGTCGACGTCGGCACCGATAGTTCGGACACGGCTACGGCGTCCGACGACACCGACGAGACCATCGCCGTCGTGGCCGACGACACGGCGGGCTCCCTGACCTGTGTCGAGTGTGGCGAACCGATCGTCGCGGGCCAGCGCCGGCGACCGAACGGTGACGGCGAGACCGCTCACGATTCCTGTCTGTGAGTCGCCGGGGCTGAGCCGACGACGGCATCTGCCACGGACAAACTACGCCCTTTTTTGTTCGGCGCGTCGACCGACACGTATGCACACACACATCGTCCCGGTCGGCTTCGACTACGACCGGCTCATCGCGCCGCTGGTGCGCGAGCAACTCGACGTCGATCGGGTCATCCTGCTCGAAGGCGCCGTCGGGAGCGAGGCCAACGTCGAGTACTCGCGCAACCTCGCGCGGAAACTGGAGAAAGACTACCAGAACCTCCTGGGGGCCGAGACCGAGCGGTTCGTCATCGCCGACGTCTACGACTACGACGACGCCTTCGAACAGGCCTTCGAACTCATCAACGCGGAACTCGACTCGGGCAGCGAAGTGTGGGTCAACGTCTCCGCGATGCCCCGGACGGTCTCCTTTGCCTTCGCGACGGCGGCCCACTCCATCATGGTCGAGCGCGAGGGTGACCGGGACCGCATCCACACCTACTACACGGTTCCCGAGAAGTACTTAGAGACGGAACTGGCCGAGGAACTCCGCCGGCAGGCCGATCTCCTCCAGGATATCCAGGCCGGCGAAACGGTCGACGACCGTGTCGACGAGCGACTCGAAACCGCGCTGGATCTGCTCGACGAGTTCGACGAGCGCGGGACGACCATCGGTGCCAAGGAGATCGACGGCTCCCACATCGTCGAACTCCCCGTCGCCTCGTTCTCGAACGTCAAACCGTTCGAGGAGGTCATCCTCTTTACGCTGGGCGAACACGGCGAGTTCGAATCGGTCTCCGAACTCGCCCAAGAACTGGCCCGGGATCTCGGTGAGGAGTACACCGACTCCTTTCGCTCGAAGGTCATCTACAACGTCGACCGCCTCGGTCCCGGCGGGAAAGGCTACATCGAACAGGAGGATCACGGCAAGTCCTACCGGACGCGACTCTCACGGATCGGCGAACTGTGGGTGCGGGCACACTCCGCCGAGGACCGCGCCGAGACGGATCTGAGCTAGTCGGTCTCGACGCCCGTGATCTCGAACCGTGCTCCGCCGTCGGCCCCGTCTGTCACGGACAGGTCCCAGCCGTGGGCTTGGGCCACCCGGTTGGCGATTGCGAGCCCGAACCCGGTGCCGTCCGTCGCGGTCGAGTAGCCCGGTTCGAACACGTCTTCACGCTCGCTTGCCGGGATTCCCGGCCCATCGTCGGCTAGATAAAAGCCGGACTGATCCGGCAGCGTCCCGACGGTGACTGTCACCTGTTCGTCCCCGTGCTCGACGCTGTTTCGGATGAGGTTCTCCAGGAGTTGTCGCAGTCTGGTCCGGTCTGCACGAACGGATAGTGCCGTCTCCACGTCGAGCGTGGCCGCCGCCGTCTCGACGGTCCGCCAGCAGCGTTCGACAGTCTCAGCCAGCGAGACCGTCTCGATCTCCGAGAGTTGCCGGGCTTCCTGTGCCAGCGTCAGCAAGTTGTCGATGAGTTCCTCCATCCGGTCGTGGGCGTTCGCCACCTCGGCCAGGTGGTCGCTGTCGTTGTCCCGTCGTGCCAGTTCGAGGCGACCGGTCGCGACGTTCAGGGGGTTCCGGAGGTCGTGGCTGACGACGCTGGCGAACTCCTCCAGTCGCTCGTTCTGCTGTTCGAGTTCGGCAGCCTGTTGGCGCAGTCGCTGTTCGGTCTCGATCCGGTTCAGCCTGGCCTGTGCCTGCGTACACAACAACTCGACGAGTTCGAGGCTGGCCTCGTCGAACGCACCCGACTCCTGTGAGACGCTCTGAAAGACGAACTCGTCCCCGAACGGAACTGTCAGCGAGGATACGAACGCCGTGTCAGCCGGCCTGACGTCCCGGGTCCTGATATCGTCGACGACGATCGCCTCTCCAGTCCGATAGGCCATCGCCGCGTCGCTCTGTTCCGTGTCGACCGGGATACGGCCGTAGTACTTATCAGAGTCCAGATGAGACGAAACGGCCTGCGGAACGAGACAGTCCTCTTGAACCTCGTTGACGATCGCGACATCGAACTCCAGTATCTCCTCGGCAGCAGTGACGATCTTCTCGTGGACGCGACTCGCGGTCTCACAGTTCTCGATTGTCGTCCCGACCCGGTGGAGGGCCGTGATCTTCTCCTTCTGCCCGTGGAGTTCACGCTCCCGGGCCTTCCGGTCGGAGATGTCCCGCGAGAACCCGACGATGCGCTCGACACAGGTGCCGTCGGTGACTGGATGTCCTTTCACCCAGACCCACCGTTCGTAGGACTCCTGGGGGTTGACCCGCAGTTCGATATCGATCGGCGAGCCGGCCGATAGCTGCTCCATCGCCTCGCTGGCACGTTCTCTGTCCGCCGGATGAACGGCGTCGAGCACACTGCTTTCACCGGCGTCGAGTGCCGCCGTCGATACGCCCCACAGTTCTTCGAACGCCTCGTTCATGAGGTATACGTCGTCCCAGTCGGCCGAGACCATCCAGAGGATGTCGTCGCTTTGGGCGACGAGTTCCTCCAGTGTCTGTTCCCGCCAGCGGTGCCGGCGGCAGGCCTGTGTGCTCTCCAAGACATCGACGACGCGGTCACGCAGTACTTCCTGACCACCGTCGGGACCGCCCTGGGGGACGTAGTCGTCCGCGCCGGCGGCCAGGACTCGCGTGGCCAGGGACTCGTCGCCGTCGGCGGGGTAGACGACGACTGGTGGCGGCCGTTCGACAGCCCCGACGCGTTCGGTCAGCGACACGGCGTCGACCTCGGGCGGGTGGTGTTCGCTGACGACACAGTCGATGGACTCGGTCCGGATGCGGTCACACACTTCCGCTGTGGACCTCGCCTGAACCACGGTGATATCCTCCTGCGCGCTCCCGAGCGCGTTCGGTACCGCTCGGTCCTCCGCTGTGGTGACGTAGCAAACCCGCGGCTGCCCACACTCCGGCGGCGACCAGAACGGCCCATCAGCCATACGAACATCTCGCAACGACGGCTCAAATCGATTTCGGAATGGGCGATACCCGTTCGTGAAACTGCACGTTTCCGTGTAACGGAGGGCCGCCGGGCCACAGTGACCACACTCGCTCCCGATAGAAACCGAAGTCGTTAATCCGTGGGTGGGCTACCGTACACCTAATGGCGCGTCGAGGCACCATCCCGTCCGTTCTCGTACCCGTAGTAGGGGCGTCCAGCCCCAACTAACTCCACCGCTCGACGCCCGCACCGTTTTCGACCGACCGCCGCCACAGCTAAGAATGAGTGACACACAGGACCCACCGACCGACGAATCGACGACCGAACAGTCAGACGGCCTCGACGGGGAGTACGACCCGGGAGCCGTCGAACCCGCCTGGCAGGACCAGTGGGTCACAGACGAGACGTACGCCTACGACGGCGACGCCGACACCCGCTTCAGTATCGATACGCCGCCGCCGACGGTCTCGGGCAACCTCCACATGGGGCATCTGTATCAGTTCACGCTCCAGGACTTCGTCGCCCGGTACCACCGGATGGCCGACGATACGGTCTACTTCCCCTTCGGCTACGACGACAACGGTATCGCCTCTGAGCGGCTGACCGAGCGGGAACTCGACATCCGTCACCAGGACTTCGAGCGCCGGGAGTTCCAGGAGAAGTGCCGCGAGATCTGCACCCGGTACGAGAACGAGTTCACCGAGGACGTCCAGTCGCTCGCGATCTCTGTCGACTGGGACAACACCTACAAGACCATCGCACCGAACGTCCAGCGCGTCTCGCAGCTTTCCTTCCTCGACCTCTACGAGAAGGGGCGCGAGTACCGCCAGCGCGCGCCGACCATCTGGTGTCCGGACTGCGAGACGGCGATCTCTCAGGTCGAACAGGAAGACGAGGACAAACACACCAAGTTCAACGACATCGCCTTCGACCTCCTCGAAGACGCCGACGGCCCGGTCGAGGACGAGACGTTCACTATCTCGACGACTCGCCCCGAACTGCTGCCGGCCTGCGTGTCGGTGTTCGTCCACCCCGACGACGACGAGAACCAACATCTCGTCGGCGGCACCGCGCGGGTCCCCCTGTTCGACCAGGAGGTCCCGATCATCGCCGACGAACGCGTCGACATGGAGACCGGTAGCGGGCTGGTCATGTGCTGTACCTTCGGCGACCAGAACGACATCGAGTGGTACCAGGCCCACGACCTGGACCTCCGCTTGGCCATCGACGAGTCCGCGACGATGACCGAGGTGGCCGGCGACTACGAGGGGATGCATACCACCGAGGCCCGCGAGGCGATCATCGAGGACCTCGACGAGGCCGGCTACCTGCTGGAATCACGCGACCACGACCACACCGTCCAGGTCCACGAGCGCTGTGGCGTCGAGGTCGAGTACCTCGTCACCGAGCAGTGGTACATCGAACTGCTGGACAAGAAAGACGAGTATCTGCAGGCGGGTCGGGACATGGAGTGGTTCCCCGAGAAGATGTTCAGCCGCTACCAGCACTGGATCGAGGGGCTGGAGTGGGACTGGTGTATCTCCCGCCAGCGTGACTCCGGTATCCCGATCCCGGTCTGGTACTGCGACGACTGTGGCGACCCGGTGCTCGCCGATCCCGAACAACTGCCAGTCGACCCGCTCTCGGACGACCCACCGGTCGATCGCTGTCCGGACTGTGGTCACGACACGCTCACCCCCGAAGAGGACGTCTTCGACACGTGGGCGACCTCCTCGCTGACGCCGCTCGTGAACGCCGGCTGGGACTGGCACGCCGACGGGTCGACGGGCGACGGCGCACTCGCGGTCACTGACGGGACCTTCGAGATGGAGATGTCGGAGCTGTACCCCTTCGATCTGCGCCCGCAGGGCCACGACATCATCTCATTCTGGCTGTTCCACACCGTCGTCAAGTGTTACGAACACACCGGCGAGGTCCCCTTCGAGAACGTCATGATCAACGGGATGGTCTTAGACGAGAACCGCGAGGCAATGTCCAAATCGAAGGGCAACGTCATCCCGCCAAGCGAGGTCTTGGAGAACTTCCCGGTCGACGCCGCCCGCTACTGGGCCGCCGGAACCTCCATCGGGGACGACTTCCCGTACAAGGAGGGCGATCTGGAGGCCGGCGAACGTCTCCTCCAGAAACTCTGGAACGCCTCCCGACTGGTCGATCAACTGACCCCGGCCGCCGAGTCGGTCGACGACGTCGACCAGACCGAACTCTCGGCGGTCGACCGCTGGCTCCTGGCCGAACTGGACGCGACCGTCGAGTCGGTCACCGAGAAGTTCGAGGACTACGCCTTCTCGAAGGCCCGCAACGAACTGCGGTCGTTCTTCTGGAACACGTTCTGTGACGACTACCTGGAGATCGCCAAACAGCGCCTCTCGGGCGGCGGTGACCCCTCGACGGAGTACACGCTGGCCCGCGCACACCGGACCTTCCTGAAACTGTTCGCGCCGTTCCTGCCCCACATCACCGAGGAACTGTGGAACCGCCTCTACGCCGAGGACGACGGGTCGGTCCACACGACCGACTGGCCGGTCGCCGCCGGCTACGAGGCCGATCTGGCGGCCGGCGAGACGGCGATGGAGGTCGTCTCGGCGCTGCGGCGCTACAAGACCGAACACGGGCTGGCGCTGAACGCGGACCTCGGCACCGTCGAGGTGTACGGCCACGTCGCCGGCTTCGAGGACGCCATCGCCGAGGCCATGCACGTCGATCGGTTAGAGACCTACGACGAGGCCCCGGAGATCACGACCGAGATCAGCGGGATCGACCTGGACTACTCGCTGGTCGGGCCGGAGTTCGGCAGCAGCGTCGGCGACATCGACGCGGGCATCGAGTCCGGCGATTACGAGATCGACGGCGACCGACTCGTCGTCGCCGGGGAGTTCGAACTCGGCGCAGAGATGTTCGATATCGAGGAGTCCCGGACCTACTCCGGCGAGGGCGAGATGACCGAGACCGAGTCGGCGGTCGTCGTCGTCCAGTAGGGAGTCGGCGGCCGGCTGTCCCCGGGATGGGCGGGTCGTCGGCACCGGGACCGTGGTTCTACCGCCGAAAAGGCTAATCCGAGGGCGCTGGAGGTGTACCCACTGTGTCACCCTCGGTCTTCGATCCCGGTCTGGAGTCGATCACCGTCGCGGAGACGGAACTGAGCGATGTCGACGGTGAGGCCGGTGAAATCGTCGTCCGTGGCTACCCGATCGAAGAACTCGCCGCCAACGCGACCTACGAAGAGAGCGTCGCACTGCTGCTGGACGGGGACCTCCCGACGGCCGACCGACTGGCGACGATCCAGCCGACCCTTGTCGACTACCGGGCTATCGACGACGCCGTTCGAGCACTCCTCGACG
Source organism: Haloarcula halophila (assembly GCF_029278565.1). Classification (NCBI taxonomy): domain Archaea; kingdom Methanobacteriati; phylum Methanobacteriota; class Halobacteria; order Halobacteriales; family Haloarculaceae; genus Haloarcula; species Haloarcula halophila. Next base: position 700,448 of record NZ_CP119559.1, on the reverse strand, counting down.
CAGCAGCGGGGGTCGGCGTGGCACCGATGGACGCGCTCCGGATGGGCGTCGCGGCCGCCAGTCTCGGCACCGACGCGGACGACTCCCGCGAAGCCGCCAAACGCGTCGTTGCCGTCGTCCCCACGATCGTCGCCGCCTACTGGCGCTACCGGCAGGACGAGTCGCCCGTCGCTCCCGACCCGGAACTGTCCCACGCCGCGAACTACCTGTACATGCTGACGGGCGAGCGGCCGAGCGACGACGCGGTCCGGGGTATAGAGACGTATCTCACGACCGTGATCGACCACGGCCTCAACGCGTCGACGTTCACCGCACGGACGGTCGTCTCGACGGAGTCGGACCTCGTCTCGGCGGCGACAGCCGCGGTCGGAGCGCTCAAGGGACCGCTTCACGGTGGCGCTCCCGGTCCCGTGCTGGACATGCTCCAGTCCGTCCACGACTCCGGCGATCCCGAGGGGTACGTCCGTGACCGTCTCGACGCCGGCGAGCGACTGATGGGCTTTGGCCACCGTGTCTACCGCGTCCGCGATCCGCGTGCCGCGGTCCTCTCGGCGGCAGCCCGACAGTTCTACGCCGGGACCGACGACGACGGGTTCTACGACACCGTCGAAGCGTTCGAGTCGGTCGCTCTCGACGCGTTGGCCGACCACAAGCCCGACCACCGGTTGGCGACCAACGTCGAGTTCTACACTGCGGCACTGCTCCACGGCGTCGGGATTCCCCGCGACCTGTTCACGGCGACGTTCGCCATCGGCCGTGCCGGCGGCTGGATGGCCCACTGTCTGGAACAACTCGCCGACAACCGGTTGATCCGGCCGGTCTCGACGTACGTCGGCGAGACCGACCGGACGTGGACGCCGGTCGACAAGCGGTGATTCACCCGCGGCGCTTGAGCTTCTCGGCGCGGGTCGCCAGTGCGAGAAACGTCGCAACCAGCGTCAACACGACGGCCCAACCGGCCGCCAGATCGTGGGCTGGCAGCGTGTGATCGAGCCCGCCAGCGACGATCTCCGCGCGCAGGACGGTGTGGTGTGGCCCCTCCAGGACGGGGACGAAGTAGTCGACGACGTCGTTGAAGCCGTACCAGCCGGCCGCGACCGCGACAGCCGGGACCGAGAACGACGCGTACCGGTGGATGAGAAACGCTTCGACGGCCATCGCCAGGTGCGAGAGGATCAGGAACCAGTAGAGCCAGGTGGCGATGCCGGCCGGCCCGTTGACGACCAACTGGACGTAGGGGGTCCACAGCCCGAGCTTGATACAGCCGAAAAAGGCCAGGGCGTGGAGCCACTCAGTGTCCCAGTCCAGCCGCCAGGCGGCAAACGAGAGCCCGATGAACAATGTCGCGACCGGCGAGTCGGGGATCAACGGATACGCGAGCGGCGGTGCGGCCCCGAGTTGGCCCTCGACGAGTGGCGGTGCCAGATCCGTCGGCCGGCCGGCGTAGTACCAGAAGCCGAACAGCGTCCCGACGAGGTTGACCAGCGCGATCGGCCAGGCCAGCCTGAGGCCGACGTTCTCCAGCCACTCCGGGAGCGGTGCGACGTACCGCGGAAGCCCCTCGGTCTCCGGGAGCGGTCCGTCGAACCCGCGTGCGACGACTGCCTCGATGCGCCCGCCGAGTGAGACCATGTGGGGTCGGTCGGGAGCGGGCGGCAAAACGGTAGCGGTCAGAACCGGAGTTCGAAGCGCGCACCGCCCGTGTCGCTCTCTGTGGTGACGACCTCCCAGCCGTGCCGGTCGGCGATGGTCTCGACGATCGATAGGCCGAGTCCGGTGCCGTCACTCGCCGTCGTGTAGCCCGCTTCGAACACCTGCCCGGGATCGTCGCTCGGTAGTCCCGGGCCGTCGTCTTCGACGAAGATCCCGCCGTCCTCCGCGTCGTCGAGGGGGCCGACGGTGATCCGGACCCCGGGAGCGGTGTGGTCGACGGCGTTGTCGACGAGGTTCGTCAGGAGTCGTCGGACGTCTGTCCGATCGACCACGACCGCCGGGAGCGAACCGACGCTGAGCGTCGCGTCGGCGGATTCGTGGCGTTCCCAGATCTGCTCGACGAGTCCTTCGAGGTCCACTAGTTCCGGGTCGGGTTCCATCTCGCCGTGTCGCGCGAACCGGCTCAGGTCGTCGACCAGCGCTCCGATCTCTCCGTGTGCTCGCTCGATCGAATCCAGCCGGTCGGTGTCCAGCCCCTCCTCACGGAGCAACGCCAGGTTCGAATCGGCCACCTGCAGCGGTGACCGGATGTCGTGGACGACCTGTGCGAGGAACTCTTCGAGACGCTCGGAGTGCCGTTCGAGGGACTCCTCGTAGTGTTTCCGATCGCTGATGTCGAGCGTGATCCCGATGAGGCCGATGATCTCGCCGTCGTCGTCGCGCCAGGGCACTTTCGAGGTCAACGCCCACTCGTCGTACCGCTGTTTGTCGGTGACCGGTTCCAGTTCGTACTGCTCGTAGACCCTATCGAAGCTATGGGTCTCGGCCTTGCTCTCGTTCGTGTGTTCTTCCTTGTGGATGATCGGCTCCCCGTCCCTGATGACCCGCATGTCGTCCTCGTAGGTATCGGCAGCGTGGCCCTCGGGATAGAGTTCCCTGTCGGTCTTGCCGAGCAACTGTTCGGGCTCGTCGATGTGGGCGTGGCTCACACGGAGGTGCCGGCCCTCCTCGTCCTTGACGTAGAGGTGATGCGGGACGCGTTCGAAGAGCGTATCGAGCAGGCTGCTCTCGTAGGCCAGCCGCTCTTCGGTGCGGGCGTGTTCGACGGCGTTCTCGATTCGGTTGCACAGCATCTCGACCGTCTCGCTGTCGCCAGTCTTCCGGACGTAGTCGGTGACGCCGGCCGAGATCGCCTCGCTGGCGACCGCTTCGTTCCCCTTGCCGGTAAAGAGGATAAACGGGAGGTCGGGGAACCGCTCGCGGACGGCACGGAGGAGTTCCAGTCCGTCCATCTCGGGCATATCGTAGTCCGAGACCACGCAGTCGACGGTCTCGTTTTCCACGTGTGAGAGAACCGCCGTGGGGTCGTCGAGGGAGGTCACGCGGAGCTGCCCGGACTCGCGTTCGATCATCGCCGCTGTCTCGTCGAGGAACGTCCGGTTGTCGTCGACGTGGAGGACGGACACTTCGCCCCGACGTTCCGAGGGCGGCCATTCCGGTCGCATTACGAGTGATTCGACGCCGCCGGACAAAACACCATTGGCAGTCGGGCGGTCGAATCTGCTGTCGCGGGTCCACGTGAGGCCAGTAGCCACCCCACGTGAGTCCGCCAAGGGCACGCGTTAAGTAAATCCAGACCTAACCCGCTATCAATGTCTGAAGCGACCGATCTGGAGGACCTTCGCCGCGGTACCGACCTCGTGAAACGCGGCTTCGCGAAGATGCAGAAAGGGGGCGTCATCATGGACGTCGTCGACCGCCAGCAGGCCCGCATCGCCGAGGACGTCGGTGCGGTCGCGGTGATGAACCTCGAAGCGGTCCCGGCCGACATCCGCAAGCGCGGCGGCGTCGCCCGGATGGCCGACCCGGCTTCGCTGGAGTCGATCATCGACGAAGTGTCGATCCCCGTGATGGGCAAGGCCCGTATCGGTCACACGAAGGAGGCCCAGATCCTCGAAGCGGCCGGCGCCGACATGGTCGACGAGAGCGAGGTGCTCACGCCCGCCGACGACCGCTATCACATCGACAAACGGGACTTCACTGCACCGTTCGTCTGTGGGGCGCGGAACCTCCAGGAGGCGCTGCGTCGCATCGACGAGGGCGCGGCGATGATCCGGACGAAAGGCGAGGCCGGCACCGGCGACGTGAACCAGGCCGTCCACCACCAGCGCAACATCAAGGGTTCGATCCGCAAACTCGAAGGGATGAGCCACGAGGAACGCGAGAAGTGGGCCCGCGAACACGAGGCACCGGCCGATCTGGTCCACGAGACCGCCGAGATGGGACGGCTCCCGGTCGTCAACTTCGCGGCCGGCGGTATCGCGACGCCCGCCGACGCCGCCCTGATGATGCACCACGGCTGTGACGGCATCTTCGTCGGCTCGGGCATCTTCGGCGCGGAGGACCCCGAGGCCATGGGGACCGCGATCGTCGAGGCCGTCAACAACTGGGACGACCCCGAGACACTGAAAACGATCGCGACCAACGTCGGCAAGGGAATGTCCGGCGACGCGAACGCCGACCTGCCCGAAGAGGAGAAGATGCAGGGCCGCGGCGTCTAAGCCGCTTTTTCACCCCCGTCGATCGCGCTCGGTCCACGTCTCGTGTCCCTCCAGCGCCAGCCCCGGCGGGTCGAGTTCGGAGTAGCCCCCAGAAAGGAGTCACCGCGACGACGCTGGGTCCTCGACGGCGAGTCGATAAGTCCGCCTACGTCTGTGATCCCACACCGGGTTCTCGGGGCGGCCCGTCGTCCCGACGACGGAGATAGCCCAGTCCGAGACCAGTCGCTGCCGTGACGAGGATGGGTGTCCCGACCGTGAGAGCGAACGCGACGACCGTTCCGACGAGTCCCCAGGCGATCGCGTTGATCAGGTAGCCGGCGATCAGAATCGGTGTGATGAGCGAAACGCGCTCTTGAAAGAGCGACGGGATCGTCATCCCGAATAGCGCCAGCGGCGGTGCGAGGAGGAGCGTCAACGCACCGACGACCATCCCCAAGAGCGCGTGACTGCGATAGCTCCGCGCGACCGATATCGGGAGCAGATATCGCCAGACCAGCCATCCGGCACAGACTGCCGCGACCGTCGCCGAACTGATCAGCACCACCGCCGGGACGAAGAACAGTCCCCGCGGATTCACGAACTGGACGTACGCGGCCGTATAGAGGAACACCGACGTTCCGAACGCGAGTCCTGCCCCGATCGGACGACTCGCGAATACTTCCAATCGAGTTACAGTATTCATGCGATACCATCGACCGGCGGAGGTATGTACGTTCCCCGTCTCAGACCGTTGAACGGTCGTCGGGGGCGTCAACAGCGGGACGATCCCAGGATACTGACGGGATCGCGACCAACGCCGGCAAGGGGATGTCCGGCGACGCCAACGCCGACCTGCCCGAAGCGGAGAAGACGCAGGGCTGCGGTGTCTGATCGTAACGACAACACACAAAAACGAGCGCCTGTTCTACGGAGGTATGCAAGGCTCCGGGGTAGTCCAGGCAGTGCTGGACTTCCTCGAACAGCTCTCGGCGGTGTACGGGCGGACAGCCATCACCTTCGGTGTCCTCCTCTCGGCGTTCGCCCTCGTGGTCATCGTGTTCCCCGTAGCCGTTCGGGCCGCCAGACAGGTCGTCTTCTCGCGATACCTCACTGATCACTTCGACGGCGCGTACGGGATCGTCGAGCGGTTGGCACCGACCTCTTCCTCGGGTATCCTTCTGCGGACGGTCCAGTTGACCGTCGTCGCAGTGGCGGTCGTCGCGACTCTCGTCCTCTGGGGGGTCATCGATCCCAGCGGGCGTCTGAGCCAGATTGCCACGAGCGACCTGACCAAGGTCGGGATCACGGTCGTTCTGGCGGCGATCGGCTTCGCGGCCTCGGACCAACTGAAGCGGCTCGTCGACCGCCTCGGTGACGGCTCCGACCGGATCACCGACCACCAGGAAGAGATCGTCCTCCGGGTCGGACAGGTCGTGATCCTGTTGACCGTCCTCTCCGGTGCGTTGACCCTCTGGGGTGAGAATCTCAGCGGCCTCCTCGTCGGAGCCGGGTTCCTCGGCATCGTCGTCGGCCTGGCGGCCCGCCAGACGCTGGGGTCGCTGATCGCCGGGTTCGTCCTCATGTTCTCCCGGCCGTTCACCATCGGGGACTGGGTGGAACTGGGCGAAGAGGAGGGGATCGTCACCGACATCACGATCTTCAACACCCGGCTAGAGAACTTCGACGGGGAGTTCGTCGTCATCCCGAACGATCAGGTCGCCGACCGTGCGATCACCAACCGCAGCCAGAAGGGACGGCTCCGGCTGACCCTCGACGTCGGCGTCGACTACGACACCGACATCGAGCGCGCCCGCGAAGTCGCACACGATGCCATCGCGAGCGTCGAGGGTGTCGTCGACTCCCCCTCGCCACAGATCGTCCCGAAGTCCTTCGGCGATTCGGCCATCGTCCTGGAACTGCGGTTCTGGATCGACCACCCGACGCCGCCACGGAAGTGGCGCGCGGTCTCGCAGGTGGTCACAGCGGTGAAGGCGGCCTTCGACGAGGCCGGGATCGTCGTCCCGTTCCCCCAGCGGCGTTTCTCGGTCCGGGACGACGGCGAGGACGCACCGCCCGAGGAGCTTTCCTCACTCGCCGAGGGGACGGACACCGACGATTAGGCCCACAGTTCCTCGACGACGAGGCCGAACCCGAGAATCCAGCTTCCCGCAAGCACGCCCAGCACTCCGATCCTGAACAGCCGGGCGGCCCCGCTTGCGGCTGGCGGGTCCGTCACCGCCGTCGTTGCCGTCGACAGCGCCGCCGTCATCGTCGCCCCGGATACGAGTCCGAGAAACGCGCCGGCCGCGAGCGGGATGGCGACGAGCAAGAGTCCCGTCCCGATGCGTGTGGCGACCTCACCGACCGGGCGTCTGTGCCGGTTCGGTTCCGGACGCCACTGTGACATGTGGTATCGTAACACGCTATCGTTCTTAAAACCGGCGTCGACTCCGTCCGGGGATCTGTGTCGTGGCTCGCATTCGATCCGGTTGCAGTCCGGCGATTTCCCGCCAAGGTCGGGGAAATCTCCGGTCGAAACTACTATCCCGGGCCACGCGTAGGGAGTGATATGAGCACTCCGCCGGGGGAGTATTACACTGACGAACGCTGGCAGAACTGGATCGACCGTATCGACGACGAAGACGTAGATCCCGAGAACGAAGACTCGGCACGCCTGCTGTTGAATTTGCAGGACGATACAGCGATCGCGGTCGTCAAGATCCTCGCCGACTACGACGACGGGACACTCGACGAGGAGGCCGCGCTGGAGGAACTGCGCGGTGTCCGCGAGATCGTCCTCGAAGAGGTCGCACTCGACGACGAGGAGACGGTCATGCTGATCGATGGCGTCCAGACCTCGCTGGTCTGTGTGTTCTACGCCGCCGAGGAGTACGTGGCGGAGGGCGTCGCCGACGAGGGGACGGTCGCCGACTACATCGCGGCCGCCGCCGACGCGGAAGCCGAGGAGGACCTCGACGCCGCGCTGGGCTACTGTGTCCAGGCCGGGACCCGCATCATCGACGGCGACGAACTGGCCATGGAAGTGGCGGAAGACCTCGACTACGGCCTGGTTTCGGAATGGGTCAACGGCCTCGACAGCCTCCAGACCGCGATGGAAGACCCCGAGGTCGTCGAGGAAGAGGACGAAGCGAGCTGATACTGGGGCGGACAGGTTTTTATCTGCCTACGGAAAAAGATCTGCATGGAGTTCCTGGGCGAGGAGCGCGCACAGTCGGTGCAGGTCGGTGCTGTCCTGTTGTTCGGCATCCTCATCATCGCGTTTTCGACCTACCAGGCGTTCGTCGTCCCGGACCAGAACCGCGAAGTGGAGTTCAACCACAACCAGGAGGTCCAGCAACAGCTCCAGGATCTCCGGAACTCGATCGTCTCCGTCCCCGGAACGTCCAGTACCGAGGCGGTGAGCGTTCAGCTCGGGACGCGCTATCCCAGCCGGCTGCTGGCGCTGAATCCGGGACCGTCGTCGGGAACGTTGCGGACCGACGGGACCGAGACGGACGACATCAACGTCACGATCGACAACGCTTCCGCGACCGGCGAAACCGGCGACTACTGGACCGGGACTCAGCCACGGCGGTACAACACCGGCACGGTCGTCTATTCGCCCAACTACAATCTCTACGACGCACCCGACACGTTCTACGAGAACTCGGTCGCGTTCAATCAGTTCCGGACCGGCAACATCACCCTCTCGGAGCAGACCGTCGTCAACGGCCGCTCGATCTCGCTGGTCGCGCTCAACGGCACTCTCAGCCGGAGTTCCAGCGGCTCGACGACGGTCGACGTGCGTCCGGTGAGCCACTCCGAGCGCACCATCACCGTCACCAACGATTCGGCGACGACGAACGTCTCGGTCTCGTTTCTGACCCGAATCCCCGAATCCACGTGGGAGACGGAGCTGCTGGCTGCGGAGATCGACTCCACGCCGGACAACGGTGACGACGACCGGTACGTTGCCGACGTCAGTTCGACGGACGGGCCGGGTCCGTACAGGCAGCTGACGATCACCTTCGAACGCGGCGTCGACTATCGGCTCCAACTGGCCAAAGCCGGCGTCGGTGCCGGAGCCACGGACACCTCGGCTGCGTACCTGACCAACGTGAGCGGCGACGGTGCCCAACTCACCCGCGGAGAGAGCACGGAGCTCGTTCTGGAGGTGCGGGACAGCTACAACAATCCCGTCCAGGGGACCACGGTGTCGGCGTCGGTTCGGGGGACGAACAACGGCGTCATCGAACCGGTCCAGCCGGTCTCGGACACCGACGGGCGCGTCCGGTTTCGCTACGATTCGTTCCCCGCCAACGACACGGGTACCCACCAGATCAACATCAGCTACGTCGGGCTGGACGACACCTTCGACGAGGAGACTCCTGAAAACGTCTCGATGAACGTCGAGGTGGTGTCCGGGAGCAGCAGTGGTGGCGGAACGACGGACGGCTTCTCCAGCCTCTCGGTGAGCGACCTCCCGACCGACACCACGACCGGCCGACAGACCGTCTCTTTCTCCCCTGAGGGACAGGCAATCCTCGCCGGGGAGACCATCCAATTTGACTTCTCGTCGGCACAAGGGTCGACGAGCACGCCGGACCCGGTGAACTACGCCAACGGAGGGCTTCAGAACCTTCCCCCGTCGGTCAGCGAGAACAACTACAACACCAACACCGGCTCGTTCACTTTCGAACTGACTGCGAACCGCGACCTCTCTCCGGGCGAGACGATCACTTTCGATATCGCGAACGTCGACACGCAATCCACCACGGCGGGTCCGCTAGAGGTATTCGCTACGCGGAGCGACACCGGCGGCTCGACCAGTGACCCGTTCTCGCTCACGCAGTCGACAACGATGTCGGTCAACATCGTCCGTGCGGAGACGAGTCCCGCAGGGAAAGGTAGTAGCAATAAACAAACAGTCACTGTGGAGTTCGACGCATCTGACAGTAGTGGACTGGACGGGACCAGCTACACAGTTACTGTCTACGAGTCTAGCAGCAAGCAGTCGACGAATAAATTGCCGTCGAGGACAGGCACATTCGCGAACAGCGACGGAACATCGACGACCGTGACGGTGTCACAGGACAGCGACGGGCAACCTCCCTCGCCACCGTACTACGTCGTCGTCGAACTGGACAAGGGCGGAACGACCGTTAGCGACGAGCAACTGACGACCTCGAACTAACTTACTCGGTCGGCTCGGTTTCGTCCCACACCCACGATAGCGCGAGCGGCTCGTCCCAGCCGTCGGCACGGTGGACGAACGGGCGGCGTGCAACGCCGGCCACGAGGAGATGGCGTCCGACCCGGCGGAACGCGCCGCTCCAGAGTTCGCTTCGATAAGGGTAATAGAACGGTGTCCAGGGCTCGCTGTCGGCCCCGCCCAGACGGACCGTCACGCCGCCGGCACGGGAGATTCCGGACCGGCTCAGGATCGTCTCGCGGGCGACCTGGGCGGCCTCGGCACTGGTGTAGCGCTGGACGAACAGCGGCTGGGAGGGGAGCTCGCCGCTGTAGTAGCCCTCAGCGGGTCGGGTCCACTCGTTGACGACGACGTAACACCGATCGATCCGGTCCGAATCGACTGACAGTGGTTTCGTGACTTCCTGGAGCCGGACAGAGTCGGTTGCGACTGCGGCGCCGTCGATCGTCGACACCGGCTGGGCGCGATACAGCTCCTGTACCCGGGCCTCGGCGATATCGTCGCTGTAGACGAACGCTCGGTGGGTGGTATCACGGAATCCGGCCCGCCGATAGTCGATCTCGAACAGCGGGATCTGCTCGGGGGAGTCGGCGACGAACGTCTCTGCCAGCGTCGACCGGATCGGATCACGCGAGAGCGTCGAGTCGACGAACCGCTCGCTCGCGACGGCCTCGTAGTGTCGGTACAGGCGCACCAGTCCGGCGACGACCATCACTGCGTCGCCGCGCTCGTTGAACCGCTCGATACTGTCGAGCGTGGTGCGGCCGAACCGTCGTTCCCGTTCGGCCCCGCGGAAATACTCGCCCAGTTCGCGCTCGTAGGTGTCGGCAAACGCCGTCGTCACCGACCGGAGTGCCTGGATTCCCTCGCTGTCCAGCGGTGTCGCACCGGCGGTTGCTGGCTGCGGTCGGCGCCAGTCGATCGGGACGTACCGCCAGAGCCGCTCGTCCTCGCTCCACCAGACGTCGTAGGGCCAGCCGATATCGATACGTGGGCTCCGGAGCTCCCTGTCGAGGCGCGCGACGTCACGCTCGGTCAGCGGCACCGACTCCCCCTGCTCCCGGACGGCATTCAGCACGTCGGCCGCGGCCGCACGGTAGGTCGCTATCGCCGCCGGGTACTCCTCGGCGAACCACGACAGTCCGTCCATGATCCGGCCTGTGCGGGCCGCCAGCCGTGCGGACGGGTCTTCCTCGTCGCTCTCCGTCTCCTGGGCCGCTGCCCGCCCCGTTCCGACGGCTGCTGCGCCCGTCAGACCGGCCAGCGAACGCAACACGGACCGCCTCGTCGGGGTCATCTATGGACACTCCTCGCTCATGTAGTGCTGTTCGTCCATCTGTCCTGGGGCACCGAATAGCTTTCCGCCATCGCTATCGCTCCCGGAGGTAGATGACGACGCCGGCACCGACTACCAGGAGTACGACCACGCCACCGACGAGCCACGGGAGCGCCCCTCCGCCACCGCTGTCGGTCGGGATCGGCGTGAGCGTGTTCGGTTCGGGGGACGGCTCCGGTGTCGGCGTCGGGCTCGGGGTGGGTGTGGGTGTCGCCGTCGGAGAGGGTGTGGGCGTCGGCGTCGACGCCGCCTCGAACGTGATCGTCGCCTGCCGGCTCGTGTCCTGGCTGCTGGCCACGATGTCGACGTCTCCCTCACCCTCGATGGTACGGTTCAAACGCTCTGCTTCGCCGGGCTGGAGGTCGAACACGCCACGGATCACCGTATCGCCGTCGACGGTTATCGAGAGGTCGGCCGTGCCGGCAACCCGTCCGGTGTTCGTGACCGTTGCGGTGACGTTCGCGCTCCCGTTCGGGCCGACCCTCCGGGGCGCGTCGAGTTCCGTCTCGAAGAACGGCTGACGGACCGTGTCGACGTCTTTGAACACCGCATCGGCGGTTTCCAGGCGGTCGTTATCGTGCGAAAACCGGACGGTGGCGTTCTCACCGACTGTCCGCCCGCTCAGATCGAACTGTGCCCTGAAGGTCCCGTCCTCGCGAACGACGATCTCGTCTTCCGCGTAGAAGCTCGGGTCCTCGTCCGGGAGTGTATCCGACGGTGGCGTCAGCCGGACGACGACGGTCGCGTTCGATCCCGGCGCGAGGTTCGTTCGCCCGGTGATGTTGGCGGCCGTTGACGGGGTGAGTTCGACCGTCCCATTGTCGGACGCATCGAAGGTGACGTTCGGTTCCGCGAAGGTGATCCGCTCGTTTCGCGTGACGTTGGTGGTGAACTCGCTGGCGTAGTAGGGGTAAGCAGGCTCGTCGATGTCCCCGTTTGCCCCGCCCTGGGGGCCACTCGGTGTCGCAAACAGGAACCGGTCGTCACGCGCCTCGTATGTAAACTCGGCATCGAAGCTGTCCCCGTCGTCGATCACGTCCTCGAACCGGTCCGAACCGCTATCGACGATCAGCGAGAGGCTCCCACTGTCGTCCTCTGCGACCTGCTGGTCGAGACGGAGATAAGCATCAGCGGTACCCGGCTGCTGTAACGGGAACGTCTCTGACGGTGCGTTGACCCGTTCGGGTCCCTCGAACCGGAAGGTTATCCCCTCGCCCTCCCAGTCTGTCCCCTCGTTGTCGACGGCGAGCCCGTAGAGGACGTTTGTCCGGTATCCCTCTTCGAGTCCTTCGTTGATGTCGTTGTTGTTCTGGGCGTAGTCGACCGTCGCCAGCGCGCCGGACAGTCCCGTGGTCTCGAACCGGACGACGACTCTGTCGTCGATGGCGACGGTGTCTCGCTCGGTCAGCGTCGTCCCGTTCCCGAGCGGTTCGTTTGCAGCGTCACTGGGAGCGACGTGTACTTGCGAGTCGCTCAGCGTCGGCTGGACGAGATCCAGTTCGGAGACGCCGACGGCGTTCTCGGCAACCGGCTCGCCGTCCTCGATCAGGAAGCGCCCGCGCTGGTCGAGTATCAGCTCGTAGCTCGTCGGCTGGAGGGGACGCGGGAGTTGTGTCGTCGGGGTGTTCCCGTTGACCTCCTGGACGTACTCCGTGAAATTGACCTCGGCGGAGTCGTTGATCGTCTCGCCGGCGTAGAACTGCGCGTCCGAGACATCCGTGACCGCGTCGGACTGGACCGCCTCGTGGTGGATGTAGCTCTCGACGGTGTCCTCCTCGGAGAAGTACACTACCTCCGTGTCCCCGGGGCTGATGCCCTCCAGCGAGGAGTGGTCGCTCCCCATCAATCGGGTGTTCGCGTAGAACGTGACTTCACCGTCGTCGTCGTCGTCTTCGAGGTAGAGCACGTCGACGAACGCGTCGTTCCGGTCGCGGAGCTGGACCCAGGCCGTGTCGGCTGCGTCGAGTTCGACGGTCATGGCGACGATTTCACCGGCGGCACGGGTGTAGAGATCACGATCGAACTCGGCGTCCGAGCCGCCGATATCGATCGTGGCCGTGTCTTCCGCGGTGGTGTCGCTGACGAGCACGTCGAACTCGTACTCCCCGTTATCGGGGAGTTCCGACCGGGCGTCGAGGTTCGAGAAGTTCGCGACGATCTCCTCTCGGTTCTGGAAGTCGATGGAGTTCCGCAGGTTCAGCGTGATATAGCCGTCCTCACGGAGGTCGGTCACGTCGTCACCGCTGTCGCGGTCGTAGCCGAGCCTATCTAGTGGCAGGTGCTCCTGGTCGGTAACCTCGGTGACGCTGCTGCCTGGATGAACGAACAGCGCCCGGAGTTGTTCGTAGCTGAAGTCGTCGGCACGGATCGTGACGTTGTAACTACCGGCGACCCGGTTGCTGTCGGTGACCTCCAGGGAGACCGCGTCGCTGGTGGTCGAGACACTGTCGCGCTCCCAGTCGACGGCGAACTCCTGTGGTTCCAGCGTGAAGTTGACCGCCGTGTCTGTGACCCGGTTGACGGTGTTGAGCGCGAACGTCCGTCTCCCGTCGATGTCGATCGAGTCGGTTTCGAGCCGAATCTCACCGTTTCGGACCTGTAGCGCCTGCACCGTCCGGTTGACCGTGTCGTCCTCCGGGTCGACCTCCATGAGATAGACGGTCTCACCGTTCCCGGCCTGGAACTCGTCGGGACGGTTCTGCGTGACGTCGATGCGATAGTCCTGCCCCAGATAGTTGGGGCCGTCGGTCAGCGTCGCCGTGGTGCCCGAAACCAGCGTCGCTGACACGGGACCGGACACTGTCGACGCGACGACCAGCGTGGCAACGACCACCAGTGTCAGCCCCACCGCACGGACCCGGGGTGTCGTCCCTGTCATCGGGGCTCCCGCACGGGTCGATATCGGCTCGGTTCGGGACAGAACGCGACTGGTTCTCGCACGTTTGATGCCAGTTGGGTGGTCTTCATATATTACTTTGGCTCTCTGCAGGAGGGATCTTCCGTCCGAAAGCGCCGATTCCCGTCTCAGTTGACAGTCTCCCGGCCTCGTCGGTCGCGTGTCGGTCCACCGGCCGTCGTTCCGACCGCTCGAAAGCTGCGGCCATCCACAACTATCTTATTCCGTGTTCGTCGAGTACAGATAATGAGGGGGCGCGCACAGTCGGAAGTCGTCGGTGTCGCCCTGTTGACAGCGGTCATCATCCTAGTGGTGGGCAGTGTGGGGCTCGTAATCCTGGACGGCCAGGACCGGTCCGACAGCGTCCTCGTGGACGTCGGGGCCGAGTTCGACGGCGGGGCTCTCATTCTGAGCCACCGGGGCGGCGACTCGGTCGCGGCCGCCGACGTTGATGTCGTCCTCGACAACGGGACACGCACCAGGTACTCACTGACGGCGTTTAGGCCGGTTGGGAGCACAGACGCGACGTTCGATCCGAGCGAGCAGTGGGTACATCCGTACAGCTCACCCGGCGACCGCGTTGAACTGCTCGTCGTCCACACCGCCTCGAACACCGTATTACTGGACGAGGTCGTCCAGCTCCCGGCGGGGACTCCCGGTCCGACGCCGACAGCAACTCCGACCGCGACGCCGACGGCAACAGCCACGCCGACCGCGACGCCCACTGCGACAGCAACTCCGACCGCGACACCAACACCAACGCCAACTGCGACACCAACCCCGACGGCTACGCCAACCCCGACACCAACACCAGGCCCGACGCCGGAACCGAACTCGCCTCCGACGGCGACGTTCAGCTACGACCCGTCCGGGCCAACGACTGGCGAACCGATTACCTTCGATGCGGGTAGCTCGGCCGACGATGACGGGACGATCGACTCGTACGAATGGGACTTTGACGGAGACGGTAGTTACGAGCGGACAACGAACGATCCCACGACTACCGAGAGTTACGCGACCGAAGGAACCCGGTCTGTCACGCTCCGTGTCACCGACGACGATGGTGCGGCGAACACGACGACCCGCTCTGTGGTCGTGGACGATCCCCCGACCATCGAGACGTTTGCGGTGACCGATCAGAGTTGGTCTTTCTTTATATTCTCTCAGGCAAGATACGACATCGAATGGAATGTCACCGATCCGAACCTCCAATCGACGACGGTCTACGTCAACCAGAGCGGTAGTAGTACCAATCCACAAGGGAGCTATACGACTGACTCGCCTCAGACGTTTACTGAATTCTACGGCTATTCACAGGAGTACACGTTCACCATCGTCGCCGTCGACGATGCCGGGAATCGGCGGTGCCGACGGATCACCGATACCGCTGACGGCTCGCCGGACAGCCCGATCACGTCGAGTACGTCGTGTAACTGACGATAGTTACGACAATTGTCGATAAGGCAGTCGACAGTAACTTACGTTCCGGTACCGACTCCCCGAGTATGACAGCCGTCGGTATCGACGCCATCGAGATCTGGACGGGGAAGCTCAAACTCGACCTCGCGGAGACGTTCGCGCCCGCGCAGGGCGACGACCCCGGGAAGTACACGAAGGGCTTGGGACTCCACGCGTCGTCGTTCCCCGACGTCTACGAGGACATCGTCACCATGGGGGCCAACGCGGCCTACCGGCTGATGGACCGGAAGGGGCTGGAACCCGACGACATCGGTCGGATCGACGTCGCAACGGAGAGTTCCTTCGACAACTCGAAGCCAGTCTCGACGTACATCGCGGGTTGTCTCGAACAGGTGTTCGACGACGACTTCCACCACGCAAACAAAGGTGAACGGAAGTTCGCCTGTATCTCCGGGACACAGAGCGTCGACGACGCGTACAACTGGATTCGTGCCGGCCGGAATCGGGGTCGGGCAGCCATCGTCATCGCGACCGACACTGCTCTCTATGCCCGCGACGACCCAGGCGAGGCGACGCAGGGTGCTGGCGCGGTCGCGATGCTCATCGACGAGGAGCCGGCCATCGTCGAACTCTCGACGGAACAGGGCTACGGGAGCGCCGACGAGACCGACTTCCTCAAGCCCAACCAGCAGTTCCCGTCGGTCGACGGCAAGCGCTCGGTGAAGGTCTATCTGGCACGGATGCGCGAGGCACTGGACGACTTCGCGACGGTTTCGGGATCGATCCACCCCGACGACTATCACATGATCCCGTTTCACACGCCGTTCCCGGGGATGGTCCGAAAAGCCGCAGCCCTCGGCTACCGACACATCGTCCGCGGGACAGATGTCGAGGACGTACTCGCCGAGGAGATCGGTCACCAACCCGTCCGGGAGGCGTTTGACTCCGAGGACGCGTTCAACGACGCCATCCGGGAGTATACCGACGCGCTCACCGAGACAGAACGGTACCGGGACTGGTACAACCAGGCCATCGAGCCGACACTCGAAATCTCCCGGCACGTCGGGAACTGGTACACCGGCTCCGTTCATCTCGCCCGTGCGTCCGGACTGAAAGTAGCCATGGAACAGGATATCGACCTCGCCGGCGAGAAACTGCTGGTGGCGTCGTACGGCTCCGGTGCACAGGCCGAGGTTCACGCCGAGACGATCGTTCCGGGGTGGGAAGACGAGATCGCGGCCCTGGACATCGACGACCAGATCCAGCGCCGTTACGACCTCTCCTTCGAGGAGTACGAAGAGGTCCACGATGTCCACAACCACGCCATGGACGCACACATCGAGGAAGACGCGGAGGAGTTGACCCCACCCGAAGCGGAGTTCGTCTTCGACGGCTGGGGTCGTATGGGCGAACGAAAGTACCGATACGTCGAGTAGTCGGCACGCCTCTGCTCGGAGCGGACTCGAAGCGACGCATTGGCCGACAGTTTCGCCGACTCCGGTCCGGAGCCGTCCGATACAGTTTGTGACAGTTCTCTAGTAGTAACCGAAGCCGTTTTGTCCGCAACTGTGGCACAACTGTGCATGACACGTTGGTCGTACGGACCACAGCCGACCGCGGCTCTCGCGGGTGCCGTCGTCGGCGTCTGCGGGGCGTTATTTCTCCTCGAACCGAAGGTTGTGGCGACCCCGGACGGCGGCCCGACAGTCCCGGGGGTCCCGAGCGGGTCTGTCGGCCTGGGTGAGATCCCCCTCGTCGCCGTCTACGTCGGGGCGATCCTCGGGACCGTGTTGACGGGGTTTCTCCTCGTCGTCCTCGTCACCAAGGGGATCACGCTGTTTTTTACCCGTGGTGGCCCGCTCGTCAGGGCGTATCGGTTCGTCGTCCCGAACTCGCCGTTGGTCAAGATGGCCACGGGAATCATGCTGTTGATGGGCGTGATGTTGCTCGGGGTCGCGATGTTGCCTGGCGCGATCGGTGATCTCGGTGAGAGTGGCGCGGTCAGCGGGGCCGACGATATCGCCGGCGACCCGAACGCTGGCGTGTTCGCCGGGGACGTGGTCGCGACGCGACCGGCGGCACCGGGCACGAACGACACCGACGGCGACGGAATCCCGGACGCCTGGGAACGAGCCGGTGAGACGCCCTCCGGCGCAGCGTTACCGGGAGCCGATCCACAGCGGAAGGACCTCTACGTTGTCGTCGGCCACGACGAGGAGTCCTCGCCGCTCAGCGACTCGGAACGACAGCAACTCCGGTCTATCTGGGACCGGATGCCAGTCGCGAACCCCGACGGATCGACCGGGATCAGGCTCCATCTCACGACAGAACAGAGACCGGTTTCGGGGGCGACTGTCGGCGTCAACGGCACCGAATATCGGAGGCTGTACAGCGCTGACCGGTTGGGTCCACGCCGGTGTACGTACCGCTACGTGGCGCTGGGGAGCGTATCCAGTGATCGGACCGCGGTCCGGGTCGACGCCCCTGGCTACGCTGGCGTCGTCGACGGACAGCCACGGTCGGAGTACACCGGCTCGGTGTCGTTCCGGGTGGCTGCGACGACCCATGCGCTGTTACATATGGTCGCCGGGGAGCTGTCGGGGGGCTACCACACTTCCGACGGCTGGCTGACGACCGGTTCCCCGACCGAACAGCTCTCAGGGACCACCGCGGACCATCTGAACGCGACCGGTTTCCGGAGCTCGTCGGCCTACGCCGGCTGTTAGGGGATCGTCCGGAGTCCGGCGAGCAGATCGTCCAGATCGGTGTCAGTGACCGCGAGCGAGAAATCGTCGATGCGGGCCAGATCGGCCGCGTGTTCCCAGACGTCGTCCTCGGCGATTCCGTGGAGGACGACGGCGTTCGGGGTCGGGGAGACGACGCGGAGCGCGACCAGCGGTGATTCGCCGCGGGTCACGCCGGTGAACACCAGCGCCCGGTTCGTCGACTGGCCGTACAGCTGGTAGAACTCGTCCGAGGAGAGCCGTCTGATCGCCTCGATCGAGTTGATGACGGTGTGGCCCGAGACCGTGTCGGTGCTCCCTCGGGCTAGCTCGACGGCGTCGGTCGCCTCGTAGACGCTCTCGACGCCGACGTTTGCGGTGTACTCCCGGAGATCGTGGACCACGTCGCTGTCGAACCCCGCCGAGATCACCCGGGCGTGCTGGCGGATGTGCTCGCCGCCGCGGGCCTCGTCGATGTCGAGCAGCCCGCTCACGAGCCGTCGGAGGACGCCGATCCCCGGGTTGTCGCGGCGCCCGCTCTCGTAATCCGAGATCACCGACGGCGAGACGTCGAGGTGGTCGGCGAGCTCCGTCTGTGCGACGTCGAAGTCGGTCCGCCACTTGCGGAGCGTCGCACCCGGCTCGCCACTCAGTGCCACCTCGCCGGCGATCTTCTCCGCGAGATCGGCTCGGGCTCCGCCTGTCATTAGTCCACAAGCTGGATAGACGCGAACAAAAGGGTACCGGAACACGGCCCTCCGCAATCCCTAAACGCAAGTCGGGCCAACTACGACCTAATGGACTGGACGGAGAAACACCGACCGAGCACGCTCTCGGAGGTCCGGGGCAACGACAAGGCCCGGGACGCTTTCGAGGAGTGGGCTCGAACCTGGGACGACCACCGCGAGGCGGTCATCGTCCACGGCTCGCCCGGCGTGGGCAAGACTTCCGCTGCCCACGCACTGGCGGCGGACATGGGCTGGCCGACCATCGAACTCAACGCCAGCGACTCCCGCACCAAAGACGTCATCGAACGTGTCGCCGGCGAGGCCGCCAAATCCGGGACGCTGACCGGCGGTGGCGGGGGTCGTCGGCTCGTCATCATGGACGAGGCCGACAACATCCACGGCAACGCCGACCGCGGGGGCGCTCGCGCGATCACCTCTCTGGTCAAGGAAGCCAGCCAGCCGATGGTGTTGATCGCAAACGAGTTCTACGAGATGTCCAAGGGCCTGCGCAACAACTGCCAGGAGATCGAGTTCCGGGACATCTCGCCGCGGTCGATCGTCCCCGTCCTCCGGGACATCTGTCGCCGGGAGGACATCGACTACGAGGACGAGGCCTTGGAGACGATCGCCGAGAAGAACAGCGGTGATCTCCGTGGCGCGGTCAAGGACCTCCAGGCGATCGCCGAGACGACCGACCGGCTCACGGCCGAGGACGTGGTCACCGGTGACCGGGATACGACGGAGGGGATCTTCGACTACCTGGACGTGGTCATCAAGGAGGCCGACGCCGAGACGGCACTGAAAACCAGCTACGACGTCGACGAGACGCCCGACGACCTCATCAACTGGATCGAGGACAACATGCCCAAAGACTACGAGGGGGCCGAACTCGCCCGGGCCTACGGTGCGCTCTCGAACGCCGACCGGTGGCTCGGCCGGGTCCGGGCGACACAGAACTACTCGTTCTGGAAATACGCCACCGACAACATGACTGCCGGGGTCGCGGCCGCACGCGACGGGACCAAGGGCGGCTGGACCCGCTACGGCCCGCCGAGCTACTGGTCGAAGCTGGGCCGGTCGAAAGGGACCAGAGAGACCCGAGACGACATCGCCCAGCAGATCGCCGCCATCGACGGTGTCTCGATGCGGACCGCCCGTCGGGAGATCATGCCGTTCCTCGCGTCGATGACCCACCACTGCAAGAACCGCGAGTTGACCGTCGCGATGGCCGCGACCTACGAGATGGAGGCCGAGCACGTCTCTTTTATTACCGGGTCGGGAACGGACACGAACAAGGTCCAATCGATCGTCGAGGACGCACAACAGCGACAGGCAGAGGCCGCGGTCGAACACTCGGGCGGTGCCTTCGAGGGCGCGACGGCCAGTGGTGGGGCCGACGACACCGACACGGAGACCGACGACGGGGCCGAACCGACCGATCAGCAGGTGACACTCGGTGAGGGTGGAGACGCCGACGGCGAGTCGGCCACGGGCGAGGAGCCGGACACGCCCGACAGCGACGAGGCCGAGGAGGACGACACACAGTCCGGGCTCTCGGATTTCATGTGATTACCGGCCGCGGCCGCCGATCCCCGGCACCGCGGTCCGTTCCTCGACGCGGTTCATCAGCATCGACGCCGAGACGACCAAGGCGAGATAGAACAGCGCGGCGAGTACGAACAGCTCCGTGTACCGGAACGTAGCGTTGGCGATCTCCTCGGTCCGGAAGAACAGCTCCCGGACGGTGATAAACGCCGCCAGCGAGGAGTACTTGATGAGGTAGACGAGTTCGTTGGACCATCCTGGGATTGCGTATCGAAGCCCTTGGGGGAGGACGACGTAACGGATGCCATCGACCTTCGAGAGCCCGATCGCGCGGGCCGCGGTCAACTGCCCGGTGTCGACTGATTCGAGCGCCGACCGGATGTACTCGGCCTGGTAGGCGGCGCTGTTGAGCGTAAACCCGAGGATGGCGACGATCACTGCCGACCCGGGGACGAAGCCCTGGCCGACGCCGGGTAGCACGCGGACGACGCCGGTCAGGCTGGTCCCGAAGTAGAGGACGAACAGCTGTGCCAGCAGCGGCGTGCCGCGGATGAGTTCGGTGTAGGACAGCGAGAGCCAGCGCAGCCCCCGCCCGCCGTAGACGCGTGCGACCGAGAGCGGGACCGCCAACACGAACCCGAACGCGATCCCGGCCACGGTCAGGACGATCGTCAGCCACGCGCCCCGTGCCAGCGACGGCAGCGACGGGATGGCGCCGGCGGCGAACCCGAACGCGCCGGCCAGCAGGTCGAACGGGAGCCCGAACAGCCCGAAGTCGCTGGCCAGCCCGCGCAACCCCTCGGCGGTCGCGGTGAACGGCCCGGCGGGGACGAACGGTTGGTCCTGCGGGACCGCCAGTGAATCGGGGAGCAGATAGTCGTTCGTCCACCGGAGCAGGAGCCAGCCCCAGAAGACGGCGACCGCAGCCAGTGCCCACGGTCTGTCCACGTCGACCGTCGTGTGAACCTCCTCGACGGCCGACTGTTCTGCCCCCATGGTTACTCGTGGCCCTGGAGGCCGGTCAGGAACGCCTCCGTCCGTTCGTGTTCCGGCCGCTCGAACAGTTTCTCGGGGCTGCCCGACTCGACGATGTGCCCGTCGTCGAGGAAGACGATGTTGTCGGCCGCCGAACGGGCAAAGCCCATCTCGTGGCTCACGACCAACATCGTCATCCCCTCCTCGGCGAGATCACGCATCACGTCGACCACTTCGCCGATCAGTTCGGGGTCGAGCGCGCTCGTGGGCTCGTCGAACAGCATCAGTTTCGGTTCCATCGCTAGCGCGCGGGCGATCCCCACGCGCTGTTGCTGGCCCCCGGAGAGTTCCGCGGGGTAGGAGTCGGCCTGTTCGGCCAGGCCGACGCGAGCGAGGTGTTCGGCCCCACGCTCGCGGGCCACCTCGGCCGACATCCCCCGGACCCGCTTGAGGCCGAGCGTGATGTTCTCTAAGGCGGTGAGGTGGGCGAAGAGGTTGAACCCCTGGAACACCATCCCGACCTCCTGGCGGAGCGCGTTCACGTCCGTGTCGGCGCCGGTGACCAGCGTGTCGTCCAGCCAGATCTCGCCGTCGTCGATCTCGGTCAGGCGGTTGATACAGCGCAACATCGTCGACTTCCCACTGCCGCTTGGCCCCATCAGGACGTCGACGTCCCCGCGTTCCATCCGGAAACTGACTCCGTTCAGTACCTCCTCGTCACCGTAGGACTTGTCGACGTCCTCGACTCGTAACAGACTCATGCGTTCTCACCGGTCGGAATCGCGTAGTAGTCGCTCAGACGGTCCAGCGCCCGGTTCGTGCCGAAGGTCAACACGAAGTAGATCGCGCTGATGACCAGGAACACCTCCAGGACAGCCGTCGAGCGGCCCGATTGCGTGAACAGGTCGTACCCCCGGGTCAACAGCTCTGCCAGCCCGATGGCGAAGGCGATGGAGGTGTCTTTCAGGACGATCGTGAACTCGTTTTGGAACCCCGGCATGCTGCGCCGCAGCGCCTGTGGCACCACGACGTGGCGGATCGCCTCCAGTCGGCTCATCCCGATCGAGCGGGCGGCTTCCATCTGCCCCTCGTCGACGCTCTGGAGTGCCCCGCGGAAGATCTGTGACTGGTAGGCCGCGCTCCGCAGTCCCAGTCCCACTGTCGCGGTGATAAACGCCGACTGCGAGATCGAGACGACGAAAAAGAGGACGAGCATGATGACGACGATCGGTGTCCCTCTGAGGATCACACCGGCTGTCCCGACCACCCGCTTGGAGAGCGGGTTCCCGTACACCTCGATCGCCCCGGCCGGGAAGCCGACGAGAAACCCCAGCAACAGGCTCGCCAGCGTCAGGCCGACGGTGACGGCTGCCCCGGCCAGCAGGTAATCGAGGTTCCCGAAGACGAACGCCCAGTCGGTCGCCTGGAGCATCCGCTTACTCGCCGAACCACGTCTGGGTCAGTTCTTCGTAGGTACCGTTCTCCCGAACTGTCGACAGCCCGTCGTTAAGTGCCGACTGGCGGTCGCTGTCGCCCTCGCGGATACCGAAGCCGTAGCGCTCGCCGGTCTCGTAGACGAACGCGACGGAGACGGGTCGGTTCGCGGCGAAGGTCTCGGCGACCGGCTGGTCCAGCACCACGGCGTCGATGTTGCCGTTCTCCAGGTCCTGGACCGCCAGCACGTAGTTGTCGTAGGCGTTGTACTGGCCCTCGGTGATCCGTGAGCCGACGAGTTCCTCGTTGACGACGCCCTCCCCGGTTGTCCCCTTCTGTGCGCCGATCGGACGGTCGCTGAGGTCGTCGAGACTGCCCGGCGAGAAGTCGCCGTCCGCGCGGACGATGATCGACTGGTCGGCGCTGTAGTAGGGATCGCTGAAGTCGATGTTCTCGTCGCGATCGTCGGTGATCGTCATGGCAGCAGCGATGACGTCGATGTTGTCGTTGTTGAGCGCGGGGATCAGCGAGTCGAACTCGAACTCCTCCCAGCCCTCGAAGGAGTAGTCGGTCTCCTCGACGACGGCTTCGAGCAGGTCGACGTCGAAGCCGACGAGGTCGCCGCCCTCTTTCATCTCGAACGGCGGGAACCCGGGGGCGGTCCCGGCCGTGATCGTCGGTTCGCTGCCACCGCTGCCGCCGCTACCGCCGTCACCCATACAACCGGCGACGCTGAATGCGACGGCCGAACCGCCGACCGTGGTGAGATACTGCCGTCGTGAAAGCCCTTCGTCTGACATACTCGGGTACACAGCATAGACCGGGATTAGTGTTACGAAGGGACCAATACTGGTGTTGTAAACGGTTCCCTCGGACGACCGGTCTTCGGACCGATCAGTCGTCGGCGTGGGAGGTCGCCGTCTCGGATTGCGGATCGGCGTCGAGACCGCCGGCCGGCGGTTCGACGTAGGCCCAGGCGGTCGCGGCGACGAGCGAGACGAGGATCGCGAGCGCCGCGGCGTGATGTAGGACCTGTGCCACCGCACCGAAGTTGAAGATGGTGTTCGCACCGAGCAGTACCTGGACCGGCAGCACTGCCAGCGCAGCGCCGGTCGCGTACCTGATCCGTCGCGTGTAGTCACCACGCCAGGCCGCGACGGCCGATCCGAGGATGAAGAAGCCGGTTATCATCGCCACGAAGCGGTGGAACCACTCGATGAAGCTCATCCAGTTCGCCGGGAACAGTCCGAGCCAGCCGTCACAGAACGGCCAGCGGCCGGCACAGGTCAACCCTGCACCGACTGCTCCCGTGTACACTCCGAGCAGGATGAGTGCGAACGTGAGCCCGGTCGTCGCCGCCACCAGTCGCCGAAAACGGGTGGTCATATCCGTGTCTCTGGGCTGTAAGTATATATTCTCGGTCCTTTCGGCTGGTACGAACCCCGGAAAACTGCGGGTCAGTTCAGCGTTTGATACCGAGGCCCGAACTTATATGATTATTCGACAAAGATCCTGGTATCGATAGAGATGATACGCTCTCGGCTCCGCGATTGGTTCGGCAGCACGACGGACACCACCGGTTCCGCCGAGACTGACGGGGGAACGCGGGCTTCCCGCGGGGAGGCGGCGGGACGGCTCGGATCAGCGTACGACCCGGACCCGGAGCGATTGACACCGCTTGTCGGCGACGAAGCAACTCTGTCGACGGCACAGCACCAACTTACGGCACAACTGACTCTCGGTGGGGACGACGTGGAGACACTCGTCGAGGAGTACCGCGGGGCAGGTGTCGGGCGGGACCCCTTCGTCGAGACACAGGCTGTCGCCAGGGACGCGCTCGTTGAGGCGGCCTTCGACACCCTACGGGACACGCTCGATACTGATGCCCAGGACACGATCGACGCCGTGCAGGCGGAACTCCGACGCGAACTCGACGCCCTCACCCAGCGGAGCCGGACGGGACTTGCCGCCTTCGATTCGGGGACGACGGCCACCGAACCGACGCCAGCGGAGTCGTCCGGTGAGACGGGCTTCTCGATTGACTTCCACGATGTCCTCCATCACATCGGCACGCCGCTTTTCGTCCTCGATGCGGACGGCGATATTCTCACCTGGAACAGCTCGCTGGCCGAACTCACCGGCGTCGACGAGACGGAGGCGAAATCGATGGAGATGGCGAGCATGGCGTTCTACCCGGACGGCCGCCGAGCGAAGACCCTCGCCGACAAGGTCCTCGACGCGCCCGAACAGACCCACACCGAGTACGACGTTCCAAAGGTCGACTCGGCCGATTTCACCCTCTACCGGGATACGAGCGTCATGCAGGACCAGTACGGCGAGGACCGACACATCTCGTTCAGTGCGGCGCCCATCTACGAGGACGGCGAGGTGGTCGCAGTCGTCGAGATGGTCCAGGATCGGACCGCCGAGGCCGAGCGACACAGCGAGATCACGGCGCTCGTCGAGGAACTGAGCACGACGATGCAGGCGCTCGAACGGGGCGACCTCGACGCTCGTGCGTCCGTCGACTCGACCGAATACATCGACGAGGCGCTGCTTGACGTGGTCGACTCACTCAATAACATGGCGGAGAACCACGAGGCGCTGACCAAACAGGTGGACGCCCAGACGGCCGAACTGGCGAGCGCGATCGACCAGACCGCGTCGGCCGCACGAACGGTCGAGCAACAGGTCGAGCAACAGGCCGAGAGCCTCGCGACGGCGGCCGACAACGTCCAGGACGTGAGCGCAGGGATGCAAGAGGTCGCGGCGACCTCGAACGAGGTCGCGTCGTCCGCCGACCGCGCCCTCTCGGCAGCCGAGGACGGTGCGGCGGCGAGCGAAACCGTCCAGGAGGTGACGGATACGCTGACCGAGACGAGCGAGGACCTCGTCGAGAGCGTCACCGATCTGGAATCGCGGATGGACGAGGTGGGCGAGATCGTCGACGTCATCGCCGACGTCGCCGAACAGACCAACATGCTCGCGTTGAACGCCAACATCGAGGCGGCACGGGCGGGCGAGAGCGGGAGCGGCTTCGCCGTCGTCGCCGACGAGGTCAAGAGCCTGGCCAACGAGACCAGCGACCACGCGGCCGAGATCTCCAACAGCATCGACGCGATCCAGGCACAGGCGACCGAGACCGCCGACATGGTCGAGACCTCGCACGAACAGGTCCAGCGTGCCGAGTCCGAGATCGGGGAGGCGCTCTCGGCGCTGGACGAGATCAGCGACGCGGTCGAGTCCGCGGCGACCGGTATCCAGGAGGTCGCCGAAGCGAACGACGATCAGGCCGGGGCGATCGAAGACATCACCTCGACGATCGAAGACGCCCGTGAACACGCCAGAGAAGCCGAGGACGCGACCGACCAGATCGTCGCCGCGACGGACCAACAGACTGCCGCCGTCGAGGAACTCGTCGCTCGGGTCGAGGAACTCTCCGACGAGGGGGCTGGTACGCAGTGAGGCCCCCCGGCCGTCGAATACGACAACCGTCGATGTACCGTTCGATGTTTGACGCGAAACGGGGCTTTTTCTTGATGCGGAGACACCTCCGGACATGGGACTTGACGAGGACGCACTGGACTATCACAGCCAGGACCCGCCAGGGAAGATCGAGATCGCGACGACGAAACCGACCAATACACAGCGAGACCTCTCGCTGGCGTACTCGCCGGGTGTCGCCGCCCCCTGCGAGGAGATCGCGGCCGACCGGGAACAAGCCTACACGTACACGGCGAAAGGGAATCTCGTCGCTGTCGTCTCCAACGGCTCGGCGGTGCTGGGGCTGGGCGACATCGGCCCCGAGGCCGGCAAGCCGGTCATGGAAGGGAAAGGGGTGTTGTTCAAGCGGTTCGCCGATATCGACGTCTTCGACGTCGAACTAGACACCCACGACGCCGATACGATGGTCCAGACCATCAGCACGATGGGGCCGACCTTCGGGGGGATCAACCTCGAAGATATCAAGGCACCCGAATGTTTCGAGATCGAGCGCCGACTCCGGGAACAGATGGACATCCCGGTGTTCCACGACGACCAGCACGGGACGGCGATCATCTCCGGGGCAGCGTTGTTGAACGCGGCTGAGATCGCCGGCAAGGACCTCTCGGACCTCGATATCGTCTTCTCCGGTGCGGGGGCGTCGGCCATCGCAACCGCTCGGTTCTACGTCTCGCTCGGGGCCCGGAAGGACAACATCACGATGTGTGACTCCTCGGGGATCATCACGACCGACCGCGCCGAGACCGAGGAACTCAACGAGTTCAAACGGGAGTTCGCCAGCGACGTGTCCGACGGCGACCTGGCGGACGCGATGGCCGGTGCGGACGTCTTCGTCGGCCTCTCGGTGGGCGGTATCGTCGACGAGACGATGGTCCAGTCGATGGCCGCCGATCCGATCGTCTTCGCGATGGCCAATCCCGACCCCGAGATCGACTACGAGACCGCCAAACAGGCCAGAGACGACACGGTGATCATGGCTACCGGACGCTCCGATTACCCCAACCAGGTCAACAACGTCCTCGGGTTCCCGTTCATCTTCCGTGGCGCGCTGGACGTCCGGGCGACCGAGATCAACGAGGCGATGAAAGTCGCTGCTGCCGAAGCACTGGCCGATCTGGCCCGTCAGGACGTCCCCGACGCCGTCGTCAAGGCCTACGGCGACCAACCGCTCCAGTTCGGGCCGGACTACATCATCCCCAAACCGCTCGATCCCCGCGTCCTCTTCGAGATCACCCCGGCCGTCGCTCGCGCTGCCATGGACAGCGGTGCCGCGCGCAAGGAACTCGATCTGGACGCCTACGTCGAGCGACTGGAAGCCCGGCTGGGCAAGTCCAGAGAGATGATGCGGGTCGTCCTCAACAAGGCAAAGAGCGACCCCAAGCGGGTGGTGCTGGCCGAGGGCCACGACGAGAAGATGATCCGGGCGGCCTACCAGCTCGTCGAGCAGGGGATCGCCGAGCCGATCCTGTTGGGCGACGCCGACGAGATCGAGGCCACTCGCCGCCGGTTCGGCCTAGAGTTCGACCCCGTCGTCGTCGACCCCGAGAGCGCCGACGTCGACGCTTACGCCGACCGGCTCTACGAACTCCGTCAGCGCAAGGGGATCACCCGGCGGGAGGCGGAAGACCTGATCCGGGACAGCAACTATCTGGGGAGCGTAATGGTCGAGATGGGCGACGCGGACGCGATGCTGACCGGACTGACCCACCACTACCCGTCGGCGCTCCGGCCGCCGCTGCAGGTCATCGGAACCGCGGACGACGCCGACTACGCCGCTGGCGTCTACATGCTGACGTTCAAGAACCGCGTCGTGTTCTGTGCCGATACGACGGTCAATCAGGACCCCGACGCCGCCGTCCTCTCGGAAGTGACCAAACACACCGCGGATCTGGCCCGACGGTTCAACGTCGAACCGCGTGCGGCGATGTTGTCGTACTCCAACTTCGGCAGCGTCGACAACCCCGGGACGCGAAAGCCCCGACGCGCGGTCGAACGGCTCCGCAGTGACGAGACGGTCGACTTCCCGGTCGACGGCGAGATGCAGGCCGACACCGCAGTCGTCGAGGAGATCCTCGAAGACACCTACGAGTTCGCCGAACTCGATGGCCCGGCCAACGTCCTCGTGTTCCCGAACCTCGAAGCGGGGAACATCGGCTACAAACTCCTCCAGCGACTGGGCGGCGCGGAAGCTATCGGTCCGATGCTGGTCGGGATGGACAAACCCGTTCACGTCCTCCAGCGCGGTGACGAGGTCAAAGACATCGTGAACCTCGCCGGCGTCGCGGTCGTCGACGCACAGCAGGAGTAGCGTCGCAGCGCGGCGTAGTTACCCCTGGCGTCGCGTTCGGACGGCGACAGCGGTGATCACCGTCCCGATCAGCCCCTGCGTGTGGGCGGGTTCAGAAAGAGCGCATCGGCGACGGCCACAGTACCCACGAGCGAGGCACCGATCAGTGCCGTCCGCAGCGGGATACCGACCAGTTCTGCCAACAGTACGGTCGTCAAGAAGACCACTGGAATGAGTGCGAGGACCAGATCGTCTCTGGTCGGTCCCGGATTGGCCACTCGGTCGCCTGGCTGTTCGCGTTGTCGACCAGTTTTACCACTACGGGTACTCATACGCACTCACCACCTCGTTATCAATACGTGGCTGCTCCGTCTTAATTGTTACTCGTATGCAGTTTTCCGAACGTACCATGAGTGGTCACAAAGGTAGCTGATAAGTTATGAGTGACTTTCACCCTGATACTGGGCCGTACGAACGCAACGGAACCGACTGTTCGGCACTTTTCAGCCCGTCACTTACGATCGGAGACAGAAGCCGTCGGTAAACGGTGATCGAGGACGCGGGTAGAATCGAGGGAAACGCTGTGGAGCAACGGCGACCGGCGTGGTGTTAGTCCGATGCGCCACCGCGCTCGGATCGGGACGGCGGGGGTACCCGGTCGTCGGTGGTGGTCGTCCGCGGGAGGACACAGCGGTCGGGTTCGCCGTTGACGTGTGCGTACTGGTCCGGTGCGTTGGCCAACGGATGGGCTGGATTCCGGTCGCCCGAGATCCGGGCGGCTCTCACCTCCGTGAAGCCGTTCAGTCGAGCCTGGATGCCACGCCAGTGCAGTCCCGTCCTGCGGGGGACAGTGACGGCGTGTGGCGGGTCGTAGACGGAGCCGTGTGTCGCGAGGACTTCGGCGTTGACGTTGCCCGCCAGCTGGTCGTGGTCGATGAGGAGGCCGACACGGGCGTCGCGGGGTGCGCGTGCCGCCAGAACGTCCAGTCCCAGATGGAGCGCGCGGTACTCCGCGACGTTGTTGTCCGGGGCCGTGTCGGGTACCGACAGCCGTGTCACTCGCTGGCCGTCGAACGTCTCGATGACGACGCCCAGCCCGCCACCGTGGTCGGCTGTCTCGCCACTGTGGGGTCTGAAGGAACCGTCTGTAGCGAGATAGAAGTCCCGATGGTGGCTTCGGGGTGGGTGTGCGATGTGGGGCGTCGGTGATTCATCGAACAGGTCTCGAAGGGTCGGCCGGCCGTATGCGGCCATACCCGACATTGGCGGTACGGGGTATTAAATATGCACCCTCGAACGGGCGGATGGAACCCCAGAGACGGACTGAAACCGGCTCGCGCGGAGCGGTCGTGTGGCTGTCAGGCAACGACTGCGATACTCGTCCGTCCCTCGCTCGTCACGACAGACGAGCCACCGGTCGGGGGGAAGGCGCTCGTGGTGGCGCGCTCAGAGATCGGCGCGCCGAAGCCACAGTCCGAGTCCGATCAACACGGTCCCAACGACTGCCCGCCAGAGGAACCGTGTTGCTGTGCCGATCAACGGCTCCGTGCTTCCTTGTGCTCCGTTCCAGTACAGTTCGAGCAGAAATAGCCCGATCGGCAACACTCCGACCCCGTAGGCACTGGCTGCTATCGTCTCCCGGGCCGTCGATCGGGTGTACAGAACCGCGGCTAACCCCACGGCGAGGAGGACGACGAACGATCCGTAGTTCGCGACGGATCCGAACAGCAGTACGAACAAGACCGGGACCCGGATAACGACCAGCAGACGGCGGCGCTCGGTGAGTGCGACGAACTCGACAGCACGACCGACACCAGTCCCTGGGCCATCGTTCATACACTGCTAAGGTCGCTGTCGGGGATATATTTTCCCACATTGACAGCTCTGCAGAGGGCTAAACCGAGTGCCACAGGACGTGATCACGAGGCGGGTCACCGAGACGATTCGTCTCTCCGCATCTCGCGGCCGGTCGGATCGCGAACCGATCCAGCCACTCCGGTCACTTGTGCGTGAACAGGACGACGGCGTCGTCGTGGATCGTCGTACAGAGGTCCATCTCGAAGTCCAGGTTCAACGAGGTGAACTCCTGTTTGCAGACGACCATGTCGTCGAAGGGCTCCTCGCAGGAGGGACAGGCGACGGCGGTGGTGTTCTGGTACGATTTGATCGCCTCGTTGTCCTCGCGAGGGGTCAGCGAGGAGACGAGTTCGTCGAACTCTTCCATACCCTGGCTCGCGGTTGCTGTGGGTATAAATCACACGCCATGTTCCGGTGCGTTAATCACCGCCCGCGAGCGTGGTCTTTCCCATGCACGACACACGGTTCGTTCTGGCGGCGGGCACGACGGCGACGGCCGAGCGGGCCGGTCTCAGCGCCGCCGGCGCAGATCCGTCCCTCGCGTCGACGACGCCGTCGGCCGACGCGGAACTCCTCACGTACGGACAGCCGGTCAGAACCGGAACGGTCCCGGTCAGCCCCGATGGCTGTCCGACGCCGGCTTTGGTTACGCGGGCAGTACGGGACTGTCTCGGTTTCGATGTCACCGTCGTCGACGCCGGCCTGAGCGAGCCGACGGCCGCACCGACGGTGTCGGTCGGGGCGAAACCCGGCCGGGACATCACCGAGCAGGACACGGTGCCGACGGCCTACGGTGCCTTCGAGGCGGCCAGACAGTTCGGCCACGCGCTCCCCAACGACGAGTTGTGGCTCGCGGAGACGGTTCCGGGTGGGACCACGACCGCACTGGGCGTGTTGCGGGCACTGGGCGAAGACGTGATGGTCTCCTCGTCGCTCCCGGAGAACCCCATCGAACAGAAGCGGGACCTCGTCGAGGAGGGGTTAGCGGCGAGTTCACTGGACCCCGGCGACGCTGCCGGACAGCCAAAGCGGGCGCTCCGTCGGATGGGGGACCCGGTGCTCGCGACGCTATCGGGCCTCACCGCTGGCGCCGTCGAGACCGACACCGCGGTGACGCTCGCGGGCGGGAGTCAGCAACTCGCCGTCGCCGCGCTGGTCCGTCACGGCGGCTACGAGGGGCCGCTATCGCTGGCGACGACCAGTTACGTCGCCGACGATCCGACAGCGGATCTCCGGGCCGGTGCCGAGGGTCTCGACCTCGACCTGACGGTGACCGACCCCGGCTTCGATCAGAGGGACCACGTCGGGATGAACCGCTTCGTCGCCGGTGAAGCCAAGGAAGGTGTCGGGATGGGCGGCGCGCTCGCGCTGGCCGAGCGGGCCGGTGTCCCGATGGCCGAGGTCCGTGCTGCGTTCGCGGACAGCTACGGGGAGTTGCTCGACCGATGAACGGCGTCGTCCTCGCCGGCACGCAGTCGGGCGTCGGCAAGACGGTTGCGACGCTTTCGACGCTCGTCGCTCTCGAAGCGGCTGGCACGGACGTCCAGCCGGCGAAAGCCGGTCCGGACTTCATCGATCCGAGCCACCACCGCGCCGTGACCGACACGCCTTCGCGGAGCCTCGATCCGTGGCTGTCGGGTCCGGACGGCACCCGCCGGACCTACTGGCGCGGCGACGGCGACGTCTGTGTCGTCGAGGGAATGATGGGGTTGTACGACGGGAGCGTCTGCTCGACGGCCCGGGTCGCGGACTGTCTGGACCTCCCCGTGGTCCTCGTGGTCGACGCCAGCGCCGGCATGCAAAGCGTCGCCGCGACGGCACTCGGGTTCCGGGCGTACGCCGACCGCGTCGACGCCGACATCGACGTGGCCGGCGTCCTCGCCCAGCAGGCCCACGGCGGTCGCCACGCCGAGGGTATCCGGGACGCCCTTCCCGAGGAGTTGACCTACTTCGGCCGGATTCCGCCACAGTCGGATCTGGAGATTCCCGACCGACACCTCGGGCTTGTGATGGGTGCAGAGTCCCCGGTCGACCGGAAGGCACTGACGGCCGCTGCCGAGCACATCCGCACTGATCGGCTGCTAGCGGCGATGGAGCCGGCACAGCGGCCGGCCGACGCCGAGACCACGACGCCGACGGACGACGATACCGTCGTCGCCGTCGCCCGCGACGACGCGTTCTGTTTCGTCTACCCCTCGACTGTCGAACGGCTCCGAGCGGGTGCGACGGTCGAGCAGTTCTCCCCAGTCGCCGGCGACCCGCTGCCCGACGCCGACGCCGTCTACCTCCCCGGCGGCTACCCCGAGCGGTTCGGCCCCGAACTCGCCGACTCGTCGACGCTGGCCGAACTGGCCGATCGAGCGGCCGAGGGCCTCCCGGTTTACGGGGAGTGTGGCGGGCTGATGGCACTCTCGGAGTCGCTGACGACCGTCGAGGGCGACCGCTACGGGATGGCCGGGGTCCTCCCGGCACAGGTCCGGATGCGCGAACGGTACCAGGCGCTCGATCACGTCGAACTCAGCGCCCGGCGGGAGACGGTGACGGCTGGGAACGGTGAACGGCGCCGCGGCCACGAGTTCCACTACTCGGAGGCGTCGGTGGCCGACGACGCAACCTTCGCGTTCGATGTCGTCCGGGGCGAGGGAATCGACGGCGATCACGATGGACTGACCGAGTACCGGACGGTGGGAACGTACGCCCACTGCCACGCCGAGAGCGGGGCGTTCGACGCGTTCCTATCAGCGAGCTTCGACTCCATGCGTGGGCGTTGACCACCGGCTCGGACCGTCAGACGCCCGCAACCTTTTTTCGTGTCTAGATGCGTGATAGGTACAATGAACGAGTTGCAGGAGTTGTTAGGCGATGTCGTCGCCGACGTCGATGCGGTGTTCCTCTTCTCGCCGACGGCCGCGTTCTTCGAGCGGTTCGCGGACGTGACGGAGGTCTCGGTGGTCGTCGTCGCGAGCGAGAACACCGTCGGAGCCGAGGAGTTCGTCGGACTCCCCATCGAGTTCATCGACCTCGAAGGCCGGGTCCGGTTCGGGATCGAAGGGGCGCTGGAACTGGGGGTCGTCGAAGAAGGCGACGAGATCGTCTGTATCGCGGATATCTTCGGCGGGACGACGAACTCCGTCGTCCGCGTCCAGACGGACACGTTCTCGCCGTCGGGCGTCTACGATCTGTTCACCAACTCCCGGGCCGAACCGGATGTTGTCCGGGATGTCCTGGAAGTCGCAATCGAACTGGGCAAGAAAGGCCAGAAAGGCAAGCCGGTCGGTGCCCTGTTCGTCGTCGGGGACGCCGGGAAGGTGATGAACAAGTCCCGGCCGCTGTCGTACAACCCCTTCGAGAAGTCCCACGTCCACGTCGGCGACCCCATCGTCAACGTGATGCTCAAGGAGTTCTCGCGGCTCGACGGTGCCTTCATCATCTCGGACTCGGGGAAGATCGTCTCGGCGTACCGGTACCTCGAACCGTCCGCCGAAGGAGTCGACATCCCGAAAGGGCTCGGTGCCCGGCACATGGCTGGCGGTGCTATCACCCGGGACACGAACGCGACGGCGATCGTGCTCTCGGAGAGCGATGGGATGGTTCGGGCGTTCAAAGGCGGTGAACTCGTCCTGGAGATCGATCCAGAGGAGTACTGACGATGCAGTCTGGATTCAACTGGCCAAACGCCATCCGGACGATATTCTCCCCGGAGGGGACGTTGATCATCGCTATCGCGATCCTCCTCCTCGGGATCATCGTCGGGTATCTGGTCTGGCGTGCTTCACGGCGGTTCATGGACGAACTCGGCGTCCAGGAGGCCGTCGAGGGGACGCCGTTCGAGCGGACCGCACGGAGTCTGGGGACATCGACAGTCGGGATCATCTCGAACCTGGCTGCGCTTTTCATCTACGTCATCGCGATCACGGTCGCACTCAACATCGCCCAGTTGGTCAGCCCCGAGGCCTACTGGACGCGATTGACCGGGTTCCTCCCGGACCTCTTCATCGCTGCCTTCGCCGTCATCGTCGGGCTCATCGCCGCCGACAAAGCGAAACTCGTCGTCTCTGAACGCCTCCGGAGCGTCAAGATGCCGGAGGCGACGGTGCTGCCGGAACTCGTCAAGTACAGCATCTTCTACCTCGCGCTGTTGATCGCACTCGGGCAACTCGGCGTCGACACCCTCGCCTTGCTCATCCTGCTCGCCGCCTACGCGTTCGGGTTGGTCTTCCTCTGTGGATTGGCGTTCCGTGATCTGTTGTCGGCCGGCGCTGCCGGGATCTATCTCCTGTTGACTGAACCGTACAGTATCGGCGACGAGGTCATCATCGACGAGCACGAGGGGATCGTCCAGGAAGTCGACATGTTCGTCACACACGTCGAGAGCGACGGTCGGGAGTACATCATCCCGAACCAGCAGGTCCTCCAGTCGGGTATCGTCCGCGTGCGGAACTAATCCGGAGACTGTTGGCCGCCGACTGGCGTGGCCGGGACGCCGGCGACGGTCGTCCCGGACGGCACGTCTTCGGTGACCAGGGAGTTGGCGGCGACCTGTGCGTCGGCACCGATCCTGACGCCGGGGAGGACGACGGCACCGGCGCCGATCATCGCGCGCTCGCCGACGACGACCTCGCCGGTCCGGTACTCGTCCTGGAGGAACTCGTGACAGAGGATCGTCGCGTCGTAGCCGACGATGGCGTCGTCCTCGATCGTCGCCAGCTCCGGGAAGAACACGTCCACCGTCGCCGTCAGGCCCAGCGAGACCCCCTTCCCGACCGTCGCTCCCAGTCGCCGGAGCAGCCAGTTCTTGAACTGGAGGCTCGGCGAGTACCGAACGATCCAGATCAGGACGGCGTTGACGAGCAGCCCCAGCGGCGACTTCGCCTCCGGCCAGTGCATCAGCGAATTTCGCGGCCCCGGGGTCGGCGTCCGGGTGAGTCGGTCGTGACGGCTCTGGCCGTCTCGGGTGTCGGGTCCGGAACGCTGGGCGTCACTCACGGCTTCCAGTAGGGCGGCCGCTCCCTTGAACGCCTCGCTACCGTCGCCAGAACGTCGGCGTCAGCAACACCAGTACCGGGACGATCTCGATGCGTCCGATCCACATCAGCAGGAACATCACGACCTTGCTCGATCGGGCGAACCCGTCGTAGGTCCCGTACGGTCCCGCCCGGCCGAAGGCCGGCCCGATGTTGAAGAACATCGACGCGGCCGCCGACAGCGCCTCGAATTCCGTCAGCGGGGCGTTCGCCCGTTCGCCGTCCGCGACTAGCACGACCGTCCCGACCAGGAAGAAGACGAAGGCCACCAGCGTGTAGGCGTAGACGTCCCGGATCGTCGACTCGTCGACCACTTCCGCGCCGAGTCTGACGGGGACGATACTCTGTGGGTGGCCGGCGACGTTGAGGTCCCGCCAGAACGACTTCGTGACGATCAGCCACCGGAGCGCTTTCACCGAGCAGGTCGTCGAGCCCGCCATCCCGCCGATGAACATACAGCTGAACAGGACGTGTTTCGCGGCCGCGGACCAGGTGTTGAAATCGGTCGAGGCGTATCCCGTCGTGGTTACGATCGAGGCTGTCTGGAAGACCGCGTGTCGGACGGTCGGTTCGAGTCCGCCAGCGATCGTCCGGTTGCTGAACAGCAACCCGGTCACGAGGAGGCTGACGGTGAGCAGGATACCGACGTAGAACCGGAACTCCGGACTGTTCCGCAGGCGGCCGATATCACCCCGAAGGACGGCGTAGATGAGCGCGAAGTTCGTCGCGCCGACGATCATGAACACGACAGTCGCCCACTGGACCGCCGGCGAGAACGCACCGAGACTCTCGGCTTCGGGTGAGAACCCGGCTGTAGCAATCGCGGTGAGCGCGTGGGCGACGGCGTTGTAGAGCGTCATCTTCGGGGCCACCCCGATCGCGCCGAGTCCGAGCAACACCAGCGCCGCCCCGGCGGTCAGCCCGAGATAGAGCCGTCCCAGGATCTTCGCCGTGTCTCCGATGCCGGGCGTGAGCTTCGTGACGGTTTCCGTCCGCGACTCTGTCTCCATCAACTGTGCGCCGGCAACCGAGAGACGGGACAACACCGCTGTCGCGAGCAACAAGACCCCTAACCCACCGAGCCACTGGAGCACCTGCCGCCACATCAGCAGTGCTTGGGAGTGCGCCTCGAAATCCCGTATGACTGTCGCGCCGGTCGTCGTGATCCCGCTCATTCCCTCGAAGGCTGCGTTTATCGGACTCGCGAAGACGCCGGTCCCTTCGATGGCCATCGGGAGCGCGCCGACGAGTGCGATCGACAGCCAGGCGAGTGACACCGTCAGGAACGCCTCGCGGTCGTAGATCCGTCGCCGGGGCAGTTGTGCCAGGGCCGTCCCGACACCGACGGAGACCGCGATGGCCGCGAGATACGGCGTCGGTGACTCGCCGTAGACGAGAGCGACGACTACGGGGACGGTCAGTGGAATCGCGAGGTACTGGAGAATCGATCCGAGGACGTTGAGAGACGACCGGACGTCGACGGTCGTCAGTACCACTCTGGCCCACCACCGGTTGCCTGATAGCGGGGACGGCTCACGGCGAGTCCTGCCACGGGGTGATCTACTCGGAGGGCCTCCTTGAAAGTTCCCGCGACGGGTCAGCGCTCGCCGCGGATCTCCGCCATGTGATCGAGACGCTGCTGGACGAGATCGGCCGTCCCGATGTCGTGACGGACTCGGAGACCGTCAGTGCCCGCCCGGTCGAGCGCGCGCTCGGCGATCTCCTCCGCTTCGCCGATGCTGTCGGCGACACCCACGACAGCATAGGAACGCGAGGTCGTGGTGTAGATGCCGTCCGCCCGCTCGTCGACGCTGGCGTAGAACAACAGCGCGTCGCCGGCGTTCTCCTCGTCGATGGTCACCCGAGCGCCCGCCTCCGGATTGGTCGGGTAGCCCTCGGGAACCGCGTACTTACAGACCGTCGCCTTGGGCTGGAAGGAGAGTTGGGGCAGCGACTCCTCGTCCCGTGCGGCCGTCAGTACGTCGAGGAACGGCGTGTTCAGCACCGGGAGGGTGTTCATCGCCTCGGGGTCGCCGAAGCGAGCGTTGAACTCGACGACCTTCGGCCCCTCGCTGGTGAGCATGAACTGCCCGTAGAGGACGCCCTTGTACCCCTCCAGGGCGTCGACGGTCGCCTCGATCACGTCGACGGCGGCCATGTAGTCGTCCTCGTCCATGAACGGCAGTTCGAGGCCGGCGTCGGAGTAACTGCCCATCCCACCGGTGTTCGGTCCCTCGTCGCCCTCGTAGGCACGCTTGTGGTCCTGGACGGCGGGGGTGACGCGGACCTCGCCGTTGGCGACGAACGCCTGGACCGTGAACTCCTCGCCGACGAGTCGCTCTTCGAGGACGATCCGGTCGTAGTTCGACTCCCGGATGTACTCCTTGGCTTCGGCTTTGCTGATCTGGTCGCCGGTCACGCGGACGCCTTTTCCGCCGGTGAGTCCCGCCGGCTTGACGGCGAGGTCGCCGTCGTAGTCGTCGACGTACGCACAGGCGGCCTCCATGTCGTCGAACGTCTCGAAGTCCGGACAGCCCGGGATGTCGTTGTCCCGCATGAACCGGCGCTGGAACGCCTTGTCCGTCTCGATGCGGGCTTCGGCCTCCTGGGGGCCGAACGCGTAGACGCCGGCGTCGTCCAGTGCGTCGGCGACCCCTGCTGCCAGCGGTGCTTCGGGACCGACGACGGCCAGCGTCGCATCCACCTCGCGGGCGTAGGTCGTCACCGCCGTCGGGTTCGTCGTGTCCAGCGTCTCGAACCCCTCGGCCAGCGCGGCGATGCCGGGGTTGCGGTTGCCGGCACAGGCGTAGAGGTCGGCGTCCGACTCCCCGAGCGCACGGGCGACGGCGTGTTCGCGGCCCCCGCCACCCACGAGCAGCACTGTCTCTGTCATGTCCGAATTCGCGACGGGGACCGACGTAAGTATTGCTCTCTCTGCCCGTCGCCCGCGCGTCGCTCACCCGAACTAGCCCCCTCACTCCGGTGTCGTCGCGTCCCTTTTCCCCGCGGCACTCCGATACCGGGGCATGAGCGACGACCCCACGTCACGGAACCGCCTCGACGAGGCACAGAGCCCGTACCTCCGTCAGCACGCCGACAACCCGGTCAACTGGCAGCCCTGGGACGAGCAGGCCCTGGCGGCCGCCCGTGAGCAGGACAAACCCATCTTCCTCTCGATCGGCTACGCTGCCTGCCACTGGTGTCACGTCATGGAGGAGGAGAGCTTCCAGGACGAGGCGACGGCGGCGCTGCTCAACGAGCACTTCGTCCCGATCAAGGTCGACCGGGAGGAACGGCCCGACATCGACTCCGTCTACATGAGCATCTGCCAGCAGGTGACCGGTGGCGGCGGGTGGCCGCTGTCGGCCTGGCTCACACCGGAGGGGGAACCGTTCTACGTGGGGACCTACTTCCCGCCCGAAGAGAAGCGCGGCCAACCGGGCTTCGGGGACCTGCTGGAGCGACTGGCCGAATCGTGGGCCGACCCGGAGGACCGCGCGGAGATGGAGAACCGCGCTCAGCAGTGGACCGACGCTATCGAGAGCGACCTGGAGGCGACGCCGGCCGACCCCGAGGACCCGGCCGACGATCTGATCCAGACCGCGGCGACCATCGCCCACCGTGGTGCCGACCGACAGAACGGCGGCTGGGGCTCGGGCGGCCCGAAGTTCCCCCAGACCGGCCGGCTCCACGCGCTGTTACGTGCTCACGCCGACGGGGGGTCACCGGCCGATTCGGGGACGGCCCCTACGGGATCGGGCGACGGCGGCGCGGACGACAGCTATCTGGCCGTCGTCGAGGAGACGCTGGACGTGATGGCCGACCGGGGACTGTACGATCACGTCGGCGGCGGCTTCCACCGCTACTCGACCGACCAGCAGTGGGCGGTACCCCACTTCGAGAAGATGCTGTACGACAACGCGGAGATCCCCCGGGCGTTCCTGGCCGGCTATCAGGCGATCGGCTCCGAACGGTACGCCAGCGTCGTCCGGGAGACGTTCGCGTTTGTCCAGCGCGAACTGCAACACGACGAGGGCGGCTTCTTCAGCACGCTGGACGCGGTGAGCCCTCCGCCGAGTGATCCCGACGGGGACAGCGAGGAGGGCGCGTTCTACGTCTGGACGCCCGACCAGGCCCACGACGCCATCGACGACGAGACCACCGCGGACCTGTTCTGTGAGTACTACGGCGTCACGGGCCGTGGTAACTTCGAGGGTGCGGCCGTACTGGGCGTGCGGAAACCGCTCTCGGTGCTCGCCGAGGAGTACGAACTGAGCGAGAGCGAGGTCACGGAGCGCTTGGAGTCGGCACTGGACCAGGCCTTCGATGCCCGCCAGGACCGCCCGCGCCCGGCCAGGGACGAGAAGGTCCTCGCCGGGTGGAACGGGCTGATGATCCGCGCGCTCGCGGAGGGCGCGCTGGTCCTCGACGACGTCTACGCCGACGTGGCCGCCGACGCGCTGTCGTTCGTCCGCGAACACCTCTGGGACGCCGACGAGGGCCGACTCGCCCGACGGTACAAGGACGGCGACGTCGGGATCGACGGCTACCTCGAAGACTACGCGTTCCTCGGCCGTGGTGCGCTGGCGCTGTTCGAGGCGACCGGCGACGTCGACCACCTGGCGTTCGCGATGGACCTGGCGGAGGCGATCACCGAGGCGTTCTGGGACGACGGCGAGGAGACGCTGTACTTCACGCCGACCGGCGGGGAGGCGCTGGTCGCCCGGCCCCAGGAACTCACCGACCACTCGACGCCGTCCAGCACCGGCGTGGCCGTCGACCTCCTGCTCGCGCTCGATCACTTCCGGGCCGACGACCGCTTCGAGACGGTCGCCGAGGGGGTCGTCCGGACCCACGCGAACCGGACCTCGTCGGACCCGCTCCAGCACGCTTCGCTCACGCTGGCGACAGATACCTACGAGCAGGGGTCGCTGGAACTGACGCTCGTCTGTGACCCCGAGAACCCACCGGAGGCATGGACGGAGACGCTCGCCGAGACGTACGTCCCGCGACGGCTTCTGGCGTGGCGGCCCGCCGCCGACGATATCGTCGACGAGTGGCTCGCGGATCTCGGTCTCACGGAGATGCCGCCGATCTGGGCCGGCCGCGGCCTGACAGCGGGCAATCCGACGGTCTACGCCTGTCGGAACTTCGCCTGCTCACCGCCACAGACGGACCTGACGACGGCCTTGGAGTGGGGTCAGGAGTAACTACTCCAGCGCGGCCCCGATCTCGTCTGCGAGGTACACGAGGATCGGAACCGGCTCCTCCTCGACGAAGCGGGCGATCTCCTCGCCGTCGTGTTCGACGACGACAGTCGGGATGTACTCGATCCCGTACGCCTCGACGGCTTCGCCGGTCTTGGAGCCGTCGTCCTCCTTCTCGACGGGGTAGTGATAGATCTGCGTGTCCGGGATTCCGGCTGCGTCCAGCGCGGCCCCGAAATCGGGGAGCTGGGCGCGACAGTCCTTACACCAGTCTCCGCCCCAGATCTTGAAGATCAGGTCGTCGCTGTAGCGTTTCAGTACGTCGACCGAATCGGTGTAGGCGTCCTCGACCCACACCGGGTTCGGTTCCATGGTCTCCAGTCGCTCCGAGTCGCTCATGCCAGCAGATAGCGGAGCCACCGGCTTGAAGTTCCCGGCTCACCCGACGGGCTCTGGGGCCGTCAACCGCTCTCGGAGGAGCGTGCGGTGACACCGCTTGGATTCGCCCTCGAAGCAGACGAGCAGGACCGATTCGCCGTCGTCGACGCGGCCACGGAGATCGGCCAGTGCTGCCCGTGCCGCGGCCTCGCTCGCCAGAGCCGTTCGGTACCGATCAGCGAAGTCGATCTCCTCCCAGGCGGCGTTGTGAGCGCCCTCGTCGCACATCCCTCGGCGTTTGAACTCCTCGGTCACCTGTTTCGCCTCGGCGAGTAGGTCGGGAGGCGGACCGAGTTCCGGGATGTTCTCGTCGACCGCAGCGTGGAACCAGCTCGTCGGTTCCCGGACGACACCGACCAGCGTCTCGTCGCCCGATCGGTCCGCGAGGCCGTGCTGGAGTGCGGCGACGTAGGTGTCCCCGACGCGGCCGTCCATACTGGACGATCGGCCAGCCGCCGGAAAAGCCTGCCGGGACCCGCGATCACCCACACGGTATGGGGGGCTCCAGTAGGGGTTTAGGTCTCCCTGGCGTATCCGGAGGCATGCACGACGATATTCTCGATACCGTGGGCTCTCCGCTGGTGTC
Source organism: Haloarcula halophila (assembly GCF_029278565.1). Classification (NCBI taxonomy): domain Archaea; kingdom Methanobacteriati; phylum Methanobacteriota; class Halobacteria; order Halobacteriales; family Haloarculaceae; genus Haloarcula; species Haloarcula halophila. The sequence goes on along the minus strand of NZ_CP119559.1, from coordinate 659,084 downwards.
GGTCGATGCGCCGGCGGGGGCGACAGTCGCCGCCAAGGTCGAGTCGTTCAACCCAGGGGGCTCCGCGAAAGATCGGCCGGCGGCGTTCATGATCGAACGGGCCGAGCGAGAGGGGGACCTCGCGTCGGGTGACACGCTGGTCGAACCGACGAGCGGCAACACCGGAATCGGGTTGGCGATGGTCGGCGCGGTCAAGGGCTACGACGTGGTGCTCGTGATGCCGTCCTCGAAGTCCCCCGAGCGCCGTGAGATCATGCGAGCCTACGGCGCGGAGATCGAACTCGTCGAGGGTGACATCTCGACGGCGAAAGATCGGGCCGACGAACTCACGGATCAGGCTGGGTACATCCAGTTGCGCCAGTTCGACAACCCGGCAAATCCGCGGGCACACTACGAGACGACCGGCGCGGAGGTCATCGAGCAGGTCGGCGACCGGACCGTCGACGCGCTGGTCGCCGGCGTCGGGACCGGCGGGACGATCAGTGGCACCGGGAAGCGGCTCCGCGAGGCGTTCCCCGAGATGGATATCGTCGCCGTCGAACCCGCGGACAACGCCGTCCTCTCCGGAATGGAACCGGGGACCGGCCAGGACAGCTTCCAGGGGATGGGACCGGGGTTCGTCAGCCCGAACACCGACGTCGATCTCATCGACGACGTCCTCACCGTCGAACTCGACGACGCCGAAGCGGAGTGCCGCCGCCTCGCCCGGGAGGAAGGCATCCTCGTCGGCCAGTCCTCCGGCGCTTCGAACCTCGCCGCACGCGAGTGGGCACAGCGACTCCTCGACGACGGCGTCGAGGACCCGCTCGTCGTCACCGTCTACTGGGACAGCGGCGAGCGGTACATGTCGACCGGGATGTTCGACTAATCGAGTGGTCGCGCGCTCGCCAGATAGGATTCGTACTCGGCTCGCGCCCAGTCGTTCATCGCGTCCGCGTCGTTCGTGACGACCCCACTGATTCCCGAGTCGGTGTAGACGACGAGCCCGCTAACCGGGCCATCCGGCGTCTGTGCAGTCCAGACCGCATAGGGCATCGGCTCCGCTGTCACTGACAGCGAGAGATCGGCGGCGGCGCGTAACTGTTCGTAGTCCTCGGTGTAGTTCTCGCGGAGCGCGTCGACGGCCCCGTCGGTCAACACTAGTTCGACGGTCGCTCCGTCCTCGACGAGGGCGGTTATCTGCTCGGTGTACTGCGGGATAACTGTCGGTCCGGTGCCCCGAAACTCGCTGGCCTCGGCGATCCGTTCGGCGTTGTGCTGGACGGGTGCCAGGGGTGCTTCCGGGGTCGTCTCGATGACCGTCGCGCTATCGAGAGCGGCCGCCGGGATCGAGATATCGGGCGGTAACGGATCGAGGACGGGCTGGGCGGCCCGGAGTGCCCGGGTCCGGGAGACGAACCGGTCGTAGGCGTCACCGGCGTGTCGGCCTGCGTAGGTCGCCGTGTACGTGCTTCCCTCGCGGCTGACCAGTTCGTCCGCCCGGAGCGATTCGATCGCTCTGTCGACCGTCGAGCGGGCGACGTCGGTGGCTTCGACGAGTTCCGGTTTGGTTCTGGGTTCCACGAGCAGCGTGAGTAACTCCCGTCGCCGAGCGATCGTATCGACGAATTCCGGTGGGCCTCCCATCGGCAGTGACATCTAACTGACTGGATATGAATGCACCGGCTCCCACAGAAACTGAGCAACGAATCCGATCCACTGGGCAACTGTCCAGCGGTTTTTCGCACTGTGGGAATGTTCCCGGACAATCGGTATAAGTACCCCCGACGTACTCTATCTCTGATGGGTCCGGCACGCTTCCGGACCGGACGAGTGGTCACGTCCGTTCCCGGACTTGCCTCTGACACACCGACCACTCGTCACGCGTCCTACGCTCCGAACTCGTCTTCCGTCACCCGCACGACCAGCGTCTCGTCGACCTCACGGAGGTCGTATTCGGGGATGACCTCGCCCGTCCGCGTGACCAGCATCGGTTCGACGAGCCGGGGCGGCCCCGTCGACTCGGGTCCGGCCTGCTCCGTCTCGACAGCCTGCTGCTCGACGCCGTAGACCATCAGGAACCGGTCGGTCTGGTCGGGTGTGACGCGGTCGTCCCTGACTGCCGCAGCAAGGTCCCGCGAGAGCCACTCGGTCTCACTGACCGAGGGCTCTTTGACGAGCGCGGCGTCGACAAAACGGACCAGATACCAGTTGAGGTCGTTCAGCAGTGCGACTGCCGCACCCAGGCTCACCGTCTCGACCGCGACGGTGTTTTCGAACGGTTCACGCAGGTCGTACGTCATCAACGCGTCTCTGGCCGTCTCGCGGGAGAGAAGTTCGTACCCGAGGTTCACCTCGTCGTCGCCGACGAGACAGACCTGTGTCATTGTCGGGGACAGACGCCGTGTGTGGATTTAGCTTTCGGTGCGTCCGTTCGGCGCTCTTGCGGGGGCCGTCGCCGGGAGTCAGAACGTCGTCACGTCGCCCTCGATGACCTGCCGAGTGATCTCAGTCACGTCCGCGAGTTCGTCGTCGACGGCCGCACGGACCTCCGCCTCGATGTCGCCGACCGAGACGCCGTCTTCGGTGACCAGCATCGCGTCGGCGACGTGTGGGTCGTCGATGGGTGAGCCGATCTGTGAGAGCAACCGGAGCTGGAGCTGACGGATCCCGTCGACCTCCTCGACGACGGACTCGGCGATCGACGTCGAGAGGAGGTTGTAGATCTTCCCGATGTGGTTGACCGGGTTCTTTCCGGAGGTGGCTTCCATGCTCATCGGGCGGTTGGGCGTGATGAGGCCGTTGGCGCGGTTCCCCCGGCCGACCGAGCCGTCGTCGCCCTGCTCGGCGCTGGTCCCGGTCGTCGTCAGGTAGATCGACTCGTTCTCGTAGTCGTCCGCGGTGTTGACGTGGACGGAGATGTCCCGGTCTGTGTACCCCTCGGCCAACCCGGAGACGTATTCGCGGACGTCGGCGACGGCGTCCTTGTACTCCTCCAGGCCGGCGACGTACTCGTCGACCATCGCCACGGCGACGGTCACATCGATGTGGTCGCCCTCGCGTTTGCCCATCACTTTCACGTCCTCACCGACCACGGGGTTGTCGGCAGCGTACTCCCCGGTCAGTCGGCGCTCGGTGTTGTAGACGATCCGTTCGGTCTCCGAGAGGGGCGCGTGGCCGACACCGTAGCTCGTGTCGTTTGCCATCGGGATGGCGGCTTCCTCGCCGAAGACCGTCTGGAGGTCGCCCGAGCCTTCGCCCAGTTGTACGTCGACGATGACGTCCGAGCCGACGTCGAGGTTGGGGAACTGCTCGTCGAGGTACTCGCGGGCGGCCTCCAGTGCGAGCCGCTCGGCCGGGATTCGGGTCCCTTCGTAGGTCTTGGTCGCCCGGCCGACGATCAGCAGATAGATCGGTTCGAGGACTTCGCCGCCGCCGTAGGCCGGCGCAGCCGTCCCGGCGACGAGTTGCGTCTCGTCGGTGTTGTAGTGGAGGACCTTCCCGACGCGGTCGATGTACGCGGTCGCCAGCCGGCGGGAGACGCTCTCGGCGACGCCGTCACAGATGGAGTCCGGATGACCGATCCCCTTTCGCTCGACGATCTCGACTTCCTGGTCTTCGACTGCGACCCCGCTCTCGGGCTTGACGTGGATGTTCCGGTCGGTCATTGCCGCGTAGTTGGCAGGGGTGGGTTCTATAACTTACGAGAAGTGTTCGGCGTCGAAAAATAACTCTCAAGAATCGTCGAGCAACATCCCGAGATACGACGTCCGGCGTTGGTCCGCCGGGTCGAGTCCGAGGTCCCTGAGTACGCCATATGCCCCCTCGCGTGCCGCCTCGACGGCGTCTTCGGACTCGACTTCCGTCTCGACTTCGACGTACTCGCCGACGCCCTCGACGGCGTCGAGCGTGACCGTGTAGCCGTCGTAGCTGTAGAACCGGCGGTCCTTCTCGACGGTGGCGACGGGGTCGAATCCGAGATTCCGAAAGAGCACATCCGCGTCATCCCCGTCGTCGACGCCCGTCTCGACCTCCGTTCGCGTCTTGGATTCGTCGTCGACGAGCGGTCCCTTGTAGGTCATCCGGGCCGTCGTCGTCCCCTCGCGGGTCTCCCGACGGACGCGTAACGCCTCGTCGGTCTCGGCGAAGTCCCGATGGGGTGCGTCGTAGTAGGTGTCTTCCTGGACGACCGTTCTGGTCCGTTCCGCTCCGAGGTCGGCGAGGCGGTCCGCAACCGTCGCGAGGTGGGCCGGAACCTTCACCTCCACTTCGTACATGTGACCCGGGACGACGGACACGGTGAAAAAGCGCTTGTTTCGACCGCGGGGTTTACTGTCCCCCGGACCACGTGAGGGTGTATGGACGGTCAGTACGAACCCGTAGAGTCGCCCGACGAGACGACCGTCTTCCCGTATCATGACCTCACACCGCCGACGCCCGCTGACGTCGAAGCCGCCGGAGAAGTCGTCAGCGAGTACCTCCCGACGACACCGCTGGTCCGTAGCGAACCCCTCTCGGCGGCGCTGGAGGCGGATGTCTATCTCAAGCGCGAGGACACGCTCCCGACTGGGGCGTTCAAAGTACGGGGGGGTGTCAACCTCGTCGCCACGCTGCCCGAGGAGTTCCGCGACCGGGGCCTCGTCGCCGCAAGCTCCGGAAACCACGGCCAGTCCGTCGCCTGGGCCGGCCGCGAGTTCGACGTTCCGGTCACGATCGGCGTCCCCGAAGCGGCAAACGACGACAAGGTCCGGGAGATGCGCCGACTCGGCGCCGAGGTGATCCGCCACGGTGACGATTACGACGACGCCCGGGAGTACATCGAGGAGTTGGCCGTCGAGCGCCAGGCCCGCTACGTCCACTCGGGCAACGAGCCGAAGCTGCTCGCCGGCGTCGGGACCGCCGGCCTGGAGATCCTCGACGAACTCGGCGAGATCGACTACCTGTTCAGCCCCATCGGCGGCGGCTCCTCCGCCGCCGGCTACTGTCTCACGGTGGGAGCCGAGACGGATGCGAAGATCATCGGCGCACAGTCGGAGGCGGCTCCCGCGATGTATCGGGCCTGGCAGGAGGACACGCTCGCCGCCCACGAGCGCATGGAGACGATGGCCGAGGGTGTCGCGACGCGGGTCCCGTTCGCGCTCACGATGGAGGTCCTGCGCGAGGACCTCGCGGACTTCCGGCTCGTCTCCGAGGACGCTATCAGGGACGGCGTCGCCCGCGTCTTCTGTGAGGACCGCATCGTGCTGGAGGGTGCCTGTGCCACTGCCGTCGCGGCCGCGTTCCAGATGCGCGAGGAACTCGCCGGTCAGACGGTCGTGATCCCCGTTTCCGGCCGAAATATCGAGCAATCGAAGCTCGAACGCATCCTCGCGGAGAGCGACTACCCCGGCTGACCGACGGGAAACGTTGTTCTTAAGAGTGCCACGACAGTCGAACACGGTATGAGCAACGAGTCCGAGGCCGACGCCGACGACGTTGAGGAAGGAGCAGACGAAGCAACCGAGGCAGGCCTGCAGGATGGCGACGTCATCAAACTCGCCTACACCGCACGCACCGTCGAGGACGGCTCGCTCGTCGACACGACCGACGAGGAAGTCGCCGAAGACGAGGGTGTCGACACCGAACAGCAGGAGTTCGGCCCCCGCACGATCGTTCTGGGTGAGGGCCACATCTTCCCGGACGTCGAGGAAGACATCACCGGCAAGGAAGTCGGTGACGAGGGCACCGTCAGGATCGCGGCCGCCGACGCCTTCGGCGAGTACGACGAAGAGCAGGTCCGGACGATCTCGAAGGACAAGATCCCGGAGGACGACCGCTACCCCGGCGCGCACGTCCAGATCGAGAACGAGCAGGGCCACGTCGAGACGATCATCGGCGGACGCGCCCGCGTCGACTTCAACCACCCGCTGGCCGGCGAGGACGTCGAGTACGAGTACGAGATCGTCGCCGAGGTCACCGACCGCGAGGAGAAGGCCCAGGGCATCATCCAGATGATGCTGGACATGGAGCTCGACCTCTGGTTCGAGACCGAGACGGTCGAAGAGGAACAGCTCGTCGAGAGCGACGACGAGGACGACGAGGAGTCCGAACCCGAGTACGAGACCGTCGAGGTCGAGAAGGACACCCTCTACATCGAGGCGACGCCCCAGCTGACGATGAACCAGCAGTGGATGATGGGCAAACAGCAGATCGCCCAGCAGCTCACCCAGCTACTCGGCGTCGACCGCATCATTGTCCAGGAGGAGATCGGTGGCGGCGGCATGGGCATGCCCGGCATGATGGGCGGCATGGGCGGCGGCCCCGGCGGTGCCGACCTCGAAGAAGCGCTGGAAGACGCCGACGTCGACGCCGAGGAGATCGTCGACGAGATCGACGGCGCGGAGGAGTAACGCCGACCACGCTTCTCGCGTTTTTCACCGATCAGCGACGCGTATCGCACTCACCACAGACTGCGTGGCCGGGAGGCCGCTCCGTCGGCCGACCCGGGGAAGGGCAGGGATGGCGGAGAGCATCCGGCGGCGGAGCCGCCGGTTCACCGGACGCGAGGCTCTGCCGAGCGTCCGGCGTTTTTGGCTTCTAAAGTTTTTGCGCGAGTGGTTCGCGCCAGCGAACCCGAGCGGAAAAAGTTTAGTCAGGCGATATCCCGGGAGGTGTCGATGCTGACCTCCTCGACGAGGTCGAGTTTGATCACGTCGTTGGGCGCACGGCCGCCACGGAACTTCGGGATCGCCAGCCGGTTGGCGATCTCGTCGCCCTCGATCTGGGTGTTGAGTTGGAAGACGACGTCGGCGAAGTGCTCGGTGGTGTCACGCAGCGGCGGGACGTCCCGGCCGTTGAGACAGTGGAGGATGCCCAGACTGTTCGTGTTGACGATGTGGTTCTGGAGGTCGTTCATGAACGCGCGAAAGCGGGAGTGTGGCTCCTGGGATTCGAGGACGTCCAGCGGATCGACGATCAGGTTCGAGGTCTCGGGCAGCGCCGAGACGAGTTTGCCCGCGTTGTCCAGCGGGGCCTCGCCGGAGATGTGCCGGACCGTTGGGTCGCCGGTGTTGGCGGGCGTCTGTTCGATGCTGGCGACGACGGACTCGGCGGTCCGGTCCAGCGAGAGCCACAGGGTCCCGCGCGTGGCGGTGAGTTCGTAGAGGAACAGCTCCGCCTGGCTCGCCGGGTGTGCGGACAGGGTGACGATACTCCCGGCGGGGATCCCGCCGTCGAGTTTCCTGTCGAGGACGTCGATGCCCGTCCGTAACCGGTTCACCATACCAGTGAGGAGTACAGAACACACGGGATTAAATATTCCGCTTATCCAGGCGTTTTGCGACTGCTGCGTACCGAACGGCGACACCCCTCGCTTCGAGTGGAGGTTCTGATACCTCGGGGACGTGTACCACGTCCCGACACCCCAGGAGATCGCCCGGTTGGGTCGATCCGTCGCTGCGGGTGAGGACGGCCAGCGAGGGAGGGGAATCGAGTTCACGGGCCATCGCCGCGGTCTTAGCGGCGTCTCGGAGGCTCTGTTCGGTCGGTGTCGCCACGACGACACTCCGGTCGGCGCGGCGAAGCGGGACGGCAGCGTCGGGACCGGCGCCGGCGGGACAATCGACCAGAACCGGTCGGTCACGTCCCCGAAGTTGTTCGAGGGCGCTCGCGAGCGTCGACCGATCGGCGGTACCACACGGGAGCACGTCGAGACGTGGGAACCGATCCGATCGGCGGGTGAGCGGTGAGAGTCCGGTCCGACGGAGTCGTTCGATTCCCGGGGTCCGATCGATCCCGACGCGGTGGTGGATATCGGGCATCTGTCTGTCCGCGTCGACGACGAGCGGCCGGTGGCCGCGAGCGCCCAGCGCGCTGGCGATCCCGAGCGCACTCGTCGTCTTCCCACAGCCACCTTTCCCGCCTGCGATAGCGAGCATACCGGCGTTCCCTTCGGCACCCGATTTCAACCTTCGCCGTGTCGGGAGATTCAAGAGCGTCGGGGGCGCCCTTCCGAGTACGATGCGGCACGACCACATCATCAGCGCCAAACAACTCTCACGGGCCGATATCGAGGAGGTGCTCGATCACGCCGCTACGATCGCGGAGGACCCGGCTGCCTTCGCCGACCGGCACAGCGACACGCTGTTGGGACTGCTCTTCTTCGAGCCCAGCACGCGCACGAAGATGAGCTTCGCGACGGCGATGAAGCGTCTGGGTGGCGACATCGTCGACATGGGGTCGGTCGAATCATCCAGTGTCAAGAAAGGGGAGTCGCTGGCCGATACGGTCCGGGTCGTCGAGGGCTACGCGGACGCGCTCGTCCTCCGCCACCCGATGGAGGGATCGGCGAAGATGGCCAGCGAGTTCGTCGACGTGCCGCTTGTCAACGCGGGCGACGGGGCCGGCCAGCACCCGACACAGACGCTGCTCGACCTCTATACGATCCGAGAGAACGCCGGGTTCGACGACCTCACGATCGGGATTATGGGTGATCTGAAGTACGGACGGACAGTCCACTCACTGGCTCACGCGCTGACGACGGTCGACGCCCACCAACATTTCATCAGCCCCGAGTCACTGCAACTGCCCCGGTCGGTCCGGTACGACCTCCACGAACAGGGAGCAGGCGTCCGGGAACATACCGACCTCGACGAGATCCTCCCAGCACTCGACGTGCTGTACGTGACCCGAATCCAGCGCGAGCGGTTCCCCGACGAGAGCGAGTACCGCGAGGTAGCCGGCCAGTACCAGATCGACGGGGAGACACTCGACGTTGCGAAGGACGATCTCACGGTGATGCATCCCCTCCCCCGCGTCGACGAGATCGCCCACGAGATCGATCAGACGGACCACGCGAAGTACTTCGAGCAGGCCCACAACGGCGTTCCGGTCCGGATGGCACTGCTCGATCTGATACTCGGAGGTGAACCACGATGACCGACGACCAGCAACTCCGCGTCTCGAAGATCAAGAACGGCACCGTCATCGATCACATCACTGGCGGCCAGGCGCTGAACGTGCTTGCGATCCTGGGGATCGACGGGAGCGGCGACGCACTCTCCGTGGCGATGAACGTCCCCTCGGACCGCCTGGGCAAGAAAGACATCGTGAAAGTCGAAGGGCGCGAACTCTCCCAGGCCGAGGTCGACGTCCTCTCGTTGATCGCCCCGGCAGCCTCGATCAACATCGTCCGGGAGTACGACGTCGTCGAGAAACACCGCGTCGAACGCCCGGAAGTCGTCGAGGGCGTCCTCGAATGTCCGAACCACAATTGCATCTCGACGAAGGACGAACCTGTCGACTCACGCTTTGCCGTCACCGACGACGGTGTCCGGTGTGAGTACTGCGAGACGATTATCCGGGACGACCTGCCGGCGCACATCCTCGTCGAGTGAGTCAGTGCAGATCGATCTGGTTTCGGAGCCCGTCCCAGGACCCGGTTTCACGGGCTCGTTCGACGTTTTCGGCGACGATATCGGCTAGTCGATCGTAGTACGATGGCGTGTGTCCGGCGTTGTGTGGTGTTATCAGGACGTTCTCGAAGTTCCACAGCGGATGGTCCTCGGGGAGCGGTTCCGGGTCGGTCACGTCCAGGACGGCACCGCCGATGTGGTTCCGACGGAGCGCCGAGACCAGCGCGTCGGTCTCGACGACCGGACCGCGGGCGACGTTGACCAGCACGGTCTCGGCGTGCAGCGTCCTGAACACGTCGGCGTCGAGCAGTCCGTTTGTCTCTTCTGTCAGTGGGCAGGCCAGTGCGACGTAGCGGGCGTCCGCCAGCGCGGTGTGGAGGTCGTCGTAGCCGTACACCTCGTCGGCCGGGCCGCCCTTCTCCGGACTGTGTCGCACCCCGACGGTCTCGATATCGAACCCGTCCAGTCGGTCCAGCACCGCCGTTCCGATCGCACCCATCCCGACGACACAGACCCGACTGCCCGCGAAATCGTCGGCCTGGAACGACTGCCAGACACGGTCACGCTGCTGTCGTCGGGCGGTGAGGAACCCGCGCGCCATCGAGAGCCAGGCACCCAGGACGTACTCGGCGATGTTCGGGCCGTGGACGCCGGAGGCGGTCGTCAGCGCGATGCCGTTGTCGCGGAACTCCGACAGCGGGAGATGGTCGTAGCCGGCGTAGGTGCTGGCGAACAGTTCGAGGTCCTCGGCGTGATCGAACAGCGCCGGCGCGAACGAACTCCCGGTGACGACGGTCGCGTCGGTCACGAGGTCCCGTTCCTGGTCGGGAGTCCGGGCCAACCGAACTGGTGTGTCGGGGAGCCGTTCCCTGAGCGCGTCGGCGTATCGGTCGGCGACCATCCCGTGGATCTTGTGGCGTAATACCAGAATCTCCGTCATCGAATCTCACCCTGGGAGCGCATGCGTTGGCTGCAAACGGCTCCGGCAAAACCCTGTCGACGAACGAAACTGACTATCCAGACTGGCGGTTTCAATGGTTTTAACGTCCGGTTTGTCGGTATTAAACGGTCGTAAACGGTCTCAACAGTCGGGGGTGTATATCAGATCCCGGATCGAGAGATGAATACGAATGAGCGATACTGTGGGGCGTGTCATGGTCGCCGATGACGACCCCGATCTCCGTGAGTGTTACCGGCTCTGGTTGGGGGAGAGCTACGACGTAGTCACCGTTGCCGACGGTGACACCGCTCTGGATCGGCTCGACGAGACGGTCGATGTCCTCGTGCTCGATCGGGAGATGCCGGGGTCGAACGGCGAGACGGTGGCGCGGAACGTCGCGGCCGGGCCGTTTGAGCCCGCAGTCCTGATGATCAGTGGCGTCGAACCCGACGTGGATCTACTCGATATTCCGGTCGACGAGTACCTCACCAAACCAGTCGATCGGGACGCGGTGCTGAGTGCCGTCGAACGCGTCGGCGTCGTCACACAGTTCCAGTCGGAACTCCAGGAACTGTTTGCACTGGCCTCCCGGGCGGCGACACTCGAATCCGCCGTCGATCAGGCCCGACTCGACGACTGTGGGGAGTACGCGCGCTTGCTCTCCCGGCTCCGGGAGAAACGCTCGGCCGTCGACGACGCGCTCGACCGAGCAACCAACGTCGAGAGCTGGCAGACGACGTTCGAGGCCACCCTGACGGGACCGGAGTCGGATCCCTCCCAGTCGTCGGCTGCGAGACAGTAGGTTTTAGCCGCCCGGGTGGCACCGTAGTCGGTATGGAACACGTAGATGTCGCTATCGTCGGGGGTGGACCTGCCGGTTCCTCGGCGGCAGCGGCCGCCGCCGACCACGGCGCGGACGCGGTGGTCCTGGAGAAGGGGGTACCCAGGGCCGACCGCGACCGGACGGGGCCGGACTCGACGGACGCGGCCGGGCTGTTGGACTACTGGATCGACCTCATGGAGTTCTCCGTCGACGAGATTCCCGATCACGTCATCCTCAGCGAACTCGACGGGGCGAAGTTCTACGGCCCGAACAACGACCTCGTCATGACAGAGACGGGCATCGACGCCAGTTACGACGGATTCGGCCTCACCTTCCACCGCGCCCGGTTCGACGACTGGCTCCGGGAGCGGGCCACGGCGGCAGGTGCCGACTATCGCGTCGGCGTCAGCGTCCGCTCTGTCGAGACCGACGTCCACGGCGACCCCCGACACACCCTCCGGCTGGCCGACGGCGACGATCTCAGCGCCGACTACGTCGTCCTCGCGGACGGACCACAGCGGACGGTCACGGGGGGAGTCCTCGATCAGTTCCTCCCGGCGGGCCAGCAGATGAGCGACGTCCTGCCGTCGACGACGGCCAACCACATCGCCTACCAGGAACACCGCCGGATGCCCGAGGAACTGTTCGATCCCGATCACATCGAGTTCTGGTGGGGGATCATGCCCGGCCACACGGCCTATCCGTGGATCTTCCCCAACGACCCCCCGGTCGCTCGGATCGGGCTGACGATGCCGATCGGGCTCGATATCGACGACTACGACGTCGCCGAGTGGGACCTGCTCGAAGAGAGCGACGAGGGAATCCCGCGGGGCAACGAGTACATCCGCCGACTGCTTCGCCGGCAGTTCCCCGACTACGAACTCGCGGACTTCCCGCTCGTCGAGGACCGCGGGAAGTCCGGCGGCACCGAGACCTATCCGATCTCCTCGACGCGACCGATCGAGTCCCCGGTCGGGGCCGGAATCGCCGTCACTGGCGGTGCGATGGGGGGGACCTCGGCCTTCCACGAGGGCGGGGACCACGTCGCCGTCCGAACGGGGAAGATCGCCGGTCGACTGGCCGCACAGGACAGCCTGGAACGGTACAACGACGAGTGGCAGGCCGCCCTCGACGACGAGATCCGACGGAACGTCACCTTCGCGGATCTCGTCCGTGACTGGGGGCCGAGCGACTGGGACCGCGCGTTCGAGACCGCAACTGCCCTGCAGGACGTTCGGGGGATCAAGGCCGACGCGGCACTGCGTGGCGGACTCCACGGCGTCGAACTGGTCGCCCGCTACAAGTGGGGGAAGTTCGGCTACCGGGGCAGCCGCTACGCCCAGTTGCACGAGGACGACTACACGGTCTGAGGGCGAACGCTTAGGTACGCCTATCTGTTAGGACGAGTGCGCGCCTTCAATCCCCGGCGGAGGCCCGTCTTCGGGACGATGAAGGTCCGGAGAACCCGGGCGCGCGACAGTTGCAGTTCGGAGACGCTTTCTGCGTCTCCCGCGCTCGCGGCTGACGCCGCTCGCGCAACTGGTCGTCCAGTGGACGACCCGCCCGGCACGAGGGTTTGCCGGCTGACCTGGCACGCCGCCCAGGATGATGCCGGACGTTAGTGTTCCGGGCGACACACGTATTACTCGTATAGCACGGCTGAGCCTCCTGGTCGTTGTGTGAGTCGGTTCGGTGTGTGGTAATTGTCGGAGCACACTCCACAGAGACTGCTTCAGCCGCCAGTCACTGCTTACGAGTTCTAGCCCGCTATCGTCGTGTCCGTTGGCGGTTTGAAGAAATTACGAGGGGGAAACCTACGACGGGAGCCGCGGAACCATCAACCGTGTACAGCCAACTGCTCGACGGATTGTTTGAGCTGTGAGACGCCGGCACGCCAGAGTGCGAACCCGGAGCGGACCTGGTCGCGGCTGTGGTCCCAGGCGTCGGTCGGGGGCTCGGCTGGGCGTCGGGTGACGAGAGCGAAACAGCGAGGACACCGCTTGTGACGCTGATCCGAGAGCGTGTACTCCAGCCACCCACTCGGGGCGGGACTCTCGTATCCGCAGTCCGAACAGAACAGCGTCGATTTCTGTCGCGGTGCGTCTGGCTGGCTCATAGTCGAAGCGAACAGGTACCCATATAAATTCCTTCTGGCCCGGGCGGTTAGTCACTGTACAACCGTTAGTATCCATTAATGGTCCTAGAGTTCCGCTGGGGCCGCCTGTCACGACTATCCCGGCACCAGCCTACCGTCGCGACGCTACCATCGATGGGCCGGGCACCCGGTCTCAATGCTTGAATTGGGGCCGAGAGGTTCATACGACTCGATGTGGTTTACTGTTCCATGGCGAGGGGAAGCTCCCCCGTGACGGTCCTCTGCCTGGTCGTACTCCTGGCTGTGGCACCGGCACAGGGAACCGCGTTCGGCGGAGCGGGACAGCAGAGTGCCGACGACCAACCGACCGGTTCGGTAGCGGACGCCCTGGAGACGGCAGCCCCAGCGTCTGACGGTGCGGCTGGCGAGCGCGTCCGTGTCGTCGTCCGGTTCGTGAGCGACGATGCCCGGGACGACGCGTCGCTGCGGGAGACCCACCCCGAAATCGATATCACGGGTGGGAGATCGGTCGACTTCATGCCGGTACTGTTCGTCGACGCACCCCGGTCGGCACTACCGGGACTCCGTGCGCGTCCGGATGTCGAGTCCGCGGTCATCGATACCAAGATCGAGGGACCCGACCCCGTCACTCCGGCGAGTACGGTCGATGCTCAGTCAGGGACGACGCAAAGTCAGCGGACACCCTGGGGAGTGGACCGCATCGGTGCCTCCACCGCCCAACAGCAGATCGACGACGAGGCCGTTGCAGAGGTTGACGTGGCTGTCCTCGACAGCGGGATCGACTACCAACACCCCGACCTTGACGAGAAAGTCGTCTGGGGAGCGAACTTCTCCGGGTGGGCGAACGAACGGACGCTCGCGAGCGCAGACGACGATAACGGGCACGGAACGCGTGCCGCCGGGATCGTCGCTGCCGAAGACAACAACCGGGACGTCGTCGGCGTCGCCCCGAACGCTGATCTCTACGCGATCAAGGTGATGAACGCGAGTAGCATCGGGTACTACAGCTGGTGGGTCAGCGGAATCGACGCGGCACTGAAAGGCCCCGACGGGACGATGGGGACTGCCGACGACGCCGACGTACTCTCGATGAGTATCGGCGGCAGGAGCGACACGAGCACTCTCCGGAACGCGATCGCGGACGCCAGCGACCATACGATCGTTGTTGCGGCTGCCGGCAACAACGGCGACGGTGACCCGTCGACAAACGAGGTTATGTACCCGGCGAAGTACGACGATGCCATCGCGGTCGCAGCGACCGACCGCGACGACCAGACGACGGAGTTCAGCGCTGAAGGCTCGGAGGTCGAACTCGCCGCACCTGGTTCCGGACAGTACACCACGGACATCGGCGGTGGGACCTCCTACTTTGGCGGGACCTCCGCGGCAGCGCCCCACGTCGCCGGCGCGGCGGCGCTGATAATCGGTGAAGACGTAGAAGACGGTACCAGGGATCTCTCGAACGACGATGTCCGTCAGCGTCTCCGCGAGACGGCGACCGACATCGAGTCGCCGGGACGGGACAACAAAGCCGGGTACGGACTCGTCCAGGTCGATACGGCGCTATCGACCCCGAACGCGGCCCCGACGGCAGATGCCGGATCGGACACGTCGGTGACTGCCGGGGCCACGGTGACCCTGGACGCGACCGGTTCGACAGATCCGGATGGGGATGCGCTGGAGTACTCCTGGGACCAGATCGATAGCCCCTCGGTCTCTCTGCGTGACGCGAACACGGCGACACCGGAGTTTACCGCACCCACTGTCGACAGCCGAACGACGCTGACGTTCGAGCTGAGAGTCGACGACGGAAACGGTGGCTCGGCGACGGATACGGTGGACGTGACGGTCTCGCCGTCGAACTCGGCACCGACTGCCGACGCCGGCCCGGATTCCTCGGTGGCCAGTGACGCGACGGTCACACTGGACGCGACTGGATCGACGGATCCGGACGGGGACAGTTTAGCGTATGCCTGGAGCCAGACCGGCGGGCCGGCGGTTTCGTTGTCGGGAGCGGCGACTGCACAGCCTACGTTCACGGCCCCGAGTGTTCGCACTCAGACGACGTTGAGGTTCGAGGTCACGGTTCAGGACGGATCGGCGGCCAGCACCGATACGGTCGCGATCACCGTCGAACCGCCAGCGAACAGCAGTCGGTTCGACGTCGACGGTGACGGAACCGTCGACAGGGAGGACGTGATGGCGGTCATTACCGCGTACAACTCCGGATCGTCGATCGGCGGGAAACCCGTCGACGTAACCGACGTCATGACGGCCATCTCCGAGTTGAACTCCTGAGTTCGAGACCGCGAGCACGACTCGAACGCTCTTGTACGCCTATCACATACCGGTCCACATGATCCGTGACCGGGAGCGGGCAGCGGAGGAGCCGGCGACAACTGTCGCACTCGACTGTCTCGAACGTGGGATCGAGAGCGCTCGACCCGGGACCGTGATACCGTCCGCGGTCTCCGTCGACGGGACGACGATCACGGTCGCCGGCGAACAGTTCGACCGTCGCGAGTACGACGAAGTGGTCGTCCTGGGTGGGGGAAACGGCGCCGGGCACATCGCGGCAGCACTCGAACGCGAACTCGGATCGGCGCTAGACGGCGGTGTCGTCGTGACCGACGCTTCAGTCGACACCGACCGAGTTCGTGTCCTGCCAGCGGATCACCCGCTCCCCAGCGAGCGCGGCGTCGAGTCGACACGGGAGTTGCTCGCAGCGGCCGACGACGCCGACGAACGGACCCTCGTTCTTGCAGTGGTAACCGGCGGCGGGAGCGCCTGCATGGTCGCCCCCGACGGAATCCCGCTGGCCGACTTGCGATCGACGACGACGGCCCTGCTCGACAGCGGCGTTCCCATCGAGTCGATCAACGCCGTCCGCAAGCACCTCTCGGCAGTCAAAGGCGGGCACCTGGCACGGCGACTGACGCCGGCCCGTGTCTGTGGAGTCGTCTTCAGCGACGTCGTCGGCGACGATCTGTCGGTGATCGCCAGTGGCCCGCTCACACCGGACGGTTCGACGTTTCAGGACGCGCTGGAGGTCCTCGACGGGATCGACGCGGCCGTCCCCGACAGCGTCCGTCGTCGGCTGGACCGCGGCGCTCGTGGCGAGGTGGCCGAGACCCCGCGGGCGGGCGATCCGGCCTTCGACCGGGTCTCGACGCACGTCGTCGCTACCAACATGACGGCGCTGCGTGCGGCGAGGGACCGAGCGGCGGCGGCCGGCTACGAGCCGGTGATCCTCTCGTCGCGCGTTCGCGGCGAGGCACGGACTGCAGCGGGGATACACGCGGCTATCGCCGCCGAGATCCGTGCGACCGGCACGCCGATCGAACCGCCTGCCGTCCTCCTCTCGGGTGGCGAGACGACAGTTACGGTTTCGGGCGACGGCCACGGTGGGCCGAACCAGGAGTTCGTCCTCGGTGGCCTCGCGGACCTGCCCGAAGACAGCGTCCTCGCGGCGGTCGACACCGACGGTATCGACGGAGCGACCGACGCAGCCGGGGCGATCCTCGGGCCGGGGAACCGTCCGGATCGGGAAGCGGTCCGTGGGGCGCTGGACCGAAACGACGCCTATCCGCTGTTGGCCGACCACGATGGGCTCGTCGTGACGGGACCGACCGGGACGAACGTCAACGACCTCCGCGTACTGGTCGTTCCGTAGCTCACAGCGCGAGCAACGCGCTCTGGACAGTCTGGTCGGCGTAGACCACGGAGAAGTAGAGACCGGTGAACAGCGTCGCGTTGTAGAAGCCGTGGATCAGCGAGGGGACCACGATGTTGTCGGTGTATTCGTAGCTGACACCGAAGACCAGCGCCGGCAGGACCAGCAGGCTCACGACGAAGAGGTTGCCCGCCGTCGAGCCACCCGAGAGCGCGAACCAGTGGAGGCCGGCGAACGCGACGCTGGGGACGAGAATCCCGACGACGGGGTTGAACACCGTCCGGATTCGGCCCTGGACGACGCCACGGAAGAGCAGTTCCTCGCCGGGGCCGACGAGCAACAGCGAGGCGGGGATCAACAGGAGGATGATCTCCGGGTTCTCCATACCGACCTCCGCCGCGGAGTTGGTTCCGGTGTCGACCGCCAGTTGGGAGGCCAGTAGCGAGCCACCGATCGCGGCGGCGAGCGCGAGGAAATAGCCCACGACGACGACGGCGACGTCCTTGAACGACGGGACCGACGCGTGGATGTCGAACTGGACGAGCGGCCCGTCGATACCCAGGAGGTCGCGGATGGCCGGAGCGATCCGGGGTCTGAACCGGACGTACGCCAGTGCGACGCCGGCACAGCCGACGCCTTGGACGAAGATCAGCCCGAGGACGAGGAGGTGGGCTGTCGTCAGGTCGATTCCCGCACCGAACTGGAGGACGAGGAACGCGAGGACTGTCAGTGCCGTTCCGAAGAGGAGACCACCGGCGCCGATTCCCAGTGCCGAGACGACGGCGACGACGGTCTGCAGGAGGGACTGTTGGCGTTCGTCGGCTGCACGTGCCATGATACTCACGGGTAGTGGCGTGGGCCTGATAACAGTTCGTCTACGGGAACCTACCGCGACCGTTCGCCGGCTTCGACGGCGATCTCCAGCCAGTTCTCCTCGGGCGGGAGCGGACAGGAGAAGGTCTCGCTGTAGGCACAGAAGGGCGCGTACGCCAGGTTGAAATCCAGCGGGATCTCCTGACCGTCTGTCAGCGAACCGCCGAGTTCGAGTTCGATGTAGCGGCCGTTGCCGTAGGTCTGTTGCCCGGTCGTCTTGTCTCTGAAGGGCACAAACAGCGTCGCCGTATCCTCGTCGGGCTGTCGGTAGCCCGCCAGTTCGCAGTCGGTTCCGTCGAGGGTGAACGAGAGCGTCGCGACGCGCTCGTAGCGGCTCGGTGGCCCGTTCGTCGTCTCCAGATCGAGTGTCTCCGGATCGTCGTGGACAGTGATCGTCGCCGTGACGCGATACGTCGGGTCCGGGGCAAAATAGGCTAGACCGTCGAACTCGTCGCGTTCGGCCGGCGGGATCGGCGACTGGCGGTGGTCGGCGAAGAACCGATCCTTCTCGGCGCGGTTCTCACGTACTTGCTCGGCCCACCCGTCAGGGACATCGTTCATACTACCGCTTGGCCGAGCGACCGTTTCAGTCCGGCGACTCGGTCCTGGAACGGACCCCTCGCTGGACGGGCGCGGAGCTACGACCTCAGACGACACCGGAAAACGAAACCAAACTCGACAGCGGTTTCTTCACCGTGAAACAGCCCGTACAATTATATATTCGGCCACAAGATTAATGTACCAATGGGGTCCCCCGAGGCGAAGACGTTCTACAGCATCTTGGGTGTGAGTCCGGACGCTGACGCCGCCCAGATTCGTGAGGCGTATCGAGACCTGGTCAAACAACACCATCCGGACGTCAGCGAGGCCGCCGACGCACCCAGGCAGTTCAAGCGGCTCACGACGGCGAAGGAGGTCCTCACCGACGAGGACGAGCGGGCGCTATACGACCGGCTGGGTCACGACTCCTATCTGCGCCGGCAGCCCACCACCGCGGGCTGGGAGATCGAGACCGCCCGTACTGCAAGCGAGGCCGCCGGCGAGTACGCTGACGGCTCACCCGATCGGAGTGGACCGACTGCACGGACCGAGACACCGAACCAACAGACCAGAGGGGGGACGACGGCCTACGGAACCGCAGCGAGCTACTACACGCCGGGTCAGCGTCTCGGGGCGGATCAGTCGGACGGCGTCCGCTCGCTTCTGGGAAGTCTCCGACGATCCGACACTGCCCTCCTGGTCCACGCGCTGTTGCTCGTCGGTTCGATCGTCATCGGGTCGATCTTCCTGACCGCCGGCGTCGTCGGTGCCGTCTCGCCCTTCGTGAGCGCGGTTCTCGGCGTGTCGATGGTCGGGATCACGCTTTTCGTCGCCGCACTCCACGTCGCCTCGCGACTGTAGCCCCGCCCCGAAGGGAAACCCGTTTTCCGTCCCGTCCCGAACGCGGGGTATGAACGTACGTTCCGTCCAAGCCCTCGGTCCGGACGAGCGCGCGGCACTGTTCGACCGGGACGCGGGTGTCGATGCCGTCCGTGACGACGTCAGCGATATCGTCGCACAGGTCCGCCAGGAAGGCGACGTGGCACTCCGCCGGTTCGCCAGCGAGTTCGACGACGTGGAGGTCGGCAACGTCGACATCACCGACGCCGCCGAACGCGCTTACGAGGAGTTAGACGGAGACGTCCGCGACGCCATCGAACACGCGGCCGACAACATCCGGTCGTTCCACGAGCGCCAGGTCCCCGAAGACTGGCGCGAGACCGTCGACGGGCGGGAGCTGGGCCGTCGGTTCAGACCCCTCGACAGCGCCGGCGTCTACGCACCCGGCGGGACCGCCGCGTACCCGTCGAGCGCCCTGATGGGTGTGATCCCGGCCAAGGTCGCGGGCGTCGACCACGTGGCCGTCGCCACGCCGCCCGCGGAGACGATCAATCCCGTCACGCTGGCGGCTATCCACGTCGCCGGAGCCGACGCGGTCTACCAGGTCGGGGGCGCACAGGCCATCGCGGCGCTGGCCTACGGGACCGAGACGGTCAGCGCCACCGACATCGTCGTCGGACCGGGGAATCGGTGGGTGACCGCCGCCAAAGCCGAGGTCAGGGGTGACGTCGCCATCGACTTCCTGGCTGGCCCCTCCGAGATCCTCGTCGTCGCTGACGAGACGGCGGACCCGGACCTCGTCGCGGCGGACCTCGTCGCCCAGGCCGAACACGACGAGAACGCCTCCGTCGTCGCCGTGACCGACGACGAGACTCTGGCCGAAGCCGTCGTCGAGGCCGTCGACGAACAGGCCGCCGGGCGGGAGCGGGAGGCGGTCGTCCGGTCGGCGCTGGACAACGACGCGTCGGCGGTCCTGCACGCCCGTTCGATGAGCGAGGCCGTCCTGTTCGCCGAAGAGTACGCCGCCGAACACCTCTCGATCCAGGCCGACGACGACGAGGAACTGCTCGAACGGATTCCGTCGGCTGGCTCCGTGTTTCTGGGGCCGGACAGTCCCGTCGCCGCCGGCGACTACGCGACCGGGACGAACCACGTGTTGCCCACCGGCGGCGGCGCTCGCGTGACCGGAGGGCTCTCCGTCGACACCTTCGTCCGGTCGACGACTGTCCAGCGACTCTCCCACGACGCACTCGCCGATCTCTCGGAGACGATCACGACCTTAGCCGAGGCGGAAGGACTCGAAGCCCACGCCGAGAGCGTCCGCAAGCGCTTCGAGGACTGAAACTCCCGCGCCGTCAGGGTTAACAGGATCGGGCGCGCAACTGGTTGTATGAGCAGCACAGCCGAGGACGGCGAGCCGGAACCGAACCCGGACCGGACGGCGGTCGCCGTCAGCGAGCACGCAGCCGAGGAGGCACTGGACCTGCTGGCCAGCGAAGGGATGGACACCGACATCGCTGGACTCAGACTGTTCGTCCAGCAAGGGGGGTGCGCGGGGCTCTCCTACGGGATGCGCTTCGAACATGAACCCGAAGACGACGATACGGTCTACGAACGCAACGGACTCCGGGTGTTCGTCGACGGCGCCAGTCTGGACTACATCTCGGGGTCGGTCCTCGACTACGAGGGCGGACTCCAGGGGGCCGGTTTCCACGTCGAGAACCCGAACATCGTCAGCGAGTGCGGGTGTGGCGAGTCGTTCCGGACGTAGGGAGTCTATTCTATCTTCGTGGATCGTAGAACGGTTCACGGACCGTGATATCCGGGTATCCGATCGGTCAGTACAGAGGGTATAGTCGGTAGAATGGTGATGCTTCGGGGTCGATTCGGGTTGCTGGGTTCACTGACTCACGGATACGTCCATCAGTCTCCTCTACAGGGGCGAGAGACGAACATGTCCGACCCCCGGACATACTGCCGAGTAAGTTTAATCGGCCGCTTGGCCGCCATCGACCGGGATAGTGACGCCAGTCACGAAGGAAGCGTCGTCAGAGCACAGGAATGCCACGACACCGGCCATCTCTTTTGGGTCCGCCCGACGCCCCATCGGCACCTCAGCCATGGCAGTTGTATCGAAGGGCAGTTCACGGGGATCCGAACCACCTGTCATCGTTTCTTGGATGTTCGTCTCCGTTGGACCGGGCGCGATCGCGTTGACGCGGATACCCCGCTCGGCGTATTCGAGAGCGGCTGTCTTTGTCAGTCCCACGACGCCGTGTTTGCTAGCGACGTAGCTGCCGAGCCCCCCCATTCCGACAAGCCCTGCTTCGGATGCTGTGTTCACGATCACTCCTTCGCCCTGTTCTTCCATCACGGACAACTCCGCCTTCATTCCTGCCCACACTCCTTTCAAATTCACGTCAATGAGTTTCTCCCAATCATCCTCGGTGATGTCGGTGATGTCGGTGAAACCGGTGAGAATACCAGCATTATTGACGGCAATATCAAGACTTCCGTATGTATCGACAGTGGCCTCAACCAATCGTTGGACCTCTTCAGAGTCAGCAACGTTGGCTGAGACAAAGGTGGCAGATCCACCGTCATCCTCGATGGCTGTAACCACGTCCTCACCGCGATCTTCGTCTACGTCAGAGACCACTACGGTAGCTCCCTCGTTTGCGAGGCGTTGGGCTGTTGCACGGCCAATTCCGGAGCCAGCTCCAGTGACGAGCGCTGTCTCGTCTGAAAATCGTTCCATAATTGAACCTCGGTTGATCTGTTTGTTAGGAACACATTTATACACGGGGGATGGTATCGTGGCTCACTTCTTGAGACGGTGTTGAAGAACTTCCAGCGGATCGTCTTTTTCCAAACGACGCAAGATCAACGATCCCGTCCCTCTGTTCAGATGGGATTGCCCGGGCATAGACTCCTAACTCGGTGCTGTATATGCACGTCTACTGAACAGTCGACCCGTCGCAATACCTCTGAAGACAACGCTCTTGTGAACAGTTCTGTGACCCCTGTTATTCTGCGAAACGAGCGGTGATTCACCCGAAAACTGTCGGTGCCAGCGGTGAGTGGCTCTGCCCGACGGGCTATCGATGGGTTAGTACCGGATGACACCGAGACCCAGTAACGACGTTACTCTTCGAGTTCGAACGCGACGACGACTTCGGCCTGGTACTCTCGCCCGTCGACGCTGCCGATCTCGACGCCCAACTCCTCGACTTCGACCCATTTGAGATTGTCGAGTGTCCGTTCTGCGCGCTCGATAGCGTCGTCCGCGGCGGCGTCGAAGCTCTCCGAACTGGTTCCGATCAGCGTGATCTTCTTGAACACCATGGCATGGTACCATGCCACACGGTAGGGGATAAAACTACTGGGGCGGTTTGGGTGGACGCGGTTCAGGAGTCCTCCTGTCGGGCCTTCCGGTCGAGCCACCCCTCCACGTGTCCGACGACATCGGTGAGGTGGGCTGTGCCCCACGTGGCGACGACGATGGCGCCGATGGTGTCGAACACGAGATCGAGCATCGTGTCTTCGAGCCCGAACTGGGTGAGGATGTTACCGCTGCCCAGCGTCGTCGCCAACAACCCGAGCGAGAACTCGATGACTTCCCACAACACGCCGAAGGCCATCACGAACAGCAGGATGAACACGAAGGTAAAGCGCGGCGGGAGAACGAGGTCCGGGGAGTGTTCTTCGAGCGCCCTGACGGTCGTGTAGCCGACGGCGGCGACCACCGACGACGAGAGCGTGTGTGTGACATGGTCCCACCCCGGGACCGTGACGTAGAAGTTCTGCTCAGCCCCCGGGAGCCCGACGACTCCGACGGCGTGAAGGAACACGGCAGCGGAGATCCACAGCGTCAACGCGGGGTCGAGCGTGATGTTGTAGTCCCGTTCCAGCACCGACGGGAGTTGTGCGACCAGCAGGCCGATGCCCGTGTTGACGATGATTCCGGTACTCCCCCGCTCGATTCCGATGGCGAACAGGCCGATCATCGCGAATATCATCCCTCGCGAGATCCGTTTCTGCCACCGCTCGCTGATCCCGATACGGTCGCGTAGTCTCATTGTTCGACCCTCACGTCTTCCGGGACGCGGTTCAGGCCGACCTGTCGACTGACGTAGACTGCGAAGACCAGTCCGGCGCCGACGCCCGCGGCCGTCGAGGCGACGAACTCCCACATCAGCGCCTCTTCGATGGCGTGTTCGGAGAGCGCGGGATCGAGCAGGAACGTCGTCCCCAGCAGCAGGTCCGCACCCCACCGGACGACCGCCCAGATGCCCGCCGTGGCCATGGTGGTGACGACGACGAACGCGGCGGCGAACCGGGGTGTCATACGGACCGGCGTGAACACGTGGAGTTCGACGGCGACGATGAGTGCGACCGCCGCCACGGAGAGGTACTTCGCGAGGTTACCGGTCATCTGTACGGTGGCGAACACCCGGCCGACGACCGGGAGCGCGGCGAGCAGGAGCACCTCCCAGGGGAGCATCGCGTTCCGGTGGCGTAACAAAACGGGCGGCAACACGGCGATAGCGACGAGCCCTGCCGCGAACCCTGCCCACAGGAGATCACCGCTGAGGAGACTCGTCACCACCACAGCGGCGACGACGACGACGACGCTCCAGGCCGCGAGGGCGTTGGTTCGCTGGTCCCGGAGCAACCGACGGACGTCGCGGTTCATACCAGGGGGTGCGGTCGGACGAGGAAAGGTCTATCGCAAACGGGAATCCTCAGAGCGCACCTAGCGCGAGGGCGTACGCGAGCGCCGCGATCGTCACGGCAGTGAGTCCGGTTACGAGCGTCGAGAGCCAGTCGACATCCCGACTGAACGGTCTGACCGGCGTCGCGACGGCGCCCAGCGCGAGGACGCTGAACACGAAGTGGGCCGACTGTTCCAGCGTCGGTGCCGGGATGACGAGCGCGGCGGCCGCGTACCCGACTCCCAGCGAGGCACGGGGGTGGACGAGCCGCGTGAGCGACTGGCCCTGGCTGTGGACGTAGGCGTACACCGCCAGCCACACCGTCCCCAGTTCGATGGCGAACGCTCCGAGGAGGTGCATCGTCGGGTCGGGATGCAGCACTACCAGGTCGGTGATCAACTGTCCGTCGAACGGGAACAGTAACGGTGGCGGCGACCCGGTAAACAGGTCACCGAAGGGGTGTGAGAGCAAGCCGACGAGTGCCAGCGGCAGGAGGGTCAACGGCTCGATGTCCAGACGCCCGGCGACTATCGCGACGGCGATCCCGCTCGTGACGAACACGAGCGTGACGATACCGCCGACAGGGCCACTGAACAGCGTCGCGACGACGATCAACGCCGTGGCGATTCCAACGGCAACCGGCCGCCCCGGCCACGTCGACAGTCGCCAGCAGACGGCTGTGACGGCCAGGGCGGCCCCCATGACGAGCGAGTGTGTCGGCCCGCGGTGGATGACGTTGGCCGTCTCCCAGAACACGTCCGGCCCGACAGTCTCGGCCGACTGCAAGAGGAGTCCGATCGGTGCGTAGACGATGTCGACGTCCGGAACAGCGGCGAACAGGCCGGCCACCGCACCGAACTGCAGCGCTCGTCGTGGTGCCACCCCGAGTCGCTGGGCGACCAGGACGACGACGGCAAACGCTAGCAGCGCGTGACCGACGAACATAACACACAGTTCTCGGTCCAGTAGCTTAACTGTCGCGTGTCAGACGATATCAGGGGAGCCACCCCTCGATATCCGGGAGCTACCGAGACAGCGGCACCGTACCCGCCGGGAACGCATCACTCACCCCGCAAATCTCCGTCTGTTCCGGTGCGTTATTTAGGCCCGACCACCGAACGGCCTACAACAGATGGCTATCGCAGAGTCGGTCAGAGAACGAGGACGCCTTGTCGTCGAGCGACCCGGTGGAATCGCCGTCGGCGCCGTCATCGGGTACCTCTTGCTCGACCTCCTCGTGAAACTGAGTGGGACGAACCTCTATTTCGGGGGAATCAAACTGATCGGTGGATCGCTCACTATCCCCTCGCTGGGGACGATGGTGTTAGACGGAATCCTGGTCGGGCTGGCCGTCGGGTTGGCCGGAATCGGTCTCTCGATGACGTACAGTATCCTCGACTTCGCGAACTTCGCACACGGGGATACCGTCACCGCCGGCGCATTTTTCGGCTGGGTCGTCGCCTATATCCTCGCCGGCGTCGGGACGGGCGCGTCGCTCGATCAACTGTTCCTGTTTAACTCCGGGGAGCAACTGAGTGCCGTCACGACGCTCCTTCCGGTCTTGGCCGGTCTCGTCGTGGCCAGCGTTGGCTCGATCGTACTCGTCTTGCTCCTCGATCGGTTGACCTACCGACCGATGCGTGATTCGGGGAGCATCTCCCTGCTGATCGCGTCGATCGGGGTCGCGCTCGCGCTCCGGTACGGGATCGCGTTCGTCTTCGGGACACAGACCAGCGGTGTCGCGACCAGTGGCCTCCAGGTCACGCTGTTGGCGCTTCCCAGCGGGACCGTCACGATCACGGACAACGAACTGACGCTGCTGGTGGTCTCGGTCGTCGCGATGCTGGGCGTCCACGTCTTGCTCCAGCGGACCAAACTGGGGAAGGCCATGCGTGCGATGGCCGACAACGAGGATCTGGCTCGCGTGACGGGTATCCCGACCGAGCGAGTCGTTCGCCTGACCTGGATCCTTGGCGGCGGACTCGCGGGGATGAGCGGCTATCTCCTGGTCCTGGAGAGCGGGACCATCTCCTTCAACTTCGGCTGGCTCCTCCTGTTGCTCATCTTCTCGGCGGTCATCCTCGGGGGGATCGGTTCGATCTACGGGGCGATGGCCGGGGGCGTCGTCATCGGCCTGGTCGACAGCATGGCGCTGATCTGGCTTCCCTCGGGACTGACGAAGGCCTCCGCGTTCTTCGTGCTCATCGTCGTGCTCCTGTTGCGGCCGTCCGGGATCTTCTCGGGGGTGACGACTGCATGAGCACTGCTGGCGTCCGGGCACGCATGGACGGCCTGCCCGATGCGGTGCTGGTCGTCGGCTTCCTGGCCGGGATCTGGCTGCTGTTGACCGCCCTCGCGTTCCTCGTGGGCGGCCAGCAGTGGCCGAACCTCGCGGCCGGCTTCATCGGCAGCGTCACCATCCTCGTCGCGGCCTACGCGATCCTCGTGTTGGCGCTGAACCTCCAGTGGGGGTACACCGGGCTGTTCAACATCGGCGTCGCCGGGTTCATGGCAGTCGGTGCCTACACCACGGCGATCCTGACCGCACCGGTTGACCCCGGTGCCGGCGGGGTTCCCGGGTTCGGCCTCCCGCTGTGGGTCGGACTGCTGGGTGGGATGGTGATGGCCGCCGTCGTCGGCGCGGTCGCCGCGTTGCCGGCACTGCGGCTCAAGGCCGACTACCTCGCTATCGTCACGGTCGCGCTCTCGGAGATCATCCGGCTGTTCGTCAACTGGGGCGGGATCGCCGAGATCCAGCTGTTCGGTGCCCGCTTCGGGACCGGCGGTGGGACCGGCATCTCCTTTGCCTCTCCGAGTGGTGTCGTCTCCGGAGTGATCAACGGACCGGGCCAGCCCCTGGTCGCTGCGGCCGAGGGCGTGGGAGTCTCCGGCCCGAACGTGGCCAACATCGCGTACGGGCTGGTCCTGCTCGCGGTGGTCGGCGGGTCCTACTGGCTGCTCACCCGCGTGGCGAACTCGCCGTTCGGCCGCGTCCTGAAGGCGATCCGGGAAGACGAGACGGTCACCCAGTCGCTGGGTAAGGACACCCGGCTGTTCAAGATCAAGGCGTTCATGATCGGCTGTGCGCTGATGGGGCTGGCCGGTGCCCTGTTCCGCGGGCAGGCCGGCTACATCAGCCCACAGCAGTTCCGGCCGGCGATCACGTTCTACGTCTTCGCCGCGCTCATCATCGGCGGCTCGGGATCGAACACGGGGAGTATTCTCGGTGCGGCGACCTTCTCCGCCCTGCTGTTCTACGTGCCGGCACGTCTCGGCGAGTACGCGCCCGTGGCCGGCAGCGGGACGCCGGGTAACATCGTCGAAGCGGTCGCGGCGTTGTCGTCGCTCGACCCGGTCCCGCTGGTCGCCTATACGGCGGCCAACATCTCGACGCTGCGGTTCGTCCTCATCGGCGTCGTCTTGATCCTCATCATCCAGCGCCAACCCGATGGGTTGCTGGGCCACCGAACCGAACCGGCAAGCAGCGTCCCGCTGGACCGACCCGAGGGAGGTGAGACCGATGAGTGAGACCGTCCCCGACGCCGAGACCGATACCGAGGAGGGGCCGGCGGTCGAGAGTGCGGCGATCGACGCGCCGCTGCTGGAGGTCGACGGACTGCGCAAGGAGTTCGGCGGGGTGACCGCCGTCGACGGCGCCAGTTTCGCCGTCGGGCCGGGCGCACTGACCGGTCTCATCGGGCCTAACGGTGCCGGCAAGTCGACGACGTTCAACTGTATCACCGGCGCACACGCGCCGACCGACGGCACGGTCCGGTTCGACGGCCAGGACATCACGGGCCTCCCGCCGTACGCCATCGCCCAGCGCGGCCTCGTCCGGACCTTCCAGATCGCCCGCGAACTCTCCGAGATGACCGTCCTGGAGAACGTCATGCTCGCCCCGCCCGATCAGGCCGGCGAGTCCGCGCTACGGGCAGTGGTGCCGGGACTTCGTGACGGGGTCAGACGCGACGAGACCGAGGTCGTCGAACGGGCCTGGGAGACCCTGGAGTTCTTCGAGATCGACCACCTCGCCCACGAGAACGCCGGGAACCTCTCGGGCGGCCAGCGGAAACTGCTAGAGATGGCCCGCGTGCTGATGACCGAACCCGACATGGTCCTGCTGGACGAACCGCTGGCCGGCGTCAACCCGACGCTGGAGGAGAAACTGCTCGAACGCATCCACGACCTCCGTGAGGACGGGCTGACCTTCCTGCTGGTCGAACACGACATGGACGTCATCATGAACCACTGTGAACACATCATCGTCATGCACCAGGGGAGCGTACTGGCCGAGGGCGACGCCGAGACGATCCGCAACGACGACCGTGTTCTCGATGCCTACCTGGGGGGTGACGTATGAGCCCGACCGCACAGCGCTCGGCGGCGGTCGAGCTCCCCGACCCGGCCGAGAGCCTGCTCTCGGTCCGTGATCTCGACGCCGGCTACGGCGACCTCCAGGTCCTCTCGGACGTGGACATGGACGTCGCCGACGACGAGTACGTCGTCATCGTCGGCCCCAACGGCGCTGGCAAGTCGACGGTGATGAAGTCGGTGTTCGGGCTCACGACCTACATGGGGGGACAGGTCGTCTTCGACGGGCTCAACATCGAACAGCTCCGGCCCGACCAGATCATCCACGAGGGGATCGGCTACGTTCCACAGAGCGACAACGTCTTCGAGACCCTCTCGATCCGCGAGAACCTGGAGATGGGCGCGTACATCCTCGACTCGGTCCCCGAGGACCGCATCCAGGCCGTCTACGACCGGTTCCCGATCCTCCGGGAGCGATCGGGGAAGAAGGCGGGGACGCTCTCGGGCGGCCAGCGACAGATGCTCGCGATGGGGCGGGCGCTGATGCTCGACCCCGATCTGCTCCTGTTGGACGAGCCGTCGGCCGGACTGGCACCCGACCTCGTCGAGGAGATGTTCGACCGCATCGACGAGATCAACGCCGACGGGACGGCGGTGCTGATGGTCGAGCAGAACGCGAAGGAGGCGCTGCGCCGCTGTGACCGGGGGTACGTCCTCGTGCAGGGAGAGAACCGGTATCAGGACACCGGCGAGACGTTACTCTCCGACGAGCAGGTCCGCCGGGAGTTCCTCGGTGGCTGATCGGCGGAGCAAAAAAACGGCTGCGTGCGGAGCTACTGGCTCAGCGCGCTGTTGAGTTGCGAGGTGTACGAGGACTGCTGGGACTCGAAGCCGACCTGGCTGACGATCGAACCGCCGGCCTCCTCGAACGCGGAGACGAAGCTCTCCTGGAGCGCCTGGCCGTAGCTGTTGTTGAGATACAGCGTCGAGGCCGTCGAGGCGCCGAGTTCCTCGGTGGAGACTTGGGCGAGCACCTGGCCCTGGAGCGCGTCGCTCGGCGGCGTCCGGAAGAGGTAGTCGTCGTCCTCCAGGGAGGTGATCGCCGGCGAAGTCGAGGCCGGCGAGCAGGCGACGACGCCGTTGTTCGTCAGGACGTTGTTGGCGACCTGGATCGTCGACTCGGAACTCGCCGCACCGGTGATCATCGGGTAACCGGCGCTGACCAGCGAGTTCGCCGCGTCGATGGCCGCCTGGGCCTGTGACTGGGTGTCACCGACCTGCGTGTCGAAGGTGAAGTCGACCTCCCCTTCGAGCTGCCGGGCCGGCAGGAGCGCGGCGTCCCGGATCGCGACACCGAGCGGACCGAGGTCGCCGGTCTCGGGCTGGAGGACGCCCAGCCGGACCGTCCGCCCGCTGTCGGAGCCACTCGCCGAGGGCTCGGGCTCCGGGATGCTCCCGGAGGCACCGAAGTCGATGGTCTGTTGGGTCTCGTAGCCGTCGCTGTTGAACCCGAAGACCTGGTAGCGCGCGGAGGTGATGTCGCCGTTTCCGTCGAAATTGACGTTGCTGGAGGCACCCTGGTAGTTGATGTTCTCGCCCGCTGCGGCCGCCTCGACGGCTTCGGGGAGCTCCGAGGGACCGTAGCTCGTTCCACCGGGGTTGGCGACCACACGCATGTGGTCACGGATGGCCTCGCCGTCGTTCTCGCCGGCCATGACGTTCGCGAGGATCTGGACCGCGCTGGCGTCGTAGGCCTGGGAGGTGAACACGCCGGGCTCGTCGTAGTCGAACTCGGAGGTGAACAGGTCGGCAAACGTCTCCCGGCCGGGGCCGGAGGAGGTCGGTGCCGTCCCCATCACGTTGGACATGTCGTTGCCGACGTTGCCCGGCAGATCCGAGGACTGGAGGCCGTCGGTGACGAGGATGTCGACATCGTCGTCGTCGTAGTCCGAGTAGTAGTCCTTGAACAGTTGGACGCCGCTCTGTGGGTAGCCGACCACGATGAGGACGTCGGGACCGACGGAGCTACCACCGTCACCACTGCCGCCGTCGCCACCGTCCCCGCTGCCGCCGTCACCGCCGTCACCGCTGCCGCCATCACTGCCGCCGTCACCACTTCCCCCGTCGGCCTGTTCGGTCGTACAACCCGACAGCCCCACGATACCGAGGGAACTGAGCGCGCCGGTTCGCTTCAGAAACGTTCGTCGACTGCTGTCACGAGACATAGTCACCCGTGATTGAACCCCAACGTAAAAATATGTTGTCTGTCGACCAACGGTGTCCCACGGCCGTACAACTCAGCACTCGCGGAGTCGTCGGTGGGTCCTCGTACTGCCGGCTGTAACAAACTCAAATAATTCACCACCCCGGGGCGGCGAACATTTTTACGAACTTACGGCCGGCAGTATCAGGGTGCCAGCCGGTTCTTCCGGTTTTTCATGTGTTCCTCGTAGTGAGCGAAGGTGATCGGACACCAGTCGGCCGCGATATCCAGGAGGTCTTCGGTCAGGTTTCGAATCTCCCACTGGGCATCGGCCGCCGCGCGCATGTCGGCGACGTGCATCAACATCCGCGCGTTCATCGACATGACGATGTTGACTTTCGTCCCGATCGGGAGGACGAAGCGGGCGTCCTCGGGTGGCATCCCCAGGTCGAGGAGTTCCTGGTAGGACTCGACGGCGTGTTCGATGGTGTCGTTGAACACTTCTGTCCGTCGCTCGACCGTCTCCTCGTCGATATCGCCGGTCTTCTGGTTGCGGCCAACCCAGTCGGGGTCGGTCGCCGACGGGGGGGTGACGACCAGTTCTCCCTCCCGGACCTTTGCGGGGTCGATGTCGTCGAAGGCGACGTACCGCATCGACTGGACGTCGAAGGAGACGTGTCGGTGACGCGTGATCTGTGCCATACACGAGCGGGAGACGCCTTTCACCGCGAACGTGATCTGTGGGTGTTCGAACGGGCCGAAGTGGCCGTGTTCGAGCAGGTGACCGATGAGCGTCTCCTTCTTTTCCTCCATGTCCGCACCTTCGACGGTCTCCATCGTCGCGTCGAAGGGCTGCCCGCCCACGAACTCCCCGCTGTAGTCGTTCCGGGCCGCCTTGCAGACGAGTTCCTCCGGGTCCGAAGTCGCTTCCAGTAACGTGACTTCCATACCGGAGGGGTACACCCGAGCGGGATAATTCTTTCCGGGTGGACTTTCGGGATGGGGCGTGTGGTGTCGGTATGGACACGTCGACGCTGTCGAGTTTGGGTACTATCGTCGTCTTGCTGGCTGCGAGTGCGTTCTTCTCCAGCAGCGAGACGGCGTTGTTCACGGTCTCGCGAGAGTCACTGACCGCCGCTGCCGAGTCCGATCCCCGCGGAGCGGCGGCCCTCGAAGTGCTTGCCGATCCACACCGCCTGTTGGTCACGATCCTGGTCGGGAACAACGTCGTCAACATCGCGATCTCCAGCCTACTGACGGCGTTGTTGGTCGATCACGTGCAGTCGAGTGTCGCGGTCCTGGTCACGACAGTCGTCGCAAGCAGCGTCATCCTCGTCGCGGGCGAGATCGTCCCGAAGTCCTACGGTCTCGGGCACGCCAACTCGTACGCGCTCCGGGTCGTCCGGCCGCTTCGGTACGTCGAACTGCTCCTCTATCCGGCCGTCGTCGCGTTCGATCTGCTGACCAGACAGATAACCAGACGGATCGGCGGCCAGCCGGACATCGAGCGCCCCTACGAGGACGAGGAGTGAACGCGATCAGTGGACGAACGTCGAGTTCGTCCGAGGATGCTGTGAACTTCTCGGCCCGCTCGTCGGGGGCGCCTGTGTGTCGGCCGCGGAGACGAGTGCCGTGGTGGTTCTCACGAGTGGCCGATCGAGACGACAGGATACGGGAGCAGGGAGGGGAGATACGCACGGACGATCCGGTGTCGACGGCTCGTCTACGCAATCGAACAGAGATCCACAGAACGGGCTTTCTGTCGCCTGGGAACGCGATCGGACCGTCTCACTCCCCGTCCCAGTCGGAACGACACTGTTCGTCACAGAAGTGGGCAGTCTGGACGGCTCCCTCTTCGATCCAGGTCAGGACGCGATGGGTGGTCTCGTTCGCGATGGGGTCGCCACACGTCGCACAGTTCGGCGCCTCGTCCTTGTCGATGTCCTCGTGGTGATCCGATGTCGGGTCGACCATCGTATCTGAGCGTCGGTGTCACCCTACTTAATCCCACATATCCGTCCCGAAGCCGAACCGATCACCGATCTCTGGTGACAGATTCGCCGGGGGTCGTCGTCGCCCCCGTCGAGAGCACGACGCCGGCGTTGAGGCTCGTGTTGATCGCCGTCTTGACCCGGTCGCCCGCGACGACACCGAACTTCCGGCGGCCGGTCGAGACCCGCTCACCTTTGACCGTCATGCGCACGTCCTCCCCGTCGTGACGGAGGTTCGCCACCTGCGTACTGGCACCGAAGTTGACCTCGGACCCTAGGATGCTGTCGCCCACGTAGGAGACGTGCGGGACGTTCGAGTCCCGCCCGACGACGGAGTTCTTGATCTCGACGCCGTGGCCGACGTGGGCGTCTTCCCCGAGTAGCGTCGCGCCGCGGACGTAGGCGTTGGGACCGACCGTCGCCCCCGATCGGACGAGTGCCGGTCCGTCGATCACGACGCCGGGTTCGACGACGGCTCCCTCCTCGACGACGACGGTCCCTCGGAGGTCGGCGTCCCCGCGGACGTCGCCGTCGAGTCGGCGGTCCATCTCGGCCAGTTTCCACTCGTTGGCTTCGAGCAGTTCCCACGGCCGGCCCACGTCGAGCCAGCGGTCGACTTCGACGGCGGTGACGGTCTGTTCCGCGATCACTCTCGCGAGTACGTCGGTGATCTCGCGCTCGCCGCGGTCGCTGAGTGGCACACTCAGCCACTCCCGGGCCGCCGCCGGGAACACGTACGCGCCGGCGTTGGCGAGTTCTGTCGGCGGGTCGGCGGGTTTCTCGACGATGTCGGTGACGGTATCGCCGTCCGTCGAGAGCACGCCGTAGTTGCTCGGGTCCTCGACGCGGTAGGCTGCGACCGACGGTGCGGCCTCGAACAGCGCGGTCAGGCTCGCCTCGTCGTAGAGGTTGTCGCCGTTGAGGACGGCGAAGGGACCGTCGATGTACTCGCTGGCCGCGTCGACGGCGTCGGCCGTCCCGAGTTGCTCGGCCTGGACGGCAAACGAGACCGGGACACCCCCGTAGCTGTCGCCGAAGTACGACCGGACGTCGTCGGCTTCGTATCCGACGACGAATATCAGCTCTTCGGCACCGGCGGCGATGGCCGTATCGACGGTGTGTGCCACGAGCGGCCGGTCGGCGACCGGGAGCATCGGCTTCGGTGTGTTGGCCGTCAGCGGTCGCATCCGCGTCCCTTCGCCCGCCGCCAGAATCACTGCTTGCATGGGCGGCCAGTCGTCCGGTCACCGAAAATAGCTGTCGCTCCCGGATCATCGGTGATGACGGTCGAACGCAACGCTCTCCGGGAGACACCTCGTGAGAATGTGCTCGGTAGGGGATTTGAACCCCTGTCCTCGGCTGTCTTCCTCGCGGAGGGTGACTCCGTGAGCCGAAAGGCCAAGATGATTGGCCGGACTACACCAACCGAGCGCATCCTACTGTACCGGGTGCTCCGTTTTAATCCCATCGAAACGCCGGCTCCCTGTGGCGTTGTCTCACCCCAATCGGTGGCGGCAACCGTCGATCAACGCCACTCGACGCCGAGGACGTCGATGCGAGCGCCCCCCTGTTCGCTCTGTCGTGCACGGACTGTCCAGCCGTGGGCTTCGGCGACGCTCTGGACGATCGCGAGTCCGAATCCTGTTCCCGTCTCACTCGTCGTGAAGCCCTCCTCGAACACCTCGTCGGGGTCGACGTCTTCGAACCCGACGCC
The DNA here is from genome assembly GCF_029278565.1 of Haloarcula halophila. Taxonomy (NCBI): domain Archaea; kingdom Methanobacteriati; phylum Methanobacteriota; class Halobacteria; order Halobacteriales; family Haloarculaceae; genus Haloarcula; species Haloarcula halophila. Next base: position 624,974 of record NZ_CP119559.1, on the reverse strand, counting down.
GTCGTCGGCGACGAAGAATCCCCCGACCGACCCCTCGGGGTCGAACCGCCCGACGGTGATCGTGATATCTGCGCCGTCGACGCGGCCGTGTTCCACGGCGTCATCGGACGCCGTCCGATTGCCCGTCGAACCGTGTTCGACGGCGTTGCGAAACAGGTTCTCGAACAGTCGTTGGAGCCGACTCGCGTCGGCCCGGACCACCCCCAGTTCCTCGACAGAGAGTGTCGCTTGCTGGGTACCGACGGTCTTCCAGGCCGTCTCGGCGACTTGCGCGAGCTCGACCTGCTGTGGGTCCGTGATCTCTCTGCCCTCGCGTGCGAGCGTGAGCACGTCGCTGATGAGTGCGTCCATCCGGTCCAGCGCTCCCGAGATCACCGTCAGGTGCTCGCTGTCACACTCCTCACTGAGGACTGTCGTCCGCCCCATCGCCACGTCGAGGGGGTTCCGGAGGTCGTGGCTGATCACGCTGGCGAACTGTTCGAGTCGCTCGTTCTGTCGTTCGAGCTCAGTCCGATCGGCTAGCCGGTCGCTGATATCGGTTATCGTCCCGACGTGGTATCGGCGGTCGCCGACGGTGATCGCCGTGGTATGTGTCTCGACCGGGAGTACCGTCCCGTTCGACCGCCGGTGTGTCGTCTCTGCACGGCGTGTCTCGCCCACGTCGAACGAGTCCCAGTACTCCTCGAACTGATCGGGATCGATCTCCGGGTTGATCTCCCATATCGGAGTGTCGACGAGGGACTGACGGGAGCGGTCGAGCATCTCGACGTAGTTCGGGTTGACGTAGCGGTACCGACCGTCTGCGGCGTATAGCGCGACGCCGACGCCCACACCGTCGACGATCTTCGAAAACAGTGGCCCACCTTCGCCCGCGTCGGGATTCTGTAGCTCACCGACCCGCTCACGGAGGCGACGCCCGTACTCGGGGAGGTCCTGCGGGAGCAAGGCGGTCACGTCCGCGTCGACGGCACGGCTGGCGATCTCGCCGTCGCCGGTCTCGGGAACGAGTACGAACGAGACCGTGGGTCGCCGATCCCGGACGGCATCGAGCAGTTCGAGTCCGTCACGCTCGCCGAGGTCGTACTCGCTGACGATACAACCGACTCCATCGAGCGCTGAAAGCGCCTCGTCGAGGGAGCCGACAGTCGTCACATCGTCTCCCAGCGTCGCGGCCGTCTCGTGATCGTGCCCGACGTACAGGACCGGCGATTCGGTCACGTGTCAACCCACACGGTAACGGCTAGGGAGTTATCGGTTATAAAGAACGGGTGCCGGCGTCTCACTCCGTCCGGGTCGTTACTTCCCTTCGAACTCCGGTTCGCCGTCGCCCATGAACGCGGTGATCCCCTCCATCACGTCGTCGGTGCCGATGAGGTGGCCGAAGGCCTGGGATTCGACCTCCAGACCCGCCTCGGTGTCGTCGCGGCCCGCGTGCATCGCCCGTTTGGTGAACCGCTGTGCGACCGGTGGGCCGGCGGCGAGGTCGGCGGCCAGTTCGAACGCGCGGTCGTCGAGTTCGTCGTTTGCGACGACCTCGTTGACGAAGCCGTAGTCGGCCATCTCCGCGGCGTCGTAGCGCTCGGCGGTGAAGATGATCTCTTTCGCCCGGCCCTCGCCGACGATGTTGGCCAGCCGCTGGGTCCCGCCCCACCCCGGCAGGAGGCCGAGATTGTGTTCGGGCTGTCCCAGTTCCGAGCGTTCGGAGGCCACTCGCAGGTCCGCACAGGTCGCCAGTTCCATCCCGCCACCCAGCGCGTAGCCGTCGATCCCCGCGACGACGGGCATCGGGCACTCCTCCAGTTTCCCGAAGGTCTCCTGGCCCTTCTTCGAGAGTTCGACCGCCTCCAGTGGGGTCGCGTTCGAGGCCATCGACTGGACGTCGGCCCCGGCGGAGAACGCCTTGTCGCCGGCCCCCGTCAGCAGGATCGCACGCACGTCGTCGTCCTCGGCCAGCAGGTCGATCGCCTCACTCAGTTCGTCCATCAGGTCGGGACTGACCGTGTTCATCCGGTGGGGACGGTCGAGTTCGACGTGGCCGACCATCTCGCCGGGGTAGTCGACGACGATGTTCTCGAACTCGGTCGTCCCCTCGTCGTCGCTCCCGTAGAAGCCACCCTCCGTGGCCGCGTTCCGGAGCCCCCCGGAGACGGCAAACCGTTCCCCGCCGGTCTCCTCGTGGGCCGCCTCCAGGGTCTCGACGAGCGTCTCCAGTCCGGCCTTGTCGGCCAGCTTCGCGGGACCTTCGGGGAAGCCACCGCCCAGCATGACGGCGTCGTCGATGTCGCCGACCGGTGCGACGTCGTTCTCGACGAGTTTGCCGACCTCGTTCGCCATCACGGCCAGCAGGCGGTTCTCGACGTGGTCGCTCCCGGCGTCGGTCGGGATGTCGACGCCCCCGTTCTCGTAGTCGTAGAAGCCCTTGCCGGTCTTCTTTCCGAGTTCCTCGTTCTCGACTTTCTCTTCGAGGAGCGGACACGGCGCGTAGGGCTCGCCCAGAACCTCGTGCATGTATTCAAGCACGTGCAGGCCCACGTCGTTGCCCACCTGGTCGGAGAGTTCGAACGACCCCATCGGGAGGCCGATGTCGAACTTTGTCGTCGAGTCCACTTCGGCGATGGTGGCCTCGTCGTCGTGGACGAGCCAGCAGGCCTCGTTCATCAGCGGGACGAGGATGCGGTTGACGATGAAGCCGGGCGAGTCCTTGCGCACGCGGACCGGCGACTTGTCGAAGGCCTCGGCCAGTTGCTCGATGGTATCGAGGGTCTCCTCGCTGCTGTGAGCGCCGGAGATGACCTCGACCAACTGCATTCGGACCGGCGGGTTGAAGAAGTGCATCCCGCAGAACTGTTCGGGCCGCTCGGTCACTTCCGAGAGTTCGGTGATCGAGAGACTGGAGGTGTTCGTCGCGAAGATGGCCGCCTCGGGCGCGTACTCCTCGACCTCCTCGTAGACGTCTTTCTTGATCTCCATCTTCTCCGGGACTGCCTCGATGACCACGTCGGCGTCACTGACCGCCTCCTCGACGTCGACCAGCGGGGTGATCCGGTCGAGTGTCGCGTCGGCCTCGTCCTGTGTGAGTTGCTCTTTCTCGGCGAGTTTGTTCAACGACCACTCGATGTCGTCGTAGCCGTCCTGGACGAACTCGTCTTTGATGTCCCGCATCCGCACGTCGTAGCCGGCCAGCGCTGCGACTTCTGCGATGCCGTGGCCCATATTTCCGGCTCCCAGTACCGTGATCGTCTCGATCTCCTCGAAGTCCATGACGTGTACTCAGACTGTCGGCCCACGTTTCAACGTTTCTCTCGTTCAGGAACTCCAGGGGAGTTCATTCGACCCTAACCGCGTCATTTAACCGGTCGTCGCCGTTAAACCTGGATATGATGGGTGCCGTACTCCCGTCGCCCGAAGGCTCGGCGGTCGAACCACTCGCCCGCGGTTCAGTGGCGTGTCGCTGTTGTCGGTAGCGCCAGCGACAGTTGTTCTCCCACGCACGGCATCCAAGCGACCGTCCCGACACGACACACGCCACACCATGTTCGAGACACTCCGAGACGACGTTCGCACCGCACTCGCCAAAGACCCCGCTGCCAGGAACACCGTCGAGGTCATCCTCACGTATCCGGGGCTCCACGCCGTCTGGCTCTTCAGAGTCGCCCACGCGCTCTTCGAAGGGGGGTTCCCGTTCGCCGCACGGCTCCTCTCGCACGTGACTCGGCTGCTCACCGGTGTCGAGATCCACCCCGCCGCCGACGTCGGTGACCGGCTGTTCATCGATCACGGAATGGGAACTGTCGTCGGTGAGACCGCCGAGATCGGGGACGACGTCCTGTTGTACCACGGCGTCACGCTTGGCGGTGCATCGATGCGCCGCGAGAAGCGCCATCCGACGTTGGGCGACGACGTGACCGTCGGCGCGGACGCGACGCTTCTGGGTCCGATCACCGTCGGCGACGGCGCGACGGTCGGCGCCGGCTCCGTGGTCGTCGAGGACGTTCCACCGGGAACGACCGTCGCCGGGAACCCGGCGAAACCGATCGACGACCGCGCGACCGACGACACCTCCCGTCGGGCGGCTGACTGCTGAGCAGTCAGGTTCATCACCGCCGGCCCACTACGTCGGGATCATGACCGAGTCACCCCACGAGCAGTTGCGCTCCGACGAGTACCTCGGCCCGCTGGTCGACCATCACGGCGATCTCACGCTGGACCCGGCCGACGACCTCTTCCAGCGGTTGGTGACGTCGATCCTGCGCCAGCAGGTGTCGATGGCATCGGCAGCGGCGACCAGGGAACGGCTGTTCGAGGCCATCGAGGTGACCCCGGAGGGGGTACAGGCAGCCGACGATCAGCTACTGAAAGACGCCGGTCTCTCCCGGCAGAAGACCCGGTACGTCAACGCCGTCGCCGACGCCTTTCTGGAAGAGGGGTACTCGCGGGAGTCCCTCGCCGAGATGGACGACGACGCGGTCCGGGCGGAACTGACTGCGATCACCGGCGTCGGCGAGTGGACGGCGAACATGCAACTCCTCTTCTCGCTCGGGCGACCCGACGTCTTTCCCGTCGGGGATCTCGGGATCAGAAAGGGGTTCGAAACCGTCGTCGGCGAGGGGTACGACCGTGCGGAGATGGCGACGTTCGCCCAGCGATGGGCGCCCTACCGGAGCTACGCGAGCCTCTACCTCTGGCGGGCCGAGGAGGACATCGCCGACGGCGTCGCCGAGGTCGTCGAGGAGTAACTACTCCTCGGCTGTCTCTTCCTCTTCCTCCGTGTCGGGGTCCGTTTCGTCGTCGGCTCGACGGGTCACGTCGACTTGGTAGTGTTTGAGGATGTCTCGACCGAGCAACAGCGGATAGTCCATGTGTGAGCGGTCCTCGACGCTGGCCGTGACCGTGTGTTGTGTCCCGCCGACTCCGACCACGAGGTCGACGACCGGGCGCGAGCGCCCGCCCTTGACACTGCCGGATTTGACGTTGACGATGTCGAGGATGGGTCCGGTCCCGATCTCGGCGGCCAGCCGCGTGTCGATGCTGGTCCGGGTCGCGCCGGTGTCGGACTTCGCGAGGATGGTCTTCGTCCCGCGGGTGCCGGTGACGACGACCTCCTCGATGTAGCCGACGACGATCGTCTCGGAACTGCGCTCGGTCGTCTTCCGGGGCATACAGGTCGGCCGGGAGTCGTCCAGCGTCCCCTGAAGCCGTTGGAGTTCGCTGTCCGGGACGCTCCCACCGGCTCGCTCGATCGCCAGTTTGGCGATGTACGGCGCCGGACTGACGCCGGTGGCCTTGAACAACCCCCGGAACCCGGCGGTCGGGTTGACTTCCAGCACGTAGTAGCCGTCGTGGCCTTCGACGATGTCCACGCCGGCGTAATCGAGGCCGATCGCGTCGGTGGCCCGCCGGGCGATCGACCGGACCGCCTCGGGGAGCTGTCCAGTCATGTCCTCGACCGAGCCACCGAGTGCCACGTTCGTCCGCCACTCCCCGTCGGGTGCGTACCGGTTCATCGCGCCGACGATCTCGTCGCCGACGACGTAGACACGGAGGTCGTGGTGGCGCTGGGCGTCGTGGTCGACGAACCGCTGGAGGAAGGCGTGGCGGTTCCCGATCTTCGCGTTGACGGGGTCGTCCAACTCGACCATCCACGTTCCGCCGCCGTGGGTCCCGATCGCGGTCTTGTAGACCGCTCGGTCGCCGAACCGCGTGCGCGCTCTGTTGAGGTTGTCGTTCGACAGCGCCATCACGGCGTCGGGGACCGGGACGTTAGATTCGGCCAGCGCCGCGGCGCTTGCGAACTTGTGGAGTGCCGTCGTCGCCGCGATGGGTTCGTTCAGCATCGGCGCTTGCTTTGCGAGCGTCAGCGCGAGACCGATCCCTTCGGCCGGGTCCTCGTTGCTCGAGAGCAACAGTCGGTTCGCGATGACGTCGACCGACGGGGTGAGTTCCATCGTACCGTCGGTGACGTCGATCGTCGTGTTCTCGGCCCGGAGCCACTCCGTCCCGTATCCCAGCTCCTCGGCCGCGTTCAGGATCGCCTTCGTCTCCTTGCTCGAATGGAGACTCAGTACCCCGAGCGTGATGTCCGTATTCATAGCGACAGTTCTCGTCCTGCGGAGAAATCGTTGGTGGTCAGTTCGCTCGGTTGCCAGGTCCAGGCGGTGCCGGACACGCTTTTGTCACCGGCCACTCTCCGTAGTGGTATGGACGAAGCCGAGCCGTTCACCTACGACGGTGGCCGGGTCGACCCCGGCGAGACACAGAACGTCCGCTACACGGTCAGTGAGACGTACATGGGTGACCCGGTTCGGCTCCCGGTGACGATCGTCAACGGGCCACGTCCTGGCCCGACCGTCTTCCTCTCGGCTGCGGCCCACGGGGACGAACTCAACGGGATCGAGGTCGTGCGGGAAGTCGCCCACGAGTGGAACCACGACGACCTCGCGGGGACGCTGGTCTGTCTCCCCGTGTTGAACGTTCCCGCCTTCCTCGCACAGGAGCGGTACCTCCCGATCTACGACCGCGACCTCAACCGGTCGTTTCCCGGCAACCCGGACTCGACGAGCGCCAAGCGGATGGCCCACGAAGTGTTCCGGAACTTCCTGGCACCGTGTGATCTGGGACTGGACTTCCATACCTCGACCCGTGGCCGAACGAACATGCTCCACGTACGGGCGGACATGACCGACTCGGCTGTCGCCCGCGTCGCGAACGCCTTCGCGTCGAACCTGATCATCTCTTCGGAGGGGCCGTCGGGGTCGCTGCGCCGGGAGGCCAGCGCCGCCGGCGTCCCGTCGGTCACGATCGAGATGGGCGAGGCCCACCGGTTCCAGCGTTCGCTGATCGACAACGCCCTCGACAGTGTCCGATCGGTCCTGGCGGAGTTCGGCCTGCTCGAGAGCGAGGTCGTCCGGTGGCCGGGATGGCGGACCGTCGTCGAGAACGGAAGCGACGACAAGATCTGGATTCGTGCGGACGCCGGCGGGTTGGTCGACATGCACCACGAGCGAGGGGGGCTGGTCCACGCCGACGAGACGATCTGTACGATCACGAACCCGTTCAAGACCGACGCGATCGAAGTGAGCGCACCGTTTACCGGGTTGTTGGTCGGCGTCCTGGAGAACCCGCTGGTCTACCCCGGCAATCCACTGTGTCACCTCGTGAGTCTGGACCAGCGGACCCGACGGGCGATCGAACAGTCCGAGCGGGTGGAGCGGACGGCTCGGTGACCGCGGCCCGGACTGAACAGTCAGCCAGTTCGTCGCCGATACCGTCAATACGCGAACGTCTTCGGCACGACAGCCGGCGACCTGCGCGCGGGGTAGTAACTACTATTTGTCCCCGGACTAACCCCCCAGTGTATGAGTCAGTCTTACAATCGCGGCACCGTCGAGGACTTCGGACGGTGGCGGGAGTTCACAGCCGGGATGTGGGCGTGGATCTTCCACAAGTTCACCGGCTGGGTGCTCGTCGGGTACCTCTTTACCCACATCGCCGTCTTGAGCACCTCCCTGGGAGGGGCAGAACTCTATACGAACACGCTCCAGGGGCTGGAGGCCCTGCTCGTCGTTCGATTCCTGGAGATCGGATTGCTCGCCGTCGCCGTCTTCCACATCCTCAACGGCATCCGTCTGTTGATGGTCGACCTCGGCGTCGGACTAGAGGCACAGGACAAGAGCTTCTATCTCTCGCTGGTGTTGACGGGTGCGATCGTCGTCGCCAGCGTGCCGACCTTCCTCGGGGGGCCACTCGCATAATGGCCGAACACTACTCCTCGTTCGAGCGCGGTGGCCGCCGCTGGCTCTTCCAGCGGCTCACGGCGGTGTTCCTGGTCGGCGTCCTGGCGTTTCACTTCATGCTGTTGCACTTCGTCAACCACGCCGCAAACATCACCTTCGCCGGGACGCAGGTCCGGATGAGCCAGGTGGGCTACTTCGCGACGATGTGGCTGTTCCTCGTGACCGCGACGTTCCACGGCGTCAACGGCGTCTACAACGCACTCGTCAACCAGGGGCTCAAAGGCACCCAGCAGACCGCGATCAAGTACCTGCTCGCAGTTGCCGGCCTCCTGTTGATCGCACAGGGGACCCGCGTCGCAGTCGCTATGACAAACCTCGTCTAACCTATGAGTACACAGATCGAACAACAAGAGACCGAGTCAGAGAGCGAACAAGAGGCCGAATCGGCCGTCGAGTCACCCGGTGACCGGCGCCGTGCGGAGAAACAACAGCGCCTCGACGAACAGAAACAGGCCGAGCGCGAGGAGTCGACCCTCGACGACGAGGAGACGATCCGCCTGAAGGTGTTCCGCTACGACCCCGAGGTCGAGGGGAAACAGGAGCCACGCTTCGACGACTTCCTCGTCCCGTTCCACAAGGGGATGACCATCCTGGACGCGCTCATCTACGCGCGTGACCAGTACGACTCCTCGCTAACCTTCCGACACTCCTGTCGGCAGGCCGTCTGTGGCTCCGACGCGCTGTTCGTCAACGGCCGCCAGCGGCTGGGCTGTAAGACCCAGATCGCGGAACTGGAGACGCCGGTCCGGATCGAACCGCTCCCACACCAGGAGGTCGTCAAGGACCTCGTGGTCGATATGGAGCACTTCTACGATCAGATGGAAGCCGTCGAGCCGTACTTCGACGCCGACGAACTGCCCGAGGACGAACTCGAAGAACAGCGCCAGAGCCGGGAGAACCGGGAGAAGGTCAAGATGTCCACGCGGTGTATCTGGTGTGGCGCCTGCATGTCCTCGTGTAACATCGCGGCCGGCGACAACGAGTACCTGGGGCCGGCGGCGATCAACAAGGCCTACCGGTTTGCCATGGACGAACGCGAAGGCCCCGACCGCAAACAGGAACGGCTCCGGATCATCGAACAGGAACACGGCGTCTGGCGGTGCCAGACCCAGTTCTCCTGTACCGAGGTGTGTCCGAAGGACATCCCGCTCACCGAGCACATCCAGGAACTCAAACGCGAGGCAGTGAAGAACAACCTCAAGTTCTGGTAGTCCTAAGCACGCCTACGACACTACTTCCCATACTATGTACGAACACGACGTCATCGTGGTCGGCGCCGGCGGCGCCGGCCTCAGAGCGGCTATCGCAGCACACGAGGAAGGCGCGGACGTCGCCCTCGTGACGAAACTCCACCCGGTCCGGAGCCACACGGGCGCGGCCGAGGGTGGCATCAACGCGGCACTCCGGGAGGGCGACTCCTGGGACCTGCACGCCTACGACACCATGAAGGGGTCGGACTATCTGGGGGACGCCCCGGCGATCGACACCTTCGCCAAGGACGCCCCCGAGGAGGTCGTCCAGATCGAACACTGGGGGATGCCCTTCTCCCGTGAGGACGACGGTCGGGTCTCCCAGCGGCCGTTCGGCGGGATGTCGTTCCCGCGGACGACCTACGCCGGCGCAGAGACGGGCCACCACCTGCTGCATACGATGTACGAGCAGGCGGTCAAACGCGGCATCGAGGTCTATGACGAGTGGTACGTCACGAACCTCGCAGTCACCGACCACGAGGACCCAGAAGACCGTGTCTGTCACGGCTGTGTCGCCTACGACATCAAGTCGGGCGAGATCCACGGCTTCCGGGCGAAAAACGGCGTGATCCTGGCGACCGGCGGACTCGGACAGGCGTTCGACCACACCACCAACGCCGTCGCCAACACTGGCGACGGCTGTGCGATGGCCTACCGCGCCGGTGCCCCGATGGAGGACATGGAGATGATCCAGTTCCACCCGACGACGCTGCCGTCGACGGGTGTGCTCATCTCCGAGGGTGTCCGTGGCGAGGGTGGCATCCTCTACAACGAGGACGAGGAGCGGTTCATGTTCGAGCACGGCTACGCGAACAACGACGGCGAACTCGCCTCCCGTGACGTGGTCTCGCGTGCCGAACTGACCGAAGTCAACGAGGGCCGCGGGATCGAGGACGAGTTCGTCCACCTGGACATGCGTCACCTCGGCGAGGAGCGCATCCTCGACCGCCTGGAGAACATCCTCCACCTCGCGGAGGACTTCGAGGGCGTCGACGGCCTCGACGAACCGATGCCGGTCAAACCCGGCCAACACTACGCCATGGGGGGCATCGAGTGCGACGAGAACGGCGAGACCTGTATCGACGGCCTCTACGCGGCCGGCGAGACGGCCTGTGTCTCGCTGCACGGCGCGAACCGCCTCGGCGGGAACGCCCTGCCGGAACTCCTCGTGTTCGGCGCCCGCGCCGGCCACCACGCGGCCGGCAAGGACATGAAAGTCGCGGAGATCCAGACCGGGCCGTCGGCCAAAAGCGAGGACGGTGCCGTCGAGCCGCCAGTCGACCCCGGCGCGGTCGACGCCGGCACCGACGACGTCGTCGCCGACGGTGGGGCCGCAGCCACACCCAAAAGCGTCGTCAAGGGAGCCGTCGAGGAGGAGCGCCAGCGCATCGAGGAACTGCTGGAGGCCGACGGCATCAACCACGCCGAGGTCCGTGCGGACGTCCAAGAGACGATGACCCAGCGCGTCAACGTCTTCCGCGAGGAGGACGGTCTCAAGCAGGCGTTGCGGGAACTCAAGGACGCCCGCCGGGAGTACCAGAACGTCGCCGTCTCGGACCCCTCGCGCACCTACAACACCGATCTGATCCACACTATCGAGACTCGTAACATCCTCGACGTGGCCGAGGCCATCACCATCGGCGCGCTGGCCCGCGAGGAGTTCCGCGGTGCCCACTGGCGCGCGGAACACCAGGAGCGGAAAGACGACGAGTGGATCAAGCACACGATGCTCGCCTGGAACGACGGCGATCCGGAACTGTACTACAAACCCGTCGAACTCGACGGCGACGAGGAGACCTACGAGCCGAAAGAGCGGTCGTACTGAGCCCACACGATCGGAACGGCGAATCGAATCCCACCGGGACTGACTCTTCTCGCCCCCGGAACCGTCGGTCTGTTCGCGGTCGAACTCCCGGGACGGCTCGCTGTTGCTGTGACCCTCACACTGAGCAGGAACTCCCGTCCTCACGGAGCGAGTGACCGACGCAGTCGCTACGTAGCGGAACTCACTGAAAGCAAGATTGGGGGTGGGTGGGGGGTGATGGCACCAGAACGGTGCCTACCGTAGTACAGGGAGCCTTCGATTATAAACGTGGCGTCGCAGTTATCATCTTCGAGAACGCTTCCGGTCCGAACTACCGGCGGTCGCTTCGTTCGGTTCGGGGTTCGGTTGCCGTTCTGCTCTCCATGCTCGTTCGTCACTGAAAATGCGTGGGACCGGATTCGAACTGATCGGAGACGGTCGCTCACTGCGTTCGCGCTGCGACTCCCAGAGTTCGAATCCGTCAGACGGTCTTGTCACTCACGGATTCGTTCGTAACAAAAATGCGTGGGACCGGATTCGAACCGGCGGACCCCTACGGGACAGCGCCCTCAACGCTGCGCCGTTGGCCTGGCTTGGCTACCCACGCGCTCGCTGTCTTACTGCACTCATTCGTACCCGACGGTCCAATAAAAGCGCTTTCGTTTCGTCGTCGGCTGCGGGAGAGAGTCCCATTCGTCCGAACCGGACGTTTCAAATACGACGAGGCAGCTACCTGCCTCATGGCCAAATACTCGACCGGCAGCGGGGGGAGCGACGCCGGCGGGAGCTGTGAACTCTGCGGTGCCGACGGCGGCGACCTCCAGACGGCGAGTGTCGCCGGCGCGACGTTGCAGGTCTGTGACGACTGCGCACGCGACCACGGCGAGAACGAACGGACCTCCACAGGCGACAGCTCTCCCGACGAGCGTGACCGACGCAAGCGCGCGGCGCAGAACGTCGCACGCGCCCACGACGCACAGCAAGCCGACCCATCCCACTGGGAGGACGGCGCGGACTACGACGACGACCAACTCCCGTATCTCGTCAGCGGTTACGGCGACGTGGTCGTCACCGCCCGCCAGGAAGAAGGCCTCCAGACTGCCGAACTCGCCGAGGAGCTCGGACTCGACGAAGCCGACGTACTGGCCGTCGAACAGGGCCGTGCGACCCAGGCCAACGTCGGTGGCTCCGTCATCGCCGCCCTCGAACAGTTCCTCGACGTCGAGCTGGTCGAGGCGAACTGACCGAGTCGACTCCCGAAGTCTCTTTCCATGCCGGCGTGCAACTGTGTCGCGTGACACACGACGCTGTCGTCTACGATCTGGACGGGACCCTCGTCCGCCTGGCCGTCGACTGGGACGCTGTCGCGACGGAGGTCGCGACCGTCCTCCGAGAGCGCGACGTCGACCCCGGAACGGGCGATCTCTGGTCGATGCTGGAACTGTCCGACGAGGTCGGCCACCGGTCTGCTGTCGAGGAGACGATCACCCGACACGAACGCGACGGGGCCGACCGCTCCGAGCGACTCCCGCTGGCTGAGGGACTCCCGCACGGCGTTCCGGTCGGCGTCTGTTCGCTCAACGCCGAGGTCGCGGTCCGCGATGCGCTCGACGTTCACGGGATCGAGCCACACGTCCAGTCGGTCGTCGGGCGGGATACCGTCGGGTCGTCCAAACCCGATCCCGAAGGGTTGCTCCGGGTGATCGACGATCTGGACGCGTCTCCGGAGGCGACCGTGTTCGTCGGGGACTCCGAGAGCGACGCCGAGACCGCCCGTCGAGCGGGCACGGACTTCGAGTGGGCTCGGGCGTTCGATCAGCGCCGGTACCGGGCGTAGAGATAGACGCCGATCGCTGTCAGGAACCAGACGACGGCACCGACTCTGACGGCGAACAGTGCGCGGGCGGTCCACGTCGACAAGGTGAGCGGGATCGACGCCACGGCGACGATCGGCGAGCCGACCAGGATCGTCGTGACGAAAGTCACCTGCATCACCCACCCGAAGTCGACGCCGTCCGGATCGGTGTGTTCGACTGCTGGCACGAGTAGAGGTTGACGTGGACCCGGCAAGCCGCTTCCGGTTCGGCGAGGACGAAACACGAAGACGTAAGCCCCAGGCGCGCCCGCTCACGGACATGACGACCGTCCGTGACCTCCAGGCGATGGCGGGCGAAGAACCGATCACGATGCTGACGGCATACGACGCCGCGACCGCCGAGATCGTCGACGAGAGCGGGGTTGACGTCGTTCTGGTAGGCGACAGCATGGGAAACGCCGTCTTGGGCCACGAGAACACGCTTCCGGTGACAGTCGACGAGGTAGCTTCCCACGTGGGGGCCGTCGCACGGGGAACTGAGGACGCGCTCGTCGTCGCCGACATGCCCTTCCTCTCTTTCGGTGCCGACGAGAGCGAGAGCGTCAAGAACTGTGGGCGGATGCTCAAAGAGGAAGGCGCAAACGCCGTGAAACTCGAATCCGGTCCGCACACGATCGAGTTGACCGAGCGCTTGGCCGATCTCGGAATCCCGGTGATGGCACACCTCGGTCTCACCCCACAGAGCGTCAACCAGACGGGCTACACCCAGCAGGCCGACGGCCGCGAGGAGGCCGAGACGATCCTGGAGCTGGCGCGCGAACACGAGGCCGCGGGCGCGTTCGCGCTCGTCCTCGAACACGTCCCAGCGAACCTCGCTGCACAGGTGACCGAAGCGATCGACATCCCGACGATCGGGATCGGTGCCGGCGGTCAGTGTGACGGCCAGGTACTCGTCTTCACTGATGTCGTTGGCATGGCCGAACAGAGCCCCCCCTTTGCCGAGCAGTTCGGTGACGTCCGCGGTGAGATGCGCGAGGCCGTCTCGGAGTACGTCGAGGCCGTCGAGTCGGGATCGTTCCCGACAGCGGAGCACGCGAGCCGTTCCGAGGAACTGGACGACCTGTACTGACGGCCTCGGCCGCTCGCTCTCCGCCGTCTCGTCGTTTACTTCCACCGGTGGCTGATCCGATAGCGGTCACAGCTACCATACTGCTATTAGATCTGAAATTTAGGCAGATATCTTGATAACCCGTCTTACTACTCGTGTAACCACATGGTATCGCGAAGGGGATTTCTGAGGGGTGTCGCTTCGGCGAGCGCCCTCGCCGGCGGTGCCGGTTGCTCGGGCCTCCCGTCAGGATCTGGCGACTCGGCGGCCACGTCGGGAACTATCGTGGTCGGGTCGAAGACGTTCACCGAGAACCGGATCCTCGGCTACATGGCGTACGAGGCACTGAACGAACTGACCGATCTACAGGTGGTCGACGAGATCGGGTACGGGGCGACGTCGACGGTCTGGAGCGGGCTGACCGGCGGCGAACTTGACCTGTACTGGGAGTACACCGGGACGCTCCGGTTGACACACCCGCCACAACAGGACTCGCTGATAGCCGATCCGGAGGAACAGTTCCAGCAGGCGAGCCAGACGATCGCGTCGGAGTACGATCTCCGGGTGTTGAACCGCGCGCCGTTCAACAACACCTACACGATCGTGACCCGTCCGGAGTGGGCCGAGCGGACCGGAATCGATTCGGTCGGTGCCCTTGCTGAGCATGTCAACGCCGGCAACACCGATGTGACGATCGCACTCGGCCCCTCGTTCTACGACCGGGCGGACGGATGGCCGGGACTGCTAGACCACTACGGGTTCGAGGAGTCTGCCGTCGAGACCTGGTCGGACAACGTCGAGGTCGTGTCGCTGGGGCTCACGTACGAGTTCCTGGGGACCGGCGACGCGGACCTGGCCATGGGATTCCTCACCGACGGGCAGATCGGTATCCAGAACTTCCAGCCACTGGCCGACGATCAGAACTTCTGGCCGATCTACAGCCCCTGCCCCTGTGTCTCGGCGTCGGTCGTCGAGGAAAACCCAGCGGTCGCCGAGGCGTTGAACCCGATCGGACCCAGCATCGGCGACGAAGCGACGATCCGGGAGCTGAACGCGGCCGTGACCAACGACGGGGAGTCCCCGCAGGCAGTGGCTCGAACCCATCTCGAATCTAACGGGGTCGTGTGACAATGTCGGGACAGAATACGGGTCTCTCCGCGCTCGTTCCGGACCGGATCCGCGGGTCGTACTTTCTCAAGTTCGCGATCGCGACCGGGCTGGTCCTCCTCGCGATCGGCCTCATCGGCTACGGCGTTCAGGCACAGACCTCCGAAACACTCAGGGAGGACGTTCAGAAGTCGCTGACACAGCAGACTGCCTCGGAGGCCGGGAGCCTCTCGGAGTTCATCGAGAGCCGGCGGGGACCGGCCCGGTTCATCTCCGACGCACCGGTGTTCGAGAACGGGTCGAACGCGGAGATCCGCTCGTATCTCCAGGAGCAGCGTGAATCGAAACTGTCCGGTTCTGTCACCGGAGTCCACTATATCGACACGCGCGAGGAGCGCATCGTCGCAAGCACTGCGTCGGGACGTGCCGGCGAGGACATCAGCGACGTGCCGTGGTACGGTAGCTACGCGTTCGGTGATTTCGACGACGTGATCGTCAGTGAACCGTACGAGGGGTCGGACGGACGGACCCAGATCGCGTTTATCAGCCCGGTCAACGGTGTGTTCAACGGCGGACTCGTGGTGACATACACCGCGGACGAGGTCGGCACACGGTTCCAGAGTCCCATCAGTGGCACCTTTACCAGGGTCGTCGATTCCAGCGGGAGAGTCCTGTTCGCCGACGAAAACGCCACGACGCTCCAGCCGTATCTCGACGACGAGAACGCGACCTCCGTCGCGGTCGCCCGGGGGTCCGAGGGCGAGGCGGGCTTCGTCAGCGACCCCGCCATCGACTCACAGCAGTCACAGAACCTCGTGGTGTCGTACGCTCCGGTCGCTGGAACGGACTGGGTCGTCCTCAAACACGTGCCGGCGGCGAACGCCTACCAACTGGCCCGGAGCGTCGGCAACGGGGTATTGCTGTTGGTCGGGGTGGCACTCGTCGGTGTCGTGGCTATCGGGGCGACCATCGGCCGGAACACCGCCATCGCCGTCCGCGAGCTGTCGGATCGCGCCTCGGCAATCGAACAGGGGGAGTACGACGTGACGCTCTCGTCGGGCCGGATCGACGACGTCGGACAGCTGTTCGACTCCATTGCAGGGATGCGGGACAGTCTCGTCGACCGGATCGAGGAGGCCGAGCGGGCCGTCGAGGAGGCCGACGAGGCCCGCACGACCGCAGAGGAGGCGAAGGCCAGTGCGGAGCAAGCCCGTGAGGAAGCCGAGGCACTGAGCGAGCAACTCGAAGCCACTGCGAGCGAGTACGGGGACGTGATGGCCGCCTGCGCCGGGGGTGATCTCTCCCGTCGGCTCGACACGGACGCCCAGAGCGAGGCCATGCGTGACATTGCGGTCTCGTTCAACGCGATGCTCGAAGAGTGGGAGGAGACGATCGTCAGTATCCAGACGTTCACTGACACCGTCGAGGGGGCGAGCCAGGAGAGCGCGACCAGCATCCGGGAGATCGAATCGGCGAGCCGGGACGTGAGTGAATCTGCCCAGCGCATCACGGAGTCGACCCAGGAACAGCGTGAACAGGTCGAACGCGTCTCGAGTGAGATGTCGGACCTCTCGGCGACCGTCGAAGAGATCACGTCGACCGCCGAGACGGTCGCTGCGACCTCCGAGGAGACCGCCCGGACCGGCGAGGAAGGCCAGTCAGCCGCGACCGAGGCCGTCGATGAACTGGATGCGATCCGGAACCAGACCGAGCGAGCCATCGCGTCGGTCGAACAGCTCGACGAGCAGATGGCCGCTATCGGCGAGGTCGCGCAGGTCATCGGTGACATCGCGGAGGAGACGAACATGCTGGCGCTGAACGCCAACATCGAGGCCGCCCGCGCGGGCGATGGCAGCGGCAGTGGTGAGGGGTTCGCCGTGGTGGCCGACGAGGTAAAGGCCCTGGCCGAGGAGACCAAGGAGTCCGCCGAGCAGATCGGCTCGCTCATCGAGGAGGTGACGGAACAGACCGAGCAGACCGTCGACGAGATGCAGGACGTCGGCGAGCGAGTCGACAGCGGCAGCGAGACCGTCGAGAGCGCGCTCGACGCGCTCGACACGATCGCTGAACAGGCCCGGGAGACCAACGCTGGGGTACAGGAGATCTCCCAGGCGACGGACGAGCAGGCCGACGCCGCCCAGCAAGTGGCCTCGATGACCGACGAAGTGGCCGACATCGCCGACGAGACCTCGGCCGAGACCGAACGAGTGGCCGCTGCCGCCGAGGAACAGGCGGCACAGGTACAGGAGGTCAGCCAGCGGATCGAGGAACTCTCCGACCAGGTGGGGGAACTCCGGACGGAACTCGAAGCGTTCGAGACCAGCGACGCAGCGACGACGAGTGTCACGCCGGCGAGCGCCGACGGTGGCTACCCGGACGAGCGCACCGACTGAGACGACTCGTCATCGGCGCTCCCCGCCAGCGCCTGGCTACTTCCGGCGGACGTGACGGGACCGTCCGACATCGGCCACCCGAACGTTTAATTATCTGTCAACCGCCGGTTCGAGTGTGGTTTACGAGACGGGCAACCGCACGGTCGACGACGCAGTCGCGCGCGTCCTCGACGGCGAGCGACTGGACCGCACGGACGGAACGGCACTCATCGCACAACCGGTCGATGCGCTCGCGGCGGGCGCGGACTACGTCCGGAGCCAGTTGGGCGACGGGACCGTCGACGCGTGTTCGATCGTGAACGCAAAGGCGGGCAACTGCGCGGAGGACTGCGGGTTCTGTGCCCAGTCGGTCCACTTCGATACCGGCATCGACAACTACGGCTTCCTGGGTCCGGAAAAGGTCCTCGAAGCCGCGAAACGGGCCGAACGTGACGGCTCCCAGCGGTTCGGGATCGTCGTCGCCGAGAAGGGCGTCTCCAAGGAACAGCGCCCGGACGAGTGGGAAGAGGTTCTGGAGGCGATCCGACTGGTTCGGGACGAGACCGACGTGGAAGTCGACGCCAGCCTCGGCATCCTCACCGAGGAGGAGGCCGCGATCCTCGCCGAGGAGGGGCTCAACCACTACAATCACAACATCGAGACCTCGCCGCGGTACTTCCCGGAGATCGTCGACACCCACTCCTTCGAAGACCGGGTCCACACCCTGGAAGTGGCCAAGGAGGCCGGGATGGACCTCTGTGCCGGCGTCATCCTGGGGATGGGCGAGACGCCGACCGATCGCGTGGAAGCTGCGATCGCCTTACAGGAGATCGGCGTCTCCTCGCTGCCGGTCAACGTTCTCAATCCGGTCGAAGGGACACCGCTCGCGGCGCGCGGGTTGCCAGACATCACGACCGAAGAGGTCGTCCGGACCATCGCGGTCTACCGATTGCTCCACCCCGAGGCCCGCGTTCGGCTGACCGGCGGGCGCGAAGTGAATCTGGACACCGAGGGCCAGGTGGCCGCTCTGGAGGCCGGCGCCGACGGTATCCTCACCGGCGACTACCTCACGACCGAGGGCCAGTCCGCCGCCGACGATCTGGAGATCGTCGAGGCTGCGGGACTGGAACCCAACACCGAGGCCAACGAGTTCGACCCCGAGGACGTCAAGACACGGGCCGAGGAGGGGACCGACACCGAGACGGCCGCCGGCACCGCACAGACGAAATCAGAGCTCCAATCCGACGACTGACCGAACGTCGACTCGTCAGTACTGTTTCGGCGAACCGCTTTCGGACAAAGGGTCGAATGGGGGTGGATAGCCCCCAGCGTGTGACACTACGGAGCCTTGCGGCTCCACCCTCGATTATGGCGGGCGATCGTATAAGTATCTGGTACGTTTCACGTGGAGATCGGTGGGAGACACCACCATACTGCCCAGCAGCGAGAGGGGGATGCGCAGCCGAAACGGGGGCTCACTCCAGTGAGAGGAGCTTGTCGATATCGACGCCGTCGGTCAGTAGTTCCGCCATCCGCTCGACCGTGGCCTCGTTTCGGGTTCGCCCGGACCGAAGAACGTCTTCCAGTCGGTCGATCGTCCGTCGAGTGTCCGATTGGACCAGCAACACCGGGACGTCTTCTTCCTCGGCCCGGCCGAGGACGGCGCTGGCTGGTCGGAACCCACCGGTCAGTAATAACGCTTTGATCCCCGAGGCCTCCAAGGCGGCCGTCTGGACCTCCGAGCGGTCGCCGCCGGTGACCATCACCGCGTCGCGGGTCCGACGGAACTGGTCGAGCGCACTGTTGCCGCCCATCGCACCGACCGAGAACCGTTCGACGTGTGCGTCCATCGAGGCGCCCGTCGTGAGCACGTCGGCACCCACGCTCCGGGCGAGATCCTCGACGGTGACCCCCGCCAGTTCCTGTACCCGCGGGAGCGAGCCATACACCGGGACGCCCTTGCTTTCGAGGAACGGCAACACGTCGTCGACGAGTTCGCCCATCGCGGTGTCGGTGACGCCGTTGAAGAGGACGCCGGCCAGGCGGTCACCGATGGTCTCTGCCGCCGCCAGCACCTCGTCGGCGTCGCCGGGGGTGGCGTAGCCACAGACCAACAGGACGCGGGCGTCGATCGCCTCGGCGATATCGACGTCGGTCAGGTCGACGATGCCGCCGGTGTCGAGGCGGTCGCTCCCCTCGACGACCATCAGGTCGGTCTCGGCCGAGAGCGACTCGAAGTTGTCGAGGACGCGCGTCCGGAGTTCCTCGGGGTCTTCACGGCCGCGGATCGCCTCCTGGATGAACGTCGGCGAGTAGACGATCGGCTCCATCTCGTGCATCTCCGCGTCCAGGTCCAGCAGGCTGCGCGCGAGCATCGGGTCCTCGTCGCGGGTCTTCCCGACGGCGCTCTGGAGCCGCGTCCCCTTCGGTTTCATGTAGCCGACCTCGTGGCCGGCGTCGTGTGCGTGTTTCGCGAGCGCGAGCGTGATCGCGGTCTTGCCGATACCTTCCTCCGTAGACGTGACGAGCAGCGTGTTCTGGTCGGTCATAGTTCGTCCTGGTCGATGGTGAGTCGCAGGTCGACCGCCTGCACCCCGTCGGGGGTCGCGACGAGTGGGTTGATGTCCAGTTCGACGATGGCCGGGAAGTCGGTGACGAGCTGTGAGAGCCGCTGGACGGTCTCGACGAGGGCGTCCTCGTCGACGGGCTCCCGTCCGCGTGCGCCGCGTAGCAGCGGCGCCGATTCGATGTCGTCGAGCATCTCGCGTGCCTCGGGTTCGCTCACCGGGGCGACCCGCACGGTGTTGTCTTCGAGCACCTCCACGAAAATACCACCGAGGCCGAAGAGCAGCAGCGGGCCGAACTGCGGGTCCCGGTTCATGCCGAGGATGGTTTCTGTGCCGGAGTCGAGATCGACCATCTCCTGGACCTGGACGCCCAGCACGGTCGCGTCCCGCTGGTAGTTGCGGGCACGGACGACGAGGTCTTCGAAGGTGTCCCGCACGTTCTCGGGGGAGACACCGACCTCGACGCCGCCGATGTCCGATTTGTGGAGGATGTCCGGGCTGACGATCTTCATGACCACGTCGTCGCCGATCTCATCGGCGATCGCCTGGGCCTCGGAAGGCGTCGTGACCACGTCACCCTGTGGTGTCGGGATACCGTAGGCGTCCAGCAGGTCCATCGCCTCGACGCCCAGCCGGTTGGTGTTCCGGCGCGTGGCGGATTCGAGTATCTCGCGTGCGCGCTCGCGGTCCACGTCGAAGGCCGCCGGCTCCTCGAACTCCCGGGCCTGGATTCCGCGGTACTCCCGGAGGACGTCGAGGCTGTCGACGGCCCGCGCAGGGTCGAAGTAGTTCGGGATGCCGGCCTCGCTCAGTACGTCTTGCCCCGCGCCGACGGATTTCCCGCCCATCAGCGTCGTCGCGATGGGGACGCCGGACTCCTGTTGTTGCTCGACGACAACGCTCGCCAGTTCCTCGAACGACAACACCGCGGTCGGACAGGCGACGACGACGGCCATCGAGACGTTGTCGTCGGCAAGCACCGTCTCCAGCGCGATCTCGAAGCGCTCTGCGGGAGCGTCGCCGATGATGTCGACGGGGTTGTAGATGTTGGCCTCGTCGGGCAGCACCTCGCCTAGGCGGTCCAGGGTGGCGTCCTCGAACTCCGCCAGCGAGAGCTCCGAATCGCCGACGGCGTCGGTCGTCATCACGCCCGGGCCGCCGGCGTTCGTGACGATCGCGATCTCGTCGCCCTCCGGGAGCGGCTGGCCCGAGAGGATCTGCGCGTAGTCGAACAGTTGCTGGACGGATTCGACACGCACCGTGCCGGCCTGTTCGAGACCGGCCTCGTAGGCGCGCTCGGAGCCGGCCATCGCCCCGGTGTGTGAGGCGGCGGCGGTCGCCCCGGCGTCGGTCCGGCCGGACTTGACGAGCACGATCGGCGTGTCCTGTGTCACCTCGCGGGCCGTCTCGATGAACTCCGTCCCGTCGCTGATGTCTTCGAGATAGCCCAGGATCACGTCGGTCTCGGGGTCCTCACCCCACTCGGCGATGAAATCGCCCTCGTCGAGGATCGCCTTGTTCCCCAGCGAGACGATGTCCTTGAACCCCACGTCACGTTCTGCGGCCCAGTCCAGGACGGCAGTGACGAAGGCCCCCGACTGGCTCATGAAGGAGATGTCACCTTCGGTGGCCATCTCGTTGCCGAACGTCGCGTTCAGGCCGACGGGCGTCGACATCACGCCCAGACTATTGGGGCCGACGAGGTTGAGATCGTACTTCTCGGCAACCGCTCTGAGTTCCCGCTCGCGAGCGGCCCCCTCGCTGCCGGTCTCTCCGAACCCTGCGGTGATGACGACCACGTTCTCGATGCCGGCCCCACCGGCGGTTTCGATGGCATCGACGGCGACATCCGGCGGTACGACGACGACGGCGACGTCGACGGTCTCGGGCGACTCGACCGACGTGACCTCGTCGTAGCAGTGCAACCCCAGAGCGGACTCCTTGTAGGGGTTGACCGCGATGACCTCGCCGTCGAACGATTCGAGCAGGTTCGACGTGATCGCACGGCCCACCGACCCTTCCGAGTCTGTGGCGCCAATCACGGCGACTCGTTCCGGCGCAAACAGCGTCGATAGTCGTCCCATTCCTCTGGGTGGGGGTACCGGTGCCTCGTGGAAATAACTGCCGAGGTGTCCCACGCGTTGGGAACTATACTGGTAAATTCGGTACGTCTCGTGTCCGTAAGCGTCGGTCTCGTCGACGACGGGGACCTTTTGAGGACGCTATGCGTACGGACAGCTATGACGGACGAAGACCTGCTGGAACCGTTCCACCTCGCGGTCATCCGGAGCGTGGCGAACGAATCAGACGTTCCCGAACCGACCCTCCGTGACGCGCTCGAAGCACACCAACAGACGATGCGGGACTCACCCGGTGTCGACGAGTTGGTCTACGAGTGGCGAAAGCGATTCGACGCGCCGGTGCTCGCACAGTCGGACTCAGTTTACATCGTCGCGGTCCATCCGGGCGTCTGGGAGGAGTACGGGGAGCATCTCGACCTGGAGGAGGACGTTCTCGGCGCGGTCGCAGCCGTCCACCAGGAACAGACTCTGAGAGACGACCGCGTCACGTTCGAAGACATCGACCCCGACGCCGTTCCGTTGATCGTCGCTCGGCCGTCGTGAGTGGGCCGTACGACTCATTACTGGAAAGTATTATTACCGATACGCAAAATCTATTTTTCTCGTTCGCAAACGTTTAAGTGGTTGCCGGTCGTACTTCGAATCGAATATGGCGACACAAGAACACGTCCGTCGAGAGTTCGGTGCTGTCGAAGAGAACGAACTCCGGCTCGACAAGGAGAAGTCCGAGCAGATCATCACCGCGCTCAACCAGGACCTCGCGGACACGTACACGCTGTACCACCAGCTCAAGAAACACCACTGGAACGTCGAGGGTGCCGAGTTCCGCGACCTCCATCTGTTCCTGGGCGATGCGGCAGGCCACGCCGAAGAGGCAGCGGACGAACTCGCGGAACGCGCCCAGGCTCTCGGCGGAACGCCGATCGCC
Source organism: Haloarcula halophila (assembly GCF_029278565.1). Classification (NCBI taxonomy): domain Archaea; kingdom Methanobacteriati; phylum Methanobacteriota; class Halobacteria; order Halobacteriales; family Haloarculaceae; genus Haloarcula; species Haloarcula halophila. The sequence continues at coordinate 602,148 of NZ_CP119559.1, read as the reverse complement.
GGCGGCAAGGCCCAGGAGGAACACGCGACCGTCGAACCCGAGGGCGAGGACGTCTACGACATCCGGACATCCCTGAAGAACGATCTGGAGCTGTTCGGTGACGTGATCGAGTCGCTGCGGGACCACATCGAACTGGCCGAAAACCTCGGCGACCACGCGACCGCACAGATCCTCCGGGAGATCATCGTCCAGACCGAGGAAGACGCACACCACATCGAACACTACCTCGAAGACGACACGCTGGTCCAGTAAGCGCGATCCGGCGGACGGTTCGGTATCCACTGACCGGGTTTTCGGGAGCCAGGGAGAAACGAGGAGCGCTATTGCCGGAGGTCGACGGTGAGGTCCGTCGCGATCCAGCCGTCGGTGTTTCCGTCTTCGGTGAACACTGTGCGCTCTTGCCCGCAGTCCAGGGCTGTCACCAGCGGGTTCTCCGCCTCGTCGTCATCGGATACGACGTCGTCCGTCTGTGGTGCCATTACCGGGATTAGGCAACCCTAAAGACATAAGGGTTTTGGTACACCTAGTATGTTCCCCGAGTACCGACAGGCGAACTTTTGTATTCGACCCTGTTAGGGCGACACATGAGTACCAGTCCGGACGAGGACATTACCGCCCTGTTGACCGACCTCGTTTCGACGCTCCGGGAACTCGAGACGGAGGTCGAACCGACCACGGAGAGCGGTGTCCCGCGACCGCCGACGCCGGAGGAACTGCTGCGGTTCACGAGTGACGTGACTATTCCGGCCGCGATCCTCATCCTGAAGACGAACATCCAGGCGCTGAAACTCCTCCGTCGCGCCCTTCGGATGGCCGAGGGGCGACCCACCTCGACGGGGTCGGCGTCTACCGAGGTGAAAGACCGGGCGACGAAACTGAGCAAGGCGACGCTCTCGCGTCTCGACGAGGCGCTCACCGACATCCAGAGCGCCGTCGAGGGTCGACCCGAGGACGAGGACGCGCGCGAACTACTGGAGGAGGCCCGTCAACTCCGTTCGGACCTCGAAGAACGCCTCGACGAGGAGGCCCCGGAGACGAACGGTGGCGTTCCTGCGGACGACGAGACGGACGACGTCGCCGTCGACGTCGATGCGGAACTGCGCTCGATCAAGGACGACCTCGACGATCTCGACGACCCTGGCCGTGGCGAATCTACCGACGGAACCGACGACGAGGACGACGAAGCGGGTTCGTAAAGCCGATTTTCGGTCGGGCGCGATAGTATAATACAAAAAACATAATGTTTTATTATGATGGGGGCGCGACGTACAGGTATCGATGCCGGAAACAGAGTGTCCTCCAACACGGCGTGTCGAACTGTTCGTCAGAGCTTCTCTGCCGACACCGTCCCGCGAGCGTCGGACGGCGATCGAGACAGCGCTCGAAGCGTTGGCACGGACCGACGCCGTCGACGAGACGAACACGACTCTCTGGGAGAAACGCGTTCCCGTCGAGGACTGTGGGGACCGGCTCGAACGTGACCGCTACAACGAGTTCGCGGCGTGGGCGCGCGAGGAAGGCGTCCGGCTCGCGCCGTTTTTCGACACCCGGACGTGTTACAGCATGCAGACCGGACGGAAACGCGAGGAACTGGTCATGCCGGTGATGTGTGTCGCGGTCTACGAGGACGGCGACCTCCGACAGGTCGCGCCCGTGGCCGGCGACGACGGTCCGATCTCGGTCGATGACTGTCTCACCGACCTCACTGCCCACACTGAGACCAGGCGGCCGAACACGAGAACCGTCCCGACGGCCGACTGATCATGCCTGGAGCGTACACCGATACGGCTATCGTATCACCTGTCGTAAGACACTCGGAACTCGGTGTACGATACCATGGCACAAACTCGTCGGGCAGCGGTGTACGTCCGCTCGCCCGCTCCGGCGGCCACTGAAAGCGCCAGGAAACCGTTCTGGCTCGGTTGCAGTCGCTTCGTACGGCCGGCGTACTCGAGGACTTCTCGGTAACCGACTGGGTCCGACAGGCTATCGACGGTGATCCGGCGCTCCCTACCGTGGCGGACCTCCAAGCGTGGGCAGACGACCACGGCGTCTCGCTGGCCCCTGCTTTCGACAGCCACGACCGCCACAACTGGTACACTGGGGTCGACGATGCCGTGACTGCGCTCCCGATCGTCTGTCTGGCTCTCTACGAGGACGACGAACTGACCGCAGTGTACCCACACGTCTGTGACCGTGGCCCTCGCAGCGTCGCCGACGGGATGGAGCAACTCGAAGCGGGCAGCACCGGGAGACCGTGACCGAACCGATCAGACCGGGTCCCAGCGGTAGCCGTCCCAGGGTTGGCTCTCGGGGTTCGGACTCTTGAGGCCGACCTCGGGGTCGCGCAACTCTTCGACGTAGACCGGCTCGACGGTGTCGCCGGTCTCGACCTCGTCGGTGGTGACCTGCCCGAGCGCGCGGACGAACTCATCGTCGGTGTCCAGATCGGAGATGTCGAACTCGACGAACGCAAGCGTGTTCGGCTCCCGGACGCCCGGCGGTGTCGCCGTCGATTTCGTCCAGGTGACGACCTCGGCGGTCCGGTCCGAGAGGTCGAGGCTGTCGTCCTGCGGTTCGCCACAGTCGGGACAGCGCGGGTGGGTCGGATACGACACGTGACCGTTCGGACAGATACCGGCTTCCAGGCTCATTCTGCGGCCTCCATGATGGTGGTGATGACACAGTTCCCGAAGCCGCCGACGTTACAGGCCAACCCGGTTTCCGCGTCGACCTGGCGCGGACCGGCCTCACCGACAAGCTGTTCGTAGATCTCGACGCCCTGTGCGACGCCGCTGGCACCCAGCGGGTGCCCCTTGGACTTGAGTCCGCCGGAGGTGTTGATCGGCAACTCGCCGTCTTTCGCCGTCGAGCCGTCCATGGCCATCTCCCAGGCGGTCCCCTGGTCGGCGACGCCGATCCCCTCCAGCTGGAGGAACTCCAGGATGGTGAACATGTCGTGGAGTTCGGCCACGTCGAGGTCGTCGGGGCCGAGGTCGGCCATCTCGTAGGCCTCCTCGCTGGACTCGACGACCCCGCCCATGATCGTCGGATCGTCGCGTTCGTGGACGACGTGGGTGTCGGTCGCCCCGCCGATCCCGGAGACGACCGCGTACTCGTCGGCGATCTCCGCGGCCCGTTCTTCCGTCGTGAACATCATCGCCGCGCTCCCGTCCGTGATGGGACAGAAGTCGTACAGTCGGAGCGGATCGGCGATGATCGGCGACTCCAGGGCCTTCTCGACGGTAATCTCCTTCTGGAACTGTGCGTTCGGGTTGTCGACGCCGTTCTCGTGGTTCTTGACGGCGACCCGGGCGAGTGACTCCCGGGGCGCGTCGAACCGTTCGAGGTAGTGGCGCGCGGTCAACCCGGCGAACGACGGCAGCGTGATCCCGTGTTTGTACTCGTCGGGGTGGGTGATCGAGGCGATGATGTCCGTCGCCTCGCCCGTGGTCTTGTGGGTCATCTTCTCGCCGCCGACCAGCAGCGTCATCTCGCTGGCGCCGGAGGCGACAGACTGCCAGGCCTCGTAGATCCCGGCCCCGCCCGAGGAGGAGGTCTGATCCACCCGTTCGCTGTACGCCGGCAGCAGGCCCAGATCGTGGGCGAGCGCATTCATGACGCCCGTCTTGCCCTCGAACTCGCCGCTTGCCATGTTCGAGACGTACAGGTGCTCTACTTCGTCGGGTGTGACGCCGGCATCGTCCAGACACTCCTCGCCCGCCTGCGTGAGGAGTTCCTGGAGCCAGGCGTCACGCTGCCCGAACTTCGTCATCGACGCGCCGATTACTGCGACTCCCATGGCTACGTCCACTCAGGGGTCTGGTGTATTCGTTACGGTCCCTTCGGTGGTCATCCCGACGGGACGACGGCCAGCGGCCCTTCGGGTGTCTCCGCTCCAGAGCTGAGGTGAACTGTCCACCCGTCTCTGGTCCGGGCGACGTGGCCAAACTGCGGCGGTGGCGACTGTCGACGGAGGAGTTCGACGGCGACGGGCAGGACGATACAGTCACCGTCCCGGTCGTCGACGCGGTAGCCGTGCAGGGTCACGCGGTGCCCGTCGTCGGGGACCGGGTTGAGTTCGAACGAGTGGAGTATGTCAGTCGACCGCAACACGGAGAGGGTGTCTCGAAGCGGCGCCTCCGTCCCGGGGGACTGTGGTAACCGGTCCGCGGTCGCCCGGAGCAGGTCGTACTGCTGTCTGGCCGTGTAGTGTGCGTCGATGGCTTCGGCGAGACTCTCGATCAGCAGCAAGGACAGTCGGTCCCTGTCGGGCGTGTTCTCCGCGGCGTCCAGATACCGGTCCATGACGCTGCGCTGGACGCGGCCGTCCCGTCGGGACAGGATCTCTAGTAACGCGGCCGTGACCGAGTGACAGTACTCGGGGAGGTCCTCGGCCGGGAACTGCTCTTCGGCGGGGGACAGTCCCTGATCACAGACGATCAGATCTTGCACGTGGACCGCCGGATCGTACCGCCTGAGTGCGGTCCGGTAGGCGGTCGCGACACTGGCTGCCTCTGCCGCTGTTGCCCTCGTCGGGAACTGGAGCCCGCTGACGGGGATCGGGGAGTGGCCCGTCTTCGCACTGACGACTCGATAGGGACCGACGGCCACACTCAACTCCTCCAGTCGCGTCCGAATGTCCAACAGTGTGTGTCCGACCATCGCTACAGGGAGGTGGTCGGGATACGTCCATCGGACACACGCATTGTTGCTCCGGCGCTGTCCAGCGTTCTCTCGGCGTCGGTACCAGCCGTCGGCGAGTCGAAGCAGTTCATCGGATATCACCCAGTTGGTTTCGCGTGTCTAGCAGAGCGGGTCCACTGAACACTCCCGATCCCGTGGGAACCGTTCGCTCCCAATCCTGCCAGTCCACTTCCGGTCGATCGAACGAAGCCACGGAGACCCATATTTGCTTTAGGCTCACCTAACTATCTTAAGCTTTCCCAATCTTAGGCGTGCCTAATTCGTGCGGTCCTGGTAGTCCTGGGAGACGGGAACCCACACAAGATTCTTTACCGACTGTCTGTCACTCACAGGCATGCAGGAAGCATGGGTCACACTGCAGTGTCCCGATTGCGAGGAGAACTGGGAAGCCCAGGTCGGCGATCTCGCGGCCCCTGACACGGACTTCGACTGTCACGGCTGTGAGACGGCCGCCCCGCTCGCGGAGTTCATGCAGACGACGAGAGATCTCGAAGTGCTTCAGGAGTTTCACTGATCTGTCGGCCCCCGCCGAACGGTGACTGATTGTCGCTGTTCGGCCGGTTACAGCGGGATGTTCCCGTGGTCCTTCGGCGGGGTCTCCTCGCGCTTGCGCTGGAGGAGATCAAGGTCTTCGATGAGTCGTTTCCGGGTGTCTTTCGGTTCGATCACGTCGTCGAGGTAGCCCCGCTTTGCCGGGCCGTAGGGGTGGGCGAACTCCTCGCGGAACTCGTCCATCAGTTCCTGGCGCTTGGCGTCGGGGTCGTCGGCGTTGGCGATCTCTCTCCGGTAGAGGATGTTGACCGCGCCACGGGGACCGAGGACTGCCATCTCCGATCCGGGCCAGGCGTAGTTGACATCGCTGCCGAGGAACTTCGAGGACATGACGATGTAGGCCCCGCCGTAGGCTTTCCGGACGACCACGGAGAGCAGCGGTACCGTCGCCTCGGCGTAGGCGTAGATGAGCTTCGCGCCCCGGCGGATGATCCCGTTGTGCTCCTGGTCGGTCCCGGGCATGAACCCGGGCACGTCGACGAACGTGAGGATCGGGATGTTGAACGAGTCACAGAACCGGACGAACCGGGCGGCTTTCTCGGCCGCGTCGATGTCCAGCGTACCGGCGCTGACCCGGGGCTGGTTGGCCACGACGCCGACAGCCTTGCCGTCCATCCGGGAGAAGCCGGTGATGACGTTGCGCGCCCAGTTGTCGTGGACCTCGAAGAACGAGCCCTCGTCGACGATGGTGCCGACGACCTGGGTCATGTCGTAGGGCTTCCGGGGAGCGGAGGGGACGATGTCGGTGACCTCCGGCACTTCGCGGTCGGGTTCGTCCCACGGTTTGACGGAGGGTGGGTCCTCCATGTTGTTCTGTGGCAGATAGGAGAGCAGTCGGCGGATGTTCTCTAAGACCTCCTCCTCGGAGGGGTACGAGAAGTGGGCCACGCCGGATTTCGTCGAGTGGGAACTGGCCCCGCCGAGTTCCTCCTTCGAGACCTGTTCGCCGGTGACGGTCTCGATGACGTCCGGGCCGGTGATGAACATGTGGCTGGTGTCCTGGACCATGAACGTGAAGTCGGTCAGCGCGGGGCTGTAGGTCGCACCGCCGGCACACGGGCCCATGATCGCCGAGATCTGGGGGATGAGTCCACTGGCCTTGGTGTTTCGCTCGAAGATCTTGGCGAAGCCCACGAGCGAATCGACCCCTTCTTGAATGCGTGCGCCGCCGGAGTCGTTCAGCCCGATGACCGGGACGCCGTTCTGGATGGCCTTGTCCATCACCTTACAGATCTTGTCGGCGACCACCTCGCCGACAGATCCGCCGAGGACGGTGAAGTCGTGGGCGAACAGGAACACCTTCCGGCCGTCGACCTCGCCGTAACCGGTGACGACGGCGTCGCCGGGGTAGCGTTTCCCCTCCATCCCGAAGTTCGTCGAGCGGTGTTCGACGAAGGGGTCGACCTCGTTGAACGTCCCCTCGTCGACGAGGAAGTCGATCCGCTCGCGGGCGGTCATCTTGCCTTTCTCGTGTTGGGACTCGATGCGGGCCTCCCCACCGCCCAGGTGTGCCTCCTCGCGCTTTTGGCGGAGTTCTTCGACCGGATCTGTCGTTTCTTCGTCGTCTGGTTCTTCCTGTTGACTCATGTTACCACTCCATGCCGCCGTTGACCCCGAGTACTTGCCCGGTCATGTAACTGGACTCCTCGCTGGCGACGAACCGGACGATCCCGGAGATGTCCTCGACGCGGGCGAACCGGTCCAGGGGAATCTCCCGGAGGATCTTCTCCTGGACGCGCTGTGGGACCTCTTCGAGCATATCGGTCTTGACGAAGCCGGGTGCGACACAGTTGGCGGTCGACCCCGTATGTGCCAACTCCAGGGCGAGCGTCCGGGTGAAGCCAAAGAGGCCGGACTTCGTGGTCGCGTAGTTCGCCTGGCCGATGTTGCCCTGCTGACCGACGACACTGGAGATGTTGATAAGACGGCCGTGGTCGGCGTCGCGGATGTCGTCGTAGAACGCCTTCGTACAGTTGAACACGCCGCCGAGGTTCACGTCGATGACCGTCTCCCAGTCCTCGCGGGTCATGTTCTCGAACTTCTTGTCGATAGTGATGCCCGCGTTGTTGACGAGCACGTCCGCGCCGCCGAACTCGTCGGCGACGGCCGCTTGCATCGCCCGGACCTCCTCTAGCTTCGAGACGTCGGCCTGGGCGGCGACGGCGTCGCCGCCGTCCTCGCGGATCTCGTCGACGACTGCCTCCGCCTCCCCTTCGGACGATCGATAGTTCACCACGACGTTCGCGCCGTGGGCGCCGAGGTCCTTCGCGATGCCCCGGCCGATCCCCCGTGAGGAGCCCGTAACGACACAGGTCTGGTTGTCCAGGTTCATTGCAGACTCGTCCGTCCTCGTTCGGTTCCCGTACTCATCTCTTACGTCTACAGGCAGAGCACAGCCAAATAATAGTTCGCCTCGAAATATCTAGATGGTTGATAGTTCTGGCTGAGAGCGATCGGAATAGTACACACGTGGGTATCGATCCGATTGCGACAGACATTTTAGGGATGCCTAAAGAGTTGGTACTACCGATGGATTCGGACATCTGTGTCGTCATTCCGACGATACGAAACCCCGACTGTCTGCGCACCTACGTACAGAACGCTCGCGATCACGGGTTCGAGACCGACCGGCTCTTCTTCGTGCTCGTCACGGAGGAGTTCTGTGACACAGAGGAGATGGAGGCGATGCTCGACGAGGAAGGCGTCGACGGTGCCGTCTTCGACGGTCCCGCTCGCGACGAGTGGTTCGCGGACCACGGCGCCGCCGAGTACGCGGACCTGATCCCCGAGGCCAGTCACGCACAGACCTCCTTCGGACTGCTGTACCTCTGGGCCAACGAGTTCGAGTACGGCGTGTTCATCGACGACGACACGGCCCCACACGAGGACGTGGACTTCTTCGGCACGCACATGGAAAACCTCGCGTTCGAGGGCCAGATCGAGACGGTCAGTTCCCCGGAACGCTGGGTCAACGTCCTCTACCAGAACGAGGACGAACACGGCCTCTACCCGCGTGGCTACCCCTACGCGGCGATGGACGAGACCGTCGAGACCGAGTCTACCTACGTCGACGACGTGGTCGCCTCCCAGGGGTTGTGGACCAACGTTCCCGACCTCGACGCCGTCCGTATCCTGATGGACGGCGACCTCCAGGGCCAGGCCCAGACCCGGACCGAGGCGAGCGACTTCGGCACCGATTTCGTCGCCGCCGAGGGCAACTACCTCACCGTCTGCTCGATGAACCTGGCCTTCCGTCGGGAAATCGTCCCGGCGTTCTATCAACTGCCGATGGACGACAACGAGTGGGACGTGGGTCGGTTCGACGACATCTGGTCCGGACTGTTCCTCAAACGGGCCTGTGACGTGTTGGGCAAACAGATCTACAACGGCGATCCGCTCTGTGAACACAACAAGGCCCCGCGATCGACGTTCTCGGACCTGACGAACGAGGTCCACGGGCTGGAACTCAACGAGCACGTCTGGGAGATCATCGACACGGTTGGCGACGACGCCGATTCCTACGCCGAGGTGTTCGAAGCGATGGGCACCGCGATGGCCACCGGCGATTTCAGCGACTGGGAAAACGGTGCCTTCCTTAACTACTGCGGGGAGTTCATGCTCGACTGGCTGGACTGTCTCGACGTGGTCGAATCCGCGGACGCGGGCCGCGTCCCGGCCGCGGCCGACGACTAAAACACAAACCATTTAGGTGAACCTAAATCAACACCACAAACGATGACTGATACTAACGACACTTCCGCGCGTACCGGATCGTCGCGCCGCCGGTTCCTCGCAATCGGTGGGGCTGCGACCGCGACGGCGCTGGCTGGCTGTAGCTCGCTCTTCGGTGGCGACGAGGCCGCCGGCGACGGCGGCTCGGGCAGCGACGGCGGTTCCGGCGGCGACGGTACGACCGGCCAGCAGGGAACAAACGTCGAGATCCCGTCACTGTCGGCGTTCCGCGGTTCGGGGACACTCGTCGAGGGACGCCCCGCGCCGGGTGGCACCTCCATCCAGGACCTGCCGGACCTCTCGGGCTCGCTGAACCTCTATATCGGCGGCGGTGAAGGGGGCATCTACTTCCAGTTCGTGGAGATGCTCCAGGAGATCTACCCCGACTTCGAGGTGTTTGCCAGCAGCGCCGCCTCCTCCTCGCTGGCTCAGACCGTCGTCGAGGAGGTCAACGCCGGGTCACCGCAGGCCGACGTGTTCTGGTCGATCGACGCCAGTTCGCTCGGCTTCGTCGCCGACAACGACGCCTACGAACCGTTCTCGGACGACGTCGTCGAGCCAGTCCCCTCGGGCTTCCGGGGCTCGGACAACGCCTGGGTCGGCGTCGCCGGCCGCGCCCGCAGCATCCCCTACAACACGAACGAACTCAGCGAGAGCGACGTCCCGAACAAGGTCGCGGACTTCCCCGACACCGACGCGCTCCGCGGAACGATGGGTTGGGCGCCGACTTACGGGGCGTTCAAGTCCTTCGTGACGGCGATGCGCCTGCTCCGGGGCCGCGACGCCGCCAGGCAGTGGCTGGTCTCGATGCGGGAAGCCGGGACCGAGCAGTACCCCAACGAGTTCGTCGTCTCCAACCAGGTCGCCGACGGCGCGCTGAACGCCGGTTTCGCGAACCACTACTACGCGCTGCGGGTCCAGAACCAGCGGCCCAACGCCCCAATCGACCTCGCGTTCACCGAGGGCGACGCCGGGGCGCTGGTCAACGTCGCCGGCGCGCTCCAGATACAGGGGACCCAGAAGTCCGACCTCGTCAACACCTTCGTCCGACACCTGCTCTCGGCGGAGGCCCAGGAGTTCTTCACGACCGTCAGCTTCGCGTACCCGATGATCTCCGGCGTCGAACCGGTTGGCGGCCTTCCCACCGTCGATCAGCTGAACCCGCCGGACATCGACCTCTCTGAGCTGTCGGACCTCGAACCGACCCTCCAGCTGATGCGCGAGGCCAACGTCCTCGGATGAAGATCAGGGAGCGTGTCGCGGCTGCCCGAACGCGTGCCACAGACGAGGACTCCGCCGTCGGCCGCGGGCTGACGCTGTTGTCGGCGGCCGTCGCGGCCGCCCTCGTCGCGCCGTTAGGGTGGCTTGTCGTCGACGTGTTCGGACTCGGCTCGCGGGCACTCTCGCTGACCGTCGCGCCACAAACGCTACAGGTACTCGTCAGGAGTGTCGCCCTCGTCGGCGCCGTCACTGCCGGGAGCGTCGTCGTCGGCGTGCCCCTCGCGGTCCTGACGGTCCAGGGGGGGCTACCGTTCCGCCGATTCTGGACGGTCGTCGCGGCGCTGCCGCTCGCGATACCGAGTTACCTCGGTGCCTTCGCGGCCGTCTCGGTGTTCGGCCCCCGCGGGGAGCTGGCCGACGTGCTCTCACCGCTGGGGATCGACCAGATACCGACCATCTACGGGTTCACCGGCGCCGCTGTCGTCCTCACCCTGTACACCTACCCGTACGTGTTCCTGACGACGCGGGCGTCGCTGCTGTCGCTCGACGCCTCGCTCGTCGAGGCCGCGCGCACCCTCAACGCCAGCCGGTGGGAGGCGTTCCGCCGCGTCACGCTGCCACAGATACTGCCGGGGATTACTGCCGGGGCACTGCTCGTCGCGCTGTACACGCTCTCGGACTTCGGGACGCCGAACATCATGCGCGTCGAGGTGTTCACACAGTTCATCTACGCCCGCTACAACGCGTTCATGCGGGAGTACGCCGCACTGCTGTCCCTGGAGCTGTTCGCGGTGACCGCCGTCGTCCTCGCGCTCGAATCCCGGACGGGAGCCGACGACTCCGGCGCGTACGGTAGCAGCGGGAACCGCGGCGCCTTCGATCTGGACCTGGGCCTGTGGCGTTTCCCGGCGACGCTGTTGCCCGCCCTCGTCGGCGCCGTAGCGATCCTGCTGCCGATCGCCATCTTCGGGATGTGGTTCCTCCGGAGCGGTCCGGGCTACGCCAGCGGGTCGATGGCCTTCTCGTGGTCCTACGGGCTCAACTCCGTCTACGTGGCGCTGCTTGCCGCCGGCGGTGCCGTCCTCGTGGCGGTCCCTATCGGACTCCGGTCTGCTACCTCCGACTCCCGGCTGGCGTCGCTCGCGGACCGTGCACCGTACGTCGGCTACGCTGCTCCGGGGATCGTGCTGGCGATCGCGCTCGTGAGTTTCAGCCTCGACGTCCTCCCGGCGCTGTACAAGACGATCCCGCTGTTGGTGTTTGCCTACGTGGTCCGGTTCATGCCACAGGCCATCGGCTCGATCCGCACGTCGCGGCTCCAGGTCGACCAGGGGCTCGTCGAGGCCGCCCGCGTCCTGGGGCGGTCCCGTGCGGGCACGTTCCGGTCGGTGACGCTCCCGCTCGTGTTACCGGGGATCGCGACGGGTGCGGCGCTGGTCTTCCTCACGACGATGAAGGAGTTGCCGGCGACGCTGATCCTGCGGCCGCTCCGGTTCGATACCCTCGTGACGTACATCTGGCGGGTCCAGGAGGCAGGGTTGTACGGCGCCGCCGCCGTGCCGGCGCTGGTACTTGTCGTCGTCTCTGGACTCTCGATGGCGGTCATCCTCGCACAGGAAGGACGGAGCGACTGACGAGGACCGATGACTCGACTACCCGATCTCCACTGGAACCGCTTGGCGACGGCCGCACTCGGTGTCCTGACCGCCGCCGTCGTTGCGTTCGTCTCGACGCAGGTGTTCCCGTACCACTCGCTGAACCACGACGAGGGGGTCTACCTCCAGCAGGCCGCGATGTTGCTGGAGGGGCAACTGTTCCTGCGATCGCCCGTCGAAGGGGCCGTCCGCCCGTGGTTCTTCATCGAGAGCGAGCGTGGGATGTATCCGAAGTACACGCCGGTCCCGGCAGCGATGTTCGCCGTCGGGAAACTGCTCGGGGGGTATCGCGTGGCGCTCGTCGCCATCGCTGCGGGGAATGTCCTGGGGGTCGTCGGGCTGGTCCGGGAGGCGTTCGACCACCGGACGGGCCTGCTCGCCGGCGCGTTCGTCCTGGCTTCGCCGCTCTTCCTCATCGACTCCTCGGTGTTTCTCCCGTACGCCCCGACGACTCTGCTGAATCTCGCGTTCGGCTACGCGTACCTCCGTGCGGATCGGACCGGCGACCGGCGCGTCGCGGCCGCGGCCGGGGCGGCGATCGGGCTGGCCTTCTTCTCGCGGCCCTACACCGCGGTCCTGTTCGCGACGCCGTTCATCGTCCACGCCTGTTGGACGCTCCGGCAGAACCTCCGCGGGGCGCTTCCGCGACAGGCGGCGACGGCGGCGCTCGGGTCGGCGGGTGTCGTCCTCACGCTCGGGTACAACGCCGTCGTGACCGGTGCACCGTTCCGGTTCCCCTACCAGGTGTTCGCGCCCGAGGACGGGCTGGGCTTTGGCCACCGCGAGATCCTCGGCCACGAGATCGTCTACACGCCGGAACTCGCCCTCCGGGCGAACCGGGTGGTGCTGGACCTGTTTTTCACCGAGTGGATCGCCGGCGGGCTCGCGGGGGCCGGCCTCGCGGCTGTCGGCGTCGCCCTCGCCGTCCGGGCCGGGGTCACCGCCCGCCAGGCGATCGTCGGTGGGATCGCCCTCAGCGTCGCGGCTGGCAACGTCTACTTCTGGGGGAACTACAACATCCTCGGTGACCTCGAAGTGGCGGGCGACGGACTGGTCTCGGCGCTTGGCCCGTACTACCACTTCGACCTACTGGTCCCGACTGCGGCATTCGCCGCCCGGGGGGCGCTCGGTGCTGTCCGGGCGATCAGGGACGCCCTCATGGACCGGGCCGGCGGGCGGTCCGTTCGTGTCGTCGTGGCCGCGCTCGTCCTCCTGAGCACCGCGTCGCTGGGGGGGATCACTGCGGGCAACATGGAGGCCCCACTCTCGGAGAACTTGGAGGTGACCCGGACCTACGAGGACGCCTACGAGCCGTTCGAGGGGGGCTCGCTCGAAAACGCCGTCGTCCTCCTGCCGGACCCGTACGGCGACTGGCTCAACCATCCGTTCCAACACCTCCGGAACGACCCTGGGTACGACGGCGACACCGTCTACGCTATCGACGACGAGCCCTTCGCGGTTCACGACGCGTTCCCCGACCGCCAGTTCTACCGGTACGTCTACCGCGGCGCCTGGGCGCCCTACGCCGGCTCACCGAGCGAGGCGTACCTCCAGGGGGTCCGTGACGTCGAGGGAGACCGGACCCGTCTTGGGACGATCGTGGGGGTCCCCGATGGTGCCACCGGTGTCACGGTCCGGCTCGGGGTTGACGGCCGAAGCATCTACTACGTGGTGCCAGATCCCGGCGAGGAGGTGTCGCTTGCCGTCCTCGTGGACGACCGGGCCGAACTCCAGGGCGACGCCCGTCCCCTCCAGAACGAGACGTTGGCGGTCGAGGGCAGGGAGACGGTCCGGACGACCGTCTTCGTCGACTACGGCGGCGGCAGCGGCTTCGCCTACCGGTTCGACCTCCCTGTCGACGTTGCCGACGACCGGGTCCGGGCGCTCACCCCGCGGATCGAGCGGTGTCGTAACGCCCGCGCCTGTGGCGGTGCGGCCGCCTACGTCCCCGGGACGGGTCCCGAGGGAACCTTCGTCGAGACGAACCTGACCGCCGTCGAACGCAATTCCTAAGTTTAGGCTCGCCTAACAGACGTGGTATGGAACTGAGTCGCCGGGACGCGATAGCCGCCCTGTCCGCGGCCGGCGTGGCGGTGGGCGGCGGTGGTGCCGTTCTCCTCGCGGACGATGACGGGAACGGCGCGAGCACGGGGACCGACGACGGTGATACCCAGACTCCGTCGGGGCCACTCGACGAAGCGCAGTTCGAGACGCTCACGGCGGCGGCCGAAGTACTCTACCCGGAGGAACTGTCCGGCGTCGACGAGTTCGTCCGCCGGTTCGTCCGGGGGCGGGCACGCGACCGGCCCGACCACGCAGCCGGGATCGCCGACGCGGCCGCCTACCTCGACGAATACGCCCGGGCGTGGTTCGACGCCGAGTTCGCGGCGCTTCCCCCCCAGACCCGGGACCAGGCGCTCAGACGGATGAACGCCGACACGCTCGAACCGGACCCGGAGGGGTCGGACGAACAGCGGGTCCGGTACTTCGTTGTCAACGAACTCCTGTTCGCGCTGTATGCCTCCCCGACTGGCGGGGAGCTCGTTGGCATCGAGAACCCGCAAGGCCACCCTGGCGGGATACAGAGCTACCGGCGGGGGCCGGACGCGTGACCCCCGATCGCCGCGACGGCGGTTACCGCCGCGATTCCGTCACGTACATCCGACTGGTTCTCCCACCCAGGAACAAGCGATGCCGTCCGCCGGTGGCGACCGGCGACGGCCCACAGGAGAGTCGATACAATGTCACATAGAAACCAGGAACAGTACGCCTCGGACTTCGATACGGTCGAAGCGGCCGTCGACGATCCCGAGCGGACCGTCCTCGACGTGGACGGCGTCACGAAGGATTACGGCCAGGAACTGGCCGTCGACGACCTCTCGCTGTCGGTCAAGGACGGCGAACTGCTCACGCTGTTGGGGCCCTCGGGCTGTGGGAAGACAACGACGCTCCGGCTGCTGGCGGGCCTGGAGCGTCCGACCGAGGGGTCGATCTCGATCGCCGGCGAGACGGTCACCGGCGGCGAAGGGAGCTTCCGCCAGCCCGACCAGCGAGACGTGGGGATCGTCTTTCAGGACTTCGCCCTGTTTCCCCACCTCACGGTCGCGGAGAACGTCGCCTTCGGACTCACCGACGACGAGGCCGCGGTCGAACAGCGAGTGGACACGCTGTTGGAACTGGTCGATCTCACCGACCACCACGACAAGATGCCGAGCAACCTCTCCGGGGGGCAACAACAGCGTGTCGCGCTTGCTCGGTCGCTGGCACCCGAACCGGACGTACTCCTGCTCGACGAACCGTTCTCGAACCTCGACGTCCGCCTGCGGGTGGAGATGCGCGAGGAGGTCCGGAAGATTCTCAAGCGAGCCGGGGTCACCGCGATCTCGGTCACCCACGACCAGGAGGAGGCCCTGTCGATCAGCGACCGGGTAGCGATCATGAACGACGGGACCGTCGAACAGATCGGCGATCCGACGACGGTGTTCGAGAACCCCGAGAGCCGGTTCGTCGCGAGTTTCCTCGGCCAGGCGAGCTTCCTCTCGGGACAGGTCACGACCGACGGCGTCGAGACGAGCCTGGGGACGTTCCCGACCGAGCGGCTGAACGGCTCCGTCGGTGCCTACAGCGGGGCGACGGTCGACGTGCTGGTCCGCCCTGACGACCTCCGCGCGACGCCGACCAACGAGGGGACTGCCGACGGCTCCGTCATCCACCGACAGTACAACGGCCCCTCGTTCGTCTACCGCGTGGAGCTCCACAGCGGCGACGTGGTCCACTGCATGCACAACCACGTCGAGACGTTCGAGGCGGGGGAACCGGTCAAGGTGGACCTCGTTGCCGACCACGAACTGGCGTGGTATCCGGTCGAATGAGCCGGCTGCGACGCCCGGGGGTCCAGGCCGCCGTCGTCGCGCTGTTGGGCGGGCTGATCGTCTTCGTGCTCGCACACGTCGTCTTCCCGTACCACACGAGCAACCACGACGAGGCGGTCTACCTCCAGCAGGCCGGGATGCTGCTGAAGGGGCGACTGTTCCTCCGTCCGCCCGTCGAAGACGTGTTCCGCCCGTGGTTCTTCGTCGAGAGCGAGCGGGGGCTGTACTCGAAGTACACGCCGGTCCCGGCAGCGATGTTCGCCGTCGGGAAACTGCTCGGGGGGTATCGCGTGGCACTGGGACTGACCGCCGCCGGGACTATCGCCGGCCTCTACCACACTACCCGCGAGGCGTTCGACGCCCGGACCGGCGTCGTCGCGAGCGTCCTGTTGCTCGCGTCGCCGCTGTTTCTGGTCAACGCCGCGGTGTTTCTCTCATACGTCCCGGCAACGTTCTGGAACCTCGCGTTCGCCGCGAGCTACCTCCGTGCCGACAGGACGGGGAGTCGCCCGATCGCTGCGCTGGCGGGCGCCTGTGCCGGGATCGCCTTCTTCACTCGGCCCTATACCGCGGTACTGTTCGCGACGCCGTTTATCTGTCACGCCCTCTTGACGTGCCGGACGCTCCGCCGTTCCGATCTGGAACGGGTCGGTCTCACTGCCGCCTTCGGGGTCGCCGGCGTCCTGCTGGCGCTGGGGTACAACGCTCTCACCACGGGCGACCCGCTGGTGTTCCCCTACCAGGCGTTCGCCCCGAACGACGGGCTCGGCTTCGGGGAACGGTCGATCCTGGAGTACTCACGGGAGTTCACCCCCGCGCTCTCCGCGCGGGCCAACGGGGAACTCCTCCGGAAACTCGCCACACAGTGGGTCGTCGCCGGCCCGCTCGGGACAGTCGCCGCGGCGGTGGGGGTAGCGATCACACGCCGGCGCGGGTTCGACGGCCGGCAGGCGGCGCTCGCGGGGGTCTTCCTGACGGTCCCGCTCGGGAACCTCTACTTCTGGGGGACGGTCAACATGCTCGGTGCGCTGTCGGACCCGACCGACGGCCTCGTCAGCTTTCTCGGTCCCTTCTACCACGTCGACTTGCTCGTCCCGGCGGCCGCGTTCGGTGCCGTCGGCACGCTGTGGGCCGCCGACCGACTCCGGGTGGTAGTCGAGGCCAGGGTTCATCAGAACCGTGTCCGGCCCGTCCTCGTCGCGGTCGCACTGGTCTGTGCGACCGTCGGGGGTGGCGTGGCCGTGACGACCGCCGCGGAACCGGTCCGGGACAACTACCTAGTCACCCAGCAGTACGAACAGGCCTACGCACCCTTCGAGGAGCGGGACCTCTCGGACGCCGTCGTCTTCCTCCCGACGCCGTACGGTGAGTGGCTGAACCATCCGTTCCAGTATCTCCGGAACGATCCAGGTTTCGACGGCGAGACGGTGTACGCGATGGGAGAGCGGCAGTTCGCGGTCGTCGACAGCTACCCCGACCGGCGGTACTACCGGTACGACTACCGGGGCGAGTGGGAACCCTATCGTGGCCAGGCGGTCGACCCGCGGATCCAGCGGCTCCGTCTCGTCGAGGGGACGGCGGTAACTACCCGTGTCGAGGCGACAGCGCCGGCGCCGGCACGTCTCACATCGGTCCGACTCGCGAACGGCGATAGCGAGATGGCGGCCGCAGTCGACGGGACGGAGCCGCTCTCCCTGCGGTTGGTGACCGACGCCGAGACGACGCGGTTGGATGGGGCCACACCGAACGGGACCCTCGCGGTGCCGACGCCGGACACCGGCACGATCACGCTCGTCGCGTTCGTCGACTACGGCGCGGGTTCGGGCTACAATTACCGGGTTGAACTCCCCGTCAACCGGAGCGATGAGAGCGTACGGACCCTCACGCCCCGGGTAGCGGTCTGCTGGACGGATAGGGAGTGCGAGGCGCCCTCGGCACACGTTCCGGGCAGCTACCAGTACGACATCGACCTGAACGTGACGGTCAGCGCCGCGGCTGAACGGAACCGGGAGTGAGACCGCTTCGACACTCTCGCCCGCGGGTGTAGCTCTCGTGGGACTACCGGAGTCGCTCTTCGACTGCGACCCGGACGATCGACCCGGCGATCTCGGCGCCACCCGAGAACGGGTCGAGTTTCGTCTCACCTTTCCGTTCATCGTACTCGATTGGTATCTCGCGGACGTCGTAGCCACGCATCAGCGGTCGCATCAACAGCTCCGCCGAGAGGCCGGTGTTTTCGGTCCAGCGGATCTTCTGGACGATTTCACGCCGGTAGGCCCGCATTCCGGTCGTCATGTCGTGTGCCCGCTTGCCCATCAGGACGCTCCCGGCGAGTGCGAACAGTTCGTTGCCCAGGCGGTTCATCGCCGGCATCTCCTCGGCACCGTGATAGAGCCGATCGCCGCTGACCACGTCGGCCCCGTCGTTGATCTCGTCCAGGAACTCGGGAAGTCGCTCCATCGGGTAGGTGTCGTCACAGTCGGTCGTGACGACGACGGGTCGATCCGGCGTCAGGACGGCCTCGCGGACCGCGACACCGTATCCCTGTGGCTCCTGTTCGATGACCGTCGCACCGTGGTCCCGTGCGATCTCCGGGGTTCGGTCGCTGGAGCCGTCGACACAGACTACGTCCGCCTTCCCGTCGGTTACGCTCTCGATGTCCGAGAGGACCGTCCCGATCGCGTCGGCCTCGTTGTACGTCCCCATTACGACTGCCAGATCGTCGAACGTGTACTCCGCTGGCGCTGTCCGATGGCGCTGTTGACTCATTGAGTGACTGTGTGGACTATGCAGCCTTGAATGTTTAGGTTCGCCGAAATTCTAGTCAACGAAGTGACTTTGTTCCGGCGAGGTGGCGTCGGCCCACACCGTCTCGAAGAGGCCCCGTCCCCACTGGATCGCCGAGTCGTCCTCCGAGACGAGCGTCGCTCGCGCCCACTGTCCGTTCCGTTCGGGCAGTGTGAGGATCGTCCACTCGTCGGAGACCCCCAGTGCGAACGGTACGTCGGCGATACGGACAGCAGTCGACTCCCATGACGAGTGGGGATGTCGTTCGGGACTGGGTCCCTCGACGAGGTCCGTACTCAAGACGAGTCGTGCGTCCTCGTGGTCCGGCATCGCATCGCCGTAGGCTTCGTGGTAGACTGGCGAGACGATATCGCAGGCCTCGACGGCGTCGATCCGGCTGGCGATATGTCTGACCTGTCTGTTGAGGTCCGACTCGCGAGCCCGCAGGATCTCGTAGTCGCCCAACTCCGGCAGCCGACAGCGGTACACCTGCGGGAGTACCCTCGTATCGTGGTCGTTCCAGTAGTCCTCGTCGTCTGCCAGCAGCGACTCGGTGTCACGTATCCGACCGAGCGCGTCCGCGACGAGTTGGCCGCCACCCGTCAGGCTCCAGCCGTCCCGGTGGGAGTCGACGAGCCCCTTCTTCTCCAGGTTCGACAGCGCGTCGTACACCGCGGACTCGCTGGCATCGAGCGCGTCGAGCAACTCGCCTGTCGTCCTCGACATCTCACCCAGTTCACAGACGAGATCCTCACGAACCGACGACGTACAGACGTACCGTATCGGCCGCTGTCCGGACATGGCCACGTCGTCGTTCCCGTCGATCCGACAGTACATATCACTTTCCACTCAGGTCGGAATCCCTCGTGCTGGACCGACTGTTCCCCGCTGAGATACTGTGGGGTTTTTCACCTATCGCTGTGCAGCCACGATTGCTGTCAGGAGCCACGCCGGGTCCCTGCTGTCGTATGCGACCGCTGTCGGTGTGGTCCCAGACAGCCTGACATCCCCACACGATGCCTCTGACCGAGGCTCGCTTCGAGCCTCGTCGTGGGCCTCCCACCCCCACGTCCGTTTCAAGCCCGATAGCCGGTGTGTTACTTTCCGGGTGGTTCGTCACGGCCGATACGGATCTCGTAGGCCTCGATGTCCTCGTAGGCGGCTACCTGTCCACCAACGTCGACCGGGCCGTCCGCCGTCTCGACGACCATCGTCGCGATTTCCCTGTTTGAGCCGAACGACGCTTCGGTGACGCGGCCGCTGATAACCCAGTGGTCCCCCGTCTCGACGTCCCGTCCCTCGATCGTCGCGTAGAACTCGCCTTCGATCGAGGTCACGTCGGAGATCGCACGACGGATGGTTCCATACCGCCGCGGGAACGGGATGTCGCTGTCGTCGGTCGCGATGACCTCACCGGTCGTCCACAGCACGGTGTTGAGGAAGCCGGAGACCAGAAAGCCCAGTTCCGAGCGGTTGAAAACGACGCCGTAGCGGTCCGTGTTCCCGCTGATGCTCTCCCGTGTCGCATACATCGAGTAGTTTCCGTCGGCGACCGCGACGACCGGCGTCGTGACACCGCGACGCCCCATGGCGGTCGTCGCGACCGACGTGTAATCGAACTCGTCCGGGTCCGGGACCTGATCCGCCGGCGAGATGAGGATTTCCGTCGCGATACCGGAGTCGCGTTTGGCGGCCAGTCGCTCCTCGAAGCGACCGAGGAGCGACGGCGTCAGCGACAACAGGAGTTCGTACTCGGCCGCGTCGATGATGTCTTCCAGGTACCGGAGAATGGTCGGGCGGGATTTCACGAGCGAGACTGCCTCCGGTTCGCGTGCCGGTGCCGTGTACCGATCCGCGAGGTCGTCGACGAGCGTATCGAGCGACTCCTGGATATCACCGAACGCCTCACGGGGGTCGATCGCACGGACCTTCATCGGACGTGACTCCTCCAGTTCGACGAGGCCGACAGCGCTCAGACTTCGAGCGGTATCGTACACCCGTGGCTGTGGGATATCGGTGTGTTCGGCGATCTCGGAAGCTGTGAGCTCGCCGTGTTCGAGAACACAGATGTAAGCGGCCATCTCGTATTCGCCCAGATCGAACCGTGTGATAACACGTTCGAGCGCAGCTTCGAGACTGTCGTCGGGCATATCCCAGGGTTCACCGGAAAGCTACAAAGAAGTTCTCACCTGCTACTGAATCCGGGGCGACTCCGCGGCGTCGAGTTCACGGTTCCGAAGCGCTTTGCCGCTGGACGCCTCGAAGACGTGGATCGCGTCTTCCGGGAACCCGACGACGATCCGTTGACCCGCGGTGACGCTTTTCATCCCGTCGATGACTGCCTTGAACGTCCCGTTTTCGGGGTCGTTGCCCTCGAAGACGAGGTGGACGACGTTCTCGTCGCCTTTCGGTTCGACGACGTCAACGATCGCGTGGTAGTCGGTGTCGGACTCAACGCTGGATTTGAGCACGACGTCCTCCGGCCGGATACCCAGTGTCAGGTCCGTGGTGTTGCCCAGTTTCGAGACAGTCGTGTCCGAGAGCGGGTACTCGAAGTCGTCGGCGACCAGGATCGAGCCGTGGCGCTCGATGTCGAAGAAGTTCATCGACGGCTCGCCGATGAACCCGGCGACAAAGAGGTTGTTCGGCTGGTGGTAACACTCCAGGGGGGTGCCACACTGCTGGAGGACACCCTCGTCGAGGATGGCGATCCGATCGGACATCGTCATCGCTTCGACCTGGTCGTGAGTGACGTACACCGTCGTCGTCCCGAGGTTGTTCTGGATCTGCTGGAGCTCGGTCCGCATCTCCGCCCGGAGCTTCGCATCGAGGTTCGCCAGCGGCTCGTCCATCAGGAACACTTCGGGTTCGCGTACGATCGCCCGACCCAGTGCGACTCGCTGCTGTTGCCCACCGGAGAGTTCCGAGGGTTGGCGGTTGATGAGATCGCCGATCCCCAGTAGCTCCGCGGTCTCCTCGACCCGGCGGCTGATCTCGTCGTCGGGCATGTCCGTCGCCTCTTCCAGTCCGAACGCCATGTTCTCCTTGACGCTCATGTGTGGGTACAGCGCGTAGGACTGGAACACCATCGCGATATCTCGGTCGGTCGCCGGGATGTCGTTGAGGACCGTCTCACCCAGCCGAATTTCGCCGTCCGAGATGTCTTCCAGGCCCGCGATCATCCGGAGTGTCGTGGATTTCCCACAGCCGGACGGGCCGACCAGTACCAGAAACTCGCCGTCGCCGATCTCTACTGAGACGTCGTCGACAGCGACGATCCGCTCGCCGTCGTCGTCGAATACTTTCGTTACCTTATCGAGTGTCAAGCGTGCCATCGCTTACCTCCCCAGTTACCGTACCGCGTATTTGATATTTCGGGACCGTCCCGAGCGCGTTCGTCTACAAGGCTCTCTGGACACCGTATAATGCTACCGCTCTCCGATCGAGCGATAAAAAGTCCGGTGAACGAGGTGCCGCCGTTAGCTCCAGGCGTTGACCATCTGGTTGATGACCTCTTCGTTCGAGGCACCACTGATGAACGAGGAGACGGCCGAACTCGCGCCGGAGGCGACTTCGGGCGGTGCCGCCAGACCGTGTGCCAGCGACCGGGGCTGTGCGTCGCTGTTCTGGAAGTCCTCGATCTGGTCGGCCGAGAAGTCGTTGAACGGCTCGGTCGAGGCGTCGCCACGGGGCGGGATCGCACCCTTGCCGGGGCAGAAGATCTCCTGTGCCTCGGTCGTGCCGACGAACCGGCACCACAGCGTCGTCGCTTCCGGTGACGGGTTGTCGACCGGGTACGGGAACGAGTCCATGTTCAGCGAGTAGTAGCCCTCCGTCCCGGGGTACGGGATGTAGTCCCAGTCCTCGCCGTAGTTGAACCCGTCAGTCGTGACGTAGGTCCCTGCCGCCCAGTCACCCTGGTGGATAAAGCCGGCGTTGCCGTTGATGATCTCGGAGTTCCCTTCGGTCCAGGAGATCGAACCGGCGTCGCTGGGGTAGAATTCGCTGTAGTCCCGAACGATGTCGAGTGCCTCCGCGAGCGAGTCGCGGTTGGCCTCGATCTGGCCCTCCTCGAAGGTCTGGGCGTAGGTCTCGGCGTCGGTGACACCGAGGTACACCGTCGCGAACAGCTGGATGGTCGACCATGGCGCGTTGGTTTGGTGGGCCATCCCCGTGTAGCCTGCTTCCGAAACCGCCTGGAGCGCGTCGGTAACGTCCGACGGTGAACTCAGGCTGGACGGATCGACACCAGCATCCTCGATGACGCTGACGTTGTAGAACAGGTTGTTGATCCGGTGGATGTTCAACGGCACCGTCACGTAGTTTCCGGCCGGCTGCGCCGCGGCCTGGGGACCCGCGAGGTACCCATCCTTCATGTTGTTCTCGTTCCAGACGGACTCCTCGATATCTTCGAGCAGGTTGGCATCGGTATACGGCGTCAGTGCCGCACCGGGCCAGTTCTGCCAGGTACTCGGGTGGTTGCCGTTCTGGATCCGGGTCCGGATGTTCGACTGGAGGTTCTGCCCGGCACCGCCGGCGATGAGGTTGTCGTCGAAGTCGACGTACGGATACTTCTCTGTGAAGGCGTCCATCACCGATTGGATGGCCTCCAGACCGTCGCCCTCTCCCCACCAGTGAGCGACTTCCAGCGCGTTTGTCTGTGTCTGCTCGTCTCCACCGTCGCCGGAGCTGCCATCCCCGGAGCCACCGTCACCGGAGCTCCCATCTCCTGAGTTGCCGTCACCGGAGCCACCGTCCCCACCGGAGCCACCGTCACCACCACAGCCAGCCAGTGATGCAGCGCCAGCAGCACCCGCGATGCGCAGCGCGTTCCGTCTCGAAATCCGTTTGTCAGAGTTGTCGTCAGTCATGGTTGCACCAATACCTCACGATTTCATATTGAGGAATTCCACTTAATACTTCTGTATGACAACAACAGCCGTTTGACTTACAGAAATGACCGCCAGATACCGCTGCAGTCTTGCGGTTTTAATTGGTATTCGATGTTGAAATAATCCTTTTTCGCCGTGTCCCGGAATCGGCTCGAACTTCTAATTCCGATCTGAAAAGCACTGAATTATCTGCCTGAGTAGGGGATTATTCGCCTGGAAGGGGTATTCTGCTCGCGCGCGTTCACAACGAGTCGAATTCGACGACCGCCTTGATCTGGTCGTCGTCGTTCTCGAAGGCGGGTGCGACATCGGTCGGCTCCGCGACCGTCGTTATCAGGTCGTCGAGCAACCAGTTCGGTGCCGCGGAGAGCGTCTCCACGGCGTCCTCGAAGTGGGTGATGTGTGAGTTGACGGTCCCGATGAGACACTTGTTGTGCAGGACGATCTCGTTGTGAAGCGACCCGCCGTCGATCTCGAAGTCCCACGGTTCGGGGATACCGAGCAGGGCACCGACCCCGTTCGGCGCGAGTGCCTGCACGGTCTGGACGGAGTGGGGGGCGAACCCGGTCGCCTCGTAGACGTAGTCGACCGACTCGTGGGCCTCCGGAATCTCGTCGACAGCTGTCTCCCGGGAATCGATGTAGGTCGAACCGAGTTCGTCGATGATCTCGATCGTCGGGTCCGGGCGATCACGGCGGCCGACACAGTAGGTTCGGTCGAACTTCTGTTGGAGCATCCAGAGCGTGAGCAGTCCCAGCGACCCGTTGCCGAGGACACACGCCGACTCCGGTCGCCACTCGAACGGTTCCCGCGTCGAGAACGCGTGTTCGTTGGCCTTCTCGGTGATCGAGACCGGTTCGACGAACAGGCCGTACTCGGCCAACTCCGCGGGGACCGGAACGAGAAAGTCCGCGGGTGACGTGAAATACTCGGCCATGTATCCGTGTTCGCCGACGATTCCGCGTTCGAAGTACTCGCCTTCGGGTGCCATATCCGGTTCCCCACGCCGGAAGTACTCGTTGGTCTCACCGTTCGGCTTTCGGCGCACCGTCGGGACGACGACCTGTCCTTCGTCGAATCCCGTTCCGTTTGGCTTTTCGATGACGCCGACCGCCTCGTGGCCCAGCACCATGTGGTCCTCCCCATCCGGATACCCACCGTGAGCGCCACCGATGACTTCGTGATCTGTTCCGTCGACACCGACCCGTAGCGTCCGGACGAGCGCCTCACCCTTCTCTGGTGTTGGCCGTTCCTTCTCGAGCAGTACGGGGTGGTCCCCGTCCCGCCGAACACCGATTGCCTTCATAATACACCGGATTGTGAGAGCATGAGGGATTAAGTCTTTCTTCAGCGTTTGTTATTCGATCCGAACGGCCTCGCCGGCCTCGCTGGAGCGGTAGATCCCGTCGATGACCTTCTGGACAGTGAGGGCCTCTTCGACGGTGTTTCGCTCGGGCGCTTGCCCCTCCGCGACGGCCTCGACGAACCGGGTCGTCTCGGCGACGTGTGCCCCGCCCTCTCGTGTCTCGATCTCCGTGGTCCTGTGGTGGTCTCCCCCCTGGCTGCTGCTCTCGTAGAGGGTCAGC
Source organism: Haloarcula halophila (assembly GCF_029278565.1). Taxonomy (NCBI): domain Archaea; kingdom Methanobacteriati; phylum Methanobacteriota; class Halobacteria; order Halobacteriales; family Haloarculaceae; genus Haloarcula; species Haloarcula halophila. The sequence continues at coordinate 577,144 of NZ_CP119559.1, read as the reverse complement.
TCACCCGACGCCAGATCGAGGCCGGCACCTGCCTCGTCGCCACGAACGTAGTACTGCTGGCTGTTCGATCGATTGCTCGCCCAGGCGACCTCCAGCGAGATCGTTGTGCCGTCCGCACAGCGGGCGAGTGCGCTAACGGAGTCATCGACGTCGAAGCCACTCGCTCCCTGGTCTTCGCCCCACATCTTGACGTAGGAGTAGTCGTCGTCGGTGCCGAAGTTCGCCCGCGTGACCCCGGAAACCTCTGTGACTTCCGGATACCCCGACAGATAGAGCGAGAGATCGAGTGCGTGGACACCGATATCGATGAGCGAGCCACCGCCCGACACCGACTTCTGGGTGAACCACGAGCCTCGGGCGGGGATCCCCCGACGGCGGATGTAGTCCGCTTCCACGTGGTTCACGTCGCCGAGTTCGCCCCGCCGACGGTAGCCGTCGAGTACCTCGACCGGTTCCGCAAACCGTTTGTGGAACCCGACCATACAGAACCCCTCGGCGTCCTCGGCGGCCTCCGCGATACGGGTTGCACTCTCCAAGGTGTGGGCCAGTGGTTTCTCGACGAGTACGTCGAGTCCGGCGGCGAGCGCGTCGACGACGTATTCCTCGTGAAACCGGTTCGGTGTCGTCACGAGGACGGCGTCGATCTCCGCGAACATCTCTTCGTGGTTCTCGTAGACGTCTACGCCGTACGTGTCGGCGAACGCGGCTCGGGCGTCCGCATCGATATCGACGCCGGCGACGAGCGTCTCTTCGAGGCCACTCGCTTCGAGCGCGTCACAGTGGATATTCGCGATGTTGCCGAGACCGACGATTCCGAGTCGAACTGAAGACGGGTCACTCATGTCTGGACGGTGGGTATGTACACTGGGTTGGGAAAGCGCTACCGGGTCAGTACAGCTGTCGTTCCTTTTCCTCTCGTTCCTCGTCGCGTTGCTGCTGTGCCTTCTGGCGGCGGCGGCCACGTCTGTATTGGATGACGCCCGGGATGATCGTGTTCTTCAGATCCAGAACGAACGACACGAAGCCGTACGCCCAGAAGAAAAACAGGACCAGCATCAGGCTCCACCAGAGGGTACCAGGCATTGTGTGTTAGTCGTCGGATTCCGCTTCGCTGCCGGCTGTCGCGCCGCCGGCTCCGATCGGTTCGAGCTTGTGGACGATCGCGTCACCCGAGGCGGAGTCGAACAGGTGGACGTTCCGCCTGTCGATGACGACCTCGACGTCTTCGTCCTCGGCGATCGCCGAATCGGGGTCGATGCTCATCAGCAGTTGGTCGTCGGTCGTCCGCTCTTGATCCATCGAGGTCTCCCCTTCGCCCAGCAGCAAGTAGGCGAAGATCTCGTCGCCCATCGGTTCCAGGATGTCCGTCCGTGTCGGGATCGGCATCGACGGGTCGGGAACCTCGCTTCGTTCCTGTGACGGATAGATGTCCTCCGGTCGGATGCCGATCGTCAGATCGTCACCGACACCGACGCCCTCGACGGTCGTCGGATCGAACTCTAAGGTAAAGTTCGGCGTCTCCAGCGCGTTCTCCGAGACCGTCGCCGAGACGAAGTTCATCGACGGCGAGCCGATGAACCCGGCGACGAAGAGGTTGTCGGGCTCGTTGTAGCAGGTCAGCGGCGGTGCGATCTGCTGGAGACTCCCCGCGTTGAGGACGGCGATTCGGTCCGAGAGGGTCATCGCCTCTTCCTGGTCGTGGGTGACGTAGATGATCGTGGTGTCCAGTTCCTTGTGGAGGCGCTGGAGTTCCGTCCGCATGTGGACTTTCAGTTTCGCGTCGAGGTTCGCCAGCGGTTCGTCCATCAGGAACACGTCCGGTTCGCGGACGATCGCCCGGGCGATCGCGACGCGCTGGCGCTGCCCGCCGGACATCTCTTCGGGCATCCGCCCGAGCATCCCCTCGAGTTGGACGATGTCGGCCGCTCGCTCGACGCGGCGATCGATCTCGTCCTGTGGGTAGTCTCGGAGTCGGAGGCCGAAGCTGATGTTGTCGTAGACGTCCATGTGGGGGAACAGCGCGATGTTCTGGAACACCATCGCGATGCCCCGGTCTTTCGGCGGGAGGTTCGTCACCTCCCGGTCGCCGATGAATATCTGCCCCTCGGAGGGGATTGTCAGCCCGGCGATCGTCTCCATGGTCGTCGATTTCCCACAGCCGGACGGACCGACGAAACAGATGAACTCGCCGTGGTCGATGTCGAGGTTCATGTCGTCGACCGCGGTGACTACTTCACCTTGATCGTCGTAGCGTTTCGTGACGTGTTCGAGTTTGACTCGTGCCATTGTGTTACTCCTTGAGTGCTCCTGAGGTCAGTCCGCTGACGATGCGTTCCTGTGCGACGACGACGAGGATGACGACGGGGAGGACCCCGACGATACTCGCAGCCGCCATGAGGTTGTACTGGGTGGTGTACTGGGTCTGGTAGCTGAGTATCCCGCCGACGATCGGTGACCACTTCGCCGCCTCGGGCGAGGTAGCCATGATCGAACTGAAGAAATACTCGTTGTACACCGCGATAAAGGTTAGCACGGAGGCCGTCGCCACACCTGGCGCCGACAGCGGCATGATGACCCGGAACAGCGCGCCGAGCCGTGTCGTTCCTTCGACGCGTGCTGCGTCCTCTAACCCGTCGGGAATCTGTCCGTAGAAGGTCGTGAGGATGAAGATCGACAGCGGCATGAACAGTGCGCTGAAGGGAAGGATCATCGATCCCGGCGTGTTCAACAGTCTCGGCGGCGTGAACAGCGGGATCTGTGTGAACGGCAGTAACAACGGCTCGTTGCCCGCGAAGGCCTTGAACAGCGGGATGACGAACGCCGCCGGCGGGAAGTAGCTGATCGCCAGGATACCCAGCATCAGGAGCGCACGGCCGGGGAACCGGAGTCGACCGAAGACGTATCCCGCGAGACTCGCGACGATCAAGACGATGATGGTCGTGGTGACCGCCAGCGCGAAGCTGTTCAGCATGTACAGGTGGAACGGTACCTGCTCGAAGACCGTGATGAACGCTTCCGGATTGAACCCCTTCGGCGTCGGCAGGGGGATGGTGAACCCACCGAGCTGGGGCAGGAAACTCCCGGCCAGGAGGTTCCCTTCCGGCGTGACTGCCAGCACGGCCAGCCAGTAGAAGGGGAACAGCGTCGTCACGAGGAAAAACACCATCGCGGCGTAGAACAGCGACCTGTAGAGGCCTTCGGGGTTGGCTATCACACGTTTGGCCCAGCCACTGATCCCGCCTTCGTCACTCGCGTCGGTGTTGCCAGTTGTCGTTGCCATGTTAGATCGCGTCCTCCCCTTGCCAGAGGATGATACCCATCACCACGATTCCGATGATCGCCGCAGTGACGAACGCGACGGACGCGGACACGCCCTCACGCGTCGTGAACGTTGCCACGACCATACAGGACAGCGACGGAACGACGGTACAACTCGACACGGTATCGATGATACCGTAGACCCGCATCGCCTGCACGGAACGGAACAGCACGGCGATCCCGATGGTGGGCAGGATCAGCGGGAAGGTGATGTACTTGAACTGCTGCCACTTGGTCGCGCCCGCGACCTTCGCGACGTTGTAGAGGCCGCGGTCGATGCTCTGGAGCCCGGCGAGTATCAATAGCGCCATGAACGCCGAGGTCTTCCAGATGTCAGCGACGATGATGATAAAGACCGCACTGGCGGTGTCGTTGAGCGTGTTCGTCGGCGCCAACAACCCCAGATCCGCGAGGAACGGCGTCGCGAACCCGATGTTGGAGTTGAACATCAGGAAGAAGATCATCCCCTGGATGACGACCGGGACGGCCCACGGGATGATGATGGCCGCACGGATCCACCGCCGGCCGTAGAAGTCCTGATCCAGGATGAGTGCCTGTCCCAGCCCGATCAGGGTCTCGAAGAGGACGCTCACCACGGCGAAGATGATCGTGACGACCAGGGCGCTGTTGAGCATCCCCGTCAGTGTTAGCTCGCTCGGGAGGAACGAGGTCCCACCGGGAAGGTACCGATCCAGCCCACCGGTGAACAGGTCGACGTAGTTCCCGAACCCGACGAAGGTCGTCGAGGAGAAGTCCGTCGAGAGACGGAACAGCGACAGCTCGAAGGTCCTGAGCAGTGGGTACAACGCGACGATACCCAACAGGACGAACACTGGGACCAGTAAGAGGTAGGCGTACTGCGTGTCGCTCAAGTTTTCCATCCAACGCATCACTTGCACTAACGCGCCGGAACGCCGGGACTCACGCCCCGTGTCGGCAGTATCAGTGCTCATCTCCGTGTATCCCTCCTATAGGTTCCATAATCAATAATAACGCAGTATTGGTTTAAAGCTAGGCGAGGCCCCAGTGGTTACGACTCGGTCTCCACGAGGCTCTCACGCAGCGTGTCCATCGCCGACTGTGAGTCGGCCTCCTGACTGACCGCGCGGTTGGCCTGCTGGGCGATGTTGCTCGACTGGTTGCTCCAGACGGCGGTCACGGGACGTGGCATCGTGTTGTTCCCGGCGACCTGCAGCGTGTCCATGTACCGACCGACGACAGGCACGTTCCGTGCTTCGTCGGAGTTGAACAGCTCCGGCCGCGGGGGCAGCCAGCCCTGGATGGACAGCAGCCTGAGCTGGAAGTCCGGCTGCATCGCGGCACGGATGACCTCCGTGACCGCCGAGTCCTTGCTGCTGTTGGGGTTGACCGTCATGTGCCAGCCACCCAGCGCGGAGGTCGTGCCACCGGTTCCGGGCTGTGCGGCCTCTGATTCGGACACGGCGTACGGGATCGGCATCGCACCGAGGTCCTCGCCGAGTGCTGGGTCCTCGGTCTCCTCCGGGTTCCGACCACAGAGCGCGAGCGAGTACGGCCAGTTGCGGTGGAAGACGGCGTTGCCGCTCGCGAACGGCGCACGGGACGGCTCCTCGTTCCACCCGAGGATCTCCGTCGGGGTGAACCCGCCGCCGTACCCCTCGAAGTCGCCGCCGAAGTCCTCGTCGTGGACGAACTTCCGCATCATGTTGAGCGAGTTGACGACCTCGGGCTCGTTGACCGTGATCGGCCGGTCGCCGATCGGCCCGAAGAGGTTGTCCCGGCCGCCGAAGTAGGCGCCGCCCCACGAGGACATGACCTCGTTGAACGTACAGCAGGAGGTTCCCTCGTAGATGTCCCACTGTGTCGTGAAGCCGAAGTCCACGTCGGCGTTGTCGTAGGTGTCGGCCGCGATGTTGGACCACTCCTCCCAGGTCATCGGCTCGGTCGCCCAGTTGTTCGATTCGGGACTGTAGCCGGCGTCCTCGACGAGGTCCTTACGGTACTGCATCGTCGGGAAGTCGGGGAACACCGGGACACCGAAGAGGTTCCCGTTGCTCGGGTTCCGGGCCGTATCGGTGAACGCCGAGAAGTAGTTGTCCTGAACGTCCGTCAGGAGTTCCTCGGGCAGGGTCTCGGTGAGGTTCTGGAGCTGTCCCCGCTGGATGAAGATGTTCGTCCAGCCGTTGTCCATCAGGAACATGTCCGGCGACGTCTCGCCGGCGCTCAGGAGGCGATTGTAGTTCGACCGTGCCGCACCAGTGTCCTGGTCACGCGGGACGAACTCGATCTCGACGTTGTCCGGGAGGCCGTTGTCCCGCAGTGCCTGCTTGATGGCGTCGCCGTTGTTCTGGACTGCGACGGGGTCGAACCCCCACTCGACCGTCGTCGTTTCGCTGCCACCGCTGCCGCCGCTGCTGCCGCCGTCGCCGCCGTCTCCGCCCGAACCGCCGTCTCCGCCGTCTCCGCCGGAGCCCCCGTCACTCGCACAGCCAGCCAGTCCTGCGACCACACCGGTCGCCCCAGCCGCTTGGACAAACCGTCGTCGCGAGATACCGTTCGTTCCACTGTCACCTGTTGTGCCGTTGTCCGACATGTCTATCCTGGTTCTTACTGGGTTAGCACTTAAAGGTTATCCATAATTAACCACAGGTGTTGTTAATCGACTGTGAACGGACCATCAAACATGAATATATCTGATAGATACACCCCGATCTCAACTGTCAGTATATAAAAACTCGGTAATGCACAACGGTCGTTTGGGATAGAGTCCCGCTCAAACGCGTAAACTGTGGGACCGTTTTTTCGGCCGTCCTACTCGTACTGTATATCCGTGACCGTGATGTTGGTCGCCTCGATCTCCTCGATCACGGCCCCCCATCCACCGATCTCGTACGTCCGATCGTCGGTGACGACCGTCGCCGCGACACGGCCCGCCAGCTGTGCCAGCGGGACCGGTTCGACTCGGCCCATGTTCTTCCCGGTGTAGTCTACGTCCGTGATGATCCCGGTGATCTCGACCGATTCGTTGGTCTGGGTCTTGTACCCCGCGACGACGACTTCGATCCGAGCACCTTCGTCCAGTAACGGTTCGATATCCCGAACCGCGTGCCGGAGATCGACGTACGTCGTCGGCGTCTCCGGGCTCCGACGTGTGTAGATCGTATCCCAGATCTCCCAGAGACACGTCAGGAAGAACCAGTGGAAGACGTACGTATGGGTTCGATCGTTGACGAGGACACCGTAGTTGCTGATCGAGTGTCGGTGGGGAGCGAAACACGTCCACGCCCGGTCGACCAGGACCAGAAACGGTGCGGGGATCGAGCGATGGCGTGCTTCGGTACAGACGCCCTCTAGTTCCTCGTGTGTCGGGATCTCCGCGTCCGGTTTGGTACAGATACTGAGCTTGATGTCGACGCCGCGTTCGCTGGCCTCCCTGAGGGCCGGTTCGAGTTCGTAGAACTGCTGGGTATTGACCCCGATCTGGATCTGGTTCTCCGCCCCCTCGATCAGTTCACGGGCACGGTTGAGAACCGTCTCGAACCGTTTGACGATACTGACTTCGTGATCGCTGATCTCGGGTTGGTCCCACCGTTCCTCGATGGTTTCGGCGGCGTCGAGGTACTTGTTCGAGCGCGAGCGCAGGTCTTCGAGCACTTCCTTCGGGTCTCTGGCACGTGCCGTCAGACTGTCCTGCTGGAACGTCTCGATATAGCCTTTCGATTCGAGGTCCCGGAGCACGTCGTAGATCCGCGGGTCCGGAACGTCACACGATTCCGCGACGTCTGTCGCGGACGCCGTTCCCAATTCGAGCAAGGCGACGTACGCCTCGGCCTGGTAGGGAGAGAGTCCAGCGTCTTCCAGTACGTCGGTGAGTTCGTCGTCGTTCATCTGTGTGTCATCTGCGTAGATATCCTGTTGCGAACGCGAATCGCGCTCAGTCTTTCCCTGGGACCGGCCACTGCGGGTATTTCGGTTCCGCGATGCGGGCACACTCCTCGTCGCTCAGCGACAGCGTGACCGCATCGATGTCTTCCTCCAGGTGATCGATCGTCCGAGGGCCGATGATCGGCGCGTCGACCACGTCCTGTTCGAGGAGCCAGGCGAGACTCACCTGTGCCGGTGTGGCGTCGTTCTCGGCTGCGATATCCCGAACCGCGTCGAGCACTGCCCAGTTTTCCTCGGTGAACCGGTCCGCGGTGTACTCGTCGTCAGTGGCACGTCCTGCGGTCGGCTCGTCGCCACGGTCGTACTTGCCTGCCAGGAACCCCCCACCGAGCGGCGACCAGGGGATCACACCGATATCCTCGCTCTCACAGACCGGCAGGAGGTTCGCCTCCTCGTGTCGGTCGACGGCGTTGTACTCCGGTTGCATACAGACGAACCGCTCGTAGCCCTCGATATCCGCGGTGTACAGCGCCTTCTGGAACTGCCAGTTGGCCATCGTACTGGCGCCGATGTACCGGACGTACCCCTCGTCGACGAGGTACGTGAGCGCCTCCAGCGTCTCCTCGATCGGCGTCTCCTCGTCCCAGCGGTGGATCTGGTAGAGGTCGATGTACTCCACGCCGAGCCGATCGAGACTGGCGTGGCACTGGTCGATGATGTGTTTCTTCGAGAGGCCGCCGCCGTTCGGGCCGTCGTGCATGTCGAAAAAGACCTTGGTGGCGACGACCAGTTCGTCCCGGCGATACGAATCGAGGACCGAGCCGACGATCTCCTCGCTCTCGCCGGCCGAGTAGGCGTTTGCGGTATCGACGAAATTGATCCCGAGATCCAGTGCCCGCCGGAGAAGCTCCCGGCTCGCCTCGGCGTCGTTCATCATCCAGGGTTCGCTGCTTCCGAAGTTCATCGTCCCCAGACAGAGTGTAGACACCTCTAGGCCCGTCGAACCGAGAGCCGTATACCTCATCTCCGATTCCGGCATGAGAGTATGTAACAACACATGTTGTTAAAAAGTTTGGTGAGTGTGCTACTAGCCGCTTGTGTGGGGAGATTGATAAGGGACGTGTTGTAAGTGCAGGACACGATGACAGTTCTCGATTCGATACGCGACGAGACACATACCGGGAAGAACAGATGCTGGCCGTGTACGATCGTCAACGTCGCTATTCTTGGGTTACTAATACTATTTCTGGCGGTTCGTCGACGGCGATTGGTGGCTGCTGTCGTGGCGACGCTGGGGCTCGGTGTGATCGCCCTGCGGGGCTATCTCGTCCCGTACACCCCTGTGTTCGCTCCCCGTCTGGTCGCGGCCTCACCACTGCCTGACGAGTGGTTCCACGACGACTACAGCGTACCTACCGCACCTGTCCACGAACCGGAGGACGTCGCCGAACAGTCTCCCGACGACACGACAGATGACCGAGAGCCAACCGAAGACACGTCGCTCGCGGCCGCTGTCGACCTGGACGGTGAAACGGTGATGGCGGCTCTGGCCGAAGCCGGCGTCCTAGACGCGGACGGGGAGATGCTGTTTCTCGCCGACGATATCGAGACCGCCTGGCACGAGCGGATGGCGGACCTGTCGACGCTTTCGCTGGACGCCCTCGCAGACGATGTCCGAGAGACGTTTCCCCACATCCAGCACGCCGAAGGTCTCCACATCAACGGGCGGGAATGGGTCGCCGTCGGCGAGGGACAGAGTACCCTCGTCGGGAAACCGGTCGTTGTCGCGGAACTCGCCGCGTACCGAGTGCTGTCGGATGTCGTCGACGACGACCGGATTCGAACCGCCGCCGCTGAAACGTTCCGGATGTTCCTTGACGACTGTCCGGTCTGTGGGTCGTCCCTCGTCGAATCGACGGAGGTCGGCTGCTGTGGGAGCTACACGACCCCACGCGAGTCGCCCGACGAGACCCTCGTCTGTCCGTCGTGTAAACAGCGGATATACCGGTTCCCGACCGAGTGAGTACGGGAGGATCGCGTCCGAACAGATCAGAACGGAGTGCGGGAAGGGTCCCGCCGGCAGGATTGGTGGCAACCATGCGCGACGGCCTGGCAGACCCGTCGCGGATACGTCGGTCGATCGCTGGCCGGGTGTGCGACAGTATGGGGGGAAGAGTCCTGGCATAGGGGGATGACGATGGCACGTCGCCGGACTCGTTGGGGCCATCAGTGTCGTCCGAGCACGCGGACGACGGGACACGACCCAGCCACTACCGAATAACAACGGGTGTTGTAAATAGTTTGTGGGGAACGGTTAGCCGATAGCACATGCTATTAAACCCTCCCACACGCAGGAGGGCATATGAAGAACACGGACGACCTCGTCGCGAGCGCGGCCGACCTCGCGGAACGAGGGCTCTCCAAAGGTGAGATCGCAGACGAACTCAACGTCTCGCGTGAGACCGCCAGCTGGCTGGTGGAACGCAGCGGAACGGGTGCGGAGCCGACCTCGTCGCCGTCGGGTGGCCCCCACGACATCCACGTCGACTGGTCCGCGCTAGGGCGGGACTCCGCGCGGCTGTACCACGCCGGTGCCGCCATGGCGGATCTAGCAGCTAAACAGGGCCAAGATGTCGATTTGACCATCGGAATCGAGAAGGCGGGCGCTCCCCTTGCGACCACCGTCGCCCACGAGCTCGACACCGATCTGGGAACCTACGCGCCGACCAAACACCAGTGGGACGACGACGACAGCGAGGCCGCAGACGGCTCGTTCTCGCGGAACTTCGCCGAGATTCGCAACCGAGACTGCTACATCGTCGACGACACGATCACCAGCGGGAAGACGATGTCCGAGACCATCAGCGCCATCCGCCAGCAGGGCGGCAATCCGGTCGCCTGCGTCGTCCTGGCCGACAAACGCGGCGTCGAGGACATCCAGGGCGTCCCCGTCTACTCGCTGTTGCAGGTCATCCGTGTCGGTAGCGACGACGGCGAGGAGTGATCGGCCGAACGCCACCCGAGGGTTCCGAGGACGGTCGCCCCGGAGACGTGTTTTTGCGGTCCCTGGCGGTATCAGCCGGACTGAAAGCGTCTACACTGTCGCGGCTTCGTCGGCGACGGCATGGACGCCGACGACACGCCAGCAGTTACCGCGGGCGAGAACCCGTTCGATGTCGGCGTCGACGGCCGACCCCGGCTCCCTCCCGGCCGTGCCGTCGACCCGAATAGCCATGCCATGGTTGACTAGGATCTGAGGCCGGACTCCCTTCGTTATGGACTCCCTACGCCCGTGGTATGACCGTCGTACCGCCAGCATTGGGCGCGAGAGGGACGAGCCACCGTTTCCGACCCTACACCTCGAAGACGGTCGCTTCGAAGGGTGCCAGCGTGAGCGTCGGTAGGTCGGTCGCGGGGTCGTCGTAGTTCGAGACGAGGAGCCGACCGTCGGACTCGCCGAGATCGACGGTCCGGGGCTCGTCGCTGAAGTTCAACACGACGAGGACGCGTTCGTCGTCTAGGCTCTGGGTAAAGGCAAATATGTGTTCGTGGTCGGGCAGGAGCATCTCGAACTCGCCGTAGACGAACACGTCCCGCTCGTGCCGGAGGTCGACGAGATCACGGTAGTGCTCGAAGACCGAATCGTCGGCCGTTCGGTCTGCGGCGACGTTGATCTCGGTGTAGTTGTCGTTGACCTTGAGCCACGGTTCGCCGTCGGTGAAGCCGGCGGAGTCGCTGTCGTCCCACTGGACCGGCGTTCGTGCGTTGTCGCGGGATCGAGCGTTGACGAACCCACGGAGTTCTTGATAGTCGTCGATGTCGTGTTCCGCCATCAGCAGTTCGACGTGGTTGATCGTGTCCACGTCGACGACCTCGTCCAGGTGTTCCCAGTCGACGTTGGTCATCCCGATCTCGTCGCCCTGGTAGACGTAGGGCGTCCCCGAGAGCGTCAGGAGGAAGGTTCCCAACAGTTTCGCGGACTCGACGCGGTACTGACCGTCGTCGCCGAAGCGGGAGACGATCCGGGGCTGGTCGTGGTTCCCCAGGTAGTTGCTGTTCCAGCCCTCCTCGGCGAGGCCACGTTGCCAGCGGCCGACGAACTCCTTGAGGTCGCGCAGGTCCCACGCCTCGTAGTCCTCGTGGAGGTCCCACCGGCCGCCGTCGTGGTCGAGGTTCATATGTTCGAAGGTGAATATCATCCCGAGTCCGTCGCCGTCCGCACCGGTGTACTGCTTGGCCTCGTCGATGTCGACGCCGGGCATCTCCCCGACGGTCATCACGTCACGGCCGGCCAGCACCTCGTCGTACATCTCCTGCAGGAACTCGTGGATGCGCGGGCCGTTCATGAAGTGTTCGACGCCAGTCTGCCAGTCACCCGCCTCGCCGTCCGGTAGTCCCCGAGTCTTCGAGATGAGGTTGATGACGTCCATTCGGAAGCCGTCGACACCCTTCTCTAGCCACCAGTTCATCATCTCGTAGATGTCTTCTCGGACCTGTGGGTGCTCCCAGTTGAGGTCCGGCTGCTTCTCGTCGAAGAGGTGGAGGTAGTACTGCTGGCGCTGCTCGTCCCAGGACCACGTTTCGCCGCCGAAGAAGGACTCCCAGTTGTTCGGCGGGCCGCCGTCCTCGGCCGGATCGCGCCAGTAGTAGTAGTCCTCGTAGCCGTCCTCGCGGCGGCGGGACTTCTCGAACCACTCGTGTTCGTCGCTGGTGTGGTTGACCACCAGGTCCATCACGACTTTGATGTCCCGGGCGTGGAGTTCGTCCCGCAGGCGCTCCCAGTCGTCCATGTCGCCGAACCTGTCGTCGATCGACCGGTAGTCGCTGATGTCGTAGCCGTTGTCGGCGTGTGGCGACGCGTAGACCGGCGAGAGCCAGACTACGTCGATCCCCAGGTCGTCGAGGTGGTCGACCCGATCGATGATCCCCTGGATGTCGCCGACGCCGTCGCCGTCGCTGTCGTTGAAACTCTTGGGGTAGATCTGGTAGACGACCGCCTCCTTCCACCAGGTCCGGTCCTCGCTCGTCCGGTCGGGTGTCTGGGCACTCTCGTTCATAGCACCCGGTCTTGCACCGTGGACGGTAAAAGTATATCGCGTCTGATATTTATTGGACTATTCGAACAAACGACTCAGTCCCTCACCGAGAGAGCACGTCGTGACGTGACAGTGTCAGATCGTACCCGACGGCCTCGACGGTTCGGGTGGGCCACTCCCCGGTCGTCGAGAGCGTCTCGACACCGTCGGCGGTGACCAGATGCGTGTCCTCGCTCTTTGCGCCCTGAACGGTCGGGTTCCAGGCGTATCCCTGCGGGAGGACGACCGAGGCGTCGTTCGACGGCGTCGCGATCCACTCCCGGCCGGCGAAGCCGGCGGCACCGCCCTGGTGGTGGTTTCGCCACTCGCCGTCCCAGCCGACGGCGTCGTAGGCCGCCTGGACGGCCTCGAAGACGTCGGCCGCGGTGCCCCCTTCCCGCCCGATTTCGCGCGTCGCGGCCAGCGCGGTCGCCTCGACGCGCATTGCCGCCTCCGTCCTGTCGGCGAGCCAGTCGGGCGCGTCGAACGCGACTGTCCGGGTACAACTGGTGAACAGTCCCCCGCGGGTGGCAGTCACCGACAGAAGAGCGTAGTCGCCCAGCGGTTCGTCTTTGGGCGTGTAGTGGCGGTACGACTGCGCGCGCTCGCTCCCGCCGACGAGGACGACCGGGGTCGCGATCCCCTCGCGTTCGAGTTCCCGACGGAGGGCGGCAGTCACGTCCAGTTCGGTGTCGCTCGGCTCGGTCCCGCGGGCGACGGACTCGACCGCCGCAGCCACGTCGGCACTCAGTTCTCGGTAGGTCTCGGCCTGTCGATCGGTCAGTGGCTGCCGGAGTACCCCCGCATCGACGGATTCGAACCCGTCGACGTCGAAGTCGGCCGCCGCCGGTGTCGGGCTGACGCTCTCGACGACCTCGGCCAGCCCCCGAGCGTGCCAGTCGAAGGTCTCGATCGGGACGCCGTCGGCCAGTTCCTCGTCGCGTAGGCGCGGTGCCTCGATGTTGTCCGTGACGACCTGGACCTCGTCGCCGTCGTAGCCGGCGGCGGCGACGCCGACGTCGCCCCCTCTGTCGACGACGTTGTCCCCGCCACCGGTCAGCCAGGCGAAGGAGTTCGGTCGCGCGAACCAGACCGCTTCCAGCCCGTTGTCGTCGAGATACGCGTCCAGTCGGTCGGTGAGTGACATACCACCGCTATCAGAAAGACCGGTAATAAAGACTGCCGACGACTACAGGTCGAAGCTCTCGTCGCCGTCCAGGACGACGACCTCGGTGTCGCTACCGACCCCTTTGACCTCCTTGACGAAGTCCTCGGTCTCGATCTCGATAGGCGGGAACGTGTCGTAGTGCATCGGGAACGCGTAGTCCAGATCGAGCCAGTCGACGGCGACGGCGGCCTGCATCGGCCCCATCGTGAAGTGGTCGCCGACCGGGAGCGCGGCCGCGTCGGGTTCGAGGAACGGGCCGATGACGTCGCGCATCTCCGTCATCAGGCCGGTGTCACCGGCGTGGTAGAACGTGGTCGACTCCTCGTCGCTGACCTGCGTCGGTTTGGTATCGGAGATGACGAAGCCGCCGGGCATCCCGCCGGTCGCCCCGTAGCCGGTCTCCATCCCGTTGGTGTGGTCGGCCCGGTGCATCGTCACGAAGGCGTCGCCGATCTCGACGGTGCCGCCGAGGTTCATCCCCATGCCGCCGACGGCGTCGAACTCGCCGAAGGTGTCCTGGCAGTAGCCGACGACCTCCGGCGTGGCGACGAGCGTCGTCCCCTCGTAGCGGTCCACGTCACCGATGTGGTCGGCGTGGCCGTGTGTCAACAGGACGTAATCGGGGTCCAGTTCCTCGGGGTCGGTGTCGGTCTTGGGGTTGTCGAAAAAGGGATCGATGAGCAGGTCCGTCTCGTCTACCGTCACGTGCCAGGTCGAGTGGCCGTACCAAGTCAGTTCCATAAGCGGACGGACGTACTTCCGGCTGACACTTAAGACTGTACCGCAACCAGGTGGGCACCGGTGGGTTCTTCGCCCGGGCGCCGGACGTACGCACATGAAGCTCGATTCGCCGTCTCGCAGGAGGGTTCTCGGTGCGTTGGGGGCCGCCGCGGCCGGTATCGCGGGCTGTCAGTCCCCTGGGCGTTCGGACCCGGATGCGGACCCGGGTTCGACGGGAGTGGACGATCAGACGGGCTCGACCGGTGAGAGTGCGGTTTCAGAGGCTTACGGGTCGGCCGCCGACGCCGTCGCGTCGATCAGAGTCTACGCGGACGACGGGAGCGGCTCACAGGGCAGCGGCTTCCTCGTCGACGACCGACACCTGGTCACCAACGAGCACGTCGTCGCCGGCGGGAGCGAGTACCACGTCCGGTTCGCGGACACCGGCTGGCGGGAGGTCTCGCTGGTCGGGGCAGACGTCTACAGCGACCTCGCGGTCCTCCGGATCGACGACTCTCCGTCGGGGACCACACCGCTGTCGTTCGTCGACAGCGACCCGCCGGTCGGGACACAGGTCGTCGCTATCGGCAACCCCTTCGGGCTGGCTGGCTCTGTCTCGGCCGGCATCGTCAGCGGCGTCGACCGGACCTTAGAGAGCGCGAACAACTTCTCGATCGCCGACGCCGTCCAGACCGACGCCGCGGTCAACCCCGGCAACAGCGGCGGCCCACTCGTCACAGTCGACGGCGACGTCGTCGGCGTCATCAGCGCCGGCGGCGGGGACAACGTCGCCTTCGCCGTCTCGGCCGCACTGACTCAGCGAGTCGTCCCGACACTCGTCGGTGGAGACGAGTACGAACACTCCTACATGGGCGTCGTGCTCCAGGACGTGACCCCTCGACTGGCCGAAGCCGGTCGTATCGACCCGGAAGCGGGCGTCTACATCGACCGGGTCGTCGAGGGCGGGCCGTCCGACGGCGTGTTACAGGGGAGCGACCGGAATGTCGTCCAGTCCGGCGTCGAGGTCGGCGTCGGGGGCGACGTGATCAGGCGCCTGAACGACACCCGAACGCCGACGCGCCAGGAACTGTCGACCTTCCTGGCGCTGGAGACCAGTCCCGGGGACACGATCGACGTCACGCTCGACCGGGACGGCCAGCGTCAGACGGTCCAGTTACCGCTCGGAACGCGACCCGACCCCTCATCGTGATTGTTGTCAGTCTGTTCCGGATCGACTGCACGAGAGCGTGCGGTCGTCCCGGTACATCCCGACAATGATCAGTACGAGTGCGGGTCGCAACGCTTACTACAACCGGCTTGTATCACTAGCTAATAAATGCCGAACGACAGACGCCAGACCGTCCTGTGGGCCAGCTTTCTGATCCTGTTCACCGTCTTCGTCGGTGCCGTTGGTCTCCCGACGGCTCCGATCGTCGGCGTCGTGCCGGCGTGGGCGGTCGTCGTCGTCGCCGCGATCGTGGCGATGGCGGCCGTCGCGGCGGCCGTCGCACGGACCGGGTGGCCGGCACAACCGGGTGAGTCACCGCGATGAGTGCCGTCGCGCTGGCGCTGATGGGCGTCTATCTCCTCGTGACGCTGGGTATCGGCGTCTACGGCTACCGGCGTACCGGCGGCTCCCCGCAGGAGTATTTCCTGGCCGGCGGCTCGCTTGGCCGGGTCGTCTTCCCGCTGACGATGTTCGCGACGCTGATGAGCGCGTTCGTCTTCCTCGGCAGCGCCGGCTTCGGGTACCGACACGGGCTGGGGTGGCTGGCGCTGTTGGGTGTCGAGGCGCTGGCCGTCGTCCCGCTGGCGGTCGTCGGGCTGCGGGCGTTCCGGCTCTCGCGCCGGGAGGGGTACATCACGCCGACCGAGATGCTCGGCGATCTCCTCGACAGCGACGCGGTGAAACTGCTCGTCGTCGGCGTCCAGTTCGCCTGGGCGGTCCCCTACGTGGCGATCCAGGCGATGGGCGGCGGGCTGATCTTCCGGACGATCTCGGGTGGGACCGTCTCCTTCACCGCCGGCGCGGCGATCGTCACCGTCGTCACGGCCGTCTACCTCGGGATGGGAGGGCTCCGAAGCGTCGCCTGGTCGGACGTCCTCCAGGGGGTGACCGTCGTCGTCTTGCTCGTGGCGGCGTTCGTCTTCGTGGTCCCCGCGGTCGAACCGCTCGCGCTCACCCGCCGGATCGCCACGGAGACCGACCGACTCACGCAGGCCGGCCAGGTCGGCTTCTTCACCCCGCGCGTGTGGCTCTCCTTCCTGCTGATGAACACGATGGCAGTCGTCGCCTATCCGCAACTGTTCCAGCGGTTCTTCGCGGCCACCGACGAGCGGTCGTTCCGCGCGCTGCTGGCGTGGTGGCCCGTGATGGTGCTGATCGCGGCCGTCGTCCCGGTCCTGTTGGGCGTCTGGGGCGGGACGGTCCTCCCCGACCTGGGGACCCCGGATCAGGTCGTCCCGGCGATCCTCCAGGCGTACGCACCGCCGATCGTGGTCGGCGTCGTCATGGGTGGCGCGCTCGCGGCGATGATGAGTACGGCCGACTCGCTCGTGTTGACCCTGTCGTCGCTGGTGACCCGGGACGTCTACCACGACCACCTGGCCGGCCCCGACGCCGACGAGCGGAGGGAGCTGTGGGTGAGCCGCGGGACAGCCGCCGTGTTGCTCGCCGGGGGGTTCGTCCTGGCTCACGCCGCGACCGGCAGGCTCCCCGGCATCGCCGCGGTGGGGACCATCGTCGACCTCTCCGTGTACTTCATCCAGGGGAACGCCCTGCTGTTGCCGGTCTTTGTGGCGGCGCTCTACTGGCGGCAGGCGACGGCGACGGGTGCGATCGCGGCCGTGATCGTCGGCCAGGGCTACTTCCTCGGTGCGACGTTCGCCGGGCTCCCGACCTTTCGGTTCCTGCCGTTCGTCCCCGCGCTCGTCGTCACGGTGTTGGCGCTGGGCGTCGGATCGCTGGCGACCGACCGAACCCGAACTCCACACTCCGAGCCCGAGGCATGAATCCCCACGTCCCGACCGAGACGGACCGAGACGAGTGGACCCGACACGTCGTCGAGACGCACTTCGATCCCGACACCGGGACGCCCTACTGGCTGGAGTGGGCGGCCGACCGGGGGATCGACGTGCGATCGGCCGTCGACGGCTTCGCCGACCTCGACTCGGTCTTCGGCTCGTTCGACGAGGACGTCCTTCGGTCGCTCCCGGTCGAGCGGTTCCACCCGCAGTCGCTGTCCGGCCCCCGCCGGGTGTACGAGACCGGCGGGACGACCGGTCCGCCGAAGCGGGTCGTGATGGCCGACTACTGGCGCCAGCAGGCGGCGTGGGCCGGCCGGGTCCTTCCCGAGGCGTTTCCCCGCGGGAACCTCCTGATGCTCGGGCCGCCCGGCGGCGCGAACAACGCCGGCGTGTTCGTCGAACACCTGGCAGACCTGTGGGGGACGCTCCCCTTCTTCGTCAACATGGACCCGCGGTGGGCCAAACGACTCGCCGACGATCCGCGTCGGTTCGACGAGTACGTCGACCACCTCCTCGAACAGGCCCGGCGCGTCGTCTCGACCCAGGACGTGACAGTGCTGTTTACGACCGCGCGACTGCTCGAACGGCCTGCCGTCCGTGACCTGGTCGCCGATTCGGGGATCGACGCGGTCTACCACGGCGGGACCGCGCTCGATCCCGACACGCACGAGATCTTCCGGGAGGAGTGGTACGCCGACGTGGCCGTCGCCGGCGAGTACGGCAACACGCTGATGGGCGTTGCACAGGAGGCCCCACCGCGACTCCGTCCCCCGGCCGATCGGAACTACAGCCTCGATTACATCCCCTGCGAGCCGTATTTCGTCCCCGAAGTCGTCGACGACGACGGCGACCCCGTCGCTTACGGCGAGCGTGGCCGCGTCCGGTTGACCGTCCTCAGCGAGGAGCTGTTCCTCCCGAAGCTCCTCGAACGCGACAGCGCAGTCCGAGTCCGCGGCGAGGCCCCACTGGAGTGGGACTGGCTCCGGAACCCCGGCACCGCACAGGCGGCCACAGCCGAGGCGACGGAGGGCGTCTACTGATGGCCGAACCGACCGTCCCGGTCGTCTCCGGTGGCGAGCGAGCGACACGCCGGACCCGGACGCTCACCGGCGTCGGCGGCGACCTGGCGACGGTCGCACAGGCCCCGCGAGTCCGGGTCCACGACGCCGTCGAGACCGCGCGGGAGTCGGGCTTCGACGACCTCCGGGCGATCCCGGTCCGGGAGTTGCTCGACCGTCTGGCCGACGCCGGTCGCCGATTCGCCGGACACGGACCGACCGACGACCTGGCGCCGGTCGGTGAGTACGCCGAGCGGGTCGCCCGGGCGAGCGGGCTCCCGGTCGGCTGGGTCCGGACGAGCGTCCACTGGCTCGCCCACGGGCTCCGACACGCCGCCGAGAGCCTCCGGGCACAGTCGCCGACCGGCGACCTCACGGTGTACGACGACCCGTCGTACGTCCGCGAACGGGACGTCGGTCTGGCCTTCGCCCCGCGGATCCGTGTCCTCGGTGGCGTCATGCCGGCGAACGATCCAGCGGTCTACGCCTGGCCGGCGCTGGCCGTGGCGATGAAGATTCCCGTCGTCCTTCGGCCCTCCCGTCGGGACCCGTTCACCGCCGTCCGCCTCGCCCGGGTGCTGCTGGCTGCGGGGGTCCCGGAGTCGGCCGTCCACGTCCTCCCGGGCGACCGCTCGGTCGGCGAGGCGGTCGCCACGCGGTCCGACCACGCGCTCGTGTTCGGCAGTCGGGAGACGACGGCCCGATACCGCGACGACCCGGCAGTCGAGACGTACGGCCCCGGACAGTCGGTCGCGGTCCTCGCTCGCCGGCCCACCGACCGGGAACTCGACAGCCTCGCCCGCGGGATCGTCCGGGCCGGCGGTCGGACCTGCTTCAACCTGACCCGGATCGTCGCCGTCGAGGCGTGTGACGCCGACGAACTCGCGGCCGCGCTGGCCGAGCGTGTCGTCGGGGCCACCGACGGGCCGGTCACCGACCCCGCGACCGACGTGCCCTCGTTCACCGACGGCGATCAGGCAGGACGGGTCGACGACCTGGCCGAGGGAGCGGGGCGGGACGTGACGGCACCGCTTCGGAACGGCCCGCGAGTACGCGACTACGGTGACCACGCACGCTTGGCCCCGACAGTCGTCCGAAGCGATGCGTTCGTCGAGGAGCTTCCCTTCCAGTTCGCCGGCGTCACCGAGCGCTCGCCGTCGTCGCCGGCCGAACTCCTCGCGTCGCTCGACAGCGCCTACCTCGGTGTCACCGTCGGCGACGACTACGAGGCGGCTATGGCCCGCTCACCGCACGTCCGGAAGGTCTACGGCGGCGGCTATCCGGCGAGTGTCGATCTCCGCGAGACCCACGAGACGTTCCTGGCCGCGTTCTGTTACGAGACGACGACCTACGATCCGTCCTGAGACCGCCGATACGTTCGGTTGATCCCCCGCGCTCGCCATCGAAGCCTCAGTTGACGACGACGAACTGGTAGTTCAACACGACTGCGAAACTCACCCACAAGAGATACGGGACGAGCAACCCGCCGGCACGGCGGTCGACCCGCCAGAACGCCCAGAGTGTCGGCACCAACGCGAGCCACAGCCCCACGACGACGGCGAGGGCGACGGTGAGATCCTGTGCCGTGAAGAACGTCGGCGTCCAGGCGAGGTTGACCGCCATCTGGGCGACGAACAGCCGGATCGCGACCCCTCTCCGTGGCGTCGTCTGCCCCTCGCGCCAGACGAGATACACGGCGACGCCAAGCAGCGTAAACAACAGCGGCCAGACCACGCCGAACACCCACGGTGGCGGGTACAGCGCCGGTTTGGCGAGCGACTGGAACCACGCCGAGTCCGGGCCGCCGAGTGCCGCCGGGAGCGCGCCGACGGCGTTGACGAGGACGACGGCGACGACAACACCCGGCAGATCCTCCCTGTCCAGCGCCGTCCGACGCCCACCGGCCTCGCTGTGGTCACTCATGGGCAGGGTACGTGACGGCCCCGGATAGGGGTTCTCTCTCGTCAGTCCAGCGCCATCCCGCCGTCGACGTGGAGGACCTCGCCGGTGACGAACTCGTGGCCGAGCAGGAACCGAACGGCGCGTGCGACCTCTGCCGGCTGGGCAGCGTACCGATCCAGCAGCGTCTCGACCGTCTCGTGGCCGCGGAACCGTCGCTCCTCCAGCGATTCGACGATGGCGTCGTTCATCGGCGTCTCCACCGGTCCGGGGGCGACGACGCTCGCTCGGACTCCCTCGGGGCCGAGTTCCCGGGCTAACCCCCTGATATACCCCTCCAGTCCGCTCTTCGAGGCGGCGTAGGCCGTATCGACCGTCCCCAGCGACGCCGCGACGCTGGAGACGGCGACGACGGCGCCACCGTCGCTCGCTCCACTGTCGGTCCCGGTCCGCATCCGTTCGACGGCCGGTCCGAGGACGTTCGCGGCCCCGGTGACGTTGACAGCCAGATGTCGATCCAGGTCTGTGGCGGTCCGGTCCTCGATCGCGCCGGGATCGGTGTACCCGGCGCAGGTGACGACTGCTTGCACTGGTCCGAGTTCCGTCCCGGCCTCGACGAGGGCGGCAGCGGCGGACTCGTCGGTCACGTCGGCGGCCACGGCGCGAGCGGTCACGCCGTGGGATTCGGCACGCTCGACGGCCTCCGTCGCACCGTCCCGATCCGTGTGATACCCGACCACGACGTCCGCACCGCCGCGGGCCAGTTCGTCGACGATCGCGCGGCCGATGGCTCCCGACCCGCCCGAGACGACCGCGACGCTGTCTGTCAACTCCATAGCGGTCCTCGGGAACGCGCCACAAAAGCGGTTGCGTTCACTCCAGCGGTTCGGCTGCGTCCTGTTCGACGAGCGGATCGGCGTTGTCGGCCGGCAGCGTCACGACGTCGTCGGCCGAGAGGTCGTACTCGCGCTGGTCGACACCGAATATCTCGCCTACGTCGGCCGTGATCCGGACCGTTCGTCGGTCCACTGTCGTCTCACCGCCGTCCGGCTCGGGCCGCGGATCGCCCCCGGATTGTGGGCCGGACTCCGGAGACGAAGCGTCCTCGGCGTCCCCTTCGTCGGCGACCACCGCAGCCTCGTGTGGCGGCCGGTCGGCTCCGTCGTCGGTCGTCGAGGGAGTACCGGTCCCGTCGTCCGAGTGGCCTGGTCCTCCTCCCATCAGGTCGGCCGCGTCGACACCCGGCTCCGAGTCGGTCGGCTCCGTTGGGTCCGGTTCGGGGGTGTCACGGTCAGCCGGTGTCTGCTTCGGTGGCTCGTTACTCACGTCGACCGTCTCGTTCGCCTCGGACTGTTGCCCGTCGACCGCGCCGGTCGGGGCTTCGCCGGCGATGACATCCAGTACGTGCTGGCGGTTGTCCTCGATCGCCGTCACGAGCGTCTCGAACAGCCCCCGTTCCTCCTGGGTCAGTCCGCCGTCCTCGGTTGGCATGTCGGCCGCCGCGAGCGATGCCATCTTGACGATCTTGCCCACGCGACGCTCGTAGATCGCTTCGACGGTCTGTTCGGCGGTCTTGATGTCGTCGGTGAGGCGGTTGACCTCCGGGGAGTCGAAGGGGTCGTCGGCCTGGTCGGCCGCGCGTTCGCGCTCCTCGCGCAGTTGGTTGACGAACTGGCCAGCCTCCTCGTAGAACGTCGGGCGGAGCTGCTGAAGCTGGTCGGTCTGGCGCTCGCGGGACTGGACTGACTGGAGTTCGTCGAGATTCATTCCTGGCTCTTTTCAGCGCGCCCGCGGACCATCAGGAAGACGCCCACGGCCTCTGGTACCGTTACCTCTCTTTCCTCCAGTGTAAAACTATCGCCGTCGAGCTCGACCAGGCCGCCGTCTGTCACTTCGACGGTGATCTCGTGGCCGCGGAACGTCTCCGGGACGGCGTCGACCAGCGGGTCGAAGTCGCCGAGTTCGTCGCGGTCGATCCGTCTGACGGCCAGTCCGCTCCCACCGTGGAGCGATCCCGGGAGCCTGATGAGCCGGTTCGTGTCCGTCGTCACCGGCTCGTCGATCGGCGCGTTGTCGGCCGCGACCGCCTCGTGGACGACCAGTTTCGCGATCTGGAACACCGCCGGGTGAACGTCGATGTTCCCGGCTTCGAGTTCGTCGTAGTTGGTACGGGCTGCGGTCAGCGCGGCCTTCGCTTTCCCCTCGCCGATCCGGTCGTACTCCCGGAGCCGGGCGACGGCGTCGTCTTCGTCCATCGCGAGTAGGTCGTCGAACAGCGAGAGGAGCTGGCGGTGTGCCCGTGCGCTCCACCCGCCGCTCGTATCGAGCAGCCGTTTTTGGGCTGGACTGGACCGCCCCGCGGTCCCCGCGACGGCCTCGGCGGAAACGAGTTCCTCGAACTCCAGGCCGATCCCGCGGACGTAGTCGACGATCTCCCGGCGAGCGTTCCGTTCCAGCGTCTGGATCCCCTCGTCCCGGACGTGGACGTGGTACCCGCGACCCCCCGAGAAGACGATAGTCAGGTCCTCGAACCCGAAATCGTCTTCGAGAAAGTCCAGCAGTCGACGAAGCGCGTCCTGGCACTTCGCGAGCATCTCGGCGTAGCTGTCCTCGCCCAGCGTGACCGACGGGAGGTGGTCGGCGTCCAGGTCGAAGACCAGATCGGACGAGCGCCACCCCTTCTCGCTCATCTGTGAGGCGCCGGGGTCGTCGTACCGGCCCGCCGAGAAGTAGACGTGCCGTGGCCGGTCCCGTCCCAGGAACCCTTCGATGTCACCCAGGTCCAGCAGCGACTCGTGGCGGATCATCGTCTCCCCCGGCCCCTCCGTCCAGGGGATGTACCCCCACTCGCGCTCGTTTGCGGCCGGCGGCGGCGTCACCGACGCCTGTCGGTAGTGGTCGCCGAAGCGGCCTTTGAGATAGGTGCGCGTCCGCTGTTCCATCGGCTACCGGGTTGGGGTGGTCGATTCAAAAGGGTTCCCTTACCTGCGCAGCAGGCTGGTCAGTTTCTCCGTGATGGAGTCCTCACCGAGTTTCAGGTAGTAGGCGTCGCCGCCGTCCTCGTAGTAGTCGTCGATCCGCCGGCGGACCTCGAAGCCGATGTGGGTGTAGAACTCGATGGCCTCGCGGTTGGTCGTCCGCGCGTGACAGGTCACGCTCCCGTAGTCCTCGGCGACGCGGGCGACCAGGCGTTTCCCGAAGCCGTGGCCCCGGTACTCGCTGTCGACGGCCAGAAAGAGGATGTACCCGTCGCGCCGGACCGACGCGAAACCGACGAGACGGTCCTCCGAGCGGTCGACGTAGAGGTACACGCGCGACCGTCTGTAGGCGTTCTGGAAGAAGCCCCGCCGCTGTCTGAGGACACCTTCGGACTCACGGATCGACTCCTTGAGGCGCCAGGCTGCACCGACGTAGTCGTCGTCTCCCCTGTCGACGACCTGTGTTTCGACGTTGACGCTCACTGCCCCGTCTGTAACGGTGGCACGAATATAATTCCACCGACGACGCCTCAGACACGGGATTTCACAGCGCTGTCGGAACGACACCGCTCACCGATACTTGGCGGTCAGACAGGGTTAGGTGTCTCGGGCACGACGATCTAGTATGTCCACTGTGCAGTCCGCCGGCGATCTCGACCCGGTGAGCCTGTGGCTGACACTCGCCCGGAGCCACCCGGCACACGTCGACTACGTCACTGACGGCCCGGGAGCCGCGATCGATGCCGTCCAGTTCGTCATCGGCGTGCTCTCGAACCCGTTCAACGCGGCCCTACTCGCCCTCTCAGCGCTGGCGGTGACCGGCGGGCTGGCGGCCTATCTCTGGGTGCGGCCGACGATCACCGATATCGTCATCCTCCGGGAGAAACTCGCCGGCTACACGGACCTCGTCCCCTGGATGATCCGACTGAGCGTCGGGCTCCCGCTGGTCGGTGCAGGGTTTCAGGGCTACCTGTTCGCGCCCACGGTCGCTTTCGATACAGGCGCGAATCCCCTCGTCAGGCTGTTGTTCATCGGAGTCGGATTTCTCCTCCTGTTCGGGCTGGCGACCCGGATCGTCGCTACCATCGGCCTCGGAACCTACGGTTCTGCGCTGCTGGTCGACCCTGGGGTCGTCCTGGCGCTGGAGTTCGTCCCCGCGTTCCTCGCGCTGGTGATCCTCGGCGGCGGGCGGCCCAGCGCCGACGATATGCTTCAAGCCGTCGCCAGCACCGAGGGGACCTACTACGGTCGTGTTGACCCGGTACATCTCCTCAAAGGGTACCTCGACGACGCGACACGACCCTACCGACGCTACGTCCCGACGATCGTTCGGGTCGGGATGGGCGTGTCGTTTATCTACCTCGGCTTGATCCAGAAACTCGCCCAACCTGGGAGCGGCCTGCTCGTGGTCGCGAAGTACAACCTCACGGCGGTCGTCCCGGTCGATCCGGGACTGTGGGTGGTCGGTGCCGGGCTGACCGAGATCGCCGTCGGAGCGGCACTGATCGTCGGCCTGTTCACCCGCGGGGCCGCTGCGGCGTCGTTCGTCCTGTTCACGACGACCCTCTTCGGACTCCCCGACGATCCGGTCTTGGCCCACGTCGCGCTCTTCGGTCTCGCTTCGGCCGTGTTCACCATGGGATCGGGACCGCTCTCGCTCGACTACGCGATCGGACGCCCGGCGGAGGACCCCGAGAACAGGGGCGGACTCGCGGCCGACTGATCGGCTCAGCCACCGGACCACTCGTCGAGCTGTGTCCGGTTTTCGCTCGTGTTGTAGTAGATCGTCACCGTATCCTGCTGGGTCACGTCCGCGCCATAGGCGTTGCCCGAACTCAGTTGGGCGATGTCCCCCGGACCGATGCGTGCCGACTCGTTGGTGTTTGCGACCTCGGCCCAACTGACGCTGTTCTGTGGCCCCTCGATTTCGAGATTCCCGGCTTCGAGTTCGTCACCCTGGGTGTGTGTGATAAGCAGGAGGCTGCTGTCCTGGACGTGGTCGAACGAGAAGTTCGCCTGGGGGCCGGCGTCTGCCTGTGTGTCGAACACCAACACGCTCAGGCCGACAGTGGCGGTCATCACGATCGTCATGCCGATGAGCACCGCGACACCGATCGATTCCGACATCCCGACCGAGTCACGCCAGAACTGGCCTCCCATTCGTGGTGTCGAGTACGTGAGCCCACGTAAAGTCTGTTCGGTCCAGGGGGGAAGACACATATCGGTCCGGGACACAGCCATCCACATGATAGACGAGACCGTCGAGCAGATCGAGGAGATGCAGACACACAGCTCATCGGTCGTCGCCGTCAAGGCCGCGGAGGCCCTGGAGACGCTCACACAGCGTGACTATCCCACCGTCGACGAGTACCTCCGGGCGCTGGAGCGAAACAGCAGCGCGCTCCGCCGTGCCAATACCTCTCACGCCTCGCTGTACACGACACAGCGACGGATCGTCCGGGAAGTGACGGAGGCCGACCCCGGAGACATCGAGACCGCCAAGGACCTGACTCGGAAGGCCGTCGACGCCGTCGTCGAGGACGTCGAGACGGCTAAGGAGGAAGCGGCCGCGCGTGCGGCCGACCTCATCGCCGACCACGACGTGTTGTTCACCCACGAGTACTCCACGACCGTCCTCGACGCCATCGACGTGGCGCTTTCCGACGGGGCCTCCTTCGACGTGTACGTCACCGAGTCACGACCGCGGTATATCGGCCGGAAAGCGGCCCGAAAGCTCGCCGACCGGGACGGTGTCGACGTAACGCTCATTGTCGACAGTGCCGCCGGCCACTACCTCACGGAGGCCGACCGCGTCCTCGTGGGGATGGACTGTATCGTCGACGAGACGCTGTACAACCGGGTCGGGACGTACCCGATCGCAGCGACGGCGGCCGACGTGGGCGTGCCGGTCACCGTGATCGGTGCTGCCGCGAAGTTCGCGGACGGCGCGTTCGCGTTCGAGAACGATTTCCGCTCGCCGACCGAAGTCATGCGGGAACCGGCAGAAGGGTTCGATATCGCCAATCCCGCCTACGACGCGACACCGACGCGGTTGCTCGACTCGGTTGTCACCGACGAGGGGATCACCGAGTACTGAGTTACCGGTCTGTCACGACCGCGTCACAGTTCGGACAGCACCGCCGCTCGTGGCTCCCCTGCTGACTGATCTCCCAGTCACCACCCACCGGATTCTCGTACCCACACTCCGTACAGAACAGCACGCTCTTGGAGCGAGCGCGGGACGGGCGCCTCGTCTGAGCCCGGTCGATCGAGTAGGTATCGGTGGCAGTCATCAGTGAAATGGAGGGGCTCTACGGCCAAATACCTGTTGGATGATTGTTTAATTATTCATTCGGTTGTGGCCCAATTATGGGATAACATTCCTGATAAACCGAACTACATGGGATCACATATACATTCGGTCGTCGGGTACCCCGGTATCCCGTTCCGAATCGAGCCGCTCGGCGAGTGCCTGGTAGTGTGATTCGACACTCGCGGCGAACGCCTTCAGCGGTCCGGTGTCGATATCGATGTCGTGGACGGCCGACAGCACGTCGAGCAGGCGAAGCGCCGCAGCGGCGTCGGGGGTCTGTGCGTGGACAGGTGTCGTGAACACGCCAACGTCGAGGCCCGCATCCTCGATCCCCCGATCGAGTAGTTCGGCCGGGAGCCCGTCGATGTAGCCGTTCCCCATCGGGCGGATGTCGGCCGTTTCCAGGAACGACGATCTGTACCCCTCCGTTGCGATGTAGAACGGGACGTGGTCGTCCGGCCCGTGTGCGACCGGGACGCCCGAGAGGATCACGACCGTCTCGGTCTCGGTCCGCTCACAGAGGCGCTCGATCGCGTCGGCGACTCCGGTCGCCGCTTCGACGGTCACCATCCGTTCGCCGACGACGACGCCGATCGATCGCTCGGTATCGACGGACAGCCGAGTGTGATGGCGTGGACTGCCGTCCTGAAACGGCGTGATCACCGGCTGGTCGCCGCCGGTCAGGTAGCCCACCTGCTCCATCGGGCGCTCGTCCGTGAGGTAGTCGACGGCGGTCAGCCCCGCTAACCCGTACGTCGAGACGCCGACGATGAGTGTCTCGACGGGTTCGGGCGAGGTGGTCAGTTCGAACCGTGGGTGTTCGGCCATACTGTCCCTGTCTGTCGGCGTGTGGTAATCAGTTGCGGAGGGGGAACGCTTTTCTCGGGGGGTCGTACACTGGTAGACATGGGTGCTGTCTCGTTGTTGCTGCAGACGCCGACTCCGTCGCCGACCCCCGATCCATCCACGACGACGTTCGGTGGTCTCTTGCCGGTCGCGATTCCGGTGTGGCTCGGCCAGATCTTCCAGACGATCGTCGTGTTGATCGGGGCGTATCTGGCGTCACGGATCGTCGTCCAACTCCTCGGGCGGCGGGTCGCACAGCGGTTCAAGCGGCCGAGTCTGACCCGCACCGTCCTCCGGGGGATTCGTGCGGGTGTCTTCCTGCTCGCGCTGCTGTCGATCATGAACATCTGGGGGCTCGCCATCGGCGAGATCGGACTCTCCGTCGCGGTCTTCTCGGCGGTCATCGGTGTCATCGTCGCTCCGATCGTCGGGAGTTTCGTCTCCGGCGTGTTCCTGCTGGCCGACCAGCCCTACGAGATCGGGGATATGATCGAACTCGCCGACACGGACGAACGAGGGTTCGTCGAGGACATCACGCTCCGGCACACGAAGATGTTCACGCTCGACAATACGTTCCTGGTCATCCCGAACGGTTCGATGCGGGACCGTGACGTGGTGAACTACTCCGCCGAGGACTCGCGGACGCGCCTCTCGCTCGACGTCCTCGTCACCTACGAGAGCGACATCGAGGAGGCACGTCGACTGATCGAGGAAGCAGCACGCGAGGTCGACAACGTCATCGGCGGCGGGCCGAACATCCGGGTCGGCGCGGCCCGATACCCCTCTGCGCCGACCGCGTACATCAACACATTCGGTGACCACGGCGTCCTGCTGACGCTGCGGTACTGGGTGACCGAACCCTACAAACTGCTGGCGGCCCGCTCGAAGGTCCAGACGAACGTCTGGACTCGGCTGGAGGACGCCGACGTGGAGATCGCCTACCCCCACTCGCACCTGTACTTCGACGACACGAGCGGGCAACTCCAGGTCTCGATGGACGAACAGGACGGGACGGCGGGTGACCCTGCTCAGTTCTCGGAGGACGCGGAGTACCGCGAGGGCTGACTGTCGGGGTTGACGGTGACGATGTCACAATCCAGTTCCTCCCGGAGGAACTGTTCGATGTTCGGGTCGTCGACGAGTCGTCGGATCATCTGTCGCCAGCGGCTGACCTGTTTGTCCCCGATGACGACCACGTCGGCCCCCTGTGCTGCCACCTCGTCTAAGATCGTCTCCTCGACGAGCATCCCCGACCGGACGATGTAGCGTGACCGGGGGAGGTGACCGAACTCCTCCTCGACCGTTGCCTTGAGTTCCGCACGCGAGACGTTCTGTCCGTTCTGGTAGAGATTGACGTGTAGAACCGTGAGATCAGCGTCGGTAGAGTCGGCGATCCGGATTCCCTCCGCGAGTGTCGCCCGCGAGTTCGCCGAGAGCGGATACCGGACCGGGACGACGACCTGTGTCATTGACCGTGCGTTCGATTGCGGGGGGTAAAACCCTAGCGGCGCAGGACTCGTCCCTCGACGGACGGGTCGATACCGACCGCCCGGGCGTAGTCGGCCAGCACCTCGTACTGGAGTTTCGTCTTCTCGACCCGATTGGCGTCGGTCAGGACCGGGAACTCCATGGCGGACGTGAGTACGTAGTCCGTCGTCGCGAGGGTGTACGTCCGGTCGTCCTCGACCGGTTCCCCGCCGACTGTGAGCCGATCGACTCTACGGCGTTCCCGGTTCCAGACGACTTCCAGTCCGCTGACGTGTGCGTGCCACCACGCCGAGTCGCCGTAGTCGACGACCTGGCCGCTGGCCTGTCGGCACAACCGACGGAGTTCCGCCCCGGTGACCCTGGCGACGGTGACCGGTTCCTCGAAGGGGACGACCGAGACGAGATCCGCCACGGTCACCGCGCCCGACAGCGGCGTCTCGTCGGTCCTGACACCGCCGGCGTTCTGCAATCCGATGTCCGCCCCGGTGTACCAGCGATAGGCGTCGGCGACGAGGTTCCCGATCCGACTCTCCCCACCCTTGGTCGCCTGCCGGGACCGGGAGATCGGTTCGTCGACGTGGGCGACCGTCTCCGTCAGACCCGACCGGTCGAGTCGCCGTTCGATCGCCCGGGCGACCGACGCTTCGACGGTGTCCGTTCCGTCGACCGTCCGAAACGCGGCAGTCGGCTTCGAACCGCCGAGATCGACTTCGACGACGGTGTGGCCGTTCGATTCGGGGCGAGCGAGGAGGGTGCCATCGATCCGTGTCACCCGTCGCTCGTGGACGTGGCCCCCGAGGATCACGTCCACGTCACAGCGCCGGGCGAGTTCGTCGTCGCCCCGGCCGAGATGTGAGAGGACGACGACCTGCTCGGCCCCGCGAGCCTCCAGTGCGTCCACGGCGTCGGCGACGGCCGGGACGGGGTCGGTGACTGCAAGCGGTGCCGCACCCGGACTCGTCGCCTCGGTATCGGGGGTCGTCACGCCCACCAGACCGATCCGGACCCCGTCGACCGTTCGGAGCGCCCAGGGTTCGGTCTCGGCGGCCGCGAACCGATCCCCGTCCTCGCGGACGTTCGCCGTGAGCCACGTCTGTGGCGATTCCTCGATGATGTCCCCGATGGCCTCGACACCGTGGTCGAAATCGTGGTTCCCGAAGGTCTCGAAGGCCGGCTTGACCGCGTCGAACAGTTCCAGGGATTGCCGTCCGTCGGTCACGAGCGAGAGAACGCCGGGACCGGTGTTGTCGCCGGTCCCGACGACCAGCGCGTCGGAGCCATCGAGGGCGTTCAGTGTTCCGGCCAGGCGGGCCAGGCGCTCGGGGTCGTCGTGGGCGTTTTCCACGTCGGAGTAGTGGACGAGCCGCGGACTCATCGGATGGATGTGGGTGGCCGAGCCGGATAGCCGTTCCGCAGTCGTTTAGCCGCTGGCCCGCGACTGTCCGGTATGGAACAGCGAGAGGGACCCGACGGCGAGACGCTGTTCGTCGACCGCGAGGACGACGATATCGGCACCAAAGCACCGTTTTTCGTCGTCTACGTGGACGCCGACCGCGAGCGCCGCTGGGGATTCTTCTGTGGCAACTGCGAGACGTTCAACAACGCGATGGACTCGATGGGGCGTATCCAGTGCAACGACTGTAGCAACCTCCGCAAGGCCGAGGAGTGGGACGCCGCCCACGAGTGACCTCTCAGACCGAGCCCAGCGCCGTCGCCTCCGGCGCTTCGAACAACTCCGCGACCGCCGCCGAGGTGTCGGTCCGTTCGCTGGCGTTCTCCAGCAGGACCGTCTCGCTGGGGAACAGCCGCTCGCCCAGTTCGAGCCCGTGGTCGTGGGCCGTCGATCCGGTCACCGTGAGGTAGACGCCGATCCCGGTAGCGGCGATGCCGGCCTCCTCCTCGACGCCCTCCGCGGGGTAGGTGAAGCCGATCCCGTCGAGTGCTGCCGTCCCCAGGATCGCTTCGACCAGACGCTCGTACCGG
Source organism: Haloarcula halophila (assembly GCF_029278565.1). NCBI lineage: Archaea > Methanobacteriati > Methanobacteriota > Halobacteria > Halobacteriales > Haloarculaceae > Haloarcula > Haloarcula halophila. The sequence goes on along the minus strand of NZ_CP119559.1, from coordinate 546,407 downwards.
GGCGAGATACAGAACTCCCCCTCGTAGTTGGCGACGAACGCCCGGTCGAGCGGTCCGTCCTGGCTGTCGATGACCTCCGGCGTCGCGAGCAGCGTGTGATACACCGTATCGCCGAGGCCAGTCACGACCCGAACGTCGGTGTCCAGCGGATCGATGCGGTCGTTGATCTCCGCGATGCTCGTCAGTGCCTCGTCGCGCAACTGGACGACCTCTTCGAGGACAAGGTCGGCGCTGTCGAACCCGAGCGCGAACTCGTGGGTCCGCAGCGCACGGAACGGCTCTTCCCGGCCGATCAACTGGACCTCGCCCGCCGCGGTCGGGACGGTGACGCTGTCGAAGACGATCCGGCGGGGCATCCCGTCCCGGTCGTCCCGCAACATCGAGAACTCCGGTTCGGTCGGGTCTGACAGCGTCGAGTACGACGAGAGACGATCGTAGACGTCCCGGTCGGTCGACTGGTTACCCTTGGTGACGGCCTTCTCGTAGCGCAGTGTCGAGATGATGTCGTCCGCCAGTTCGGTCGTCCCGGTCCGGGCGGCGAGCCGTTCGAGGACCGCTTCGAGAGGCCGCCCCTTACGTGGAACGGCCACTCTAGTCGTCGTCATTGTCGGTAGGCAAGACAGGGATCGGTAAAACGAGTTCGATTAGGTGCCGCCGCCGATGACCGACGAGAGCTGTTCGCGCCACTCGTTGAGCTCGACGATCTCGTTTTCGAGTTCGGCGAGCCGCTCGTCGATCTCACCGTCGCCCATCTCCTCGCGCACCTGCTCGACTTCGGACTCTATGTCGGAGAGTTGCTCGTCGAGTTCGGCGATCTGGGCGTCGAACTCGTCGACGTCGTCCTCGACGGTTCGGAGGCTGTTGCCCATCGAGTTGACCTCGGACCCGATCTCCTCGACGTCTTCTTCGACCAGCGATACCTCCTTTTCGAGGCTCTCGACGCCGGAGTTGGCCGACTGGGCGGTCGAGCGAGCGCTCTCGATCTCGGACTCGAAGGAGTTCAGTTCCGTCTCGAACTCTTCGAGACGTTGGCCGAACTCCTCGATCATCTCGTCGCCGGTCCCGTTCTCTTCGAGGAACTCTTCGAGGGCGTCGGTGTAGGCGCGTAGATCCGCGATATCCCCCTGGAGCCGTTCGATCTTGGCCTGTATGGCACCGTCCGTATCGCTTCCGCTGTCACTCTCCTCGTCCGAGACCGCGTCCAGCGCCCGCTGAAGTAGTTTCACGTCGTCCGGCGAGACGTTGCTGTTACGGATCTCGTCGGCCATCGCGGCGATGACGGTCCCCTCACCGACGTCTCCGTTCGTCTCCGCGTCCCCGCTTTCGGGCTCGCCGTCGTCGTCGTCCGCCGACGTGGACGCGCCGCCGGCTTCCGGTGTCCCGGTTCCGTTCGGGTCTTTCAGATCGAGGGTCTCGATGTCCTCGTCCTCCTCGTCCTCTTCTAGCCCCGGAACGCTGTCCGCGTCGCCGGCGATGACGTCCTTGACGGCGTCGTCGCCGCCGCCGACGAGGGTATCTTCGTCATCGTCGAGTGGCGGACTGACCGATTCGATCTCGGGTTCGGTGAGGAACTTCTCGACGTCGTCGGTTCCCGTCGCACGGATTCCGTACACCGTGGTGTACTCGGAGTCGGCCTGGATCTCCTTCTCGAAGGCGATGCGGTCCTCGTTGATATCCCAGTATTCGCTCCCGTACTCCGGGTGGAAGCCCAGATCCTCGACGGCGACGTCCTCTGGAACCGTATCCACCAGACGAATGGTCACCGGCTCGGAGCGTTTCGACACGACGTTGAACGCGATCGCCGGGACGGGAAACTCGTCGGCTTCGAACCGCTTCGTGACGATTACCCCATCCGAGCTAACCGTGACTTCTTCGTATGTTTGTGCATCACTCATGTATTCTACTGCGTGACCCTACAGTAATAAATATGCATTGTATAGGCAATCCGACACCACCGACGTGAGGGAAGGGCCGTCTACAGGTCCACTCGGTCGCCGATCTTGGCGATCCGTAACGAGTCGGGATAGGCGAAGCTACTGGCGTGGTTGTGCAAGACAGTGGGTTCGGTCGTCATCCCCTTCCACATGTCCCAGTGGCTCGGCAACAGCGTATCGAGTCGGAGTTCGTTGGCCGCCTCGACGATCATGTTCTCGTCGTTGTACCACTTGGTACGGACCGGTTCGCCGGTCTCCGAATCGTCGATGTTGCCGATCGCACCGAACGCCAGGACGCCCAGGTCGATGTCGTAGGACTCGCCCACGGACTCGAACGCGCCCGGCCTGGCGTCGCCGCCGTGGAAGAACGTCCCGGCGTCGTGTTCGAAGACGTACGAGACTGGGTGGGCGGCGTCGGGGTCGTTGGCCGGCTCGACGTGGATCGTGAGGTCGCCGATCTCGATCGTGTCCCCCTCCGTCACCTCGTGGAGTTGGTCGTCGGTCACCGACCAGTTGTCCGTCCAGCCTTCCTCGTGGATCACGTCGTGGCCGCTGTCGGTCGTGTAGTAGTCCGCACCCGTCCCCGCGAGGATCGGTGCCTGCGAGGGACCGTGGACGTGGTCCGTATGCTCGTGTGTCCCCAGCACTGCGTCGGCTTCGGAGACGTCCTCGGGGTTGAACGGCACCGGTACCATCCGGACGGTCCGTGGCGGGTCGCCGATCCCCAGATACGGGTCGATGAACACCGTCGTTTCGCCGCTGGATTTGACGATGAAGCCGTTACAGCCGAGATACCAGATCGCAAGTCCGTCGGGATCGGCCGCTTCTACCTCGCGCAAGAGCCAGTCGTCCCAGTCAGAATCGACAGTCATGGGGCTCACTGCACGTGGGGGCGATTAAACCGTTACGGGTCGGCTAGCCGATCCGTTCAGTCGGCGAACTCGGCGAGTCGATCGTCACCGCGTCCACCGGCGGAAACGACCGCAGCGGCTCCGAGCCAAGCAGCTATGCGGTTCGACGAAGCTCGGACGCGTCGGGCTAACCGACGACTGTGACGGTCTGTCTCGCGTCCCGACGGAACGGCGTTACGCCAGCGCGTCGGCGAGCCGTTCGACGGGGTGGGGCGGTTCCTCGCCGTCACCGAGCGGGCGGTCGGCCAGTTGCGTCCGGCAGGAGGCACCGGGGGCGACCACCGTCTCGCCGTCGCTCTCGGCGGTCTGCTCGTAGAGGATGCCGGCGATAGCCTTGCTCATGGAGTAGTGTTCGGCCTCGTAGCCGAAACTGCCGGCCATGCCACAACAGCCCGAGTCCAGTGGGTCGACCTCGTAGCCGGCCCGCCGGAGGACGCCGACGGCGTGGTGGTCCTTCTTCGTCGCCTTCTGGTGACAGTGGCCGTGGTAGGTCAACGACTCGTCCGAACCCGTCCAGTCGACGCCGCTATCCAGCGCGAACCGGTCGAGGTACTCACAGACCCCGAAGCTGTTGGCCGCGACCGTCGTCGTCGCGTCGTCGTCGTGACCCAGCAGGTCCAGGTAGTCGGACTGGAACATCACGGCGTCGGAGGGCTCGACGACCACGATGTCCCACCCGTCCGCGACGCGATCAGACAGGGCGTCGACGTTCGTCCGCGCCCTGGCCCGTGCTTTGTCGATAAACCCCTTCGAGTGGGCGGCCCGACCCGAGGCGGTGACGTCTCCCGGTACCCCGACGTGGACGCCGGCGGCCTCCAGCACCTCGACGGCCGCTCGCAACACCTCCGGATGGCTGTAGTTGTTGTACGTATCCGGGAAGAGGAGCGCACGCCGCTCGGCCTCGGCGGCCGGGACCGCCGGCTCACGACCCGCCCACCAGTCTTCGAAGGACTGCCGCCGGAACGTCGGCAGGTCCCGTTCGCCGGCGATGCCCAGCACGTTCTCGGTCACGAGGTCGCTGCCCGGGAGCCGCTGCGCCCAGTTCGACACCGGCGCGAGCGCGCTGCCGATCTTCGAGAGCGTCTCGACGTTGGCGAACACCTTGTCACGGAGGCTGGCGCCGTGTTCCTGGTGGTGAGCGTGTTCGACTTCGGTCTTGAGTTTCGCCATGTCGACCTCGCTGGGACAGTCCCGCGCACACCCCTTACAGCCGATACAGAGGTCCATCACCTCCGAGACGAACGCCTCGTCGGTCGGGTCATCGGGGAGGTCCCCGCTCATCGCCGACCGGAGCATGTTCGCCCGGCCGCGCGTCGCTGTCACCTCCTCGTCGGCGGCCCGGTAGGTCGGACACATCACGCTGCCGGTGGTCTCCTGTGGACCGCGACAGCCCCCACAGCCGTGACAGAGTTCGACCATCCCCTGCATGCCGTTCTCGTTGGTCCAGTCAAGCGCCGGGTCGAAGTCGTACTCGAACTCGTAGTCGGGCGAGAACCGCAAGTTCTCGGTCATGTCGACGGTCTGTGCCCGCGGGGGTGCCTCGCCGGCGTCGACGGCCGCCTCGTCGACGCCGACGACCTGGCCGGGGTTCAACAGCCAGTCCGGGTCGAAGGCGGTCTTGAGGTCACGGAACACCCCCCAGACGTGGTCGCCGTAGAGTTTGTGGTTCCACTGGGTCCGGGCGCGGCCGTCGCCGTGCTCCCCGGAGACGCTGCCCCCGTACTCCCGGACGAGATCGGTCGCACCGTCGGCGATGGCCTCCATCCGGTCGACTCCTTCGACGGTCTTGGTGTCGACGAGCGGTCGGATGTGCAAGCAGCCAGGCCCGGCGTGGGCGTAAAAGGAGGCGAAGGTACCCTCGTCCTCCAGGAGGTCCTGGAAGTCGCTGACGTACTCCGGGAGGTTCTCGGGCGGCACCGCGGTGTCCTCGATGAAACTGATGTGTTTGGCGTCGCTGGTCCGGGACAGCAGGATCGGGAGGCCCGACTTCCGGAGCTTCCAGAACCGCTCGCGCTCGGCCTCGTCGTGGGCTTCCCGGCCGTGGAAGGCACCGACGGGTGCGGCGGTCAGGTTCTCGGCGTCCTCCTGTGGGACGCCCACGGTAGAGACGCCACCCACGCGGTCGGCCAGTAGGTCCGCGACCTTCTGTTTGCCCGCCGCCGTGCTGTCGGCGTAGAACTCCACGAGTAAGACCGCGCCGGTCCCCTCCGGCACGATGTCGGCGACGAGGTCGCCGAACTCCTCGGTGTCGCCGGCCAACTCCAGCAGTACGTCGTCGAGCACCTCGACCGCGGCGGGATCGTGTTCGAGGATCGGCGCCACGTCCGCCATCGCCGTCACGAGGTCCTCGAAGGCCAGCAGCGCCAGGGACTTCGTCTCCGGGATCGGTTCCAGCGAGACCGTCGCCTCGGTGACGATCGCCAGGGTCCCCTCGCTGCCGGCCAACAGGCGCGCGACGTTGACCGTGTCGGGGTCGCCGTACTCACCCTCGACCTCGGCGATCAACCGGTCGAGGTTGTACCCCGAGACGTTGCGTTTCAGGTCGGGGAAGGCGGCGTCGATCTCGTCGCGCTCCTCGTCCAGGATGCGGACCAGTTCGGCGTAGATGCGCGCTTCGAGGTCGCCGTCCGGATCGGCAGCCGTCCGAAGTTCGTCGAGAGTCATCTCGCCGAACTCCGTCACTGTCCCGTCCGCGAGGACGGCCTCGCATTCCTCGACGTAGTGGTCTGTCTTCCCGTACTGCAGGGAGTGTGCGCCCGTCGAGTTGTTGCCGATGGCACCGCCCAGCGCGGACTTGTCGCCCCAGGCGGGGTCCGGGGCGAACTTCAGATCGTGCGTCGCGAGTTCGGCGTTCAGATCGCCAAGCGTCGTCCCCACCTCGGCGACCGCCCGCCGTTCGTCCGGGTCTACCTCGAGCAGCGAGTCCATGTAGCGCGTGAAATCGAGCACGACGGCCTCGTTGACGGCCTGGCCGGCGAGGCTCGTCCCGCCGCCCCGCGGGAGGACGGGTATCTCCCGCTGTGCGCAGTAGGAGACGACCGCGGCCACGTCGTCGGTCGACCGCGGGTAGACCACGCCGACGGGCGTCATCTCGTAGGCGCTGGCGTCGGTCGCGTACAGCTCCCGCGAGTAGTCGTCGAACCGAACGGTCCCCTCGATGCGTTCCGTGAGGTCCGCGACGAGTGCCGGACGGGCGACGCTGTCGGACTGGTGGTCGTAGTCGGCCCGTTCGTCGTCGGCCGGCTCACCGCGTGGCCCCTGCTCGGTTGCGCCCATGTACTGGCCTTCGGACGGGACGACGTTATACTGTCGGCTACCGTTACTGGATGTAGGAGGGGTCCTCGTCGTCGCAGTTGGACTCGTGTTGCCGGGCGTCGTCCTGGTCGTCGAACATGAGTCCACAGGATTCACACTCGTACCAGGTCATCCCGTCGCGTTCGGTAGCGACTACCATACTCGAAGCTCCGAGGGCCTGTCGTATAGTGTTTTCCCGTGACACGAGCGACGGGTGTCGCTGTCGAAACCAGCCCGGGAGCCGACTTGTGGGCGTTGTTGCAACACTCGGCCGGCGACACATTTCGTACGGGTCCGGTCAGTAAGGGGGAAGACGGATAACAGACAGTTCAGGTGGAGGCAGAACGTCCGTTAGCAGCGTGGACTCCGATACGGTAGATGACGATAGCAACAAGTTCGGCGACAACGACTCCGAGGACAGTATTGAACACGAACGCGAGCCCCACTCCCAGTAGGAAGACGGATACTCCCGGGACTAACGGGGCGCGTGAGCCGGACTCTTTTGCCTCAGCGTAAACGAACGACGAGACGAGGGCCTGTACGACGAGAAATACGAGGAAGCCGAGGCCGAACGCGGGCATAGCGATTCGTTCTTTCTGATCGTATAAGTATTTTCGGCGACAATTGATGCGACACCCGGCGAAGGGATACCCGCTAATTGCGCAGCTCTCATCCACCGACTATTTTATATAATCGACTGTCCGAAAATAGGGTTTCGACGGAGCCAACTGGCGGTCTCAGTCGTCGGCGGGAGCCGATCCAGTGCTCGGTTCGCGCTGTGTCGTGGCGACGGTCCGCTCGTTGGCGGCGACCCACCGCAACAGGAGGAAGGCGAACACGTACTTCGCGAGGATGTCCAGCGCGGAGTAGCCCCACGAGGTGACCCCGACCGACTGGACCAGCGCGAGCCCCTCGACGCCGACCGCCCAGATGATCGGGTACCCCAGCCACAACACGACCGTCAGGACCCGGAGGGTACCGAAGATCTCGCCCGTTCCAGCGTCGGCGGCGGCCGTCGGCCACTCCGTCAGGAGGGCGTAGAGGACGACGACGAAGAACGCACAGCTGACAGCGTAGAACAGCCAACGGAACAGATACGAGGAGGTGATCAGTGCCGCCGCGAGCCCGGTCACACACATCCCGATGTCGGCAGTGATGACGGTAAAGAGACTGCTCCGGTCGACGTCCGCGAGCAGTCCCAGCGCGAGCAGGATCATCGGCGTCGAGAGCGCCCAGGTGAGATACCGGCCCCACTGGCTCATGACCTCCTCGCCGGCCAGGGCGTGGCCGGCCGGCATCTCGATGAATCCGACCGTCAGCCCCGAGAGCAGGCCCAGATAACTGGAGATCGAGACCAGCGGGATCAGCAGCGTCGCGGCCCAGATGAACCGGGCGCGGTCGCTGGTGACGTTCCGGCCCATGTAGACGAACAGAAGAATCGATACCCCCGCGAGGGCGATGTTGACCCACAGCGACGAACTCAGCAACGCGTCGTTCTGTATCTGTGCGAACGCTTCCCCCTGTGTCGCCTGTAACAGGATGCTGCCTGCGTCTACTGTGTTTATGAGTGGCATACTCACACCACTTCGAGTCTCAGACGTATAAACACAGAAGGTAACTGATGGGGGTCGACCGGACACGTCGGGGATTCGATCGCCTGTCGAGGGGCAGTCCTCGGACGGCCCGCCCTTCGGGTTCCACACCGGAAACGGCGTGCCGTCTTGCCGACACAACGGGAACGCTGAAGAGTCTCGACCGGCTACGCGGCGGCATGAACGGGTCCCCAGACGGCGGTATCGAACTCACGGTCGAGGGAGCGAACAAGCGCGACGCCGGGCGTGGCATCGCGCGGCTCCCCGAGTCCGTGCGAAGCAGGCTCGGCGTACTGAGCGGTGATCCCGTCATCGTCGAGGGCAACAAGACGACCGTGGTGAAGGTGTGGCCGGCCGACGACGGCGGCCAGTTCGTCCGGATCGACTCCGACACCCGGGCGAACGCCGGCGTCAACATCGGCGACACCGTCAGCGTCCGGCAGGGGTCGGTCACGGAGGCGGTCGACATCACGGTTCAGCCGGCCGACCCCCTCCCGGGGACGGAGGAGTACGAACACACCGTCCGCTCGCGGCTCGTCGACCGGATGGTCCGGGCCGGCGAGCGGGTCCACGTCGACGGGCTCGGTACCTTCCTCGTCCGGTCGACGACGCCCGACGAGTCCGTCCGAGTCACCGACCGGACGACCGTCACGGTCCTCCCGCGGACGGACGACGCCGGCGGCTCCGACGCGACCGAACAGCCCGACTCGGCACCCGCCTCACAGGCCGAGTCCGACACCGGTGTCAGCTACGAGGACATCGGCGGGCTGGACGACGAACTTGATCGGATCCGCGAGATGATCGAGATGCCCCTCTCGGAACCCGAGCAGTTCCGTCGGCTGGGCATCGACCCGCCGAAGGGCGTCCTGTTGCACGGCCCCCCGGGAACGGGGAAGACGCTGATCGCCCGCGCGGTCGCCAACGAGGTCGACGCCTACTTCGACACCATCTCCGGGCCGGAGATCGTCTCGAAGTACAAAGGCGAGAGCGAGGAACGGCTCCGGGAGGCGTTCGACCGGGCGACCGCCAACGCCCCCTCGATCCTGTTCGTCGACGAGATCGACTCCATCGCCGGCTCCCGGGACGAGGACGCCGACATGGAGAACCGCGTTGTCGCCCAACTCCTGACCCTGATGGACGGCCTGGAAGACCGGGGTCGCGTGGTCGTCATCGGGGCGACCAACCGGGTCGACGCCGTCGATCCGGCGCTCCGGCGGGGCGGCCGGTTCGATCGGGAGATCGAGATCGGCGTCCCCGACGAACCCGGCCGACGGGAGATCCTGGACGTCCACACCCGCGGGATGCCGATGGCCGACGACGTGGACCTCGACCGCCTGGCCGCACAGACCCACGGCTTCGTCGGTGCCGACCTCGCCTCGCTGACGACGGAGGCGGCGATGGCGGCCCTGCGCAGGGAACACGACGACCCGGACGTGACCGGCCCCGACTTCGACACCGCGATGGCGACGGTCGAACCCAGCGCCATGCGGGAGTACGTCGCGGAGTCGCCGACGGTCACCTACGACGACGTGGGTGGGCTCGACGATGTCAAACAGACGCTCACCGAGGCCATCGAGTGGCCGCTGTCCTACGGCGAACTGTTCGCGGCGACCAACACCGATCCGCCGAGTGGCATCCTCCTCTTTGGCCCGCCGGGGACCGGGAAGACGCTGCTGGCCCGGGCAGTCGCGGGCGAGAGCGGCGTCAACTTCATCCACGTCGCCGGCCCGGAGATCATGGACCGCTACGTCGGCGAGAGCGAGGAGGCCGTCAGGGAACTGTTCGAACGCGCCCGCCAGACCGCGCCGAGCATCATCTTCTTGGACGAGATCGACGCCATCGCCAGCCATCGCGGCGACGGCAACGAGGTGACCGAACGGGTGGTCTCCCAGTTGCTGGCGGAACTCGACGGGATCACCGAGAACCCCAACGTCGTCGTCCTCGCGGCGACCAACCGCCGGGACATGATCGACGACGCGCTCCTGCGACCCGGGCGACTCGAACAGCACGTCGAGGTGCCGAACCCCGACCGGACCGCCCGCGAGGAGATCCTGGCGGTCCACGCGGCGGGCAAACCGATCGCCGACGACGTCTCGCTGTCCGAGATCGCCGAAGAGACCGGGGACCTCTCCGGGGCCGAACTGGAGGCCGTCGTCCGCGAGGCGTCGATGCTGGCGATCCGCGAGACCGCTGCGGAACTGGGTCCCGAAGAGGCGACCGAGCGGGCCGACGAAGTCGAGATCACTCCCGACCACTTCCGGCGGGCGCTGGACCGCGAGCGCTGACCCGTTCCACAGTCCGTTTTTGTGGGGTGTGTTGACGCATCTCTTTTATCGCTGGCACGCCAACTAGTCGGTATGACAGGTCAGCCAACCAGTTCGTTGCACCACTACGTCGACGGCGAGTGGGTGGCGAGCGACGACGGGGAGACCTTCGAGACCGTCGACCCGGCCACCGCCGAGACTGTGGCGACGGTCCAGATGGGGTCCTCGACAGAGATCGACCGGGCGGTGACGGCCGCCCGCGAGGCCGCCGACGAGTGGCGCGGACTGTCGTACATCGACCGGGCGGAGTTCCTCTGGGAGATCTACCACGAACTCCGCGAGCGGACCGACGAACTCGGCGAGATGGTCTCCCGTGAGTGTGGCAAGGAGATCAGCGAGGGGCGGGCAGACGTCGTCGAGGCCGCCCACATGGTCGAACTGGCCGCGGGCAACGCCCGCCACCCCCACGGCGACGTGGTTCCCTCGGAGGTGGCCAGCAAGGACTCGTACATGCGCCGGCGCCCGCGCGGCGTCGTCGGCTGTATCACCCCCTGGAACTTCCCGGTCGCGATCCCGTTCTGGCACATGGCGACCTCGCTGGTCGAGGGCAACACGGTCGTCTGGAAGCCCGCCGAACAGACCCCCTACTGCGGCCAGATCGTCGCGGAGATGTTCGACGACACCCCGATCCCCGACGGCGTGTTCAACATGGTCCAGGGGTACGGCGACGCCGGCAACGCCATCGTCGAGGACGACCGCGTCGACACTGTCCTGTTCACCGGCAGCGCAGAGGTCGGCCACAGTATCGACGAGAAGATCGGCGGCCGTCTGGGCCGAAACGCCTGCTGTGAGATGGGCGGGAAAAACGCCATCGTCGTCACCGAACAGGCCGACCTCGACATCGCCGTCCACTCCGCGGTGATGTCCAGTTTCAAGACGACCGGCCAGCGATGCGTCTCCAGCGAGCGACTGCTCGTCCACACCGACGTCTACGAGGCGTTCAAAACCCGGTTCGTCGATCTGGCACAGCGCGTGACCGTCGGCGACCCCTTGGAGGAGGAGACGTTCATGGGGCCACTCGTCGACCGCGAGCAGGTCGAGAAGTTCGCGCGCCACAACGACGCCGTCCGCGAGTCGACGGCGACGGTCCTCGTCGACCGTGAGGAACTCCCGGGAGCGGAACTCCCCGAGGGGCAGGAAGCAGGGTTCTGGGTCGGCCCGTTCGTCTACGAAGTCTCGCCGGAGACCGACCTCTCGGCGTACCACCAGGAGGTGTTCGGACCACACGTCGCCCTGGTCGAGTACGACGGCGGGGTCGAGCGAGCGGTCGCGCTCCAGAACGACACCGACTACGGGCTCGCCGGCGCGATCATCTCCGAGGACTACCGCCAACTGAACTACTACCGCGACAACGCGGCGGTCGGCCTCGCCTACGGGAACCTCCCGTGTATCGGCGCGGAGGTACAGTTACCGTTCGGCGGCGTCAAACAGTCCGGGAGCGGCCCGCCACACGGCCGGGAGGTCATCGAGGCCGTCACCGAGCGGACGGCCTGGACGTTGAACAACGCCAAGGAGATCCGGATGGCTCAGGGCCTCTCGGCCGATACCACGACTGACGAGGAGTGAGAGAAAGGCTGTCCGGACAGCCTTTGGCGGACGAGCGACGCCGGGTGGCCGAGCAGCGAGACGGGCTGTGTTGTTGCCGGGTACGACGTGAAAAGCGTCTCACCGGCAAACAACAGTTCTGGACCGAGCGTAAAAAAAGTCCGGTGTCGGGAAGACAGGGGGTTACTCCGCCGCTTCGTCGTCGTCGGTCGTCTCGGCGGTCTCCTCGTCCGGCTGCTCGGTGGGAGGTTCGTCCGCTGCAGGCGTCTCACTACTGCCCCCGCCGAGCAGCGGGACCGAGCGCCCGCGCAGCAATCTGCGGAGCCCGAGCGCTGGCACCACGGCGACGGCGAGCCACGGGAGCGCCCCGGCGATGGTCACGAGCGAGGCCTGTGCGAAGACGATCACGTCGTTGACCGAGCCCACGAAGACGGCGACGAGTGACTGCTCGTGGTACTGGGTCCGGATCTGGTCGATCCCCGGTTCGGGCTCTTGGAGTTCGATCCTGACAGTCGAATACGCGACCCGTTGCTCTAACGACTGCTTTTGGGCTTCCAGCCGCTCGATCTGTCGTTGGACATCGGAGAGTTCCTCCTCGATTCGCAGGAGTTCCTCCGTGCTGTTGGCCTGATCGTAGAACTCCCGGAGCCGGTCCCGCCGGCTCCGGAGGTTCTCCAGTCGCGCCTCCAGGTCGACCAACTGGTCGGTGACGTCCTCCGTCGACGTCTCTTCCGAGAGAACCGTCCCCTGATCGGCCGCCAGGGCCTGGGTATCCTCGTAGGTGTCACTGGGGACGCGGACGACGATGTGGCCGGTCAGCCACGTCTCGTTGCCGCTGCGGTGGAGTCGCTGATCCGAGCCACTGACGTAGCCACCGCGCTCCCGGACCCGGTCGGCGATCGTCGAGCGTGCAGTCGAGAAGTTGTCGACTTCGACCACCATCGAACCGGTCTTGATGATCGCCCGCTGCGTGGGATCGGGGACGCTCCCGTCGCCAGCGCCGCCGGCACCGCTGCTTCCGTCACCGCCGTCGCCGGCATCGCTCGACGCGTCGCCCGCGGCGTCGCTCTGTGCTCCGCTCGCGGCCTGCTGGTTGGCACTCAACTCCGCGCTCTCACCGCCGTCGCCACCGCCGGCCTGTGGCCCGACGCCGGTACAGCCCGCCAGGAGGAGGCAGGCCGCCACCGCCAGGATCGCTGCTCTGTTGGACATCACGACTTACGCTGTTCGCCAACAGGGGTTAATAACAACGTAGGCTCAAAACGGATTTTCTGTGAAAGAACGGCTGTAGCTATCCCCAGTCCGTCCGTCGGTCGGCCAGCGCCGGGAACTCATCGCGGACCCGCTCGACCCGGTCCGGGTCGAGGTCCGCGGTCACGAGCGCGGGTTCGTCCGCGGAACTCGCGAGCACCGTCCCCCACGGGTCGTACACCGTCGATCGGCCCAGTAGTTCGGCGTCGTCGAAGGCTCCGACACCGTTGGCGGCGGCCACGTACAGTTGGTTCTCGACGGCTCTGGTCTGTCCGAACAGCTCCCAGTGCTCGACCCGGGGATACGGCCAGGCGCTCGGGACACAGACCAGGGTCGCCCCCTCGTCGACGAGTCGGCGGTACAGCCCCGGGAACCGCAGATCGTAGCAGGTGGTCATCCCGATCGTGAACCCGCCGAACTCGACGGTATCGACCCGTTCGCCGGGCTCTAACAGCGAGGATTCGGCCGAATCGTACCCGAAGAGGTGGTGTTTCCGGTAGGTCCCGCGCCGGTCACCCTCCCGCCCGAGAAACACCGAGGTGTTCGCCAGCCCCGAGGACTGTGGCACCTCGATGCCGTCAGCGGCGCTGGCGGCGAGGTCCTCGACGATACTGCCGGCCAGCACCGCCGTATCGGTGTCCCGTGCCGCGTCGGCGAGTCGGCCGATTGTCTCGCCCGCGACGCTCTCTGCGTGGCGTGCGTACAGATCGAACGCGAAGTAGCCGACGGTGAACAGCTCCGGGAGGACGACCAGATCGGTGCCGTCCGAGCCCGCACGCCGGATCGCCTCGATGGCACTGTCGACGTTGTGCTCGACGGCGCCGGCCTCGATCTCCAGTTGGGCCAGTGCGATCCTCATACTTCCATTCCGAGGTCCTCGCGCAGTGCCGTTTCTAGGTTGTCGATCTCGTCGCCGAGGTTCCGTTTGAAGAAGCGTTCGACGCCGGGAAACCGACCGTCGACGACGAAACGGTTGTGTAGCGCCGTCCCGCCGTCCTCGGTCGCCTCCAGTTCGTGTTCGCCCTGGACGCGCATCACCTTCGACTTCCCGACGAACCGGACGTACTCCGGCGGTCGTCGCTCGACGTCCTCCGTGTCGACCGTGACGGTCCTGTTGATGACGGGGATCGGAAGCCGCAGGAACCACGTCGAGGTCCCGTCACCGCGGTCTTCCCAGTCGGTAACGACGCTGATCGAACGGGCACGTTTCTCCGGGTCGGCGATAAACTCCCAGACGCGTTCGGGGGGCGCCGACACTCTGATGGTCTGCTCGACCCGGACGGTCATATAGGGACTCCGAACTACTCCCGAATGAATCCACCGACTAACTGGTGGTCACGCGCCAGGTCGTCGACCGGGCGCGGCCCCACTTCTCGATGTCGACTTCGTCGGCCTCTTCCGCGAGCCGCGGCAGTCGTGCACCGACCTGTTTGGCGGAGAGACCGATCGACTCAGCGATGTTCTTGGCGCGGAAGTAACTCTCACCCCGCGAGACGCTGTCCCGGAGATGCTCGAGGATGCGTCGGTCCTCTTCGCTGAAATCGGTCATATCCGAACTACGTGACGGATCGATTTAACGATTCCTTTCTCCGTATCGTCTGCGAGAACAGCTGTCGTCGGCTCGGTCGTCAGCCGTCGAAGACGTGGACGGCGACGATAGCGAGCCCGGCGGCGAGCATGGCGACACCGAAGGCGACGCCACTGGAGACCTGGAGCCCCGTCGCTTCGAGCCCCTGCGCGGTTCGTGTGGCGTACGTGTACCCGTTGACTGTCGTCAGCAACGCTGCACCGACCGCGACGAGCCCGAAGACGAGTCCGAGCCCGAGTCCCATGTCGGTCTCTGCGTCCGTTGAAGCCATACCGGAGCATTCGCCGTCGGCCACTTAGTTCATTCGGGCCGGCCACAGGACATATGTCGACCGCCACGAGAGGAGTGGACGATGAGACGGACACGTGCGGTCGCGGTCGTCGGTGTCGGGTTGGCCGTGTTGTTGGCAACTGGGGTATACATCGGCGTCCTCGGCGCACCTTCCTTCACAGCCGTCGAGAACCGATTTACGGGGGTTTCCGAGGAGACGACGACCATCGGGACGGAGCTGGTGATAGAGAACCCGAACCCGATCGGTGTCCGACTGGGCGGGGCGTCGGTCGACTACTCGGTCCGGATGAACGGTGTCCCGATCGCCGCGGGCGGACGTGAGGGGTTGCAACTCGGTACGGGCCGGTCGACGCTCGCGTTTACCACGGAGATGGACAACGGGCAGGTCCCCGCGTGGTGGTACACGCACGTCGAGAACGGTGAACGGACCCAGGTCGAGATCGACGGCGAAGTCCGGTCCTCGACCCTGGGTCGATCGCTGTCGGTCACACAGGGGGATTCTATCGAGACCGACATCATCGGGCAGTTCAACAGCACAGAGACCCGGCCAGTCGACGCGAACGTACCGTTGGTCTCCGATCCAGTCCTCTATATCAACGAGACGCGTGGCACCTGGGACCGACCCAACCTGACCCGCCAGCAGTCGCCGATGGACCTCGCATTCACCGTCCACAACCCCAAGTCGCTCCCCTACACCGTCTCGCGGATCGGCTACACCGTCTCGATGAACGACGTCGAGGTCGGGTCCGGCGAGACGACCGCCAATTACGTCATTCGCCCCGGCGAGACCGAGACCATCGACGCTCGGGCCGCTATCGAGAACGAGAACTTAGACGAGTGGTGGGTCACCCATCTCCAGCGCAACCAGCAGACACAGCTACGGATCGACTTCTCTCTGGTTCTGGAGGCCAGGGGAACCCAGATCCGGATTCCGCTGGACCCGGTCGACTACGAGAAGTCGATCGAGACTGATATCTTCGGGAACAAAGCCGAGTATCCGACCGGAGGCGGATCGAGTCAGGGAGATATCGGCGATCAGGAACCGAGGACGGCGACGCCGACCGGGACCCCGGACGACGGCGTCCTCGATACCGAAACTGTGACGAGTACCGACAGCGGGAGCGGACTACTCGGGGGTAACGAGACAGTCACGCCGATACCTGGCGATTCGACGACCGACGACGGTATTCTCGCTATTTAAGTCCCGTCGGCGAACCGTTCGTCCGGTACCCTATGGTCACCCGACGAGCGACGCGTCTCGTGAGTTAGCTATCGACGAAAATCTACTGCGCGGAGTTAGTAGTTCTCACAGGGTGTCATAGAACGGGTCATACACCGGAACATCCGACTGTTTGAATCGGTCAGTCTCGGTAAATCACTGAACAAACCACGTACCAAGGACCGGGCGACTGAGCAGTTCAACGGAGCCGCAGGTCGCCGCCTTACTCGCTATAGTCGGATTCGTTGGTGGTCGTCGATTTGACTGGGAAGATCCGCGTGTCAGGTGCGTTGAGTGGGCTGTCCGAGCCGGTGAGCCACGCGGTGAGGTAGACGACGCAGGCTGCGATGACAGCAATGGGGACTTGGAGAGTGAAAACGCCAAAAATGAGTACGACGACGATCGTTGCGCGAGTGAATGCCTGCCGGTTGGCGTCTCCGTAGTACGCGAACGATGCGACGACGAAGGACGTAAACGCGACACCCGTACCGAGGAGATTAGGAGTGTCCACAGGGAGCGCAGTCTACATAGGCGTTCCTGCGGAGTGACCCACGTCTATAGTAACAATTGAAACGATGTACACACCGATTGCACTGCTATCGTGCGATCGGATGTGCATTGATTTTCAATGGTTACGATAGTTCAGTCGGGATCGGCCGAACGGAACGTCGTACGAATCGCCCGCTGATATTCTTTCTCTACAGTCGATTACTAATAGCGCCGAGGACTCCGCCGATAACTACGCCTCCAATCCAGGCACCGAGAGGGGCGCTCAACCGAGTATCGAGTAACAGCGCCACCGTAGCGAAACACAGGCTGCATACGACCATACCGACGAGAATACGCTGATAGACCCCGTATGCGCTCCCCTTGGCGTGGGTCTCGGATGCTGGTTCAGCAGTACTGGAGTTCGCCGATACGGTTGTCGGTTGTGTGGATAACGACGTTTTCGTCCTTGCCGTACCGTCGTCGGCCTCTGGTACTGTTCTCTCTGTCTGTCCAGTGTTTTCCACGGGTTCGTCCGATCCAGTCTGCTCAAGTACCACATACTGGATGACGTGGTCTCGCCCCTCCGGTTCGATATACGTGTCCCGTGACTCGTGATTGGCCGCGTCGACTCGGATTCCGAATCGCTCGATGGTTCGGTCAAAGATGAACCGGACGTATCCGGTTCCAGGCACTCTCTTCGTCTCACACTCGGTCTGTTTCGACACCGTAACCATGGCATCGGATGGGACAGCGACCGTTCCGTCGGATCGAACTCTCAGATGCAACATCCGTTTTCCGTCCGGACACCCGAGACTGTACTTGTCGATCGCAGCTTCGAGATCGCTGGCTAACTCAGTTATATAGCTCTCCGATACTCGGTAACAGGCCCGGTTATGGCTGATCACGTTGTCGCCGAGGTCCTGTGACTTCGCTTCGAGCACCGCGATAACATTGCCCCGATCGTTCCACTCGACGGCCGAAACGGGTCGCCGAGCGACACAGACCTGTGGGTCCGCTTCCGGATGGGGAAGCATGTCTGCCTCACCGATGTTCCCGTTCATGTTGTCGTTGTCCGGGTGCATCAACGCGTGACAGTGGTGACACAGCCCGACGAGATTGTCGAGGTGATTGGAACCACCGTCGGAGAGAAACTCCAGATGGTGTAACTCGAACCTGTCTACGTCCCCTTTGTAATCGTCACAGCGTGCACATCGGTAGTTTTGAAACGCGAAAACCGCCTCTCTTCGGGCGTCCCAATCGGGCGGATACCGGCCGTCGCCGTACGCCGAACTCGCCTCTCCGTAGTTCGAAGGGTCGTCCCATCGTCTGTTTATCTCGTGCTGGAAATAGAGCGAACGCTTTCCCGCCATAGGTACGGATTCCGACAGCTGACGGGACGGGCCTTTATTTTATTATAGCTTCGGAATAAAATACAACGGTATCAATGGTGGAAAGTCACTCGATCGTGGTGTGTTCGGACTCCTCGTTGAGCGCGAGGTTCGTCGCGATTTCGGCGTTTCGGACGGCGTACTCGGCGGTCTGTCGGAGGCTGACCAGCACCTCTCGTATCTGGAGCAGGGACTCGTTGTCCATCTCCGGGAGATCGTCGAGGATCTCGTGTTCCCGGTCGCCGATCTTGGCGTACTCCTCACGGACCTTGATCGCCGTGTCGTAGTCCCGTTCGACGGCGGCCTGGACCGCGAGTTCACTGATCTCGTTGACTTTGTCGGTGAACTCCCGGATGCGCCGCATCGTCGAGGACTCGACGTTCAGCGAGTGGTCGGTCGCCTCCAGTGCGATCTCCGCGATGTCTTCGGCGTTGTCGGCGGTCAACTCCAGGTTCTTGGCGATCGAGCGGTAGCCGATCAGCGGGAACCCGTCGTCGAGACCGATCGCCCGGGCGAGGTTGGGGTTCTGGTAGGCCGTGAAGATGAGACGAAGCAGGAGGACGAAGATCTTGTTGGCCTGGCGCTCGCGGTTCAGCGCCCGCTGGGCGAGGTCGGGGTTCCCGTGGGCCAGGGATTTGATCGCCTCGTTACGCATCGTCGACCCGGTCGACTCCAGCCGTTCCAGCAGATTGTTCAGCGTGAAATCCTCGGGGTCGACGGAACACCGGATCGCGATCCGTTCGGGCGTCTCCTCGATGACGCCAAGGCCCATCAACTGCGTCTCGGCGTTGTAGACGGCGTTGATGTGTGCCGAATCGAGTGTGCCCCCCTCCGGGGCTTCGACGTGGATGATCCGTCGGCCGAGTACGTACTGTGCGACGATGGCTCGCTCGACCGCATCGGCGTTGAGATCCGCGGCGTGGATCGTCGCCTGCGATTCTTCCGATTGGACCGACTCGGGCAGGACCGTCAGCGTGCCCTTGCCACCCATCCGTAGCGACACCTCGTCGCCCTTCTCGACGTTGTGTTTCGACGCCCATTCCGCGGGAAGCGTCATCGCGAGCGTCGATGGCCCCAGACGTTGGACTTTCCGCGTTTCCATATACCCTTTGTTGACTGCCGCCAACCTTAATCTTGACTATACACCCACTTATCTCGATATCAATATACAAACACGCAAGTCGAGACAGCGAGACCTATACGTTCGTCAGGCGACGACCTCGACGAGTCGCTGTTGGTACCGACCGACACGGACGCGGAGCCACCCGGTAAGCGACTCGTCGAGGTCTGAGTCGCCGGTGTCGACCCTGAGACGTCCGATCTCGTCTAACTTCCGGCTCGACGCGACGACCTGGATGCTCGACCGGCGTATCACCGCCGGGGAGAGCTGTTGGTTCCCGCGACCGAAGACGAACCCCTGGCCGCCGATCGGCGAGACGACGATGACGTTTTCCTCACCCAGCGCGTCCAGAATCTCCTGTTCGCTGGCGTCCGCGGCCACCACCTCGCCGTCACGCCAGACGTCGACGCCCAGCGCCGTCCCGTCGAAGCCCAGCCGCGATTTGATCTCACCGACGGTACTGCCCGGGCCGAGCACGTAGGTGACGCCCGGCTCGGCCTCCTCGGCGACGGCCGAGGCCAGTGTCTCGATCGATCCGCCGCCCCGTTGCTTGGCCGACTGGCGCTGGTCGGCGACCGGGACCGTCGCAACTGCCCGCAGTTCGGTCACCACCTCGCCGCCGCGGAAGGCGTCCTCGTCGATGTCGTTGACCTCGGCACGCTCGGTGGCGGCGAACGTCGCGACGATGTGTCCGGCCGCTCGGGGCGTCACTCCGAACACGGAGGAGTAGACCTTCACTCCCGCCGGCACGCCGAGCATCGGTGTCTCGGAACCAGCGCCGTCGATCGCAGTCGCCACGTCGACGGCGGTCCCGTCGCCCCCGACGA
Source organism: Haloarcula halophila (assembly GCF_029278565.1). NCBI lineage: Archaea > Methanobacteriati > Methanobacteriota > Halobacteria > Halobacteriales > Haloarculaceae > Haloarcula > Haloarcula halophila. Next base: position 526,634 of record NZ_CP119559.1, on the reverse strand, counting down.
ACAGCACCACGTCGACACCGGTATCGACGAAGGCCCGAACGGCACTCCGCGTGTCCTCGCCGGTCGTCGCGTCCGGATCTGCGGGTTCGCCGACGACGGTCGGGTCGAACCCGGCCTCGCGGGCCACCGTCTCTCCCATCGGGTCCCCGTAGGTCAGCAGGTCCACGGCGGCGTCCGTGTCGTCGACCGCTTCGAGTGCTTCGCGTGCCCGGTCGGGCGCGCGCGGTTCGGCCCCGCGGCGCTGTGCCTCCGCGACTTTCCCGTCCGTCCCCTTGAGTCCGACGCGGCCGCCCATCCCGGCGATCGGGTTGACCACGACACCGATCCGTCGCATCGTGTCCCGGTATGAGGCCCCGCGGCAAAAGGCGACCGGGAGCGTGTGATTCAAGCCATCGGGCCTGGTTGGTCCAGCTATGCTCCCAGTGTTGGCAAGCGGCGTACAAGCGGGGATAATCAACGGCGCCGGCGCGGTCGTCACCGTCGGTGGACTGCTGTTGACTGCCTTCTGGCTCCAGTACCTCTATCGGTAGCTCCGACGGGCCTTACTGGTCGACGCGCTCGCGGAGCCACGCTGCGGCTTCCTCGACGGCCGTCTCGTCGGTCCCCTTGAACCGGATCGTCACGTTCTCGCCGGGGTAGCTCCCGACGCCGACCGTGGGGAACTGTTCGCGGACGCCTGCGAGCCGATCGAGGAGCGCACTCTCCGGTTCGCTGGTCTCGACGGCGACCACGTGTTCGGGATCGCCGCTGAACTCCTCGGCGACCTCCTCGAACATCCGCTTCATCTCCGCCGGCACGCCGGGGAGGACGTAACATCGCTCGACGACACAACCCGGGGCGACGCCCTCGTGGTTCGGCAGGACCCGCGCACCCTCGGGGACCTCACCGGTCCCGTCGGTCAGATCGTCGCGGGTGTAGCCGCCGTGTTCCGCGAGCCAGGTCAGGGCCTCCTCGCTCTCGACGACCTCCTGGCCGAACGCCGCGGCGACCCCCTCGATGGTCACGTCGTCGTGGGTCGGGCCTAGCCCGCCGGTGACGACGACCGCGTCGTAGTCAGCGTGGTACTCGTTGACGACTCGGGCGATATCTGCGGTCCTGTCGGGAACGACCGTCGCCCGCTCGACGGTGACACCCCGCTGTGCGAGTTGCTGTCCGAGCCAGGCGGCGTTCGTGTTGACCGTGTCTCCGGCCAGCAGTTCGTCCCCGACGGTGACCACGGCGACGCGCATACCTCCCGGTACGATCGGGTGACACAAATACTGTCGGACAGCGCGCTCCCCGAGGGGTTATCTCATCCCCGGCGGCGGTCCACGGTCCCGTGGGTCGTCCTCCTCTTCGATATCGATCCCGGCCTCTTCACGGCGACGCTTGACCGCCTGGAGCTGGCGGTAGTAGTAGACGGAGCCGACGATCGCGACGACGATCCCGCCGACGGTCAGACCGCCGAACAACAGCAGATCACGCTGGAGGTAGTACCGGACGCTGAGCATCTGTGCGTCGACAGCGCCCCACGAGACGGTCATCCGGTCGCTGGTCGGGGGGACAGTCGTGTTGGCGTTCCCCGGACTGACTTGCGAGAGCAGCGGGATGCCGACCCGGGCGTTCGGTGGGAGCGTGACGGCGTAACTTCCACCGTCGACGTACGTCGGCGTCGTGAACTGTTTGCCGGACCGCGGTGCCGAAAAGGCGACCTCGCCGGAGACGTTCCCCCCGAACTGGATCTCCGTCCGCTGGCTGCCTTCGGTGGCACTCAGCGACGAGTTCGCCGGTTCGATCACGGTCCCGTTCTCGTAGCGGAACCGCAGCCCACGGATCGGGACACTCCGCTCCCGACCCAGTCCGTCCCGCGTGTACACTTCGAAGGTCGACCGGTTCTCGACGTCGTAGACAGCCGTGTACGACGACCGGTTGACGACGATGGTCGCGTCCTCGGTCGTCTCCCAGTCGTAGCTCGCGTTCTGGTTCAGTCGGTCGGGATCGGACGGTTCCGGTCCAAACAGGCCGGTACAGCCCGACAGCGCGAGCGTCGCGAGGACGGCGACCAGTGCGAGGTGGCGGCGGTTCATTGTCTCAGGGGACGACAGCGAGCAACTCCGAGGGCATGTACTGTCCGATATCCGACAACAGCCCCGGTGCGTCAGTGTCCGGGTTACAGATGATGCTCTGTTCGAGGAGCCCGATGCGTTCGACGGTCACGATGTCCTGTGCGTGGCCCGCCCGGTTGACGGTCGCGCGGGCTTCCGACCGAGTGACGCTGTTGGCGTTGACCCGGTCGTTGCCCCGGGACCAGTCGTAGAGCCGATCGACGGTCTCGTCGGCCAGTCGGGGCTCCTCGCCGGCGATGAACTGCAGCGGCATGTGCTGGACGATCCCGAACCGTTTGCGGATCTGGGCGGGTGAGCCCCGGCCGAGGTTCAGTCCGTCGGTCGGGATACGGACCGTCTGGCCGAAGCCGACGTCCAGCACGAACCCGTCGTCGTCCCACTGTTCGAGGGTCCCGACGTAGGTCTCGCCGTCCTCGTGGGTCGTGACGAGTTCGCCGAACTCCTCGCGGAGCAGGTTCCGCGCGACGGTCGCGTCGGGGCCGTCGACGGTCACCGTCGGAAACTCGTCGTCCCGGAGGCCCACGTCGAAGGAGACGTCGAGTTCGCCGAACCGGTCCTGAACGATACCACGCAGTCCATCGAGTGTGCGATCGCGGGCGTCGCCGGCGACGTACACTTTCGTTCCGAGGACGACCATCAGGCTTCCACGTGTTCGACGTTCAGTTCGTCGCGCAGTTCCTCGATCCGCGTCTCCATGGCGGCGACGAGCCGGGTGTTCTCCATGGACTCGACCTGGTTCCCACACTCGGGACACTGGAAGCCGAACTCCATGGCCTCGCCGAACTCGAAGCGGATGCCACAGTTCTCACAGAGGTAGAACTCGTTGTCACGCTCGTACTGCCGGCGCTCTTCGAGTCCGTCGAGCAGCCGGTGCATCTCCTCTTCGAGTTTCTCGGGGATCTCGTCGTACTCGAAGGTCCAGAGATAGGTGAGCCACCCCGAATCCTCGTCCCGGAGCCGTCGGTACGACGCCAGGTCGTTCTCGTAGAGGATAAACAGCGCCCGGCGCACGTCGTTCAGTTCCAGGCCCAACTCCTCGGCCAGTTCCTCGTCGGTCACTTCGCCGTCCGGCGGCGCGGCGGCGACCGGCATCCCTTTCGGTCCGACAAGCTCGTGGAGGTATTTCTGTATGACGGGGTCCTCCAAGAGGTCCTCAAAAGCCATTACTCTTCTGTCGGGGGGTCACGTGGTTAAAACCTCCGGCTCAGGGCGTGGGTCCCGGTGGCAGCCGAGGAGAACGCGGCCTGCGTGTGGACCTCGACACCGCTCAGCTCTCGGTGTCGGCCCACGGCCCGAGTCCGGCGTATCGGCCCAGGAACCACCCGAGAGCGAACGGCGTCAGGACCGCCAGACAGCCAAGGCCGACCCACCGGGCGGGCGGTGGCTGGGTCGCCAGATAGCCGAGGTACAGCGTCCCGAGGACGGGAACGACCCGCGAGGTCGGCGACGTGAGTCGGTCGAGCACTGGCAGGTGATTCGTGATGGGCCTACTTTGCTGGCCCGGTCCGGTGGCGTCACCACACCGCGGCCGCCAGATGGAACAGCCCGAGCAGCGTGAACCCGCCGGCGACCAGCCAATCGCCCGGTCGCGAGCCCATGTGGCGCTGTGTCACTGCCCGGAGGAACCACCAGCCGGCGATCCACACGAGGAGGTACGGGGCGAACCGCGTCCCGAGCCAACGACTCGCCAACAGGTCCAGCACACCGATTGTCACCAGCGTGTAACTGGCAGCGTGGTTCATGATCTGGGCGATCCCGCGGATATCCGAACGTTTGGTCTGGTAGGTAACCACGCCGAGATGCAGCGGCTTCAGCGGGCCGCCGTCGGTCGGGATCGCGCCGTCGAAATCCAGCAACCGGGGCATGACGAAGTGGACGAGTCCGAGCACGAGCGTGAACGTCCCGCAGACGGCGAATCCGACCGTTTGGAGGGAGTCGAGGAGCATCGGCGGAGTGGTCTCACAACCGCTACGTGAGGTGAAAAGTATTCCGTCCCGATCACTCGTCGTCGGGCTCGACGACTTTCTTCCCCGTCGCTTTGGGGACGACGACGCGGTCGGGGTCATCCCACTCGCGGTCGAGTTCCCGGCCCTCGAACAGCCGGTCGAGGAAGACGGCCAACGACGCCACCTCGGAGTGTGGTTGGTTGGTCACACCGACGTTGTAGTCGGCGTGTTCGTACACCTCGAAAGGAACCTTCTCGGCGCCGACGACCACCAGCAGCGGACCGGTCCCGTGGTCGGCTCGCACGTCGTCGACGACGTCCTGGATCGGTTCGCCGTACATCGTCAGATGGACGACCCGCCCCTCGAAATCGCGGATGGTCCGTTTGGGTTCCTCTGTCGTCTCGACGGCGAAGGGGCCGCCGAACCGCTCGGTGATGTCGACGATGGTATCCGTCCGACCGCGGGCGGAGCCGGCCATGATGACACGGTCGGCGCCAAGCGCGCGAGCGGTCAACCCGACGTGGGTCGTCATCCGCTCGTCCCGGCCGGGGCGGTGGCCCAACCGGAGGACCGTCACGTCGTGGTCGTCGTTCATCCGTTCAGGGCCGCGTCGATCGCCTCCTGGACGGGGCCGAAGGCGACCTCGCTCCACTGGACGGACTCGCCGTCGACGAAGACGGTCGGCGTCCCGCTGACGCCGCGTTCGCGGCCCGCGGACCGGTCGTCGGAGACTGTCGGTCGGTAGGCCTCGCCGACGCCTTCCTCCCGGATCGTCTCGCCGTCGACGTCGAGACCCTCGGCCAACTCCGCGTACACCGACGGTCCGAGGCGGTTCTGGTTATCGAACAGCCGTTTGTTGTACGTGAAGAAGGCCTCGTCGCCGGCACGGTCCTGGACCGCCCGGGCCGCGCTCGCTGCCTCCCAGGAGACCGCATCGTCGACGGGAATCGGGAAGTCGTTGAAGACGTACTCGATCGACCCGTCCGAGATGTAGTTCGTCTGGATCTGCGGATAGACGTCGAGCGAGAACGTCCGGCAGTGTGGGCAGGCGTAGTCCTCGTAGACTTCGACGGTCACGTCCGCGTCGGCGTCGCCAGCTACCGGGGCCGGGAGGGGTTGGCCCTCGGCGGTCGGCACCGACGGGGAGCCGCCGGAGCCCGAGAGACACCCGGCAGTCAGCCCGACGACGCCGACGCTAGCGGCTAGAAAACCGCGTCGTGTCGACCTGTTCATACCCATCCTCTCTCCGGAAGGCATAAAACCATTCTGTCACGCCCTCCGCCGAGACCGGAATCTTATTTCCGTAGTGCGGTCTGGCGTCGGTATGGACCTCTCTGACAGCCGGATCGTCGTCACTGGCGGCGCGGGATTCATCGGCTCACACCTCGTGGAACGGCTCCTCGAAGACAACACCATCACTGTCGTCGACGACGGCTCGAACGGGAACTTCGAGTGGGTCGCCGACGAGGCGACCGTCGTCGAGGGATCGCTCACCGACGAGTCGGTCGTCGCCGAAGCGATCACCCCGGACACCGATCTCGTCGTCCATCTGGCCGCGTCGAAACTGGTCGACACGGACACGCCCCGCCGGCAGTTCGAGGACAACAGCGAGATGACCTACAACGTCCTCGAACGGATGGACGCGGTCGGTGTCGAACGGCTGGTGTTCACTTCCTCCTCGACGGTCTACGGCGAAGCGCCGCGGCCGACGCCGGAGGACTACGCCCCGCTGGAGCCGATCAGCGTCTACGGGGCGACGAAACTCGCCGAGGAGTCACTCATCTCGACGTACGCCCACAGCCACGACATCCAGTCGTGGGTGTTCCGCTTCGCCAACATCGTCGGGCCGCGGCTTCGTGGGGCTGTCATCCCGGACTTCGTCGAGAAGCTCCGCGAGGACCCCACGTCGCTGACGATCCTGGGCGACGGTCGACAAGAGAAGTCCTACATGCACGTCTCGGAGTGTCTCGACGCGATGGTGTACGCTGTCGAACACGCCGACGGAGCACACAACGTCTTCAACCTCGGGACCCGGACCACCACGTCGGTCGACCGGATCGCCGACATCGTCGCCGACGAGATGGGCATCGACCCCGGCCGGGAGTACACCGGCGGGGACCGTGGCTGGACGGGGGACGTGCCCCGGATGCGTCTCTCGGTGGAGAAACTCGCCGGCCTGGGGTGGGAACCGGCCCAATCCAGCGACGACGCGGTCCGGCAGGCGACGGCGGAGCTACTCGACGAGTTGTAGCTCAGGGCGCGTAGGTGCCGTGGAGTTTGGCCTTGTCGAGCACGTGGCCGCCGGCTGCATCGTAGAGGTCGTCTTTCGTGGCGTTCGGTGACAGTCCGAGCTTCGTATCCAGGGCGTACAGCAGGAACCGGTAGGTGTGTTCCCGCTCCGGTGGGTTGGGGCCGCCCCAGCCGGTCTCGCCGTAATCGTTCTGCCCCTCGCTTACGTCCTCGGCCGACCAGCCTTCGGGGATGTGTTCGGTGTCGGGTGCGACGTTCCAGACGACCCAGTGATCCCACACCTTCCCGGCTGGCTCCTCCGCGTCGGGATCGTCGACGACCAACGCGAGCGAGAGGGCGTCGCCGGGGACTCCGTCGATGTCCAGTGGAGGGTTCGTGTTCGCCTCGGTGTACCCGTGTTCGCGGGGGATTCGTTCACCGTCCTCGAAGGCCGGGCTGGTCAACGAGAGGTCTGCCATGTGTGAGCATATATTTCTCCACCGACAAAAGACTCGTCCCGGTACGCCTTTGAGCGGGTATCCCCAACCCGCTCCCGTGCAAGTCGTCGGCTATCGGCCCCGTGACACCGACCCGGCAGCGCTCGTTCTCGCCGAGGAGCGCACCGTCGAACTGCGCCCGCTCGTTCCCGGGACCGAACTCTCCTACACCCTCGGGTCACGCCACTGTGCCGGCACCGTCGACGGCGAGGTCCACTATCCGTGTGCCAACGACACCGCACCGTACTGTCCGGAACACACCGACAGGTGGCCCTGCGCGCGGTGTACCGGCGACTGCGACAAGCCACTGGACGCCTGCGAGGAGGAACACGCAGTCTACCTGGCGGCGTTCGCGCCGGACGTCGTGAAAGTCGGCGTGACCCGCTCCTGGCGGCTGGAGACCCGGCTCAGAGAGCAGGGGGCCGACCGCGCCGCCCACCTCCGGACGGTGGCCGACGGACGCATCGCCAGACAGGTCGAAGCCGACATCGCGACGGATCTCGGCGACCGCGTTCGGGTCCCGACGAAGATCGACGGGCTCGCGGACAGCGTCGACGAGCGGTGGTGGAAGTCGCTGCTGGAGCGGTTCGCGCCCATCGAAACGTACGACTTCGACTACGGTCTCGACCTGGCGGACCGCCCCCTCGCCGAGACGCTCGCGACGGGGACGGTCCGCGGGACGAAAGGCCGGGTCGCCGTCCTCTCGAACAACGGGAGCACGTACGCGGTGAACCTCCGGGATCTGGTCGGCTGCGAACTCGACGAGGGGAGTGCCGACAGGGACCTCCAGTCGAGCCTCGGCGCGTTCTGATCCGTCATCTCAGTCACAAGATACTTACCACACCCCTGTGGCAGTTCCGCTGTGCGACGCGAACTCACACTGGCCGCCCTCGCCCTCCTGCTGTCGCTCGCGATCCTGGGTTCGCTGCTTGCGACCCCCGGCGCGTTCTCGGAACCCGAAGAGGACGTCCGGCCCAGTAGGCTGGACCTCCGGGAGACGACGATCGACGCGCGGAACGTGGGCGGTGAGACCGTCACGCTCTCGCTCGACTCGCGGCTCGAACACCGTGGTGGAACCGCACGCAACGTCACCGTCGAGACGCGAGCGATCGACGCCGACACCGGCCTGGTCGCCACGCGGACGCGGCAGTCGCTCGGGAACGTCAGCGGCGACCGCGAGATCCAGGTCCTGACGAACCTCACGGTCGAACGACAGGGGGACTACCGCATCGAGACGATCGTCTACGCCGACGAACAGCGCCGGACGTTCGGCCGGACGACCGTCCGCAACGTCGACGCGCTGACCCCGTCGTACGCGAAGAGTACCGTCTCCTTCCAGGAGTTCGAGAACGCCGACGTCCCACTGCGGGCGATCTCCTACCGGATCGAGTCGGTCGAGGACAACCGGACGACGATGAACGTCTCGGTGTTCCTGACGAACACCGGCGACGAACCGGCCGGGGACCTCCAGTTGCGCCTGCGGGCTCGCCAGGCCGAGTCCAACGTCATCGCCGACGAAGCGACGATCCGGGTCGGGCAGATCAGGCCCGGACGGACGACGACCGTCAGTACCGAACTGACGGTTCCCGACGGCTACAACTACTGGCTCGACGGCATCCTCCAGTCCGACGGCGTCATCATCGCCACCGAGAGTGCGCCGGCGAACCTCGACCCGACGGAGGTCCTCGAAGAGAACGTCACTCGCCGTGACACCGGCTTCCAGTCCGGCGACTTCGAGGAGCAACAGACGGGGATGCCACGAGCGACGGACGAACCGACGTTCACGTCCGGTAGCGGCCCCGGCTTCACCGCGGTCGCGGCGCTGGCCGCGGCCCTCGTCGCGGCGCTCGCTCTCGCACGGAGGAACGTATGACCGACACCCCATCCGACACCGACGACACGACCGAACCGCCCGCCAGCCCCGAGATCCCCGAACCGTCGCCGGACCACACGCCGGAGACTGACGACGGCGGCCGATCGATCGCCGTCTACGCGCAGTGGGCCGCGTTCGGGATACTCGTCCTCATCGCGCTCGTCGCCTCGTTGCAGTTCTACTTCGCGGCCTCGGCCGCGGTCAACGAGTTCGTCACCCGGCGGTACCGACCGCTGTTCCGGGCTGGCTTCAACCTCGTGGTGGTGCTGGTCGCCGCGACCGGCATCTCGCTGCTCGTCCGTCGCCTCGCCTGAGGACGGAGACGACAACCCTTTTCCGCGGCCCTACCGAACCCGCGTCCATGGCAGACGACGAACACGAGGAGACCGCGGAATCGGACGGATCGGGCGACGACGGCGAAGAGAAGTCCTTCCGGGAGCGCGTCGAGGAGATCCGCCAGCAACGCGCCGAAGAGCGCGAGGAAGGCGAGGAGGGCGAGATGAGCCGCGAGGAGCGCATGGAAGAGATGATGGGCGGTGGCGGCGGTGGCGGTCCCGGCGGGATGGGCGGTAACCCCTTCGCACAGATGATGGGCGGCATGATGGGCGGCGGTGGCGGCCCCGGTGCGGGCGGTCCAGGCGGGATGGGCGGCGGGCCGCGAGGCCCCGGCGGCGAGGAAGAGAGCAGCGACAACGAGGAACTCACCCGCGAGATCCGCAAGCTCCGTGACGAGGTCCACGACGTCCGGCGCTCGCTGGACCGGATCGCCGACGCGCTCGAAGACTGAGCTGCGCCGAGGCTGTGTTTCTCCTATCGAAGCTCCGATCAGCGCCAGCGGTCGGTACGGGGTCGCTTCCTCAGTCCTCGTAGGCCAGCGTCATGATCCACTGTGAGAACGTATCGTCGTGTGGATCGACTTCCTCGTCGCCGATAAACGGCGAGAGTTGATCGCCGGCCATCAGCAGGGAGAACTCGAGGTCTTTCGCGGCCGGCGTGAGGAAGTACGTGTTGTGGCCGTCGTAGACCGTCTCCTCGCGCTGGATGAGCCCCTTTTCGAAGAGGGACTCGACGATCCGACTCCCCTTCCGGGAGGAGACGTCCAGTTCCTTCCAGAACTCGCTCTGGTGGATGCCTCCCGACTCTCGGATAAGCTCCAGGCCGGCGCGTTCGTCCTCGGAGAGGTCCGCCTCCGCGGTCGCAGAACTCATGTTGTCCTACACCAGAACGGTCGGGCGGTTAAATCTGACCTTCGACCGGCCGGTACTCCGTCCGGCACGGCGGCCCGTCGGCGTACCGAAACGTCGCGGACTCACCGAGGGTTACGAGCGACGAGGACCGCGTTCCGAAGCCGTCGCCGTGGACACAGACGCCGTAGTCGTGGTCGCCGATGACCGACGCGGCCCTGTCGAGCCACGCGTCGGCGTCCTCGCCGGGTTCGACTTGGACTGTCTCCCGGACGCGGTCGGCGTTGCGGGCCTGCCGTTCGCCAGCGTCGGGGCGGCCACCGGGAATCCGGTAGTCGCCGTCGGCACCGACGTTGACCACCACGTGGACGCCCGGTTCCAGCGTCCGGACGGCCAGTTGGCCGTCCCACTCCAGCAGGACGGCGGCGTTCTCGTCGGCGAGCACTAGGTTGAACCCCTCGTACTCGGCCTCGCGGACGGCACCTTCGACGGCGCGGGCGGCCGATTCCGCGCTCTCGTGACCGAGTACGTCACGGACGAGCAGGCCGCGCGAGCGCTCGCCGGCGAGTTCGGTATCGACCCAGCGGTTCGTGACTGCCGCGAAGACGCCGTGTTCGTTGTACCCGAGCCAGGTCCCGCCGGCTTCGGCGTCGCTCGGAGCGACGACGCGTGCGCCCCAGTGTCGCCGTTTCGGCGGCTCCGACTCACGGTCCAGCGACTCGTCTCGGTTCGTTGCCGCGACGACAGGCGCGTCTTCGAACACCTGCCACGCGAGGACGATGGTACACACGGACGCCCGTAGGTGCCCGACAGGAAAAACGGTTGGCGCTGTTCACTCGCTCCCGTCGACGAGCGCACGTGCCGCCTCGCGGTCGACGGTCCCCGAGGCCGTTCGTGGGAGCGTATCGACGACACGGATCGTCTTCGGGACTTCGTACGGCGCGAGTCTGGCCTCGCAGTAGTCCCGGACAGCCCCGGCAGACACCGTCCCCGTGACCAGGGCTGCGACCCGCTGGCCCCACTCCTCGTCCGGGACGCCGACGACGACGGCGTCTGTCACGTCCCCGTTCTCCCGAATCGTCGCGGCTACGTCGCTCGCGACGACGTTCTCGCCGCCGGTGACGATCCGGTCGTCGACCCGGCCGACGATCCAGAGACGGCCGTCCTCGTCCCGATAGCCGAGGTCGCCGGTGTGTAAGCCGTGGCTCCCGAACGCGGCAGCCGTCCGCTCGTCGTCGAGGTAGCCCGGCGTGACCGTCGGTCCGTCGACGACGAGTTCGCCGCGCTCGCCGGGCTCACAGGGAGAGCCGTCGTCGACGACGGTCACCTCCGTGAACACGAGCGGCTGGCCGACCGTTCCGGGATGGTCGAACGCCGTCTGTGGCCGGGCCGTCGCGATCTGTGACGCGGTCTCGGTCATCCCGTAGGTCGGGTGGACCGGTACGCCCGCGTCCCGACAGCGATCGACGAGGGTCTCGTCGGCGGGCCCGCCGCCCAGCAGGACGGTCCGCAGTGACTCGGGCGGTTTCCAGCCCGCGTCCAGCAACCGCGCGAGCATCGTCGGGACCAGCGAGACGCCTGTCACGTCGGACTCGTCCATGACTGCCGCCGTCCCGTTCGGGTCGAACGAGCGCTGGACGACGACCGTCGTCCCGTACAGCGCCCCACGGAGGAACGGTGCCAGCCCGCCCATGTGGTAGGTCGGGAGGGCGACGAGCCACCGATCGTCTGGCCTGACGCCCAGCCGGAACGCCGAGGCGGTGGCGCTGGCGACCAGGTTCCCGACCGTGATCCGGACCCCCTTCGGATCGCTCGTCGTGCCGGACGTGAACAGGACGACCTGCTCGTCAGTCCGGGAGAGCGCCACTGGGTCCGGCGGTGCTCGGTCGATCGCCAGGGGAACGACGCCTTCGCTGCGTGGCTCGTCGACCGACACGACTGGACAGTCGGCGATCTCGCGGGCCGTCCGCTCGGTACCGCGCTCGCAGACGAGCAGCCCCGGGTCGACGCGGGCCAGTTGCGCGGCGAGAGTCGCGGGTTCCAGGCCGACGTTCAGCGGGACCAGCGCCACCCCGGCACGCATCGCGCCGAACAGCAGGGGCGCTATCTCGACGCGAGTGTCGACCAGCGCGGCGACGCGCTCGTTCTCGCCGCCGGCCGATCCGGTCTCGGCGGCGAAGCGAGCGGCGACGGTGTCGACTCGGTCGTCGAGTTCGCGGTAGCGCCAGGTCGGGTCGCCGTCCGCGTCGACGACTGCCGGCCGCTCGGGTGTGCTCGCGACGCGGTGGCTCACCAGATCCTGGGTCGGCCAGTCGACGGGTTCACGCATCGGTGGCCACCTCTCCGGGATCGACGCCCAGCCCGTCGGTCTGTGGGACCGACAGCGTGCCGTCCGCCAGCGTCGTCGGGTCCGGCGCGAGATCTCCGGCGAGTCGATCGCCAGTTGCCAGGCCACAGGGGGCGATGCCGGGAATCGCCGCCGCGACGTGGAGCGCGGCGAGTCTGGCGACGACGCCGTCGATGGTAGTCGTGACGACGGGTTCGATCCCGCGCTCCCGTGCCCGCAACGCGAGCGTGTGAGCGTTACCGGGGCCGCCGACGACCATCGGTTTCAGGATCAACACGTCGGCCGCGTCGGCGTCGATGACGGTGTCGACGCGGTGCTCAATCAGGCTCTCGTCGAGGGCGATCCCGACCGGTCCGCCCCGGAGATCGGCGTGGCCAGCCAAGTCCTCGGCCGGGAGCGGTTGTTCGACGTAGGCCACGCCGTAGTCGGCGAAGGCCTCGACCGCCTCGGCAGCCGTCTCGCGGTCCCAGACACCGTTTGCGTCCGCCCGAAGTGTCACGCCGTCGCCGACCCGCTCGCGGACCGCCCGCAGGCGGTCGAGATCCGCCGAAAGCGTCCGTGCGCCGACCTTGAGTTTACAGCAGTCGAAGCCGGCGTCGACGGCCTCGGCGACGTCGCGGGCGGTCTCGGTCGGCCCGGCGTCGCCGACCGTCGCGTTGACCGGGACCGAACGGCAGTCCCGCTCCTCGTCGAACCACTGGTACAGCGGGACGCCGTCGGCCCGCGCGTCGGCATCGAGTAGCGCCGTCGCGAAGCCGTGGCGGGCCGCCGGCACCTCGTCGGCCGCGAGCGCGAGCAGGGCACCGGTGTGGCCGCCCTCGGGTTCGGCCGCCGCGGCGGCCGCCAGTCCGTCCTCACAAGCCGATAGCGTCTCCGTCCAGCCCGGTAGCGGCGTCGCCTCCCCGACTCCGGTGTGCCCGCGGTGGTCGTACCGGACGACGTACCCGCTCCGGTCCCTGATCGTCCCCTGTGACGTTCCCAGCGGCTCGGCCAGCGGCAGCGAGAACCGCTCGTAAGTGAGATCGGTCATAGCCCGGCGACTCCCAGCCCGACCGCGAACAGTAGCGAGTGGAGAAACAGCGTCTTGCCGACCCGCTCTAACGCGGGGTTCAGCGCCTCGCCGTCGGATCGCGTGAGGACGGTCCTGCTCACCGCGACTGCCAGCGGTAGCGAGAGCAGCGGGGCCAGCGCCGGAAGCCCGTAGGCCGGATCGAGGGCGAAGACGACGGGGACGACGTAGGCCATCCCGACGAGCGCGAGGTACTCCACGCGACTCCACGCGTAGCCCAGATAGACCACGAGCGTCTTCTTGCCGGCCGCGGCGTCGGTCTCGCGGTCGCGGATGTTGTTGACCACGAGGATCGCCGTCGAGAGACCGGCGGCGGGCAGGCTCGCCACGACGACGGCCGGCGGGACGCTGCCGGGTGGGAGCCCGGCCGGGAACAGGCCGACGCCCTCCATGCTGGCGACCGCCTGGACGTAGTACGTACCCGTGACCGCGACCAGCCCGAAGTAGACGAACACGAACAGATCGCCCAGCCCGCGGTAGCCGTAGGGCAGCGGCCCGCCGGTGTAGAGAACGCCGGCGGCGATCCCCGAGAGGCCGACGACGACGATGGGGACGCCCCCGACGGCGACCAGATAGCTCCCGACGAGGACGGCCAGCGCGTAGGTAGCGATCATCGCACGCTTGACCTCCCTGGGTTCGATGAGCCCGCCGGCGGTCACTCTGGTGAACCCCTCGCGCTCGTCGGTGTCCGCGCCCTTTACGGCGTCGTAGTAGTCGTTCGCGAAGTTCGTCCCGACCTGGAGGAGCAAGGCCCCGACGAGCGCGGCGACCGCCGGCACGGGAGCCGCGACGTCGGCGTGGACGGCCATCCCGACACCGACGACGACCGGCGCGGCGCCGGCGGGCAGCGTCTGGGGTCGTGCGGCCATCACCCACGCCTTCCGCTTCGAGACGTCTGCCGTCGCTGTACTCATTGTGGTCGTGTCGGGCCGCGACGTTCAAAGCGACTGTGGTTCCGGGGGTCAGTTCTCGGTGCAGTCGGCCACCGCCGCCCACCAGACCGGTCGACGACGCTAGAGACTGGGACGGAAGCGGATTCGGCAATCGCCGTCGGGAAGCGACGCACCCGACCGCTCGGTCAGTAGTGCCAGGGGACGTCGTCGAACTCTGGCTCCCGTCCCTCGTTGAACGCGTCCCGGCCCTCCTGGGCCTCGTCGGTCATGTACGCGAGTCTGGTCGCTTCGCCGGCGAACACCTGTTGGCCGACCATCCCGTCCGAGTCCAGATTGAACGCGTATTTCAGCATCCGCATGGCCGTCGGCGACTTGCTGTTGATCGCTTCGGCCCACTCGATGGCGGTCGCCTCCAGGTCCTCGTGTGGGACCGCTTCGTTGACCATTCCCATGTCGGCGGCCTCCTCGGCGCTGTAGGTCTTCCCCAGGAAGAACACCTCGCGAGCCTTCTTCTGGCCGATCTGACGGGCGAGATACGCCGAGCCGAACCCGCCGTCGAAGCTCCCCACGTCGGGATCGGTCTGGAGGAACTTCGCGTGGTCGGCGCTGGCGAGCGTCAGATCACAGACCACGTGCAGGGAGTGACCACCGCCGACGGCCCATCCGGGGACGACGGCGACGACGACCTTCGGGATGTGACGGATCTGGCGCTGGACTTCGAGGATGTGGAGCCGACCGACGTTCTCCGGGGCGTCGTCGGCCTCGGGCGGGGCTTCGTCGGCTCGCGGTTCGCTGTGCTCTCCGCCCTCCGTCTCCGAGTCGCGTGGCGACTGGCTGTACTCGTAGCCGCTCTCGCCGCGGATGCTCTGGTCGCCGCCGGAGCAGAACGCCCACCCCCCGTCCTTCGGAGAGGGACCGTTGCCGGTGATGATGACACAGCCCACGTCTGTCAACCGCTTGGCGTGGTCCAGGGCCGTCGCCAGTTCGTCGACTGTCTCCGGCCGGAACGCGTTTCGTTTCTCCGGCCGGTCGAACGCGATCCGGACGGCGCCGGTCTCGGTCGCGCGGTGGTAGGTGATGTCGGTGAACTCGAATCGATCGACCGGTTCCCAGCGATCCGGGTCGAACAGCTCAGAGACCATACCGCCCGTGGGGACGGACGTCGCAAAAAGATTCACTTGTGGCGAAACACTTTCGACTGCGGCAGTCCAGCGTGGACGCGTATGCCCTCCGACTCGACCGATCGCACGATCAAGACTGTACTGGCCGTCGGGACTGTCCTGGTCCTGGCGTACAGCCTGGTCATCGCCCAGCAGATTCTCCTCGGGGTTCTCGCCGCCGTCGTCCTCTGGGGTATCTACCTCGTCTGGCGACTGATCAGCGTTCTCGAACGGATCGCGGGCTCGCTGGAGTATCGCATCGCCCAGTCCGAGCGGGGGGCTGACGATCGGACGGCCACAGAAAGCGAGTTCGACGGCGCCCGGGAGCGGGAACGGGAGCCCGAACACGAACGCTGAGAACCGGGCGCAAGGATTTATACCGACCTGTTACTCATCAAGAACTAACTGGCCGTCAATGACAGAGACGTACTACGACGTACTGGGGATCGCCGAGGACGCTTCGGCGGACGAAGTCGAGATGGCGTACCGCGAGCGCCTCAAGGAGACACATCCCGATGTCAGTGACGACGACGACGCACAGACGGCCACCCAGCGGATTGTCGAGGCCCGCGACGTACTGGTCGACGACGACGAACGGGAGACCTACGACCGCGTGGGACACACCGCGTACGTCGATGGAGAGTCGACGGCAACGACCCCCGAAAGCGACGTCTCCGCCGCGGCACGCCAGGCGGGATACGGTGAGGAGACCGACGGGTCGGCCAGCGAGTCGTCTACGACGCAGTCCCAGGGCTCGGGGAGCGACGGCCGCGGGCGGACCGACCGGGAACGTCGTGCCCGTGAACGTGTCTCCCAGTACGCCGGCCGGTCACAGCGTCGCCGGAGGACCGACAACACGGGGCCGACAGCCAACGCGTCGGCCGCCGGCACGACTACGGGGTCGTCGGCGTCCGGATCGTCCAGTGCGAGCGGTTCCTCGACGGACTACGCCGTCAGACAGGACCACAACTCGGTCAGAAAGCCCGAAGATCTGCTCCCCAGCGGTCGCGCACTCACGGTTCTCGGGCTGTCCTTTGCGTTCTACCCCGTATTGCTCGCCAGCGCGGTGTTCCCACCGTTCCCGCTGTGGGTGAACGTATTGGTCGGCCTCTGTGCGGTGTTCGTCTTCGGCTACCTCCAGTCGATGCCCCGGATCGCCGTCGCGGTGTTCGGCGGCTGGAGCCTGCTCGCACCGCTGATCCTGCTCGGGTTGCCGTTCGGCATCTTCTCGATCGTCGGCATCTTCACCCTCTGTGGGACCTGGCTCCCCTTCGCGTTCTCGGTGTTGACGCTCTCGATACTCCGATAAGGTCAGTTCAGGACGCCGATCTTCTCCGCGGTGTACCCGAAGACGTGTTCGTACCCCTCCGGGGAGAGCAACACGGGGTGGAACGGCTCGTCGGCGACGACGGTTTCGCCGTCCGCAGCAGCGATCGGTTCGCCCTCCGGAACCTCCTCGAAGTTCCGGGCGAACACCTCGTAGCTGTCCGCCGCGTCCTTCGGGATCGGCTCGCCGAGCTGGAACACCGGAAGGGGGTCCGTCCGAGTCGTCGACGCAGCGTCGGTGACGCCGGTCGCTGCGAGGAACTCACGGATCACTTTCGCCGCGTTCGTCGCGGCTGTCGACGACCCTTGATAGCCACATTCGACTTCGATGGTCGAGGGGACCGCCGAGAAGATACGCCCCTCGTTTGCCCCCGCAGTTCGGACGACGGCGTCGACGGAGAGTCGCGGGCAGATCTCTCGTGCCAACGGTGTCACGTCGTCGACCAGGGCAAAGAGGTCGTCGTAGGACTGCGTGGAGTGCAGTGCAAGCACCGTGCATCCCTCCAGTTCGGCGGTGAGTTCGGCCGCCAGTCGCTCCTCGTGGACGTCCGATTCCGGCGAACCCGGGAACAACCGATTGAGGTCGGCGTCGACGTACCGGGTGCCTGCCGCGAGCGCTCGCTCGTTGGCGACGACGAACTTCACCGGCCGCGAGACGTCAGGCGGGTCCGCGAGCACTGCCTCGATACCGGCCGGCCCACACGGTTCGTCTCCGTGGATTCCGCCGACGACTGCGACCTCTGGCTCCCCCTCACCCAGTTGCTCGACTCGCATTGTCTACTGATACGGCCCAGGACATTTAGCGACTACGGAGTCGGTCAGTGGTCCAGTCCCTCCGCGTAGGCTACGTCCTCGGGGCCTGCTTCGGGATAGCCGTCGTCGAGACGGATCTGCCATCCTTCGAGCGCCGCGGGGTCCGAGAGCGCGTTCGTGACTGTCGTGCGAACGTCCAGCAGGTCGACTCCGTAGAAGTCACCGGGGAGCCCCTGAAAATACTGTAGTGACGTCCGAAAGAGCGATCGCATCCCCTCGTCGTTCTCGAAGTCGAAGTGTTTGTACGCGCCGGCAGCGACCTGGACCATCCCGTGGAGGAACTTGCTCTCGGCAGTCCCGCGGCCGTAGTTGTACCACTCGTCCTCGAAACAGTCGTGTGACTCGTGGAACTCGCCGGAGTTGTACAGACGCACGCCGTGGACTACGGCCTGCCGGAGCGTCGCGTGCTCCCACTGCCCGTCGGCCCGCCATCCAGTCGGGTTTCCGACTGGCGGATCGACCGACGGGTCGCGCGTGTGGTCGTCCATACCACGTGTAGGCCGCCGGCTCGGGTCAATCCTCCGGTCGACCTACAGGTCGTAGCCACACTCCGGGCAGGTCCCGGTCGCTCCGTCGGCCGAGTGCTGACAGCGGGGACAGACCACCTCGTCTCCGACCCCACCCGTGTTCTGGTAGCCGGCCTCGTCCTGGAACGCGAACGCGACGACAGCGACGAGAATCAACAGGAGTAAGACACTCACGACGGGCAAGGCGCCGTCGAACTGGAGCGCCATGCCAGCGACACTCATGCCCCCATCGTCGCTGGGGAGGCGTATATACGTTCTGCCGAGGACAATCAGTTGGCTGTCTGCAACCGACACCCAGCGACGCTCCGTGTTCGTGTAACCTTTATATCAGCGACCACTGAAACCCAAGTGCGGAATTCCGAAACTCGAAAACGGCACGTGAGAGGCTGTAAACGGTACCGTGCCATCGATGTGCGAGGGTAGCCAAGCCTGGAAACGGCGGCGGACTCAAGATCCGCTCCCGTAGGGGTCCAAGGGTTCAAATCCCTTCCCTCGCACTGTTGGACCCACGCGGTCCCTCGCATAACAGTGCGGAAGACTGCAACGGAGCGGTCTTCCCTCGCAATTCCTACGAACACCCGACCCCGTAGCGCCTGCTTCACTCAAGATCCGCTCCCGTAGGGTCTCCACGAGCGAAGCGAGTGGAGGCAGGGAAGTCGCAGCACGCGAGTATCACGAGCGTGATCGTCTTCCCGTGGTCCAAGGGTTCAAATCCCTTCCCTCGCACTGACCGACTGCTATCGCCGTCGGGCGGTGTCGCCGAAGGCGGCGACGCCCGAGACGAGAAAGCAGTCGGGACGAGGACCCACGCGGTCCCTCGCGTAACAGTGCGGAAGACTGCAACGGAGCGGTCTTCCCTCGCAATTCCTACGGACGACCTGTTCGGGAGCGGCGCGTCGAGCCCATAGCGACCACTACAGCCACGGTAGCGCTTCCGCTGTTGAGTTGGCCCCACACGCCGCCACCGGGGCGTAGATTTATGCCGATAGAATAGGTACGTTATAGCATGGCAACCGATCACTCCGACGGGTCGCGTCTGCGAGTGCCGCCGTTCGAGAACACGGCGTTGTTCTCCATCGAGACGGACGATGGGTACGTCCGCATCGAGCAGTCCCTCGGGAACCAGGTGCGTTACACTCCCGAAGAAGCGAGGGAGATCGCACACGAGATCCTCGATACGATCGACACTGTCGAGAGCGAGAACTAACTGGTTTTGCTGCATACCGAGGTGGTTTGAATCCGGGGGTGCCAGCGCAAGGCGTGACCGACAGACACCACAGAGCAGCGGTGGCCGAGCGCGCTGCGAGAGCGGGCGGAGCCGTCGCCCGCGAGCGGTTCCGTGGGGCGTTGACCGTCGAGACGAAAGCCAACAAGAACGACGTGGTGACCGAGGCAGACAGGGACGCCCAACAGCAGGTACTCGCGACGATCCGGGCGGAGTTCCCGGGCGATACGTTCGTCTGCGAGGAGGATATCGGCTCCGTCCCGGGTACGGACAGCGAGGGGCTCGTCGACAGCGTCCCCGACGCTGGACCCACCTGGATCGTCGACCCTATCGACGGAACGGCGAACTTCGTTCGCGGGATGCCGCTGTGGACGACCTCCGTGGCAGCCGTCGTCGATGGCGAACCGGTCAGCTCGGCGACGTACGTCCCGGCTCAGGGCGACCTCTACGCGGCGGGGGAGAGCGCAACCCGGGACGGAGCGGGACTCACGGTCAGCGAGCGAACCGATCCGGAGACCTTCGCCGTCTCGGCTGTGGGGTGGTGGGACCGGGACGACCGCAAGGAGTTCGGTCGGCTCTGTACCGCCGTCGTCGAGCGGTTCGGGGACATGCGCCGGTTGGGGTCGTTCCAGTTGACGCTGGCGACGGTCGCCGACGGTGGGTTGGAGGGGGCGATCTGTACGCGCCCGATGAACCCGTGGGACACCGTCGCCGGCGTCCATCTGGTTCGGGAAGCAGGCGGGACTGTGACGGATATCGACGGGAACCGATGGACACACGACAGCGGCACGCTGGTCGCCTCGAACGGCGAGGACCACGAGGAACTGCTGGCCGCGGCGAACCAGGCGCTGACCTGATGGGAACGGCGATGCGGGGGGCGCACACTGTACCGGAAGCCTGAAATCGACTGCCGCCGGTCACTCGGCCATGAGCACGCTCGATCGGGTCGTCGACGAGTACGGGGCCGAGCGGCTGTGGCTCGCCTCGTTCGTCGGACTCGTCGTCGTCGGTGTCGGTGCCGTCCTGGCCGCCCCTGTTCAGGTGTGGGATCGGTTCCTCTGGCACTACTTCTGGGGGCCGGTCTACGCCGACGCAAAGGCGGCAGGCTGTGCGGTCATGACCGAGCAGGGTCCACAGGCGCTGTATCAGGGCTGTAACGACGCGATCGCTGCCGGCCGGATCGTCGCGGAACCGGGCTATACGATCGTCTCCGAGGTCGGCTACATGCTCATCCTCGTCTACATGCTCGTCGGGGTGTACCTCCTCCTCGAAAACCTCGACGTGGCCGAGGACATCCAGCTGTACTTCGCGCTCGTCCCGTTCATGCTGCTCGGCGGGGCGCTCCGGACCGTCGAGGACCTCGGCGACCGCGCCCTCGAAGCCGGGGTCGACCCCCTGATCACGTACCCGCTGAACTCGCTGATCATCAGCCCGGTCATCTACGGGAGCGTCTTCCTCCTGACGCTCGTCTCCCTGATCGCCTGTGTCTGGCTCGACACCAACGGCTACGTCGACAGTTACTACCGGGCGACAGCGGTGCTCGGGGGGACCTTCGTCGCGGCGACCATCGCGTACCTCACGATCGCCGCCCTCACGAGGGCGTACGCGACGCTGTACCCGTCGGTCCTGCTGGTGACTGTCGTGTTGGCGTCGGCCCTGTCGTACGGGCTCTATCGGCTGTACGACTCCGTCTGGCCGGCGGTCAACGTCGGGACCGGTGCGGTCGGGCTGTTGGTCATCTGGGGCCACGCCATCGATGGCGTCGCCAACGTCGTCCTCGCCGACTGGCTCGACGTCCTCGGTGTCCCACTGACCTATTACCCGAAACATCCGGCTAACGCGTTCATCATCTCGGTCACCGAGTCGCTCCAGCCGGCCGGACTGACCGCCGCAATCGGGACCTCCTGGCCGTTCCTGATCGTCAAACTCGCGGTCGCGTCGCTTGTCGTCTCGCTGTTCAACGACGAGTTCCTCGATGAGAGTCCCCGCTACGGGCTGTTGTTGCTCGTCGCCGTCACGGCGGTCGGTCTCGGTCCGGGGACGCGTGATATGCTCCGGGCGACGTTCGGAGTCTGACTCGTGTTCAGGGATACGGGTGGTGTGCCCGGTCCAGTCGCGGTTCGAAGCCCAGTTCTGCCGGGACGGACCGCGCCCGGTCGCCGAAGTAGCTGTTCCCGAAGAACAGCGGTTGTGCGCTCGGACAGACGACGCGGACGGCTTCGAACCCCATGACTTCGAGGTCACGCTGTGTCAATCGGACGCCGTAGGGCTCGATGCCGGCCGCTGTAACTCGCTCGATCAGCGTTTCGAGTTCGGTCTGGGGGTCGCCGACCCGATCCGGGCCGAGACTGCCGACCGGGACCGCCGTCTCCGTGTCGGTCAGCGACTGGACCGACCGGGGCCGATCGGCGTAGCGTCCGATGGCACCGTCGGCGTTCTGTGCCTCCGATCGCCCCATCCCGCGCAGTTCCATCCAGTTCTGGAGCGCTTCGGCGAGCGCACCGACGGCGGCCTGACCCGGATCGAGGTTCGCGTCCATCCCCAGGGCGAACTCCGGCCAGGTCTCACCCTCGACCGCGACGGCGACGACCGGGACGTCCACGTCCTGGGTCAGTAACAGCGGCGTCACGGACAACCCCTCGGCGCTTGCCCGTCGACGCAGCGTCTCGAACTCCTCGTGGTCGTCGACACGCACGGCCAGGGGCTCGTAGGTGGAGTACCACGCCAGGATCGCCGCATCGCGTTCGACGATCTCGTACAGACCCGCGAGCAGCGCGTCGGTCCCCGAGCCTCCCAGTCCCAGCCCGGTCGTGGTCGCGGGTCTGACCCGTTCGGACGGCGGCGGATAGACCACCGTCTCGACCGGGAGGCTCGTCTCGGAACCGGTAGCCAACTGTTCGCCGGGAACCCAGCCGACGGGCGGCTCGGTCGTCTGTGCTTCGGGTGTGACGAACGCGTCCGGATCGACGTGGTCGGCCGGCGGTCGCTCGGTGAAGGTCGCGGTGCGATAGACGCCGGCGGCGTACCGCTCGTAGCTCTCGCCGAGAGCCTTCATGAACGCGGTGTCCCAGTCGACGGCGACGCCGGCGGCTTGCCGAGGCGCCGTGACATCGCTGAACCCGCCCGTGTCACACACGGTCGAGAGATAGTACGGGGCGGGGAACGACTCCGCTTCCCCGACCTCGGTGACGATACCCGTCCGCTCGTCGACCCCACGCTCCGCACGCGTCAGCGCCTCGATATCGGTGTCGTCGGTCCCACGTCGAAGGTGCCAGTCCCGCTCGCCATCACAGTGACAGCCCGGGACCGGGAGGAACTCCCGCTCTGTGTGTGGGACTTCGACGATAGTGCCCGCCAACTCCCCCAGGCTATCGAGCGTTCGCGCGATCCGGTGGCCGGCCACGGCACCGGCGTAGTGCTGTGTCGCGGCGTCCGGGAGTTCGGCCCCGTCAGCGGGCTGTTCGGTCGCAGCCCTGATGCGTGTCTTGAGACAGTCGTAACAGCCACTTTCCGGCCCGAACCCACTGACTGCGGCGTCGACGACCGGGTAGCCACCGATGCCGCCGAGCTCGACGGCGACCCAGTGACGTCCGTCGGCCCGCGCACGCTCGGCGACCGTCTCGACGGCGTCGGCACCTGTCCGGTCAACGACGACGACGAACGAGGCCTCGACGGCGTCGGGGTCCTGCTGGTGCTCGACGGTCGTTCCTGTCTCGGAAAGCGCGGCAGTGAGTGCGTCTGCTGCCGGCCCGCTGCCGACAACGGCGACAGGTGTCATACCTGCCGACTCACGGAGGGCGGTCAAAAGCCTGTATGTCTCGGTTCAGGCCGCGAGGATGCTCTGAGCGACTGTCGCGAGTTCGTCGGCATCGGCGTTTTCGAGCCGTTCGTCCCCCAGCAGCAGGCGGAGCCGCGGACGACCGACGTCGATCGGAACCTTCTCCGTGTCGATCAGCCCCATCTCTTCGAGCTTTGTCTTCGTCCGGGAGAACGTCGCCTTGCTCGCTAGCCCGATGTCCTCACCCCACTTACTGATGTCGTAGAGAAGCTCACCGTTCCGGGCGGCGACCAGGAGGCTGATCGTGACCTCGTCGAGTCCATCACCGTCGCCACGGGCCGTGGTCAGGGAGTCGAGGACGCTGTCGAAGTCCGTCGCCGTCTCCGGCCCGATATCGGACTCAAGTGTCGACTGGACGCGCGAGAGCGGAGGTGTCCGGAGCGAATACTCCTCCGCACCGGACCACTCGGTGTTGTACTGGTCGTAGGCTTGTTCGACGAACTCGTCGTCCTCGGTTCCGAGGCCGCTTGCCGTATCGCCGATCTCGACGATCGCGTGGACCGTCTCGGGTGTTACGGCGATGGAGTGGTTCGGAACGTCGTCGAGTACCCGCAGCGAGAGCTGCTCGGTTTCGATCAGATCGGCGGCCGTACTCGCGACGAGGAAATCGTCCATGACGTCTTTCAGCGCCCGTTCGTCCGCGAGCATACGGACCGTCGGGGCGTCTTCGACTCCCTGAAGAGTCGAGACGAGTTCCGAGATCGTCTCCCGTGACGGGTTGACGATGTACAACGGCCCTGCTGCCTCCGTGAGTATCGTTGACAGCATCGAGCGGCTGTCGTCGTGCAGTAGCGCAGCACTCATGATATGACTAAGTATATAGGGGCCTATCGTATTTAATTTTATCTTCTCGAACTCATTGAATTCTCGTCAGTACTGTAAACACCCAGCTACGTGTTGCCATAAATATATTCTCTCAGAAGTATTAACTGACTGCTATTTGCGCCCGTACTAACTGATAGCAAGACGGTTTCCGGGCGAAATCGACTGCCGAACGGCGCTGTTCGGTTACTGTCTGAGTGTGTCTGCGAGTTCCTCCGACCAGTGGAACTCGCCACCGTAGATTACCGGGAGCGACCGCTGTTCGAGGACATCGACGAGTTCGCTGGCGGTGACTGTGTACTCTCGGGTACGACCGTTGATGGCCTCGGTCCCGCCGTCGAACGGGAGTTGGTAGCGTTCGCCCGCGCGTCGCGGTGAGACGACATCGTACGTGAGGTTGTACCCGTCGTCGCCGTCAGCGAGCCATAGGACGGCCGGTTCACCCGGGCTGGGGAGAATCGCGTACGTCCCGTCGCCGACGACCGCGTAGTCTTTCCCCATCACGATCCGGCGGCGTGCAAGCTGGAGCGCACGGTCGATACTAAACCCGTGGACCAGCAGCCGTGCAAACGCGGTTCCGACCGTGGCCGCGTGTTTGTCCAGTACGTCGGTGAACGTCACAGCCCCCGCGACCGCTCCCCGTCTGACGAAGTCCAGTCCCTCGTCGTACGAGCCACAGGCGTTCAGGAAGAACGTCGGCGTTCGCACCTCCGTGAGTTCACAGGCCGAGAAGGACCCGTCGGGACAGCGGAGCCCGTCTTCGTCACAGTGGCCGATGTAGTGGACGAAGTCGTTGTTCGCCTCGAAGACACTTCCCAGACAGTCGGTCGGGAGCTGTTCGTGGACGGTCACGTCCATCGGGAGACTGTCCGCCCGCTCGCGATAGATCTCCGCGACGGCACTGTGTTCGTCGCCCATCTCGCGGTCGTTGAGGACGACTGCGACCTGGAGCCGGTCGTTGTCTCGGTCCCGGAACCGGTATCGGTTCTCGTAGGCCGCCGGGATCGTCTTGTGTGCGTCGATCGGTGTCCCCGGCGCGAGCCAGGCGTGAATCCGACCGGCCTGCAGGTTGGGGGCGAGGACCGACGATCGGTCGGCGCGCGTCCCCCGGGTCGGGTATGCGTCCGAGAGCGTCCGCTCTAGCAGGTCGCTCCGGTCGAGTTCGGTCCCATCCGGCAGGTAGATCAGGCTGAGCTTGTCGAGCAGAAAGGGGAGACAGCGAACCCGTTCGGCCGACGGGCGTGCGTACGTCGACAGATGCCAGTCCGGCAGGGACTCAGCCACTCTACCGGCCGGGATATCGAGATACCGATCGAGGCGACCGGCGGGTGAGAGTTCCTGTACCGTTGCGGGATCGATGTCGATATCGGCAAGCAGGTTCACGTTGGCGCGGTTGGGATCGACGCGTCTGACGAGACAGTCGAGATAGAAGACATGCCGCAACAGCGCCGCGACGTCCTGCTGGAACGCAGGCAGCGGGTCGAACTCGTGGTGGACGGCACCGTCAGCCGTAGTCAACACAGGTTTGTTTCGGTCGGCGACACTCATCTCCGCCCCGAGATAGTACGCCAGCGGTGCTGCCACGAACACTGACGGGAGGTCCGCGGGGAGTCGGAGTTCGATGCCGGTCTCCGTGCGGTCGCTCTGCACACTGTCGGGAACCGACAGCGACTCGCCGACTGTCAACAGGGGTGGGTGATCACGGAGTCCCGGATGGGACCGCGACGGTGCGATGGTGTGGTGCGCAACGCTCAGCGCGGAGACACCGGCTGCGATACCCGCCGGGGAATCCGGGACCGTGATCCGACCCGGCGTCGCGCGTGCGATCTCCCGGTAGCCAACGGTGACGGGTTTCCGGTCCCAAAGTGAAAGGACGACGCCGTCGTCGGTCGGTCGGAGCGATGCAGGTCCCTCGAAGCGGACGAATACCCGGCAGGCACGGCCAGTCAGCGGATCGGTCGTGTCGCCGCCAGCCGTTCGTACCGTCGTCGTGACGAGGAACCCACCGTCGGGGAGTTCGGACGCGGTTGTCAGCTGGTACTGGGCGTCAAACGAGAGCGACGTTACCGTCGTTTCGCTCCCCGGGAGGACTAGTCGTGCCGTCTCGCCGGCGAAGCTCCCGTCGGTTCGACGGGGGATCGGGCGGTCAGTCGTCTCGGTACACTGCCCGAGCTGTGCGCGGATAGCTGCCGGGATATCCCCGTCAGAGACGCCACCAGCTACTGTCGAGGCGGACTCGTCTGCCGGGTCTGTCACCCCCCAGGTGACCATATGTGCTACCGTGTGTCTTTCTCGGATATATACATGCTGGTCGACAGATCGGTCCGTCGGAGCACGGGAGGGGAGCTGCCGGTCCCCATGACGGTTATGTGACACTCTGACATGCCCCGCACCCAAAGGGTAGATTATTGACGGGCCCGTCCTGAGTGGGGAATATGACCTACGAGAAAGTACGGGAGGCGGACCCGGCAGTCGCAGACGCCCTGGAGGGCGAGCGACAGCGACAGAACGAGACGTTGGCGATGATCGCCAGCGAGAACCACGTTTCGGAGGCGGTCATGGAGGCCCAGCGTTCCGAGTTGACGAACAAGTACGCGGAGGGCTATCCGGGCGAGCGCTATTACGGCGGTTGTGAGTTCGCTGACGACGTCGAGGAGTTGGCGATCGAGCGCGCCAAGGAACTGTGGGGTGCCGAGCACGTCAACGTCCAGCCCCACTCGGGGTCCCAGGCCAACATGGGCGTCTACCTCGCCGTGTTGGACCCTGGTGACAAGATCCTCTCGTTGGATCTGACCCACGGTGGCCATCTCAGTCACGGCCACCCGGCGAACTTCGCCGGCCAGGTCTACGAGGTCGAGCAGTACGAGGTCGACGAGGAGACGGGCTACGTCGACTACGAGGCGTTGGCCGCGACGGCGGAGTCCTTCGAGCCGGATATCATCGTTTCGGGCTACTCGGCGTACCCGCGGGAGGTCGAGTTCGAGCGGATCCAGGAAGCAGCCGATTCCGTCGGGGCGTACCACCTCGCGGATATCGCCCACATCACGGGCCTGGTCGCCGCCGGAGTGCACCAGTCACCGGTCGGCGTCGCGGACTTCGTGACGGGGTCGACTCACAAGACGATCCGGGCGGGCCGGGGTGGGATCATCATGTGCGAGGAGGAATACGCCGAGGACATCGACAACGCGGTGTTCCCCGGTAGCCAGGGCGGGCCGCTGATGCACAACGTGGCGGGCAAGGCAGTGGGCTTCGGGGAGGCATTGAACCCCGAGTTCGAGGCCTACGCCGACCAGACCGTCCAGAACGCGAAAGCGCTGGGCGACCAACTCCAGGACCACGGGCTCGAACTGGTCTCCGGGGGGACGGACAACCACCTCGTCCTGATCGACCTCCGGCCGTCACATCCGGACACGACAGGCAAAGAGGTCGAAGAAGCATTAGAAGACGCCGGGATCGTACTGAACGCGAACACCGTCCCGGGAGAGACGCGGTCGGCGTTCAACCCCTCGGGTATCCGGGCGGGCACGCCCGCGCTGACGACGCGTGGGTTCGACGAGGCCGCCTGTCGCGAGGTCGCGGACCTGATCGCCGAGGTCGTCGACGCGCCCCACGACGAGCGCGTCGTCGCCGAAGTCAGCGACCGCGTCGACGAACTCACCGACGACTACCCCCTCTACGACTGAGTCGTCTTCCCCGACGGTTTTTATCGCCTGGGTCCTACGAGCAGCCGATGCCAGGCGGGGTTCCGACCGCGATGTACCGCGAGCGGATCGACGCGCTGTCGACTGTCTCGGGCGATGGCCCGCCGGTCCTCTGTCTCCACGGGACGCTGATGGACCGGACGATGTTCGATCCCCAGCGTCGAGCGCTGTCCGACGACTACTGCGTGGCTGCCTACGATCTCCGGGCGCGGACGGAACACGGCGTCGATCCGTACGACCTCGACGACCTCGCGGCCGACTGCCTCGCGGCGATAGACGCACTGGCGATGGAGAGACCGGTTCTGGTCGGCATGTCGATGGGCGGGTTCGTCGCCTTGCGGACGGCGCTGGCTGCGCCCGACCGCGTCGGCGGGCTCGTCTTGCTGGACAGCACCGCCCTGCCCCACTCACCGAGACAACAGGAACAGTACGCCGCGCTGGTCGAGCCGCTGGCGGGCCAGTCGACGGTCCCGTCGCCGATGGCCGACGGGATCGCGGAGTCGCTGTTCGGCGAGACCACCCGCACCGAACGGCCTGCACTCGTCGACGACTGGATCGCACGCTGGAAAACCTACCGCGGTACGGCCGTCTACAACGAGGTCCACTCCTGGCTCGATCGGCCCGGAACGGTCGACCGACTTCCGGCGATCGACTGCCCGGCGCTCGTGGTCCACGGTACCGAAGATGCGGCGATCCCCCCGGAGCTCGGCAGACAGACCGCGGACGCGTTACCGCTCGCCCAGTTCGAGGCGGTCGAGGGTGCGGGACACACTGTGAACCTGGAGCGGCCCGCGGCCGTGAACGACCACATCCGTCGGTTCCTCGATGGTGTCGTCGACACACATTGACCGGGGACTTTTGTCTCGTCCGGACGAGCGGGCCGGCATGGACGCGCCGACACGACGCCGGCTTCTCGGGCTCGTCGCCGGCGGCCTCGTCACAGTTGCCGGCTGTACCGAGTCGTCGGAAGGCGACGCGGGCGGACCGACGGCCACGTCGGCCAAGCAGACGACGACAGAGGGCGATACGCCGACGGATCGCCGGACCGAGCCGGACGGTACCGCGACGCCCGAACTCGATCTGCGTGAGGCTAACGTCGTCGGTGTCACGGTCGAGTCCACCGACGACGGCCAGTACCGGTTCGACGTGACGCTCTACCACGACGACGACGGCGAGGACGGCTACGCCGACTGGTGGCAGGTCGAGACGCTCGACGGGGACAAACTCGGTCGACGCGAGTTGCTGCACGCGCACTCGACGGCCCCGTTCACGCGGTCCGAGACCGTCTCGATCCCCGACTCGGTCTCCTGTGTCGTCGTCCGCGGCCACGACCGGACCCACGGCTACGGCGGGCAGGCGATGCTCGTTGCCGTTCCCGACGGGGCGACGAACGCCGGACGGCAGGGGAGCGAGCGGCGGGAGTTCACCGCCGAGGCGTGCCCGTAGCCGGCCACGCGTGACTGTGACACCGTTGCCGACAATGTCATAGTGACGTTTTTGCCTCGCGGGAGTCCCACTCCAGGTGATGACAGAGATTCTCGACGGGAACGCGGTCGCCCAGTCGGTTCGGGACGACCTCGCGACGGCTATCGACCAACTCGCAGACGAGGGCGTCCAGCCGTCGCTGGCGACGGTGCTGATGAGCGACGACCCCGCGAGCGAGACCTACGTCTCGATGAAACAGGACGACTGTGCGGAGGTCGGGATCGAGGCTATCGACATCGAGATCGACCCCGAGGCCGACGCCGACGAGTTGTACGACACTATCGACGACCTCAACGCCGACGGGAACGTCAACGGCATCCTCGTCCAGATGCCTGTCCCCGACCACGTCGACGACCGGGCGGTCCTGCGGGCGATCGACCCCGAGAAGGACGTCGACGGGTTCCACCCCGAGAACGTCGGCCGCCTGGTTGCTGGTGACGCCAGGTACAAGCCCTGTACCCCCCACGGTATCCAGAAGCTGATCGAATCAGCGGGCGTCGACACCGAGGGGAAAGACGCCGTGGTCGTCGGCCGGTCGGACATCGTCGGCAAGCCGATGGCGAACCTGCTCGTCCAGAAGGCCCCCGGCGGCAACGCGACCACGACGGTCTGTCACTCCCGGACCGAGGATCTCGCCGCGAAGACCGGCGAGGCCGACATCGTGATCGCGGCCGCCGGCGTCCCGGAGATGATCGACGGCGAGATGCTCAAGGAGGGTGCGACGGTCATCGACGTGGGGATCAACCGCGTCGACGCCGACACCGAGAACGGAAGCGAACTGGTCGGCGACGTGGACTTCGAGAGCGCGAAGGAGGTCGCCGGTGCGATCACGCCGGTCCCCGGCGGCGTCGGGCCGATGACCCGCGCGATGCTGCTGTACAACACCGTCAAGGCGGCGAGCCGCCAGCACGGGATCGACGTCGACCTCCCCTGAGCGATGTCCCTGGAGGCGTTTACGGACCGGGACGTGGTGACGCGCCGAGTCACGAGAGCGACCGACGCCGCGAGCTTCGAATCGATCCAGCGTCGGATCGAGGACGGCCTGGAGTGGGGCGTCGGCGGACTCGTCGAGGACGACGACGGCCGCGTCCTGTTCGTCCGTGAGGGCGACAGCTACGAGGACGCGACCTGGAAGCTCCCCGGCGGTGGCGTCGAGGCGGGCGAGAGCCGTGCCGAGGCACTCGTCCGAGAGATCCGGGAGGAGACCGGCGTCACGGTCGCCGTCGAGGAGTTGCTGGCCGTGAGCGAGATCACCGTCGCCCACGGGGATCGCTCGGCGCAGTTCCACTTCGGGACCTACCGGGCAACCCCCGAGACCACGACGCTGACAGACGATCCGGGCCTCGCCGACGAGGGGATCGTCGAGGTCACCTGGACCGACGCGATCCCGGAGTCCGCCCTCGACGCGGCGTTGCTCCGTCGGGTCCGGTGAGCTACGAGCCGTCCTCGATCCCGGCGAGCCAGTTGTCGGCGGTGACGTAGGCGGTCTCGTCGCCCTCGATCGCGAACCGGCCGAGGTCGCGGGCCGCGCTGACCAGGCGGTCTGCGTCGGCGGGGTCGATGTCGCCGTCGAGCGCCTCGATCCGTTTGCGGTGATCGCGAATCCGTCCGGAGAGCCGTCGCGCCTGCTCGCTCGGATGGTCGTCGAGGTACGTCCGGAGGTCACGTTGGTAGTCCCCGACGGCAGCGGCCATCGCCAGTCCGTAGGGGGATCGCAGTGTCGACGGGACCTCGTCCGGTGCCGGCCGCTCGCCCGCGTCGGCACCGCTCAGCAGGTCGTAGAAGTACAGTTCCACGTCGTCCTCGATCCGGAGGCCGCGTCCGATCTCGTCGCCCACCGCCTGGAGTTCCCGCGCGGCGACGAACGTCTCGTCGAGGGGTCGGAGCTCGCCCGCGTCGATGAACCCTCGCTTGCGGGCGTAGCTCCGACAGCTCTCCGCCGCTTGCGTCGCGAGTTCCTCGACCGTATCCCGCTCGATCCGGTTTCGGACCGGCGTCAGGTCGAGCGTCGCAGGGGCGTCGGTGTGTCGTGTCCGATCGTCGATCCCCACGCTGTGGACGCTCCCGCACTCCGGACAGGCGATACTTCCGGTCTCGTAGTAGGACCAGCGGGTCCCACAGTCCTGACACTCCCGCTCACCGCGAACTCTCATGCCGTACTCTCGACGCCGAGGACTCAAGTGGGTTCCGCGCTCACTCCCAGACGTGGAACTCGGTCCCCGACAATTTGGTTCTCGGACAACTACTTCGAAAGATAACACGCTCTCACCGGTGCCGGTACATTTAAGTTCCTCACTCTCCTTCACCTAAGTGACGCTTCGCTTGGAGGGCCGAAGCGTCAGCGGGGACCAATTCAGGGCGGCAAGTGGTCGTGTTTTCTCACGACCGCTTTCCACTTACTTCGCTTGACCGATACCGAACAGCAGTAGTGCCGTCGTTCCGTCTAGTTGCCCGCCACTGTTTGAGCAGCCTGTCGGCCACGGACCGCAGGCGGAACGGATTTGT
Organism: Haloarcula halophila; assembly: GCF_029278565.1. Lineage (NCBI taxonomy): Archaea > Methanobacteriati > Methanobacteriota > Halobacteria > Halobacteriales > Haloarculaceae > Haloarcula > Haloarcula halophila. The sequence continues at coordinate 495,089 of NZ_CP119559.1, read as the reverse complement.
TCGGACCGAGTGCCTCCGGTGTATCGTTTCAGTACAAATAATACCTCATCGTCATCTTTCGGGGAGTGAAGAATTCCTGACTCGAAACCCACCGTTCGTGATTCGCCCCTTCCGGGCTCTTTCCAGGCGGTCTTATCCGGTGTATGGATCTCCAGCCTGACCGGAAACCCTCTGTTCCGACATATTTAAAAGATTTAGACAGTAATATGTGAGCAGGAGAACCCTATGCACGACCTGACCGGCTTCCAGCGCGACCTCCTCTACGTCATCTCCGGATTAGAGGAACCCCACGGGCTGGCGATCAAGGACGAACTCGAAGAGTACTACGAGAAGGAGATCCACCACGGACGGCTCTATCCGAATCTCGACACGCTCGTCGAAAAAGGACTCGTCGAGAAAGGGCAGCGTGACCGGCGGACGAATTTCTATACACTGACACGCAGGGGGCGTCGCGAGATCGAGGCTCGGCGCGACTGGGAAGCGCAGTATATGGGAGAGTAACGGCGCCGTCCCGCGGGGTTTCTGCACTCGTTAGTCCGTCTCCGGAACGACCTCGTAACTCCGTTCGCCGAGTTCGTCCTCTTCGAAGACGAAGATCCGACCGTCAGCGACCTCGAAGTCCACGTCGACGACGACACGCATCTGTTCGTCCCGAACGGTGATCCCAGGGAACAGCTCGTCAGTGTCGCCGTCGTCGAGAATGACGCGGCCGACGCCGGTCTCTTCGAGGATGTCGTCGTGGGTCCGGAGGTCGTTGACGTAGACCAGGATGCCCGTGGTCTCGCTCCGGTCGGTCACCAGGACGTGGGTGTCTTTTCCGGGCGGCGTGCGGACGCTGCCCTCGACGGTTTCGGGGACGCCGTAGTAGTAGACGCGCCTGCCGTCGAGATACTCGACGACGACGCCGTCTTCGGTGAGTTCGACGGACAGCGTATCCGGCGGAATGTCCGAACGGTTGCTCATACGCGACGTTTCATCCGGGTAGGCAAAAGCCACGCGCTGTCGATCCGACCGCTGGTTCCACAGGTGGTAAGTACTCCCGGACGGGAGTAGCGGTCGATGGAAGGTAAGGCAGTGGCACCGGCGGCGGGCACCGTCCTCAACGCCCTCGCGACCGGGCGCGGATCGGCGTTCGCTATCGACGAGTACACGACTGCGACAGTCGAGGTGACGACGGAGACCGGCGTCACCGGCGCGATCGACGGCGCGCCCGAGGCGGATACGCGACTGATCGAACGCTGTGTCGAATACGTCATCGATGCCCACGGCGACCAGGACGCCAGTGGCGGCCACGTCTATACGGAGAGTGAGGTCCCGATGGCCTCCGGGTTGAAAAGCTCCAGCGCGGCCGCCAACGCCACGGTGATGGCGACGCTGGACGCCCTCGACGCGACCGACCAGATGTCGCGTGCGGATATGGCCCGACTCGGCGTGATGGCAGCCCGGGACGCCGGCGTGACGATCACCGGCGCGTTCGACGACGCCTCGGCCTCGATGCTGGGCGGGGTCACCGTCACCGACAACGAGACCGACGACCTGCTCTCCCGCGAGGCCGTCGAGTGGGACGTGTTGGTCTGGTCCCCGCCCGAGCAGTCCTTCTCCGCGGACGCCGACGTCGAGCGCTGTAAACAGATCGCTCCGATGGCCCGACTGGTCGAGGACCTCGCACTGGACGGGGAGTACCAGCGGGCGATGACGGTCAACGGCCTGGCGTTCTGTGCCGCGCTGGGGTACGACACCGATCCACTCGTCGAGGGGATGGCAGCCGTCGACGGCGTCTCACTCTCGGGGACCGGCCCCTCGTTTACCGCCGTCGGCGACCGTGAGGCACTCGAAACCGTCAAGACCTACTGGGACCGCCGAGACGGAGAGACGCTACTGACGACCACACAGACAGCGGGAACACAGACAGTATGAGTTCAGAGCCAACCCCCGAGGACATGTCCCTGGAGGAACTGCGCGACGAGATCCGGACTATCGACCGCGAGATCGTCGAGAAGATCGCACAGCGGACCTACGTCGCCGACACGATCGCGCAAGTCAAAGACGAACGGGGCCTGCCGACGACCGACGAGGAACAGGAACAGGCCGTGATGGACCGCGCCGGCGAGAACGCCCGCCGGTTCGACGTCGACGCGAACCTGGTGAAGGCGATGTTCCGGTTGCTCATCGAGTTGAACAAGGTCGAACAGCGAGAGAACCGGTGAGAGTCAGTTAACCGATACCGTTCGGAAGATCCGTCCCGTTCCTCACGAGGCTCGACGGACTGAGGAGTCCGGACCGAAGCGTCGGCTACCGACAGCACGGCCCGTATCGACGTGTCACGGAACTGGCGCCCTCGCAGCACTGCCCGCTCAGTACTCCCAGAGGCGATCGATCCGATCCCCGATCTCGGGGTACCGCTCACGGAGCGTGTCGACGCTCGTCTCGCCGCCGACGTTGACGACCTGGAGTTCGCCACGGCGGTCGCTGTACACGTCCTGGAAGTCGTAGACGACGCCGACGACGTCGACGTCGTCGGCTACGTCGTCGCTTTCGCGGAGGAACTCCACCTGCCGATCGACGTTGTACTCGACGAGCCGGTTGATCGCGCCCGGGCGATCGACGTCGTCGGGAAGTGCGTCGACGCCGGCTTCGAGGTGTGGTTTGAGCAGGCCGAGACAGTGTTCGATCCCCGGGGGCTCCGAGAGACCCTCGGTCAGGTCGTCGTACGTCGCGGTGACGGCCCCACAGCCGGTGTGACCGACGACCACGGCGGTCTTGGTGCCGGTGTGTGCCAGCGGATAGAGCACGTCGCCGGAGACGGCCTCGCCCGATGCGGTCCGCTGGACGACGCGGTTCCCGATGTTGCTACAGGTGAACAGACGGCCGGGGTCGTCGTTGCCGAAGATGTGGTCTTGCAGGACACGCGAGTCAGCACAGCAGACAGTGACGGCTTCGGGATGTTGTGCGTCCTGCACGTCGCCGAACCGGGATCGAAACGAATCGGCGTGTTCGGCGTTATTGGCGAGTAACTCGGCGACCACCTGGTTCATACGGAATCCACAGTTTCGAGGGATATAGCAGTTGGTGGTCGGGGTGTCACCGAACGGTCTACACACCGTGTTATCCGCCTATTCAGATCGGTCTCCTCCCCAGCCACATCCTGACAGGTAGGAGATTTCCGTTTATAATCTATCACTGCAACCGCCGATACGGTCCGCCCCCTGCTCCCGGCGATTACAGAGGCCGTCGCCGATAGCAAGGACGTTGGACCGGACGAGGCGGAGAGTCCACGCGGCGATTACAGCGACCTGGACGCCTGGACCAACTTGCGGACCACAGTCCCAGTCCGTGGCCACTCTGGTTCGAACTGCCAGCCCAAACCGTGACTGTGGCGAGCGACGGACCGATCTTCGTTGATAGTCAGCCAGAACACGACTGGATGACCGCCTGAGCGGTACACACCGGCTTCGAAGGTGATTCGATCCCTTCGCGTCGAGATCGAAACTAGTGGACACCGGATCGACCGACAGCAGGACGATCGGCTGCTGCTACAGCACTGCGCACGACGACTGTATAGACCGTGCGCTCCTGTTCGACAGCCCTCTCACAGCGAAATCCCGTCCGCTCCGGTCGCCAGAGCCGACACCTTTCGGTCCTGGACCAGCGAATCGAGCGGAGTTGGTTCGGAGGGAGCTTCGTCGTCGCCCTGGAGCGTGCGGCCCCACCACTCCACGTCGTGCCACTCGCCGTGTTTGTAGCCGACGTTCTCGTAGGTCCCGACCCGATCGAATCCCATGGCCTCGTGGAAGGCCCGACTGGGTTGGTTCGGAACGGTGATCCCGGCGTAGACGTTCCGGTACCCCTGTCGTTCCAGGACGGCAAACAGGGACCGGTAGAGCCCGCGGGCGACACCGCTACGGCGGGCGTCCTCGGCGACGTAGACCGACGACTCGACTGCCCACTTGTACGCGTCCCGGTTCCGGTGTGGGCTGGCGTAGGCGTATCCGAGCACCTGCCCGTCGTGTTCACAGACGAGCCAGGGACGGTGCTCCAGGGTCTCGGTGAGACGCTCGGTGAACGCCGCCTCGCTCGGGAGGTCGGTCTCGAAGGTGATCGCGCTGTCCCGGACGAACGGTGCGTAGATCTCACGACAGGCCGGCGCGTCGGCCGGTCTGGCGAGCCGAATCTCGACCATCTGTCCGGGGTAACGCGGGAACGAATATAAGTCGAAAGAACTCGTCGCCGAGTCGCCCGAGCCGTTAACCTACCGCTGTGTCTATCGGAGGTATGCCCACCGAGAAGGAGAAGATGCTCGCCGGCGAGCGATACGACCCGAGCGATCCCGAACTGGTCGCCGAGCGCGAACGGGCGCGTGAACTGACCCGCACGTACAACCGGACCGATCCCGGCGCAGACGGTCGGCGGCGGGAGCTGCTCGACACGCTCTTCGGATCGATCGGCGAATCGATCGTCGTCGAGCCACCGGTTCGCTGTGACTACGGCGAACAGATCCACGTCGGCGACGACTTCTTCGCGAACTTCGGCTGCGTGTTCCTCGACATCTGTCGGGTCGAGTTCGGCGACCGGTGTCTGCTGGGGCCGGGCGTCCAGGTCTATGCGGCGACACACTCGCTGGACCCGGCCGAACGCGCCGCGGGGATCGAGTACGGCAAGCCCGTGACGGTCGGCGACGACGTCTGGATGGGCGGCCAGGCCGTCCTGAACCCGGGCGTAACGGTCGGCGACCGCAGCGTCGTCGCGTCGGGCGCGGTCGTCACCGAGGACGTTCCCGCGGGCGTGGTGGTCCAGGGGAACCCGGCGACGGTGGTCCGTGAGATCGACGAGTAGCTGTCAATCGTCGTCGCGTATCATCATCACCTTGACGCGGCCGACGGCGTCGAAGTCACGGAGTCTGTTGGTCAGCGCCCGGACCCGCTGGGCCGGTCCGCGACAGAACAGCGACTCCAGACACCACTCGCCTTGGTGGGTGTGGCTCGTGTTCAGGATCACGTCCTGGTAGTCGTGTTGGACGGTGTGGAGCGACTCGATGACGTCGTGGTGGCGGTAATCGAAGCCCACGAGCGCGACGATTTCGCCGGATCGCTCCTCGAACCGGGAGTGGGCTTCGATGTACTCCCGCATCGCTTCCCGGACCGCTCGCGAGCGGTTGTCGAGGCCCTGGTCTTCCCAGACTCGGTCGAACGTTCCGACCAACTCGTCGGGGACGTTGAAACTCGTTCGCATCGTCGGACTCTGCTCGTGGGAGACACATGAACACCGCCGGCTCACCTGCGATCGTATGACGATCCCCCCGAACGGGTATTAACTACCCTTAACGGGCCGTTGGTGCTACGTTCGCTCGTGATGATCGAGCGCGAACTGGCCGGCCTCCTCGCCGGTGCCGTCGCCCTCGGAGCGGTCCACGGAATAGAACCTGGCCACGGCTGGCCGGTCGCGGCCGCCTACGCGATGGAGCAGTCAAACGAGTGGGTCTCCGGTATCGCCGCGAGCACCATCCTCGGGCTGGGCCATCTCGTGAGCAGCCTGGCGATGGTTGGCGTGTTCTTCTACGCGAAGTCGTACTTCTCGCTGACGCAGGTCGACGAGCCGCTGACCGTCGCCGGCCTCCAGATCGGCGGCCCGGTGAGCGTCGTCGCCGGTGTCCTCCTGATCGTGCTCGGCATCCGGGAGTACGCTGGGGACCACAGTCACGGGATCAGCGACGGTGACACGCACGACTACGCCGACAGTCACGGCCACACGCGGTCCGACGGGCACCACGATCACGGATCGCTCTCGACGGCTGCCGACCGCGGACTGCTCAGCATCGCCTGGGCCGCGTTCCTGTTGGGGTTTGCACACGAGGAGGAGTTCGAAATCATCGCGCTCTGTGCGGGATCGAACTACTGTCTGGAACTGATGAGCGCGTACGCCGTCACCGTGATCGCCGGGATCGTCGGGCTGACGGCGCTGCTGCTGGCCGGCTACGACCGCTACGAAGACGAAGTCGAGCGGATCACGCCGTATCTCCCCCTGTTCTCGGCAGCGGTACTGGTCCTGATGGGAATCGGATTCGTCACGGGCCTGTTCTGAACGCTCAGTGGTCCCCCTCTGTGGGCCGTCCAGTCCCGATCAGTTCCGCGCTGATCGCCTCGCGTTTCAGCAGGACGAACCCCGCGAAGATGAGCGCGAAGCCGGCGACGGTCGCCGCAGTCAACTCTTCGGGCAGGAACAGGACGCCGGTGATCGCGGCGACGATAGGCGCGGCGTAGGAGACCAGGTTGATCTCGATGGGGCCGAGCCGCTCCAGCAGATCGAAGTAGACCAGAAAGCCCAGCGCGCTCGCGACGACGACGAGATATCCGAGGGCGACGATCCCACGTGGCTCCCAGCGGACCGCCGCGAACGACTCCCCGATGGCGACGCTCGCACCGTGCATGATGCCAGCGCCCAGCAGCATCGACCACGCCTCCATCGTCTCGATCGGGAGATCGGCGTCGACGCGGCGGGTGAGGACACTTCCGAGGGCGAACGCGGTCGCAGCCAGGAAGACGAGAAACAGCGAGACGGTTCGGCTCGTGACGAGCGCACCCTGCTCGGGGTTGCTCAACACGGCGACGCCGACGAAGCCGACGAGCAGGCCGACAACACCCAGTGCGGTGAGGCGCTCCTCGGGGAGGAACACACGAGCGAAGGCGGTCGTCAGGACCGGCGAGAGACTCACGACGATCGCGGCGACGGCGCTGGTGACGCCCAACTCGCCGACAAAGAGGAACGCGTGGTAGGCGGCGATCATGAACAGCCCGCCGATCCCGACCAGCGTCCACTCCGGCCGGGTCCGGGGTCGCCAGCGGTCGGTGGCGTAGACGGCGTAGCCGAGCATCAGGAGCCCAGCGAGGTCGTACCGGAACGCGGCAAAGAGGACCGGCGGGAAGTAGTCCAGGCCGGCTTTGATCGCGGTGAACGCGCTCCCCCAGGCGACAGCTAACGCGACGAACAGTAGTGCGTTCCTGAAGCGCATCGGCTCGATGTCTCCCAGTTCGTGTCCGGCGGCATAACCCTGACCATCGAAGCTACTCCAGTGCGTGCCAGACCGACGCCGAGAGGTACACACTCGCCAGGCCACCGATCGTCAGGATCAGCCAGTACGTCGCCAGGCGATACAGGAGCACCCCGGCAGCGGCCTGTTCCAGCGACGCGCCCGTCAGCAGCGTGAACACGGCGGTGAGCCCGACCTCCGAGCTTCCGAGCCCGCCCGGCGTCGGGAGGAGTGTCGCCACCCCGCTCGCGGGGGCCAGAAACAGCGCCAGTCCGAGCGGGAGCGAGATGTCGACGGCGACGAGGCCGTAGTACAGCGCCAGGCCGAACGCGAGCCACCCGGCGACCCCGAACAGCGCTGCGACCGCGACCCGGCGCCTGTCGGCCGTCGCCGCTTCGAATCCCGTGAGAAACGACTCGACGGCAGTCCCGACTCGCGCTGGCTCGACGAGCCGTGCGACACGCTCGGAGAACGGCGAGAGCGCCCAGTGAACGCCAGCGGCAGTGGCGACGACGAGCGTCCCGACGGCGCCACGGCGGTACGCGACGAGCGCACTGCCGACGACGAGGACAGCCAGTATCGCCACGGACCCTCCCAGGACCACCGGTCCGTCGAACCCCGGACGGGGCCACAGGACCAGTTCGAAGAGCCCGAGGGCGGCGACGCCCAGCGACCCGGCGAAGATGACCAACTCGCTTGCAGTGACCGCCGCGAAGACGTCCCTGAACCGCTGGCCCAGGTCCTCGGAGATGACGTACGCGAGGATGGCCGTTCCGCCGACGTTCCCCAGCGGGAGGATCTGTTTGCCGAAGGTGCCCGAGAGATAGCCCAACTGAACGCGGTGGCGGGGAAGCGAGTCGTTCGTCCCCGCCAGCAGCGTCGCCGTCGTCAGACTCCAGCACAACTGGGCGGCGAGTGAGGTCGCTACAGCGAGGACCACGAGCGCCGGATCGGCACTGGCGAGGGTGTCGACGATAGCACCGGTATCGAGCCCGAAGACCAGAAGTGCGATCAGTGCAACCGCCAGCACGATACCGGCCACCTGTCTGAACTGGATCGAGTGGCCTTCGGTGGCGGTCGCCATCGTACTACAGGCGGCGTCGGCGAGAGTCTTGAACGTATCGGCGGTCAGGCTTCCGGATCGTAGGTCTCGGCCAGCGCGTCGAGCGCTTCGTGATGTTCGGTGGTATGTGGTGCAGTCAGCGGCGAGACGCTGACTTTCCCGTCGACGACGGCACGCCGGTCGGTCCCCTCGGGGTCGGGGATATCGCCGTCGGCCATGTGCTCCCAGATCCGGTCGTGCAGCGTCACCGCGTCGCCGTCGTGGACGGCGTCCATCTGGTAGAGCTGTGAGGGACGTGTGATCTCGATGTCCGCGGGTCCCCACTCGGCGACCGGCGCGTTGACGTTGAGGTAGTCACACTGCTCGAAGACGCCGGCGCCGAGGGCGTGATCGGCGAGGTACGTGGTCGCACGCGCCGCTTCGCCGTAGCTGTCGCCGTTGGCCTCGATGTCGGAGAAGGCGGCGTCTTCCCTGACGGGGATGTACATCGAGACGGCGATCGCGGGAACGTCGAAGAACGTCGCCTCGACGGCGGCGCTGACGGTTCCGGAGCGGCCCAGCACGTACGCCCCGAGGTTGGCCCCGCGGTTACAGCCCGCGATCACCAGGTCGGTCTCGGGGAGGAGTGCCTCCAGCCCTGCCACGACACAGTCGGTCGGCGTCCCCTCGACGACGTAGCCGAGTTCGTGGTCGCGGACCTCGACCTCGTGGGAGATCGCTCGGCCGACGGCGCTCTGGTCTTCGGCCGGAGCCACGACAGTGACGTCGCCGACCGCCGAGAGCCCCTCGTATAACGCCTGCAGCCCGGCGCTGTCGATGCCGTCGTCGTTCGTCAACAGGATCGCCGGTTCGTCCTCGTCCATACCCTTCGTCGGGCTGTCCGGGAGAAAAGCCCACCGCTCAGCGCGCCCGGTCGACGACCGTCTCGCCGTCGACGACGACGTTGTAGGCCGCCTCGTCGTCGTTCCAGAGGACCAGCCCGTTCTGGATCGAGAGGAGGTCCCCGTAGTCGGCTTCGACCAGGTCGGCGTTGAGCATCGAGGCGTCGGTCCGGACCGCGAAGTGGTCGGTGGCCTCGCTACCGTCGCCGATCAGGAACAGCGGATTCCCTCCCTCCGAGAGGTCCGGACTCAACTTGATCGCCAGGAGGTTCACCCGGTCGGTGACGAACTCCTCGGCGTCGGCCATCGGTGCGTGGACTCCGCGGTCTGGGGTCATCTCGATGCGGGTCCGCCCGTCAGTCCGGAGGACGCTGTAGGCGTACTGGACGTCGGTGTTGACGAACTCTCCCGTCCCGCCGCCGGCGTCGTCCAGACGGCGCTGGAGGTCCGGAACGTCGATGTCGGGCTTGCGGTCGAACGACCAACAGTCTCCCTTCGGACGCTGGTGTGGCCAGAGCCGGACCGTCGGGGCGTAGACGGTCGCGGGACCGTCGTCTGCGACGGCCCGTTCCGTCTGCCGGAGGTCGGTCGCGGTGGTGCGGTCGGCCGGAGCGATCGCCAGCATCGTCCCGTCGTCCTCCAGAACGCCGAGATACCGGCGGACAGTCGCTTCCGGATCGTCGAGTTCGCTGAGGACGTTCCCGAAGAGGATCAGGTCGAACGGTCCTTCGGGGTCGAACTGTTCCGCCTGCTCCCGGTGGATCGTCGTTTCGACGTGTGGCGGCGCGCTCTCCAAGAGGTGCTCCAGTACGTCCGCTGCCGCGCTCGGTTCGACGGCGTGGTAGTCGAGCAGTCCGTCCTCGGGCAGGAGATCGAGCAGGCCAAGCGCCGGGCCGCCGACGCCGGCACCGACGTCCAGCATCCGGAGTCTGGACGGGAGCAGGCCGTCACGAGCGAGATCGGCCAGCAGGTACTGGGCGGTCGCGTAGTAGTCCGGGAGGTGGTAGATCGCGTACCCCAGCGCGGTGAGCCGGTCGTACTCGACTGACGCGCCCTGGAGGTACCGCTCCTTGGTGTCCCGGATGGGCTCGCGGAGTCGGTCGCCGCTGTCCCCGCGGTGCCAGTCAGGGCCGAACTCCTCGACGAGCAGGTCCTCGACGGCGCGGGCGTACGGCGTCGGGAACGAGTCGACGCCGTGGAACGGGACCGACAGCGGTTCCTCCGGGGCCGGCACGAATGTCCCGTCCTCGCGCTCGACGATGGCGAGGTCGAACGCTTCCTCCCGGAGTACTTGCCGGACCACCGCGGGATGGGGGCGGTCCTCGACGTACTCGTGGATCTCCTCGGGGTCGAGCGGACGGACGCTCCGGAGGTACTGGGCGTTCTCGCGGATCTGTCGGCGTGTGTCGGCGTTCATAGCTCCTCGTAGATGCGGGCGAACTCCTCGGGGTCGGCGTCGGCCAGACGGCGGGCGGCGTCGGCCACCCCGCCAGCGCCGTCGAAGGCCCGCTGGATGTCGGCGTAGACGCGGGGGTCACCGCCGGTGACGGCTTCGACGAGGTCGGCCAACCCGGCCGATATCGGCGTGTGGAACGACTCGGGGACGTCCTCGGCGGCCAGCGCGAACGCCAGGACGGCAGTGTGGGCAGCGGCCTGGACGGTCTCCATCGCGGTGTCGTGCTCCTCGACGGTCGTCTCGAAGAGCGCGTTCCCGGCCGCCGATAGCGCCTCCCTGAGCCGCTGAACGGTCGGTCCCCCGGCGTCTCTCACGACGGCGACGTTTCCGGGGGCGTTGTCCGGGGCGAAAAGCGGGTGGAGGCTCATCCGTTCGACGTCGGGCGCGGCCGCCCGCATGGCCTCGACCGGTTCCCGCATGCTCCCGGTCACGTCGACGACAGCCTCGGTCGCCAGGGGCGCGTACTCCTCGATGGCGACCCGTGCGACCGGCATCGGGACGGCCAGACAGACCACGTCGAAGCGCTCGTCGGTGTCGGTCTCGACGGCGCGGCCGCCGACGGCCCCGGCAGCGGCGTCGGCAGCGCTCGGATCGGTGTCGGTGAAGGCGACCGTCGCGTCGGCGTGATCCCGGAGCGTCCCGGCGACCCACCGCCCCATCGCGCCCGCGCCGACGACGAGAACGTTCATCGACCGGGCGTAGCCCGCCCCGTCTCAAAAGGCGTTCGGTCACCCGTGGGACGGGTGGCGAACGACCCGTCGGTTCCCACTCTGACGATACCGACGTAGACGCCCGTCGAAATCGACAGAGGGCGTCCGGACGCCCCCTCCTAAACGCTTATCCGTCACCAGAGAGTGGAGCAAGCCATGAAGCGCGTTCGATTCCGTGACTCCGGGGGGAACGTCCGAGGCGGCCGCTGGACCGTCGAGGACGGTGAGCCTGTCGTCACTGCCGCGGCCGGCCCCTACGGCCGCATCGCCTTCGGGGACGAGAGCTACGACCCCGACGAGGTGGATATCCTCCCTCCCTGCGAGCCCACGAAAGTCGTCTGTATCGGCCGTAACTACGCTGAGCATGCCGACGAGATGGAAGAGGAGCTGCCCGACCGGCCGATGTTGTTCCTGAAAGCTCCCAACGCCATCGCCTCTCACGGCAACACGCTCACGCTGCCCTCGGGCAAGGAACGGATCGATCACGAGGCGGAACTGGGCGTCGTCATCGGCGAACAGTGCAAGAACGTCTCCGAGTCCGGCGCGATGGACGTGGTCGCGGGCTACACCTGCGTCAACGACATCTCGAACCGCGACGATCAGAACCGCGAACAGAACTGGGTCCGCGGGAAGGCCTTCGACAACGCCTGTCCGATCGGTCCCCTGGTCGCGACGCCGGAACACGTCCCCGAGGACGCGACCATCGAGTGTCGGGTCAACGGCGAGACCCGCCAGTCCTCCTCCCGTGAACACCTCATCTTCTCTATCCCGGAACTCATCGCGGAGATCACCGAGTACCTGACCCTGGAACCGGGTGACGTAATCGCCACCGGAACGCCCGAAGGCGTCGGCCCGCTCTCGGACGGCGACACCGTCGAGATCGAGATCGAGGGCGTCGGCACGCTCGAACACTCGGTCAAGATCCCGTAATCGCGCATAGCAACGCATAAGTTTAGGATTGCCTAATCCAGCGACGAGATGGAGCAGCGCGAGCCGTCAGACCGCGCGGACGTCTGTGTCGTCGGCGCCGGCCCCGCGGGTGCACTCGTCGCCAGTCGACTCGCTAGCGAGGGCCACGACGTGGTCGTCCTGGAAGCTGGCCCCCGCTTCGACTTCGACTCCCGCCAGGAGCGGATGGAACGGGCTATCAGACCGGGCGACGGCCGGGATGTCTGGGAGATGGGGGGCGAGCGAGACGCCTACAGCGCCAACGGCGAGCGACACTACCCGCTCAACATCTCCCGCGTGAAAGGCGTCGGCGGGTCGACGTTACACTGGCAGGGGATGGTGATGCGGCTCCACCCGACGGATTTCGAGGGGGGCCACGACACCGACGACCCGGCCTGGCCGATCAGTTACGACGACCTCCGGCCTTACTACGCCGAAGCCGAGCAAGCGATGGGCGTCGCCGGCGACGCCGACAACCCCTTCGCGCCGTCCCGGGAGACCCCCTATCCGATGCCGGGGTTCCCGCCCTCCTACAGCGACTCGCTGTTCGCCGACGCCTGCGAGTCGCTCGGGATCGCCACCCACTCGGTGCCGAACGCACGCAACTCGGAGACCTACGACGGTCGGAGCCAGTGTGTGGGCTACGGGACCTGTCAGCCGGTCTGTCCCTCCGGTGCGAAGTACGACGCCAGCGTCCACGCCCGGGACGCCGAGGCGGCCGGCGCACGGATCGTCGATCGTGCCCCCGTCCAGCGTCTGGAGACCGACGGCGAGGGCGGAGTCACCGCCGCCGTCTACGCGACACCGGACGGGACCGAACACCGACAGCCCGCCCGGGAGTTCGTCCTGGCGGCCGGCGGCGTCGAGATCCCCCGGCTGTTGCTGTTGTCACAGTCCGAGCAGCATCCCGACGGCCTCGCTAACTCCTCGGGGGTGGTAGGCCAGTACTTCATGGAACACCTCTACGCCGGGGCCGACGGCGTCTTAGACCAGGAGACCCGCCAGAACCACGTCGGGTTCATCACGAGCGAGAGCCACCAGTTCTACGACGACCCCGGCCAGGCCGTCGAGCGTGCCGACACCGGTGAGACGGTCGTCGAGTCGGCCGACGAGTCGCTCTCGCCGATCAAACTGGAGTTCCTGAACTACGCCGGCCCCTCCCCGGTCGAGATGGCCCTCGGCGGCGAGTCCTGGGGTGACGAACTGCTCGCCGATCTCCGGGCAGCCTACGGAACGCACATCGCAATGGGCGGACTCGTCGGACAGCCACCCAGGAAGGAGAACCGCGTGACGCTGGACACCTCACAGACCGACGACCACGGCAACCCGGTCCCCGACATCCAGTGGTCACTCGGTCCCCGGGTCGAGCGCTCGCTCAGGCGGGCCAACGAGATCCAGCGGGCGATCCTGACGGAACTCGGCGCGGAGATCGGCGGCACCATCGGGCCGGACGCGACCGGTCCCGCCTACCACCACATGGGGACCACCCGGATGGGGACCGATCCCGCCGAGAGCGTCGTCACGCCGACGCTGCGGACCCACGATCTGGCGAACCTCTCGATCGCCTCCTCGTCGGTGTTCGTGACTGCGGGATCGCTGAACCCGACGCTCACGATCGGTGCGCTGGCGCTGAAATGTGCCGACCACGTCGACGAGCGTCTCTAGTAGTACAGCCCGAGGATGGCGCCGGCGTCGAGCAACAGGAGGACAGCGACGACGGCGGCCCCGAGCAGGAACGGCCGGGCCTCGCGGGCCGGTTCTCCGACCTTCTTCTGTTCGAACCCGTCGGAGAGTTTCGACGCGCCGACCTCGACGAGGCCGGCCAGCAGGAACCACAGCGCGACCATCGTCAGGACGAGATGTCCCCGACCGCTCCCGGTCAGTGACGCCGCCGTGTATCGGGTCGCGGCCATGTGACCGCCGGTCAACAACAGTATTAGCGCGCTCGTCCGCGAGACGATCTTGAGTTTCCCCACGACGGGTTCGAGTGCCCGTACCCGGGCGTCGCCGTCCATCGCGACCGGTAACACGGCGTAAACAGTAAACAGGACACTCCCCGACCAGAGCCCCGCGAACACGAGGTGGGTTCCGAAGATCGCGGCATCGACGATGCTCATGGACGGTGGTCGGACGGGACCGTCTTGAACGTCCTGCTTTCGCCCGCCTGACGGCCGGGACCGTCCCCGAAGCTGTCGACCGTCGCGGTGTCGTTCCACCGTCCCGGTATGTGAAAAGCTTTCACCGCCGGCGCTACCACGAACAGATATGCCAGGCGACATCGACAACACGGCCGATGCGCTCTCCCGTGTTCGGACGAACGGGAACCTCGATACGGTCGAGATCACGGACGTGACCGAGGAAGGACACGAGGTCTGTCTCCACATGGAACTGCCCGGCGGTGCCTCCCTGGAGCAGTGTTTCAAACGCCCGCCGGTCTGGGGCGCTAACTGCGACCTCAAGCGGTTTCTGGACGCCTACGGGCTGGCACCGGACGAAGTCGACGAACTGACCGGCAAGCGGGTTCCGGTCGATCGCGAGGTCGTCGACGGGACGCTCCAGTTCGAGATCGACATCGAGGCGCTCCCGATCGAGTGACGACGGGGAAAGGGATAACCACAAGCCGTCCCCCCGATAGTGTATGGACGTTCTCGTTACTGGCGCACACGGAACCGTCGGGACGGCGATCACCGACCATCTCGGTGACGACGATCGGTACACGTTCACTCTTCTAGATATCGAGGACGTGCCCAGCCCCCACGAGACGGTCGTGGCCGACATCCGGGAGTACGACGAGATCCGCCCCCACTTCGAGGGGCAGGACGCTGTCGTCCATCTGGCGTTGATTCCGGGCACGGGCGGCCCCGATTCCCGAGCGCTGACCTGGAACACGGCACAGGCCGAGAACCTCGAAGCGCTCCACAACGTCTACGAGGCGGCGATCGACGCCGGCTTGGACAGCATCCTCTTCGCCTCCTCGAACCACGCCGTCGGGATGGTCGAGGCCAAGAACGCTCCCGAGGTCTACCACGACCGTGGCATCGTCGCCGGCCACGAGGAACCACACCGGCCCGATTCCCCGTACGGGCTCACGAAGAGCTACGGGGAGGATCTCGGTCGTCTCGCCGCCGAAGCCCACGGGATCAGGGTCTACGGTCTCCGTCTCGGGACGATCCGGAACCCGGAGTACGACCATCCCTACGGCGACGCCGAATACGGCGTCGACGAGGGTCGCTGGGAACGGGGAAGTGATGCCTACGAGAAGTGGGTCGCACGCATGAAGGGGCTCTGGCAGTCCCGGCGCGATCTGGCACAGATGGTCGCGTGTTGCCTCGACGACGACTCCGTCGAGTGGGACCACTTCTACGGCGTCAGTGGCAACGAGCGGCGGTGGCTCGACGATCTCGACCACGCCCGGGAGACGATCGGGTACGAACCACGGGACGACGGCGAGCAGTGGGACGGACCGCCCGAGTGAGTGTCGTTCCAGGCTGGTTTCGACGAGGTGAAGATTTATTTACCGCTACGAAGAACTATGTTCTATGGCAACAAACCGCAAGGGCGGTGCGTCGCCGCTGGCACGCATCCAGAGCCGCTACGAGGGAACGAGAAAGAAGTGTCCGGAGTGTGGCTTCGTCGACGAGGCCGGCAACTGGGAGAGCCGGACCAACGGCGGGAAGATCGTCTACCGCCACACCTGCCCGAGTTGTGACGCCGAGCGCGAACACACGTTCTCGATCCTCGGGTAGACCGGCCGTTCCAGCGCCCGGAACAGGTGGTCACTCTTAAGCCGCCCCACCCGCTTGGCACATCCATGGAGCCACGCGATCTCTCGTCGCACACGGTCTATCGGGCGGGCCGGGGTATCGAAGAAGTCGCCCGGGAACTCGGGATCGATCCCGGCGACCTCGTGAAACTCGCCTCCAACGAGAACATGTTCGGGCCGAGCCCGGCAGCAGTCGACGCGATCCGGAGCTCGGCAGAGGGGATGCATTCGTACCCGAAAGCCTCTCACGCCGACCTCGTGGCGAGGATCGCCGATCATTGGGACTGTGAGACCGAGCAGGTCTGGCTCGGGAACGGCGGTGACGGGGCGCTGGACTGTCTCGCCCGGGCGATGCTGGACCCGGGGCAACGTGTGCTGGTCCCCAACCCCGGGTTCGCGTACTACCCGATGAGCGCTCGCTATCATCACGGGACCGTCGCCGAGTATAGTCTCTCGAAGGCCGACGACTTCGCGCAGACGGCCGAGACAGTCCTGGAGGACTACGACGGCGAGCGGATCGTCTACCTCACGAGCCCACACAACCCGACCGGTGCGGAGTTCTCGACCGACGCAGTCCGGGAGATCGCCGAGGACACTGACGAGCAGACACTCGTCGTCGTCGACGAGGCCTACGGCGAGTTCTCCGACCGGCCGAGCAAACGGTCGTTGCTGGCTGACCGCGACGACATCGCGATCCTCAGGACGTTCTCGAAAGCCTACGGCCTCGCCGGTGTCCGGATCGGCTACGCGATCGTTCCCGAGACCTGGGCCGACGCCTACGCCCGGATCAACACGCCCTTCTCGGCGAGTGAACTCGCCTGCCGGGCCGCCCTGGCGGCGATGGACGACGACGAACACGTTCGCAAATCCGTCGAGACGGCCGCGTGGGCCCGGGAGTACATCTACGACGAACTCGCCGCGGACACCTGGAAGAGCGCGGGGAACTTCGTCCTCGCCGAAGTCGGGGACGCCGAGGCTGTCACCGACGCCGCACAGGAACAAGGGGTCATCCTGCGGGATTGCTCCTCGTTTGGCCTCCCCGACTGCGTTCGGATCACCTGTGGGACCCGCGAGGACACGCGCCGGGCCGTCGACACACTCAACGGGATCGTCGAGGTGACAGAGGCGTGAGAGTCGCTGTGACCGGGACACCGGGGACGGGCAAGACGACGGCGACCGAGCGACTCGACACCGATCTCGACGTAGTCCATCTCAACGACGTCGTCACCTCCGAGGGGTTCTCGACCGGCGTCGACGAGGAACGCGGGAGTCTCGTCGCCGACCTCGACGCGGTGGCCGACTGGCTCGACGGTCACGAGGACGTCGTCTTCGAGTCTCACCTGGCACACCACTTCGACGCCGACCGTGTGGTCGTCCTCCGAGCCCACCCCGAGACCGTCGCGGACCGGCTGCGCAGCCGCGGCGACGAGGAGGCCAAGGCCGCCGAGAATGCCGAGTCGGAGGCCCTGGACGTGATCCTCTCGGAAGCCGTCGACCGTCATGGGACCGATGCCGTCTACGAGGTCGTCACGACCGACAGCGACCCCGACGAGGTGGCGGCGGCCATCGAGTCCGTGATCGAGGGCGAGCGCGAACCGAGTGCGGGAACCGTCTCGTACGTCGACTGGCTATGACCCTGGACCGGTTCAGACCCCTCGCCGACCGCGCACTGGGGCCGTTCGTCAGCGCCGCCCGGATGACCGGCCTCTCGCCCAACGGCGTGAGTGTCATCGCCTTCCTGCTGGCGGTGGCTGCAGGCGGCGTCTACGGCGTGGCGACGCGGGACCCCCTGTTGTACCTGCTCGGGGCTGTACTGGTCTTCGCGAACGGCTGGCTGGACCTCGTCGACGGCGCTCTCGCCCGGGAACTCGACGTGGCCTCCTCGGGCGGTGATCTGCTCGATCACGTCCTGGACCGCTACGCCGACATCGCGATCATCGTCGGCCTGGCCGCCGGAATCGACCGGTGGGCGCTCGGTATCGCGGCCGTCACCGGCGTCCTGATGACCTCGTATCTCGGGACACAGGCCCAGGCTGTCGGACTGGACCGTGTCTACGGTGGGGTGCTCGGCCGGGCCGACCGGCTAGCGCTCGTCGGTGTCGTCACCGGCATCGCCGCGTTCGTCCAGGCCCGGCCCGCTGGCCTCTCGCTCGTCGGCTGGCTCCTCGTGGTCTTCGCACTGGTCGGGCATCTCACCGCTGTCCAGCGGTTCTATCACTCGATGCGGGCGTTGGACTGACACGATCGCCGGCACACCATTTATACACTCCCCTCTCCAACCCGGCAGTATGGTCCAGTGCGAGATGTGCGGCAAGGAGGTCTCGTCTCCGAACCGCGTCAAGATCGAGGGTGCTGAACTCGACGTCTGCGACGAGTGTACCGACTTCGGCACGGAGGTCACGACCGAGGATTCCTCCACGACGTCGACGAAGTACTCGACGTCCTCCAGTGGGTCGGACAGTTCGTCCTCGACCGCTTCGAGTGCGAACTCGTCCAGTTCCGGCGGTGGCCGTCGCCGTGACATGTTCGACGAGATGGACGAGGTGGCCCAGGACTACGACCAGCGGATCCGGAACGCCCGTGAATCCGACGGGATGAGCCAGGAGGACCTCGCACGGAAGCTCAACGAGAAGGCGAGTCTCATCCGGAAACTCGAACGCGGGGATACGCTCCCGACCGACGAGATCCAGACGAAACTCGAACGCGAACTGGGAATCTCACTGAGCGAGGGGGGAAGCAGTGAGGAGAACGAGTGGTCGAGTGGCGAGAGCCAGGGGAGCTACACCCTCGGGGACATGGTCGAACGCAAAGACTAGAGTCTGAGGTCTTCTTCCTCGACGTCGAGTTCGTCGGCGAGTGCATCCACGCTCGTTTCGATCTCGTCGATATCCGATTGGAGTCGGTTGTACTGGTCGCTCTCACGGAGTTCCGATTCGGTCTTCTCCAGTTGGAGGACGTTCCGTTTGAGTTTCTTCGTCGTCAGCCGTCGGAGCTGGTCGTTGTAATCCGCGATCTTCTCCAGGCGCTCGACCACCTCGACCAACTCGTCGCGCGTGACCGGCTTCACGATGTAGTCGTCGACGCCCATCTCGATGATCTCGAAGTCCGGGTTCACCGCCGTGACCATCGCGATCTGGCAGTCCACGCTACTCTCTTCGATCTCGGCCAGGACCTCGTTGCCGGAGACGACGGGCATCCGTCGGTCCAAGAGCACGATATCCGGCTCGCGGTCGAGGAGTTCGATCGCCTCTTCGCCACCGTAAGCGGTCACCACGTCGTACTCCGCTGTCGCGAGATAGTCGGTGTAGAGGTCGGCGAGATGCTGTTCGTCTTCGACGATCAGGACCGTCTGTGTTCCCCCAGCGCCACGGTTCACGGTTCAGTTGTCGATGAGGGCGTAATCCGTCTTAATACCCCCAGCTTTCGTGTGGTACCGGGACCCGCACAATCTATTTGCCCGTCGGGTGAGGTGGTAGTCGTATGTTCGTTCTCGTCAATCTGAAGGCGTACCCGTGTGATCCGATCGAGGTCGCGACTGCAGCAGCGGATGTCAGCGACGACGCTGGTGTCCGCGTCGCCGTTGCACCCCAGGCGGCACACATCGAGTCCGTCGCCGAGACGGGCGTCGAGACGTGGGCACAGCACGTCAGCCCGGTCGAACACGGCAGCCACACCGGCAGCACGCTGGCCGAGGCCGTCGCCGACGCCGGTGCCGTCGGGACCCTGCTTAACCACTCGGAGAACCGGCTCAAACTGGCAGACATCGACGGCTCCCTGGACGCTGCCGACCGAGTCGGGCTGGAGACGATCGTCTGTGCGAACAACCCGGCACAGATCGGTGCCGCGGCCGCGCTCGGCCCGGACGCCGTCGCCGTCGAACCGCCGGAACTCATCGGGACTGGGACGCCGGTCAGCAAGGCCGACCCCGACATCGTCACCCGCGCTGTCGACGCGGCCGCTCGGGTCGACGGTGACGTGGACGTGCTGTGTGGCGCAGGAATCTCCACCGGCGAGGACCTCGTCTCGGCGAGTGACCTCGGCGCGTCCGGGGTCCTGCTGGCGAGCGGCGTCGCGAAGGCGGACGACCCGCGGGCCGCACTCGAAGACCTCGTCGAACCGCTGGTCTGAACCTACTCCTCGGTGTCGACGATCTGTCCTTCGAGTCTGTCGGCGTACTCCTTGCGCTGTTCGGCGGGGAGATCCGTCGCCGTCTCCTCGTCGAGGAGCTGGTCCAGTCGCACGTCGTAAGAGCCACGCCCGACGTGTTCGACGAGTCCGCGAAGCCTGAGGGTTCGGTTCCGGGCGTAGGCTGCAGTTCGGTCCCCCGAGCCACCGGCCGAGAAGTGTGCGTTCAACGGCGTCCCGGGACCTTGTTCGACGTAGAAGGAAAGCATCTGCCGCGTCTTCCCCTCCAGATCGGCGATGTCGGCAGCGAGATCCGCGACAGCCTCCGGGACCGAGCCGTCGATCGGATCGATCGGTGCGGCCGCGTCGCCGGCCGGAGCCGTGGTCCCACTCTGGGCGGTCGCACCGCCGGCGTCAGCCTGCTCGCTGGCTCCCGAGGACCCGCTGCCAACCGACGCCATCGCCGCGGCGAAGGCGGACTCGGCGTCGTCGCCGTCCCCGTGGCCGTTGGCTGACACCGCGTCCGCTCCGGCGGATTCGCCGTTAGCGTCGGCGGTCGGCGGGCTGTCCATCCCTTCCTCGGGTACGAAGTCGCCGAACGCGTCGCCGAAACCGCCGCCGGAGGGGGTCTCCGGTGTCTCGTTCTCGGCAGCCGCGTCGTCCCCGGCGTTCTGTCCGTCGGCGGCATCAGTGAACCGGTCCTGGCGTCTCCGTTCCTCTTCTTTCGCGGTCCGTCCGGGGTTGTAATCGTCGACGTGGTCGACCAGTGCCTCGGTGAACTGTTCGGCCATCCGCGAGAGGTCCCGTGCGTCCTGGAGTTCCCGTTCCAGTTCCGCGATCCGTGAGTTCTTCTCGTCGAGTTCCTCCCGTAGTTCCTGGATGCGGTTCTCGGTGGCCTGTTGCTCCTCGCTGATCGTCTCCAGTTCCGAGACGAGATCCTCGCTGACGGACTTCAGTTCCGGGCGCTCGAAGTCGTCGAGGCCCGGCGTCGCGCCCGCGTCGAAGGTCTGCTTGCGGCGAAACTGGACCCGGTGGACGGCTTCGGCCCAATCCGTCATCAGGAACGCTTCCCCGTCGGCGAGATCCTCGACGGCATCGGCGTATGTGGAATCGAGGATCCGCCCGACGACCTTGGTGTCGTTGTTCCAGGTCAGCCGGTGCCAGACGAGCCAGTCACACTGGGTGATGTAGTCTTTCTTGACGTCGGCCGGCCGCTGGCTGATGCCGACGATCCCCAGCCCGTGTTTCCGGCCGCGTTTGCCGATCTTGATGAGCATCTTCCCGACTTCGCCCATCGACCCCTTCTCGGGCATCCACTCGTGGCACTCCTCGACGAGCATCAGGAACGGCTGTTTCTGCTTTTTCGCCTTGGCGAACAGTTGCTTGGCGACTTCCGTCAGCAGCGTCTCGGCCGCTTCCTCGTCGAGAAACGACGAGATGTCCAGGATGATCGGGACGTTCTGTTCCAGTGCGAGCGACGCGATCTTGCCCGCGTGATCCTCGGTGACCTGGATGTCACACTCCTCGTCGCCGCCGACGTGGAGGATCTCGTACTCCTCTTTGAGCCCGTAGTACTCCCCGTCGATGTCGACGATGAGCAACCCGAACCCGTTGTCGAGCAGTTTCTCCGCGATGACGCTCGCGGAGTTGCTCTTCCCGCTCCCGCTCTTGCCGGTGATGAACCCGCGACCGGTGAGCAGTTCCACCACCGGGAGGTTCACCGGGCGACCGGGATCGGTGTTCCCGCCGACGCCGTCGCTCGTATCGGCGACGGTTATCTGTTCGGTCTCTGCCATTCGTACTGTGTCGAAGACACCCACAGCCCATAACTATCCGTCAGACAGGCGTCTGTCGTCCGTTGACGCCACTGATCCGGGAAATCCCTAATGCCGTGGGAACCGAACCCCCATGTGGTCTGGTGAGTGATGGCACGGTACGAGACAGTCGTCCAGGACGGGACCGTCTACGTCGGGACCGCCGAGGGGCGGATCGAGATCGGCCCGCTGGAGGCCATCGTCGAAGCCGTCGGTGGGCCTGCCTGGACGATCGAGTACACCGACGCCTACAGGGAGCAGTTCCCCGAGGTCGACACCTCCGACGAGGGGTTGACCGTCGACGTGGTCGACATGCTCCGGGCGATGACTCACGGCGAGCAGTTCGTCCGGACGCTCGCGGCTCACCCGACGACGGTCCCGCCGGAGGACTCGCTCTCGCCACGGGCGGGGTTGTTCGTCGGGAAACTCCTAGAGAACCTGGAACACGGCGTGGACTGACTCAGCGGAACTCGTCGAGCGTGGTCTGGCCGTTCATCGTATCGAGTCGGGTCGGGCCATCGGCCGCAGTCGATCCGTCGAACGTACCGAGATGTGTCTGTCCATCCGTCCCCGGACTATCGGTCGGTTCCGCGCTCTCCTCGCCGGCGGACTCGAACCCGTCGAGACTGGCCTGCTGGCCGGCAGAGAAGTCCAGGTTGGAGACCCGAACGCCGACCTTTCGGATCTCGGTCTCGGCGAACTCTTCGAGGAGATCCAGCGCGACCGATTCGACGAGTTCCGGGTCTTCGACGGGTCCGGGTAACGAACGGGCGCGCGTGTTGCGCTCGAACGGCGGGGTGACGACCTTGATCCCGATCGTCTGATATCTGGCTTCCTGGCGCTGTGCGCGGTCCGCGACGGCCTCGGCGAGCGTCCGGACGCGGCGTCGAACCGTCTCGCCGTCGTCCGTCGCCTCGGTGAACGCGGACTCCCGCGAGAGACTCTTTGGGTCCCCTTTCGGGGTCACGTCGCGGTCGTCCTCGCCGCGGGCGAACCGGCGGATCTCCCGGCCGCGCTCGCCGAACGCGCCCGCGAGCAGTTCCGGATCGGCGTCGGCCAACTCGCCCGCTGTCTCGATCCGCATACTCGCGAGTTCCCTGGCAGTCACCGGACCGACGCCGTGGACCTCTTCGACGGGCAGCGGCGCGAAAAACTCCCGGATTTCGCCGGGTTCGACGACGACCAGCCCGTCCGGTTTGTCGTAGTCGCTGGCGACTTTCGCCGCGCTCATCGTCGGTGCCAGCCCGACGCTTGCGACCACCCCGACCGACGCCTCGATCCGGTCTTTGAGCGTGGCCGCCCACTCCCGTGCGCCGTCCCACTCGACCACGTCGGTGACGTCAAGGTAGGCTTCGTCGATGCTCACTTCACGGACGGTCTCGGCGGTCTCCTGGAGGATCGTCTTCACCTCCCCGGCGACGCGCTCGTAGTAGTCCAGGTCGACCGGGCGGTAGAAGCCGGCGTCGGAGACGTCCAACTCGGGGTCGTCCGCGGCCTCGACGTTCCGGGGGAGCAGGTCCAGCGCCTCGGAGATGGGCATGGCCGACTCGACGCCGTACTCCCGGGCCTCGTAGCTGGCCGTCGCCACTGCACCGTGTGACTCGTCGGGTTCGTAGCCCATCCCGACGACCAGTGGCTCGCCGCGGAGCGCCGGTTCGCGCCGCCGCTCGCAGGCCGCATAGAAACAGTCCATGTCGACGTGGGCGACGACCCGCTCGCGTCGGCTCGTCCCGGGCAGTCGCTGCCCGTCCATGTCTGCCCATGCGTGGTCGCTCGCCAAGTCGGTATCGTTGTCAGTCACTGTCGGCTGTGTAGACCGCCGTGGTGCCGTCGAGTCGGTCGAGGTTCGCACGGAGTCCCTCCCGCCGGCGCTCGCTCACGCCCGGCAAGAGCGTCACGGCTGCGACGCCGTCGAACGGGTGTGCCTCCAGTTGGCTCCGTCCCTCGAAGAGCCGCCCGTAGCCGTCGCTTCCCCACTCGACGTCGGTCGTCAACACCATCGCCTCGAAGGACTGCCCGTAGTTGGCTTCGGCCTTCGTCGAGAGGGTATCGAGGCGCTGTCCGACCGAGGAGAGTCCACGGGCCTCGGGGAACGCGAGGAGCAGATCCGTCACCGGATAGGCGGGGTCGGCGTCGAAATCCGCCGCGTACGCGCCCGGAACCCGTTCGAGTTCCGGCCCGTCGGTGACCCGGAAGGCGACGAACCTGGCCAACCCGTCCCCGTAGAGGTGGGCCTCTACCACCGGGACGACTCCGTCACCGAGTGGCTGGTGTTCGCCGAACCGGACGACAGCGCGCAACGCGGTCATGGACGCTACGCACTGCTACTGGACGAGTCAATATAAGGGTGAAGTAGTCAGCGGGGTGGCCGTCCCCCGCTGCATCGGTTGGCCGTCGGTGCCAATCCCGGAATAATACGACGGTGGTTCCCGCCGGGAGTCGTGCGCTCCATGTTAGCGTATAACACGAATCGACTTCAATCTTTCCCCGACCGGTCAGTCAGTTACCGGAACCCGCGTTCCCGCTGTCGTTGCGAGCGAGGTCGTCGTCTCGACTCGGTGGTCGCCCCGGGTCGGGTCCTCGGCTGACTCGCCCGCGACGACACTGACCATCCGCCCACACGCCATCTCACGGAGCTGGTCTCGGGCCCGGACGAACGGCTCGACGACGTCGTTTGATCGGTCACCGAGGGCGGAGGTATCCGTGACGAGCGTGAATCCCGTATCGAGATGTCGTGCCGAGGTGACCGCTTCGACGGCGAGCCGGGTGGCCTCCTCGGGGGTCGGCCGTCCCCGGAGGACGAGATGCAGCGTGTTCTCCCCCTGATCGGCGACCACCTCGGACCGTGCTTGCGTCAGTTCCATACCGTCTCTGACAACGGCGGGGAGCCTCACTCGCCCCCCTTACTGGTGAGGGCCGATCCCAGGGGGTGACGGTCACACTGTGAGCCGCCTGACGGTCGTTCCAGCGGACTCGATGTCGCGCTCGGCCGCAGCGGCCACCAGGATATCGTTCTCTCCGTACTGGATCGCCAACCGCTCCTCGAACGCCCCGTCGTCGGGTTCGACCAGCGCGGTGTCTGTCGGCGTCTTGATCGCGACGACCGCAGCAGTGGTCTCGACGGTGACGACGACCTGGTTCCCCTCGAAACTGGTATCGACCCGGAGCCCCGGGCTTCGGTCCGGATCGTGGCGTCCAGCCTCGCTGTAGCGCTCACGGACGAACGCCGGTGTTTCCGCAGGTCGTCCCTCGTCGATCCCGTGGGCGAGCCTGATGAACTGTGCCATCGCCCAGGCGAGCGGCGTTGCCGATCCCGTCCCTTCGCCGTACTCCCAGTCGTACTCCGTGCTGTACTCCCTGTCCCAGACCTGTTCCGCGATCATCCGTCCGGAGTTCGCGAACCGCTGCATCGTCCGGAGGAGTTCGGTCGGTTCCAGGGCGTCCTCGTCGGTGTCGGCCAGCAACTCGTACTCGCCGCGCTCGCCGGTCAACAACGGCCAGAGCCGGCCCTTCCCGCTGTTCTCGATGGCCCACGGTGCGCCGCTGTTCTCGCGGTCGCGTTCGCCGTAGCTGTCGCCGTTGTACCGGTAGAAGGCCGCCCCGGCGGGGAGATCGACGCGGATCGTGTCGTCGACCTCGGCGACCGAGTTCCGGACCGTCTCGTCGTCCCACGGGACGACCCCCAATCGCACCAGTTCGAGGAACCCGGCGTCGATGATATCCCGTTCGTCCAGTTGTGGGCCGCCGTTGGCCAGCCGCCGTCGGAAGCCCGTCTCCGGGTTGCCGTCACGGGTGATCCGGACGAAATACGGCGTTCGGGTATGCCTGTCCGTTCCGGTGTGTGTCGCCGTCCAGTTCTCGACCATGTTTGCCCAGCGGTCCGCAAGCGAGAGCCACACCAGCGCGTCGGCGTCCCGGTCTGTTTCCAGAGCGATCTGTGCTGCGCAGGCTAGCCCGGCGATCTCGGCGGCGATGGTCGACGGCGAGTAGCCCGACTCCTCTTCCCAGCGCTCCTGGCCCGTCGCGGGGCCGTTGCGGACCACGTAGTCGGCCGACCGGCGGACGTGCTCGTAGTCGTACCCGACGTCCGCGAACCCGTATCCCCGTTCCAGCAGACGGGCCGCCATCACCTGCGGGAGCGAGATGTTGTCCATCTGTTCGCCGCCCCAGCGGGTGTTCCCGTTGAGGTACGTGTTCTGCGGGATGAAGCCGTTCTCGTCCTGCTGGTACCGATAGATGTACTCCAGTTGGGTGACGGCGGTGTCCAGGTCGTCGACGAGTTCGAACGCGGTAAACACCTGATAGAGGTCCCGCGCCCAGACGAAGTTGTAGCCGTACCCCTTGGGCTCCTCGGCCGTGACGGCCTCGCCCCACGGGACCGACGGCGACGCGATCGAGCCACCCAGGAACGTCTTGTCCTCGACGGCGAGCAGCGTCATCAGTGCGGTCCGGTACTGGGCCGCCAGTTCGGGGTCGCCGGCCACCGACTCCGGAAGCGGACGGTCTTCGAGGAACGACTGCCAGGACTCCACGTACCCGTCCCTGACAGCGTCGTACCCGGTCGCCAGTGCGCCTTCGGCCTCCCCCAATGCCGCGGCAGTGTCGGCCTGTCGGGCGAAGCCAAGCGCCAGCGTCTCCGAGAGGCGCTCGCCGGCTCCCAGTTGCCCGACGAGGACGACGCTCTCGTTCGATATCGACTCTCTGGGCTCGGGCCGTCTGCCGTCCGCGAACAGTTCGCTGATCGGTCGGCTCCCGCTGGTGCCGACGGTCGCCCAGTCGAAGCGGTCGGCCGCGACCATCGCGAGGGCGACCGAGTATCCCTCCCCGTCCTCGTCGACCAACCGTGGCTCGGTTGAGGACCCGGTGTAGGCGCTCGCGTCCCTCGCTGCGAGGTGGTACCGACCGGGCTGGCCCAGTCGGAGGCCGCGGTCCTGCGTCCCGCTGTTTGCCAGTGCCACGTCGGCTGCCGCGAACAGGTCGTACTGGTTCCCGTCCCGTGCCTCGAACTCGACGTCGGCGACGACCGCGTCGTGGTCGGGATCGGCGACGTATTCGACCGTGAGCCGCCACTCGTGGCCCTGTCCGTCGCCGGTTTCGGTGACGACGTGGCGGAAACAGAGCGCGTCCGCCGCCGTCGGCTCGACCCGCCGCTCGACGGACCCGTCGGCCCGGCCGGCCCCCTCGACGTGGGTCCTGACCGTGTAGTCGTCCGTCCGACAGGAGACGATGAAATCAACTGTCCGGAGGTTCATCAGGTCCACCCGCGGGAACCGGACTTCCGTCAGCGCACCGGCAGTGAGCGTGAACCAGACCCGAGAGGGGTCCGCAGTCCGGTGGTCGGCGACGGTTCCGACCCCGAATTTCTCGCCGGTCGTCCAGCGGGGTCTGTCCGGCGGCCCGGAGGGCGAGGGCGCGGCGCTGGGCAGCGCATCGTGGGCCGCGAGGATCGCAGTCGCCTGCAACCGATAGCCGTGTGCGAACCCCAGCGGCGTCCCGCTGTCGGCCCGCCCGTCGTCGTAGAGCTGTTCGGGCAGGTATCCCAGATCCGTCACCAGCGGCCCGTCGTGTTCGAGCAGTCCGTAGAGTCCGGCGGCACGCTCGAAGAACGCCGTCCCGTCGCGACCGTTCGCTTCCAGCACCGCACCGAGTCGCGCGGCCGCGGCGGCGCCCATCGCCGTCGTCAACCCCCAGATCTTCTCGCCGTCCTGGCCGTCGGTCCGCCAGGTGTCCCCCTCGTACCGGATCAACCCGGCTACCGGCTCGCCGGCCGGGTTCCGGTAGAGTTCGTCGAGACACGCGCCGACGTGGTCGGTGAGCCGCTCGGCCGTCTCGGCGTCCATCTCGACACCGTCGAGCGCCGTGTACGCGGCGAACGCATCGACGAGCGCGAACGTCGCGGCGTCGAGCCGCAGGTCCAGTCCCCCGTCGGTCAGCCGAAGCGCGTACGTCCGGGTCGCGTCCTCCCAGAGTCGATCGAGTCCGTCCGCGACTGCCGCTGCGCCACTGCGCGCTCGCTCGCGGAGGTCGTCGGCGACCGGTGCGCCCGCGACAGTCGCGAACGCTTCGAGGTACGTCGCCGCCGTGTGGGTGAACTGGCCGACCATGTCCTCCCAGAGATTCTGACACGGACCGGGGAGGCCGCCGTCGTCGAGATGCCGCTCCATCGCCCCCACCGCTGCTTCGATGGTCTCCCGGATCTCGCTGGCGGTCTCGGGGGAGAGCAGGTCCCGCCGTTCCCGGAGTAGCGCCGCCAGGAACGCGGCTACCGTCGCCGTCTGGTCGGCCTGGTACTCCAGGGAGTCGTCGTCGCCCTCGACGTGTGCGTGCGCCCAGCCGGGTGCTAGCGATCCGTCGCGCGCCCAGACACGGTGGGGCCAGGTGCCGTCGGACAACTGTGTTCGACAGTACAACTGCGCGCTCTCGACGAGTTCGTCGTCGACAGTCAACCCCAACTCGGCGGTCGCAGTCAGCAGCGACTGAGCGATACGTGCGTCGTCTCGGAACCACGTGTAGCCGTATCCGCCCGAGTTGCGGTAGAACGGATCGAACTCCGGTGCTGCGATCCGGCCGCCACTGGGCGCTCGCAAGAGATCGAGTGCCCTGAGATCGCTCTGGACGACGCGTTCGCGGGCGATGTCCTCCGGGACAGTGATCTCCGTCCGGTCCCGCGCGGCCGCTTTGATGTCCCGGGCGCTCTGGAACCGCTCCGTACACGACTGGAGATCGCGGATCGCCGTCTCGCGGTCGATATCCCCGTGGTCCGAGAGCTGTGTCACGATCGTGGTTCGGAGCCCCCGCCCCTCCTGTTCGAGCGGTGCCTGGACGACCACGTCGCCACTCAGATGTGTATCCTCGTATCGCTCGCGTGGCTTCTCCCGGGGAAACCCGACCGGGTCGTCGGCTACCAGTTCGGGGAACGTCTCGGGAACTTGCCCGCGAACGCTGGCCAGCCCTGTCGTGGCCGAGACGTAGTCGTGTTCGTCGTGGTGAAACACCTCGACGACGGTCCCGTCGTCGGGGCCTTTCTCGGGGTGGACGAGCCGACCGACCTGTGTCTCTCGCCCCTCTGGTGCCAACGTGAGAAAGGCGAGCAACGACGCGTTCGGTGGGACTGCTCCACGGAGTTCCACGTGCGTGAGATGGGCACGGCCCAGCGTCAGGTCGTACTGGTGGACGGTGAACTCCCCGGCGTCGTACTCCGTCTCGATCAACGTCGTCTCCCGGTAGTAGTGTTGTCTGACCGTCTCTACCTCGTCCAGCCAGATCGTCCGGCGCGGCGTCTCGATGCCGAACCGCGAGCGATCGATCCCGTACAGCCCGGAGATCGCACTGGAGTAGTCACGGACGCTCCCCGATGGCGCGACGTGGACGAGTCGGTCCCCGTGTCCGGAGAACGCACCCGTCGACGCCTCGGCGTCTCCCCCACGCTTGTAGTCGTTGAGTGCCGTTCGCAACCGCATCTTCCTGCCTACAACAGCCCACGAGATATATGTCTCATGGTGTGTGTTGACAACCGGACGGAGATACGTCGGCAGTATCGCCGGTCCCCCACTGTTGAACCCTCGGATGGGGAAACAGTATAAGTGAGTTCGCGGTCAGGGTCCGGTATGAGCGATCCAGAGGCCGACTCCGGAAGCCAGTCGATCCCGATCTCGGTCGAGGTAGATATCGACAACGGCCGGACAGTCATCACTGCGACAGGTGACCGGGACGCCGCTGTCGTCGTCGAATCCCGCTCGGGCGAGCGGATCTACCTCCCGCCCGAGGACTTCGAGCGGCCACCGGACTCGGCCGGCGACGGGACGCCCCACTCGGACAGTCCGTACCAGTCTGCGGAGTCGGACAGCCCGTACCAATCAGTCGACGACTCCGACAGCCCGTATCAGTCCGCCGACGGCTCCGACAGCCCCTATCAGTCGGGCGGTGAGGGACCCCAACGTACCGGACTGTCACCGACGGCCGACGGGTTCCGCATCGTCCATCCCGAACCGGTCACGGACCTCAGAATCCTTCGCTGATCAGTTCTCGACGTCGTCTTCGCCGTCCTGTGGATCGGTATCGCCAGCTCCGGCGATCTTCTTGTACAACGTCGCGTGGTCTTCGGCCACTTCGTCCCAGGTCCTGACGTCGTACTCGATGGGCGTCTCTAGCGTCAGTGCGTACTCGATCCCGTCGGCGATCGAGTCCGACTGCGGTTCGACCTCGATGAGGCAGTCGTCCGGGAGTACTTCCGCCGCGCCGGCGTTACTCGCGACGACGCGCGTCCCGACGGAGAGCGCCTCGGTAAAGGTGATGCCGAACGGCTCCGAGAGCGACGGCGAGACGAACAGATCCGCACTGGCGTAGTAGTCGCCCAGTTCCTCCTCGGGCAGGTAGCCCACGAACTCGACCTGGTCGTCGATCCCGAGCAGATCGGTGAACCGTTCGAGCTGTGCGGTGAGGTGACCGGACCCACCTAACACGAGCGTCAGGTCGTCGCGACGGAGCTTCGAGAGGGCATAGAGGAGATACGAGATCCCCTTCTGGTCCGTGTGCCGGCCGAGGAAAAAGAGCATCTCGCCGTCGATCCCCAGTTCGGATTTGAGATCACGGCCGGTGGTTTCCACCGACGAGAACCCGTTGTAGATGACCGTGGACTCGCGGCCGTACTCCCGCCGGACCTTCCCCGCAGTGTACTCGCTGACGGCGACGAGATGGTCGGCGCGGTTGACGACCCGCTGTTCGGTCTGGACCTCCCGGTCCGGGGGTTCCATGTTACGGTCCGAGGACAGTGAGTGAAACGTCGTCACCCACTCGACGTCGTGTGTCGACTGTGCCCGCGATCCCGGATTGTAGCCGAACCAGTCGTTCGTGTGGACGATATCCGCATCGGCCGCCCGGTCGACGAACTCCCCCGAGAGCCGGCCGATCCGGGTGATGATGTCTCCCTGTCCGGTCGGGACGCCGTGGATGTTGTCGTACCCATCGGGGGCGTACTCCGCTGGCAACACGAGTTCGATGTCGATGTCGTCTCTGGTGGTGAGTCGCTCGAACAACTCCCCGACCGCCGTGTCCAGCCCTCCGGTCACGTTCGGCGGGAATCCCCACGCCAGCATCAGGACCTGTGTAGCCATCACCTACATGATTGACGGAGGGATACTTATACTGTTTCCCGGAACGCGACCCCAGTATCACTCGCCTACCGTACAGCTGTGTCACGCTCACATATCATGTTAGAAGGAAAAAAGAGATACCCTCCCCCCGAGAGAACCCCCCTATGGACGCAATAGTTCTAGCAGGTGGGTACGCGACTCGACTCTGGCCGATCACGCGGAACCGTCCGAAGATGCTACTTCCTGTCGGGGACGAGACCATTATCGACGGTATCCTCTCGGATCTCGAAGCCGACGACCGTGTCTCGGACGTGTACATATCTACGAACGAGTACTTCGCCGACGAGTTCCGGAGTCACATCGAGGACAGCGACTTCGAGAAGCCACAGCTCTCAATCGAGGACACGGCCGACGAGGATTCGAAGTTCGGCGTCGTCGGGGCGCTGGCTCAGCTTATCGAGCGTGAGGGCATCGACGACGACATGCTGGTCGTCGCCGGTGACAACCTCATGGGGTTCGATATCGGCGAGTTCGCCTCTTTCTTCGAGGAAGCCGGAACGCCGTGTCTCGCCGCCTACGACGTGGGTTCGAAGGAGCGAGCGACCTCCTACGGCGTGGTGGAACTCGACGGAACGCAGGTCGTCGGCTTCCAGGAGAAGCCGGACAACCCCAAGAGTACGCTCTGTTCGATCGCCTGCTATGCCTTCCCCAGTGAGACGCTCCCGCTGTTCGACGACTACCTCGCCGAGGACAACAACCCCGACGAACCGGGGTGGCTGATGCAGTGGCTCGCCGAGCGGGACGCGGTCAACGCGTTCACCTTCGACAGCTACTGGTACGACGTGGGCGAGGCCGACGCCTACATCGAGGCCGTCCAGTGGGCGCTGGAAAACGAATCGATCGTGGCCGACACGGCGACGGTCACCAACAGCAAACTCGGCGACAACGTCCACGTGATGGCCGACGCCACCGTCACCAACGCGATCCTCGAAGACTGTGTCGTGTTCCCGGGCGCCACTGTCGAGGACGCGGCCGTCGAGTGGTCGCTGATCGACCGGGAGTCGATCGTCGCGGACGTGGACCTCCAGGGCGCGCTCGTCGGCGAGCACTCGAAGGTCAGATAGCGACCCGATGGTTGAAATCCCTCCCCGGTGAACTGTCGCGTATGCGTTTTAGTCGCCGCAGCGGCGTGTTCCTGCACCTCAGTTCGCTCCCGAGCCCACACGGTATCGGCGATCTCGGCGCTGGTGCCCGTTCGTTCGTAGACTTTCTCGACCGGGCCGGGCAGTCGCTCTGGCAGATCTGTCCGGTCGGACCGACCGCCGCGATCCACGGCCACTCGCCGTACCAGACCTTCTCCGGGTTCGCCGGCAACCCGCTGCTCGTCGACCTGGAGTGGTTGGTCGACCGTGGCTACCTCGACAGCGGGACAGCGACCCCCCCATCGAGTGTCGACGACCACGAAGTGAACTACGAGGCCGTCGCCCAGTTCAAACGCGACTGCCTGCGGGAGGCCTTCGAGACGTTCCAGGACGCGCCCGAAGGGTCGGACAGTCAGTCCCTCGCCGAGTTCCGCGAGCGCGAGGCCGACTGGCTCGCCGACTACGCGTTGTTTCGCGCACTCAAACGGGAGTTCGACGGTGCTCTCTGGACGGAGTGGCCCGACGACGTGACGACCCGAGAGCCGGAGACCCTGGCGACCTACCGCGAGGAACTGGCCGACGAGATCGAGTTCCGCGCGTTCTGTCAGTGGGTATTCGACGAACAGTGGCGCGACCTGCGGGCCTACGCCAGCGATCGCGGGATCGATCTCGTGGGCGATCTCCCGATCTACGTCGCCCTGGACTCGGCGGACGTGTGGGCCTCGCCCGAGGCGTTCCGGCTCGACGACGACCACCGGCCGAAAGACGTTGCGGGAGTCCCGCCCAACGCCGGCGACACCGGCCAGCGCTGGGGCAATCCCGTCTACGACTGGGACCACCTGGCCGCGACTGGCTACGAGTGGTGGCTGGGCCGGCTCGACAGGCTGTTCGACATGGTCGACATCGCACGTATCGACCACTTCAAAGGGTTCGACGAGTTCTGGGCGATCCCGGCCGACAGCGACGACCCGGCCGACGGCCGCTGGCTCGACGGCCCGGGTGCCGCGTTCTTCGAGGCCGTCCGCGACCGGTTCGGAAACCTCCCGTTCATCGCCGAAGACCTGGGCTTCGTCGACCACAGCAGCTACGACCTCCGCACCCAGTTCGACTTCCCCGGGATGCGGGTCCCTCAGTACGCCGACTGGTGCGAGGAGGGGAACATGTACCAGCCGATGCATTTCCCCGAAAACAGCGTCGGCTACACGTCGACACACGACACCGATACGATCGTCGGCTATTACGAGTCCCTCGGCGAGCGCCAGCGCGACTGTCTCCACTACAATCTCGGCTCGGACGGCGAGGACGTCCACTGGGACATCATCGAGGCGGTCTGGAACGCGGACTCGACGATCGCGATGACGACGATGCAGGACCTCCTCGGGCTGGGGAGCGAGGCCCGGTTCAACACGCCGGGGACGGCCGACGGCAACTGGGCCTGGCGCGTGACCGAGGCACAGTTGACCGACGAGACTGCCGACGAGCTACAATTGATCACCGACGCGACGATTCGCTAGGCCCTACTGAGTCTGGCGACGACGTCGTCCAGCCACTCCGGCGTGTCGAGGTCGGCCAGGGTGCCGTCGCGTTTCGTCGTGACGATCTCGCTGTCCCCGTTCCGAGTCACGTCCACGCGCCAGGTCCGCCCGTCGTCGGTGCTGAGGTCGAATCGAGCGCCGCCGTCGGGCAGCGTCTCGACGTGTTCGACGGTCACGACGTCACCAGTGTAGACCTCGATCGTGTCTGGCATCGACGGGTCGTAGTTCCCCCGGTCGTAAAAACGTCCGCGGCCGAGTTGACTTCTGGCCCCTCGTCGGCGGCACGGATTTCGGAGTCGCCTCTCGTGTCCTGTTCGTTCGTTTCGACGGTTCGTGATCGCCGAACCGGGGGAGAGAACCGAGAGTAGCTCGGTTGAGATCATCCGGATCGACGGGGGTGGAATGCTCGATATCGAAGAGTCAGCAACACCTGTCCGTTCTGTGGAACGTTCGATACCCTCGAACTGACCACCCCGACTTATCAGAAATTTGAGTATGAAAATCGAGTATTCTGAGAAACCCGAAAATAGCCGCTACATGTCTGCTACCTTTAGAAAATTTAAAGATCGAGATGGGGTCGGAGGGATCAGTACCACGGCCGAAATCGCAGGTTTCAGGGCCTGAGACGGCAGATTCGGGCTTAATCATCTTTGGAAAGTGAGAGGTTTCCAATGTGGTTGCGACGGCGCTCTTCGAGCTTCTCCTCACCGGTCGCCACATCGTAGTGCCGGCGGATCGTCGACGGGGCCGAGTTGACCCGCTCAGCCACGTCCTCGATCGGCATTCCGCAATTGAGTTGCCAAGTGATCGAGCCGGTACGGATCTGGTGTGGTGACCGGGACGAAGGACACTGACTCGCGTGGGTCCGCTTCCGGTACTTGCAGATCTCTCTGTTGCGGCCGTGGGGACAGGACGTGTAGAGACATGGCTGGGTTCCCAGGTAGCACCAGGAGCGAACCGACGTATCAGAAGCGCGTCCCTGTCGCGTCGAGAACAGCGGGCGACGGCCGTGATCGTCACGCTTGTCTGGACGCTCCCGAGCGATGAACTCGTCCAAGACCTCGACGACCTGGGGCGGAACTGCGACCGGCCGCTCGCCGTCGTTCCCGTTCTTCAGACGAGTTCCAGTCTGGGGGCGATTGACGAATCGGAGAGTTCCTTTCTCTTCGTCGTAGTCGTCGAGATCGAGCGCCATCACACCGCTCATCCGGCAGCCGGTGAACCACAGCACTTCGAGCATCGCGTGCTGGGCCGTCCCGCGCATGGCAACCGAGTTCCGATAGTACTCGATCAGTTTCGCCGCGTCGTCGGGAGCGAGCTTCACCTCACTGCGTTCGTCCTCAGCTGAGAGCGAGGGAATCGGAACCTTGTCTTCGAGATCGTCCTCGACAGCCTCGATCCGTTCGAGGTAACCGACCAGCTGCTTCACCGCCATCATCTTGCCCTTCACCGTGACCGGAGCGTCTTCAGTAAGGGACCGGCGGTACTCGTCGAGGAGCCAGCCGGAGAGGTCGCCGACCTCGGTGATCCCTTCAGCTTCGCACCACTCGACGAACGGGGTGAGCCGGTTCCCGTAGCTGCGGATGGTCGAGTCGGTCGAGTCCATGCGACACTCATCGAGGAACCGCTCGCGAGCAGCGCGCGGTGCGAGATCGGACGGCGATCGGGTCACTGTGGACCCTCCAAGACAGCACGTTTTTGAGCGAACGGGGCAACGTAGGTCGTGCGGGCTGTCTGGCCCGCGCAGGTTTCGGAGTGCATCACTGACCACCGGAACCACCTTCTGGGGCCGTGTATCAGCACGGTCCCGCCGTGATCTGGGAAAGCACGGAGTATCTGATACTTCGGTGGCTCCCAGGTGCACTAATTCTGTCGCCGTAAGTTATAGTTTACGACCACTGCTTAAGAAGTACAAGTAGCTTAAAGAGTAACAGGACTGTTGATTTGAACGTGCCTGTAGTATAGCGCAATAGGACAACTAAAATGCGGAAATCAGGGAAGTGGATGACGATCGTCGATGATCGAGTCCTGGAGTACATTCGCGAAGAGGGACACGGTTCTCCGACAGAGATGAAAGAGAATGGGCCGATTCGATATTCTCGACAATATATCGCAGAGCGATGTCGGAAGTTAGCAGATCATGGGCTACTGAAACCAGTCGGAAATGGAGTATATACGATCACCGAGCGAGGCGAAGCCTATCTCGACGAGGAACTCGACACGCATGAGGACGCACCCGAGCAGGAGTTAGACGAGCAGGGTGACGAGAACGGGGCTCATTCTGAAAGTAATTCCTGATATGAGGAAGAACGCGTTCTGGATGAAACAGCAGGATGATCGGATCTTAGAGTATCTGAGGTCCGAGGGAATGTCGTCACCAGAGCTGATCGAGCGGGAAGCGAGTATCGACATCTCTGCGGGACATATTGAGGAGCGATTGCTGATGCTCTGGTACGCTGGGTTCGTGGCACAGCTATGGAGTGACACCTACGAGATCACGAGCGAGGGCCGTCGGTATCTGCGAGGGGAGCTGGACGCGGAGCATCAACCGACACCGACAGTTGATAGGGTACTACGGGGATACTGATCTGAGATTCACCCGGTGGGAGGGTGGAGGGGTGGGTTATAATAAGATAATATTGATCATGAGTCGTCGTCCTCGACCGTCGTTATATATTTTACAGTGTCTCCCTGTTGTACGTAATCTCGTCCGGGTTCAAACTCTGGGTCTTTTGCCAATTTTTTTGGCTTTTGTTGCAACTGTGATGTAAATGTGAAACCGCCAGTAGTCTCGTCAGTAGTCATGATTGCGTAATCTGGATGTATGTCTACAGGCTTCACCTTGATTATTTTATATTCAATTCTCCCGAGTTTTTCACCAGTTTCTGGATCTTCAATTGGATCACTTTCAGTATAAACACCGTATCGGTGATCAGGTTCAACCCCATCATCTGATCCAATATTGACAACAATGTTGTAGTTATCGATCACTTCAGCAACGAGACCATTAGGTTCCATACTCGACCTCACTTTGTCGTTTCATTTTTTCAAGACATTCGATGGCGATTTCGAGTTTGCTTGTATCCATATCTATCACGTCATGATTTATAACTCTCATCCGAGCATGGCCCTGGGATAGATCTGACTGTGCATCAATCTGCCAGTCCTGATCATCACTTTTCCACTCTAAGACTTCAAATTCAAAAAGATCGCCGTCAGTACTGTTATTTTCGACTAATTCAGCCTTACCAATTCTACCATTCACATTTGAGTTTTCATCGTCATCTGATAGTATCAGAAACTCAAGCCCTTTCGGAAGATCCAATTCCTTTTCCGCATGTGCTGTGACACGATTATTACGGTATCGCACAACCCTCAGATCATGGCTTTCGCCTGCGGACTGTGTGTATTCATTAATTGCTAATTGTCTGCTCAATTCATTCATCACAAATTGGATATGGGTGTCATATTGTACTTCCTCATATTTTTGTTCTTGTATTCTGATGTGTTCTGATATTTCCTCAAGAAGTGGACGGATGTTTTCTATTTTATCTAATTCATTATCAGTGTCTTGTTCACCAGAATGAGCGCCAATTGAATATTCTTTGTCTCGAATGGTTATTTCGGTTACATTTGCCTGTTCTTTTAGAAATAACAGTAGAGGGACCGAGACGAGGCCAAATCCAAGTACTGCGAAAGAGAACAACAATAGACTGACTCCACCATTAAAAAACTTGTAAGTTGATACACTCATCATACAAAATCCTAGAATGAATATTAAAGAAAGAATTACAGTACCAAGTATTCGCATTCTCTTGTCCCGGTACATCTTGTTAGTGAAGATGTGTAATATCTTTCTTTTAGATACATTAATAGCAGGATACACTCCGCGAATTCCTTCATAACGAGGGACAGGACCGATTCGACCAGTTGACCAGCCTAACCAGAGGATCTAACGCAGCCTACTCATCGGTCACCGTCCGTATCGGGACCCTTGTCACGAAGCAGATCGAGGAGCTGGGACCACTCGACATCTTGCTCGAACAGTCCAGCTCGAAGATTCCACGCCCAGGGCGCGGCGTCGTCGGGATCATAGCCAACAGCCTTCTCGATCTCTTCGAGACTCCCACCGAACAGCCGATCGGTCGGCGCGTCAGCGTCAGCGGGCCACGTCTCGAAGAACTCGCCTGATTTCTTCGCAGCCTTGTAGAGCGCCAGCGTCGAGAGTCGCTTTCGCTCGGGATGGAGGTCCTTGCCGGTGTGGACAACGACGGCCTCCATGTCGACACCGAGCTTCGCGTACCGCTTCGCCAGTGGCGTGTACTGTTCGGCCACCTCGCGCCGGTTCGTTCGAGCGTCGAAGTGCGTCGATCCTTCGTCGATCAGGATGGCCTTCGGTTGGTCACGATGTTCGAGCAGCTGCACGGCGAGGTCGTGCGCCGAGGTGACGACGATATCCGTCGCGTCCCAGGAACGCACGTTCGAGAGTACGAGAAGGTCGTCGAGGTCGAGCGCACGGAGCTGGATCAGGAGGATGGCCGTGTTCGTCTTGCCAGTGTTCGGGTTCCCGGCAGCAGTGACGAACGCCGGAGCGCCGTTGTTCTCGATCTCGTCCAGGAGCATCATCGGGAGCCGCAGCGCGGAGGCGTCGAGATCCTGCTCGGTCACGCCGACGATGTGGGACATGACCGAGCCGTTGCCCTGGGCGACGGCTTCGGTCGCGGTGTCGGTGAGGAACTTCGAGGCGAGTACGTCGCCGAGTTGGGTACCCTCGAACGTCGAACTACCGGCCGGTGACCGGTCAGTTTCTCGCATGGCAGTCTCGACGAACGACAGCGCCGTCCGGTGGCGGCTGTCCTCGACGACGCCGGTGTGCGGAAGCAGCCGGTCGTCGCCGTCCATCTCGCCACGGACCTGTTCGTAGAGCTTCGCCGCCGTAAGCAGGTGCTCGTCGACGCTCTCGCTCATGCGTACCCAAGCCTCCAGAGGTGCAGCCAGACAGCAGAAACGACGATCGCGAGCGTGAACGCCAGGACAATCTCGACGGCTTCAGTCATCGCCGGAGACCTCCGTGGCGTCCTCGATCGCTTCCTCAACCGCGTCGTCGGTCGCCTGGTCGATGTTGACCGAGACACCCGGCACGTCGGACTCGGGCGAGTCGTCGGTCTCTGCATGGCGAATGAGTCGTTCGAGTCCGAACCGTTCGACAGCGCCGTCGATCTCCTCGGTGATCGACTCGCCTTCGTCGGGGAGAGTTCCGTTCTCGAAGGTCTCGACGATTCGGAACACGGCCTTCCGGGTAGCATTGCGGACGATGGTGAACGCCTGGGACTCGATCGCGAAGCCACGCTTCGCATCCTCTTCGAGCTGGCCGCGACATTCCTCGACGGCCTGGATCGCACGCATCAGCTCCCGATCGGAGAGGGTACCGCGCCAGGTGCCTTCAACGGTCTGTTCTACGAGATCGACCTGTTTACCGAACGCGAGGTTCGGACTCACCCAGTCGAGTGATCCCTCGGTGACTGTCCACTGTTGGAACCGCTGGGCAGGCATGTGGAAGATGCCGCCCTCCAGGACGCGAGCGTCGACGTCGACGATCCAGATGTAATTCGGGTCCCACAGCATCGAGCGGACTTTCTTGCCAGTCGGCCGACCGAGGAAGACGAGACTGATCAGTCCACTCAGGCCGATGATACGGACGTTGCGGGGAATATCGACGCCGATCACAGCGGCCACGGCGAAGATCACTAAGCCGAGTACACCACCGACGAGCAGCGCGTTGTCAGCGAGCCACGCGAACAGCCGGTAGAGTCGGGAGTGATCACGGCCAACGTCGGCCTGCTGGTGCAACTCGGCACGATCGCGGTCGAGGTCGGTGTCGACTGGCGGGCCGTCCTCGGTCATGCGACGCGCTCACCTCGTTCAGCAGCGCCGATCTTCGCCGCGACGGCGTAGTACAGACAGGCGAAGGCGACACCGATCGCGCCGCCGAGGCCAGCATCACGAACGTCGGACCCACTCCAGGGACCGGAGACGAAGAACGTACTCGGTTTGCGGAGGTAGTGGAACCGCTGGTTCTCGATCGACTTGTCCGTCCAGAGCGTGACGCCGCTGGGCGAGGCGACACGGACGGTTGTTTTCCGATCAGCGTCGACGACAGCGGCCTCGAAGCTCACCGTACCAGCGGAGGATTGCCCAGCTGCGGGCGCGATGTTGACGGCCTTGTACTGGCTGCTCCAGAAGGTAATAACCATTTCACCGTCCTGGTAGCGGTAATCGGTCACGACGAGATCGTCGTCGACGACCAGCTCGGCAGCCGGGGCCTGGGCCGGCGCGGTCACGTTGGCGGTCCCGTTCGCTGTCGGCGTCGGGGTCGAGGTCGTTTCTTGCGCTCCGACGGTGGGAACGAGGGCGATGCTACAGGCGACTATCAACAGGAGTGCGAATCGTCGAATCATGGGTGGAAAACGCGGTTAGGTCACCACGGCAGGGCGTGGGTACTGAGCTGGGAGCCGAGCCAGTCGAGCGCCGGTGTCACGAGATCGACGCCGATCGCGTACAATCCGATCAGGATGACACCGAAGACGACGACCTGGCGGATGGGAAGGAGCCGGTAGAGCATCAGTCACCTCCAGCCAAGATCAGAGCGACCACGGCACCAGCCAGGACCAGGAGCATCGCAGAGTTGCCACCGGAGCCGATGATTCCACCACCGGCACCGTCGTCGAGGTTGTTCTCGCGAGCTTCCTGTTCAGCGCGGAACTCCTGGAGCCGTTCGATCTCCTTCTTGAGGGCAGAGACGTTCGCGGTCTCGTAGGTCGTTTTCTCGATGGTGACGTTCTGGCGAGTCTGGTTGTTGACCGTCCGAATCTCGTGAATCGTGAAGTTCGATTCAAGTGTTTCGTACCGTTCGCTCAGAATGACATACTGGGTACCGTTGATGTTGTCGGGGTTGTATGTCCTGTTCACCTCGAACTGCCCGCTCGGAGGGTTCTCCGGGCTGGTGAGGATTCCGGTGTACTGATTCCCGTTTTCGGTGGTGATGTTGAACGCGCCGAGAGTCGAGAAGTTATCGGGGACTCCCTGGCCGGACATGACCAGCTGGCCGGCGACCCAGGTTTGGAAGTCGTCGCCGGGAGATCGACTGGCGCTAACGTAGGGGTCGTATAGGTCCGAATTATTAATATCTCCACTCTGGTAGGAGTCGTAGGTGTTATTGACCAGAGTATCCATCTCGTTTTGTATCTGTGTGTTTTGACTCTCAATTTCCGACCAAAGATTTGCGTAGGTGTCGAAATCTATGTATCTGAGGTTGTTGTAGTCACTATTTGGCCTCTTTACTTCAGCACCTTTTACAACGACACTATCGCCTTGGGGTTCAATAACCCAGGAGGTTGTTGTGGGTCCGACCGTCTTGTTATCCCATTCCGTAGTGGAGACTGGAGTTTTGTAGGATACCCTCACGTCGAGGGCAAGTACAGACATTGTTTCTCCATTTGCCAGCGTTATCGACGTTGTTGTGTCACCGTAGCCAACGGGGACCGGAGTGGGGTGAGAGAGAGAACCTTGCCACTCACCCGCGATCCGAGACGCGTAATTATCACTGATTTCGCTTTCATTTTTGGCGACAGAAGCCAGACCTTTCCCGTGAATTACCTGTGTCTCCCATTGGGAAATGATATTTTTCTGTTTTGTGGCATAGTAGTCCTGAACTGCGTCCTTAGCCTCTAGTCGTGCAACTGATTCTGAACTTCCGTTATTGAGAGCGCGAATATAAGCCTGTTTCCCGAGAATCCTAGCTTTAGTGGCGGTGTCCTGGAGATGATTGTTTTGGGTGGTGTGGTAGTTTTCAGTACTGGACTTGACAGCGGTAGCAGAACTATAAATATCAGTCTTAACCTGCTGTGCGTCGAGGCCAGAAGTGTCTACAGAGC
This sequence comes from Haloarcula halophila, assembly GCF_029278565.1. Taxonomy (NCBI): domain Archaea; kingdom Methanobacteriati; phylum Methanobacteriota; class Halobacteria; order Halobacteriales; family Haloarculaceae; genus Haloarcula; species Haloarcula halophila. The sequence goes on along the minus strand of NZ_CP119559.1, from coordinate 453,602 downwards.
CGATAGTTCCAGGGTTAGGAGTACAGTCGACAACAGTGGCCCACGGGTTGACCGACTGCATGAGGCGATCCGATGGATCACACTGCATGTCGTCGTCACCGCCTGTGACGCCGATAGTCGGGTAATTCAGATTTCTATTTAAGTCCCCGAAGTTCTCGAACTCGGGTTCTCCGGTCCCATCCGGGTTCTCCACGTCGACGGAGATGTTATAGGATTCGTACGCTCCGCCGTTTTTGAACAGAACGCCGTCTTCAGACGCGGAATATGTCTCCCGAGCGAGGACAAACCGGCCGTCCTTCGACGGGACTCCCCAGGTCGAGACGGTCACAGTGGCTTCGGAGTCGACCTCGGAAAGATCGACTTTCGCCATGTTGACCCCTTCAAACTCGTACTGAGGGATACCACTGTCTGTGGACTCGGGGGTATCGAGTGCGGGATCGTCGAGTTTCCAGTGGTGGGCGCTTGCCGTCCCGACTGTCACCTCATTAATCTCTGCTGACGTGACTGTCACATCGACGGGTTTAGAGTCAGATACGTCGAGCGTATATGTGCGGTAGTCCTCGGGGACCGTCTTGTCTACTATGGTGTGCGTGTCGTTCTCGACGGTGATATGGGCAGTCCGTTGGCTCCCGTCATCCGATCCATCGAAGGATATCGACAGATAACTCGATGGTGATAGAGTCCAGGTTTCGGTGCCGGCATCCGAGGGAACGGCAGCAGCCGGACCGACAGCGCCGACCAGGGCCGATGCAACTACCAGGAGTGCAGTCAGCACGCGGAAAATACGGGTCATGCGTAACTACCTCACTGGACTGCGACCGACCACGAGATGATGGTCGCGAGGAAGGCGATTTGCATTCCCAGCGGATCACCGAGCTGTGCGAGCAGGTTACCGAATCCGGGGAAGAACTCGTACATCAGGATCACGGCGGGACCGGCGAAGATCGCCACCTGTTCCCAGCTCCGGTAGTACTCGAAGCTCTTCGTCTCCGAGCTGGCGAACGCGACGGCGAACGCGCCAAGCGAAACCAGTAGCGAGTGCGAGGTCGAGAGCGTGTAGCCGAACCACACGAGATCGATCGTACTGACTCCGCCGAACTGGTAGAGTGACGCCATGATGAACGCCACTGAGAGCGTGGCCGGGATCGTCCGGATGTTCGCGTAATCCGAGAGGAACGACGAGTTGTAGTAGCTCATCGCTGGACCGCCACCTCACGCGGGTTGTACTCCTGCTCTTCGCCGTCGTCGTTTTCGAAAGTCTCCGTGTCTTCGGATTTCCGGATACCAATGTTAGCACCTTTAACCAGACCAGCGACGATCTGCTTACGCATGGTCGAGTTGAGCCGGTATGGACGGCCGTCAATCTCCACCACGCCGTTGTAGCTCGCCAGTGGATTGAAAGCCGTAATCTGGCCGGTGATCTCTTCGCCCGGTTCGAGTTCTATCCAATCGCTACCGTCGTTGTCGTTAGAGACCTCGACCGTATCGAGGTCGTCCCACGATGGGGTATCGTTGGCAGACATGATACAATGACAAATACTAGATGTGTTATAAAAGAGATGGGCCGTGAGTAACTTTTATATACCATTTCAATCCTCCGCTAAGGGTCCACGCACAGCAGTGACAACTTCGTCGACAGCACGAGGGTGGACAATATCATGTTTCAGAAGATAACCAGCCATCGCTCTCCCTCGATACATATGAACATCAGTCCGCTCACAGCGCCAGCACGTCGCTTCATTCCCGTCGTCTCCGAGCTTCGTCTCTTCGAGAAGCCGCTCGACGGGCATGATCGTCTCGACCATGTCGACACCGTTCCCTGAGGAAGCAGGATACTCCTCTTCTCCGACGGTGACCGATTTGACATGCCACTCAGGACCAGCGTGGAACGAGTGTACCTCTGTACGGTCTATGCCAGCAGCGACCTCTTCGATTACTGTCTCGGCACGATGAGGGAGATCGAGCGCACCGCGAATCTGCGGGATTGATGCGTCGGGATACCGTTCGAGATAGTTCTCGATACGATGTCGCCACTGTTTGCGAGTCGGTCCTTCTCCGATCGTTGCAGCTGCACGAGCCGACGGCCACGCTCGGCGGAGTTTTTCAGCTGTATCGACACCACCATCAGCGACAGGTTTCGCTGCCGTCCGGGCCGCTGTGAGTGTGTCGTGCGACTGGTCGATTCCGTGGGGCGACCCGCAACAGGCACACTCGAAGTCGTATCCACGGCGATCACTTCGGAGGATCGACTCGCCGTGATCGACTCCCTGGTCGGACCGATCAGACTCGTATCGCTGTTTGCAGGCATCGGCCGCAGCCGCGTGTTTCGCCGCGTCAGACCGGGAGACGGTTTTCACGTTGGCCGCAGTGACAGCCGAGGCCCAAGCGATGTACTTCGTGGATCGTTCAAGCAGATCCGTCGGTTGGATTCCGCAGTAGCTCGCGACGTAGTTCGCGAGATCGTCGACCTCCGACGCTGGTTTGACCGTCACAGTATCGAGATCGTCGCGGTTCGCGTCCCAGTCTGTTTTGTGTAGCTCGTGAGCCTGTTTACCGGCCCAGTCGCATGACTCGACGTGTTTCTCAACGACAGGCCGGAGGTCCGACGGGGTGACCTCTCCGTCGGTGACGATCACAATATGATCATGCCCGTAGCAGTGATTTAGACCGCCGCCACGTTCGCCAGTGTGTGGCTCTGATCGACGGTCGTACTGCCAGCCGTCACCAAGATCGAGGCCGAGTGATCGCATTGTGTTCCGAAGCGTGTGGTAACAGTCGGACCAAGAGCTACGGCGCGTCTCCATGTGATCGATCGGACCAACCCGCTCAGTATCGGGTACGCTGGAAGCAGACAGTGTCACGAGCGCGATATGCGGATCATCAAAAGCGCCCTCGGACAAGCCTCCGGAGGGACGTTCACCACCAACGATCTCGCGGAGCCACGCCTTCATCTGAGCGTAGTAGCGTCGTTGGTACGAAGCAAACCATCGGTTGTCAGCGTCGATCGAAAACTCGGCATACTCCGGATCGGAAGGACGGCCACACTCTAAATTGATGGTCGTTCGGCGTGTCTCCTCGTGGTTTTCGAGAGTTCGACGGACGGCTTCGGCCCAGGTGACAGGTTTCCTCCAGACGACTTGAGAACCTGAAACTGCGTTCTCCGTATCTTGGAGCGGCTCACTATGGTATTCCTCTCGCCGCTCCCATGTGTATTCTCGACGGAGGGAGCTGCCGTGAGTCTCAGTTAGCGGGAGAGATGCCCGGTCTGGAAACTCCTCGTAGAACTCTGCCATCCGTTCGTCGACCGTGGGTAACTCGCGTTCAGAGTTCGGCGGGTTACCGGGCTGAGACGGGGTTACAGAGTTGTTCTGGTTGGTGTGCCGAGAGCCGCCGGAGGTTGGTTCACCACTACTCATCGAAAGCAGAATGAGAACGAACGCCATCCATCAGCGACTGCACACCACCGCACCCACGTTCCGGGCCTCCGGCCGGGCTTTCGCGTTGGGATTCCCCCCGTCGCTCCGCTCGGGGGGTTGCGCTCACTCGGTCAGTCGGACCCCCATGGGAGGGGGCCGCTCCCTCCACTCGCTCGCTTGTGTCGGCTGGTGTAGCGAGGAGAGAATGAGGGAGATCGTCAACACAGGGATGGCAGAAGTTATTCCGAGCAGCTGCAGTGTCGAGGCGGTTGATGCAGACATCGCCGCAGCGATTACAGCGATAGTGACGGTAGGCGGACCAGACGGTCACCGGAAATCACCTCGCTCCTCGTTCAACGGAGGGTAGTCTGTCGGATCACCACCAGTCCGACAGACTGGGCAGAGATCTGTTCGTTCGGGGTTCCGCTCGACGATCGTCACAGAGCAGTTGTCACAGGAGTAGGTAACTGCGGTCACCGACGATCACCGTCCTCGACGCGCTGGACAGCTCGACGAACTTCTTCGTCGGTAGCCTCCAGGAGGCGAGAGGCGCGAACGAACTCATCAGCTGGGAACGGCCAGTCTTCGCGAGACGGCGATCGACTCACGAAGGGGCACCTCCGTTGAGATGGTAGTCGGTGTGATCAGCTGGGGACCGAGCTTCGAGGTTGTCGGGATCGTTGTTCCAGCGATCTTCATCGACGTGGTGAACGTGGAGCGGAGACCAGAGATCGTCGAGGTCGCCGTGGGCGTAGGCGGTCAGCCGGTGGAGGTAGAGATACCTGTCGTGACCAGCCTTCGAGTCCCACACGCGGAGCCGTGGATAGTGGTCGAGATCGAACTCTACACGGGGCTCGAAAATCACGCTGACCACCCCGACTTATCAGAACTTTGAGTATGAAAATCGGGTATTCTGAGAAACCCGAAAATAGCCGCTACATGTCTGCTACCTTTAGAAAATTTAAAGATCGAGATGGGGTCGGAGGGATAGCGGGACTTCGGATACTCGTGCGGGTATCAACGATGCGTCTCTCGGTGGTAGTGCTGTCAGTTGTCATCGGTCTCAAAGTTCAGCTGATCGACGAAATCGCGACGGCGTTCTTCCAGTTTCTCGACATCACTGGCCTTGTCGTAGTAGCGCCGGAGCGTGTCGGGGTCGGAGTTGGCACGTTGGCCGACGGCCTCGTACGACCCGCCGCAGTTCAGTTGCCAGGTGATGCTGCCGGTTCGGACCTGGTGGGGCGATCGCGACGACGGACATTTGCTGGCCTGGTTCCGCTCGGTCCAGTCACAGGTTCGCGGCTCCTTCCCGTGGGGACAGGACCCAGCAGTACACGGCAGCGTCGCGTGGTACATCCAGTTCTGGAGCGTCGAGGCCGCTGGCCGGCCCTGCCGGCCACACAACAGCGGTCTCCGACCCCCGTCATCGCGTTTCTCCGTGCGGACGTGCTCGATATATGCATCCAGCGCCTCGCAGGTCTCATCAGGGAGGCCGACTGGCCGCTCACCATCGAGCTTTTTCTTCAACGGCGTCGCCTCACCCTCCAGCCGGTGGGAGAATCGGACAAACTGATCCTCGGAGTGGTAATCCTCAAGATCGAGTGCCCGAATCCCTCCCAGCCGAGCCCCAGTGAACCACACCAGTTCGAGGATGATATGGCGCTCAGACGCGAACTCGACACGAGACTCGCGGTAGTGTTCCAGCAAGCGCTTCGCGTCGTCGACATCTAACAGCGTATCGTCGGTCTCGTCGGTCTGGGTCAGTTTCGGGATATTCACTCGGTAGGGCAACATCTCGTCGACGGCTTCGATGCCAGCTGCGTACTCCAGCCAGACCTTCAGCGCCGTCATCTGGCCCTTGATCGTCGTCGGGGCCAGGTCCTGGCCCTGTCTGAACAGCTTGAACTGCTCCAGATGCCAGCCAGTCACGTCGGCGATCGTCTCGATATCGTCCTGGTCGTCGGCCCACTCAACGAACTGGCGAAGACGCGTCTCATAGTCTCGAAGCGTCTCCTCAGTGTAATCGAGTTGCTTGGCGTCCAGAAACATCTCGTAGACCTCGCGGACGCTCATCTCCGCGGGGTCCTCGCCTGGTGGAGCGCTCACCGGGCGACACCTCCGTAAGTTCCAACAGTCGGCTCTGTGTATGCAAACATGGGTCTCTAACAGGTGGCCGCGCCCCGCGAGAGATTGGTATCCTGGCGCGGGACGCGACCGATGGACCCAGCGGGACTTGCACCCGCTTTTCACCACTGTGGGGGTCTATTGGAACTACGAGTCGGCTTCAATATCCAAACAGCAAGCGCTCAAGCAGATCTAGTCCGATAGCGGTGCCAAGCATGAGCCCCAAGAGGATCGCAGCCTCCTTGATCATCTGCTGTCCTCCCGGACGGCGAGCCGATGGCCCGTCCGCTTGATGTGGATCGACGCCTTCCGACGAACGAACGCCTCCGCACCGGTGGCGACGAACACACAGTCCTCGCAGTTGCCGACGTAGGCGTCGGTCTGCTGGTGGGGACTACTGGCCATCACGCATCACCTCCGACCAGTCGCTCTTTCGCCCGTTTCACCCGCTGGAACTCCTCGCGATCGCCACCGTTGTCGGGATGAACCTCCTTGATCTTCGCCCGGTAGGCGGCCTCGACGACCGACTCGGGCGCCTCGGGTGACACGTCCAGCACCTCATGCGGTGGCGCACTCACCACGACCGCCTCGTCGTCGCCGCTGGGAAGCTTCGCGGCCGCGAACTCGGATTCACCAGTCACGACCGCACGGGTCCCCCGCATCCGGGTCTCGTTGATCCATAGGTAGACCTCGCGGACGTTGTCGCGGAGCCGCGAGTATGCATCACACGCGACCGCGAACTGCTGACCACTCCTCGTCCAGTACAGCACGAACCCAGGATCGTCGGGGTTGGCGTCGTAGCGCGGCAACGTGTTCGACTTCGTGTGCGAGTTCGCGATACTCGCCCGCCACTCGTCGGCGCCGAGCCGATCCATCTCGGCAGCCAGCGCTTCCGTGGTGTCGCTTAGGTCTGCACTGAAGTTCCGGTTCGGCTCGCGACGGCGAGTCGGCGTGCGCTCGAAGCCGGCAGGCCAGTCGATCATCGGTCGACCCTCCCGACCGCGTCCCGGACCTGCTCGTGCGTGGCTTCGGTCGGCTGGTTCTCCCGAGCGGACGCGGAACAACACCGCAGCGCCGCCCCGCGGTCGCCGTAGCGGGCACCACACAGGACACACGGGAACTGATCCCGCCCGCCGTCGGTCACCATGTCCGGGCCGGCGTCGTCGAGGACGCCCGCCAGCCCCGACAGGTCGGGATCGTGCTTGGGCTCGCGTCGGGCCGGCTCGTCACACAGGTTGCCACAGTTCGCACAGCGATACTGTTGAGCGGTCTCTGTCGTGCCCGAACTCACGGCTCCGGGATTCCGGGCTCGGAGCTTGGCCTTATCGCACCGCGGGCAGACCTCAATCTGGCCGCCGTCGGGCACGATGTCGTGGTCGTCTCGAACCGGCTCGGGCTCCATCCCTTCGGGCATGTCTTCCTCGATGATGTGGCCGGTGTCGGGATCGCGTTCGAGCTCCAGGAAGCCAGCCACGTCCTCGCCGCCGACGTAGACGACGTGTTTCCCCTCGCCGATGTGGCGCGGGCGCACCGTGAGTCCGAACTTGTCCCGCAGGCCGTCGGCCATGTTGATCAGCAACGCGACGACGGTCTCGGGTTCGGCGACGACCAGGTCGTTGTAGCGGGCGAACACCGTATCGAGTTCCGAATACATATCCTCGACCAGTGGGCCGCCATCGGTGACGAGCCGCTGGTCCTCGGGCACCGACTGCACGGTCTCCCAGTAGGCGTCGACGGCCTCGATCGTCTCCTGGTGGCGTTCGTCGAGTGCGAACCCACACTGCGTGCAGTGTTTGGGCTGCCCCATCCCCTGCGTCCAGCGCGTCCCGTCACACTCGGGACACTCGGGTGGGTCGGCATCGGTCCGGGCGCGCATCTCGTTCCACAGCTCGTGTCGCCGATCGACGGCGGCAGTATGGCCTTCTTCGCCGTGGTGCATATGGCGGAGATTCTCACAGATTTCGGACCACTCGGCCACGAGCGCGGCCTTCGAGAGGGCAGTCACGTCCCGGTCGGTGCGTTCGTGGACCACGTCGTCGGGCACGCCGCCGTCCGCGATCGGCGGCCCGCGCTGGATGCGATCGGCACACGACTCACAGAAGTTTCGCGGCGACTGCCCATCGCTGCCCGGAACCGCGACCATGTCCTCGACTGTCTCGAACCGCTCGTCACAGTCGGGGTTGAAACAGGCGACGGGCAGGTCAGTCATCGGTCCCCTCCGTCGCCGCCGTCAGTTCGAGCCGTCTTGGGCCGGATGGTCAGGTCGTCGATCTCGTTGTCGCTCAGGAACCACTCGGTGGCGAGCCGGTCTTTCGCGATATCGCGGGCGTTGTCCTCCGAGGTCGCGGTCACGTCGATCGAGTCCGTCGACGGGAGTCCGTCGTTGTCGGTCCACTCGAAGCGCACTTCGTATTCGGTTTCGTCGTCGGTGCTCGCGAGCGATCGGCTGATCTCTTCTCGGCGTTCCTTCGGTGGGGTCCAGCCACAGGAGCCACATTTGAGCCGTCCAAACTGCGGGCCGGTGCCCCAGTCCTGTTCGCCACACTGCTGGCAGGCTTCGGGGCCGCCGTCGGTTAGCAGTCGATGCGCGTCACTGTCGGATTGGTCTGGCATAATCGATCGGAGTGGTCGGTCAGCGAGGGCGTGCCCGCAGGGGGCAACAGTCCGGCGCGGGTCCGACGCGATCGACGCGATCGGCTCGTCACAGACGGGACACGTCCCCTCCGGTAGGTCTCGGTTACTGGGCGAGCGGTGCGCGAATCGTCGGGGGGCTTTTTGGCCCGTGAGCGTGTGGTTTGGCATAGGTCGCGGGTAGACCGACGCGGCATCCGTGTTGGTACCACGGTGCCGCACTCGCCGTTTTTCGCGAGACGAGTTCGACAGCGCCGCGTCGGCCTTGCTCCAACAGTCTCTACCCCAACCACTTAGTAGTTTGCGTAGACTAATGCAAATATGAACGTGCCAAGCGTAAATTGCGTAAGTAACACGCATTCCGTAATATTCGGTGGGAATAAACACGAAGTGGCCGACGGTGGAGATATGCCGCCAGAGGCCCGCAGAGAGTTGGTTCTTGAGTTCATCGCGGAGAAGAATATTCCGCTCCCTCCTCTTGCAATCTGGGCGGGTCTCAATCGAGAACACAGGGTGACGTTCTCCTACCGGACGATGCAGAACATCCTGAGCGACCTCGTGGAAGACGGCGACTTGTTCAAGGTCGATACTGGAAATCTTCGTGATGGAGAAATCACCGAAATCTCCGGCGACAGTTCCTCTCGGCGGGCTTACTACTTTATCACGGACAAGGGCCTGGAGCGTATTGCTGACGCAACTAACGATTAGGGTGTCGTTATTTTCGTAGACAAACGAAATCACTAAGTGGCTGGCAGTGATTACTATCGAGTAGGAACAGACGCGCTGCTGGGCGATTATCACGAATGAGTGATGCTCGCCCGACCTGTCTCCAGCAGGCCAGGCGCGTCGGTTCCTGTTGCAAGAACCATGAGCAAATCTGTCACGCCGACTAGTAAACCTGTCGGCACGGATGCACTCGAATCGACCACTGGCCGAACTACCGTCGCCACGATCGTCACCGACCACCAGTCGTTCATGGCCGACTGGGGCGCGTTCCGCACGATCGCCGAACTGTCCGAAGACACGATCCACCGGTTGGCATGAACGACCGAACTGTCGCCGACGCCCACGGGTTCGTCTACCAGCCCGTCCGCGGGCCGAAACGGCGCGTCGAGTTCGAGCCACGCAGTGACGGCCGGTTTGAGCGTGTCGAGTCCATGTGGAACGGCTGTCGCTGGAAGGAAACCGGCCGCGAGGCACTGGCGAACGTCCGCCGGATCTGACTGCGGCAACTTTATCCCCTCCGGCGATTATCGTCCGATGGGCGCCACGTCGAGCCATCGTTACTCGACACTCCCCCCAGATGGCGCCCGCTTTCATGCGTCGACCTCTCGATCGTAGGGACCCGTCTCGGTCTCCAGGCCGATCTCACCACACTTTTTAACGCCGCCACCGACACCCCAGTGGGGGCCGGGCCATGTCACTGACCGACACTTCCCCTCACCGGCGCCCACTTTCATACGTCGACCTCAATACCCATCCCGGCCAGTGACTCGTCCAACCAGTCAGGAACTTCCCGCGACCCTAAGCTCGTCGACAGCAACGTCGCGACTCCGTCGTCGTCGATCCCGAACTCCCAGCGGTCCAGCCGATCCACTTCGATTCGAACCGCGTACTCGGGATCGCGGTGGTAGATCGAGATTTTCGTCTGGATACCTTCGATCTTCTCTCGCTCCACGCGATCGGGCGTCTGACTGCGTTGCATACCAGACCCGACCGACGGGGGCCTAAAGGGACTAACCGGGGCGCGTGAAACGAAGTCAAAACTCACCCAAACCTACCTCGAAAATTAGACGCTCAAACCTGCCAACCCCCGCAGAACAGCAGTGAAACGAAGATGAAACGAAGTGCAACGAAGTACCCCCCTCTGGCGATTACAGGAGTGAAACGTAATCGGTGCCGCGCCCCTGGCCACGACTCTCGATCAGCTCGTACTGCTCCAGACTTTTCAGATATCGCCACCGCGTCGTCCGGCTTTTCGGAGCGTCACACCGCGCCTCGTACCGTGCATGGACCGTCTCGCCGTCCAACTCGCCGGCCTCGTTGATGATCTCGAATAACAGTCGTTGATGCGTGCCCAGCGACCGGACCCGGCGTCGCTGCATATCCGCCTCGGCATCGGGCGCGACCGCCTCGACGACGTCGACAGTCAGGTGCGCGCGATCGCGCCCGGCGACCTGCTGGGCCGCCCACCGGAGCACCGTGATCGCGTGGCGAGCGTTCCCGGCAGCGATATCCGCAATGCGTGCGATCGCGTTGTCATCGACGCGACTCCGGATCAACCCGTGGGCGACCCGACTCGCCAGGATATCGACCAGTTCGGCCTGACTGTACTTGTCCAGCCGCAGTGTCTGTGTCGATTGCATCCGCGAGATCGCGGGCTGGGACAGTTCGGCGAGCCACTCGTCCTCGTCGACCGTGATGCAAATGAGGGACACCCCGGGACGTTCGACAGCGCTAACAGCAGTTCCTCGTCGGCGACACCGACCTCGTCCAGCACCGCGATGATATGCTCGTCGGCGGTCCGCAATCGATCGAGCGCCTCGGACCGCGGGGTGCCCTCGCGCCGGAGATCGGCTCCCAGCCCGACCTCGCGGATCAACTGGTGCAACGCCGCGGCCTCTGTCGGATCGGCGATGCAGTCGACGTAGCCCCAGCGCACATCGAGTGTTTCACGGCGCAACTGCCCGAGGACGTACTTCGCGAGCGTCGTCTTTCCGGCGCCGCTGGGACCAAAGATCGTCACCGACTCGGGTGCGTCGAAGCCGGTCGGGTCCAGCACGGCAGAGAGATGATCGATCTGGCCGTCGCGGTGATAGAGGTCCTGTGGGACAGTGTCAGTGCGTAAAGCGCGGGCGTCGGTAATCATATGGTATCTGTCGTGTCGGCCGGGGAGGGTGATAAGACCGATCCGTCCGGAGTGAAAGTGAAACGCGAAGCGTGTTAACCAACACGCGCCCCGAACCACCGCCTTGTTGGTTAAGACCACGGCGAATCCCTGTTCCACCCAGCTACGGAGAGGATTTTCCGGTTTCAATAGCTGGACGCTGTATTTTTGGCATTCTCGCAAATTGAAAATAGGAATTCAAGGGCCAGTTGAAATCACTCCGAGCAAAGATGTCATGGTGAGGCGACATACCAAGACAACTGGGCCAACGAAAAGCTAATTCAGCAGTTTCGGGCGCTGAAAAGACCGCTCAGGCACAAGACAGAGTGCCAGCGTCTTCATATTGTGGTGTTCAAGACCGGCTTGAGAGCGGCGCTGAGGCTGAAACGTCTAAGTGCTTTATTACAATACCTCGCAACTCGATAGCTGTAATGCGAATCAAGGAACTCTTCGACGACGATGATGCCGTTTCGCCGGTTATTGGCGTCATCCTAATGGTCGCGATTACGGTGATCCTCGCCGCAGTGATTGCATCGTTCGTCCTCGGGCTCGGGGACCAGACGCAGAGTGCCACGCCGCAGGCCAGCTTCTCGTTCGACTACGATAACAGTGCTGGCGCTGACGATGATGATGGATTGTTGTCCGTTACTCACGACGGCGGCGATACCATTCAGGCTAGTGAATTATACATCCGCGGTGGGCCATACGATACTGGCAGTACATTCGGTCCTAGCAACGTAATCACCTCCAATGGTGACTGGACTACCGGTGCTGCCCCGACTGAGGTGAGTGCCGGCGCCAGTGTCAATGTCGGAGTGGAAAGCGACTACGAGATTCGCGTCGTCTACGAGTCCGCTGAAGGCGACTCCTCGGCCACGCTCGGTCAGGACTCCGGTCCTGACGCATAACTGACGCGCCGCTTTTCCGTTTTTTTAGACAGCATAGTCACAACTCACCCGCGATCAACCCACTCAATACCGGGCTGAAACCGCTTCAACCCAGGCCTGAACGACAATTGTATCCTGCGTATATCGCCGTCTCAGACATTTCCCCCGAAGATTAGACTTTCTGGACAACTGGCATTCTCATATTTTGTAAAGAGTACGTGGAGTATAAGTGCGGCTACGCACTAAGTTGGGCCACTGGAAAGTCAGGTGGAAAACCACCCGGTCCCCACGGGTACTTGTTGAAGATTCAACAAAGCTCTTTCGCCGGCTTTCCGGAGACAACTATGGAAATACGAAACCTGTTTGACGACGAGCAAGGTGTATCGCCGGTTATTGGCGTCATCCTCATGGTCGCGATTACCGTGATCCTCGCGGCTGTTATCGCAACATTCGTGCTTGGTCTCGGTGACCAGGTCAGTAATACTGCACCACAGGCCAGTTTCAGCTTCGATTACGACACGAGTGCAACTGGTTCTGGTGATTTCACTGGGTCTGGTGATGGAATCCTTACGATCACCCACGATGGCGGTGACACAATCCAAGGGTCAAACCTGAACATAAATGGCGGTGCAACTAGTGGTACTGTGACCTGGCAAGACGCGGGTCAAACAGAAGTTACGGCTGGAGTGAGTGTCGACTACCCTGTTAACAATGAGGACACAGTCCGCGTGACCTACCAGAGCGCCGAAGGAAGCAATTCCGCAACGCTCGGTCGCTGGGACGGCCCGGAAGCCTAACTGAGAACCACCTTTTCTATTCGTGCCTTTGAGCGACCCGACTGACAAGGATGACCTCATTGCAGCGTTCATTGCGACCTACAAGGGGAGTGAAACGGCCACACCGGCGGAACTAGTCCGACAGTACCACCGGGTGAACGAATATACAGCGAAACACCCGGACAAAGGGTCAACTGCTGTTTCGTCGGCTGTGAATCTCCCCGCTCCCGCATCCGAGCGTGGGTCGACAACGACGGGATGCCGGATGCCGCCCGCGGGATGCAGGTCGCTGAGGGTCGCGGGTGGTTCGATCTCACCTGGGAGGAACCCATGTGCCGCGCACTCACGATCGCCGTCGCCTGGATCTTCAGCGGCGGCAGTATCGACGAGACATGGGTGCCGTCGTTTACCGTCACCGAGGACACCGATGAGTTTGCGACCAGCGTCTACGAGGCACTGGGCGTCGGCGCACGAACCGTCCGTGAGGACGACAACGGTCGAGCGACCGAACTCTTGCCAGCCGCCGATGCAAGCGTACTCGGACGACTATTATCGGCACTGGGCGCGCCGACCGGATCGAAAACACCCGACAGAAAGTTCTCTCTGCCGCCGTGGCTCGACGAGGCTCCGGAGGACGTACGACTCGCATTCGCACAGACGTTCGTGGTCAACCGCGGGGTCGAGCGGCACGATCGGCCACAGACGCCAGTGCAGCTCCGAACGACACGGAGCGACGAGTTCCGGGATGCCATCCAAGCACTCTGTGAGTCAGTGACTGCTGAAGAGGCTGTGACAGGCGATTCAGAGGTATGGCGGCTCACCGACTCCGCAGCGGACCAACTCTATCGGATGCCCGGGGTTCCCACTGGATCAGCGTGAGGTAGCGTCCTGCACGTCCTCGATCGCGTCACCCGGTGCGGGCACGTTCTCACACGCAACAGCGACCTTATTCGACCGTTGCACGTTTCTGTACAAACACGCAACCGAAACCCCGCGGTTCCACTGAAACCCGCGGGTTCGGCGCGCTCACCACCCGACCGAGCTCGTCTGTGGGCTTGAAGTTGCACACTATCCACGACGAACACGAATGCGAACCAAACGGAACAAAGACGGCTCGTTCAACGTCTGGCTGACTCGCGAGGAGTATCGCGAACTCCCGAGACACGCCGCGACCACCCAGCGCGAGATCGCGATCCGGCTGATGGGCGACTGCGGACTCCGTGTCCGGGAAGTGCTCGACATCGAACCCCGACATATCGCCCGCATGACTGACGGTCGCCACTACGAACTCGAAGTGGTCGCCGGGAAGGATACCACAGGCGAGTACGAGGGTGGAAAGCATCGCGAGACCTGGCTCCCAGTCGACCTCGAAGCGACGATTCATCGCTACGTCACCGAGCACGACCTCGCCGACGACGAACCACTGGTCGACAAGTCGAAGCGAACCCTCCAGTACTGGGTCGAGGACGCGGCCGACGCCGCTGCCGACGAGATGGTCGACGACGACTACCGGCGCGTCTCGACACATGACCTTCGGCGCTGTTGGGCGAACTACCTGCTGGTCGAGGAGAACGTCTCACCGCGGATCGTCATGGCCCTGGGCGGCTGGTCGTCCTACGACGCGATCGAGCCTTACCTGGCGGCGCCAACCGAACAGAACATCATCGAGTCGATGGAGAAGACGGTGTTATAACCCGCAATCTAACGCTTCAGGCTAAACCCGATCTGCGTGGGTTTGATGCAAGCATGGGTTTATATTTACTTGATTAAAATAGAGTTCTGTGGTAGAGAGCGAGACATTGCTGCTGGCAACAGCAACGGTCGTAGCAAGTATTTTGGGGAGCCTCACAGTCGTTGAGTATCGCCTTTTTCGTGAGCGGCAGATGGAAAAATACGAAAGAAAGCGACAGTGGTACATCCATGCAGAGAATTTAGCGGACCAGATTTATAGGGAGTGCGTAGATTTGGAGGGGAAAGTAAGTGGCACGAAAAATTTTCAGGAATTACAGGATGACGGGACATTACGAAAGCTAGAAGAACGCGTCCAGCTCCTCAAGGATCATATCAGTGAAGCTCCGATGCAACTAGATTCTAATATTCAATACAAATTAACGGACGTTTGGACAAAATATGCGATGCTGAATGCTGGAAAAGTGGATATGGATGAAATTGAGAGGTTCCCACAAGCGTCCGCTGAAGCTTGCTCAGAGGCCTTACAGAGACGTATAGATGATTTAGAAGAACCACCAACCTCTTTCCACATACTTAAAAGCAAGATCGCGTCAATGACCACTCCCTCAACCTTATTAACGATTTTTATATGTGTGGTTGTTTTTCCATCTATTCTATATTTACCATTAAACCAGTATCAAAATGAACTTTGGTTCGCTTGTGTGTTAACGTTCTTCATTGGAGATTCAATAACAACTTCACTCCTAAGTAAATTTGGCTTGGAAGAGCGTGAAAAAGGGTATACAAGAGCGATTTGTGGAGCAGAGCCCAGTTGGAGGTGTTCTTTCGCCACTCGTGCTTTGGCCCTGATAGGGCTGTTCAGTGCACATTGGCTCATTCTGCGGTATGAAATTGGACTTTGGTTTGAACCGGTCGCCTCTGGTATCTTCTCGCTTCCATTGATTTTGGCTGTAGGGGGCCTCGGAGCTACATGTCTAAATTCATATGCAATATATAGGTCTTGGCGAGGGTGATGCGGGTCTTGAAAATGCATTATTCAACTGAACAATAGTAAAAATAGAATATACTCAACATTGCCTATCCTCGTGAACACGACGCCTAAACCCCCTGTTTTTCGCCCACCTGGAACCCCCAGAACACTCGAAACAGCGGGGAACCATTCACTCAACTGAGATAGCACAACCAGAGAACTACGACTACCAGCTGAATATGAACACATCGATAGCGGGGTTCGTGTTCATATTGGCTCGATCGCTCACGTCAACGCACAACCGCGGGCGGTCGTAGCCGGATTGTAGATGGAAGGTTAGATATCTTCTCTCCACAGACTTCAGGACGATTTTGGAGTAACCCGTTCCAGGTTATCGTAGGGAATATAGCCAACCACATTTTTCCCTGGATTCTCAACAAGGGTTAGACCATTCTCACCCTCTTTAAAAGTCGAACACTCTACGGTCTGTATATTTCCTCTCTCATCACGGTATGCAGCTTCAAGCGTCATGCAATCAGATATCATACCTGTTGGGAAATATATCTTTTGCTGATTTTAATTCATTCAATCAATTCAATACAAATTTGATATTCATTAGTCTGGCTGGTTCCCAAACACGTCCTGATCCAGCAACCGCTCGGCTGCCAACCGTCGAATCTCCTCACACTCCGAGAGCTCTGGAATATCGCCGTCACAGATCCGGATTGCATAGACTCGTTCTCCCAACCGTTCGATCGCCAGGTGGCTCTCGACGATCTCGCCGTCGTCGTCGACGAGCCCGTCGCGTTCGAGCTTCGGTTTCGGGAGCGTCACCATGCCAGACCCTTGACGGTTCAACAACTTCTGCATATCAAAAGGAGTCAGCTATTCGAACTTAAACACCACCGACGAGTCACCACTGATGCACTGCTGATGCACCAGCGATGCGACAAACCCTGACTCAGACGCGCTCTTAAGCCATATCTCTGGCATACCGCGCCCAACCCGCGGACGGCCCGCGGGGGGACACCACAGGTATGCCACCAACCGACGCCGGCACGAGACAACCGCCGGACAGCGTGGTCGAACCCACGCCTGAAACCTGGCGCACCGACTACCAAAACATCGATCAGCGACGCCGCGCCCGAGACCGTGCCGAAGCCGCCGGTGCGAGTCGTGACCTCTCGTTCTCGGACGTGTCGAACACCCCATCCATCACATGAGACGCCAACTGTCAGCACTGCTCGTATCGCTCCTGCTGGTCTCGACGATCGCCGTCGGACCAGTGGCCGCCGCGAAGATCAACCCCAACGCCTCCGCGGCACACAACCCCTACGTCGAGGCCGACGTGACCAAGGCCGAACACACCGTCGGCGACGACGACCTCCGCGAGTACGAGGCTAACAACGGCCAGAGCGCCATGCTCCCGGCGACGATGAACGACTCCGCGATCAACCCAGTGTCGTTCGCCTTCTCGGACATCGAGGCCACCGCCTACACCGACTTCCCGCGGTCAAACGACACCGTCGACACGTGGGCGAACGCGCGCTGGTGGGTCGAGGACGAAGCCAACACCGCCGGCTCGGGCACGGTCACCAACGTCACGACCGCGCCCGACGTCGAGGCCCTGGAAGTCGCCACGACCAGCCAGACCAGCGGCGACACCTACGTCGCCACCTTCGACTCGGTCAGCCTCACGAGCGACGTGGAGAAGCGCCATCTCCAGCTCGTCGCCGACGTTGAGGCGCTGGACTCCGGTGCCTACGCCGAGGTTCGCCTGAAAGACGCCGACGGCGACTACGTCCGGACGATCATCGACGGCCGATCGGGTGCGATGGCCTCGTGGGACAACACCACCGCCAACCAGACCGGCGAGGGGTTCGTCTACCAGGAACAGATCGGCCAGATGGCCGTCCAGGGGACCGGCGACGGCACCATGGGCGAGATCCAGTCCGTCGAGGTCGCCGTGATGGACGGCAACGCCGACATCGACATCGCTGCGCTCAACGCCGAGAAACTCGGCCAGTGGGATCTCGGCGACCGCCGTGAAGACACCGACGGCGACGGTGACAACGAGACCATGCAGGTCGAGAACGTCACGATGCCGGGCGAACAGTCCCGGACGGGCCTGGACACGCTCGGGCCGGCCTTCGACTCGACGACGATCCATGACCTCACCGTCCCGATGCAGTTCTGGAGTTCGATGCAGCCCACGGGCGAGGAACCCCCGCGGGTGTTCGTCAACTACTCCGACGCGTCGGCGTTCGCGAACTTCGACCAGCGGGTCAACGACTACCGCCGGATCATCCTCCCGGAAGCCTACGACCTGAGCTACGCGAACACTGAGTTCGTCGCCGAGGTCCGGGTTCCGTCGACCCGGTACCAGTCCGTCGAGTACGGGACCGGGATCGGCGACTCGACGAACATGACCAACGCCAGCCTCTCAGACGTGACCAGCCAGTTCAGCAGTCTGGACAGCGAGGTCCAACTGGCGACCGGCATCGGCGCGGGCGAGGGCGTCGTCTTCCACGTCGACTACGTCGTCACTGCCGAGGAACACGATGCACTCACCACTGCCCAGCAGAGCGGCGGCGGGGGCGGCATCTTCGCCGGCTCCGGCGGCTCCGGTGGCGGGTTCTTCAGTACGATCGGTGGTCAGATATCCAGCATCGTCGGGGGAATCCTCGGCTTCCTCGGGCTGAAGCGGAAGTTCGGGAGCTGATCGACGATGGCAACTGCTCGCCAACTCATCGCGCGGGCTCGCGATACCGATAACCTCGGGACAACGATTGTCGGCGGCATCGGCGGGACCTTCCTGGCGGTGTTCTACAGCGGCATCGACCTGATCCAGGCGATCGTGAACCTGCTCGTCCTGCCACTGGAGGCGCTGGGAACCAACGCAGCCGCCAACGTCACGGCACTGGTCGGCGGTGCGGCCCGGATCGTCCAGCAGGGCGCGCTGACGACCCAACAGTCAATCTTGCCCGGCCAAGCGTGGGCGGTCGGCCCACTCACCTTCGGGTTCTCGATCGCTGCGACGGGCGCTGGACTGTTCATCATGAGCGAGATCCTGGCCCGCGCACCGACGAGCGACTTGATCCCGTTCACGTTCACCGATGTGCCGTTCGTCGGCGTCGACGAGGAAGAGGAGGGGTCGGAGTAACGATGTCGCCCGGGTCCAGCGCGGCCGCTGCGGGCCGGGCAATGACTGGCGAGACCGGAGGCCAGCATGGTCGACGGTGAAGAGTTCATCTCGGTCAACGGGACGAACGTCCGACTGGATATCGTCGGATTGGTCATGTCGCTGGTCAGCGGATTCATCCTCGCCGTCCAGACTGGGATCGTCTCGTTCATCAACGTGGTCGGTGACGCGATCGTAACGAACTACAACGCAGTCTCGTCGTTCGTGGTCGACCTCATCGACGCGCTCTTTCCGACCAGCACGTTCCGGATCGCGACCGACGCCGCGATCCAGACCGTCCAGAACAGCGGCATCCTCGGGTTCATCGTCGGGGCGATCGCTGTGGCACTGTTGCTGTTCGTCGTCAGCGAGGTGGTCCAGCTATGAGCGCAAGCGACGGGTCATCGGGTCAGGACGTACTCGTATTTTCGGAGAACCCTGTCCCGGACTGGGTATACCGGTACGGTGGCCGGATTCGATCGTTTTTCCGCGACCCGAAGGCTGCGGTCTTGGGATTCGTCGTCACCTACGTCGTCGACGAGTTCGTGACGCCGATCTTCAACGGCGTTCTCGCGACGGGGGCGGTACTGATCGACACCGTCCTCCTGATCGCGTTCGGCGAGGACCGTGTTGTCGGCGCAACTGGCCAACTCGGCATCGTCGACCTCCCGATCTGGGCGGCGACGACGCTGGTCAATGCGTTCGAGGGGCCAGCGGCGTCGATCTTGGCGGTGATCCAGTCCTACAACATCACCGTCGGGCAGGTCGCTGCCCAAGCCGGGATCGCGGCACCCGCGGTCGCGTTCGTACTGTACACCGTCCCGATCGCGCTCTTCCTGTTCGGAGCTTGGACGATCATCCAGGCGATCGACATACCGTTCGTCGAACTCTCCGGCCTCGTCAGAATCGTCATGGCACCAATCAATGCACTCAGAAACTTCATCCGATGAGAGGTATCGATTCACTCCGCGAGTTCGCAACACACCCGCTGTCCGTGTTCGCGGCCGGACTGACAGGCGTCGCCCAACTGTTCCAGATCCCGTTCGTCGACGCACTGTTCGGGACGCTTGTCAGCCAGTCGGGCACGCTGTTTACCGTCTTCAGCGTGGCCGCGGGTACGTTCGCGCCGCAGGTGTCCTGGCTGCCGGTGCAAACACTCCAGGTGGCTGCGCTCATCACGGGCGCGCTGTTCCTGGCCAGCAAAATCAGGAGCGTCATCATGGGCTTCCGTAGCCGGCTCAACGGAGGTGAAGACTCGTGAGCGCGTCCGAAGGCGCCAGCACGCTCCGAGACAACATCGTCAGCGCCATCTCGGGTCTGATCCCGTTCCTCGCCGCGGCGGCCGTTCTGGCCGCGGGCGGAGCCGGCGTCGGCGGTCTGTTCGGCCTCAGTCGCATCCAGACCGCGGTCGTGCTGGCGATCGTCGTCACGCTGATGTACGTCGTCGTCCGCTCGGAATCGGAACTGTCGATTCCGTTCCTCATCACGCTGGTCGCCGCACTGGTCGCGGTCTACCAGTTCATCCTGCCGGCGGTCATCAAGTCGGCGTTCCAGCCTGTGTTTTCGGCACTGGGTCTGAACCCCGGCGCCGTCGACGCGATCCAGTTCGTCGTCCTATCGATCGCTGGTGTGCTGGTCTACTGGGCAGTCCAGATCCGAACCCAGAAACGCAACGCCAGCAGCGTCGCCACCGCGATGTTCGGCAGCGGTCGCGGTGAGCGGAAAGGCGTCGTCACGAAACTCGTCGACGACTACCTGACGATCGGCCGACTGCTGGTCACGTTCTCGCTGGCCGGCGTTGCACTCATCGCCCGCGAGGGTGGCGAGGTCGCAGCGATCGCGGGCGACTTCGTGGCTGACGCGCCACTGGTCGCGACGAACGTCGTGACTGGCCTACTGGGCTACCTGACCGGCGGCGGCCCGCTGCCGTCAGTCATCGCCGGCATCCCTGGCGTCCAGCCCATCGCGGCCTGGCTGGGGAGCCTGCCACCGATCGCGTTTCTCGCCATCGCTGTCGTGCTGACAGCGGGCGCCTGGGCGGTGAGAGAACAATGATTCAGACACCAGCCGCACAAGCACTCGAACTGGCAGCACAGTTCATCAACCAGTTCGCCGCACCCATCGCGATCGCGGTCGGGCTGTACTGGGCCTGGATACTGTACCGCCGAACCATCGACGACACCGACCCCAGCGTCCGGAAGTTCGGTTCGTCCGCGCTCGGGTCGTGGTCTGTTCTGGTGAGCGGTGCATACGCCTCAGCGCTGCTGGCGGCGTTCATCGCGTTCGTCACCTGGCCGGCGCCGATGGAGACGCCAATCCTGGCCGCGCTCCTGCTGGGTGGCGTCGCCTTTCACGCCGCGATGGAGAAACGCGAGGACATGGAGGCGGCGTCATGATCGACATCGACGGCGTCCGCGCTCGGGACCTCAACGTGTTCGGGGCGCTCGCGATCGTACTGGCTTCTGGCCTCGCGGTAGTCGCAGTTCGGAACGCAACGGGCCTCTTGCTGGGCTTCTCCGGCGTCGATGTCGACCTCACCGTTGGTGCTGCGGTCGGTGCGGTGGTCCTCGCCGGCCTGGCCTACCAGCAGGCAACCCCGGACCTCGATGCAGTCTGTGATGGCTGTGGTGACCACCTCCGACTCAACACCGGCACGGACACCGAGGATACAGTCGTCACGATCCGGAAGGCCGGCGCTCCACAGCGCGCCCGTATCGGCCCGATCTCCCTGGTCACCGAAACCCAACGCGCCGAACGCGAGTACTGTTCGCCACAGTGTGCTGACCTCAACGACGTGGCGATGATCCCACTCGCCGATGACGAGTCCCAGACGGTGAAAACCAGCGTCGCCACGGGAGGTGACGACTGATGTTCGTCCAAATCGACCGCGGTGCTGCCGTCATCCTCGGGGTCGCCCTCGTGCTGGTCGGGATAATCGCGGTCCAACCGGAGACGATTGACGGTGCATCCCGAATCATCGAATCAGGCTGGGAAACTACGACAGACCAACTGACGGAGGTGCTCTGATGGACCGGGGTCGCATCGCCGTCCTGGCCGTGCTGGCACTGAGCCTGTCGATTCCGGCAGCATCGATGGCTGTCGCGGCCGACGCCTCGGACCCGTCAGCGAACATCGTCCGGCCGACTGGCACCTACACTGACCTCGCCAACGCCGTCGACTACGGCGGGATCACGGCGACCGTCGACGACCCGCAGTTCCCCAACGAGACGGTCACCGTCGATGCGTCGGTCAACGGCTCACCCGTGGCCGGCGGCGAGACGGTCAGCACGGGCGGCCGGACGATCACGATCGGCCTGCCGCCGTCGCTGGTCGAGACCGGAACAAACACGATCACGCTCACCATGACCGACAGCGACGGCAACGTCGCCACCGCGACCGAGACGTTCGTGTTCCGCACGACGACGCCGACCGCAACGCCAACGCCGACGGCCACCCCGAGTCCAACCCCAACACCTACCCCTACCCGGACGGCATCGGAGCCAGATCCGACGCCGACGCCCACTCGGGACTCCACGCCGACGGTGACCGCGACCCCGACGCCAACGCCCACGCCCGAACCGACGCCACGACCCGATCGCGACACCGATCCCAACGCCTGGATCGACGTGGATGACGACGAGGTTGGCATCGACGAGCCGGTCGAACTCGACGCCAGCGACTCACTCGACGCGGACGGCCAGGTCACCAGCTACGCCTGGGATCTCGACGACGACGGCGGCATTGAGGACTACGGCGCAGCGACGATCACCTCGTTCGACGATGCCGGAGACTACGAGGTAGAACTGACCGTCACCGACGACGACGGCAACACCGACACGACCGAGGAGACCATCGAGGTTGTCGGCCCGACGGCAACGCCGACCGAGACGCCAACGCCGACAGCCACGCCGACGGCCACGCCACAGACCTATCCGGAGTCGGTGCCGACCGACACGCCGACGCCGACCGCGACACCTGTCCCAGCCGGCGCGGCCGCCAGCAGCGACGCGACGCCCACGCCGACACCCACCCCCGCATCCGGAGGGTCCAACGCGAACACGGGCGCACAAGCGGCTGGGTCGTACTCGATCGAACAACTCCGTCGCGGTGGTCGCCAACCAGCCTCGGCACCACAGTCTGTCCGTGTGCTCGGTTCGACCGGCGCGCTGGCGGTGCGCTACGAGCCGGCGCGGCCACTGAGCGACCAACTCCAGTATCTCGAACCTGGGAGCACGATCCATACCGATGACATTCAGTTGTACTCGACGCGCTTCGGCGAGTCAATCGAGACGCGTGACGTGCAGCTACACGTCGTGTTCTGGCAACCCGTCGACCGGCAGGTCCAGACCGAGAACGGCACCCGCACGGTCGCCGTCGCTGGCAACCAGTCGGAACGCGTCTACGATGTCAGCCTCGGCACGGGCTACTCGACGGCGAACGTCACGTTCCCAAGCCACTTCGACCAGCGCTACGAGGCCACGATGTGGCTCTCTGACGGCGGCCAACCCATCGATGGCGCCCGCTGGCGATTCGGCCATCAGTCCAGCCAGTCCGCGGCTGGAACGACCGTCAACAGCCAGGGCGACCTCTGGGTGTGGGCGGCCCAGAACATCCTCATCATCGCGATCCCGGGCCTGCTGGGCTGTGCCGTCGGTGTCCGGTCGATTATCCAGCGCACCGCACGCGGGCCTGACAAGGGCGCGATGTGGTGGGCACTGGTCGTCGGAATCGGCCTGTTCATGGTCGCGACGATGGCGTACTTCCAGACGGCACAGGTCGTCACCAGACTTCCGCAGGTGTTCGGCGGCATCATCGTCGCGGTCGCCGCGATCGCCATGCTGGAGACGATGGGGCCACGCAAGCGCACCGACGAGTTCGTTCGCGACGAGTTGGGCGAGGCGGCCGACGCACTCGGCGAGGAGGTCCAGAACCACCTCTACCGAGATAAGGCACGCATCCAGACGGTGCGCCGAGACGACGGAACCCTCGGCCTCATCAAGTCCGGCATCCGGCCGTTCCTGGCACGCCTGTTCGCCGACCCGGCCCGGATCGACGACAGCAAGCTCAAGACGGACATCGAGATCCGCCAGGGGCCGGACGATCACGTCTACCTGGCCGATCCCGATGCTGACGAACCGCTGGACTGGACGCCCGCCCACTGGGAGTTCGAACCGGAGCTACTGCGTGAGGATGTCGACCTCGACGACGATATCGGACAGATAGAGCGCATCCTCTCGAAACTGAACGTCCGCCTGCTGGCTGTCACTGGAATCGGCGGCGCTGCCGGGTGGCTGCTCGGCGGCTGGCTGTTCGGCGCCGGGACGACGCTTGCACTCGTCGGTGCCGGTACCGGATTCATTGCGGCGGCGGCGAAAGCCCGCGATGGCCACGCCGAGTTCCAGGCCGCCCCCATCCACTACCGCAGTGCCCGGGCGACGTTGTCGAAACAGGGGCCAGCCCACGCCGACGCGAAGGGGCTTCGAGAGGCCTGGCAAGAGGTCCACAAGGAACGCGCCTCGACCGCTCAGGACGCCAAGGAGATCGAGCAAGACCGCGACGAGACGATCACTGGCAAGATCAACAAGGAAATTCTCGGCGTCGACGTCGAGGACTCGACCCGGACCAACGGCCACGACGAGGAGGGCACGGCCGATGACTGAGGCCGAACCGGCCCGGCCGGCGCTCCCGAAGCTCCAGCAGGACCAGCGGGCACTGATCGACCAGGACACCGCTCAGGAGGTTGGCGGCGGGTTCGCACTCCGAGCGGGGTTCCCGAACCGCCGGGAACTCATCAACTGGTACCAGCGGGCCGCTGTCCGGACGCTTGGCCACATCGGGGACGACTGGCCGGCCGTCGACCTCGGTCGGGACCGAACGCTGTTGTCGGCGACGATCACCTCCGGCGCCCGTCACACCTGGTCCGACGACCCGCTCGATCCCGACGAGGCTCGGGAGTATCGCCGCCGGCTGGAGAGCCAGGTCGTCCTGCCGGCGTGCAATCGCGCCTACAACGACCTCCGGAAAACGGCCGGCGAGTACATCGATCACGACCAGTTCGATCTCGGTGATATCGACCCGCTCGACCAGGATCACGTCGCGATGCGACCGGGCTTCGAGAACCTTGATCGCCAGCAATCGCACGCGCTCGGTCGCCTGTGGGGTGGATTCGACAACAGAGACGCACTGTTCGACTGGATCCACTGGCTGGACAAGCCCAGCAACGGCGCCGTCTCCGACGACCTCGCCAGCCGGCTGGATCGCGACCCAGTCGCCACGAAACATCTCCTGAAGACCGGCGTCGACCAGGAGTCGGCCCGGCGCTGGCGGGAACACTTCGCGATCGTCGAACTGCTGCCAGCGTTCGTCGAGGGCGTCGAGCGCCTGGAAGCCGGCGAACTGGCGAAACAGACGACCACGGAACTCACTGCACCACATGGCTGAATCGAAAACCTGGACCCCGAGAGAGGGGCACGACTGGGGTACCGGCACGCAACAAGGGCGCGCGATCCTCGACGATGAGGATGACGCCCCCGACTGGTGGACTGATGGCTACGAGATGCGGATGCGCTTCGGAATCCCGGAGTTCGACGCCGAGGCGTTCGACTTCGAGGTCTACCCGGACTGCCTGGTCCACGAGAAACCCGCCGACAAGACTAAGAGCGCCGGCGGGACCGACTGGCTCAAGATCGGCGAACGTGGGTGCGGTAAGTCCACCGACAACCTCCACTGGACGATCCGCCTACTCGAAGAGAACGGCCCGAAGGGCGAACAGGTCGTCTGGCGTGGCTCACCGGAACGCTCGGAGTGGCTGCCGCTCCGGGAGTGGGCGACGCTGTGGCTGCCCGAACACGCCGATCCCGATCCGTCCTGGGAATCGGAAGGCGAGCAGTTCGTCGCCGACGACGCCGATCTTGACGAGGTCGTTCGGTCGGTCGAGACCTACGCGGACCCGGCTGACCTGCTGGCCCAACTGGAGGCCCACCCCAGCGGGACGTTCAACGTCGTCTACCCGGACCCGTCGTTCGCCGGCTGTGAGGAACTGACTGCCGACACCAACCGCGTCGCCGAGACGCTGCCGTTCGTCCCCGAGTGGCGGACGATGGGCGACGAGACCGGGACACCACTCTCCCACTGGTGGTACGCGTTCATGCTGGCCTGTGTCGAGGCCCGCCCCACCTACTCCTGGCTGTCGGTGATCTTCGACGAGGCTGGCGACCTGACGCCCGAGGACGCGGAAGACGACGAGCACCGGACATTCAAGAAGCTCAGTCTGCTCCGGTCGGTCTACGCCGACAGCCGCCGTGCCAAGCTGTCGATCTATTGGTCGGCCCACTACGAAGAGAACCTACACCACAAGATCCGCCGGGAGGTGATGTGGCGGGTCGATATGCCCGACGAGACGCCCAACCCTCGGACCTCCTACCGGAACTCGGTGCCGGTCGGCTACGGCACCGTCCCGATGCACACGGACGTGATGAGTTCACGAAAAGTCGGGACGGCGTTGATGTACAACCAGAAGGAGTTCACGCTCTATCGCTGGAAGGATATCCCGCAACTCGACGCCGACGAGGGACGCTGGCTCCAGCTCGAACTCGGCGAGCCCGACACCGAGGACGACGACCAGGAGACTGGTCCGACGCTTCAGTACGACTCGGCGATCTTCAGCCGCTGGCGGAAAGGCGACGAGGATCGCCTGTATGTCAAAGACCCAGGCGACGGCTACCTCGACGTCCAGACCGGCCAGGAGGTCGACGCGCTGGCCTCGCCGAAAGACGGCCTGACCTTCGGCGGGATCGAGCCGACCGAGGAGTACTATCTGGTTCGGATGCGCGATGAAAGCGGCGAGGAGACGATCGTCGCCAAGCTGCCGAAACAGGAGATCGGACTGGGCGACGGCGTCGACGGCGCCGGTCGAGAGGTGGAAGGATGATCCCGGTGCCATCCGGCGGTTCGGGTTCGCGGCGCCGATCGGCAGTTCATACGCGCGCGTGTCGAGTTGCGAGTCAGCAGGACCCCCAGCTATCACACGCGCGTGAGCACCCACAGACCGCAGTCAGTGCGCGAGCGAGTGCATGGATAATGCGCGCCCGGCCAGCCGCGGGGACTGTGCGCGAGTCCGCGGAGGGGTGCCCGTGAGCGTGGCCGCGCAGTTCGCGACGCCCACGGGCTCGGGTGCGTCCACGACCGGGAGTGCAGGCGGGCTCGTACTCGTGGCGGTCGTGGCCGCGCTCGCACTCGCCGCGCTGGACACGTTCACCAGGGTCGACGTGCTTGGTTTCCTGCCATCGTTCGGCGGCTCGTCGAGCACGGCCAGCGACGGAGGATTCATCGCCTCGACGCTGGCGTTTCTCACCTCAACGCCGGTGCTCCTGTTGACTGGCGTCGCGACGCTGCTGGTCCTGATCCTCTCGGGCGCGTTCGCGCTGCCAGAGGGCACTGGCCTCCAGCTCGTGATCGCCTTGGAGTTGGTCGCGACGTATCTGATCCTCCAGGCACTGGATCAGTACTCGTTCCGGTTGTTCGCTCTGGTTGGGACCGCAACCGTCGTGATCGGCCTGTCGGCACTGGGCGAGCCCGTGATTGGCACCGTCGTCAACTCGAACGTCGGCCCGATCGTCGCCGTCGGCACGATCGCACTCCTGTGGCGTGCGCTGGGGTCGGACGATGATGGCCAGCGCCGAATCGTCGTCCGTGGCCAGGTCGAGGACGGTGATGACCAGTGACCGTCCTCGTGCTCGGTGACGCGCTCAAAGCCATCGGCCTGCCGGGCTCGATCGCCGTGTTCGCGTCGGGCCTGGTCGCGCTGTATCACGGCCGCTCGATCATGGCATTTCTCGGGACACTGGGCTTTGCCGCGAAGGTCGCCGGCCTGATCGGTGTGATCCTGTTCGCGGCGTTCCTGGGCCTGATCCCTGGTGTCACGCTCGACGTGTCGCTGACGACGCTGACCGATCTGTTGAGCGCGCTCGTCGACGTGGCGACCGCGATCGCGGAGGTGGCACTGTGAGCCAAGCAACGAATCTCGTCGCCTGCCAGCGCTGTGCGGCCGGAGACGACGAGTGCCGATTCTGCCCGGCCTGTGGGCGCGACAGGCGGAGGTACGCATGACAGACACTGAGCGACTGCCCTACGCGGGCATGGCTGTGAGGTATCGGTTCCGACTGAGCGCGTTGCATCGGCTGTTCGCCGTCGCCGTTGTCGTCCTCTACGGGATCGGCGACACGGCGACGACGGCGCTCGTTCTCGCCAGCGGCGGGGTCGAGTCCGCAGCGATCGCGACGGCCGCGATCGATCAGGTCGGGCTGATCGGCCTGGTCGGGCTGAAGCTCCTGGCGCTGTCGTTCGCCGCCGTCGCCTGGCTGTTTCTCGGTCACGTCGGCGAGCGCCTGCGGATCGACGCCACACCATTCCAGGTTGGGCTGCTTGCGATCCTGGTGGTCCGGGGTGCCTGGCTCACTCTCTGGAATCTGACTGTCTTGGCCGAGTTGCACGGCATCGGTGTGACTGCTCCCGTCCCGTATCCGGGGGTGGTGGCGTGAAACGGACTGTAGCAGTTTCGCTCGTAGTTGTGATAGCACTAACGTCGGTGTCTGGATTGCACGGCGTTGCCAGTGCAGATACCCCTGGCTTTGGCGAGAGTTCATTCGGACACTGGGATGACTTCGAGGATGGCTCTAGCCAGGGCTGGTCCGGCGGCAGCGTCGTCTCGTCGTCGTTTGAAGATAGCTATTCGTACCAGATTTCAAACGACAATAAAATGTATTCTGGAATGTCGTTTGACTGGTCCAGTAGCGAAGGGGTGTTCTACTACAAGGCGAAATTCGACACCAACGGCGATGCTGGCACGGATTCGGGATCACTCAAGGTCAATTTAGGGAACGGTAATTACTTCGAGTTGATCGCCGATACAGGAAGTGGCGGTTCGTATCGAATGACAGACAATTCTGATGGGAGTTATAATTACCCTGATGATTTTAGCGAATACACGGGCGTGAATCCGGCCAACTGGCATAATCTCTATATCGAGATACAACCGGATAGGAGCATCAACGTCTACATCTGGCCCGCCGGGAACAGCAAGCCGTCAAGCCCACAAATCAGCAGAACGCTAAAAGCGGGCCAGGAAGCGACTGGGTCGAGTGTTGACAGTATCAACTTAGCCACCAATCACATAGACGAGGCAGGGACCAATTACACACCGAGCTACACACTATCGGGGACGGTCACCGACGGCTCGGGGAACGTCGTCGGTGCGGCCGACGTGACCGTCACCGACAGCACGGGTGCAACAATCGCCACCACCACGACCGATGCAGGTGGCGACTACTCGGTCACTGTCACGGATGGCACCGACGCAACCGTCGAAGTCTCGAAACCCGGCTACAAGACCGCCAGCAAGACGACGACTGTCAGCGGCGCGACCACGCTGAACCTCACGATGCCCCAGTCCGATCAGACGACGTTCGTGCTGGACGACCAGACCCAGCGAGACCTCTTCCCGGCCGACCAGACAAAACTGGTCGTCGAGAAACGCTCCAGCCTGCGACCGCCCTACACCTACGAGACGGTCGCCAGCGAGACCTTCGGCAGCGACGAGGAGGTCACCACGAACCTGAAACTCGGCTCGAAGTACCGCGTCGAAGTGAAAGCGCCGGGCTCATCACTGTCCTGGCGTGGCTGGCAGTACACACAGAACACGCCCGACGTGATCCGGATTACGCCGACCGGCCCGTCGAAGTACATCACGAACCAGACCGAGCCGACGCCAACACCGACCCAGGAGCCGATCACGCCCGAACCCACGCCGACGCCGGCCGACGGCGGGTTCATCACGCCTGAACCCACGCCAACGCAAGCGCCGATCACGCCCGAGCCAACGCCAACGCCGGCCGACGACGAGTTCGTGACGCCGACCCCGATCACGCCCGAACCCACGCCGACCCAGGCACCAATCGACGGGAGCACGCCAGCGACGGCCACGCCGACACCCGTAACGACCCGTGACTATCCCTACAAGGAGGGCTACGCCTGGGCCACGCGGCGCTGTAGGATGCCGGATGGCTCACCCGGCCTCTACATCGAGTACTACGACAGCGACCGCGAGACGACGCGGATTAGCACGACGGCAGGACTAACCGACGCACAAGGCTCACCAGATGTCACGATCGACAAGACGTTCGTCGAGCCAATCGGCTACTGGTCGAGCTGCATCGCGATTGATGAGTTCCCTGACGCCCCTGAGCCAACGCCGGAGCCCGACCCATCTGAACCCACGCCGACGCTCGCGCCGGGTGCCACGCCCACGCCGACCGAAGACGATGGGTTCCTCGATCCGTCGACGCCGACGGAGGGCGACGAGTTCACCACGGCAACGCCGATCGACAGCGGCGACATCTGTGACACGGCAACGGTCCAGTTCAAAGCCTACAACAGCAGTGGCGGGACGGTCGCCAACGGCACCCAGGAGTGTCGTGACGACCTGCCACCGGCGGATTCGGGCTGGAACACGACCGATCCGACACCGACCAACGGGACTGCCGTCGGCGGCGGTGCCGGTGGTGGCGCCATCATCGGCGACGATGCTGGCTCGGGTGCTTCGCCGCTCCTGATCGGCGTCCCAGCCGTCGGCGCGATCGGCCTGGCGCTGTACCGGCGCTATCAGGGTGGCGGTGGCGCTGGCGGCGCCGGCAACGCTGGCGCACCCTGACGATGGCCGATCCCTCGGTCGGCCTCATGGCCGGCCTCGCGACCATGCTCGTGGTCCAACTCCCGCGGCTCAAACGCACCGTCGCCGACGCCGCTGACTTCGAGTGGATCGACGGGATCGGAGAGAAACGTGCTGAACGGCTGGTTGAAGAAATTGAGTAGCTGGTTACAGAGGATTTCTGGTGGGTGATCTATTCCGGTGGGGCAGCTATGTACAGCCCGCATCTTCAGAACTCGCCAGGGATAGCTATGAGTGATTGAGACATCTACTAACAAACACAATGGGACATAAACGAAGCAATAGAATCCCAGAAATTCGTGCTGCAACCTGTCGCGTGGATGTGGCAAACAAAAAACTGGGGACTGCATTTTGGATAGGTGATAGATACCTACTTACTGCGAATCATGTTGTAACTGCTATTCACAGAGATAAGTTCACTATCGTAACTGAGGGTGATAGCGATGTAGTGGTACAGGTGACTGAACAAGACCAAGGTTCTGATTTGGCTGTATTAGAGGCGGATGAGCGTCCTGATGATGTTGAGTCATTATCGCTCAGCCCAGAAATCCCAATTATCGGAACAGAGGTCGTTTGGTCAGGATATGCCCGGCTAATAGGTGAATCAAAAATTGATCGTCAGCGGTTCGGTTGGGGGCCGGTTGCATCCGGCAGTTTTGACGATGGTGGTGGCCACTTCTTTGAAGTTGATGGCTTATTCAACTCTGGTCACAGCGGTGGGCCGGTCATTGAGCAGGAAACTGGTCAAGTAGTAGGTGTTGTTTCAGCAAGCGCAGGGAATTTCGAGCAACAACTTGAACGATGGGATGATCAAATTCATCGGCTTGAGAACCTATTTCATGTGACAAGTGAGATTTCTGGAAGCCACAAGAACGGATTCTTAGTATACGACACAGTTGAGGATGCTGTTTACGAGAAAGATATTTTAGAAGGATATGGGTTAGATGTGGAGTTATCTCAACGGGAAGATGATGTTCTCTTGCGTTTTGACTTGCAAGAGGCGTCTATTTTGGTAAGTAAAATCCAAGCAGAAATGGCACGAACACTTCTTGACACAGTGATGAATACGTTTCAGATGGGTATCGGTGTAGCATCTGGTGGCCAAGGCATGATGGATATTATTCGGCAATATATCTGAAACCAGCCTCTGTACTCAGCATGAACGCCATGTCAGTTGATAACCGTATCAAATCTGTTGACTTACCCTAAGGCCATCTGGGGTATGATCGCCCCGTTTGACCCAGTGCCGGTATCCTGCGGTTCAGAACCTCTCGCAGTCGTCAGTCCAGAAACCGGCCGACCAACCGACTGCGGGAGCGCGGCGAGCGCTATGCGAGCCGCGCAATTGGACTGGCCCCTTAGGGGCAACTACCGTAGGGGTATGTGGGGACCGCCGACACCGGGCCGAACCCGCTACGCCCCGCTGAGGGCGTGAGAGCGGACGGCTGCGGCCGGAACCGGCCGACCACCGCCACCGAGAAACTGGCCAGGAACTGGCGCGGATCGAGGCCGACACCAATGCATCCGCCGAAGTGACCGACGAAACGAAAACCAGCCAGCAGAGTTACCTAACGAGAGTGAAACGAACGGAGAAAAACGGCGTCACAGAACAGCGCTGTCGCTATCGATCCGGCACGCCCGTGGGACTCTCGCCCCAGGCTACCGGAGTATCAGCCAGTCGTGGCGATCGACGTTCACCTTCGCGGCGTCGGGCTCGATCTCGCCGCGCTCCAGGTACCGACCCACGTCCGCGGCGGAGTAGTCCAGGTCGGCGACCGAGACCCAGGTCGGGCTGTCGTCGCTACCCGTCTCGTCGCCGCTCTCATCGGTCGCCGAGTCGGCCCCGTCACTGTCCTCGTTGTCGTCTTCGCGCTGCGTGCGCCGTTCCTCGCGACGCTCGTCGGCGTCTGCCCGGATGTCGTCCAGGGCACGGTCGGGGTGGACCTGTTGAAGCGCCTCGATCGCGTTCAGCCGTAGCTCCTCGTTGTGGTAGACGACGACACGCGGGTAGGTCGTCCGGTGCAACACGTCCTTCTCTTCGAGGTCGCGGACGATCTCGCGCACGTAGTCCCGCGAGTATCCGGTAAGCTCGACCAGCGTGTCGTACTCACAGCCTTTCGTCGTCGCGACCGTCCAGAGCACGTCCCAGCGGGCCTGGGACAGCGACTCGTAGGTGGTCTTGAGGATACGGCGCTCCCGTTCCTCGTTGGCTTCGGCCATCGCCTGGCGCCAGCCCTTGGGCACGATCACGTCGATCTGGTCGCGCTCCATCGGCTGGTAGTAGTCGTCCTCGCGGAGATCGCCCAGGGCGACACCGCTCCGGATCGCGAACGTCGAGACGAGCTGCCGGAGCGTGGCCCGGAGTGCGGCCCACTCGTCGGCGTGGGGCAGCGTCGTCCCGTCGTCGGTGCCGCCGAAGAACGCTTCGAGCTTCGGATGCCGCAGGCGCTCGTCGGCTGGGTTCCCGCCGACACGGTAGACCTTCAGCCCGAGGTTGTAGTCGTCCCGATCGGCGTAACCGGCGAAGCCGATCCGATGCCACATATCCGAGACGACACGCTCCTCGACGTGCTGGCCGCCAGCGTACTGCCCGCCACCGCTGGCGTCACCGTCGCCGCCGTACTCGACGAGGGTGCGCGCACTGCGGAGCTTGTTCGCGACAACGTCCATCAGACTCTCGTCGATCCGGTGGTGGACCTCGCCTTTCCAGACACGCCAGGACTCGCGGTTCATCCGACTCCAGTCCGGCCTATCCTGGTCGAGCGCGTCCATCGCGGCGTTGACGACCTGGACCGTCCGGGCTATCGTCTCCGCCGAGCCCGCATAGGTCGTCTGCGTGCGGAACTTCGTGCCCTCGCCGTACTGGCAGATCAGCGGGTCGTTGCTCTTGTAGACCAGATCCTCGTTCTGTGGCTGGACCCAGGTCTGGCAACTGACGGGCGCCCGCAGAGATTTCTCGTGATTCGCCGCGAGGGTGTCTGACTCCGGATCGTAGCGCATCACCTGGATCGAGTACTCGTAGCGCCGACTCCCGGTGATCCTCTGGCCGTCGGCCTCGGTCCCGACCTTCCACGGCTTCGAGGAGAGCACCAGGTGGGCGGGATACTCGTCGTGCAACCAGTCGAACCACTCGTGTACGTCCTCGACGAGCACGTAGGGCTCGTTCTCCGCGTCCGCGACGTGCTCGCGCCAGCCGTGGAACAGCCGACGGTACGCGAAGTCCTCGCCGTCGTCGAGGTCGTTGACGACCATTTCCAGGCCGTGGCCATGGTCGATCGGGTCCGGGTAGTCCAGGGAATCCCACTCGCCGGCCGCGCCGTCTCCGGCGTCCTCGATCGCGCCCAGGTCCGGGCCGGGCGTCGACAGCGTGCCGGCCTCCGTTGGCGTCAGACTCGCCATCAGCGATGCACCTCCGGTTCCGGCACCGCAACAGGACGCGTCTCGCCCTCGACGCGGGCCGAGAGTCCGACCGCTACGTCCGGGGCCAGTGCCATTGGCAG
Source organism: Haloarcula halophila (assembly GCF_029278565.1). Lineage (NCBI taxonomy): Archaea > Methanobacteriati > Methanobacteriota > Halobacteria > Halobacteriales > Haloarculaceae > Haloarcula > Haloarcula halophila. The sequence continues at coordinate 419,813 of NZ_CP119559.1, read as the reverse complement.
CGGCAGGACCACGTCACGACCGCGATGGCGGCCACAGACGTATGCGTAGACTGGGGCTTGGTCACCGTCGACGGCGGCCGGATCAGCCAAGAACTCCACCGGAACCGCAGGGGTGCCGATGTCGTCGACACGCTGGCTACAGATCGGACAGAGCGCCGTGTCGTCGTAGGGCAACACGTCCGGTTCCAGTACGGAAAGTTGCGTCGCCGCCGGCTCCTGGTCGGGCGTGATCGTCACTGAGACTCACCCCCGTCGGTCGCCAGCGACCCACTGGACCGGAACACGGCCCGATCACTGGCCGTCTCGACATCGGGCCGGTCGACCCATTCGGTTTCGACGGGCGGGAGGTCACGATCGTGCTCGCGTTCTTCGAGCCGATCAGGCCGCTCGCCGTGGAGTTCCAGCCACGCCTCGCGCTGGTCCAGGCGCTGCATGATCCTCGCCCGCGGTTCCTCAAGCGGGTTCCGTGGGGTGTCGTCCTCCTGGGGGTTCGCCAGCCGCAGTTCACACGCTCGCCAGGCACGAACCCGCTCGATGGAGTCCATGCTGTCGGTCAGCGTCAGGACGATGTTCCGGCGGTCGGCGTCGGTGATCAGCTCCCGATCGAGCCAGCGGGCCGGGTCCTCGCCGATACGGTCGCGAGTTTGGGGACAGCGAAGGCGATCGTCGCGGTCGCCTGCCTGCGTGGTGGAGGGCATCTACCGCCCACCTCCGTCGGCCAGCGTCCGCGACCACACATCCTCGTCGTACCACAGGCACTCAGGACAGTCCATCCACGTCGCGATGGGATGGCCGCAACTCGGGCAGGAATAGTAGTGGCGCGTGACCTCGCCCTCGATCGCGTCGGCGTGTGTCTCCGACCCATCGTAGTCGAGGGTGTCGACGCAGACGGCTGGGCGGCGAATATCGCTCATCTACCGCTCACCTCCGGCGAACGCCGCCAGTGATGCCTGTTCGTCGTCGTCCTCGGGCTCGTCGGGCGTGCTGCCGTCCCAGCAGAATTTCAGGAACGCGTCACACTCGTGGTTCGTGCAGCGCCCGAACGTCGGCGTGTACTGGCGCGGCGTCGACGTGAGGATGTTGACCTCGAAGCCCTCGCCACACTCGGGACAGTCGACCGTGACGCGCTCGTTGAAGGGCAGTTCCAGGTCGGCGTCGGCGCGTTGCTCCCGGCGCTGGCGGGTCTTGCGTCGGGCGTCGGTCGCGATCGTCACGCCGACGCACCTCCGTCGAACTCGGAGAAATCCGCCTGGTGCTCGGTCTCGCCGATCACCTCGAAGGCCGGGGCAGCGAGCGGATCGGGGCCATACGAACAGTACACCGCGCCGTCCCGGGCGATGAGTTCGCGCTGGCCACGTGGCGGGAGCCGACCGGACAGCAGATCGTCGTCGACATCACAGTAGTTCACCGACCAGGTCGGCAGGCCGAGCGACCGAGTCTCGCTGACGGCGCGCACCTTCTGTTCCCGATCACCGGGCACGATGATCCGGTCGCCACGCTCGACGAGCGCTGGCACGTCCTGGGTCGTCCGTGGGAACTCTGCTTGTCGGACACTCCCGTCGGCGGTGCCGTATCGGTTCTCTGCGACACTGAGGCCGAGCTTCGAGTCGTCCAGTGTGCAAGCGGTTTCGTCGTCCAGCAGTTCGACGACCGTGTAGGTCCGATCCCCGCGGTGGTACTGACCAGACCGGAGTTCGTGGTCGTAGTGCCGTTCGCAGGCTGTGGCCGCGAGGTCGGCGTCGGGGAACAGCCCCTGCCACTCACAACTGAGGTTCGTACAGGTGACGAGGTAGCCCTGGTCGATGGCGCGAAGCGTATCGCGCCCGATCGGGCGGGCGACGACGATATCGGAGCGATCGACGGCCTGCATCTATCGCTCACCTCCCAACGCACCGCACTCGGGACAGGCCTCGAACGTGGGCCGCCGGTACCCGCAGTTCGAACACTCGACGCGGTCGGTCCCACCGTCACACCGCACGTCGGGATCGGTCTCGACGACGAACTCGACGGCGGGTTCGCCCTGGGGCTTGATCGTCAGCCGGTCGGGCGCCAGGTCGGGGTTCTTCGGGTCGCGGAACGCGTCGGGCTCGTCGAAGTCGCCGGCCTCGATCATCCCGTAGTAGGCGTCCAGGTCGGTCGAGCCGAAGTGCTGGATCGTGCTCCGGGGCGTCCGGAACACGATCTGGCCCTGGAACTCCCGGAGGTCCTGAGGAACGAACAGGCCGGACTCGCCGATGTGGGTCTCGCGAACGCCGCCGTCGGTGACGAGCTGGTCGTCGTCCGCTAACCGATCGGCCCACTCGGCGATAACTTCGGCGTGGCAGGCGGGTTCGTCCTCGTCGAGTCGCTGGCACCAGCACCCGAGCGTCTTTCCGGCGAGGTCACGGACAGCACGTCGGAACCGTTCGTCACCGTCGATCTTCGCCTCGAACGCGTCTCTGAAGTGCTCGATAGAGCCGTCACGGCCGTGATCCTCGACGGTATACGGGTTCCCGAGCCAGCCACGCATCCCTGGCGAGGTATCGAGCATCGAGCGACCGCCAGGACCGCGACCGGTATACACATCCGTCTCGTCGGCCTTCGTGTGGCCGACGCGTGTTTTCTGAGTGCCGCCGTCGGTCGCGGTCACCCGCGGCTGAGCACCAGTCCCGTCACACGCGGGACAGCGGTCATTCCCGTTGTGGATGCACCGCCCCTTTGCATGGCAGATATCGTCGATGCAACCGATCACCTCACCGCTTCCCCGACAGCGCTCACAGTCGACCCAGGCGACCTCTTCGATCGAACAGTCCCGAACGCCGTCGGCGTCGACGGCATCGAGGCCCCCCTCGCGAAGCTCGTGTTCGATCCGAACGTGGGTCTGGCAGTCCCCGCAGAACAGCGTGGCCCGACGGACCGAGTCGGTCGTGAAGGCGGCGGTCTCGATCATCCGGCCGCCGCAGTCGGTGCACTCACCGATGATCGCGGCCTCAGGCTGCATCGGACAGCACCTCCTGGTCAGGGTCGGCCAGCCTGGACGATCGGATAACCTTGCCGTGGTCGGGAAACTCGTCGGGCCGGCGTGGACAGCCGATGTAGTGCCCGTATTCTACGTTTTCCGTCGGGGACGCAGAGACCCGTGCCCGACACTCAGGACAGCGAAACTCGCAGTCCTTCGTGGGTTTGACGTTCTGCTGCCGGCGACGGAGTTCGGCCAGGTCGATCGTCACGCCTGGCACCTCCCGTCGTCGCGACCAGGGCAGTCCTCACGCCCCTCTGGCGGGATGAAACACCCACACCACTCACAGATGAGCGGCAGCGTTTCGGTTTCCTCGACGCGACTCACTGCCGACCACCTCGGTTGGCAGTGGCTCTGGAGTGGTGAAGCGAAAGCGGCAAGAAACACCGCTTTACTTTTATACTGTATGGGGTCGGAGGGATTTGAACCCCCGATCGGCTGATATCTCCGTCCTGTGCCTCGGAACTCCAGAGGGTCATCGTCGCGAACCGGTGATCAGCCGGCCGCTCAGTATATCAGCCCTTAGAGTCTCGTCCCAGGCACGTGGCCTCTGGAGTCAGCCGCCTTCCCGGACTAGGCCACGACCCCGCACTCCGGCGTATGCCCAGTTGTACTAAAGGGGTTTCGGTTGCTGGACGGCGATCAGTCCCGATCGGTCTCGGCCCAGTCACACTCCTGGCATTTGTAGCCCGTGACAAACTCCAGGGCCGAGGGCATGTATCCCACTGTGACGACGTTTTCGCCACAGTCGGGACAGTCTTTTTCGGCGTCTTCGATCGGTTCTGCGTCCATGACACTCTCACCTTCGATGAGTTCGGCGAGGCTCTCGGGTGTCTGCATTCGCCCCTGGATCACGCGGTTATCGGCCATGTTCGCCCGAGGGGCCGGGACGCGCCTAAACCTTCTCCCTCAGAGCCAGGGAGCGCGTTCGGTGTCGGGTTCGTAGTCGACTGCGGCGCCGTCATCGGTCCGCTGGTCGCCGGCGACACCCTGAGACGCGCCGCCGTCGGAGAAAGCGGCGGTGAGATCGACCTCGTCGGGGTGGTAATCGGAGTGGCGCTCCCGGGCGTTGCCGGGATCGAACGACAGCAGTGCGGTGACTGCGAGGACGCCCAACGCGACGGGGGCAGTCGTCGGGAGGATACCCAGAACCGATAGCGAGAGCACACCGAGTGCGATGGCGCTCCCGAAGCGGAACCGGTCGATGTCGACCGCGTTGCGCAGCCACGGGCTGGTCAGCGCGATGGCGAGCGCGAACCCGACGCCGATGCCGGCGGTGCCAGCGGCGCGGGCCACCATCCAGGGGTCGATTGCCGTGACGAGCGTCGCACCGGCCGGGTCGAAGCCGGCCAGTAGGCCGAGGCCGATGATGACGGCCGGCCGTGGGAGCAACTCGCTGACGCGCGAACTGGCCGTCTGGGCGGCTATCGCCATGATGACGATACCGGCGAACCGCTCTAGGACGCCGGTTCGGACGAGGCTGTCGATGGTGGGGGCGAGTGCGGCCTCGATCACCGCAAGCGGGATCAGCAGGCTCCCGATCAGGAGGACGGTCGTGGCCTGTTCGCGTGGGCCGCCGTCCATCTCGGCGAGGACGACCGCGACGGTCGCGGACCCACCGAAGACCAGCAGACCGACTTCGAGCATCCCCGTCCAGGTGGTGAGCGCACCGGCAAGTACCAACACCGGGAAGATGCCGTCGATGAGCGGCAACGCCATGACCGTTCCCAGCAGGCGGCCGCCACGGCCGACCCGCCGCTCCACACGGAGTGCGACTGGATGTCTGGAGCTACTCATCCTGGTTACAGCCCGGGTTCACCCGGTACCCGTCGGGTGGTTACCGCACTGGACGCACACGGAATGGCGGACCAGAGCTGTTTCCCGGTACCGAACCCTGTGAAGAACGGAGTGCCAGCCGCGGTCGAACTCGGTTGCGGGACCGTGTTGGCGACGGAGGGTTCGGTAGTTCGCATATGTAACATTATCTTTCGTCGGAGTATAAACGTTGTGTGAGAACCGAACACACGAGACGTGAAACAGGGGATAACCCGAGTCTCGTGGACAGATGTCACAGTTCGAACGGCGCGATTCGCATGGCAGCGGTCCACAGAGTCGGCACGTCTCGCAACGTTTTTGCCCGGCCGTCGAGGACGATTTACATGGCGAACGATCCCGAGCCTTTCTCCGAGAAGCTCCGTGTTCCGGAGGCTCTCACATTCGACGACGTACTGCTGCGACCCAAAGAGTCACGCGTCGAACCCGACGAGGCCGACACCGCGACCAGCGTCTCCCGCTCGGTCGAGCTGAACGTCCCGGTACTGACGGCCGCGATGGACACCGTAACCGAGAGCGACATGGCGATCGCGATGGCTCGCCAGGGTGGACTCGGTGTCCTCCACCGGAACATGAACGCCGAAGAGATGGCCGACGAGATCGAGCGCGTCAAGCGTGCCGACGAGTTGATCATCCGCGATGTCGTGACCGCGAGCCCCGAACAGACTGTCCGGGAGGTCGACGCAATGATGGACCGACAGGGCGTCTCCGGGGCACCAGTCGTCGACGACGAGACGGGAAAGGTCCTGGGGATCATCTCCGGAACGGACATCCGGCCGTACCTCGAAGTCGGCGAGTCCGACGCCGTGACCGAGGCCATGACCGACGAGGTCGTCACCGCTCCAGAGGACGTCTCGCCCCGGGAGGCCCTGGAGTTGATGTACGATCACAAGATCGAGCGGGTCCCGATCATCGACGACGAGAACCGCCTGGCCGGACTCGTGACCATGAAAGGCGTCCTCCAGCGCCGAGAGTACGACGAGGCCGCCCGTGACGAGGACGGCCACCTCCGGGTCGGTGCCGCTGTTGGCCCCTTCGAACTGGACCGCGCACAGACGGCCGACGAGGCCGGTGCCGACATCCTCTTCATCGACTGTGCCCACGCGCACAACGCTAACGTCATCGACAGCGCTCGGGACATCAAAGGCGAGGTCGACGCCGACGTCGTCGTCGGCAACATCGGGACCCGGGAGGCAGCGGAGGCCGTCGTCGACTTCGCCGACGGCGTCAAAGTCGGCATCGGCCCGGGCTCGATCTGTACGACCCGCGTGGTCACCGGCGCTGGGATGCCACAGATCACCGCCGTCGCGCAGGTCGCAGACGTCGCCAGCCAGCACGACGTGCCCGTCATCGCCGACGGGGGCATCCGCTACTCCGGCGACGCGATCAAGGCCATCGCCGCCGGTGCCGACGCCGTCATGCTCGGCTCGTACTTCGCTGGAACCGACGAGGCACCGGGCCGCGTCATCACGATGAACGGCAAGAAGTACAAACAGTACCGCGGGATGGGCAGCGTCGGCGCGATGAACGAAGGCGGCGGCGAACGCTACCTCAAAGAGGACGAGGAAGACGAGGATTACGTCCCCGAGGGCGTCGAGGCGGCGACTCCCTACAAGGGCTCGCTCGAATCCGAACTCCACCAGCTCGTCGGCGGGATGCAGTCCGGGATGGGCTACGTCGGTGCCGAGACGATCCCGGAGTTCAAAGAACGAGCCGAGTTCGTCCGCGTCTCGGCGGCTGGCCAGCAGGAGAGCCACCCGCACGACGTGATGATCACGGACGAAGCGCCCAACTACAGTCCGGATAGCTAACCGCCGTCAGTGTCACCCTCCTGCGGACTGACACGTGGGGCTGCAGTACTGGGTTTCGGCCGCTCGGGCGCTCGGATGTGCGGCGAACGATTCACCACAGTTCGCACAGTCGTAGCGCTCGAAATCGGACATCGCAGTCCGGGATAGCCGTCCCTGGCTAAAAACCGTTGTGTCAGGCATTCGTAAAAATCGTCGTCGAACGGGACTTCTGCGTCCGTCCCGGTCACAGCGGTGACCGGCCCGGTCAACGACGGTGGCTCGCTGCACTCCGGACACAGGACGGCGACAGCGACGTACAGTCCCCATCCTGCCCGTACTGTCGAGCACGTCGGCGTCCTCCGGGTAGCGATATCCGAACAGTTCGTGGTCGCTGGCGGACCCACCGGACAGACACGTGAGAATATCATTGTCGGTAGCTTAGGGGTTCGACAGTCACTGTGACGGAGATCCGAACACAAGACTCTCCGACACCACGGCCGTAGCTCCGGCCATGCCATCGTACACGCTGGAAGTCGGCGACGACGACGCTGTCGGCGACGAGGCCCGACAGGTCCGCCGGTCGGTGTTCATCGACGAGCAAGGCGTCTCCGAGAGCGAGGAGATGGACGACAAAGACGGCGCGGCGACACATCTCCTCCTTTCCGACGGGGATCGCCCGGTCGCCACGGCACGCTACCGGTTCGTCGACGAAACGACGGTCAAGATCGAGCGTGTCGCGGTGTTGTCACAGTATCGCGGCGAAGGGCTGGGTATCCGGATCATGGAGGCTGCCGAGGCGGCGGCTCGCGACGACGGTGCGATGGAGGCAGTCCTGCACGGCCAACGCCGTGTGGAGGAGTTCTATACGGGGATCGGGTACGAGATCGTCAGCGACGAGTTCGAAGAGGCGGGCATCCCGCATGTCGAGATGCGAAAGGAACTGGCGTGACTAAGCGGGACTCGTGGACTGGACCACCCGGTTCGAGGCCCCGATCCTCACGGGGGTGGTCACGACAAAAGCGGGCCGGAAGGGATTTGAACCACGGTCGGACGTGCTCGCTCCGCTGTGCGCGACCTCTCTGGTTCAAACCCGCTTCGTAGCCGCTCTGCTCCGCACGAAACGTTCGTCGCAAAAGCGGGCCGGAAGGGATTTGAACCCTCGACCGACGGCTTAAGAGGCCGTCGCTCTGCCAGACTGAGCTACCGGCCCAGTACACCTGATTCTGTGGGCGGCCCGCTCAAATAGGTTTTCATTCACCGGTCTCGTGTCCGGCGTTCCCACGGTATTGTGGGTCCTGGAGGTAACGAATGGACGTGATTAAAGAGGCTGGCCACCAAGCGATACAGACACTTATGAGTGCAGCCAGCGGCATCACGATGGCCTCCATGTCCACGTACGCGATCCTGGGGTGTGGGAGCGTTGGGCATGCAGTGGCTGAAGAACTCGTCAACGAGGGCAAAGACGTGCTCATCCTCGATGCCGACGAGGGTCGCGTGGAGGCGCTCCGCGATCAGGACCTCAACGCACAGCAGGCCGACATCGTCGAAGAAGCGGTCGTCGAGATGGTCAGCGACCGCGATGTCGTCCTCATCATGTCCTCCGACGTCTCGGCGAACGCGAACGCCGTCGAGAACATCCGTGCCGCCGACGGTGACCAGTTCATCGTCGCCCGTGCCGACGACCCTGTCTCGGCCGACGAACTGACCGAACTCGGTGCCGACGTGGTGATCAACCCCTCGGCAGTCATCGCGGACTCGGCACTTCGCGCGCTCGAGACCGGTGAACTAGAGTACAAAGCGACACAACTGAGTGACGTCATCGATGGCACCGAAGAGCGGATGGCGATCCTCATCCACCGCTCGCCGGACCCGGACTCGATCGCTTCTGCGGCGGCACTTCGGGCTATCGCGGCCAGCCGTGACGTGGAGGCGGATATCATCTACGAGGGCGAGATCGGCCACCAGGAGAACCGTGCGTTCGTCAATCTCCTGGGGATCGATCTGGAGTCCCAGGACTCGATCGACCTCGACGACTACGACACGCTCGCGCTGGTCGATGTCGCGAAGGGGGGTGAACCACTCGTCGACCCGGTCGACATCGTCATCGACCACTACGAACACGAACACGAGTACGAACACGACACCGCCTTCTCCGATATCCGACCGAACGTCTCGGCGACCTCGACGATCCTCACGAAGTACATCCAGGAACTGGATCTCACGCTGGACCAGACCGTAGCGACGGCGCTGTTGTACGGAATCCGTGCCGAAACGCTGGATTTCAAACGGGATACGACGCCGGCGGATCTGACCGCCGCCGCGTATCTCTACCCCTTCGCCGACCACGACACGCTCGAACAGGTCGAGTCGCCGTCGATGTCGCCGGAGACGCTCGACGTGCTGGCCGAGGCGATCCGTAATCGGGAGGTCCAGGGGAGCCACCTGGTCTCGAATGCCGGCTTCATCCGGGACAGGGACGCGCTGGCCCAGGCGGCCCAACACCTCCTGAACCTCGAAGGGATCACGACCACGGCGGTGTTTGCCATCGCGGACGATACGATCTACCTGGCTGCACGATCGAAGGACATCCGCATGAACATCGGGAAGGTGCTCTCGGACGCCTTCGGGGAGATGGGCGAGACGGCAGGTCACTCTACCGACGCGAGCGTCGAGATCCCGCTGGGTATCTTCACCGGATTAGAGACCAACGACGACAACCGTGATACGCTGTTGAAGTTGACAGAAGAGGCAGTGAAACGGAAACTGTTCGAGGCGATGGGCGTCGACAGTTCGAGCAGTGAAAGCGGAAACGGTAACTAAGCCGCGACTTCCTCGCTGTCGCCATCGGAGTCAGCCTTCCGGAGTCGTTCGACGACATCGTTGACGATAACTACGTCGCCGACAGCCTGGACCCACCGGTACGGGATGATGACGCCGCGGGAACTGCGGGCCTGGTCGCTGAACAGTTCGTTGTTGAGTTGGTGAAGCGCCAGCCCCGTCACCGCCTGGCGGTCCAGATCGAGACGGATGTCCTCGACCTCTCCGACGAACACACCGTTTTTCGAGTAGACTTCACGCCCGACGAGCGTCGTGATCTCCTGTGGGACAGTTTCTGGGTCCATACGGAGGTGCTTGTCCGGACACCCCTTAAATGTTCTTTGCGGTGGCGGAACCGCGACAGACAACCGTCGGACGCGAGGATGACGGATTTACCCGGCAGCAGTGATATCGCGGCGGACAGCGGCATCGGCCAGATCCGTGTACGCCGCCGCGCCGTCGTCGGTGAGATCGTACGCCTCGTGATAGTCGTCCGGGTCACGGCCGCGGCCGCTAGCGAGTCCGACAACGCGGGCGATGGTCTCGTAGTTGTCCCTGACTAGCGAGCCGACGATCCCTGGCATCCCGGCGCGGTCGGCCAGTTCTTCGGCCGCCGACCGGCCAGCGTACACCCGCCCCTCGTCGGTGTCGACCAGAACCATCGCGAAGGGGGTCGCACCGAACTGGGCGTCGAGAAACCGTTGGGACGGGTCGTCGTACCACGAAATCGCGCCGACGTCGTCGAGTTCCTCCAGCGCACGCGCGGCGACCGAGCAGTACGGGCACTCACCGTCGTAGATCAGTACGGAGGCGAACGAGGCCATAGTCGAACGTAGGGACTCGACGGTCATATGTCCGTCTCCCGAGCCACGTGTTTTTGCCGATCCAGCGCGTAGATGGGTATCATGCGGGAGCTTTCGGTTTCGGTCGAGATTCCAGTCCCGCCCGAGACAGTGTGGCGTGTCCTGACCGATACCAGCGCGTACCCTCAGTGGAACACGTTACTCCGTATCGAGGGCGAAATGTCCCCCGGCCAGACTGTCGACGCACAACTGTCGGTCCCCGGGCTACCGACCGTCTCGTTCAGTCCGGAGATCCTGACCGTCGACCCGGGGCACGAGATCCGCTGGCGCTCGGGCTTCCTCGGCGTGTCCGCGGAACACGCCTTCCTGCTGGAACCGATCGACGGGGGGAGCGGGACGCGGTTCACCCAGTACGAAGAGATCAGCGGGCCGTTGACCGCTCGCGTCGTCGACCGGCTGGCGAGACGACTCCGTCGTGGGTTCGAGCAGATGAACGTCGGCCTCAGACGGCACGCCGTCACCGTCGCGGCGGACGGCTGAGGTAACGACGGTCAGCGGAGGTCGATCTCGGTGTCGACACACCGTCGCAGCCGTGCATACGTCGAGTCGTCGACGGCGTCTCGAACGACCCCGTAGCTGCCACAGATCCCGTGTTCTCGGGCCTGAGTCGTCGTATGATCGAAGAACCTGACGACCCGTTCCTCGGCCGCGTACATCAGGAACACGTTGAGGTTGTCGAAGACGACCCATCCGAGTCCGTCTTCGAGAGCTTCGAACGCCCGTGAGAGCCGCATACTCAGACCAGTCAGGTCGTCGGGGACGAACGGCTCACAGACCCCCATCTCACCCTGGTACGCTGTTTCTGACCCGGAGATCGGAACGTGGCCGACCGACGCGAGAGCCACGCCCGCCGTCTCCAGCGTTTCGGCGACCTCCTCGGGAGCGGATGCCGAGACGACAAGGAGGTTTTCGTACGCTGTGGGCGGCAGTTCACGGATCGGAGACTGCATCGTCGACACCGAGACGAGCGCCTGGTCTCCGGTTTCGAGGTGGAACTTCTCCCCACGCGAGCGGCCGATATCGTCGTTACTGCTCACTGTCGGTCCCCCACAGGTTCTCCGGTTCCCACCCGGTTTCTCCCACCCACTGGATGCATTAGTGTTCTTGAAGCGTATCTGTATAGCCCCGGAAATATAGTTTTCGGCTGCACCGCAACACTCATTCCGAACGTGTGTAACTGTCACACATGCCGTCGTTAGTGGTCCACTACGCGTTCGTCGGGCTGCTCGCAGCGACGCTTTTGGGTGCAGCGTTCGACAGGCGATCACTCCTGCTCGCGCTGGCTGTCGTAACGGTTCCCGACATAGATTCGTTCATTGCACTTGTCTCCGAGGTCGGCCACCGTGCGGCACTGACGAACCTCGTCATCCCGGCGGTTCTGGGCGGTCTCCTCGCGATCGATCTCTCCGTGCGGACGGAATCGTTCGTCCGTAGCCGCTGGGGGGCCTACGGTGTCAGAGTGGCGTGGTTCTGTGTCCTCGTCTACGCTGTCGGGCACGTCCTGTTCGACGCCGTCAGCGGCGGAGCGAACCTCTTCTGGCCGATCCACGACCAGTTCTACCAGTTCAGGGGGCGGCTCGAACTCTCCACACAGCGAGGGATCGTCCAGACGTTCGTCGAGACGGGCGGAAACGGTGGTGCTGGCGGAGGCGGTGGCAGTTCCGGGGGCGGCGGTGGACTGCCGACGCCCGATGCGATGGGGAACACGAGCGAGATCCAGATGGACACCGCGGTCGACCCGGACCCGTCGGGAACCCAAGACGGACCTGTCGACCGGATCTTCCCGGTGGCTCGCGGGGGGTGGCAACTCTACCTCCTCGTTGTCGGGACCGTCGCCACTATCGGTCGGTTCGTCGTCGGTCACGATCTCCCCGAGGAGTGATCGACGTTTCGGACCCTTCATGTGGGTCCCTGGCGAGCAAGCAGGCATGGGCTTCGAGGTGTCTCGACGACTCGGTGTTGCCGACACAGTCACCCTGGTCAACGCTGTCGTCGGATTCGTCGCCGGTGCGGTCGCGTTCGCCGACCTCCACCTCGCGGCGCGACTGCTCTTGCTGTCGGTGATAACCGACGCGCTCGACGGGATTGTCGCTCGGGGAAGCGAGAGTTCGGCGGTCGGACCGCTGCTGGACTCGATCACCGACGTGGTCTCGTTCGGAGCCACACCGAGCCTCTTCGTCTACGTGCTCCTCGTCGAACGGTTCGGGACCGTCACCGAGACCGGTCCCGCGATGGGAGTCGCTATCACGCTGGTCGCCTCCGCCTACGTGGTCTTCTCTATCGTCAGGACCGCTTTCTACGAGACGTACATCGAAACCGCCGACGGGCGGCCCGGGATGCCCAACTCGCTCGGAGCGATCGTCCTCTCGACGGCGTATCTCGGTGGAATCCACCACCCAATCGTGCTGGCCGGCGTGATGCTGGTGTTCTCGGTCGCGATGATCGCACCCTTCGATTACCCCAAACCCGGCCCGAAACACGTCACGCCCGTCGGTGTCGTCCTCGCACTTGCTGTTCTTGCACCGGATGCACTCTATCAGTTCGGTCCGAGAGCCGTGTTGGTCGTCGCCCTCCTGTTCTTCCTCGCCGGTCCACGGTACTATTGGGCGGACTGACCGGTAGCCACGATACGCGTCACCGTCTTTCCGCTGCCACCACACTGATACAGGTCCCGATCGTAGTGTGAACCGCAATCAATCGATTGTTCCCTAACCACCTTACGTGGGAGGGAAACCGACGAAATCTTTATATAGTTATCCCACTTACCTATAGTTAGGATGAATACAGAACAACAGCTATTCGACGAGACGCCCCTCCGCCGGTTCGAGTACGACGACAGCGTCGTGCTCGCGGCGGACGTGGGTGCTGCCGACGACGCTTCCGTCGACGTGGTCGACGGCACGGTCATCGTCGTCGCCGGCAATGAGCAACACGAGTTTGACGTTCCTGATACGGACGCACGAGCGTTTATCAACCACGGCGTCCTCACCATCGAAATGTCACTCGACGAGGGAGATAACTGATGAAACTCACTGTCAAACCCTTAAAACAGAAGGACGCAGGCCGCGGGCTCGCGGCGATCGACCGGGCCGCGATGGCGGAGATGGACCTCGAGAACGGCGACTACATCGTTCTCAGCGGGCAGGGTAACCGTGCGGTCGCGCGGGTCTGGCCCGGCTACCCCGAAGACGAGAACAACGGTATCGTCCGGATCGACGGCCAGCTCCGTCAGGAAGCCGGCGTCGGCATCGACGACAACGTGACCGTCGAGAAGGCGGACGTCCAGCCGGCGACCGGTGTGACCGTTGCGCTCCCCCAGAACCTCCGCGTTCGGGGGAACGTCGCCCCGATGATCCGGAACAACCTCAGCGGCCAGGCCGTCACGCAGGGACAGACCGTCCCGGTGAGCTTCGGCCTCGGCCCGCTGTCGTCGATGTCCGGCCAGAAGATTCCACTGAAGATCGCCGAGACCGAACCCGGGGGGACGGTCGTCGTCACCGACTCGACCGAGATCCAGGTCAGCGAGAAACCCGCCGAACAGATCCGTGGCAGCGAGGGCGAAGCCAGTAGCGACACGCCCGACGTGACCTACGAGGACATCGGTGGCCTGGACAACGAACTCGAACAAGTCCGGGAGATGATCGAACTCCCGATGCGCCACCCCGAGCTGTTCCAGCAACTCGGCATCGAGCCGCCGAAGGGCGTCCTCCTGCACGGCCCGCCCGGCACCGGGAAGACGCTGATGGCCAAGGCCGTCGCCAACGAGATCGACGCGTACTTCACGACGATCTCCGGCCCGGAGATCATGTCGAAGTACTACGGCGAGAGCGAGGAGCAGCTCCGTGAAGTCTTCGAGGAGGCCGAAGAGAACGCCCCCGCGATCGTCTTCATCGACGAGATCGACTCCATCGCTCCCAAGCGTGGCGAGACCCAGGGCGACGTGGAACGCCGCGTCGTCGCCCAGCTGTTGAGCCTGATGGACGGGCTCGAAGAGCGCGGGCAGGTCATCGTCATCGGGGCGACCAACCGCGTCGACGCCATCGATCCGGCGCTGCGCCGCGGTGGCCGCTTCGACCGCGAGATCGAGATCGGCGTCCCGGACAAGGAGGGCCGCAAGGAGATCCTCCAGGTCCACACCCGTGGGATGCCCCTCTCCGAGGAGATCGATCTCTCGGGCTACGCCGAGAACACCCACGGCTTCGTGGGTGCCGACCTGGCTTCACTGACCAAGGAGGGCGCGATGAACGCGTTGCGGCGCATCCGGCCCGAACTCGACCTCGAATCTGACGAGATCGACGCCGAGGTGCTCGAACACTTGGAGATCACCGAGGAAGACTTCAAGGACGCGATGAAGGGAATCGAGCCCTCCGCGCTCCGCGAGGTCTTCGTCGAGGTCCCGGACGTCACCTGGGACTCGGTCGGTGGACTCGAAGACACCAAGGAACGGCTCCGTGAGACCATCCAGTGGCCGCTGGAGTACCCCGGCGTGTTCCGGTCGATGGATCTGGACGCAGCCAAGGGTGTCCTGTTGTACGGTCCCCCCGGCACCGGGAAGACGCTCCTGGCGAAGGCTGTCGCCAACGAGGCCCAGTCGAACTTCATCTCCGTGAAGGGGCCGGAACTGCTGAACAAGTTCGTCGGCGAGTCCGAGAAGGGCGTCCGCGAAGTGTTCAGCAAGGCCCGCGAGAACGCCCCGACCGTGGTGTTCTTCGACGAGATCGACTCCATCGCCACCGAGCGTGGTGGCGGCCAGACCGACTCTGGCGTCGGCGAACGGGTCGTCAGCCAGCTGCTGACCGAACTCGACGGCATCGAGGAGATGGAAGACGTCGTCGTGGTCGCGACCACGAACCGGCCGGACCTGATCGACGACGCGCTGCTGCGGCCCGGCCGTCTGGACCGCCACGTCCACGTGCCGGTGCCCGACGAGGAGGCCCGCCGTGCGATCCTCGAAGTCCACACCCGCGATAAGCCCCTGGCGGACGACGTCGATCTGGACAAGATCGCCCGCCGGACGGAAGGCTACGTCGGTGCCGACATCGAGGCGGTCGCCCGCGAGGCGTCGATGGCCGCGACCAGGGAGTTCATCCACAGCGTGGACCCGGAGGACCTCGACGACTCCGTCACGAACGTCAAGATCACGAACGATCACTTCGAGGCGGCTCTCAGCGAGGTCGGCCCCAGCGTCACCGAGGAGACGAAGGAACGCTACGCGGAGATCGAGAAGCGCTTCGACACGGCCACTCCCGACCTCGAAGAGGAGAAGGTCGGCCGGACCTTCCAGTAGGTCTCTCGAACTCCGCCGATACCGCTCTCTCTTTTCTATGACTCGCTTTCACTGTCCGCTGCCCCTCCCGGTTCCCGTCCGTCGGTAACGCAACGCCCTTGCCCCCGCGTACCCCAGAACAGAGCATGCAGGCCACGGCACGGAACCACGTCGGGAAGCTCACGGGGCTGTTGACGGTGGTCTCCCTGGCACTCGTGTTCGGCGCAGTGCTGGGGGCGATCCCCCAGCGACTACTGCCACAGGCTCCGGCGACGGTCCTCGAAGCGATCCCCCACGCCAACGCGGCGATCAGCGCGCTCGCGATCGTGACGATCCTCGCCGGGATCAGGGCGGTCCGTCGGGGTGACATCCGCCGGCACCGACAGTTGATGCTCACGACCTTCGGGCTCTTTGCCGCGTTTCTCACGCTGTACCTCTATCGGGTCGTCATGCGAGGGCCGACCGACTTTACCGGTCCCGCGGCGGTCGAGACCTACGTCTACTTCCCGGTCCTGGGAATCCACATCCTGCTTGCGATCCTCGCGATCCCGCTGGTCTACTACGTCCTGTTGCTCGCCGCCAGCTACCCGGTCGCACAACTGTCGGAGACGAACCACCCGCGTGCGGGGAAAGCGGCGGCGACGCTCTGGCTGATCTCGTTTACGCTGGGGATCGTCGTCTACGCGATGTTGTACGTGATCTGGTAGCACGAGCAAGCCCCACTCCTCGTGAAACGGCTCGGCTCAGTAAGCTCTAGTTCACCCGGTAAAGCCCGTCGAAGAGGCCGAATTAGTCGACGACTGCTATCGACCGATCGGTGTCGGGGAGGACACGAGCAGCACTTCCGCAGGGGTCGTCGTGCCCACGGCGCTATCGTCCGCGTTCGGAGGCCGCTCACTCCGTCTTTGGGCCACGAATCACCCGATCGAGGGACCGATGGAACCGTTCCGTTCGCGCCCCTCGTTAGTCGTCGGCGGGCGTCGCCGACCCACCGATCTCCGGCCGGATGACATCGCGGTCGGTCTCCTCGCCCTCGATGTCGTACGGGTACTCGCCGGTGACACAGCCCAGACAGAGGTCCGTCCGACTGGTCTCCAGCGTCTGTGCGATCGCGTCGATCGAGAGATACGACAGCGAGTCGGCCTCGATCTCGTCGCGGATCTCCTCGACGGACTGGTCGCCGGCGATCAGTTCGTCCCGGGAGGCCATGTCGATGCCCATGTAACAGGGCGCGACGATCGGCGGGGCACCGATACGGACGTGGACCTCCTCGGCACCGGCGTCTTTCAGGAGTTCGATGAGCTGTGTCGAGGTGGTCCCACGGACGATCGAGTCGTCGATGATCGTGACCTTCTTCCCCTCGATGGTGGATTTGATCGGGTTCAGTTTCAGCCGGACGGCCCGCTCACGCTCGTCCTGGGTCGGCATGATGAACGTGCGCCCGACGTAGCGGTTTTTCATCAGCCCCTCGGCGAACTCGATGTCCGAGCCGTCGTTCTGGGCAGCCTCTGCGTAGCCGGAGGCGAAGGCTCGCCCGGAGTCAGGCACCGGGAGGACGACGTCGGACTCGACGCCGGATTCCCCCCAGAGCTTTCGTCCCAGTTCCCGCCGGACCTCGTAGACCAGGCTCTCGTCGATGGTCGAGTCCGGGCGAGCGAAGTAGACGTGCTCGAAGAAGCAGTGGGCGGTGTTCTCCCGTTCGATGAGCTGGTACGTATCGTAGCCCGTCCCGTCGGGGTGGAGCACGACCAGTTCGCCGGGTTTGACGTCACGGATGAGGTCCCCGTCGAGCGTGTCGATCGCGGCCGACTCGGAGGTGAGGACGTAGCCGTCTTCCAGTTCACCGATACACAGTGGCCGGTTGCCCTCGGGATCACGCACGCCCAGCACCGTCTCGTCGTGCATGATCGTCAGCGAGTACGAGCCGTGGATTCGCTCCATGGTCCGCTTGACCGCACGGACCAGATCCTCTTCGAGCAAGTTCCGTGCGAGGTCGTGTGCGATGACCTCAGTGTCGCCGTCCGAGGTGAAGGCGTGGCCGAGGTCGGCCAGTTCGTCGCCGATCTCGTCGGCATTGACGAGGTTGCCGTTGTGTGAGAGGCCGAGCGATCCCGACTTGAACGAGACCGAGAACGGTTGTGCACAGGAGGTGTTGACGCTACCCGCGGTCGGGTACCTGACGTGGCCGATCCCGTTCGAGCCGTTCAGCGATTCGAGGTCGCCGGGGCTGAACGCGTCGCCGACGAGCCCCATCTCGACGTGGCTGTGTTGCTGGAACCCGTCGTGGGTGACGATACCGGCCGACTCCTGGCCGCGGTGCTGGAGAGCGTAGAGGGAGTAGTAGAGGGGACGGGCGGCGTTTCGATCCCGAAGCGAGATGCCGACAACGCCGCACTTCTCGTGCATGGATTGTGGGCCTTATTCGCCAGCTTTCGATTGCCACTCGTAGTCGCGTCGCTTCGCCGAATTGCCGAAGCCACACGACGAACAGACCTTCTTCTTTGTGTGATAGGACTTCTCGCCACACCGACGACATTTCGTGTGTGTCGTGGTGTTTTTCTTACCCTGGGAGGGAGTTCCCTTGCCAGTCATGGGTTGATCGAAACCACGTTATCCCCGCGTATAATCGTTGTGTCTTCGTCCTCGATCACGAGATTCATATGCTGATCGTAACCCGAGAGTTCCCCGGTGAAGATCTCGCCGCCTTTGAGTTGGACGGTGACTTCCTCACCGAGCGACGCTTCGAGTACGTCCAGCGGTCGACCACTCATGTTCGGGAAGGATAGTGTCGTGCGCTTAAACGTACCGCTTGCGTGGTCCCTTAGAGGTCGACACTGAAGGGTTCATGCTCGGTGGCGCGGACGGCGAAGCCAGCCATGAGGTCCGCGACGGCATCGAGGTCCTCTGGATCGATGACTTCGACGGGCGTGTGCATGTACCGGTTCGGGATGCCGACGTTGACCGACGGGATGCCGCCGCGAGCGGTATAGAAGGCGTCGGCGTCGGTTCCCGTTCGGAGGCCGGTCGCCTGCAACTGCACGTCGATGTCGTCTTTCTCTGCCGTTTCTCGGAGCGCCTCGACGAGGACGGGATGGTTCGCGCTCCCCCGAGCAACTGCGGGACCACCGCCCAGTTCGACGCCGGTCGATCGCTCGCCCGGAGTGTCCGGGGAGTCGGTCGCGTGGGTGACATCCGCCGCCAGGACGGCGTCCGGGGCCAGATCGAACCCCACCATCTTCGCGCCCTGGAGGCCGACTTCCTCCTGAACTGTCGAGACGGCGTGGACGGTCACGTCGGCCCCGCGATCGGCCGCGCGTCGGAGCCCCTCGGCGGCCGCCCAGATGCCGACGCGGTTGTCCATCGCCCGCGCCGAGAGCCGGCCGTTTTCCAGTTCGGTGATCGTCTGGGTGAACGTCACCGGATCGCCACGGTCGAGCAGCGCCTCGGCCTCCTCGCGGTCGGTCGCGCCCACGTCGACGAACTGCTCGGCGATCTCCGGGACGCTCTCGTCGTCGTCACGATCCCGGAGGTGGATCGCTGTCTGCCCGACGACCCCCGAGACCGGCCCGTCGGCGCTATGGATCGTAACGTGTTGGCCCCGCGAGACAGTCTTGTCGGAGCCGCCGATCCGCGAGAGGCGTAGGAAGCCGTCGTCGGTGATGTCCCGGACCATGAACCCGATCTCGTCGCCGTGGCCGGTCAGCGCGACGGTCGTCTCGCCGCCCTCGACGGTCGCGACAGCGTTCCCGTAGTCGTCGACGGTCACGTCGTCGGCGAACTCGCTGACGTAATCGATCCAGACCCGCTGGCTGTCGGTCTCGTAGCCCGACGGACCCGGGGTCGACAACAACGATTCGAGAAACGCGCGTCGGTCCTCGTCCATGCCACCCAATTGCGGTGTCTCCGGTATCAATCATCCGGACAAGACGGATAAGGCACGCCCGTCTACCCCCACGTGTATGACGAAGATCACGTTCTTCGAGTTCCATCTAGACGGTGCCGAGTTCACGGCGAACGCACCGGGAAGCGGACAGGAAGAGGCCGACGAGGCGGGCGTCGAGACGGCAGTTGACGCCGACGAATCGGGAGCGGGTCCGTTGCTCGCGCTCGTCGGGTTGGTCCTCCTCGTCGGACTCGTCGTCGCCGCCAAGAAACTGCTGGGCGGTGACTCCGAACTGTCGTCGGAGGCGATCGAGGCGTAGCGCAGTCGGGGAGAAGGCATATCCCAGTCGCTCCCGTGGTCCGGGTATGGGCCTGTATCACAGCGTCCGCGCCGTTGCCGGAGCCTCCGGGGACGGCCCGATCGACTGGGCCGCCGTCGCAGAAGCCGCCAAGGAGTCGACCGAACCGGGTGATCTGACCGTCTCCGAGGCCGAGCAGTCGGGCTACGCAACCGACGTCCGTGACGCACGCGATCGCGTCCGGGCGGTCGGAGGTATCGAGTTCGACCTTCCCGAGACCGTCGAGATCCAGCACCGACACCACTGGATCGACGCCAACATCGAGACGTTCAGGCGGGTGATGGCACCGATCGAACAGCAGGCCGAGATGGTCCCCGGCGTCGCCCGGGTCGTCAACACCGGGTCGATGGCGTTTACCCTCTCGTTTCTCGCGAACAACGTCCTCGGCCAGTACGACCCGCTGTTGCTGGCCGACGGCGACGAACACGCGCTGTACTTCGTCCGTCCGAACATCCAGCGAGTGGCCGAGCAACTGAACGTCGACGGCGACCGGTTCCGCCGCTGGATCGCCTTCCACGAGGTGACCCACGCCGCCGAGTTCGGTGCCGCGCCCTGGCTCTCGGAACACATGGAGACGGCGATGGAAGACGCCATCGAGAACCTCTCCGGCGGGAGTCTCGACCGTGAGTCGCTGGGCCAACTCGACACGACGATGACGGCCGTCGAGGGGTACGCCGAACTCCTGATGGACCGTGCCTTCGACGACGAGTACGACGACCTGCGGGCGAAGATCGACGCCCGGCGGGAAGGGAGAGGCCCCCTCGCCGAACTGGTCCGGGAGTTGCTGGGCATGCGGATGAAACGCCAGCAGTACGAACGCGGCAAGGCCTTCTTCGACGTGGTGGCCGACGCTCGCGGGGTCGCGGCGGCGGGACGGGTCTGGGAATCGCCCGATCACCTCCCGACCGACGCCGAGATCGAGGACCCGCAGTTGTGGATCGACCGGATCGATCCCTGACCCACGGGGGTCCACGTCAGGTGGCGACGCCGCGGTAGTTCTATGCGCTCCCCGCTGGTACGTCGGAACGTGCCAACGAGCCAGTACGAGCCGTCAACGACACTGACGCCGGCATCGCCCGACGGCTACGGTCCGCCGGAGGAGTTCCACTACTCGCTGCCAGCCATGCTCGGGCTGATCCTGCTGTTGCTCGGCCCGGCACTGCTACTGTTCGGGAGCCTCCTGTGGTACGGCCAGGGCAGTACCGCGCTGGCTGAGTTCTTCGGTGTCACGGTCACCGACGACACGGCCTTCGAGGCAACCGTCCCGATCGCCGTCGGTGGCGTGTTCGTCGCCGCTGTCGTGGCCGTGACCGTCCTCCACGAACTCGTTCACGGGCTCGCCTTCCGACTCCAGGGCTATCAGGTCTCTTACGGCGCGGCCCCGCAACTGGGCGCGTTCTACGCCGCCGCGTTCCACCAGTTCCAGACACGGAACGACACCATTCTCGTCGGTATCGCGCCCCTCCTCGTGCTGGACGGACTCCTCGTCCCGTTGCTGTTCGTCCCGGTTCCGACGCTCGCGTTCTTCGCCTTCGTCGCGTTGCTGTTCAACACGTTGGGGGCCGCCGGGGACCTCTACTTCCTGGCTCATCTCCTCCGGATGCCCGCCGACGCCCTGCTGTACGACAGCGACATCCGCCACTCCTACGTCTTCTATCCGGAATCCTGAGGGGGGTTCCAGCGGATCAGGGGATCTGTCCGCCGCCTGTCGGTAAAAATTCGTCTTGAACGAAAGGTATCTTATCGGTACTGTCGTGTGAACGGCCGATATGCGAACACAGTACACCGCTGTCGTGTTCGTCGCCCTGCTCGTCGGATCGCTCGTCGGGGCTGGTACGGTCTTCGCCGTGGCGCCCCCGGGTAGCGACGATAGCTCCACCCAGTCCGAACCCGACACGGCCGGGACGACGACTGTCCCAGCTGTCGAGGAATCCGAGACTGGAACACGCAGCGCCGTCGCCCAGTTCGGCAGCGAAGCGGCGTTCGACAGCTACGTCAGACGGGGGCTGCGCCGAACCGAACAGCGCCAACCCAACCCGCGACCGGTCGTTCGAGACGGGCCGAATCTGAGTATGAATGTCCCGCTGGCGACCGATGCCGCAACGGACGACACTGGAGGGACCAGGAGTGTCGTCGAGACCCCGTCACGTGTCGGCACGACGAACGTCCAGATCGCCGGTATCGACGAGCCCGACGTTGTCAAGACCGACGGACGGAACTTCTACTACACGCCCGCTCGGGCAGGGAGTCCGGTGCCGATCTTCCAGCCGCAGGGCCGGCCGACGGACATCTCGGCGCTTCCGGACGCCGAACGTCCGGACCAGGCGACCCACGTCATCGACGTGACCGATCCCGACGCCCCCGAGGTCCACAGCGAGATCAGCGACTCCGGGAAGTTGCTCCAGACCGGCGATACCCTGGTCGTGATCGGTCATCGGAACGTCACCGGCTACGACGTCAGCGACCCCGAAAACCCGGAGCAGTCCTGGGAACGCTCGCTGAACCACACCGCTGTGACCGCGCGACTGCAAGACGGGACCGCCTTCCTCGTCACGCGATCCGGTGTGGGCCTCGATACGCCGTGTCCGATCAGGCCCCTCGGAGCGGACCACGCGATCGCCTGCGGCGACGTCTACCGACCCGAGGCACAGGTTCCGGTCGACGCGACCTATACGGCGCTGTCGATCGACGCCGCGGACGGGACGGTCGAGGACTCGGTCACCTTCGTCGGGACCAGCAAGAACACGGTCGTCCACATGTCCGGGGACGCGCTGTACGTGACCTACACCGAGGAGACGAGCCAGGCCCGGCAACTCGGTGAGTTCCTCCGGACCGAGTTCGACGAAACGCCGGACCACGTCGAGGATCGAGTCGCCGAGATCCAGTCGTACAACATCTCCGCACGAGCGAAACACCAGGAGATCAACCGCGTCTTCGATCAGTGGCTCGCGACGCTTTCCGCGGAGGAACGCGAGCGACTCCGTGCGGAGTTCGACCGCGAGTTCGCCGACTACCGCGGGGCTCGGCAACGCAACGCGACCACGACCGGAATCGTCCGCGTCGGGATCGACGACACCGACCTCTCGGTCGAAGCGACCGGGACAGTACCTGGCAGGCCGCTCAACCAGTTCTCGATGGACCAACACGAGGGGACCCTGCGGATCACGACGACGATCCCGGCGGTCGGGACCGCCGATAGCACGAACGATCTCTCCGTTCTCGACAGTCAAACGCTTGAGAGACGCGGTTCCGTCACCGACATGGGGGTCACCGAGCGGGTGTACTCGGTCCGCTACGTGGACGATACCGCCTACGTCGTCACGTTCCGCCGGATCGATCCGTTCCACGTGGTCGATCTCTCCGATCCCGACGACCCCGAGGAGACCGGCGAACTGAAACTCCCTGGCTTCTCGTCGTACCTACATCCCATCGACGACGACCACGTCCTCGGTATCGGGAAGGAAGACGGTACCGTCAAGACCGTCCTGTTCGACGTCTCCGACCCGTCGAACCCGACGATCGACGACCAGCGGGTGCTCCGGACCCACCGCTGGTCCGCGATCTCACAGAGCCACCACGCGTTCACGATCGACCGCAAGCACGGCGTCTTCTTCCTGCCGGCCGGCGAGGACGGGGTCGTGATGAACTACACTGACGGATCGGTGTCCGAAACGGCGACGATACAGACCAACGGGACGGTCTCGCGTGCCCGCTACGTCGAGGACTACCTCTACGTCTTCAGCGACGACGAGGTCGTCGTCGTCGACGAACGGACCTGGGAGCGGGAGACGACGCTGCGACTCGACGACTGACTACTTCCGGTTTCGGTCCGGTGACCGGCCGTTCCCGTCGGCCGCACGCGGCTGCTCGTCCTCGCCACTGCGCTGTTGTTCGCGCAGCGCGTCACCCGGCGTTCGGCCGCGTTGAACCGTCTCGCTGCGCTCGTCGTACGCGATCCCGCCGACGCTGTCGGGGATCGTAAACCAGGCGAGCACTCCCCCCACGACGGTAGACCCGATCGTCACACCGGCCACGAGCGGGAGTCGGGCACCGGTGTACAGCGTCACCAGTCCCATCGACAGCCCGACCAGGAGTGCGAACCCGACTTTCAGCCGTTTGACGAAGGCTTTCCGGTCGTCCTCGGTGATCGACGGGCCGACCATCAGCGTCCACCCGCTCCCGCAGCGATCATCAGTAGAACCCCCGTTCGACGTCCTCCTCGATGACGTCCTCGAACTCCTTGTCGAGGAGTTGCTCGGCCTCCTCGAACGTCTCGGTGAGGTCGTCCATCCGCTCGGGGCGGTCGTGCTGGTCGAACTCCATCGGCCCGTAGGCCGGCGAGTCGACGGCGTCCATGATGTCTTCGAGCATCGCTTTCGGGGTCGTCGGGGCGTCGGCGTGTGTCTCCAAGACCGTCTCTAGCTTCTGTGCTTTCGCTTCGGCTTCGTCCGCGTCTTCGACTCCCTGCTGGACGCCGAACAGTCCGCTTCCGTCTTCGGGGAACAACGGGTCGATCTCGTCGTCGACCCGTCGGG
This sequence comes from Haloarcula halophila, assembly GCF_029278565.1. NCBI lineage: Archaea > Methanobacteriati > Methanobacteriota > Halobacteria > Halobacteriales > Haloarculaceae > Haloarcula > Haloarcula halophila. The sequence continues at coordinate 395,470 of NZ_CP119559.1, read as the reverse complement.
CGACCTGCGAGCCGACCCCCTGGACCTCGAAGGGGTTTTTCGCGTAGGTCTTCATCTGGTAGACCCCAGCCTCGGGGTGGCCGAAGTAGATGTCCTCGCCGATTCCGTTCGCGCGGTCGCCCCCGACGGCCCGCCAGCCGCCAGGGTCAGCGTTGCTCTCCGTAACGTCGTCGAGGATATCCTGCCAGTCACGAACGCGCATTGTCGATTGTGCGTTCGGTCTGGTATCGAATGAAGCCATCGGTCCGATGGCTTCGAGGCCACCGAACCACTTTCCCGGCCAGCGCCGCCAGAGCTGATATGGAGAGCGAGACCAACGTCCTCGGTGGCGAACTCGACGGGTGCTCGATGGACCCGGTGACGGGGTTCATGCGGGACGGCTACTGCTATCCCCTCCAGCGTGACCCGGGGCGACACGAGATCTGTGCGGTACTGACCGAATCGTTCCTCCAGTACAGCAAGGCACAGGGGAACGACCTCGTCACGCCCCGTCCGGAGCTGAACTTTCCGGGGTTGGAGCCGGGCGACCGCTGGTGTCTCTGTGTCCCACGCTGGATCGAAGCCGAAGCGGCCGGCCACGCGCCGCCAGTCGTCCTCGAAGCGACGAGCGAGGCCGTCCTCGAAGACGTTTCGATGGAGACACTCCGGGAGAACGCACACGAGGACGGTCAGACGGCCTGACCCGGCCGTGTCCGTTCTCCTGTGAGGACTCCGGTGTCACCCGATCCGAGTTATCAGCATCTGATAACAACGGAGAACGTTAAAGAGGATTTCCGAGGGAGATCCGTGTAGGATGATCGATAGCCTGATCGCGTGGTACAAGACGCAGATACGCCGGTCGCTTGATCTTGTCGGTGTCGCCGACTCTATCGAGCGGAAGGTTCTGGCCGCCGTCGCGATACAGTTCGGTGTCTCGATCGGACAGGCGGTCGTCGCGCTGGCAGTCGATGGCCTGCTTCAGATCGCCCTCGCGGGGCTCCTGCTCGTGGGTGCAGGGGTCGCCTTCGCCAACACGTTCTTTATCACCCGCGAAGATCTGGTCGAGCCGATCACGACGCTCGCGGACCGTGCCGACCGGATCGCCCGTGGCGAGGTCGATGTCGAGGTCCCCGAACACGACCAAGACGACGAGGTCGGCAGCCTCGTCGACTCCTTCGGTGCGATGCAGGGCCATCTGGACGTGGTCTCTCGACAGGCCGACGCCCTCTCACGCCAGGAGTTCGACGCACCGGTCCTGGAGACGGACGTGCCCGGAACCTTCGGGGAGTCGCTGGATCGGATGGCCGACAACCTCGACGCCTACACGACCGAACTCCAGGAGATGACCGAGCAACTGGAGGTCCGTTCCGAGCGGTTACAGGAACTCGTCGAGGCGTTCGGCGCGGCGGCCGAGCAAGCAAAGGACGGCGATCTCACGGCGACGATCGATCTCGACATCGAGACGAACGACGACGAGGCCGTCGAGGCGGTCGTCCGGAACTACAACGAACTCGTCGGAACGCTGGCCGACACCCTCGGCGAGGTCACGACCTTCGCCGGATCGGTCTCGGAGGCCAGCAGCCGCGTCAGCGAGAGCATGGCGGAAGTCGACGCAGCCAGCGACGATATCGCCCGTTCGGTCCAGGAGATCTCGGAGGGCGCGACAAAACAGGACGAACTCAACGCCGACGTGGCCAGCGAGATGAACACACTCTCTGCCACCGTCGAGGAGATCGCTGCGACGGCCGACAACGCGGCCGATACCGCCAGGACTGCGGCAGAGCGTGGCCAACAGGGCCGGGACGAGGTTGCGGACGCGATCGAGGAACTCGACACGCTGGAGGACCGGATCGACCACATCGCGGACTCCGTCGAGCGGTTGGTCGACCACGTCCAGGAGGTCGACGACATCATCGAAGTCATCTCCGAGGTCGCCGAGGAGACGAACATGCTCGCGCTGAACGCCTCGATCGAGGCCGCTCGCGCCGACGAGTCGGGTGCCGGCTTCGCCGTCGTCGCCGACGAAGTCAAGGCGCTCGCAGAGGAAACGCGCGACTCGGCCGACGACATCTCGGGGCTCATCGCGGAGGTCCAGAACGCTGCCCAGGACACCGCGAGCGATGTCCACGAGATGCACGACCAGGTGACCGACTCGACGAGTACGATCGAGTCGGCGCTGCGTGACTTCGAGGACATCGTCGACGTGGTCGGCGAGGTCGACGAGGCGATGCAGGAGATCTCCGATGCGACCGCAGAACAGGCCGAGACGACCCAGGAAGTCGTCACGATGGTCGAAGAGGTCGGCGAGGTCAGCGACCGGACGAGTCGGGAGGCCGAGAGTGCCGCCGCAGCGACCGAGGAACAGACCGCGACGATCACCGAGGTGAGCGGCGACATCGACGGTGTCGCCGACAGCACCGACGATCTGATGGCGCTGCTGTCGACGTTCGAGTTCGGCGACGGGGCCGTCCCGGATTCGGACAGTCGTCCCACGGCCGTTGCGGACGGCGGCCGCTGACCCTCACCGACAGCGTTTTTCCGTGGCCCCCCGTGACACGACGCGTGCAACTCCGCGGCGTCGTCGTCGACGTGGCCGATCCGAAGACGGTCAGTACACAGTACGGTGAGAGCGAACTCTGTGAGGTGACGGTCCGACCCGAGCGGGGCGCCGGCGAGCCGACGACGGTGACCCTGTGGGGCAAGTGGACCGAGACGGCCGACTATCTCGAACCCGGAATGGAACTGGCGGTCTACGACGCCGAGCAACGGCAGTACCAGGGGGAGACCCAGTACTCGGCCGGCGGTGACGCCAGTGTCGTCGTGGAGCCGGACTTCCTGGTCGACGTGACCGACATCCGGGCGTGGGTCCAGTGTCCGCGGATGTACTACCTCCGGAAACTCGACGGGGCCGAGTTGGCTTATCCGCTCGTGAAGGGGACCGTCGTCCACGAGGTGTTCGGCGACCTCCTTCGTGGGCGGGACCTCGACGACGCGATCGAAGCCCAGATCGAGGCCGCGGGACTCGACATCGGACTGCTCGGGCGCGAGGCCGACGAGGTCGCCGGCGACGTGCGCGACCACGCGGCGGCAATCGAGGGGTGGCTCGAACAGGGGACGCTGACCGAACGCGACGAGTGGCGCTCGGAGATGACGCTCATCTCCGAACGGTACGGCATGAAAGGGCGGGCCGACGCCGTCCGACGCGGGATGCCCGTCGAGTTGAAGACCGGCAAAAACACCAAGCGGGAGCCGCGCTTCCAGGACAAGATCCAGGCGACCGCCTACGCGTTGATGCTGGGCGAGCGGGCCGCCAACACCCTGGCCGCCAGCGACGTGATGGCCGACGGCGGCACGACGAGTCCGCTGGAGGCTGCGCCCGACACCGGGACCTTGCTCTACACCAAAAACGCCGCGGTCGACAGGAACGAGGAGAGCGGCGACCTCTCGCCGGCAAAGGAGTTCTCGATCGGCTCCGGCCTGCTCCAGTACGTGATCCGCACGCGCAACGAGATCGCGGCGATGGAACACGATACCGACGTTCCAACCGGCTACGAGGCAAACGCCAAGTGCGAGTACTGCTTCGAGCAGGACACGTGTATGGCCGTCTCCGGCCGTCTCGATCAGGAATCGAAGGCCGGCCAGGTCGGAGTGGCGATCCCGGAAGAGGAACGGGAGTACTTCCGGCGGTTCTACGACGCCATCGAGGCCGAGCGCCGGGCGGTCCACCGCGAGTACGCCAAACTCTGGGAACAACTCCCCCAGGAACGGGCCGACGACGACCGGGCGCTGATCGATCTGGAACCGCTCGGCCGCCGGGAACTCGACGGCGGACGCTGGGAACTGCGCGCTCGCGGGACCGGCGCGGTCTCGAAGATCCGCGAGGGCGACCTGGTGCTCGCGAGCGACGGCCACCCGATCACCGGCGACGCGGAACTGGCCCGCGTCGAGCGTATCGGCGGCGGAGACCAGGCAGACGGAACAGCGAGCGCCGATGGTGGCCGCGAGATCGTCGTCACCGTCGACGAACCGCTCTCGGTCCGCCGACTGGACGTCTACCCCTCGGAGTTGACGACCGATCGGCTCCAGAACGCGCTCCACGACGCGCTGTTGACCCAGTCCCCCGAGCAGAAGGACGTCCTCTTCGGCCGTCGCGCTCCTGAGTTCGACGAACCAGCAGAGACGTTCATCGACAACAACGACGCCCAGGACGACGCGGTCGCCAGGGCCGTCGGCGCCGAGGATTTCGCACTCGTTCACGGCCCACCGGGTACCGGCAAGACCTACACGCTCGCCCGGATGGTCCGGGCGCTCGTCGAACGGGGCGATCGGGTCCTGCTGTCGGCGTTTACCAACCGCGCCGTCGACAACGCCATCGAAGCGTTGGAGGAACAAGGTTACACGGACATCGTCCGCGTCGGAACCGAGAGCGGCGTCCGAGAAGACATGCAGAAGTACCGACTCGACCAGTCCGGCGATCCGGGCGAGTGTGCGGGCCGGCTCCAGGGTGCCCAGGTGGTCGCCGCGACGACGGCGACCTGTGGCTCGACGGCGATGGCGAGCCAATCGTTCGACACCGTCGTCGTCGACGAGGCCGGTCAGTTGACCGAGCCGGGGACGCTCGCGGCGACGACGCTGGGCGATCGGTTCGTCCTCGTCGGCGACCACCAGCAGCTCCCGCCGGTCGTCCAGTCCGAGGACGAGACGCTCACGCGGTCGCTGTTCGAGCGACTCATCGACGCCCACCCCGAGGCCGGCGTCATGCTCGACAGACAGTATCGGATGGCCCAGCACATCCAGGCGTTCGCCTCCCGGGAGTTCTACGACGGGCAGTTACGTCCGGCCAACGGCGCCGTCGCGGCACAGAAAGTCGACGACCTCGACGGGGTGACGGTCGACGCGCTCCCGAGCCATCTCCGGGAACGCGTCTCCTTCGTCGATCCCGACGGCTCGCGCACCGGGAACACGAACCCGACCGAGGCCGACGCCGTCGCCGACGTAGTCCGGGCCTATCGCGAAGCCGGGGTCGCCGCCGCCGACATCGGCGTCATCGCCCCCTACCGGGCGCAGGTCGCGGAACTGAACCGGCGGCTGTCCGACGTGGCCGTCGACACCGTCGACCGCTTCCAGGGGTCCAGTAAGGAGGTGATCGTCGTCTCGTTCGTCGCGACCGGCGATCTGGACGGTCCGCTGTTCGAGGACTACCGACGGATCAACGTCGCACTCACCCGAGCGAAGAAGGCCCTGGTGCTGGTCGGCGACCGGACGGCGCTCTCTTCTGACGAGGTGTACGAGCGGATGGTCGAGTGGGCCAGCGGCTGATGGTGAATATTGTCGCGATGTAGCGGTACGCGCCTTCCCGGGTGTCGGCGTGATCCGGAACCGATCTACAACGATCACTGTGAGTCCGGTCGCTTCGCCGGGTTATCGACCTGTTCGCCGCCAGACTGTCGACGGAACGATACTCCTCGTGTGACTCACACAAATGGTTTTACCGTGGGTGACTCACATACGATAATCAATGTCCGGCCCGGAGACTGACCGAGACGGGGACCCTTCGGAGGCTGCCGACTGGGCCACCCGGATCGACGAGGACGCCGACATTCCCCAGCCGGATGACGAACCGCTCGATGCGGGTCGTGACCGGCCGGACGAGAACATCGAACAGTTCGATCCGGTCACGGAGCCACCACCGGAGCCACAGCAGACGGTCGTCGGCGACCTGAAAGCGTACTTCGAAGCGTACGACGGGGATTTCGCGCCTGCGCCATCCGAGGGGTTCCTGGAGACGGAGTTTTTCGATTTCACGTACCGCGAGGGGGTCGAAGAGATCGACCGGTACTGGGTCGACGAACCGTTCGCGTACGTCGCGATTCTCGACGACGGCGGCGATATCCAGTACCACGTCGTCGAGCCGACGCTGTCGGAGTTCGAGCGGTACGTCCAGGAGGACATCATGGTCGACTTGCGGGACATCCTGATGCACGTCCGGCCCGGCGAGACCGACCGAACCCAGCGGTTGACGACGGAACTCGATACGCTGTTGAGTCGGTACGCCCGGGGTGCGGACCCGGGCTCGCTGCACAAGATCAGATACTACATCGAACGGGACCTGCTGGGGTACGACCGGATCAGTCCGCTGCTCGCCGACCGGAACCTCGAAGACATCTCCTGTGACGGGACCGACATCCCGGTCTACGTCTACCACCGGGAGTATCGGGACATGCGGACCAACATCTCGTTTTCGGCGGACCGGCTGAACTCGCTCGTCGTCCGGCTCGCACAGCGGTCCGACAAGCACGTCTCCGTGGCCGACCCGATGGTCGACGCCAGCCTGCCGAACGGCTCCCGGATCCAACTGACGCTCGGGACCGAAGTCAGTTCCCGCGGGTCGAACTTCACGATCCGGCAGTTCTCGGACGTGCCGCTGACGCCGATCGACCTGATCCAGTTCGGGACCTTCTCCGTGGAGACGATGACCTACTTCTGGATGGCGATCCAGAACAACCTCTCGCTGTTGTTCGCCGGCGGGACGGCGTCCGGCAAGACGACCTCGTTGAACGCGATCTCGATGTTCATCCCGGAGAAGAACAAGGTCATCTCTATCGAGGACACACGCGAGATCACGCTCCCCCACGAGAACTGGATTCAGAGCGTGACTCGGGAGGGCCAGGCGTCCGGAAGCGGGGACATCGGGATGTACAAACTGCTGGAAGCCGCCCTGCGACAGCGTCCGGAGTACCTCCTGGTCGGCGAGATCCGGACCGAGCGGCAGGTCGCGCTGTCGTTCTTCCAGGCGATGGCGACGGGCCACGCGGCGTACACGACGATGCACGCTGACTCGACTGCGACCGTCCTCTCACGGTTGCAGAACCCGCCGCTGTCGGTGCCCGAACAGATGGTGCGGGAACTGGATATCACGGCGATCCAACAGCAGATCTTCGTCGGGGACCGTCGCGTCAGGCGAAACGTCGGCATCTCCGAACTGGAACGCGGTGACGGCGAGTCGACGGGGGTCCGTGATATCTACGAGTGGAACCCGTCGACGGATAGCTTCCGGGGGGCACAGAAATCGAAGAAACTCCGCGAGATCATGTACATGAACGGCTGGGACGAACCACGGCTGGAACTGGAACTCTCCAGACGGGAGCGGTTGTTGCGATACATGGTCGAGGAGGACATCTCCGACTACGAGTCGTTCCAGGCGATCATCTGGGAGTACGACCGGAACCCGGAGGACGTGATCGAACTGCTGGACCGTGACGCAGTAGCGGAACTGGTCTGACATGGCGGTGCCCGACCGGACCGAGACACAGCGCTGGCTCGTTCGACAGGTGTCGTGGCTCTACGAGCCGCTCCGACGGTTCTTCTCGACCCGGACCGACCGCCATCTCGGACTCCGGGAGACGCTCAACGCGGCCAGGATACCGGTGACCGTCGAGGAGTATCTCGCCCGGTCGACGGTGCTGGCGATAGTCGCGGCCGTCTTCGGGATCGCTGTGGGCGTTGCGGTCAGTTGGTGGGCGGCGACGACCGGCCTCCTGTCGACGCTCTCGGGGGTCTCCGGAACGGGTGTCGTGGGTCAGGTCGTCAGCGAGAACCGCACAGTCGTCGTCAGTATCGTCCTCCCGGCGGTCCTCGCGGGGCTGTTCGGGGTCGGGACCTGGTACGTCCGGTACTATCTCCCCGGGCAGAAGGCGACGGCCCGGGCGAGACGGCTCGCACTCGTCTACCCCTCGGGCGTCGCGTACATGTACGCGCTCTCCCGTGGCGGGCTGGACATCGTCGAGATCCTCAGACGCCTCTCGGAGGACGAGGATACCTACGGCGAAGTGGCTCGCGAGGCGGCGCTGGTCACGAACCAGATGGACTACCTCGGACGGGATTTCCCCCAGGCGCTCCGGGAGGCCAGCGAGGTGACGCCGTCCCCGATACTCAGTGACTTCTTCAGCGACCTCCTGAGCATCGTCGAGTCCGGTGGCTCCGTCGAATCGTTCCTCGCGGACCAACGGGAGGACGCTATCCAGGACGCACGGTCGGTCCAGGCCGAGTACCTGGAGCGGGTGGAACTGTTCGCGGAGGTCTACGTGACGCTGCTGATCGCCGGGCCGTTGTTCGTCCTCATCCTGCTCATGGTCATCGGGATTACCGGGACGTCGACGCTGACCGAGGTCAACGCGATCGTCTATCTCGGCATCCCGGGTGGATCGGTGTTGTCGATCCTCGTCCTCGACCAACTGGGTGCGCCGTTCCGACAGAACGCGCTCACGGCCGATGCTCCGGTCTTTGACTCCCCTGCTGTCCCCGATCAGGAGGACGCTAAGGCCTACGCGAAACGGAAACGGCGAGCGAAGCGACTCGATACGCTGACACACCCGTGGCGGCTGTTCGTCGAGCGACCACTGTGGGTGCTCGTCCTCTCGGTCCCGCTCGCTCTCGCCGTCGTCGGCGCACTCGTCGCGGGGAACGTCGTCGCTGTCAGTATGTCGGCTCTGCTTGGGGCACCGCTGGGGACGACGGCACTGCTGATCGTCCTCCCGCTGTTCGTCGCACTCGGCCCGCTCGCGGTGTTTCAGGGGATCCGTCAGCGGCGACTCGATACCATCCGCCGCCGGTTCCCCAGCGTCCTCTCCTCGTGGGCCAGCGCGAACCGGATGGGACTACGACCGTCTGAGGCCCTCCGGATCGCCAGCGAGCGGGCAGACACCGCGCTCTCTGCGGAGATGGAGCGGGTGAACAACGAGACGGCGTGGTTCGACGACCTGCGGGGTGCGCTGTTGCGACTCGCTCGCCGCTCCCGGACCAGGATCGTCACCCGGACGCTGCGTCTCATCGTCGAAGCCGACGAGGCCAGCGGGAACCTCGACGAGACGCTGTCGGTCGCCGCGGAGGACGCACGGATGCAACGCGAACTCGAACGGGCGCGGAGTCGCGAACTGTCGTCCTACGTCGTCGCAGCCATCGTCTCGTTTTTCGTCTATCTGGCTATCCTGCTGCTCATCAACGAGTTCTACTTCGAACAGGCAGTCGCGGTCGGCCAACAGGCCGGTGACCAGGCGACGGAGCTCCCCGTCAGCCTCCAGTCGATCGACGCCGATGGGTTCAAACTCGCCTTCATCCACTCCTCGCTGGTCCAGGCGCTGTTTATCGGGCTCATGGCGGGGAAACTCTCCAGGGGAAACGTCCTGGCTGGACTCAACTACAGCCTCGGAATGATCGCGATCACGCTACTCGCGTTCGGGGTGGTCTGAGATGAGCGATCGATTCCCGGGCGACAAGCGGGGCCAGTCGGCAGTCGTCGGGTTCGTCCTGATGTTCGGACTCCTGATCCTCCTGATGGGAATTTTGCAGGTCAGTGCCGTCCCCGCCTGGAACCAGGGCGAGGAGTTCGCCCACAGCCAGCAGGTCCGTGGCGAACTCGAACTGCTGCGGGACGACGTGACGACTGCGGCGACGAGCGGACGGGTCACCTCCGAATCCGTCACGCTCGGACTCCGGTACCCCAGACGGCCGTTCCTGCTGAACCCGGCGGACCCGGCGGGCCGGCTCACCACCACGGCCGTCGGGACCGTCGAACTGGAGAACCTCACCGCCAGCGGTGAAACGAACGACTACTGGGGTGGAGGGACACACCAGTTCGACACCCGCCACGTCGTCTACCGGCCGCGGTACAACGAGTACGACAACGCACCGACGACCGTGCTGGAAAACAGCGTCCTCTACGACCGCTTCGGAGAGCGAACGCTCCCCCTGACGGCCGAGCGGGTGGTCAGCGGTCGCCGGATCACGCTCGTGACGCTCAACGGCTCGCTCTCACGCAGCGCGACGACTGCCACCGACATCGAGGTGACGCCCGTGAGCGCACCCGAGCAGGTCACCAGTGTCGAGGGCGACGGGCCGGTTCGGATACGGCTCCCGACCCGGCTGGACGAGTCGACCTGGAACGAACTGCTGCAGGACGAACTCGTCCGGAACGGCGGCTACGTCTACGACAACGTCTCGGTCACGCCCGGGACACCGTACGACACCGTCACGATCACGCTGGACGGTGACCAGACCTACGACCTTCGCATGGCGAAGGTCAAACTGGGTGGCCGATCAGATCAGGCCACGGCCCACTACATCACGACCGAGGAGAACGCGCTCTCGACGCTGCCCGTCGGAAACTCGCGACGGATCGTCTTCGAGGTCAGGGACCGCTACAACAACCCGGTCAGCGGTGTCGAGGTCAACGTCACCAGGAGTGGGACGAACGGAACGGTCGCGCCGATCGATCCGGTGACGAACCGACGGGGCCACGCGGTCTTCCGGTACAGCGGGACAGAGCCGGGACCGGTGACGATCAACGGGACGTTCGACCCCAGCCCTGCCGAGTTGGAGACGGCGACGGTCCGTTTCGACGTGGCTGATGCGGGGGGCGGCACTGGCGACGACGAGGGACCGCTCGTGACCAGCGTCGACACGTCCGAGACGACAGCCAGCGGGCAGTCGATCCCCCACGGCGAGACGGTGACGCTGACGGCGACGGCGACGGACTTCCAGCGTGGCGGCGTCGACATCTACGCCGTCGAGTGGCGGTCCAACAGGACGGCCCCCGGTGGCACGTTCGCCCCGGCGGACGGGGAGTACGACAGCGTCGACGAGTCCGTCACCACGACCGTCGACACGAGCGGTTGGGACACCGGGGCACACAACCTCTCGGTCCGTGCCCGTGACGCCAACGGGAACTGGGGGCCGGTCGAGTCGTATACCGTCGTGCTCATGTCCGGGAGCACCGACCCACCGGGAGCGGTGGCCTACGACGACGCGAACGACAACGGCCGGTACGACGCCGGGGAGACGACGTACACGAAAGCCGAACTGGAGAACGGGCTCGACGACCCGGCTGTCCATCTCGTCGTCCCGAGCGACGTGGGGACGCTGGACCTCGGCGGGAACACACTCAGCACCCGAACCATGAGGATCAGGACCGATATCGACATCCGAGGTGGCGGCGTGCAACTGCGAGCCGAGGAGACCATCGATATCGCCGGACAGACGGTCGTCGTCCGCGGCGGTGACATCGAGATCAGTGCGGGAGAGGGTGGCTCCGGCCGACTCGTCGCCACCGGCGCGACGATAGACACCAACAGAGAGCTGCGACTGCGATCCAACGGTGATCTCTCCATCGACGGCGCTACGGTCAGATCGGGCTCCAGCCGGAACATCGAAGCGACGCTCGGCACCGACGGTGCGACACTGTTCGTCGACGGCACAACGATCAGCGACAGGGACGATACGATCGAGTACGCGCCCGGCGGCGTGACGGTCGACGGGACCCCGACACAGGGGAGTACCACGGCGGCGTGACGATCCGATACGCTTTCGCTCCCCGTCGACATAGCACCGGCAGTGACAGTGACGCTCCCGCTCGGCGATGGCACGGTCGACGTGTCGCTGCCGGACTGTGAGGTAACGGTCTGCGAGCCACCGGGCGGCGAGCCAGTCGACCCGGCGGCCGCCGCCGAGGCGGCGCTCTCGAATCCCCGTGGTCGGTCGCTGGATCACGTGGTCGATTCGGACGAGACGGTCGCCATCGTCGTCACGGACGTGACGCGGGCGACGCCGGACGACGTGTTGCTCGATGCCCTGCTCTCCCGCTTGCAGTCCCTCGGCGTCGCCCGCGAGCAGGTCACCGTCGTCGTCGGCCTCGGCCTCCACAGACCGATGACCGACGCGGAACTGGCCGACGCTCTGGGTGAGCACGCCGACCTGGCGACGAACCACGACCCCGACGCGACGGTGACGGTCGGTCAAGTCGACGGGGTCGACGTCGAGATCCACGAGACGGTGGCTGCGGCCGACCGCGTCCTGGCGACCGGGATGGTCGAACCCCACCAGTACGCGGGCTTTTCCGGCGGTGCAAAGACCGCCGTCATCGGCGCCGGCGGCGAGTCACAGATCGGCTACACGCACGGTCCCGATCTCCTGGCCAGGGACGGCGTCCGACTGGGCCGGGTCGAGGACAACCCGTTCCGGTCGTTTCTGGACCGCGCCGGCGACCGGGTGGGGGTCGACTTCTGTCTGAACGTCACCCACGGCCCGTCGGGCATCTTGGACGCGGCCGCGGGCGAACCGCGTGCGGTCGTCCAGTCGTTGGCGGCCAGTGCCCGCGAGGCACTGTCGGTCCCGATCGAGGGAACCTACGACGCGGTCGTCGCCGGCGTCGGCGCTCCGAAAGACGCCAACCTCTACCAGGCGACCCGGGCGGCGACCTACGTCGCGCTGGGTGACTACGACCCGCTGGTTCCCGACGGACGCATCGTCGTCCCGGCCCGCCTGCCGGAGGGGGCCGGCGACGGGACCGGAGAACAACGGTTCTACGAGTGGCTCTCCTCGGCCGAGAGTGCCGAAAGCCTGTACGCCGAGATGGCCGGCGGGTACGAACCCGGTGCACAGCGGGCCTTCGTCGTCGCCCGCGTCCTCCGGGCGTACGACCTCTACGTGACCGACAGCGAGCACCCGACAGTCGTCGAGGACTGTCTGATGCACGCGGCCGAGCACGTCGAGGACGCGATCGAGCCAGCCAGCGACGTGCTCGTCGTCCCGGACGCCCTCGACACGCTACTCGTCGAGTAGGTCGTCGTCGGATCGCTCGTCGTCCGGTCGGGTCTCCTCGACTTCCGGTTCGGTCTGTGAGTCGAGGTCGGGGGTGGCTTCTCGCCGGTTCCGCTGTTGCCGGCGCTCGGTGAGGGCGTCGTACAACCGCCTCCTGAGCGTCTCGCGTAGCTCCGTGGCCGTCCCCTCGTCGAGGTCGTACGCACGGGCGTCGCCACCCAGAACGCTCGCCGTACTGGCCGTATCCGCGCTCAGTGTCGCCAGGTGCCGCCAGCGCTGGAACGGCGAGCGCCCGACGAGGACTGTCTGTATCCGATAGTACGGCACCACACGGGTCGTCCGCCGCCAGAACCCGCTGCGCGTCGCGACGGCGTCGTCGTCAAGCGCGTAGCCGCGGTGGCGCCATCGGAGGTGTGCTGCGGGGATAGCGAGGGCGAACAGGCCCACCAGCGGCCACCAACTGCCCGACTGGAGGACGAACTGATCGACGGCGTACCCGACGGCGGTGAGTACCCCGGCCACGAGGGCGAACCGGACTGCGTAGCGACGGCGTGCACGCGCCGGCGGGCGCTCGAACTCCAGGTCGCCGAACGGTTCGATGTCCCGCGCCAGGTCGTAGACGGTGTCGCGTGGTGCCATCGGCACCGCCATGCCCTGTGTCGATCCCTGTGAACTGGCCGCGTAGCCGGCCGTCTCGACTACCAGCGTCGCGTAGCCGAACCGGCGCATGAGGATGTTCTCCCGGACGGTGACAGTCTGGACCTTCGCCAGCGGGATCGTCCCGCTGTAGCGCCGGACCAGCCCCCGTTCGTACCGGAGATCGTCGCCGTCCCGACTCAGTTTGAAGCCGTAGTATTCGAGCAGTGTGAGGACGATACTGACCACTACTGCGACCAGGAAGAACTGGGCGAGTGACAGGCCCGCGAGCGCGACCAACCGGGGGACAGTTGTCTCGCGGAGCACCGGAAGCCCGACGCTGTCTCCGGCCCCGACGAACCTGAGGTTGAACCGCAACACTTCGAGGACGAGATCCTGGCCCAGCGGGAGCCCCACGAGCGTCAGGACGGGTGCCGCGGGCCGAACGGACACGGCGGCGTAGGTCAACAGCTCTCTGGGGCCGAACGCGAACAGCTCGGTTCCGGCTGTCTCTCGCTCCGGCTCGTGGGTCGGTTCCTGCCCGGCCGACTCCGCGTCGGGACGGTCGGGTTCGGCCTGTCGGTCGTGTTGCTGGACTAGCCGGCGTAGCCGGTCGGCCTCTCCCATCTGGACCGACTCCAGTGTCGCCTCCGTCGCGCTCCCGCCGGCCGTCTCGAACTCGACGATCGCGAGCCCGAGTATCCTGTTGAGGATGCCCTGCCGGACATCGACGTTCTGGATTCGTCCCAGCGGAATCTCCCGGGACTGTCTGGCAAACACCCCGGATTCGACCGCGAGCGTGCCGCCCGTGATCTCGTAGCGAAAGCGCAGATAGCGGGCACCCGAGTAGGCACCGAACAGTGCCGCACCGCCAAGCGTCAGTCCCGGGATCGAGACCGCCGGGAGCGATCCCGTCCCGGCCAGGGCGCTCCCGGCAAAAAAGCCCAGGAACGCGCCCTGGAACATCGCCTGAGCGACGCCGATGACGCCGCTCGTTGGGTGGAGTCGCCTCATACTGCGTCGGTCGCCTCGCTCTCGATTGCCAGGTCCCGGAGCTGTTCACGCAGTTCGGTCGCTCGGTCCGGACGGAGGCCGGGGATCGTGATGTCCGCGCCGCGGGAGCCGGCGGTGTAGACGACGACACTCGCCAGTCCGACGCTTCGCTCGATCGGCCCGCGGGTGGTGTCGACATGTTGGACACGGACGTAGGGAACGGTCGTGTCGGTCCGGGTCAGGACTCCACGGACCAGGAACAGCGCGTCGTCCTGGAGGTCGAACCGCCAGATCCGGTGGGCCAGGACGGCGTGGACGATACCCACCACGACGAGCACGACCACGCCGCCGACGAGGATTGCCCGTGGCAGCGAGACGGCGAACCGGTCGATCAGGTACGCGACGACCCCGAGTATCGACAGTCGGAGGACCGTCGACAGGACCCACAATAGTCTCACCCGCGGGTGCAGCGACTCCATGTTCGACCCGAGGGGCCGACCCCGGATTAACGGTTTGGCTACGGGACGAAATTGGGTCGGTTCTGGCCCGGCCACGGAGCCGAGTGTGGCCCGATTCGACCGCGAGTTCGAAAAATCCCCTTGTACGCAGGTCCCGCCGCATGGCGTGTATGCCACGAACCCGACGGACGTTCCTGACCACGATCGCCGCCGCAGGTGTCACGCTCCCGGTCGCAGGCTGTACCGGAGGCGACGGGGACACCAGCGGCGGGGAGACGACGGAGACCGACGCGATGGACGGAGGCGGCGATTCGATGCAAGACGGCGGCGACTCTATGACCGAGGGCGGGGAGTCGATGGAGTCGACCGACCCGATGGGTGACGGGATGAGCCCGACCGACCCCGAGGACGCGCCACGGGCCTCCGTCGACCGGTTCAGCGACAGCGCGGGGACGCTCCACCGCCGGAGCCGGAACGGCGACCTCCCCGGACCGGACGCGGCGATCGACTTCGACTCGCTGTTTCTCACCCGGGGCTACGGCCCCGGGGGCGACATTGTCGAGTACTACGACTTCGACGTACAGCCGACCGAGTCAGCCCCCATCTACGCGCTGTTCTACGAGGACGGCGATCCTGTCGAGGGGCAGTTGAACATCGTCGACGTGCTCCCCGGCGACGAGGGGTACAACGACTTCTGGCGGGTCCACATGGTAACCGTCCCCGACGACTACGAAGCGAACACGGTGACCAGCGTCCAGGGCATCCGGGACGCCGGCTTCGATATCACGCCGACGGACACGATCAAGAACTGTCCGATCGTCCCTGACGGGTCGACCGCGTCGATGCGTCACAGCGCCGACGGGAGCCCCGCGTCGCTCGTCGAGGGGTGGTACGACGGCGAGGTGGTCTCGTACTTCCTGTTCGAGGAGGCCGCGCTGTCGACGACCGACGGGAGCGTCCCGCAGTCCCCGATCTACGTCACCTTCGAGACGAACCCCGGTGAGGACGGCGGCGGGCCGGCCTCCGGCTTCATGACCGAGACCGACAGTGATCAGACGCACAACGTCACGGCGACCGTCCCCGACGACGACAGCTACTCTCCGTTGTGGTCAGTCAACGTCTACGACAACGCCGATTTCGCGGCGGTCTCGGACCTCGACACCGCCGGCTCGGCGGAGATCCTGGCGGCCGGCACGGCGACGGTCAACTGTCCGATCGTCGCCGAGCAGTAGCCCGGTGACGGTCCGAGGGTGCGTGTCAGCACCCCGCTCGACCCTCCCGCTCACCCGTCGGTCGCGACGGCACCCTCGCCGTCGATCTCGTCGAGGACGCGCTGGTGGAACTCCTGGAGGACCGCCGACTCGTCCTCGGCGAGGACCACGTCGCTGGCCATCAGCGTCGCCAGGCCGAACGCCCTCGGTGTCGGTGAGTCGACCCGGGTGGCGACCACCTCGATCGCCCCCCGATCGATATCCGTCAGGACCGCCTCGATCCCGCTGACGTTGAGTTTGTCCTCCAGGATCTCGCGGTAGGTCTCCTCGACGACGGCGAACTCGCCCAACTCCTGGGCGAACGAAAGCAGCATCTCCGCGGAGACCTGCTGTTCGCTGGCGGACTTCTCGTAGCCCTTGTACCGCTTGAGGATCATCAGCGAGCGGGTGGCGTTGATCCGGAAGTACCGCTGGAGGAGGTCGGTCCCGTCGAGGCTGGCCCGTAAGTCCGTACGGATCGCCGTCGGGTCTATCTCGCGGATCACTCCCTCGATGTCGACTTTCCTGTTCAGGGGCATCGAGAGCGTGAAGCCGTTGTCGGCGACCGCCACCTGGACGTTGGCGTTTGCCGTCTGTGCGACGTGATAGGCCAGCAGGCGTGAGAAGCCGTCGTTGAACCGCCGGCCGTAGTTCGAGTGGACGTAGTACCGGCGTTCGTACTCGCCCTTGTCGAGTTCCTCCTCGACGACCAGCCGTTCGTCCGTCGAGACGCTCTCGCTGCCGGCGTAGGCGACCTGCTCGCGGAACATCCGTGCGACGGCGCGGACGCTGTGCTCGTCGAGAGGGTACTCACGGAGCCAGTTACGGACCTCGGGCATCCCGCCGCGTTCGAGTCTGCCCAGGAGGTCCCGCTGGAAGGTCAGTATCTCCCGGCCGAGGTCGTACGACAGCGGCAGTCGCTCGGAGAACCACGACGGGACCGTCGGCCGGGCGGCGGTCGGATCGACGTAGACCTTCGATCCGCGGCGGTAGCGGTACTCGTAGTTGTCTCCGCCCAGCACGAACACGTCACCTTTCTCTAACGTGTCCAGATACTCCTCGTCGAGTTGGCCGACCCAGCTGTCCCCGGCCCGAGTGAACACGTCACACGTGAACGAGTCAGGGATCGTGCCGATGTTGGTCATGTAGATGACCCGCGCCATCCGGCCACGCTTGCCCATCAGGGGTTCGCCCACGTCGTACTCGTCGTAGTGGTACTCCCCGTCGGGCGGGTCGTTGGTGTCCCGCCAGACCTTCGCGTAGACGTTCTTGTCCTCCATCCCGTCGTAGTCCGCCGTGAGGTACCGCAGCAGTTGCTCCCACTGCTCGTCGGTGTAGCCCCGGTAGGGGTAAGCCCGCTGGAGGATCGATCTGACCTCCCGTTCGGGCCGGACCCGGTTGATCGCCATCCCGTAGACGTGTTGGGTCGCCACGTCCTGGGCGTTCTCGGGGACGAACACACGGTCGACGAACCCTTCGTGGGCCTTCTTGAGCATCACGGCACACTCGATCAGTTCGTCACGGTCGAGTGCGACGACCCGCCCCTCGACAGTCTCGCCGAGCTGGTGGCCTGCGCGGCCGATCCGCTGGAGCAGGGCGGCGACCGACTTGGGCGAGCCGACCTGGACGACCAGATCGAGGTGGGGCATGTCGATACCCAACTCTAGACTCGTCGAGGTCGTCACCACGTCCAGATCGCCGGCTTTCAACGCACCCTCGATCTCCTGGCGTTTCTCCTTCGAGAGCGACCCGTGGTGACAGCCGGAGTTTCCCTCGTCGTAGGCGTCGAACCGTTCACGGAGCCGCTTGAGGACTCGTTCGGCGCCCGAGCGGGTGTTCGTGAACACGAGCGTGTTGGTGTGGTCCCGTATCAGTTCGTGGAGTTCGCCGTAGAACCGCTCGGTGACGACCTCCTGTGGAGTGTTGATGAGGTCGTCGGTCGGACAGGAGAGTTCGACGTCGAACTCCCGGGCGAAGCGGGTGTCGACGATCTCGTAGTCCCGGGAGTCGTACGCGCCGGTTTCGGGGTCGTACTCGCCGCCGACCAGGAACTCCGCGACGGTATCGAGCGGTTCGACGGTCGCCGAGCAGCCGATCCGGGTCGGCGAACCCTCGGCCATCGCCTCCAGCCGTTCCAGCGAGACAGAGAGGTGGGTCCCCCGTTTGTTCTCGGCGAGGCTGTGGATCTCGTCGACGATGACGTACTCGACGGTCCGGAGTTTCTCCTTGAACTTCGGCGAGTTGAGGAGGATCGCGAGCGTCTCCGGGGTCGTGTTGAGGATGTGAGGCGTCGTCTCCAGCATCGCCTGTCGTTCGCTGTCGCTGGTGTCCCCGTGTCTGATCGCGTGACGCAGCTCCACGTCCTCGCCGCGCTCGTCGAGTTTCCCGGAGATGCCCGACAGCGGCACCCCCAGGTTCCGGTGGATATCGTTGGCCAGCGACTTCAGCGGCGAGACGTACAGACAGTAGACGGAGTTGTCCAGTTCGTCGGCGCGGGCCTTCCCGAACAGTTCGTTGATGATCCCGGTAAACGACGCCAGAGTCTTCCCCGATCCCGTGGGCGCACAGATCAGGGCGTTCTCCCCGCGGTGGATCAGCGGGATCGCCTCCTTCTGTGGCGGCGTGAAGAAGCCGCCGTTCCCGGGGACGAACTCGCCGAACTGCTCGACCCACCACTCCTGGACGACCGGATCGAGCAAGTCGAGCACGTCGGCGTCGTCGATGTCGACCGTCCCGGCGTCGAACGACGGATCGAGTGCTGCCAGCCGCTCGCGTCCTCCCATTACCCGACGGTAGGACTGGGGCATCAAGTGGGTTCCGGCGCGGCCGGCCGACCACACTCCCGGGGGCACGGTGTTCGACCGCCTGGGCCGAAACCCCGTGCCGGCGAACGCTCCAGCGGGGTTTCACCGTTCGGGCCGACGGTGAAACCGAGATTGGAGTTATCACGAGATTCATTACGCTGGAACGTGGTACACCGGAATATGTCGCTGTTGCCCTCCAGAGGCCCCGACGCCAGTACGTCCCAAGAGGGGGAGCTGGAGATCGTCGGTGTCGACGAAGACGTCTCCGCCGTCCTCGACGCGCTCTCTTCGGACACGGCACGCGAGATCCTCAATACGGTTTACGAGGACCCGGGCACGCCGTCGGAGCTGGCCGACCGGCTCGGGATGTCGATCCAGAAGGTCTCCTACCACCTGGAGAAACTCGAAGAGGAAGAGCTGATCACTGTCGCTGGGACACGCTACTCGGAGAAGGGCCAGGAGATGAAGGTGTACGAACCGCCCGAGGACCCGCTCGTCCTGTTCGTCGGCACGCGCGAGCGGAAACGCTCGCTGCGCTCGCTCGTCAAGCGCCTCGTCCCCGTCGTCGGACTGCTCACCGCCACCAGTTTCGTCATCGAGTTGCTACTGGGTAACTTCCCGCTCCCGTTCGGGCTGTCCAGCAGCGGTGGTGAGGACGCCGGGCCACAGTCCAGCGGTGACGCCGGCAGCCAGTCGGGTGGTGACGGTGGCGGCGTCGACCTCAGAAGTCAGGGGACTGACTCGTCGGACTCCGGTGGAAACGTCACGATCCAGGAGGAACCGACACCTGCCACGACTGCGGAACCACAGACGACCGCTGGCGACGGCGGTGGTGGGATCAGTATCGCCGAGGCGACGGAGACGGCGACGCCCGAGGCGACTGGAACCCCCGCCGAGTACCAACTCGACGCCGCGACCGAAGTCGCCCGGACGGCCGCCTCGGACGGCGGAACGGCCCTGTCGCTCTCGCCGGGACTGGCCTTCTTTCTCGGGGGACTGCTCGTCCTGGCTATCGTCACCGTGGCCTGGGCCTACGGCGAGCGGGTCTGACGCTAAAACGCCGTTTTGAGCATAGACCGGGGTTATAACCGTCGCACCTGTAGGCACACTTGCACCGTCGACGGGCGATCCGGTCCCGGGCCTGCCCTGTCCCGCCGGTCCCCGACGACGGCTAGCCGCCACCCCCCCTCCGCTGACGCGGCCCTGAATTGGGCTCCGACGCCGCCCACCCCGCCCTCCACACACCTCCATCCCCCCTAACCCCCCCTGACCCATATTTTCGGTCCGCCGTCCCCGCTGGCGATCACGAAGTAACTGCTTAGGGGCTGGGGCGTCCTGGTTCGGCTATGCAACTGACGGTTCTCGGTACGGGGAGTGCGATGCCGACGGGGACACGCGCACAGTCCGGCTATCTGCTTCAGGACGGCGACAACACGCTGCTCGTCGATTGCGGGAGCGGTGTCCTGAACGCGCTGGCCCGTACAGCTACCGGGTACGAGGGCGTCGACACGGTGCTGTTGACCCACCATCATCTGGACCACGTGAGCGATCTGGCCGTCCTGATGAAGGCCCGCTGGCTCGCCGGGGAGACGACCCTGACGGTCGTCGGCCCGCCCGGAACGAGCGCGCTCGTCGAGGAGACGCTCGCGGTCCACGACTACATGCAGGACCGACTCGACCTGATGCTGCGGGATCGGACACCGGGTGCGTTCGACCTCGCGGGCTTCTCCGTCGAGTCGAGGGAGGGCCAGCACTCGATGCAGTGTTTCGCCTACCGGCTTCGGCCCGCGACTGGTGGTCCGAGCGTCGTCCTGAGCGGCGACACCGAGGCCGACTCGGAGTTGATCGAGTTCGCAGACGGGGCGGCCGTTCTGGTCCACGACTGCTCGTTCCCCGACGACGTCGACGTCTCCAACCACCCGACGCCGACGACACTCGGCCAGGCCTTGGCCGCCGCTGATGCGGACATCGGCCGAGTCTACCTGACGCACCTCTATCCACACACGGAGGGGCGCCACGAGGAGATGCTGTCGTCCCTGGCGGATCACTACGACGGACAGGTAGCGTTCGCTGAGGACGGCCTGACGGTCCGTGTCGACGACGCTTAGACGCGCTGGAGCGTGACGCGAAACTCCGCGCCGCCGTGCCCGCTCTCGGCGACGGTGACACTGCCGCCGTAGGACTCGGTGAGCGCCCGGACGAACCCGAGTCCGAACCCGCTCCCGTTGCTTTCGGGGCCTTTCGCACCCATCTCGAAGAGGTCTTCCCGGATCTCCGGATCGATACCGCGCCCGTCGTCGGCCACGCGGACGACGACTTCGTCCGGCGTCGGCGTCGCGGCAGCTAGCTCGACGAACACGTCGCCGTCGTTGTGGACGGCTGCGTTCGAGATCAGGTTCGTGAACACGGAGTCGAGCAGTTCACCGCCGTAGACACGATGTTCGAACTCCGCGGGATCGAACTCGATCGAGAGCCCACCGTGGGTGTCCTCTGCCTGGGAGACGGTCGCCGCGAGGATCGCCTCGAGGTCGCGGGGCTCCGGTTCGTCCTGTTGTTCGAGCGTCGAGACGAGATCGCCGACCCGCTTGATGAGGTCCGCGGAGTTGCGGGCGGCCCGTTGTATCTTGCCGGCGTACTCGGCAGTCTGCCCGTCGACCTGGGCCTCGACTGCGTCGGCAAACCCCGTGATGATCTGGAGATCGTTGCCGAGGTCGTGACGGAGCAGTCGGTCGTACAACTCGATCATCTCCTTTCGCGTCTCTAAGTCCTGGCGGGCACGTTCGAGTCGCTCGCGCGACCGGATGTTGCTGATCGCCGTCGCCGCGTGGGAAGCCAGGATTTCGAGAGGGCGGCTGTGTTCGTCGCCGAAGGCGTTCTCCGAGGTCGACCGGGCGACCAATACCGCAGCGACTTCGTCTGCCATCTGGGCCGGGACCGCAAGCGTCGCAGTGACGTCCGAGTGGTCGGCTACGCCGGCGGAAACACCGGTTTCGACGATCGTCTCACCGGACTCAAGGGCACGCTGGGCGGTCTCGCTCGGCTGATCCCCCGGCGTGAACTGTGGATTCGTACTGTGGACGACCCGGAGTTCGCCGTCACGAGCTTCTACGAACGTCGAGTAGGAGAGATCGAAGAGCAGTGACATCGCTTCGAGCGTCAGCGAAACGACCTCCTCGACGGTCTCGCAGCGGTTGAGCGCCTGACCGTATTTGTTCAGATCGGCGACCTGTCGTGCGAAATCTGGTTGCTCCTCGAATGACATCCTACTAGCTCCGGCGGCTGGGTAGTATCAGAACGAGGGCAGCCGTATAAAAAACCGTTTCGGGCGAATATCCGAATCGATAACTGGGACTGCGACTGCCGTCAGTCGAGCCGATACCGGAGCAACGCGGCGATCCCGCCGAGGTTCGACAGCTGCTGGCCTGGTGCGAACTCCGCGGAGAACACCGTCACCGAGCCGCCCTTCTGTTCGGTGGTCTCGATGAGGTGGTCGACGTCTACGTCCCACTCGCCCTCGCCGGCCCGTTCGGCCCTGAGTCGTTCGTCGAGCACCAGGAGCGTCTCGATGGCGCCGTAGTCGGCCGCCTTCGCGACCTCCTCGGGGCCGTAGGCGACTTCGCTTCCCTGCCCGATCCGTTCCATCAGTTCGTCGATGAGGTCCGCTTCCTCGGCGATGCGGGTCTGTTGCTGGACGTCCTCGACGGCACCGCGTTTGAGTACCTCGTGAACCCCGCGGTCACCGACACTCGCCGTGTCGACGACGGTGATCTGTTCGGCGACCTCGGGGATCTCCTCGGCGAAGTAGTCCAGCGCGTCCTGTTTGGTAAAGCCCGGACCGGCCAAGATGTACGCGTCGACGTCCTGGCGTTTCAACACGTCGGCCAGTTCCGCGAACAGTTCGGTCCGCGGGCGGGCGTAGTCGCCTTTCCCCGTCGTCGAGGTGATCGAAGCCCGTTCCTCGGTGCCGTACTGAGCGACCGTGTGGACGTGTGCTTCCCCCTCCTCGACGGTCGCGATCGCCACGTCGGGGTTGTCCGTCGACTCGACGGCCTCCTCCAAGCGGTCGTTCTGGTCCGGCTTCCAGTGCTTCTCGATCTCCAGTTCGGTGTGTTCCTCGACGTTGAGTGTGTGGTGAAAACCCAGTTGGTCCTCGCGCGAGCAGTCGACGATCTCGCCGCCGACCCGCAGTCGGTTCGCGAACTTCGCGAACTCGACGTCGGTGACCTCGATCTTCAGCCACATGTGTTCGCGCTCGCCGCCTTTGTCGCGGAGGTTGTCGTCGTTGCGCTGGATGCGCCGCGTCGTATCCCCGGAGACGTGGTCGCCGGGCTCGACGATATACGAGAGATGCCAGAGGTCGTCGAGCGTCTCGGGGACCACCTCGACGCGCTCGCGACCCTCGCCGGTGGCCTCCCGGCTCTTGATCTGCATGGGTGAGTCTCCGCCGTAGGGACACAAGTGCCCTGCTATTCTGGGGCAGAAGTGAAGGAGCGTAAAACTGGTGTGGGTGACCGTTCAGGCCATCGGCTGGCCGGCG
Organism: Haloarcula halophila; assembly: GCF_029278565.1. Classification (NCBI taxonomy): domain Archaea; kingdom Methanobacteriati; phylum Methanobacteriota; class Halobacteria; order Halobacteriales; family Haloarculaceae; genus Haloarcula; species Haloarcula halophila. Next base: position 372,219 of record NZ_CP119559.1, on the reverse strand, counting down.
GGGGTCTCGGGCGACTCCGCGACGGCGGGCATCTCGCGGACCGCGCTGGCGATAGCGTGAGCCCCCGCGACGTTCGCGTAGAAGGTCACGAAGGGGGCTAACACGGCGCCGATGACGACGGCGTTGAGCAGGCCGATGACGACACCACTGAGTAGACTGATCCCGAATGCGACGGCCCAGCCAGTGGCGTAGGTCCGGCTGAAGGCCAGCCGGCGGATCTCGGGGACCGAGAACGCCGCACTCATGCTGTCGGTCCGAACGTAGGCCACGATAGCCGCCGGGAGGACGTAGGCGATCGCGAGCGAGACGGCGGCGATGGCCAGGACCGCGACCAGCGCGATCAGGGAGGCCACGAGGCCACTGCCTGCGCTGCCGTTCCCGAGTCCGAGCGACATGATTCCGCCCAGCACCGCGACGACGGCGATCGACGCCGGGACGAGCGAGTAGACGAACCCGATGACCGAGGCCTTCAGCCCGTCAACCGCGAGGGCACCCCAGTCTTCGAACACCGGCAGTTCCTCGTCGCCGTCCATGACCGACCGGAGGACGTTCAGGAGGTAGCCGACCACAACGAACAACGGGACCAGCAGGAAGCTGAAGAACAGCAACACGCCGCCGATGACCGTCGTCTTCAGTACGTCGTCGCTCTCGCGCGGATAGGTTAGTGCTTCTTTGAACATTTGTGCTTTCCTGGTGGACGTCCGCGGCGCTTTCGGGTCAGTACCACGTCGAGCGTCGACGGAATCTCCGAGTTATACTACGACCAACAAGTATATGAACGTGCGTGAGACGTGCTATTCGGTAGCATACCAGTACCGATCGGGCCGAAACCGAACGCCTGCGCTCACTCGTCGACCATTCGGCTCCCGCCCGGTGGCAGGAACTCCTGGATCCGGTCCGGGCTGGCGACCTTCCGGACGAACGTCTCGTCGGTGAAGCGGGACTTGAACTCACGGTAGAGTCGCTTGGCGATGTCGTTTTGGGCGTACTGGCCCGGTTCGACGGTGATGCTACTCGCGGTCTGGGGTGCGATCGCCGCCGGCGGTCCACCGATCACCTGCGTCACGTCCTCGCAGGTGATACCGACGGCGACGCCGACCTCGGTGTCCTCGAAGTAGGTCCGATCCCCACGAATCGCGAACCCACCCTTCTCCAAGTATTCGCCGCTTTCGGGCGTCTTCGACACCTGATCGGGGTCGACCATGTAGACGTCGCCGGCGTATTTGCCGTCCTTCCAGACCGAGGAGTAGGAGACCGCGAACTGCGCGGCCTGCTCCAGCGACGACTCCGGGAACTCGACCTCCTTTGCCGGCTCGCTGGGACCGGTCGCCTTCAGGACCGTCACCGGCCCGCCGTGGGCCTGTGCGTGGAAGAACTTGTCACCGCGTTCGAGGTACTTCTTCACCAGTTCCTCGTTGTCGTCGGCGTCCCGGCCGCCGATGACGAGGTAGCCGTCCGACGTGTGGAACCACCGGAACTGCTCGTACCACTGTTCGGTGTTCCGGATCGGGATCGACGGCTCGGCGAGCCAGTCGGTCGGTTCGTCGTCGTCCTCGTCCTCGACTGTCTCGTCGGTATCGTCGGCCTCCCAGGCGTCGCGGCGGTCCTCGACTTCGGCCAGGTCCTCGCGCGTGTCCTCGATAGCCGCGAGCGCGCCCTCTTTCTTCTCCTCGATGCGTTTGGCCTCGGTGTACAGTCGATCGGCGTTCTTCTCGACGCCCATCGAAGCGTCGACGGTGACGCGGGTGCCGTCGATCTCCAGCGTGACCGTCCCCTCGCTGCCGTCGACACCGACGACCGACTCGGCGGCTTCGATCCCCCTGTCTGCACCCTCCGCGAACGTCGCCTCGATCTCGTCCCAGGCCACGTCGTCTTCCCGTGCGGCCTGGACCGTCGAGATGACCTCGTCGATCAGGTCGTACCGAGCGTAGAGCAGTTCGGCCTTCTCCCGTTCGGCTTCGGCGTCGGCCTCGAAGTCCTCGATGGCCTCCTGTTGCTGTCTGATGATGTGTTCGTACTTGTTGATCTCGGCCTCGAAGTCCGGTCGCTGCGTCTCGCCGCCCTCGACTTCGTCCTCCCGCTGGACGTTGAAGAAGTAGTCGTCCAGCGCCGCGTTGAACTCCCCGAATGACTCGCTGTACAGTTCCTCGTACTCCTCCAGCGGCACTGGGGTCGCGTCGACCGGCTGTCGGTCGTCTCCCTCACCCTCGTAGTAGACCCGGGGGTCGAGATCGCCTTCTCGAAGGCGGGTCGCCAGGTCGTCGACGATGTCGTAGAGCCGCCGGAACTGGTCCTCGGTGAGTTCCTCCACCTGGACGTTGTAGTCGATGTCGGCCCGCGTACACAGTTCCTCGCCGTAGAGGCCACCGAAGTTGAGCTGGGTCGCCAGCGTCCGCACGAGGTCCGCGTCCGAGGACTCGATACGCGCGACGAACCGGTCGTAGTCGACTGTCAGGGGATTGAACCGTGCCGAGGGGAACTCGTAGGGTGCCCCCGGTGCGACGGTCCGGGACTTCAGGCGGACGGTCTCCAGACAGTCGACGACGTCGCCGTGTTCGTCCAGCACCACGACGTTGCCGTCGCCGAACAGCTCCGCGATGACGGTCGTCGAGCCGTCCTCCCGGTCGAACTCCAGTTCGAGGATACGGTCGAACTCGAACTGCTCGATGCGGACGAGGTCGGCTCCCGAGAGCCGGTTCCGGAGCATCATCGCGAAGTCCGGCGGTCGTCCGGGGGCGTCCGGGACGTGTTCGGCCGCGGCGACGTGGGCCCGCATCACGTCCCCGAACTCGATGATAAACTCGACCCGTCCGCGGTCGAAGTCACGCAGTTTCAGTCTGACCAGGTCGTCGTCGGTGTAGAGATAGGCCTTGTCGAGTTTCGCGCCGGCGTAATCGGCGAGCTCGCCCGACAGCGCCGCCAGGTCGACGCTGGTCATCTCCCGTTTCGTGTCCATGTCGGTGGCTGTCGGTCCCCGCTGAAATGCCTATCGGGACGGCTGGACCGAGCGACGGGTGAGTACTGTGTCCGGTCGCACAGATCCGACGTGTCAGGCCGTGATTGCCAACGGTCGTTATCGAGAACGGGCGTAACCGGGAGTCAACGGATGGCATCCACAACCGGGAGTTGTTGGGGCTGTGGAAGCGCCACCTTCGAACGAGCGGTGCCGACTTGTTGCCACACCAAGGCGTATATAGACAGGGTCCGACAGTTAGACGTGGACGACTCAACTGACGAACTCCCTGCGGAACCGCGGAGGACTGACATGGGCGTAGCCGGGATTGCATCGCTTGTCTCGGTCGCTCTGGCTCTGTACTACTACTACGTCCGTGGAGACAAACAACGCGGGCAGTTTGTCGGCCTCTGGCCGGCGACGATCCTCGGGCTGGCCGTCTACCGCAGACTGGGCGAACTGCGACAGACACTTCAGGAGTCCCAGGAGTAACTAGATGCGTTACACCAGCGAGTCACACCGACAGACTGGGAGCCGGTAGTTCGATTCATGAGCGCGACAGTTCCGGACAAACTCGGCGACATCGACCTCGATACTCGAATCCAGTACGGACTAATGTTCCTCTTCGGGGCGCTGTGTCTCGTTGCGGCAATCGCACCGCTGGGGACGCTGATCAAAGCCGTCACCGTCGCAGCCCTGTTTGGACTTACGGCCGGTATCTGGATCTCGCACCTGGTTCAGACGATACAGAAAGCCGCCAGCGCCCCGACCGGGCGGGAGAGCGGATGACGACCGATACCGTCGACGAGGAGCCACGGTCATCGACCTTTCTCACCGGTCTCGCGTTCCTCACCGGGGAGGACCCTAATGCAGGGTCGTTCCTGCTGGTCGTCGGGCTGGTCACCTGCCTGTTCATCGCCGCGTTCCAGTTCCTGCTTCAGGCTCCCGTGTCGAACCTGCTTACTGCCTTCGTCTTAGTCATCGCCGTCATCAGTTTCCTCATGGGTGCTATCCTGGATATCCTCGGCTACTTCGATACGCCGATGGATGGAGACTGAACGCCTCAGATGGAGTCGCCGATACGGTCCCCGGTCTCCAGTCCGCTCCGGACTGCGGTGTGGAGCCGCGCCTCGTCGGCGACCCAGTCGCCGGCGAAGTAGAGGTCGTGGCCCTCAGCGATCGAGAGTGCCTCGGTATCGACCTGCTCCTCGGGCTGGGAGTAGCGCCAGTGCTGGTAGTCCGTCCAGTCAGGGTCCGTCAGCCGCTCGTCGTCGAGTAAGTGAGCGGTCCGCTCGGCGATCTCCGAGAGCATCCGCTCGGGTCGTTCGTCGTAGTTCGCGACCGACCACGGTTCGTTCATCTGGACCAGGAGGAGCGATTCGCCGTCCGGGACGTGGCCGGGCTTGCACTCCTCGCGTGCGATCCAGCCGATGTCGTGGTCCTTGTCGGTGTTGACCGCGCCGTACCACGGGCGGTCTACCTCGAAGGGGTAGTGCAAGACGCCGGCCACGACCGTCCGGTAGGGGACCGACGCGATCGCCCGTCTGAGCGCGCGCCGGTCGTCGTGTTCCCAGGTGGCCTGCCCGAGGAGATCGGCCGTCTGTGGCGCCGGCGGCGTGAGCAAGACGGCGTCGAACTTCCCGAGCGCCGTCCCCTCGGCGTCGACGAGCGACCAGCCGTCGTCGAGTCGGCGTAGCGTCTCGACGCGAACGCCGTTGTGGACGGTCGCCTCTGTCGCCCCGAACAGCCGTTTCGCCAGTTGGGTGATCCCCGACTCGTAGGTCCACTTGTGGTCGTCGGCGTCCCGGCCTTCGTCGATACCGCCGGTCCGCTCGAAGGCGTAGACCGGCTCCTCGACGTCGATCAGCCCCTCAGTCGGGAGCCGTTCGGTGACCAGTTCGGTGACGCGCTCGTCGTCGGCCTTCAGGTAGTTGGCGCCGTACTCGTAAGTGCAGTCCTCCTTCCGGCGGGTGGCCGCTCGGCCACAGACGCCGCGGCTCTTCTCGAAGACGGTGACCTCAACCGGAGTGTCACGGAGTGCGTAGGTGGCCGCTGCGCCGGCCGCCCCGGCACCGACCACAGCCAGCGTCGTCGCCATATCGGAACCGAAGGACGGCGCGAGTAAATAACCACGGCACGGATCAGAGCGACGCCGCCAACCGTTTGAGTGCGTCGCTGCCGTCAGCGGTGATCGGGTCGCCGTGGCCCATCGCCGCGATATCGAACGCCGGGAGTGTGGCGGCCAACGCCACGACGCTGTCCCGTAACTCGTCCATGTCGTAGGAGTCCCCCCAAAAGGGTGTCGTCAACCCGCCGTCCTCGCCCCAGACGAGATCCCCGAGGAAGGCCGTCGACGCAGCTTCGTGGTAGTAGACGACGTGTCCGGGGTTGTGTCCCGGCGTGTGATAGACGCGGAACCCGCCGACGGTGTCACCATCGGCGAGCGGTTCGACGTCCAGATCGGGAAGCGGGAACAGCCGACGGCTCAGACGGTGGAACAGTCCCTTGTGGTGGAAAACGGGGGGATCGGTTCGCCCCTCAAGCAGCGCCAGGTCGTCGCTTCCGACGCCGACCGGGCCGTCGAACTCGGGGACGAGGCGGTTGAGCCCGCCCACGTGGTCGAGGTCGTAGTGGGTCACCAGCACGCGGTCGAGATCGCCCGGCCGAACCCTTAGCCCGCCGAGTTCGTCGACGATGGTCGGCTCGTTCCACCACAGCCCCGTGTCGACGAGCGTGATCGCGTCGTCGGACCCGCCGAGCTTGCGGCCGTCGACGAGGTAGGCGTTCGACGCCAACGGCGGCACGAGCCCGAGTTCCAGTAGCCAGACGCCGTCCCGGAGTCGACGAACCATAGGGGTGGTACGGTAACGACGGACAAAACGCCGTGGGTATCGCTGTGCGACGGCAGACGTGGCGGGGTCTCCGCCGAGCCGAACGTCCTTGCCACTGCGGGTCGAACCACCGATATGAGTCGGTCGAACGTCCTGGCTGGACTCCTCTGTTTCGTCGGGGTGGCGATGCTAGTCGTAGTGTTCGGCCCCGAGGCGATCAGTTCGACCCCCGGCCGAACGGCGTTCACTGGAGCGATTGCGCTCGCCGGCCTCCTGTTCTCGCTGGCGGCGACCCGACGACGGGGTAGGCTCGCCGGACGGCCGATCGATCTCCACGACTGCAGCGCACTGGGTGACGTTGCTATCGGACTCGCAACGCTGACCGGCCTGGCGGCCGTCCCGGGGGGTGTCGCCGGCGTGTTGTATGCCGCGCTCGTCGTCGCCGGAAGCCTCAGTGCTGTGGCGTTCGGCGTCGTCGGCCTCGCCGAAAAGTACGGGCTGCTATCGGCGACCTAGTCCAGGCGCTTCGAGACGTAGGGACCGTCCTGTTGGTAGTCCAGCTTGTTCCGGTAGTACTCGCGGACGCCGATCCCCGAGATGACGGCGAGCTTCGAGTAGCCGGCGTCACGGGCCAGTTCTTCGGCTCTCCGGAGGAGCCGACGGCCGTACCCCTTGTGCTGGTGGTCCCCGTCGTCGCCCTCCTGGCCGACGCCGACGGCGTTGCCGTAGACGTGGAGTTCCCGGACGAGCGCGGCGTCTTCCAGTTCCCGTCGGACGGGGTCGTTCGGGAACCGGAGCCGGCAGAACCCGACCAGGACGTCCCGTTCGAAGTCCTCGAAGGAGATGAACTGCTCCGTCCCGCCACAGGCCTCGTAGGTCATCACGTCCAGTTCGACGTTCTCGGCGGTCTCCTCCTTGTGACCGGCCTCCCGACAGCGGATACAGTCACAGCTCCAGTCGTGGTCCTCCATCTCGTTCCAGGCCAGTTGCCGGAGGTTGGACTTCCAGACGCCGCCCTCGATGAAGTCGGCCGGGATGTCACGCTGGACGCGCTGGAGGCGCGTGTATCGGGGGATCATGTCCTTGATCTCAGCGACCAGTTCGGCGGCCTCCTGGTTGTCCAGCGGGTCGAAGTCGTTCTGCTTCCACCAGTCGTAGGTCACGGTGCCGGGGACGACCAGCGTCGGGTAGATCTTGAGGTAGTCGGGGCGCCACTGGGACTCCTCGAAGATCCGGCGGAAGTCCTCTAAGCACATCTCCTTGGACATCCCCGGTTGGCCGGGCATCATGTGAAAGCCGACCTTGAACGCCGAGTCCCGCAGCCGGCGGTTGGCGTCGATCGACGCCTGGACCCCGTGACCACGGTGCATCTCCCGGTTGATCCGCTCGAAAGTCGTCTGGACGCCGACTTCGACTTTCGTCCCGCCGAGGCGGAGCATCCGATCGATCTGTTCGGGGTCACACCAGTCGGGTTTCGTCTCGAAGGTGGTCGCGACGTTCCGGACGTCGGCGGTCTCGTTCTCCGCGATAACGTCCTCCAGATACGAGAACTCGTACTCCTCGGGGTCCTGTGCGAAGCTCTCGCCCTCTTTCGGGTTCGGATCTGCCTCGGGATCGAAGTCGTTCATCGCCTCTAAGGCCCGCTTGACGAACCACTCCTGGTAATCGTGACTGCGGGCGGTCATCGTCCCGCCCATGATGATGAGTTCGGCCTTGTCGACAGGGTGGCCGATCTCCCGGAGTTGGTTCAGGCGCAGCGTCACCTGGCCGTACGGGTCGTAGTCGTTTTGCTCGCCCCGAGCGGCGGCCGGTTCGTGGCCGGTGTAGGACTGTGCCGAGGAGAACTCCGAGTCCGGCCCGCCGGGACAGTAGAGACACTTCCCGTGTGGACACCGGTGCGGGGAAGTCATGATCGCGATGGGGGAAACGCCAGAAGCGGTCCGGACTGGCTTTCGCTGGAGGACTTCCTCTAACACATCGCGGTGTTCCTGTGGTGCGTAATCGAGGAGTTCCGAGTTCTGCGGGACCTTCGGCGCCGAGTACTCGCGACAGACGTCGATCTTCGCGGACTCGACGTCGTCGCGTTCGACCTCGCCGGCGAGGATGCGGTCGACCAACTCCGCACACACCTGCTGGAAAGCTTCCGTCTCGCGGGGGTCGTCGCTCTCGGTACTCACAGTGTCAGTTCTCGTCGCCTCGATCGAATAAGCGTGTCGCTATCCCACCTCTACAGCGGGTCGACCAGAGTATCGGAGGTGGTTCGGTACGATCGGGATCAATAATCCCTCAGGAGAGGAGAGACCATGCCGTGACTCCGAGGTTTCACATCACGAATTAAATTCGGCGATTACTGTGAGAACGTCGGAGAAGCCGATCTCGCCGGAGGTATTGTAGTCTTCGATAGCAGCCAACACCTCTCTGAACTGAATCCCCGGCACCCCATTCGTATCGTATCTGTCGATAACAGACTGTTCGATATTCACTGCCGTAACCGCCCGATCGGAACCGTCCACACCCTGTATCGAACCGGTAGCGACGATTTGTCCCGTTTCGGCTGTCGTATTCTCTCTGACGACGTACGAGACGGTCGTCGTCAACGTCGATCCGCCGGCGATGGGGCCTGAAACCCCATAGAAGACGACAGGGTCGCTCCGATCAAGGGCTTTGATTCCGTCGCCGTAACTGGTCTGTGGGACGATATTGGTAGAGACGTTAAACTCGATGCCCCCGGAAGACGCCGGTACTGCCCTGTTGTTCGTGAACTGGTAAGTTACGTTGAACTGCCCTCCGGCTTGCGTGTTGACCGTCTCCGGAGCGGCCGACAGTTCGAAGGGGGAGGGCTTGTCGACGGTGACCACGGTGGCGGTCGAAGCCGACGCGTTGGTCGCGGTCCCTTTGAAGAACCCGTCAGCGCCGATCTGGACATCCCCACCGGGGGCCGCAGACGTGACGCTGAACGTCACCGTCGTCGTCTTGGTCTCTCCCGGTGTGATCCGTCCGTTGAGCCCGTAGAAGACCGCCGGTGGATCACTGTTGGGGGTCGATATCCCGTCACCGGAGACGCTCGTGACGTTGATTCCGGTTGGTGTCGTGAGGTCGAGCCGACCAGCTGTGGCATCGTCGCTGCCGGTGTTCGTTAGCTCGTATGTCACGGTAAACGTCTCACCGGGAGCGACCGTTCCGGCGTCGGTGGGTGCATCGATACCGACCTGTGGAGCGGCAGCGACCGGACCCGAGACGGCAACCATCGAAAGCGCTACGAGCACGGTCATTACGATCGTTCGAGCGGGGACAAGTTGAGATCTCATCGGGGGAGGATGCTCTATCGCTCCGATACACGGGAGAGAAGGATAAGGGTACCGCTGAGTCGAAACGGTTGGAATTTGTCTCGAACCATCCGATGCGGTGCTGAGACGGCCGACCTGGGTTCGTTTACTCCTCCCAGTAGTCCAGTGTCGCGTCCAGATCGAGCATCGTCGAGAGGTCGCGCTCGTCGGCATCGCCGCCCGGGGGCGCCCCGGCAAAGAGGTGGACCGCCCCCCGGCCTGGCATGTACGTGATGTCGGGATCGTTCATCTCGGAGACGACGAGCAGGCGCAGGCCGTCGTCGCCTGCCTCGACCTCGTGGGTGTGTTCCTCGCCGGTCGGCAGGGCGACGTAATCGCCCGGTTCGAGCGGGTGGGACTCGCCGTCGATACCCAGGAACAGCGTCCCGGTGCCGTCGAGGACGAAGATCGCTTCTTCGTTGCCGTAATGGCTGTGTGGCGGCCAGGTCCGTTTGCCGGCGGGAATCTCGTAGAGACTGGTCCCGAGGTTCGCTCCCCCAGCGGCGGCGCCCAGCCGTTTGCGTTTGAACTGCCGGTCGCCGTGGTCGTAGTCGGTCCACTCCAGATCGGCGGCGTTGACGGGGCCGTCGCTCATACTCGGGGGACAACGGCCGGGAGGAAAAAGCCCTGTCTAAAGCCGGTCGGTCAGTCGATCCAGCGTCGCGTCGAGCACCGAGTCCCGGGCACCTGCCAGGAACCGGATCGATCCCTCGCGGACGCTCCGGGTGGCGACACCGCCCTCGGGAACCCACTCGCCGATCTCGGTCGACAGGTCGTGGATGTCGACGTCGGCGTTGGTTCGCACGTACAGCGTATCGGTCGCGATCCCGACGATCGCGTCGGTGTCCTCGCTCATCTCCCGGTGGAGTTCGTCAAGCAGGAGCGTCTCGGGCGGGAACTCGTACTGGTGGACGTAGGCGTCGGTGTCGAGCACCGCGATGTCGGCCCCGTTGACGGTCCGGTGTTCGAGGTTGACTCGGGCGGTCGAGACCTCTTCGTCGACCTTCTCGCGGAACTGCTCGGCGATGTGACCGGCCAGCCCGCCCACGTCGTCCTCGTCGTCGCCGAACACGAGGTCGGTGATCAGTTCGCGCTTGTCCTCGTAGGACTGGTAGTGGGCCTCCAGCGCGACGGCTTCGCGGAGCTGCGTGACCGCCTCGGCGTCGTAGCCGGCGTCGGTCGCGGCGTCGAGATAGGCAGTCGGCGCACCTTCCCAGAAGCTCACTGCGGGGAGATGCATCAGGTCCGCCCGAACGTCGTCGTTGACGTGAGCCGCGACGTTGGCAGCCAGCGCGGTCGCGGTCGTCTCGGGGGCGTCGACGACGGACGGTGCGACGACGGCATCGACGGCTTCGGTGACCGTCTCGTCGACATCGACATCGTCGATGACGATGCTGGGTGCGCCATAGACGTCGAGCAGGTCGAACCCGTCCAGGCTCTCACGGGTGCCACCGGCGGCGACGAAGACGAACAACGGGAGGTCCTCGCCGTGGCGTTCCCGGTTGTCCAGCATCGTCGTCGTGTCCTTGGTGGCGTCGTCCATGTCGTAGACGCCGCCCTCCAGGGGCCGGCGGTCGAAGTAGTGGTACTGGGCGTCGTCACGGCGGTGTTGCTCCCGGACCAGCGGGAGCGTCGCGCGTTCGAGCGCGCTCCCGGCCAGGTAGCCGTCGGCCGTGTTGGCGTGACGGACGATGACCGGCCGGTCGGTGAGGACCGCCTTGCGGATCTGTGTCGCGGCCTCGACGAGTTCGCCCGACAGCGCCGCGATCGCGGCGTCTTCGGCCAGGGATTCGACGGCGTCCGGCCGTGCCTCGTCGTCGAGCGCGTCGGCCAGTCGCTGTTCGACCGCTTCTCGCTCCTCGCCTTCGAGGACGGTCAGCGTCTCGGTCTCGACCTGGAGTTCACCGCGTCGCTCGCGGACGTCGCCTTCCAGTCGGACCACGTCGCCCTCTTCGACCTCGGGGTAGGCGCGGACGCCGGCTTCGACGAAGGCCGCACAGTCGACGGTCCCGGTCGAGTCCTGCAGTTCGAAGACGGTCGGACCAGAGGTCTGTCGGATCCCGACGACTGTCCCTTCGAGTCGGATGTCGTCGCCGACACGGTCGGATAGCTCGCCGACGGTCGCGTCCTCGTACTCGACGGCGGACTCGTCGTCTTCGGCCGTCTGCTCTTCCTCTGTGGGAGGCTCGTCCGCTGTATCGTCGTCGGCGTTCGAACTCTCGTCGTCTTGCCCACCTTCCGCGCTCGGTCGGTCGTCCGCCGTGTCGTCGACGGTATCGGTCGCGTCGTCGTCGCTCGTCTCGCCGACGCTGCCGCCGGCACCTGCGACGCGATCGGCGTCCCCGGCGGGGCTTACACCGCCAGCGGACGCTTCGACCTGTGTGGCGCCGCCGTCGGCCGTCTGTGTGGTCGACCCACCGTCGTCTTCATTTCCCTCAGCCGAGGCCTCCTCGCCGTCGTCTGTTTCTTCGAGCAGGACGGCGTGCCCGATGTCGGGATCGTCGACGAGATGACCGCGGAACTCCCGTTCGGCCTGTCGGATCGACCAGCCGAGGTCGACGTTGCCGTTGTCCCGAACGTTGGTGACCTGGACGTAGACGTCGTCGCCGGGCTCCCAATCCAGGGAGTCGAGCCGTCGATCCAGCTCACTGCGGTGGAGGAGACCGGTCACGCTGTCACCGATATCGACGAAGACGCCGAACTCGGCGAATCCGTCCACTTTGCCGCGATAGTAACGACCGACTGTCAGTTGATCCGGGCGATTCCCGCGGAATTCGAACAATGCATCCTCCTCGTGGAGGTCACAGATGTGACCCTCGACGGAGGTGCCACAGATGATACACGAACCCATTGCTCGGTGAAAACGGTTCGGGCCTAAAACTGTTGTCGGATTCCGCCCGCCAATCCAGGGGGAACTCAGTCGACGATGTCACTCTCCTCGCGGAGCGCGTCCAACCCCGCGGAGAGCGCCTCCAGTTGTTCGGGAAACAGCGCGACCTCGACTTCGCTGCCCTGTTCGTCCTCGAAGGCGAGCTTGACGCGCTTGTCGCCGTACTCGCGGACGTCGACGCCCTCGACGTCGTACAGTTTGATCGTCGCCTGCTTGTTGGCGGGGCCGACGTTCTTGAACGCGCCGTCTTTCAGTTCGAGCATGAAGTCGTCGATGTCCAGCGTGAGCATGTCCGTCTCTGGGACCACCAGCCACCTAAAGGCGACTCATCCGAGCAGGACACCGGCAGCGAGGACGCCACGGAAGCCGTAGCCGAAGACGATCACGGCGGGGAGCGCACCGAGGACGGCCGCCCGCGGGAGCGAGAGGTCGTGGACCACCGACAGTCCGGTGACGTACAGTACCCCGCCCCAGACTGCGACGAACACTCTGAGTTCGGGGAACGGAAGGCCGGCCAACAGACACGGTGCCATCGCGTAACACATGACCTGAACGGTCTCGCTGATCCCACCCCGGTCGGGCGCGCCGACGACGAGGAACAGCGTCTGGAGCGCCGCCGTCAGATGGACGGTCGCCGGCATGACGAACATCCCGATGGCCAGCAACACGAGGAGCGCGATCGCCGGGGAGAACTCCGCGACGCCGGGGTACGTGAAGGGACCGGTCGAGACGACTCCCTGCGTGGCCAGTCTCGCGACGGCGACGCGGCTCAGTTCCTCGGCCATGACGACCATCGCGGCGAAGACGAGTCCGGGTGCCTGGTCGCCCGGTGCCACGCCGGTCCGGAAGAACCGCCGCGGTCGGACGAGCACTTCCCCCCAGGCACGCAGGACGGCGACCGGTCCGCGCTCGCGACCGCCGGTCGGGTTCTCTACCCACTGGGTCACAGGCCTCAGTTAGGAAGCGCCTGATTTGACGGTTCCGTCTGCGACCGTCAGTCGTCGGCACCGATGTTCTCGGTGCTCTCGAAACACGGCGGATCGGGTTCGATGTTGGCGTACGTGACCGCCTCCTCGCCGAGCGTATCGACCCGTTCCGTGATGGCCTCGTCGACGATCCGTCCGTCCTCGATACTGTTTCTGGCCCGCGGGATGGCCGCTTGGTGGGGAATCACCCAGCAGTTCAGCGACCGACAGACCGACCGAAGGTGGTCCAAAGCGGTGATGGGGAACCCTCCGCCAGCCACTGCCAACAATCCGACCGTCTTGTGCTCGAACTCGTCGAAACCACAGTAATCGAGCGCGTTCTTCAGCGGCGCCGAGTACGAGCCGTGATACACTGGCGTCCCCAGCAGGATCGTGTCGGCCTCGTAGATGGCGTCCATCAGCGCGACGGCATCGCCGGCCTCGCGGTGATCGGCGTCGAACACCGGGAGATCGTACTCTCTGAGGTCGAGCAGTTCCGTCGTTGCGCCCGCCTCTTCGGCGGCATCGAGGGCACGACTGATTCCGACGCGGGTGTAACTCCCCTCCCGGAGACTTCCGGCGAGACCGACGACGTGTGGTCTGGACATGTTCTTGCGTCCGTTCGGAGCCGGTAAAGTGGTACCGTCGTTCCGATATCCCTGGGTCGCGCCATCGATTCCTCGTGCGCGCGTACGGAGATGTTCACGTCCACGAACGCCGACGATCTCTGGGGAACGAGTGATTCGAACCCATCGGTGAGCCGGGCTTACCGACTGAGGGCGACCGTTCCGGCCCCTTCGTCGAACGCCACCAGTCCGTCACGGTCGAGATCCGAGAGCAGCCCAGCGAGCCACTCCCGGCTTCCTTCACCGTCGCTGTCCGGAACGTAGTCGACGCGGATTCGCGGCCCCAGGTCGTCGACAGCCAGTTCGCCGTGATCGCTGAGGACGCTGACGATCCGCCCGCGAAACTGCCGTCGACTCCCCTCGAAACTCGGTTGTTCGGGGACATCTGGCGCGGTGAAGTCGCCGGTCTGGTAGGCGTGACACCACTCGCGCCACGGACAGCCTTCCTCGTCGCACCGGGGTTTCTTCCCGCAGGCCACGCCGCCGAGTTCCATGACGGCGTTGTTCCAGACCCGGGACTCCCCGGCGGGCATGAGTGCCGACGCTACCCGCTCGAAAACGTCGTCCTCGTCGGGCACGTCGAACGCGCGATAGAGGACCCGTTTGACGTTGGTGTCGACGACCGCGTCCCCGTTGTTGAACGCGAAGGAGGCGACGGCGTTTGCCGTGTACGGCCCGACGCCCATCAACTCCGACAGTCCGTCGGGGTCGCGTGGCCACTCGCCGTCGCGGTCCTCGGTGATCTGGCGGGCGGCCTCGTGGAGGTACTTCGCGCGGTTGTTGTATCCCAGAGAGTGGTCCGTCCAGAACGAGACGACGTCGGCGCGGTCGGCGGCCGAGAGGTCGGCGGCGGTCGGCCACCGATCGAGGAACTCCGTCCAGGCGTCGACGACACGGTTCAGTTGCGTCTGCTGGCTCATCACCTCGGAGACGAGAATCTCGTAGGGGTCCTCGGTCTCCCGCCAGGGGAACGCCCGGTGGTCGTCCTCGTACCACTCGACGAGAGCCGTCTGGACGGCGTCGACATCGGCCGGGAGGTGTGTCGCCGGTTCGGACTGCTCGGTCATCGCTTCCCGTCTAACGGCCGTCGGGGCTTGTGTGTGGCGGTCAGTCGTCGGCCGCGAGTTCGACCCACTCGAACTCGCTGTCGTACCAGTCGGGGTCGTCCTCGTCGAAGACGTCGTCGAAGACGAACATCGCGCCGTCCTCGTAGGTCGTATCGACGTAGAGGCGCCACCCGTGGGCCTCGGCGATGGTCTTGACGATCGAGAGCCCGATCCCGGTCCCCTCGTCGCTGGTCGTCCGGCCGTACTCGAAGAGGTCGTCGACGGCCTCGCCTGGGATACCAGGGCCGTCGTCGACGACGCTGAACCCCCCAGCGGTCAGACGGACCTCGACCGAGACTGCCGGTCCGACGTGGTCGATCGCGTTCCGGAAGAGGTTCTCGAAGGCTCGCAGGAGCCGCGTCCGGTCGGCCTCGAAGGTCCGCGTGCCGGTGACCGAAAGCGTCGCGTCCTTGCTGTCGATGTTCGCCCACGCCTCGCGAGCGACCTGTTCGAGTTCGACCGGTGCCGTCTCCTCGACGCTTTCACCTTCCCGGGTCAGCGTGAGCACGTCCTGAATGATCGAGTCGATCCGGTCGTGGGCGTCCTCGATCGTGTCGACGTGTTCGAGTAGTTCCGCCGGGTCGTCGGAGTCGTCGTCGAACCCGTCGAGACGGGCCGAGAGCAACTCGACGTGTCCGCGGGCGACCGCAAGCGGGTTCCGGAGGTCGTGGCTCAGTGTCGAGGCGAACTGGTCGAGGCGGTCGTTCTGGCGCTCCATCTCCTGGCGCGACTGTTCGGCCTCCTCCCGGGCTTCGCGTGCCTCCCGGATCTGTCCCCGAAGCGCGTCCCGCATGTTACCGAAGGCGGTGTAGAGCCGGCCGATCTCGTCTGTCCGAGCCGTCGAGAGATCGACGTCGAGTGTCCCCGCTTCCATCGCTTCGATCCGTTGTCGGAGCGTTACCAGCGGCGTGACTGTCTGTCGGCCGAGGACGACCGCCACGGCACTCAGCGAAACGACGCTGGTGAAGATGACCACGACGATACTGTGTCTGATCGTCCTGCTCGCCCGGAACAGCTCCGATCGCTCGACTGTAGTCACGGCGATCCAGTCCACCCCGTCGATCGGTGCGTAGGCGTACACACGATCCGCGGTCTGTGCGGTCGACGGACGGGTCCCCGAACCGTCCGGAAGCCCTGGTCCCGGATCGTACTCCGACGCTGCCAGGCCCGGTCCCAGCACGGGTGACCCCGAGTCGTCGATGATCGTCGTGGTGAACGCCGCTCGCTGATCGTCGAACGAGGGCAGGTCGTCGGAGAAGACGCTGACGACGACCAGGACGCCGTCGCCACCGGTAACCGGACTCGCGAACGCCATCTCGGGGTCGTCCCGCGTCCGATACGACGTGTTCGACAGGACGACAGCGTCGGGATCGTCGGCTGACTGGGCTCGCCGGACGGTGTCCGCGAGTGTGGTATCGATCATCCTGGTCGACTGCCCCTCGAACCGGTCGACCGTACTCGCGGCGATCACGTCAGATGGACCCGACGTATCGACGTAGTGGAGTTGTACCTGGCGCTCGGCTGTCGGGGCCGGGACGCGCTCGATGTATGTGTCGATCTGTGCTGTCGTCCCGTTCTCGTAGACTCCCGACACCGAGAACGCGCGTGCCTGTGTTCGCATGTTCGAATGCCACTCGTCGACCGCCTCGGCGCGGAGTTGGGCGCTCGATTGCAGGTTCTCGGTTGCCGTCGCCTGGGACGTATCACGAACCTGTAGATAGCTGGCTGTTCCGACCAGCGCGACGAGGAGGATGACGACGACCAGCGAGAGCGTGAACTTCGCGGCGTAGCTCCGCCGTACTGCTTCGGGAACGACCGGATCGACAACAGCGGTCGCTGACGAGGGTGCCTCCTGATCCTGACCGCCGTCTGGTCCTGTCATACTCGCCGGCCCGACAACAACACTTGATAATCCCAGCCGACTTGCAATAATGTTGCGGTACACCAACGAACCACACGGCTAGCCGAGAGTCGCCCGGCGAGACACAAGGTGTTTGGCCGTTCCCCCGAACGGTACGATATGACGCTTGAGGACCTACAGGACGATATCGAATCGGCACACAGCGAACACGGCGAGAGGCTCACAGTCGATACCGACCGGCAGACGCGCCACGAACTCGCGATGCTCGTCGCCGCACTCGATCCCGAAGACACCGACGAACTCGTCCGGACTGCGATCCATACGTACTTCCAGTCGATCGTCGACAGAGGGACCCTCGACTTTCATCTCCGGTCGGGCTACGACTGTACCTACGACGAGTATCTCTCGGGGATGACCTACGATCAGATGGCGGGCAACCAGTTTCCCCAACAGCAGGACAACGACGACCGTCGGTATCAGTTCTGAGAGAGGCCCTCTCAAAACGCGACTGAAGTAAACCCCGCCTTTATCTATTCGCCCGCAGAAAATCCGGTGAGTACGCCGCTCCCCTGAGACGATGCAACTCGCCGACGCGTTCCAGACTCCGACCGGTCTCGTTGCCCTCCTCGCACTGGTCCCGCTGGTCGTCCTCTATCTGATCAAGCCGGACCCGCGTGAGCTACGGCTACCGACGCTGCAGTTCCTTGCTGCCGACGAGGGGGACGGCGGGGCGACTCCCGTCCTCGAACGACTCACCCGGAACCTGCTGTTCCTGTTGCAGGTGCTCGTGATCGTCGTGCTCGCGCTCTCACTGGCGTCGCCGACGGCATCGATCGCCCAGGAGCGCTCGGCGGCCTCGACGGTCGTCGTGCTCGACGCGAGCGCCAGCATGGCGACCGACACCGGCAGTGGGACGCGGTTTACCGCTGCCAGAGCCGCCGCCAGCGACGCGCTGGGGACGGAGACGACACTGATCGTCACCGGCGCGGAGACGACGACCGTCGTCGACGATGCGCCGGCCCAGCGGGCCGAAGAAGCGATCGCGACACTGTCGGTGACCGACGGACCGGGCGACCTCCGGAGCGCGATCTCGCGGGCCGGTTCGACCGTCGGTCCCGACAGCCGTGTCGTCGTCCTGAGTGACTTCGTCGACGAGAGCAGTTGGCGGTCGGCGGTTCGGGCGACCCGCGCTCGCGGTGCGACCGTCGAACTCCGGCAGTTCGACGGCGGCGGTGGTGACAACGTCGGCTTCGTCGCCCGGGACGTCACCGAGCAGCGAGTCACGCTGACCGCGGCGAACTTCGGGACGGCGACGGCCGAGCGGACGGTCAGTTTCGCCGGGCAGTCGGCGTCGATCAGCCCGGCACCTGGCGACGCCGAGTCCGTCTCGTTCCCGCTCCCGACCGACGGTGCGACCGCCGAACTCTCCGGTGACGACGACTTCCCGACCGACGACACCGTCCCGGTCGCGGCACCGTCGACCCCGACGGTCGACGTCCTCTTACTGACGAACGACCCCAACCGGTATCTCGTGACCGCCCTGGAGGTCAACGACGCGGTCTCGCTGACCGTCAAGCGACCGCCGACGACGGTCAACGACGCCTACGACGTGTTCGTCTTCGGCGACGTGCGGGCGGACGCGGTCCTCGACAGCACGATCGAATCCGCCCGAAGCACGGCAGCCAACGGCGGCGGTGTCGCGATCGTCGCCCAACCGGACGTGGGACAGGTCGGCTACGGCGACCTGCTGGCGATCGATCCCGATGGAGTCCGCGAGGACCCACAGTTGGGCTCGATCACTCGCCACCCCGTGACCGAAGGGTTCGACTTCCCGGTGCCGGAGCAGTACGTCAGCGGGAACGCCAGCGACGCGCAGTCGCTGGTCACCTTCGACGACGGCTCGCCGCTGCTGGCCGTCGGGAACCGCGGTGCGGGTCGGGTGTTGTACTACGGCTATCTCTCGGACGGTTCGGCGTTCGAGGACGGGTACCGATATCCGGTGTTCTGGAAACGCGCCGTCTTCTTCCTGGCCGACCGGCCACAGGCGGCGACGCTGAACCGACAGACCGGACAACGCCTCACGCTGGGTGCGAACGCGACGATCACCCGTCCGGACGGGAGCGCGGTCACTGGCAACACCCTGCTCGATACACAGGGCTACTACGCCGCCGGGGGGCAGCGCTACAGTGCGGCGTTGCTCTCACAGGCCGAATCGAACGTCACGGCACCGTCGATCGAGGACATCGCCACCGAGACCGGGGACGGCGAGACGACCACGCAGCAACAGTCGGTCGATCTCACGCCGATCGCCGTCGCGCTGGCCGCACTCCTCCTCCTCGCGGAACTGGCCTTCCTCCGCCGTCGAGGTGATCTCTGATGGCGGTCGAGTTCGTCGTCGAGGGGACGACTGTCGGCTTCGAGCGCCCGCTGGTGCTTGTCGGGATCGTCGTCGGGCTCCTCGGGGTGGCAGCGCTCGTCCTCCGGCCGGGCGTCGGGTCGGTCTCCCGTCGGAAGCGCGGACTGCTCTTCGCCAGCCGTGCGCTCGTTGTCACGCTCCTCGTCGTCGGCGCGGCCGGCCCCTACACCGTCGCGACGGAGACGACGACCGCCGACCCACACGTGACGCTGCTGGCCGACCGCTCGGCGAGCATGGGCGTCGGCGACGATCCGACCGGCCGGCTGGCGACGGCGATCGAGCAGCGCGGCGTCTCCGTGAGGACCCGGAGCGTCGGTGACACGACCGCCTCGCCCGTCGGCGACGCCGTCGCGTCGTCGCTGTCCCCGAACGGGACCGTCGTCGTCGTCTCGGACGGGCGAGTGACCGACGGACAGTCCCTGGACGCGGCCGCCGAACTGGCGACCCAGGTCAACGCGACCGTCAGCGCCATCCAACCCGAGGCGACCGAGACCGAGCGGTACGTCACCGTCAACGGTCCCTCGAAGATCAGCACCGGCGTCGAGAACACGTATCTCGTCGCCGTCGACGGCGTCAACCTCAACGACAGTGAGGCGACGCTGACGCTCTCGATCGACGGGTCCGAAGTCGAGTCACGGACCGTCACCGACGCGACGACCTTCGAGTTCAGCCAAACGTTCAACGAGACCGGCAGCCACCGAATCACCGCGCGTCTGGACGGCGAGGACCGATACGAGCAGAACAACGTCTTCCGGAAGTCCGTGCGTGTGGTCGAACAGCCCCGAGTCCTCTACGTCTCGCGGGGATCGTATCCGCTGTCGTCGTATCTCTCCTCGCTGTACTCCGTCGACAGAGCCGAATCTATCCCCGACGACCTCTCGCAGTACTACGCCGTGGTCGTCCAGGACATGGCAGGGCCGGATCTGGGCAACCAGACCGCACTCCAGCAGTCCGTCGTCGACGGGACGGGACTGGTCGTCGTCGGCGGACCGAACGCCTACGAACACGGCGGCTACAGCGACGCGGTGATCGGCGACCTCGTCCCGGTCCGGCAGGGTGATCCGGGGAGTCGCTCCTCGATCGTCATCGTCGTCGACATCTCGGCGAGTGCTCAAGAGGGGCTGGCAGTCCAACAGCGGCTCGCACTGGACGTCCTCGACCAACTCGGCGACGAGAACCAGGTCGGCATCGTCGCGTTCAACACCCGTCCGTACGCTATCGCGGAACCACGACCGCTCGGCGGGAACCGGCCGTACCTCGAAGACCGGATCCGGCGGCTCCAGACGACCGGCAGCACACGCATCGCGTCGGGACTCGACGGCGGGGGCGAGATGCTCGGCGACGGTGGCGGGACGGTTATCCTACTGAGTGACGGTCGGGACAAGCGTGGCGGTGCTGTCTCCGCCGCACAGGAACTCGGTAGCCAGGGGACCGAAGTGGTCGCCATCGGCGTCGGTGAGCGCCGAAACGAGACGTTGCTGCGTGAGATCGCCGACGCAAGCGGCGGGACCTATCTCCAGGCCGACCAGACGAGTCGTTTGCGCCTGCGCTACGGTGGCCCGGATCGTCGATACCAGGGGTCACAGCTCACCGTCGTCGACGGGAGCCACTTCATCACCGACGGTGTGCAGTTTACGGCCGCACCGGGACAGGCACACGAGGTCACGGTCAAGGACCGGGGTCAGTTCCTGGTTGCCAGCGCCAGCGGCCGGCCGGCGATCTCGGCCTGGAACTACGGGCTGGGTCGGGTCGTCTCGATCACGGCCTACGGACCCGATGGCACACTCGGTGGTCTGCTCTCCCGGCCGGACTCGCTAGCGACGACGAAGTCCGTCAACTGGGCGATCGGCGATCCACAGCGACTGGCAACCGGGGTCACGGACGTGCCCGATACCCGTATCGGGAGCACGACGACGGTCCAGTATCGCGGCCAGAGCAAGCCGACCGGGGCAAACGTTACGTTCGCCGCAACCGGAACGGACCGCTACCAGGGGACGATCGTGCCGACCGAGCAGGGGTATCACTCGGTCCTGGGTGCCGAGTACGCCGTGAACTACCCCACGGAGTACGCCGGGTTCGGCCCGTCGCCCGCGCTCCGATCGGCGACCGAGACGACCGGCGGGCGGCTGTTCGACGCCAGTTCGGCCGCCGAGATCGCGCAGTTCGCTCGGGAACAGGCGACCCGGCCCCGGACCGTCCGGACGGACTGGTCGTGGCTCCCGCTCGCGGCCGCACTCGTCCTGTTCGTCCTGGAAGTCTCGATCCGGCGGCTCGACGAGATCTACGCGTGGAGCGGAGGGACATCCTCATGAGTTACATCGGACGCACACTGAACCTCGGCCTGATCTTCGTCACGATCCTGGCGACGGCCAGCGTCGGGGCCACGACACTGTACTACCAAGAGTCGGTCTCGGAGGTAACGGAGCAAAACGACAGGCTTCGTGCCCAGAACCAGGAGCTTCGGGGAGAACTGGAAGCGACTCGGTCGAACGTCACGACGCTCCGGGGGAAGATCCAGCGGATCAACCAGAGCCTCGAGACCCGTCAGCGTGACCTCCAGTCGCTGACGACCCAACTCAACCGGACAGAGCAGAACCTGACACAGACGAGACAGGAACTGCGCGAGTCACAGGACCGGGCACAACAACTCCAGTTGCGGGTTCGAAACCTCGAATCGAGTCTCGACCGCGCGGAGGACCGCAACGAGGAACTACAGGAGGAACGGGATCGGCTCGAACGGATCAACGAGGACCTCAACGAGACGAACGAGGAACTCCGCAGCGAGCGGGAAACGCTCCGCCGTGAGAACGGACGCCTCGAAGACGAGGTCCAGTCGCTGGAGGACAACGTCAGTGACCTCCGACGGGAGAACCAAGTCCTCGAAGCACAGATCGAAGATCTCGAAGACCAACTCGAGGAGGCCCGACAGGACGATGGGAGCTGAACGCGACGAGGTCGAAGCGGCACTGGCGGCAGTCCACCGCGAGCGGTACAAAGCCACGCTCGTGACCGCCGTCGCCGACGCGGTCGTGACACTTCTGGTCGTCAACCTCGTGTTCTCGATCCTCGAAATCGACGCGCTGCCGGCGGCGATCGGGCCGGTCGCGACTTCGACGGCGGTCGGTATCGCGGCTGCCCTCCTCGTTCTCCTGTTCGGGACGATCGTCCACGCCCGACGGTTCTCGCTCGAAAAGTTCGAGGCGGCCAACCCGACCCTCGAAGCCGCAGTCCGAACCGCCAGAGACGTCCTCGCCGACGAGAACGACGGGACGATGGCCCGGCTACTGTACGGGGATCTGGTCGAACGACTCGGCGAGGCATCGAGCCAGCAACTCCTTCGGACACGATGGCTCGCCGTCAGACTGGTCGTCGTGCTGGTGATCAGTCTGGTGACGCTCCAGGTCGCCGTCGCCGGCATCAGTGTCAATCCGATCGCAGCAGGCGGCGCGACGAACGGCGACGGCGGTGCCGGCGAGCGTCCCGCGTCGGGCGGCTCCCCGGAGCCACAGACACCGGGCGACGAGGGGCTCCAGTCCGGCGACGAGGTGCTCGGCGACCCACAGGACGTCCCGGAGGGGAGCGATCCCATCGAATCGAACGTCTCCGGTGGCCCTGGCGGCGACGGCGAGCGGAGCCCGGCGAGTTACGACCGCCAGGGGCTGACTGCCGGCGACGAAGGAATCGAGACCCAACGCGGCGGGTTCGACGATCCGGGAGAGGTCGAGGACGCGGACCTCATCCGCGAGTACACACTGCGCGTCACGAGGAACGATACAGATGAATGATACCGATATGGACGAAACAGACGTACAGGAAATCCAGCAGTCCCTCCAGATGCTCCGTCGGGAGGTCGGGAAGCGAATCGTCGGCCAGAAACCCGTCATCGAACAGCTACTCGCTTGCCTACTCTGTGATGGCAACGCGCTGTTGGAGTCGACGCCAGGGCTGGGGAAGACGCTCCTGATCCGGACAGTCGCCGACGCGACCGCGCTGGATTTCTCCCGCGTGCAGAACACTCCGGATCTGATGCCCTCTGACATCACCGGGACGGAAGTCATCAGCGAGACCAGTGAGGGGACACAGTTCCGTTTCGACCCGGGACCGATCTTCGCGAACGTCGTCCTCGCCGACGAGATCAACCGGGCGACACCCAAGACCCAGGCGGCACTGCTCGAAGCGATGCAGGAAGGACAGGTGACTGCCGGCGGGAACACCTACGAACTGCCCGAACCGTTCTTCGTGCTGGCGACACAGAACCCCATCGAGCAGGAAGGGACCTACCCCCTGCCCGAAGCACAGCGGGACCGGTTCCTGTTGAAGATCCTGCTGGACTACCCCGACCGCGAGGAGGAACTCGACATCGTCAACCGGTACACGCGGGGGGCGACGGAGACGATCCCCGTCGATCGGGTCCTCGACGACGGCGATTTCACCCGGGCACAGCGGCTCGTCCGCCAGATGCCCATCGCCGACGATATCACCGCACGGGCGGTCGAACTGGTCCGGGCGACCCGTCACGACCAGCGCCTGGAGTACGGTGCTAGCCCGCGTGCGAGCATGGGGATCGTCCTGGCGGCGAAGGCCAAAGCGTTCCTGGAGGGGCGCTCGCACGTCGTCGAGGGCGACATCGAGGCGATGGCCCGCCCGGTGTTGCGCCACCGTATCATCGTCGACTTCACGGCCGAACGAGACGGTATCACGCCCGACGACGTCGTCGCCGACTTGCTATGATCTCGCCGTCCTTTCTCGACGAACTCGACCGGTTCCGGGGATCGATCGACCGGCTGGCAAACGCCAGACAGCGTGGCGAGCAACGATCGACGGTGCTGGGCGAGGGGCTGACCTTCAGCGACTACCGCAACTACGTCCCCGGCGACGACACCCGGCTGGTCGACTGGAAACTCTACGGCCGGACAGGGGAGTTGTACATCAAGCAGTTCGAGTCAGAACGTAACTTGACCGTCCACGTCCTGCTGGACGCCAGCGAGTCGATGGCCGCCGGCGAGGGCGACCTGAACAAGTTCGAGTACGCGGCGAAACTGGGGCTGGGGTTCTGTTCGCTGGCCGCCGGCGAACACAACGAGTTCCGGTTTTCGCTGCTGGGTGAGACCTTCGAGCGACTCGATACCGGCGCGTCGAACCAGGGCGCCGTGCTCGGGTTGATCGACCGCCTGAACGCGATCGAGCCTGCGGGCGAGACGGATTTCGCCGCGGCGCTGTCGGAGTACGCCGGGACGATCAACTCCCGCTCGCTCGTCCTGGTCGCGAGTGACTTCCTGGCCGACGCGGAGGCGGTCGCCGAGGGACTCGACGCGGTGGCGGACAACTATCTGGTGCTCGCCCACGTCCACTCACCGGACGAACGGGACCCGCCGACCTCGGGTGAGACGATCTTCAAAGGGATGGAGCGCCCACAGACGATCCGGACCTACTTCGGTGCCCGACAGCGCCGCACCTACCAGGAGCGCCTAGAAGCACATCTCGAGGAGATCGCCGAGGCCGCACGACGCCGCCGGGCCAAACACGCGGAAGTAACTACGGACGAGGAGTTCTTCGATGCGTTCGCACGAACGTGGATCGGTTGAGAAGCAGTATCTGAGCCGAACACAAAACTGATTACGAGCTACTCACACCCCCATACTGGGGGCACCTGGTTGTGGCATAGTGCGCCAGGGTCCCCGTCTCGATACGATTGCAGAGCGGCGGCACTGGGCGGATCGGTGACTGTCACTGTCGGGACAGCTTTTTGTCCGCCGGTGTGGAACCCGGAGTCATGGCATCGTACGACGTGGACGTCAACTGGCCACGCGCCTTCTGGATCGGCTTCGGCGTGTTGTTGGCGGCCGCCCTCCTCTTCGTCGCCTACTCGTTCGTCGGTACCTTCGTCTTCGGGGTGTTCCTCTACTACGCGACACGCCCCCTGTTCCGGCGGGTGTATCGACACGTCAAGCAGCGGACGCTCGCGGCAATGCTCTCGCTGTTCCTGCTCGCACTCCCGGTCCTGATACTCCTGTATTACACGATCGCGATCGCGCTCCAGGAGTTCGAGCGGTTCAGCCAGAACGTCGATCTCGGACCCTACGAGAACGTCCTCGATCCGTATATCGACGTCTCGACAGTGGTCCAGAACCCCCAGTCGCTCATCAGCGGCGCCGCCAGCACGGACGCGGTGATCGAGACGCTCTCGCAGTTCATGGGCTTTCTGGGCCTGATCGGGACGGGACTCGTCCACACGTTCGTCATGTTCGCGTTCGCGTTCTACATGCTCCGGGACGGCTCCCGTCTGGCCGAATGGGGAAAGGATCTGATCGACCACCACGGCGTCCTGGACCGGTATTTCCGCGAGGTCGACCGGAGCTTCCACCGTGTGTTCTACGGGAACATCCTGAACGCGATCGTGACGGGAGCGATCGGCGCGATCACGTTCAGTCTGGTCGATGTCGTCGCCCCAGGGGGACTCGCAGTGCCGTATCCAGCCTTGACAGGACTCCTGGCGGGCATCGCCAGCCTCATCCCGATCATCGGAATGAAGATCGTCTACATCCCGATCACTGGCTATCTCGGGGTCCAGACGGCGTTCAACGGGCAGGAATGGTGGTTCGTGGTCCTCTTCTTCGCGACGGCGTTCCTGGTCGTCGACACGATCCCGGACCTGCTCGTCCGCCCGTACGTCTCCAGCGGAGGGTCGGTCTCGTTCGGCCTGTTCGGGTCCAGCGAGAGCGAGTCAGCCAGTACGCCACAGCCGGCACTGCATACGGGAACGCTGATGTTCGCGTACATCTTCGGCCCGTTCCTGTTCGGGTGGTACGGCATCTTCCTGGCTCCGATGCTGTTGGTCCTGATCTTTCACTTCGCTCGCTTCGTCCTCCCGGAGTTGGTCAACGGATCGACGATCGAACCCTACGCTGTCGACCCGTCGATGGCCGCCAATCACGAGCCGGCCGTCGGGGAGTCCGATTCTCCGGGGACCGAGCCCTCGGCCGACGTGAGCGACGACGAACCGGCCGGTGATCCGACTCCGGAGTGATCAGTCGTCGAGTTCCCGGAGGAGTTCCTCGGCCGTATCCGTCGTAACGTAGTAGGTGTGTTTGCGGTGTGTCTCGTCTTTCGGTTTGAGCTTTCGCTCGGTCCCTTTGATGATACTCCCTTCGTAGGTCGTGACGAGTCCGACCTGGCGGAGCGCGCGATAGAGGTGCCGGACGTACTCGAACTCCATCCCGAGTTCCTCGGCAGTCATCCGTGGGTAGTCCGGCCCGCCCCGGGCGAGGCGGTGCGCGATCGTCCGGCCGTCGGGGAGGTGTCTGAGGACGTTCTGTCTCCCCTCGCGTTCGCGGAGAAAGCGAAGCAGGTGATCGCCCTCCCGTGACAACCTGTAGTACGTGTGATGTTGGCGTACTTCGTCCGCCTGTTTCGCTTTCACGCGCCGCTGTTTGACCGTGCCTGATTCGACTCGTTCGAGCAACCCGGCAGTCGTCAGCTCGTCACAGAGCCGTTCGACCGCTTTTCGCTCGGCGTCCAGGTGGCCGGCCATCGAACGTGGGTAGTTCCCCTCGACGGTATCGAGGTGATAACAGATGAGATACGCGACCGGGTCCGCCGGCATGGGGGTGAGTTGTCCGACGACCGCCTGCTGACGCTCGAAGTCGGCTTCGAGTTCCTTCGCCCGTTCGTATCGCTGCTGTGCGTTTTCGGCGGCGTCGGCGTCCAGATCCAGCGTCACTTCGATATCGTCGCCCTGTGGTGTCTCCAAAGTGATCGGGAGCGTGCCGTCCTCCCAGTGGTCCCCCGACTCGTGGCGGGCCTGGTCGAGTTCGTCACGCACCCGCTGGAGACGGGTCATGATGGTGTCCGCTTCCGTCCGCAAGCGCTCGATCTCCGTCCGAGAGACCATCGTCGACCGATACCGCTGTCTTCGGTTTCAACCTGTTGCCGTCACCCACGTACTACGGCTGTCCTGATGCTCGCTCGGACCGCGACGCGACGACATCCAGTCCCGGACTGTAGTAGTACGTCGGCTCACCGTCGGGCCGGTCGAAGCCGTCCGCGGACAACAGTGTGTCCCGCTCGATGTCCGCGGCTGCCGGATACAGCGTCCACGGTTCGTGGTCGACATCGGTGTACCTGATCGTTCCGTCGGGGGCCTCCGTGTAGAACCGATATCGCTCGACGAGAAACTCGGCGAACGCGTCGTCGGGAGCGGCGAACGGCTCACCAGTCGGCCAGTACGACCCTTCGTAGTGTGCAGGCCGCGCCCCCGGGTGGAGCCGGCGACTGGAGAACTGGACTCGCCCGTCGGCCAACGCCAACGAGATACGCGCGTAAAAATAGGGCAGGTGATGGAACAGTCGCGCCCCCACGACACTTGTTATCCCCTGGGCATCCAAACTGAAGAAGTAGACACTGGGTGTCCCGTCCCTGGTGACGTAGGTCCTGACGTTGAGTTCCGGCAGTCGGACGCCGAACCGCGCCGGGACACCTTTGGGGCGAACAGCGACGTTGGTGAACGGAACGACCGAGAGCCATGCGGACCCATCAAACACGTCCGGTTCCAATCCGTCGGGAAGGTGTGCGTCCATGACGGCTGGATCAATCGGCCAGTTCTCGAACAACAGATGCCGCCACCCCATTTCCAGTGGTACGACCATAGGTTGTCTGCGAGACACGAACAGAAGGCCGTTGCGGACGTTCACGCAGCACACGGTGGGCTTCGCTGTCCCGCATTGAGTACGGGTGTCTTATTCGGACACAACCTCGGAGGATGGTTCTGATGTGTGCCTTCTATCGCTGCTTCTATTCGGTGAATAATGTCAATCGACGTCTTTCGAGTGTCGTTCCTCAACCGGCAGCACAGTCCTGAGTTGGTCAACCACGGTCGGATCATTACCCCGGCAGCTCCATCGCCTCTGCTTTGTGTGTCTCCGGTTTGAGCACACTCTGCAAGAACCACAGGAGAGTCACGTAGGACTCGTGCTGGTCTGTCGCTCGCTCGCGCCTGAGTCCGTGAGCGTCGCCCCTTCGAACGCACGTACGTATTATTCGACAACAATCAAGTATCGTGTAAGAGTATCCTGTTTACGAGATTTGAAGCATATGACGA
Source organism: Haloarcula halophila (assembly GCF_029278565.1). Classification (NCBI taxonomy): domain Archaea; kingdom Methanobacteriati; phylum Methanobacteriota; class Halobacteria; order Halobacteriales; family Haloarculaceae; genus Haloarcula; species Haloarcula halophila. Next base: position 344,148 of record NZ_CP119559.1, on the reverse strand, counting down.
ATTAGGTTCGACTCTTGATGATGAGTCCGTCTACGTCGAGATAGAGAATCCGCTCGCCACAGCTTTTAGGTTGGCCTAAATCAGCAAGGTTAAGTACAATTAGTCTGGCCTAAAAACCATGGCCGACAATAACGGCTCACAGAAGGTACCGACGCGGCGAGATGTCCTCAAGTACGGCGGCGCTGTTGGAGGTAGCGGATTGCTCGCGGGTTGTGCCGGTGTATTTGGAGCTGATACCGAATCCACCCCGACAGAAACATCAACCGAAGAATCTACTGACACTTCTGAAGAGACCTCTACTCCAGAGTCAACTAGCTATTCAGTGACGATGGAGCCGATGGGCGAGGTACAGTTCGAGTCAGTTCCTGAAACGTGGGCGCCGTATAGCGGCGATTACGCTGATATGGCCGTCGCGCTCGGACAGGCTGACGGAATCACAGGGATCGGCGGCGCAGACCGCTACTACACTTACCTCTACGACGAGCTCAACGGCGTGAGCATCGACCGGGAGGTCATCGAGTCCAACCCCGAGGTCCGGACCAAGGAGCAGTTCTACGAACTGGACAGCGACGTGCACCTCTACGACCCACAGATGCTGGTCAACTGGTTCGACTGGGACCAGTCCGACGTAGAGGAGATCAGCGAGAACGTGGGTCCGTTCTTTGCAAATCTGATCTTCCGGCGGGAAGACGGCTGGCACGACTACCGTTACTACACGCTGTACGAGGCCTTCGAGAAGGTTGCGGAGATGTTCCAGGAGCAGGAGCGCTACCGCGCTTTCGCGGAGCTCCACGAAGAGTTCATCAGCGACATCCAGAAGCAGCTCCCGCCGGCCGGCGAACGGCCGCGCGTAATGCTACTATACAAGCAGACTCAAGAAGCCGATACGTTCTCACCTTACCGGCTCAATGATATGGGAACGAGCAAGAAGCAATGGCACGATCTCGGGGTCTCCGACGCGATTACGGGGACCGGCATCGAGGGGATCAGCACCACGGATCGGGGCGAACTCGACTACGAGACGCTGCTCGAAATCGACCCCGAAGCGCTCCTCATCCGTGGCTACGGGCGGATGTCCGTCTCCGAGTTCCGGGATACCGTACTCCAGAAGTTCCGTGACCACCCCATCGGGAGCGAGCTGACGGCGGTCCAGAACGGCCGCGTCTACCGCGGCGGGTTCCTCTATCAGGGCCCGATCCACAATCTCTTCCTGACCGAGCGGGCAGCCAAACAGATGTACCCCGACGTGTTCGGCGACGTGACTAGCGACAACGAGCTGTTCGACCGGCAGCGGGTCGCGGACATCGTCAACGGGGAGTTCTAAACCTCCAACAATCAATATTCGTCCATCTCGGCCTCGATTTCCGCGGCGCGGTCGAGCACCGCATCGTCGTCAAGGTGTTCTACGAGACGCCGATGGCCTCGCCGACGCCGCTCGCGCTGTTCTCCCGGAGCGATCGCTTGCTCCACCTTCCGCTCGACGTACTGTGACCGTAGCTCTTCGAAACGTGCTTCGGAGAGGTCGGCGTCTTCGACCCGTTCTGGGAACTCGTTCCGGACGTGCTCCTCCCAATCACCGTTGATGATAGACCCTTCAACGAACACCCAGTCAGTGTAGTGAGCTGCGAGGTCTTCGGGCAAACCCTCGTCGCGTCGCACGTCATGGATCAGCCCGAGCGCAGTCTCGCCCGCTTGTCCGGCGGCGACCACGACTTGGTCCTCAGCCGTCCCGAGTCGGCCAGCGAAATAGAGTCCATCTACTGATGTTCGACCGTAGCGTTTGTGCCCTTCCCAATTGATATCCACCTCCCCATCGGCTCCCAGAAATTCTCCCTCGTCGAGTGTTTCGAGCCACTCTCGTCCGTACTTCGCCGCCGCGACGAGCGATTTAGTCGCATACTCATCTCCCGTTTCAGTTTCAATACGAAAGCCGTCTGCTGTCTGGGCTGCTGACACGGCCTTCTCACGCGTTATCTCACAACCGGCACGCTCGGCCTGTGCGTGCGAAAGTTTATGGAATGTTGGTATATCGATTCCAGCAGGGAAGCCGGGGAAGTTCTCCAGATGTGCGATCCGGCCCAGCGATGACCGACCGCGATCCAGAATTAGCGTGGAGAGCCCGTATCGACTCGTAAAAACACCAACTGTAACCCCTCCGACCCCACCGCCAACAATGACAACGTCGTATTCCTCCGTGACTGCTGTTCGGGACTCGTTTGTCATAGACGGGATTAGGCAAGCCTAAAAACTAAAACTCACCGATTTACTGTTTATGATATGCCCAGTGAATGTCCTCGGAGCCGTTATGTCTGTGAGGCGTTTCAAATCGGTATTAGCATTCGGAAGGGGGTGGAAGGTACCGATCTCGTCACAGCGTTCGAGAATGTAGACCACTCGATTGATGCTATCGAGGATGGGTATCCAGCGTAGCATCCTGCTCCACTCTCCTTTCGCGGGCTGGTTCTCGCGTTCGTTTTCATGGAGATTACGGGGGAGTCGTACGCCGAGTTCGCACGACGACTGACCCGGTAATCGGAAGTGGCAACGACCTTCGGGTTTAGTCGAGTGCCCGACGAATCAGCGTTCTCGCGGGCGTGGCGGAATCGATTCGACGACGCTGTACGAGTGTGTCCAGACGGCAGCTCACTTCGTCGTCAAAGAGGTCCACGATTTCGACATCCCTGCGCCCGAAGTGCGCCCCAAGGCAGAGATCGTCGACGAGCCTCCAGTAGAGGAGGATTCAGTAGAAGAAGAGTCGTTCTCGCAGGACGAGATTGTTCAGACGACGCGACTCGCGCGAGATCACGCTTTTGGATACTTCGAGTCTGGCCGGGCCGCGAACGCATCCTACACGGACACGCGGTTCTTTGAGTTACAGACATTCATGTGGATGGTTAGGTGCGGCACCGTACAAGGTGCTGCGCGGTTCCAGTATCGGCGTAGTGAGGACTACGGCCCGCATGGCGATACCCACCTCCGCGCTGTCAAACAGTTCGCTTCCGAGGGACTCGTGGATGGATTCAATGAGACGACGGATTGCTTGCTCTCGGTCATCGCCTCCAAAGCGTCCTTCCGGCGGCCTGTTACTGCCGCCATCGATATGACGACCGTTCCCTACTACGGGGATGTCCAAGAGATGCCGATGGTGAGCGGCACAAAGACAGTGAGGGACGGGCGTTCAAGTTTGCGACCCTCTCGATCATCGGGCCGAACATCCCGCTCGTCCTCACAGTTGAGCCGGTGCGAGAGAGCCCGGCGTGGGATGAGAACCCGCCGAACCAGATTCATCGTACTGTACGGCGACTCGTTCGACGCGCGAAAGAACACGTCCCCATCGAGACGGTCCTCTGCGACCGCGAGTTCGACTCAATACAGGTGTTCCAAACCCTCTCGACTCTCGACGTGAACTACCTTATTCCAAAACGTATCACCAGTACTGAACGTGAGGTGATTGAGCAGATGGAAGAGGATGATCAGGAGGTGGCTGTTGAACCGGTCTCCGTTCACGTCGAGGCGGGGTCGCATCCCATGCGGTTTCTGTACGTGCCGTCGACGAGTGGCGAGGGAACGACCGTCTTCGCGACGAATCTCCGAGTAGGACCGGATGAAGCCGAGACGTTCTGTCGCCGCTACAGCCGCCGCTGGCAGATCGAAAACGAATTAACACGACTTCCTCGCGAAGACCTCCTCGAAAGACTACCCCGTCCGGCTGTTCTACTTCGTGTTCGCCGTACTCCTCTACAATATCTGGCGACTCACGGACTACCTGCTGAAAGCGGGTGTCGATGGCGAAATGGACTATGCGCCGATCCTGACCGCGGGTGAGTGTGTCGAGATCGTCGTTTCGGCATTGATCCCGCCCGACTGAGTGACCGATTCTCCACCGCGGTCGCCGCTTGGGAGTGGCGACGCTCTGTAGGAGCACCAAAATCCGCGCAATTTCCCATGCTCGCCCGATTATCTCGTTCTGAATGAACAGGAATCGAGCGATTCGTTGGGAAATAGACCACGAACCGGCGGAGATTCGACTCGAAGCTGGCCTATCCTCCGAAGTTGTGTTCGGACGAGGGGGTCGATTGGGTATAGCGATATATGGTTTACGAGTCCGAAGCCCGTCACCAGTATTATCAGGTTACTGAATATATATGGGTCGAATATACGTCGCGAACACGTGATCCCCACTCGTGTGTGTACGTATCGATGACATCCTGTGCGACATCTCCACGGAGATACTTCACGATCCCTCTGTCGCCGGTCCGATCACGGAGGTGTGTCGTGAAGAAGTGTCGGAAGTAGTGTGGTGTAACGTTCACTTCGGCTCCACCCCCAGACTCGTACCAGCCACGTTCCCGTGCGTGGGTCTCGACGATGTGATGGACCATATCCGGCGTGAGACGCTCACCCCAGCTGTCGACCGTCGAGACGAACAGCGGATCAGCGTCGGACTGCGTATCGGGACGAATCGCCAACCAGTGGCGTAACACGGTCGCAAGTTCACCGTCAACCGGTATCGTCGTATCGCGTTTTCGCTTGTTCGATGCGGACCGTTCTTCCCCGTTGACCACTGCCCCGCGGGTCGGTTCCGAGTCGACATACAGCGAGTTCGGGCGTCCGTCGATAGCAGCCCGGACCGGAACGGCCGGCCGTGGCCCCGATCGATCGAGATGGAGGTCCTGGAGGTCCAGATTACAGAGTTCACCGGCCCGTATCCCGGTCTTGAGCAACGTCACGACGACAGCGCGGTCGAGTGGGTGTCCAATATCGGCGACGAACGAACGCATGGACTGAATATCTATCTCCCGGCGTGTCGGATCGGTGTTGATAGATTCGTCCATCTCTTCCATGACGAGAGCCATCGGATTCGAATCGAACACACCCACCTGTGCCATATAGTCGAAAAACCGGTGCAGATAGGACGCGTAGGTCGCAACAGTGCTTTCTCCGAGGTCCCGCCGAAGTCCATGGACGTACGCCAGACAGTCCCTGTGTGCTGCATCGCTGATCGAACCCCCTTCGAGAGACGTCTCGAAGTCCCGCAACACCCGTTCGTAGAACGCACGAGTTCGTTCGCTTTTCCCATGGAACGTGATATCGTCGAGGAAGTACGCGATCGGATCGTCGGTGGCCTGTGGATCGGCCGAGTGGCTCCGTTCGGAACTCATGTGTCGATCACGTACCCGCCGTTGCGGCCACTGTGGGTCACGGTGCCCTCGGCTTGCAGTTCCTGAAGCGCGTCTTCGAGTCGGTCTTCAAGGCCATTTGTCAACTCATCGACGAGGTCATCCCAGTTGTAATACTCCCCGTCGGCTAAAACATCCTGGACACGGGTCTTCACCCCGTTGACCCCTGGGGTAGCATCGGGAGAACCGGACTGCTCGCTCGGTTCGGTCGCACTGCTCGCGGACGTGTCGTCTTCGGACGGTTCGAAGCCACTCCGGCCTGCCTGGACCATCGTGCGAACGAACTCGCTCTGACTCATGCCAAGTTCGTCGGCGTGGTCCTGCCAGCGTTGTTTCTGATATGCTGGGACGTACGTGCGAACGGAGGTCCGTTCAGTGTCTCCACGTTCGTCTGCCATACGATAGTCGTCACCCGGCGCACATATCAAACTATCCCTAGGTACACCGATAAAGAGCCTTATTTGGAAACCTCGACTCATATTCCGTCGTCTTTGCAGTGTCAAGCTCACAGTTCTTAGGGGTCATGTCGTGCTTACAGGTCATTTTCACAAATATACGGGTTCCTGTCGGCGTACTGGTATAGGAGGGCCAAACCACGGGCGAGTTCGTGCTTGGTGATCCGGTCCTTTCCGGTCGGCTCGGCTCCGGTAGCTTCTCGATAGGCTCGCAAAACTCCTTTCCGCTCAAGCTGAAATGCGAGCCAGTCGGCTTGGTGTTCGAGCGGCCACCGTCGCCACCCAGTCGGGAGCGACGGCGGCTCGTGTTTCCCTCGGATCGATCCGTGTCCGGGCTCATTGTTTCACCTCGTTACCTTCGGTGAGGTCGGAACCCTGAACGCCATTTGAGTGGACTGTAACAGTGATGCAGGTGCCACAGTGGTTACAGTTGCCTCGTGGCAAGTCGACAGTTGTAGCCATCTCACAGTCAGGGCAACCAAGATACACGTCTCTCCATTCGGGGGAGACATGGCCACCATCTAGCTGGTAGCTGTTTGCTTCGTGGCAAACCTGGTTCTCCAGAGCTTCGGAAGGATCGATGTCCTGAACGAATATCCGCCGAAGTGGGTCGCTATCTTCACATTGCGGGCAGTACTGTTGTGCGGTTAATCGACCCTCGCCGTCAACGTAGCTCACCTGAAGATCGGTGGGGAAATGCTTGCCACAGTTCTCACAACTCACTTCTACTCGAACGTTTTCGAGAACACTCCCCAGAGTCTCGGACTTCGGGTGTTCGCTGAGGTAGTGGCTCAGTGCCTCGGAAAGCGGCTTATCGGCCGATGAGAGGGTTGAACCACACTCCAAACAGAAGTTTCCCGACGGGCTCATAGGTCGGCACACTCCTGACAGACGCCAGTATCCCACTCGATTGCCCCTTCCAGTTCGTCCCCACAGAGGACACAGTGCTGGTATTCTCTGTCGGGCTCTGTACTCGTAAACCCTGTATCGCTATACGTTTCCGTCCCCCCGTCGGTGACAAGTCGGCCACCGGATTCGTCGGGAGAGAAGTGTTCTGATTCGACGTAACCACGAGGTGTCAAGGGAGTTCCGTCGACAAAGGTGGCGAGTGCGTAGGCCCACACCTCGCCAGAAATATCCTCGCGTTCTCCTCTCGGTGCTTTCGCCATCCAGTCCGTCACTTCCCCAGCAAGGCCACAGAGGAACGAGAGCGGGTAGTTACCACCACCGTCGGTGACGAGCCGGCCGTCGGGCTCGTCGTGGGACGGGATAGGGCACGACTCGGCTCGGTGTTCGCAGGTGGTACCGTCTCGACACTCGGCACCGCAGAGTTCGGGGCCGGGGTCCTGCTCGAAATGGTCGGTGTCATAGTCACTCGGCGAATCGGCGACAGCGACGGGCGTCACACCCCGCAGGCGGTTACACCGGACGCAGGTTTGGGCTCCTGTGCCGGGCCGAGTGTCGGAGACGTCCCGGTTTCCACAGTCGGGACACCGGAGAACGAACTTCTCGGGATCGTGCCGGTCGACAGTGTAGCCGGCGGGCAGCTGTGGCTCGGCGGTCGACCGGGTGGCCGTCCTACTCATCGTCGCCCTCCCGGCTGCGTTCGTCGAGAAACGTAATCACGGCCTCGCCGGCGTCGGTGAGCCCGTAGATACGCCCCTTCTTGCGGTCCTCGGAGACGAGAAGTTCCACAATCTCGGCGTCTCGCATCTCCTGAAGCGCCCGCGAGACATGAGAAATGTCGTGAGGCGTACCGTCTGCGATCTCCGAGGGAGTCGCCGGCCCGTGGGCGAGTTCACGGACGGCGGATTCTCGGAAACTGCTGGACTTCACAACCGACACGTTGTCAAAATCAACGTCGGCGCTCATCGGCTGACGCCTCCGATCACCGCATTCTTTTGACCGCTCGATGCGAACCGTCGAGTCCGGGCCTGCATACGGCCCGGCGAGTTGGTTCCGTTCATTATCCGTTCCGGAACCACCTTTCTCGGGTCTGCGTCCTAGCGCAGGCCCGCCAACACCCGAGTAGCAGCCTCGGGTATAGTGGTAAGTTGGTGGTTCCTAATCCTACTGTAGATACGCTATTTCATAAATGCAACGATGAGCCTATTTCAGAACAACATATTGATTTAGAGATTATCCAAGCAAGTATGAAACAACGCTGAGTTTATAGGACAAATGCGGCGCTCGGGATCTTGGATGACCATATGGGATGACAGAATTCTCGAATACCTACGAGAGAACGGACCTACAGCAGTTGGAGAGATAACCAAATCTCTCGATACCTCAAAATCTACTGTCTCTCGTCGGTGTAACAAGCTCACAGAACACGGGCTAACTCGTGCCGTAGGGAATGGTGTCTACATGATCGAGGAGCGGGGAGAACTCTATCTTGATGAGGAGATCAGCACCTACGAGGACGAACCCGACGAGATACCGGAGGTGGACGATTCGACCGAACCGCCAAGCACGGAGGAACCCGACGGTCCCAACGGAGTAGGTAACTCGTGAGGCAGCCGGCGCGATGGATGACCCGAGAAGATGATCGGATACTCGAACATCTCGATAGCGAACGGTGGTCAACATCTCGGATCATGGCGACGGAGTTGTTCAAACAGGTTCGGGAGGGGCACGTCCGAGAGCGGCTGCAGTATCTCGAATACGCGGGCCTGGTAGCTCGGTTGTACGCGGATACGTGGGTGATTACGAGCGACGGAAGCCGGTACGTCGACGGTGATCTAGACGCGACACACCAACCGCGACCGAACCGGAGTAGTGTATTTGGGAAGTGGTTATTGTCGGCGTAGCTCTACCACTGATCGCCTGAGAGTGAAAGCCGATAATATCAAACAGAAATTCACCGGATCCTCGGTTATCACAAACTATAGTATGGGCGTATTTGACAACATTCATACAGCATCCCAACTGTATGCTATTTATGCCCAAGGCACTGTCTATTGGTCATGATTTAGAGTTTGCTGATAGAAACTGTAATTGGTCGGCCAACCCAAATATCAAAGACTATAAATATGTATTTATGGACATCTCTACGTTAGACGCGGCGTTCAGGGTTTCTGAAGCCGACCTTCTCACTGAGCATGACTATATCAAGGAAGTCAATTTCCCAGAAAAATCTCAAGTAAGGAAAGCAATTGAAACTGGGACGAACTTTATTGCGACACTCCCAAGGCACATTAAACGACCCTATGACACGAACCCATACGGGAGAACATTGTCAAAGAACTACTTTGCATGGTTACCTTCGGGACTAGATATAACAGTAGAGTACGGTAAGTCAATCAACCCAGACTCAATAGACTCTGATTGGGACTGGTATTTCAATGGAAATGAGTTTGAATGGTTTTTACACTTTGCTTCACAGGAACGTCTGTCCTTAGGAAGCACTAATTTACGCGCTTCCTCCATCGTTGAAAACGAGTTTGAGCGCTCTGTTGCAGTGAAAATCTGCCCCAGTATAGCGAATCCTGGAAAGATTTACTTGATACCTCATCTGTCAAATTGGGAGTACAGAGACTTGATACAAAATATCTTGACGCATATTTTTGAGGAAGGTAGCACCAGTGAAGTCGAAAATTCTCCAGACTGGACATCAAAATATGAATTGCCGGATGAATCAACGACAAAATCAGAAATAGAGTCAATAAAACAAGAGATAGCTGAATTAGAATCGAGTCTTAAGCAAGCGAACGAGAGACTAGAAGATCTGAAAGAATACAAACTCCTCCTATATGGTGGTGATAAAGAGCTGGAGGATCTGGTACCCAAAGTGTTTCGAGAATTCGGATTCGATGTAGAAGGCGAGCAACCACACGGGAGAGACGGCTTAGTTGAATTAGACAGTCAAAATATAGTCCTCGAAACGACCGGCACAACAGGCGGCGCAAAGAAAGAAAAAGCACGCCAACTGGACGATTGGGTTGAGGAACTCGTATACGATGATCCAGAGAGAGACTACACTGGTCTGCTAGTAATCAACCCGTTCAGACGTGAAGACCCAGAAGATAGGGACGAATTTCTCCATAATCACGTAGAACAATACATGGACCAGAGGGGGTACAAAGTGCTAGCAACAGAAACGTTGTTCAGAATATTGGTCGATTATAGGAAAAATGAGGTTGGGCAAGAGGACATTAGGAGCCTTTTGCTCTCTGATGAGGTCCGTATTGAGTATACCTCATAACCGCTTGGATTTCTCCTGCTCTCTTTGCCGGGGTAGGGCTGTGGGTTCCTCGAGAGTGGTTCGAGATCTTCTGTAAATCGTCCTACCTGCCCCAGTCGCACACTACCATAGCGTTCCGACGTAGCTCCATCAGGTGTCACTTTTCTGCATCATGTAATTCCTGATGGACTACAGGGGGAAGATAAGCGTCTTCGAGGTATGGATCTAAATTGTTTCGATAGTCGTTCTCCTTGATTCCACACCCTTCAAATGTCGTCATTAGAAACTTTGCCGACCACATAACATCTACATCAAGGTTCTCTGCCATCTCCTTGAGCGGCTTGTCTCTGGTGATGAGAATTCCATCATGCTGTTCAGCGTGTTCAAGACACTTCCAGTCGTATACACTGAGGTTGCTTCGATCCTCCCCCTGAGCGGACTCCACTTCTACTAATTCGATCCACTCTGGCCGGGACACTTCTCTGGTAGCTGCAAACTCGTCGTCCCACACTGCTTGGGGAATTTCGATATCGTACTCTGGCCGCCAGAAGGCGATTGAATCGAACCAGTCTACCTTATAGAAGGCTATCAGAACGTTTGCGTCAGGAACCAGCGTATCCATCTGTGTGGCGCGTCTACTTTGTCAGGGTTGGGCCGTCATTCAACTCTTCGCGGTTCTCGGGGCCATAGTTCGGGCTGACTCCATGCTCTTCTAGCAAACTCTCGAACTCCTCAAGAGGGAGGTGCGCAAGTTCGGCACCGCGACTGATCGAGATATCCTGCTCTTCATAGATCAATACCGCTGCCTTCATTTCTAAGCGCCTGGTCATGTCATCGAATTCTAGTTCTTCTGGATCGTTCTCCGGGTCAGTCCCTCGGCGGAGCGATCTGTAATATCGGGCTCTGTAAATGTCCCGAACAAATTCTTCGCCAAGCTCTTGCTCTTCGCCAGCGCTGATCAACATGAAATGGCTGCTAAGTGCCAGGAATTCCGAGAGCAGGCCCGTTTTGTTAGAAATCTCTTCTCCGGAGAGGCCCTGGAAAATTTCGTCAACCTGCTCAAGGAGGTCATCGAGATACGCTAGGAAAATCAGATACTGGCGTTCGTGCTCCCGATCGCTCAACGCCTTCAGAATGATACTCTCTTTCATCTCACGGAGCTGCGACCCCAGGAACAGGAACACAGACTTTGCCAACTCCTCTTTCTCAGAGGTTTCTGAAGGAAGGGTGTCAGTAAGTCCCGCTGGTAGATCTTCTACCCCAGCGTCGTCAATATCCTCCAACCCAAATAACTGCTCGTAAACCGATCTAGCGTCAGTAAAGCGCTCGTCCACGGGCAGGTCCTGGACATTCTTATAGAGATCAATGATTGAGGGAAAGCCGAAAGCAGAGGAGAAACCTTCGATAAGGCCAATGATCTCAGACCATTGGCTATTGACATGGGAAATCGGGCTCTGACCGTTAGGGTCCTTCCCAGCCGAGGACATGGTTCGTGTTATAGATTATAACAGCTATCGGTAAATCCCTACTGGTCAAGCTCAAGAAATACTCCCCCCGGGTAAACCAACCCAGTATTTTCCCTGAGTTGTGTTGGTGTGCAACGGTTCGAAAGCGTCTGCCGGGGTGGAAATCAAGTATCTTCAAGTTGGCTGCAACTTACGGACTACCTACTAATGCAGAGACGGGAATTTGTCTCCGCGCTCTCCGCTGGAATCGCGGCCTCCTCCGCCGGATGTATTGGAAGCCTCAGTGAGTCCGACAGTACTCCAACGGAACAGAGGGACACGCAGACACCAACAGCGACACGAACCGAGACGCCAACAGCAACCCAGACGGAGAAGTCGACCGACACACCCACAGAGACACGAACGCCCCCACCGAAGCCTCCCGAGCATATGTTCGGGCTCGAAGGGCGGACCGTCCCGAGGCTCGAAGACACAAGCCCGGTAACGCGGAAGTTCACGCAGTCCATCGGCCGGATGCGAACCGAGTTTACCATCAGGTTCGCCGAGCAGCTATACGACTACTACCAAGGGCGGGTTCGGACCGGGAACTACGGAGCCTACACCTCCGATACGTTTGATAAGAACGCGATTTCCGGTATCACAAACTCCCTCGAAGCCTACCGGGATCGGAATGACATGACCGACCGGCAGATGATCGACCACGCGATTGCGTGGGTTCAGGGGATGGAATACACCCAGGACAAGCCGGCGACGGGGTACAACGAATACCCGAAGTACCCCCTCGAAACGCTGTACGATCGAGGCGGCGACTGCGAGGATACCGCGATCCTGCTGGCGGAGGTGTTCAACAAGCTCGGCTACGGGAGCATCCTCATCGAGTTGCCACAGGCGAAGCACATGGCCGTCGGAGTCAAGGGTAACGACGAGATTCCGGGGGCCTACTACACGAAGAACGGAAACAAGTACTACTACGTCGAGACGACCGGCTCCGGCTGGCGGGTCGGAGAGGTACCGGATGACGTGAAGCAACAGGGGGCACAGGCGAATCTTCTCCCGGTGAACAAGTATCCGTCTCTGTCCCAGCAATGGCTTACCGGGCCGTTGTCGAATGGAAAGTTTGAGACGCTGGTAGCAGTCTTCAACTTCGGAACTCGCCCCGCGACCAGCGCCGAGGTGCAGGTAGAGCTTGAGACGGAGGGAGGGGAGATAGTCGCTCAGAAGCGAAAATCGGTGTCGACAGTTGGTCCCACCGGGAGGAAAGAGGTAAAATTCACTCTTGACCCACCCGAAGGAACGCCGGTCAGGCTCCGCAGTGGGGTAGTATCTGATGGGACGGTGGTAGACCTGAGTGAAAGCGATATGCAGAGTCCGGATTAGAGCCAGTCGACTTTCTCGCGTTCACGACGTTGCGCCTCGGGGCTGTGGGTTCCTCGATAGTGGTCTAGGAACGTATCGAGATCGTCCCACCCGCCCCAGTCGCACACGACCATAGCGTCCACGTCTGCCGATCGGAGCGACGTAGCCCAGGTACGGCGTAGGTCATGCATCCCGACGTAGCTCCATCCGGGGTCATTTGTCACAGATTCGAGTTCGTCGGTAGCGTCTCCTATCCAGTTCCGAAGGGTCCGGGTGGTAGCGTCGACGGCGGGCTCGTCGGCGGGCTCGTCTCGAATGTCTCCGACGGTTCTGATTGTCGTTGCCAGATTCGGCGGCACAGGCGTCTCTCGGTACTTGTCGGTCTTGGCCGACTCCCACACCCGAAGCATCGTACCGGCGTCTGTGTCGGCTACGTGGGCCGGTGCGACGTTCAATACCTCGGACGACCGGAGCCCACACCGAGCGGCTAGCTGTATCGCTATCCGTCGCTCGGTATCCTCGAATTGCTCGATAAGTTGCTCCACCTCTCCCTCGGACAGCCACACCTTCATACCGTCTTGGTTCTCGTATTCCTCTAGATTCATTTTCCGGTAAGTGTGCATACCGGAAGGATAACCTAGAATCTTGGGGTGCCTACGGGGGAGTTCGGGGGTAGATCGGGCCGATTCTTTCCGGGTCTATCCACAGAACCGGAAGCCCACACTATCGGAATTATCATTCAGATCGGGTTGAGAAAATTCATAACCAGGTACCAGTCACGGTCAACCAGACAAACAGGGCTTTAAGAGAGTTGTAGAACACGTACCGGTAAAAGAAAATAGCGACTACCAGTGATATAGCATATATCGAGTACTCCAATATCGTTTCAACAGACTGAAAATCATCAAGATAATCTTGAAGCTCTGGATAAATTCTTATTTTTTGTATGGCCCATACGGTTGCGACAATACTGAACAACGAGACCGATAAGTCAAACAAAAGTATATTTATCCCACCAATTATGTAAAATGACCAAAATCCAGAGGCAGCAAATATTAGCATCAGAACACCAAGACCTGATGAGATGTATGCTCTCATCAACAGAATCTTAGCCCTGTGTTTCGCTCTCCAGTACGCAATTGCCTTCTTATTCTCGGAAGTGAATATTCCCGTTGGTTCTGGCAAAAACAGGACTGAGGCGGCTAACAAGGCCGATATAATAATAGAACATAAACCAAGAACAACAAGAGCTTTTAGGATATTTCCGTTGTTCAATACAATAGTCGGAGATAGGTTAGTAATCTGACCCAACTCTCTGTTCGCAGTCAATCCTGGAGTTGGAGTTGAGGCGTTCGTCATATATTCAACCCAGCTCGGCTTTGCAAAAACGAATCCTAAAGCTAGAATAGCAATTGTTAGTCGTAAAAATCGCTGCGCCATCCCCTCGACATGTCTGAACCCTTCTCTTTCCAGTTCAGGGTTTAGATCAGATCTGGTCAATGTGATATTATATTGGTGGGTAGCTGATAAGTTAATTTCGGCAGCTACCGAATTTCACTTTCGCTGTGCATTACAAGATATACTTACCCTCTCGCTTTGGAATCGAAGCTATCGGTCCAGTTCGGGCCGGTGGTTCAATGGCAACAGGAAGATTCGACATTCCCGACGCGGCGATCTCGCCCGTTTTCGTGGCGGCGTCGATGATCTCGCTCGGGTTGATCGATTCGCAGTGGTTTGGAATCGACTTCGGTTCTACCGTGTTTCAGTTCACGGGGGGCGGAGATACAACGACAATCACCATTGCCACGCTGATCTCGCTGTCGGTTATCGGGTATGCGTACTACACCAACCGACAAGACATTAGCTCGATGGAGCGGGTAGAGATTTGGATTATCACGGCCACAGTGGCCCTAATTCTCGCCCCTCCATTCGTGCCGGTCCTAAACGAGTTCCTGAGTGGGGACTTCCCGGCATTCGTGGCACTGATCGTACAGGCTGGCGGTTACTACGCGCTGTCGTTCACCGGCTAAACACAACGGAGAAACATCAACATGGACGATTACCTCAACATTGGAACGTGGATCGTTAACGCAATTGCGGCCCTCAACTGGGGGCTCGTAGAGCTTACAGACACCAACCTGCTCACCGATACGGCGGGGCTCGATCCGTCGGCGGCGGGAATGCTGTACGTCGTGATCGGTGTGTCCGGCGTCCTGTCGCTCTACCAGTTCGCAGACATGGAGCTAATGGAGGGCTAAAATGTTCCGACTGGATAGCCTCGAAGCCACAATAAAGCCCTTTGAGGTGCTGACAGCGCAAATCAGCATCACGTCGGTGGCGGCGTTGTGGGTTATTTCGCCGGGTGAGCCGGTGAGTCTTCTCCCATTCCTGGGGACGGCTTACGTCGCTCATTCGGTTCACTCTCGACACAAAGAGGCAGAGGCGTGGGTCGGAAACGACGAGGTAGAGGGGGCCAAACAGTGAGCCTGCGCGGTCATAGTCACACAGCGTTCTCGGTTCTCGTCGGGCTCCTCGTTGTTTCCTCGACCGTGGCTAGTGTCGGGTTCGTCGGGATCGCATCTGCACAGTCGGCGTCCCAGGTAACGCTCACAGTCGATGGAACTCCCGAGGCTGTAGTCGTGGACACCTCCAACGTCACGGGACAGTTCACCGCTGAGTTTCGGGGCGAGGAAGATGTCCTAATCACGAGACAGAAGTACGACGCTTCGACTGTCAACTCGGACAAGCTCTTCCTCGAAGGGACCCAAGTATATGATAGTGTCTCGGTGACGCTAACCAGCGAAAACGGGGGCGTGAGTGGCGCGACTGCCAAAGGACGGCAGGGAATCAGCCCCGTGAACTTCGGCGCTACCGTTGTCGGCTCGACTGGCGGGGACGCTGATACCCAGTGTGACCTAAACGACGGTATCGGCAACGCTATCGGCCCATATCCGAATCTCGACTGTAGCGGGTCCGTGGCCGATCCTGGCGAGATCGTGGGAGACGACGCGACGGACGCAACCCAGGTCAAACTCGACCTGTATCAATCTGCACAGACCAGTGCCGCAGGGACGGACAACTTCCAGACCACGCTGGATAATTACCTCAATGATACCGCGAACACCGCCCGCATAGTCGGTAAAAATGCGTATATCCGTTCGCTGAACAATGGCAGCAGCAAAGCAGCGGCTCGAACTGAGGCAAAATCCGCAGTAGCGGACTACTACGCGGTGAAACAGAAGAACCTCATTTCTGCGTGGGAGAAATCAATTCTTACCTTCCGTCATTTACAGAACATCGCTGAAAACGAATCTGGAATCACAAGTTACGATTACCACCAGAGCAGTTCTGTGAATTTCGTCCATGCTCAAAATCACACCTATGAAGGTACGACCACATATCAGTACGAGTTAAAGAGCATTGGTACGACTCAATCACTCACCCTCGTTAATGGTGATACTGCCAACTACACCGGCTATACGGTGGGGTTCGTCGATTACGACGGTGGATCGGTCGGCTCTGAGTATGGCGTCGAAACGCTCAGCCTCGAAAATCCAGCAAACAGTCAAGAACAGATCGGCAGTAGTGCCCCGGATGGGGGAGAGTTGGCTGTAAGGCCGCCAGACCCCTCCAATTACGACGAAATCGTTGTCCACGAACCAGAAGTGTTCGCGCGGCTAAATGCCGACATCGAGAGTCAGAACCAGCAGGTGCAAAGCGAGATGGACACTCTGGTGAATAACACGTACAGCGGCTATCAGAAGGGAGAGATCAACAACTCCGACCTGATCGACCCCTACGCTGCTGCCCGCATGGGAGGCAACCAGACGGATGCGTTCAATGCGGTCCAACTGTCGAGTATCGGGGCATACGGCCCTGAGGCGCTGGATCAGACGGGGAGCCACAACGTGACGCTGGTCCGTCCTGACGGAACGACCGTGCAGCGGGAGGGCGTGATTTTCTCGCCCTCGAACCCTGATTCGGGCCAGTGGGAGGTAAACGGCACCTACGACCTGTCGAACGTCAGCGGGACGCAGTACCTCGCCACTCCGAACGGAACAGTCGCCCTGGACGACGATTACGCGAACCTCACGCTGGACCGCATCGAGACGACGGACGGCGAGACGGTCAAGAACTTCACGACGAAAGAGCCAGTCGACTACCAGACGACCAGTATCGACGGGTACAAGGACGTTCTCGACCGGGTTAGCACCGATAGAGCCGAAGCCGAAGCATGGGAGAACAACCGACTCGGTGGCGGTGGTTCGTTCATCCCTGGCCTGAGTGGAAGCGCCAATTCGACAATTATCCTATTAGCTGGCCTGGTGGGGGTGATTTGGGCGATCGGACAACTGACGTAGCGACGGCACCGGCACGCTCCTAACTTCCCCTACCCTTCGCGGCCCCGTGGTGGTTCCTTCCCGGTGGTTCGATCCCACCGGCGGGGAGTGTATGAGACGGATAACAGCCCTGATAGTGGCGCTGGCACTCCTAACGGTGACTCTCTCGGTCGGGTTGGCCGGGACTAGCTCGGCACAGACGATTCCCGAGAATCCTGTGACAAATGACACGGAGAACCAGACGGAGCAACAGACGAACGCGCGGTTTATCGACGAGAATACGCGGGTACTCAGTGTCAACTACAACGAGGAGGAGGAGACGGCGACCCTGGTTTTCGAGAGCGACACGGCCCAGGCAATCACGTTAGCCGACGCGGGATACCTTTCAGAAGGCCAATCCGGCCAAATCCCGCGCAAGTCGAGAGCGATCAACGGCCAGGGGAGTATCACGATCCCAGTAACGCAGGTGGACGGGATGGTAGCCGTCTCTATTTCCACCGAGCAAGTGCTGTATGGGTTGGTGATCGAGCCGCGCACCCAGTCGATATGGGAGCGAACGAACTCCCGAGACGGGTGGTTGGGTGGAGTGTCGGTTACTATCGTAATGGGTACTCTCGCCGCGTATCGAGTGAAGAACAACGACCCAGATAGCCCGGAGGAGCCCGAATAATGGATATTGACCCCGGTACGGTAGTGCCGACGTTCAAAGACAACAAAGACCGACTGGTGTTTCTCGCCGCAGAGTACAAGATTCCGCTCTCGATTATGGCACTCGCGGCCGGTGTGTGGGCTTTCGCTGTGTCGCCGGACCTCCCGACGCCGACCGAGCGACAGCTAACGTTTGCGACTCTGTGGGGTGTGCTGGCACTCCCGACCTACTGGGCGCAGAAACAGATAGCCGAGTATCTATACTCTCCCGACTGGGTATATGTCGGTATCTGCGACCCCGGCGAGGAGGAGATTTACCACGTCGAGAAGGTCCCGCCAGAACTGTGGGAACGCAAGCAGGTACACGGAGCGAACCCGCTGGTGCCGGATGACGGGATATGTGATTACGTGGTTGTTCGGTACAACTACTATGAAGAAATAGACGAGTTAGAGGTTCGAGGCGTGGCAAAAGAGGATATGAGTCCGGCGGAGGCTACCCGGTACGAGGCGAGAGTCGATGAATATTATACGCACCACCACGAGGTTCGGCGGGCCTATTCCTCCCTGAAAGCGACGGTACAGAGGTTTACGACGCAAGTTCACGACGATACGCTAATGCGGCTAGTCGAGGAGCAAGAGGAGAGCCAGTTAGTGCCGGGGTCGTCGGCGCTGGAGTTAGTCGAGGAGATCGAGGAGGAGATTGGGGATATGCCAAACGGCCCGGAGGGAGAGCCACCGGAGCCCGAGCCCGTCCTAGACGAGCAACTGGGGGACCTCGATATTACGGAGACGGAGCTCACGCCAGAGAACCAAGCACCGGAGCTAAACGACGACTGAGTGACTATGACCGAATCAGGAGATAGCGACGGATGGGCTTTCAGTGAATCGAAGGACTGGAAGGACGGCCGGCACAGACGGGAGAATCGGTTTGTTCTCGATGAAGCGGGAGAGGTAACGGACGCCCGTGCCCGTCGAACTCTCGAAAAGCTTCGACAGGCGTACCGTCGGATGTATCGCGCCGGTCGGTTAGCGGACGACGCGCCGGCCAGTATCGAGGACACGAACGCCTACCAGGAGATCAGAGAACACTACGATAGCGAGGCTTTCGCGGAGAGAGTCGAGGAGGGAGACGCCGAGGGACTGCGGGCTCAGGTGGGCTCACAGGACGACGAGGTAGACGTCTCTGGGTGGCACGACATAGAGACGGTTCGATCAATAGCGACCGAGCAACACCTACGGCTCTACGAGTTCGGAGAGCCCGGTACAGGGAAAACGTCGGCGGGCTGTCTCGCCGCCCGGCACTGGTTAGACGCCAGATTGAAAGAGGGACACACGGACGCGCGTGTTCTCACAAACATCCGGTCCCTAGCCGAGCGAGTCGACCGTTGTGTCTACGTCGGTAGTTGGCCGGCCCTACAATCCAAGATCGAGGAGGATATGGCGGATGTTCTCGATGAAAACGTAACGCCGTTCCTGTTCCTGTTTGACGAGGCTTCGAGCCAAGCATCCGGCGGGAAGGACGGATACGAGGCTTCGACAAAGCTAGCGACTCTGGTGTATAAAATCCGAAAGTACGGTGGCGCTCTCATCATTATAGGCCACGACGGGAAGGACGTTCACCCGTCGATCCGGCTACTCTGCACCGTCTTAGAGAAGGAGAGCAAGAAACAAGCTCGTTTCTACAACACGGTAAAGAATAGGAAGGGTAAGGACCCTCTCACGCCGGAAATCACGGGATGGCCTGATTCAAAGTGGAGTCCCAACGACAAAGACCCGGCTCCGTGGTCGTGGTCGGACGACGCAGAGGACGATTCAGCGGATAGCGACGGACACATAGCCCGAGAGGAGGCTTACAGGGAGATGGCAATATGGACGGTAATCAACGAACGGACTGGGAGCGGGAAACCTACCTCGTTCGCGGATATAGCCGACAAGAGGCTAGACGGACTCTTTAGCGCGGAATGGTGCCGACAGCGGTGGAACGAGTACGACGGAGGCCAACACGCCGAGGTAGTTGGGAACGTCGCGGAGACAATTGGGTGAGGGCGGTACGATGGACGAATCCCAACCACCACGGCCCCCCACTTGTGTTAGAGGAAAGACCGCAGGGAGAGACGATAATTATGGTATGACATGACTTGCCAAAGCCGGGGGTGGAAGAAATATATCAATCGCGTGCGCGAAAGTGTCGGACGCAAAGCAACAGAATACAGGAGAACGAGAAAAAATGAAAAATCGCAGTAGTAACGCGGCTCGGTACGGTTCGAGAGCGGAGTACAAGATAGCCGAGGAGTACGGGTTAGAGATCGAGGGAACCCATAGCTCATGGAAAGACGCAGAGTTCCAGAACGGGAGTCCCGTAGAAATCAAGTCCTGTATGGTGTCTACCGGCTATTTCCAGATATACAAGAAGTACCACCGGATTTTGAGACAGCGGGACGGGTGGTATGCGCTCGGTGTCTACAAGCCCCACGGAACGGGCATCAGGCTACTCAAGACCAAACTCAAGCGACCGAGTGAGCTACCACTGTCGACGTGGAGCCCGACAAACCACAGCCAGCGACAGAGTGAGAAAGCCCGTCTCAAGATCGGTGACGTGTTCTAAGCCGGTGGCTAGCCGGTTACAAACGGCGGAGCCCGGAAAGTTCTCCCGCAGTCAGGACGGGGGAACCGGGCTCCGTACCTATGAATATGTGAGACGCTAGGAAAAAGATTCGGGTGGCGCTACTGTCGCTTTCTATCTACGAGTTCGTCCTTCTCGAAGGTGCCACAGTCGGGACAGCGGTAGTTTTCTGACTGGGTGTGTCCGTAGACTTGCCGGCCACAGTCGGGACAGGCAAACCGATAAGGCTCGTCAGAGTCGGGCTTACGGGCGTCGGCGGGGCTGATCGGCTCGGGGTCGTCTAGCTCACTCACGGCTGTCCCACCCGCAGTTACCGCAGACAAGTGCCAGAGCTAGAGCGTGTACGGGGTTCCCGCAGTTCGGGCACGGGTCGCCGGTTTCAATCTCGCGGGCTCGGGTGTCATCTGTCATGTTACCACCGCGCCACAGTCGGTACAGCGGTATATCTCGTCTATCCTGATCCCTCGGTAGGAGCCGGGAGAGTAGGGATAGATGTGTGTGAGCCACTGAATCGTATCCTCGTGGCATTCGTAACAGTAGGCGAACCGACGGGGGGAGACAGCGCGACCGAGGGTAGGGCTAGTGGGGCTACTCACGGTCGTAGGCCTCCGAGTCGAACAGACAGGTAGCACAGATGGCTCGACCGTCTTTGTAGGTACACCGCCCCTGCTCGCCGCAGTCGGGACACCTCGCTTCAAACCAGTCTCTCGGCTCTGTGCGGCCGGTTGACGTGTGGTCGCTATCGGACTCTTTGGGTTCGCCTGATCCCGGCTTTCCTGGCCCGTAGCGATTCGGATACTCACTCATGGCGCTGTTCACCCTTCCAGAGTTCGTACAGGGAGCGGTCTTGTCCGTGTTTCTCGGCCAGATAGGAGCCGTACAGGATACCGACGGCCCAGGACAGGACACAGTAGACTAGCGCTAGCGTGGCGGCTTCTCCGCCGGTCGGGTAGAGGCTCACTGTTCTGCCTCCTGGTCCCGGGCGACGGCTCGGGACACCCAGCTAGCGGTCCTGTCGACCATGAGGCCGGCCTGTTTGCGGGTGTATCCCTCCTCGACAAGATCGCAGGCGATACGCTCTCGTTCGGTCTGGTCAAGTTCGTTGTCTTCGTCGCGGAGCTTGTCGCGGATGTGGCGGGCACAGTCGAGACAGAGCTTTGTGGTGTCTCCGGCAGTGAGTAGGCCGGCTTCGCCGTCTCCGTCGTTCGGTTTTACGTAGTCGTCACACCGGGCACAGGAGTAGCCTTCTCCCGGCAGTTTGAAGCTCGGCGTGGGCCAGTCGGTCGTTTCGCCACCGTCGGCGGCGGGCTCCTCCTCGGGCTCGCCTCTGAGGGCGTGGTCGGCAAAGTAGTCCTCGGTGGTGTAGCTTCGATAGGCGAGATAGCCGCAGATGGCGAGGACACCGAGGGGAACGAGTATCATGCTCTCGCTGATGGGGAGATAGGCGGCGTAGTAGCCGGTTCGACCGTACTCCCCAGGCGTCGAGAGTCCCTTATCGGGGATACTCAGAAGCGTGAACAGCGTGCCGACGACGAACCCCACGCCGATAGCGGCCAGTCCGACCGAGATTTCCCTGTCGGTAAGTCGGTCAATGAGAGTCATTCAGTCATACCTCCCTCGACGTGGAACCACTCGCCGTGGTCGTACCGGGACCTAATCATACCGTATGCGAGATATGAGACGGCGGCAAGGACGGCAGAGAGAACGACTAGCGGGGGCTCACTCCCCAGGAGGAAATTGGATGTAAAGGCGGCGAATCCGGCGGTAGCGAAGGGCCAGATGATCCAGTCTCTCATGGTGAAGGCCATCTATGCCTGCACCTCCTCTTTGCGGGTGAGTGGGTGGACGGCAAGACGGCCCCACTGGACGGCGAGAAACGGGGTGTCTCCGAGCGGGCGGAGTATCCCGTCCTCGATAACCTCCTTTCCGGTGCTTGGGAAAGCGGTTTCTGAGAGTTCGTCTTTCGCCTCCTCGATAGAGATAATACGCTTCTCCTCACAGGCTAGGGAGAGGTAGGCTTTGGACAGTTTGGGGTCCTGGGGAACGACGTAGGGGGTTTGATCGGCCGTCGGGAGGAAGTCGTCTAGCGCTTTCCTGACAAGCTCGGTCTTGGTTAGGCCGTGGTCGTTGATGTATTCGCGGGCTCTGTGTTCAAGCTCGTCGTCTTTGAGGCGTGCATCGACTCGATACGTCTCTTTGTGCCGGTCGTTGCTGTCTGAGTCTCCTGGGAGTCGGCTACCGCTCATTATTGGTCCTCCGTGTCCGCAGATTGGGGGGTGCCTGCGGATGCACATGAAACGGGGGTTCGGCTCCCCCGCATCCGGGGGGTCTGATTTTCGGGGTCGTTTCGACTGGACGGTATGGTGGCGGAAGCCCCCCCGCTGCCTTCCTCTGAGGGGAGTGGGGGGGTCCTGTCTTGTCGCTGTTCCCACCGAACCACCGCTAGGGTAACACCGGCTCCAGCGACAGCGCCGACGGCGGCGGCGACGGCGGGGCTACTGGCGAGGGGCATTACTGGGCCTCCTCGCAGTTCTCGAAGTGGTCTATCTTGATGTGCTGGCCGTCATGGACGTAGAAGGTCTGTCCGCAGTGGTCGCACCGTAGGCGTCCCTCGGCTCGGCTCACTGTCCTACCTCCCCGGCGGTGCCGGCGTAGTTGGAGATAGACGGCTGTTCGCTCCGTGTACCGTTCTCGACAGCATCGAGCCAGTGGTAAAGTAGCCGTCTGAGGTAGGGAGCGGGGACAGCGTGGCGTTTTAGCTCCCGTGCGGGCCAGTCATAGTCATAGCCTTTAGCGAGCCGCCACCCCTCGTTTGTACCTACCCATGCGTTGCCAGTCTCTCCCTGTCCCGACATGGGGCCGGTCGAAGGGTTGAACCGTGGCACTTGCCGGGGTTGTGGGACGGAAAAGCTCGTCTCAAAGGCCCGTGGGTAGTGGATAGGCATACCGAACATACCGCCAGTGAGCTTTACCGGGCTTCGTAGGGGTGCCTGCGGGACGTTCTCGATAACGTAGTGGTCGGCGTACTGCTGGCACACCTCCCGTGCCTCGGTGATGTAGTTGGGGTGTTCCTCCGGGTCTGATCCACCGCCGGCCGTGGCTCTGCTGAACCGTTGGCATGGTGGGTGTGCTACAGCAAGGTCGTAGTGGTCGGATACCGGAGGATTCCGAGCGTCTCCCTGTACTACTTCGGAGTAGGGGTTAGGCGTCGGCTCGATCCCGACACGAACCACGTTACCAAAGGTGTGTAGTACCTCGTCCTCTACTCCCGTGTCGGCGTAGAGGTGTAGGATACGGTAGTTCACTGTCCTACCTCCTGGTCTTCGATGGACAGCCATGCGGGCGGGCGTCGAAGGGTCCGGCCGGCGTCTCTGTCGGTGATGAATGTCTCCGACCGACACCAGCGCCACCAGATCGCGGCGACGTGGGCGCAAAAGCGGCGGTGAGTCCATCCCCGGCAGTCACAGTCACAGCAGAGCGTCCCGTCTTGGACGACAGCGGTGGTACGGTGGATACTCCCGTCGCCTACCTGCACCATATATTCGGCGTCGTTGACTGGGTTAACGGCCGTCTCGTTCTGCTGAACCCGTCGCCAGCTAGTCGACATATGCCAGTCGGCGGGGAAGGTGAGGGCGTCGGGGCCGGCGACCGTCTCGCGTTCGGGCTCGGGCTCCTCGACGGGGTGATGGGCTCGGCTCATTGTTCTGAACACTCCGGGCAAAACCGACGGGGGATACCAGAGCCGGGCCGAGTGTCGGTTTTCATCCGGGTGCCACAGTTAGGACAGAATCTAGACATTATACGACCACCCCGGTAGATTTGTGGCGGGATAATCGCGGTACGATGGCGGGAGACGAGGCTTCTAAGGAAGTGTCAGAAAAGAGAGCCTTATTTGGAAACCTCGACTCATATTCCGTCGTCCTTGTGGTTCTATATTCACACTTCAAAAGATTCGTGTCGATATTACGGATCACTTTCACAAATACAAATACTACTATTATTTTATTTATGTAATGGAGCCAAACATCGGGCGAGTTCGTGCTTACTGATCCGATCTTTGCCGGACCGTTCGATTCCGTTGGCGACCAGATACGCCCGCAGGACTCCACCTCTCTGCAGTTGTGAAATCACAATTGGGCTGTCGGTGACAGTCACGATCCTACTTAATTGGAAGTCGAGGACCCGAGTTCCTCTCAAACTGGTTCCCCATATTAGCCGTCTAATCGCTCTGACAGAGCCGAGTTTCGCGTTCGAGCAATATACAATCCGCTCCGAAAGGTGAACACTGTTACCCGTCTCTGTTTGGTCCTGTACTCGTAAATCACTGACTGCTATACAATTCATCCCCCTGCGAATCGCCACACAGTTGCTCGTTTTACTAGACCACGAGCGATGAATTTTCCGACTTGGTGAGTTGAACGATACGGGGAAATTAGCGGGTAAGCTATAGAGCCAGTGAAGACCAATGTAGACCCAATCGCACGACCGCAGTTCGCTCAGTAAACGGGTGAATTGGTATTATGCTGTCGGCGAACCGATCAAGGAGCAAAGTGCAAGGGATGTGTTGCAAGTGGTGGGGGTGCGTCTAACTGGGCGTTTCTATCGTGAGTCTCGTTTGCTGGACGAGGGGAGTGCATTCAAGGTCGTTGCAGTCAACCTATCAGGTAACAATGGAACGAAGACACTTCCTGAAGCTGACTGGTTCCGCTCTGTTGGCGACCAGTAGTATCCTCGTATCCGGATGCTCCGCCTTCGGAGGATTAGAGGTATCAAGCGTCAACGCTGACACCACTGCGCTGGGGGATATCGAAGTGCTAGTTGTTGTAGAAAATACGGCCAGTAGCTCTCGGGACAGGGAACTAACGACGCAAGTCGACGTACAGAGCGGGGATACCTACACCCAGAGTGAGGAGATCACAGTCCCCGGAGAGTCCGAGAACAGCTACCGGCACACCCACGATCTTGCCCTTTCAGAATCCCTCTCAGCGGACTCCTTTGACTATTCTGCGAGTGTAGAATAGCACCGGCTGTTGATAGCGCTCTCTACGCGGGCGTGTTCTGTTCCGTCTCGGGACTGCTGAACAGCGGGGAGAACTACGCACCCTCGATATCTGAGTCGACGTTTACTAAGTAATTGGCCCGTCCAATCCCAGTCTTCGAACGTCCTGCTCAGGAATCTTGCTGATCAGACCGTCTCGCCATCGATAGTCCTCGTCGCCCCTTCGGGCAACTTATCGCTGGCGATGAAAATTCTACACCTCCTACCAGCGAGCGCGACACTCCGGATCGTATACGCTAAGTCGGTCTCCTCAGATTCTGTATCTAGCTACCAGCTACTGTGGTAGAGCAACGGTACCGGTCACAGAAACAGCCGTCTACACCGACTTCTTCCTGCCCAGTACCGTCTCGAGGGGACCTGCACCACGTGCTCACGTCTCGAACGAATCCCTCTCGAACCCGTGTCTTCGATAGACCTGATTAGAACGAACCGGAGTGTCACGAACGGTCTACAGATGTTAGTAGCTTCCAGAAAACCTGCGTTCAGATTCACTTACTATCCATTCAGAAGCGGTAATAGCGGTCCACTCGGTCGCTTTTAGAAGGCTAGGACTGTTCTGTGACACCGGTCTCTACGATGAAACCCTCCGAGACAGTCCTCCCGACGAGTAATGACGGAACCCATTAGGTGTCTCGTGGCAAATCAGTGGCCATGTGCACGTCAGGTCCGTCGACGACCATGCAGCAGACCGGTGGTTCCGATGGCTGATCCTGGAGCTGTTCGAGTGATCATGATCGGTATCGTTCTCCTCGCGATGGTCGGCAGCATTTTGGGATCGGTACTCTTGCTCAAGTTCCTCATGCGGTACACGTTCGAATCCTAACGGACTGCTCCCCCGCCAAACTCACTTTCGTGTTATTTATATATCATTATCTCAGTCATAGGTTCGTTTCCAGCAAGACAGATAAATCGTATAATGCTATATCGAATGAGTCGGAGATCTCTCCGGAGTCGGGGTTTGGTTTCCCACAGACCACCGAGTCGCTGATACTTCTTGCCGGATGAACACAGGTGGAACTCCTCTCGGACGGCTGCTGACGGCCCAGGTGTGTGCCTTCGCTTCGGCGACAGTTCCGCGGATCAGATAGGGTGCGTGAAACGGGCGGAACACCGCACCATCCGGCGCCCGGATCTCGATCACCGTACTGTTCGCTGTGCGACGCTTCCATCGCTGTCTGGCAGCGATGCCACCGATTGGCCGTATCGGCACCCCAGAGCAGTCTAGCGCGGTCGGAAAATCAGTTCATATCCGCGAGCGGGCCGAAGTCGTCGACGGGTAGCACGGAATAGTCAATCGTGAGCGTATCCTTAGTCGCCCGGATCTTCCCGACGAACGTCGATATCTCTTCGAGCGAGCCTTCGAGGACGAACAGCTCCATGCAGTGGTGACCGCCGACGTGACTGTGGAAGTTCGCGGCGACGATGCCCTCGTGTTCGTGCCGGAGATGCATCATCTTCTCTTCGACACTCGTCGTCTCGTAGTCGAAGACGACAGTAACCACACCCATGAGGTCTCGATCTTCGAGTTTCTTGTCCTCGAACTCCCCTAGCAGGTTACGGCTCGCTTCTCGAAAGACTTCACTGCGACCAGTGTATCCGTGGTCTTCAGCGAACTGATCGATCCGTTCGAGCAGTTCCTCAGGCATCGAGACGCTTACGACACTCATATAACAACTCAGAGCCGCTGAAATATTAAAAGTTATTATTAACGACGTTGCGGTTGCGATAATTACGGAGACGGGAGTCCTCGCTACGGATTCGCCGGAACCCAGAGAACGAGAAGCACACAGCAATTCCAACCTCCGAAGCGGGTGATTTGGATCTCTTGTTCGTTGGACGGGATTTACTGCCGTGATCGGCATCGAACCCAGTCAACGCGACAGAGGGCCACAAAGAATCACCGAAAGACGGCACGACAGCGCCGTCGCGTAGCTCAGTTGTTGTCGTCGTTCTCGCCGAGGCCCTGAGAGGGGCCACCGGAGAAGACGAACTCGTGTTCGGCTTCGGTCTCGAAGCGGCCGAGGATGTCACCCAGCGGCTGGGCGTAGCGTTTCAGCTGCTCGGCACGCGAGGAGACCTCGTTGAGTTCGGCGGCTTGTTCCTCTGCGGCACCGGCGACCGTCTCGGATTCGGCCATCATCTCCTCGCTGGTGTCGGCCGCGTCCTGCAGTGTCGTCGCGACCACCCGGAACTGGTCTAACGACTCCTGAATCTCGACGTCGGGGTTCGTCTCCTGGAGCTGTTCGAGCGTACTGACCAGTTCATCGAGGTCCTCCGAGAGTTCCTGGAGTCGCTCTTTCTGATCGTAGGCGTCGTCGGAGACCTTCTGGATAGATTCGGCCACCTGTTCGGAGGCTTCACGCACCGACTCGGAGCTGGTCAGGACGACATCCCCGGACTCGGCGACCTCGCCGGCGAAGCTGTTGAGCTGCCCGACCGTCTTTTCGAGTTCGTTGATCATGCCGTTGAACTCGCTGGCGATGCGGTCCATCGACTCGTTCTCACCATCGGTCTCCATGCGCTTTGTGAGGTTCCCACCGGCAGCGGCCTCCATGACGTCGGAGAACTCCTCGGCTTTCTCCTGGAGGTAGTTGTTCATCTCCATGGCCTCGGCTCGGGAGACTTCCGCCTCCTTTCGGGCACTCTCGGCCTCTGTGATCTGTTCCTGCAACGCGTCACGCATCTCGGAGAACCCGTTGTACAGTTGGCCGATGTTGTCGATCCGGCTCGTCGAGATGTCGACATCCAGGTTGCCCTGGCGCATCTCTTCGGTCTTGCGAGTCAGTCGGTCGATGGAGGTCGCGGTGTTGTACCCGAGAGCGGCACCGACACCACCGATGACCAGCACCATCAGTCCGGTCCCGATGAACCCTAGGAGACGGACGTTCTCGACGAACCCGAAGACCGCCGAGTACGGCGCGTGGACGAGGACGACCCAGTCGGTCCCCTCGATCGGTGCGTACCCGACCGTGTAGCGTTCGCCGATGACGTTGCTGTTCCCGGGCATCTCACGGATGACACCGGCCGCCTGGGTCGAACCCCGCAGCGACTCAGCCTCCTGGACCGGCAAGAGAGCCTGGTCGCTACCGCCATACGAGGAGAGCGTCGCCTGCCCGCTGCCGGTCGCGGACCCGGTCGGTTCGTCGATCATGACGACGTTCGACGCGTTGACCACCTGTGTAAACCCTCCGTCCGCCCGGTCGGCACCTTGGAGCGATCCGGCGATCCTGTCAGTGGAGTACTCGACGACGATGAACCGGTTCTGTGAGGCGTCGACCTGGCTCATGAACCCGACGACGGGCCCGTCCTGTGATTGATACACGTTCGACATCTGTACTTCGCCGGCCCGGCTGAACGTGGTGTCTTCAGTCCAGCCACGGCCCGCGTCCTGGACACTCGTCCCGGAACTAAGCGCCGTACTCGCGATAATCGTCGTTCCCGACGGACTTCGTTCCAGGACGTGGATGTGCTCGACATCGGCAGAGAGCCCCGCCCGCTGGTTCTGGAGTTCTGTCTCCAGATCCGCAGTTTCGTCAGCGGTCCAAGCGTTACTCGAAGAGATAAACTGTGCTGCCAGCTCGTTGCGCTCGATCCAGCGCTGGATGATATCGCTTTCCTGCGCTGCGAGCCCTTGGTACTCGCCTGTCACCTGTTCTTGCGTGTAGTCCTGGAACTGCTGGGTGGCGACGATACCGACAGCACCGACGGAAAGCGCCATGATTACGAGGACGATACCGAACTTGAGCGCGAAGTTCTTCCGGACGAAATCCGGAACCACCGTCCCAAGGAGACCCGCGCTCGGTCCGTCTTCAGAAGCCGTTCCACCTGTCTGTGATTGTTCCTGCGAACTCATTGTTAGCTACCTCCCAGCGAACACTCGCTCGCTGGTTCTTCTTGACACGAATACTCGATGTCACGGGTCGTATTGACCACGTCGAAATACCGACCGAAGTCCTGCTGGCTCTCCGGGCGCCCACGGACGATGGGGACCGGACGGATCGCCTGGTGGTCACACGCTCGCATCGTCTGTGCCCCGATCCCTGCACCGTACTGTGCTCCTTCGAGCGCACTGATGACCTGGTTCGGGTTGAACGTCCCTGCCCGTGCGACAGCACTCGCGTACAACAGCGTTTGGGTGTAGGCGATGTGGGCCGGACCCGACGGAACCGACGAACTGGACGATGCGGTTCCTCCCTGATACTCGTCGGCAAACGCCGACCTGAACGTGTTCGACAGCGGCGTGTCGATCGAAGGGTCCCAGGCTGCCGTTCCGATGACGTCCTCGATGGCCCCACCTGCCGTCTGTGCAACCGCTCTGGTGTACACCGGAACGACGATGTTCTCGTCCGGGAACGCTTCGCGGAAGGTCCGGAGGGCGTTCGCTGCGTCCAGTCCACGGAGGTTGAGGATCAATACGTCCTCCGACGCGTTCTCGATGTCGGAGACGTACTGGGAGAAGTCGCGGGTCCCGACCTGTGCGACCAGGCTGCCGGTGAACTGCCAGCCGGCATCCCGGAGTGTCTTCGCGAACAGTTGGCGCTGTGCGTTCCCCCAGTCGTCCTGCGAGTAGATCTGGAAGAACTGCGCGTCCTCACCGTATTCGTCGAGGAGAACCGGTGTCAGCGCCCTGGTCGTCATCGTGGAGTTGAACATCTCCCGGAAACTGAAACGGTTGCAGTTCTTGCCGGTGAGACTGTCGATCTGTGCCATCGTCGCCATGTAGATAACCTCGGACTCGCCGGCGATCCGCTGATGTTCGAGGGCCGTATCGCTCGTCGATCCCCCCGAGAGCATGATCACGTCCTGGTTGTCGACCATCGACTGGGCCGAGAGTCGGGCGGATTCGGGGTCACTCTCGGTGTCGCCCACGACGAAATCGACGGTCTTTCCGAGGAGTCCCTCGCCGCTGAGACTACTGAAGAAACTCTCCCCGACCCACCCGCCACCGTTGTTGATGTGTTTGACAGCGAGTTTGTGTCCGCGGAGTTCCTCCTCCCCCGCGGTCGAGAACGGGCCGGACTGTGCGACGTTGAATCCGAACGTAGCGGTCTCGCCAGTTAGTGGGTAGTTACCGATCCGCTCGCCAGTTGGGGTCCCGTTACCACCGCCACCACAACCGGCCAGACCAGCGATACCCGCTGCCCCGACGGTTCTGAGAATCGACCGACGTGAGACACCGGACTCACGACGCACTGACCTACGTCCCATAGACTTGTGTGCAATATTCGAGTACAAAAGCTTTTGGAGCGTTTCGGCCGTTCGATGGACGAACGTAAACAGGGAACCCCTATTCGTGCTAGACAGTACCACATATGGACGGCATCGGCCACTCGTTTCTCCAGGATTTATACCGACTCCGGGTCCACTGCGGAGTATGACGGACCTCGTTACATTCGGCGAGACGATGCTCAGGCTCTCTCCACCCCAACAGGAACGGCTGGAGACGGCCGACCAGTACGACGTCCATATCGCCGGGGCGGAATCGAACGTCGCCGTCGCCGCACAGCGACTCGGGCTCGACACGGCGTGGCTCTCGAAACTTCCGAACTCGCCGGTCGGGCGACGGGTCACGGGAGAGCTTCGGCGCCACGGCGTGACGGTCGAGGTCAGCTGGGACGACAGCGACGACGGGCGGCAAGGGACCTACTACCTCGAACAGGGGGACGTACCGCGTGGAAACGACGTCATCTACGACCGGGCGGGTGCGAGCATCACGACACTCGCCACCGGCGAAGTCCCCGAGGGACTCGTCGAGGACGCAGACGCGCTCCACACCTCCGGGATCACACCGGCGCTCTCCGACCGGGTCGAGACGACCACCGCGGACCTGCTCGAACGGGCGAACGATGCCGGAACGACGACGTGTTTCGATCTGAACTATCGATCGAAGCTCTGGAGCCACGCCGAGGCACGATCCGTCGTCACGGAGCTGTTTCCGGATATCGACGTGCTCGTCGTCGCCCAACGTGATGCCGAACAAGTGCTCGGGCGGACCGGCGATGCCCTCGACGTCGCTGCCTCGTTGACCGCCGACCACGGGTTCGACGTGACTGTCGTGACACGGGGCGCTGACGGCGTCGTCGCGGCGACAGCCGACGACGAGTACGTCCAGGGTTCCTTCGAGGCCAGCGACGCACATCCGGTCGGCTCCGGGGACTCGTTCGTGGGCGGGTTCCTCTCGCAGTATCTCACGACCGGGTCGGTTCCCGAAGGGCTCGAATGGGGCGCTGCAACTGCTGCTCTGAAACGCTCCGTCCCCGGAGATATCGCGGTCGTCTCACCCAGCGAGGTCCGCGAGCTCATCGAGGGAGAGACGGCGGCGATCAGTCGGTAACTATCGGTTCCGTCGGTCGGTTTCGCGCATCCGACAACCTTCTTATCCCCGGCCACGGTATCCACCGCTATGACCCCACGAAATATGCGCGCTCTCCGAGAGATGGAGGGGCCTGCTGATGCGTAGTGCGAAGATCGTCTGTACACTGGGGCCGGCCAGCGAGTCGCCGGATCAGATCGCCTCCCTCGCGGACGCGGGGATGTCCGTCGCCCGGTTGAACGCCAGTCACGGCTCTCCGGAGCACCGCCGGGAGATGATCGACCGGATTCGAGAGGCCGACAACCGGGTCGAGACACCGATCGCTGCGATGCTCGACATGCCGGGGCCGGAGGTCCGGACCGCACCGATCGACGAACCGATCGAGTTGATCACGGGATCGACAGTCGAGTTCGTCGTCGACGACGACGCGACACCCGAACGCGTCGGGCTGTCGAAGTCGATCAGCGCCGCGAAGCCGGGTGACAAGGTGTTGCTCGACGACGGCCGGATCGAGACGACCGTCGAGCGCGTCGACGGCGAGACCGTCTCCGCGTACGTCGAGAGCGGCGGCAAACTCAGCTCCCGGAAGGGGGTCAACGTCCCCGGTGTCGAACTGGACCTGCCGACGATAACCGAAAACGACGAACAGGAACTCGACGTCGCCGCCGAGAAGGAACCCGACTTCGTCGCCGCGTCGTTCGTCCGCACTGGGCAGGATATCTACGATATCAACCGTGCTCTGGAGGACCGCGGCGTCGACATCCCCGTCATCGCCAAGATCGAGCGGGCGGGCGCCGTCGAGAACCTCGATTCGATCATCGACGCGGCCTACGGCGTGATGGTCGCCCGGGGCGACCTCGGGGTGGAGTGCCCACTCGAAGACGTGCCGATCATCCAGAAACGGATCATCCGGAAGTGCCACCAGGCCGGCGTCCCGGTGATCACCGCCACGGAGATGCTCGACTCGATGATGCACTCCCGGCGGCCGACCCGTGCGGAGGCCTCGGACGTGGCAAACGCCGTCCTCGACGGCACCGACGCCGTGATGCTGTCGGGCGAGACGGCGATCGGCGATCACCCGACGCGGGTCGTCGAGACGATGGATCGGATCGTCTGCGACGTCGAAGCAAGCGAGGAGTACGCCGAGTCCCGGGAGCAACGGGTCCCGGCAGCCGGCGACACCCGGACCGACGCACTGGCCCGCTCGGCGCGGTTCCTCGCCAGGGACATCGGCGCCTCTGCGGTCGTCGCCGCTTCAGAATCGGGGTATACGGCACTGAAGTCGGCGAAGTACCGGCCGTCGATCCCGATCGTCGCCTCGACGCCCAACGAGCGAGTCAAACGGCGGCTCGCGCTCTCCTGGGGGATCATCCCGGTCCTCACCGAGTACACCACACAGGGGGCGGACGCGATCATCCAGAGTGCCGCCCAGGCGGCCCTGGACACGAACGCCGCGGAGGGCGGTGACACGGTCGTGGTCCTCTCGGGGATGATGACCGAACTGGAAGGGCTCAACACCGCCAACATGCTGAAAGTCCACGTCGCCGCCGAAACCGTCGCGAACGGCCGCTCCGTGGTCGAGGGCGTCACGACGGGGAAGGTCTACCGGACCGACGACGGGAACATCGAACACATGCCCGACGGCGCGATCGTCTGCGTCCCGAGCGGCTTCGAGGGCGAGTTCGTCGGAGACACCGAGCGGATCGGCGGGATCGTCGACAGCAGTCAGGGGATGACCAGTTACGCGGCGATCGTCGCTCGCGAACTCGATATCCCCATGATCGCGGACGCGAAACTACCTGACAGCGTCGGTGACGGATCGACGGTCACGCTCGACGCCGAACGGGGGGTCGTCTACGAACAACCCGTCGATCGCGAGGGTGACGCGGACCGGCGGCGCTGAGCCAGGTCGAATATGTGTAGTTAAGTATCGGAAGGGCGACGTTCCCATCAGCATGGGCGCATACGCTGGGGTCGACCTCGGTGCGACACACATCCGGGCGTTGATCGCCGACGAGACCGGATCGAAGATCGCGTCACACAAACTCAAGACCCCGCGCGGGCCGACCGGCATCGCCGTCACGGAGGCGGTGCTCGAAGCGCTGCGCGAGGCCGCCGACGCCGCCGGTATCGTCCCCACCGACATCGTCGCAGCCGGTATCGGTTCCTTCGGTCCGATGGATCTCGCCGAAGGCGTTGTCACCAACCCCGCGAACCTCCCGGATACGATCGACCGGATTCCGCTGACCGGCCCCGTCGAGAACCTCATCGGAAGCGATCGGGTCTACCTCCACAACGATGCCATCGCCGGCGTCATCGGCGAACGGTACTATTCTGATCGCAACCCCGACGACATGGTGTATCTCACGATCTCCTCGGGGATCGGTGCTGGCGTCGCCGTCGACGGGAACATCCTCTCGGGTTGGGACGGCAACGCCGGCGAAGTCGGCCACATCACGATCGACCCGACCGGCTACATGACCTGTGGCTGTGGGCACGACGGCCACTGGGAGGCGTACTGTTCCGGCGAAAACATCCCGCGGTACGCCACGCGACTCCACCGCGAGGACCCCGTCGAGACGGCTCTGCCCATCGACGAGGAGGAGTTCACGGCTGCGGACGTCTTCGAGTACGCCGGCGAGGACGACTTCGCTGCCCACGTCCTCGAACAGGTCAACCACTGGAACACCATCGGCGTCGCCAACATCGTCCACTCCTACGCGCCCATCGTCGTCTACGTCGGTGGAGCCGTCGCGCTCAACAACCCCGAACAGGTCCTCGATCCGATCCGCGACCGGCTCGACGATATGGTCATGGCGAACATCCCGGACATCCAACTGACAACCCTCGGCGACGATGTCGGCGTTCGGGGCGCACTCGCGTCCGCGCTCACCGGCGGGACCGGCGACCCGAGCGACGCAGTACAGTAGATCGGTTCTCCCGTCAGGAGAGACTGGGCGGTGGACAGCCTGAGCGGTTCGGGACCGAAACACGTCGGACGGCCCTACTGGGACAGATCGTAGAGCTGGCGGAACGCCGTCGGTGGAAACCGTGGCTCCAGCCGGCTTGGCGGTCGCCCTTGCCCCGTGTCCGTCGTCGACTGTACGCGCTCGACGATCCCGACCTCTGCGAGTTCGTAGAGGAACCGCTTGACGGTCCCCTGTGAGAGATCGACTGCGGACTGCTGGGCGATCGCCTCTGTCGTCTTCGTCACCGAGGCAGTCTCGTCGGTACCGAGATCGACGAGTTCCCGAAGGACCCGTTGTCTGTTGGCCGGCAACGAGAGGACACGGCCCAGTGACACACAGGGCTCGGGGATCTCCTCGATCGCGGCAGTCACGTCGGTCTCGGCGATCCGATCACGGCCACTGCTGTCGGCGTGGACGGCGGCGATCAACAGGGCTGCGAGCGCGTCGTGTGCGTTCCCGTCGGCCCAGTCCGCGATCGTTCGCGCCGATCGATGGTCGAGCGCCTGCTGGGCGAGGCCGTCGGAAGCCCGCGTCATCACCACGTCGACGAGCATCTGTCGGCGGTAGCGATCCACCTGGATCGACCTGGCGGTGTACTCGGTCACCTCGGTCTGT
This sequence comes from Haloarcula halophila, assembly GCF_029278565.1. NCBI lineage: Archaea > Methanobacteriati > Methanobacteriota > Halobacteria > Halobacteriales > Haloarculaceae > Haloarcula > Haloarcula halophila. Next base: position 308,941 of record NZ_CP119559.1, on the reverse strand, counting down.
GACGGATCGAGTTCACCGATAGCCAGCCAACTGGCCTTGCTCGGGAGGCCGGCGAACAGATCGACGAGATCGGTCGTGTCGGTCCCGCTTGGATCGTCGATGTGGTCGACGCCGACGACGACCCCGGAGTGGCGTCCGGAGAGTGTCTCGTGAAGCCGGGATCGTAAGGTCTCGGTCCCGATCCCGTGTTCGGGAACCGACTCTTCGATGATGTTGTCCAAGATCGCGTGATAGAACGCGAACTCACTCGTCGTCGCCCGCGTGTCGACGTAGACGAACGCCGGTGAGGTCGGCGTCTGTGCACGCGTCGTCGTGTGGATGACCGCCCGTGCGTCCGTGGGGAGCTGTTCGAGGTGACCGAACAACGCCGTGACGACGGCCGACTTTCCGGCTCCAGCGGGACCGTGGACGTACGCGTTCGGCGGTAGCTTTCCTTCGAAGACGGGATCGAGGTGATCCAAGAGCCGTTCGAAGACCGGGCCGCGGTCTGTCGGCTCTGTGGCGTGGGACACCGGTGAGAGGGCCTCGTAGTCGAGGATCAGCCGGTGCTCTCCGTCGCGGCGTTGGCGCCGTTTGATTCGCGCTTCGATATCCATAGGCGTTCGAAATGCGTTCGTTGTCAGCTACCGACTGCTGTAGCCGTCGGTTTCCATGCTGTCTCCACTGGAGCGATCAGTCCGGGTCCGGCACGTGGACGCAGGGTGAACTGCACCCCTCCGATCCCGATGGGCACGTCCCGAAAGAGTGTCGCGGACACCCGTGATCACTCCTCCTGGGCCCAGTCGAGGGAGCGCCCGACCGCGTCGTCCCAGCGATCGTAGCGTTTGTCGACTTCCTCGCTGGATTTCTCGGGGGTGAACTCACGGTCGACCTGCCAGTTGTCGCGGAGTTCGTCGACCGTGTCCCAGTAGCCCACCGCGAGTCCGGCCGCGTAGGCGCTTCCCAGTGCGGTCGTCTCGTCGACTTCCGGTCGGACGATATCCGTCTGGATGATATCCGACTGGAGTTGACAGAGGAAGTTGTTCTTGACCGCGCCGCCGTCGACCCGCAGCGACGTCGTCTCGATGTTCGAATCCGCTTCCATCGCCTCGGCCACGTCTCGGGTCTGATAGGCGATCGACTCCAGTGTCGCGCGGACGATATGCGCCTTCTCCGTCCCGCGAGTCATCCCCACGATCGTGCCACGCGCCCGCCCGTCCCAGTGGGGAGCACCCAGGCCCGTGAACGCGGGAACCATGTAGACGCCGTCGGTCGAGTCGACAGAGCGGGCGAGTTCGGCTGTCTGTGCGGCGTTGTTGATCAGGTCGACGTCTTCGAGCCATTCGATCGCTGCGCCCGTAATGAAGATCGACCCTTCCAGGGCGTACTGGACGGGTTCACCGGACATCTGGAAACCGATGGTCGTCAGGAGGCCGTGATCGGAAGCGACGGCCTCCTCGCCGGTGTTCATCAGGTAGAACGAGCCGGTGCCGTAGGTGTTCTTGGCGTCGCCCTCGTCGAAGCAGGTCTGCCCGAACAGGGCCGCTTGCTGGTCGCCCAGCGCGCCGGCGACGGGGATCTCCTCGCCGAGGAAGCCGTCGGGGTCGGTGTAGCCGTAGTAGTCCTCGTCCGAGGAGGGTCGCACCTCGGGTACCATCGACTCGGGAACGCCGAACTCAGCCAAGAGTTCGTCGTCCCATTCGAGGTCCCGGATGTTGTAGAGCATGGTCCGGGAGGCGTTGGAGACGTCGGTGATGTGGTTACCGGTAAGGTTGTAGATGAGCCAGGCGTCGATCGTGCCCATGAGGAGTTCGCCGTCCTCGGCACGGTCCCGGAGGTCGGCACCGCGCGAGGACTGCATCTTGAGCGGTTCGGCGTTGTCGAGGAGCCACTCGGTTTTGGTCGCCGAGAAGTACGCGTCACATTCGAGGCCGGTCTTCTCGCGAATCCACTCGACCTTGTCCTGCTCCTGAATTTCCTCGACACGGTCGGTGGTGCGGCGGTCCTGCCAGACGAGTGCGTTGTGGACGGGCTTGCCGGTTTCCTCGTCCCAGACGATAGTCGTTTCACGCTGGTTGGTGATACCCAGCGCTTCGAGTTGGCTGGCGTCGAGGCCTGCTTCTTCGAGACCGTCGACGACGACCTGCTGGGTGTTCTCCCAGATTTCGATCGGGTCGTGCTCGACCCAACCGGGTTCGGGGTAGATCTGTTCGTGTGTTTCGTAGGCGTTCGCGACGACCTGGCCGCTGTGGTCGAACACCATGAAGCGGGTGCCTGTCGTCCCCTGGTCGATCGAACCGACGTATGTGTCTTCCATTACTGTGTACTCCGTTGGCGGCATTGTTTATGAATTATGCCGTGATGGTAGTAAACAAGATAGTGAACCGGTATAAAAATTACTCACAGTGGGGGACCCTCGATAAAAATAGAGATATCCACGATGGCGGCAGAGAAACCATCCTTTACCAGGGTCCCAAGACAGGGAAACCGAATTCACGAGCGCCAACAGACGGATACTAGCCGTAGTCGCCAGTGAAGATCGATGCACACCCGATCGCACGGCTGCAGCACGGTCGGTGTGTAGATCGTTTCGATTGGTACCTGTAGTGTCGCCGAAGCATCGGCCGCTACCTACGGCGAAGAGTTCTTATCGTCCCCAGTGAACGGGGGTGTTCTGGTGCCGGGCGCAGGCGGGACCGCTCGATCGGATTTGCGAGACTGAGATACGTTCTACCGGCGGCGTACTCGCGATCCCTTCGTTGTTTACCGGGACGGGTCGCGTCAGTCGTCTCCGTTGACGTTCATTATTCCTCATAAAATTTATCGGGCGGGGGGATTCGACGGTAAAATAAAGTGGATGGGCGCCAAACTCTACGTAAGATAAATGGCTCCATCACCTCACGTCGTCGTTATCGGTGGCGGCTCCACCGGGGCGGGTATCACACGGGATCTCGCCATGCGCGGGTTGGATGTCACCTTACTCGAACAGGGAAACCTCACACACGGGACGACGGGACGGATGCACGGGCTCCTCCACAGCGGCGGCCGATACGCCGTCTCTGACCAAGCGAGCGCGACCGAGTGTATCGAGGAGAACCGTGTCCTCCGGGATATCGCGTCACACTGTGTCGAGATGACCGGCGGGCTGTTCGTCAAACGACCGGAAGACACCGAAGAGTACTTCGAAAGGAAGCTCTCGGGCTGTGAAGAGTGTGGCATTCCCGCCGATGTCGTCTCCCGCGAGGAGGCCCGGGAGATCGAGCCACACCTCGCGAAGGACATCGACAAGGCGATCTCGGTTCCGGACGGCGCGATCGACCCGTTCCGGCTGGTCGTGGCCAACGCGGCAAGCGCCCAGGAACACGGCGCGCGCGTCGAGACACACTCGACGGTGACGGACCTCGTCGTCGAGGACGACGAGGTCGTCGGCGTCGAGGTCGACCACAGTGCCGGCCCCGGCAAGCGCGTCCACGGGACCGAAGGCGGCACCGAAGAGATCCGCGCGGATTACGTCGTCAACGCGACGGGCGCGTGGGCGGGCCGCATCGGCGATATGGCCGGTGTCGATATCGAAGTCCGCCCCTCGAAGGGGGTCATGACGATCATGAACTCCCGGCAGGTCGACACCGTCATCAACCGCTGCCGACCCAAAGGCGACGCCGACATCATCGTCCCTCACGAGACCACGTGTATCCTGGGGACGACCGACGAGGAGGTCGACGACCCCGAGGACTACCCCGAGGAGCAGTGGGAGGTCGACATGATGATCGAGACCCTCTCGGAGCTGGTCCCGATGCTCCAGGAAGCCCGGACGATCCGGTCGTTCTGGGGCGTCCGCCCGCTGTACGAACCGCCGGACGTGGGTAGCGACGACCCGACCGACATCACGCGGGACTTCTTCCTGCTGGATCACGAGGAGCGGGACGGCTTAGACGGGATGACCAGCATCGTCGGCGGGAAGTTCACCACCTATCGGATGATGGGCGAGCGGATCTCCGACCACGTCTGCGATCAGTTCGGCATCGACACGGACTGCCGGACGGCGGACGTTCCACTCCCGGGAAGCGACGATTTCACCGTCCTGCGGGACTACATGGACGAGTTCGGCCTGCGGTCGCCGATCGGCCGCCGGAGCGTCGAGCGACTGGGCTCGCGGGCCGACGAGGTGCTCAAGACCGACGGTCCGAACCCGACCGTCTGTGAGTGTGAGGGCGTCACCCGCGCGGAGATCCAGGACGCCATCTCCCAGTCCGGTTCCGATCTGAACGCCGTTCGAATCCGGACCCGCGCGTCGATGGGCAACTGCCAGGGCGGCTTCTGCGTCCACCGGATGGCGAGCGAACTCCACGGCGTCTCCGCGAGCGGGGGCTCGGCTGACGGAGCGGCAGCCGGGGAGTACGACGAGAACGTCGCCCGCCGGGCCTGGGACGAACTGCTCCAGGAGCGCTGGAAGGGCCAGCGCCACGCCCTGTGGGGCCAACAGCTCTCCCAGGCGATGTTGAACTACGCCCTGCACGCGACGACCCAGAACCGCGACAACGATCCGGCCGACGGCGACCCGATCGACTTCGCCGCCTTCGACACGGGGTCGGGACGGCCCGGTGGGGCGACCGGAGCCGACGTGGCCGCGGACGGAGGGCGAACGGATGGCAATTGAGTCGGAGGTACTGGTCATCGGCGGCGGTCTCGCCGGTCTCTCTAGTGCGCTCGCAGCCGCTCGCGCGGGAGCCGACGTTCGACTCCTCTCGTACAAACAGAGCACCCTCCAGAACGCTTCCGGACTGGTCGACCTCCTCGGATACACCCACGAGGGTGACGGGCCGCTGACCGACCCCTACGACGCGATTCCCGATCTCCCGGAGGAACACCCCTACCGGACCGTCGGCGTCGACGGCGTCCGCGAGGCGATGGCGATGTTCGACGACGTGACCGACTACCGAGGGGGTCACACGGACACCAACGCCCTCCTGCCGACCCACGGCGGGACGGTCAAACCAACCGCACGGTACCCGAAGGGAGCCGCCGCCGGACTGGCCAGCGACGACCGGGACGTGTTGCTCGTCGGCCTGGGATCGATGGTCGATTTCGACGCGCCCCACGTCGCCGCACACCTCGAGGCCGCCGGCGTCCCTTTCGACGCCCGCGGGGTCACCATCGAGTTCCCGGGAGACCTGCGGGCCGACGCGAAAGTGACCCGGTACGCCAAGCTCCTGGATACCAACGGCGAGGTCGCGGTCGACGGGCGGATGGTCGGCGCCCGGGACGCGCTCGCCGACACGATCGAACCCCATCTCGACGGGGAGGAACGCGTCGGACTCCCGGCCATCCTCGGGGACGACCACCCCGGCGCAGTCCGGGCCGCGCTCGGTGACCACCTCGGTGTCGACGTCTTCGAGGTCCCGATGGGACCGCCGTCCCTGCCGGGCCTGCGGCTAGAAGACACCCTGTTCGAGGCACTGGACGAAGCCGGCGGGAACTTCGAGACGGGCAACCCCGTCGTCGACTACGCCGGCGAGGACGGACACATCGAGGAGGTGTACATCGAGAAAACCGGCGCGAAGATCCCCGTCAGCGGCGATCAGTACGTCCTCGCGACGGGCGGTCTCGTCGGGAAAGGCGTCGAATCCGACCGCGAGGGAGTGTACGAACCGATCTTCGACTGTCACGTCCCTCACGCCGAGGACCGGTACGACTGGTTCGACCTGGAGGTGTTCGGCGACCATCAGTTCGCGCGGTTCGGCCTACCGACAGACGAGCAGTTGCGCCCGCTGACAGCGGACGACGACGTCGAGTTCGACAACCTGCGTGCCGCCGGGAGCATCCTGGGCGGCTACGACTTCGCAGCCGAGAAGTCAGGTAGCGGGGTGTCGATCGCGACGGGCCACGCGGCTGGCACGACCGCCGCACAGGAGGTACAATGAGCGACGCCGAATCATCCACAGAGTTCGACCCGACGGCACCGAACACGGGCGAGGACTTCGAACCCGTCGACGTCTTCCCCGACAGTGACGACTTCGACCTGCGCCCCGGCGCGGATTCGTGTTACAAGTGTTCGACTTGTGATACCAACTGCCCGGTCGCCGAGGTCGACGACGACTTCCCGGGCCCGAAGTTCCAGGGGCCGGAGCAGTGGCGCCTCAAGCAAAACGAGGACGACTACACGATCGACGACTCGATCACGGACTGCTCGAACTGCATGCGGTGTGACAACGCCTGTCCGTCGGGGGTGCCCCTCTCCCAGATGCACAACACCGCCCGCGGGGAGTACGTCAGCGAGCAGATGAGCAAGTTCTCCGTCGAGTACGTCCGGAACCGCATCCTGGCGAACTACCGGACCTCAGCGACCATCGCCAGCAAAGTTCCGCGGCTGGCGAACTTCGCGATGAACTTCGGGCCGGCCCGGTGGGTCATGGAGAAGACCATGGGGATCACCAGCGAACGCGAGTTCCCCGCGTTCGCGAAACAGACCTTCCGGGAGTGGTGGTCTGCTCGGGGCGGCGCGGCGGCCTCGAATGAGAACGCCCAGCAGGCCCGCGAGGCTCGCGGTGAGGACCGCGACGCCGACAAGAAGGTCGCGTACTTCCACGGCTGTTACTCCAACTACAACACCCCCGAAGTCGGGAAGGCGATGGTTCGGGTGTTCGAGGAGTACGGTTACGAGGTCGTCGTCCCCGAACAGCGATGTTCCGGGACGCCGATGTTCGCCAACGGCATGTTGGACGACGCCCGCCGGGGTGCGGAGGTCAACGTCTCCTCGATGGCCGACCTGATCGAGGAGGGGTACGACGCCATCGCCTCCTGTACCTCCTGTTCGATGGCGCTGCGCCAGGAGTATCCCGAACTGTTCGACATCGACGGGATCGACGAGGTGGCGGCAAATACCTTCGAGTCCGTCGAGTATCTACGGATCAACGAAGACCTGAAGGGCGATCTGCAAGCGGCCGAGGTCGAAGGCGACCTCGCTCGGGAGTTCGCCTACCACGCGCCGTGTCACGCCCGCAACCAGGGGTTAGAACACCAGTCCGTCGAACTGTTCCGGGAGCTGGACGGCACCGGCATCGAGGACGTCGGCGAGTCCTGTTCGGGGATCTCCGGGACCTACGGCTGGAAGGCCGAGAAATACGAGAAGTCGATGGCGATCGCCGACGACATGTTCGACCACATGGACGACGCCTCGGGCGACACCGGGATGACGGAGTGTCCCACGTGTGCGATGCAGATGGAACACGGGACGGGGTACGACATCCGCCATCCGCTGGAACTGCTAGAGGCAGCCCTGGTCGAGTGAAAACCACTGGGGGAGCCCCGCAGTAGCGGTCCTAGTCTTCGCCGCGGACGAACGTGACCGGACAGGGAGCACTGAGCATGACTTCCTGTGCGGTCGAGCCGAAGACAGCTTTGCCGGTCGGTGAGCGCTTACGGCCGCCGACGACGACGAGGTCGGCACCGACACTCTCCGCGAGACTGACGATCTGTTCTCCGTGGTTACCGACGGCGCCTCTGACGCTGGTCTGGAGATTCGCGTCGTCCAGTCGTTTGAGGAGTTCTCGGACGGTCGTGTGCCGATCCGCTACCTGGTCGGGGTTGGCTTCCGCGACGGACTCGAACTCCAGTCGGTCGACGACGTTCTCGTACTCCTCGTCAGTGAAGACGTGTGCGACGATGACCTCCGAACCGGCCGGACCCGCGATGTCCGTCACGGCGTCGGCGAGTTCGTCGATGCGGTCCTTGTCGTTCGGGCCGACGGCAAGCAGAATCGTCTCAAGTGCCATAGCAGCCATGCAGCCGGCGGCGGCGTAAATCCTTCGGTAGGTACCACGGGTGTAGTAGCTCGGAGCGGTGCGTGAGCCGGGATAGAGCGGACCGGACGGGGAGTTATCCGGTGTTTTTCATCCCGGCGGCGATCCCCAGGACGGTCAGCCGGAGCGTCTGCTTTTCCTCCTCGGTGAGGTGTGACTGGGCGAGCAGCCGGACCTGCAGCAGGTTCAGCGGGTCGACGTAGGGGTTGCGGCGTTCGAGGTTCTCTTCGAGCCAGTCACGCGAGAGCAGTCCCTCGCGCTGGGTGATCTCCGTGACCAGATCGACGGTCTCCTCGTACTCGTCTCTGATCCGCGGGAAGATGCGCTCGCGGAGGTCGTCGTCGGCGAGATCGGCGTACTCCTCGGCGATCCCCATTTCGGTGCGGGCAAGTGCCAGGGAGGCGTTGTCGAGTTTCGTCTTGAAGAACGGCCACTCCTCGTACATCTCCTGGAGCGTCTCGATGTCGCCGCCGTCGTCGAGGTAGGTGTTCAGCCCAGTGGCGATCGAGTACCACCCAGGGATGATACAGCGGGCCTGCGTCCAGGAGAACACCCACGGGATCGCACGCAGGTCCTCCACGCTGCGGTCTTCGCTCCGGGAAGCCGGGCGCGACCCCATGTTTAGGTTCTCGATGACCGTGATCGGAGTCGCCTGCTCGAAGTAGTCGACGAAGCCGTCGGTCTCCAGCAGCGACTGGTACTCCTCGCGGGCGGCCTCGGAGGCGGTCTCCATGGCCTCGACCCACTCCTCGGGGATGTCCTCGACCGGCTCTTCCATCGCGTTGTGGCGCGCCCGGATCTGGGCGTTGAGCATCTGTTCGAGGTTCCGCTCGGCGATGTCCTCGTTGGCGTATTTCTCGGCGATCGCCTCACCCTGTTCGGTGAACTTGATCTGTCCGGTCACCGTCTCGTTTGGTAGGGCCAGCATGGCGTCGTTCATCGGGCCGCCACCGCGGGAGATCGAGCCACCGCGGCCGTGGAACAGGCGCATGTCGACGTCGAAGTCGTCGGTGATGTTGGCCAGCCGCCGTTGGTTGTTGTACAGCGACCAGTTGGCGGCGAGGTAACCGTTCTCCTTGTTGGAGTCGGAGTAACCAAGCAGGATCTCCTGGACGGTGTTCCGTGCCTCCAGGGCCTGTGCGTAGGCCTCGTTCTCGAACAGCGTCCCCATGATGCGCCGGGCACCCGAGAGCGCGTACTCGGATTCCAGCAACGGGACGATATCCAGGCCACAGTAGCCAGGTAGGTCGACGATGCCGACCTGGTCGGCGAGGAACAGCACTTCCAGCACGTGGCTGGGTTCCTCACACCAGCTGATCGCGTATGTGTCGATAGCGTCGACGCCGAACTCGTTTTGCCAGTCGGCGGTCTTACGGAACCGACGCAGGACCCGGATCGAATCCTCCGAGAGCCCGTCGGTGTTCTCCATATCGATGACCGAACCGTTCTGGAGGATCGCCTCCGTCAGGAACTCGACGCGCTCGTCCTCGGACATCTCCTCGTAGTCGATGCCCTGGCGCTCGACCGCTTCCGCGATAGCGTCGGTGTGCATCTTCCGGTGGTCACGCAGGTCCAGGCTCGCGAGCGTGAACCCGAACGTGTCGACCTTCCGGATGAGGGGGTCGACGTGGGACTCGGCGATGATTGCCGCGTCGTTGTCGCGGAGGCTGGCAGCGATCGTGCGCAGGTCCTTGAGCAGGTCCTCGGGACTGTCGTAGCCGCCCTGCCGGACGTCGCTGACCCGCAGGACCGATTCGCGCATCAACTTGAGCTTCTGGCGGTACGGTTCGTCAGGATACCGTTCTTCGGCCTCGGCGGCGACTCCGGGGAGCCGCTCCTTGTGTTCGGCCAAGCGCTCGGCGAACCGATCGCCGATCGAGAGGTTCGAGGCGTCCTGGCTCAGGACTCCCGAGAGGGCCTTCAGCCGGTCGCGGTACAGCGGTAGGACCGTCTCGCGCTGGCGTTCCAGCGTCTCTTCGGTGACTTCCGGCGTGACGAAGGGGTTGCCGTCACGGTCGGAGCCGGCCCACGAGCGGAACTCGTAGAGTTTCGGGACGTCGATCCCCTCGTCGTACTCCTCGCCGATAGCGCGTTCCAGTTCGTCGTAGACTTCGTCGATGACCTCGAAGAGGACGTTCTCTAGGTACCACTGGATGTTCAGTGCCTCGTCCGTGACATCTGGCCGGCGATCACGGACCTGTGGGGTCTGCCAGAGGCTCGTGACCTCCGAACGGACGTCCCGGCGGACAGTGTGTTCCTCGCGGTCGGTCAGGCGGACCTCATCGAGCGTCTCCAGGCCGTTAGCCACGCTTCGGAGCTTCGCTTTGACGGTTTTCCGGCGGGCTTCGGTCGGATGTGCGGTGAAGGTCGGCTCGATGAACACGTCGTCGAGAACGTCTTCGACCGTTTCCGAACCGACATCGGCATCGGCGAGTCCCTCGATCGCCTCGGCGACGCTGTCCTCGATCGTCCCGTCCTGACTCCCTTCACGGATCTCTCTGACCCGCTCGCGTTCCTCGGCCAGGTTGATCAGTTCGAAGTAGGTAGTGAACGCCCGGGCGACGACGCCTTCCATCTCCGGGTCGAGCCGGTCGAGGGTCTGCCCGATCGTGTCCCGACTGTCCAGATCGCCTTTCCGATAGTCGATCGAGGCTGTACGGATCTGCTCGACCGTCTCGAACGCTTCGGTAGAGGATTGGGTCTCCAGTACGTCGCCCAGTAGCTCGCCCAGTTCCCGGACGTCCTGGGGGAGATCTCTGGCGTGCAAAGTCATACCAGTCCTTCCAGAGTGAAGCCCTAAAACAGTATTGGAACGGGGTGGGACGGGGCCACGACGTCGGTGGACAATGATGATGGAACGACGCCGCTGGCGGCCTGAAACAGTAGCACTGTCAACCGTTCAACGGTAGCGGAACAGCCTTTCCGGACCGACAGAGTAACCCTCGTAGGAAGAATAATTTATAATTGTGGAGGACTCCCGTTCGAGTAGCGGACACCGTGCATGATTGACATTGCCCTGGACATGGAGCAGTACGACTGTCCGTTCATCGACACCACTGCCGACCACGAGATGGCCTTCGCAGCGATGCAGTGGGAGTTCGATCAGAACGTCCGCGAGCTAGAGACGCGGATGGTCGTCGAAGCCGACGACAGGGATGCACTCGATGCGGGATTGGAAGAGTTACAGACACATCAGAACATGAACGACTTCTCGCTACTGCGTCGGCAGGGCGAGGTGGCCGGGATCAGGACGGTTATCGAGGAGACCACGGCGATGCAAACGATCCGGGACAACGACGGCTACATCACCGGGCCGTTCCACATCGAGGCCGGCAGCGAGGTCTGGCACGTCGGCTTCGACACGAGCCGGGACGCCGACAGGACCCTCTCGGAACTTGACCGGGACAACGAGTTCGACGTGGTCGAGCGGGAGAACACCGGTCTCCCGGAACTCCAGGACGTCGTCCAGAACGCCGGCGCGGCGATGACGCTGGTCAACGGCTGTCGGGACCTCTCGGAGACGGAACGGGAGACCCTGGAGACCGCTGTCTCCGAGGGCTACTTCGAGAGTCCGCGTGGCGCGACACTGGGGACCCTCGCCGACGAGTTCGGTGTCTCGAAACCGGCCGTCTCGAAGAACCTCCGGCGGGGCGAACGCAAGATGATCGAACGCGTCGTCGAGGCCCTAGAGGACATCGACGAGTAACACCTTCTCGCGGTCGCCGTTAACATGTAAACGCCCGCTACTATGGGTATCGTACACGATAGATTACTGTGTATGAGAGATTATGCCACACGACGCCGTGTACTGGGCGCACTCGGTGCCGGACTGACCGGTCTCGCCGGCTGTGTCAGCGAAGACGGTGGGAGCGGTGACGGGAGCAGCGGGAGCGACGGCAGCGACGGAGGTTCCGACATGAACGGCGACGGAGATTCATCGAGTGACGGCGGCAGTACTGGCGACGGATCGAGCGGGACGACGAGCGTCTCGATCGGGATGTTGCAACCGCTCGCGGGCGATCTGGCCTACTACGGCCAGCAGTCGCTGTGGGGGTTCCTCTCGGGGCTGGCCTACAAAGCCGGCGACACCCCGCCCGCCGAGCCGAGCACCGGCGAGTTGACGATGACCGTCGACGACGTGGAATACACTATCTACGTCCGGGACACGCAGTTCTCGGCCGACACCGCACAGACGGCCGCGACGACCCTCGTCGAGGATCAGGGCGTCGACATCCTCGCGGGGTGTGCCTCCTCGGCGTCGGCGAGTCGCGTCGTCACGACCGTGGTCAACCAGGCCAGCGTTCCGATGATGGTCGGGCCGGCGGCCTCCGCGGGGATCACCTCGAACAGCGAGACCTGCGGTGATCTGGTCTACCGCGCCAGCGAGAACACGGCGATGGACGCCCGCTCGGGCGGGAAATACGTCGCAAACGAGACTGACGTCTCCAGGGTCTACCTCTTCGGGGCCGACTACAGTTTCGGCCGTGCGGTCGTCAACAACTACAAGGCCGTCCTCCAGAACGAGGGCGTCGAGATCGTCGGCGAACGGTTCGTCGAGCAGGGCTACGCCGAGTGGGAGGGGCTGCTCGACAACGCCGAAGAGGCCGGTGCCGAAGGCGTCGTCGGCGGATTCACCGTCGCGACGCTGCCCAACATGTTCAACGCCTTCCTTTCGGGGGACTACTCCTACCGCGTGTTCGGCGGGTACGCGACCCGCATCACCAACAGCGTCGTCGGCGGGACGATGCAGAACGTCCTGGGCGAACCGCTCACGACGGAGAAGATCCGGAACTCGAAGCTGGGGCCGTTCACGACGCGATACCACTGGAACCAGTACGACAACGAGATCAACAACTCATTCGTCGACACCTACACGGACACCTACGGCGTCGTCCCGGACCTGTTCACGTCGGGGACGTTCACCGGCGCGTCGGCGATCCACCAGGCCGTCCAGGAAGGCGGCTCCAGCGAGGGTGCCGACATCGCGAACGCGCTCAAGGGGATGACCGTCACGGACACGCCGAAAGGCGAGGGCGGTTACACCTTCCAGGAGTACAACAACCAGGCCCGGTCGGCGATGACCGTCGCGGACCCCATCCCGACGACCGACGAGTGGGCCGACAACTGGGGCGCAGCGATCATGCCCGGTGAACCCCTCTCGCGGATCGGCGCCGACGAGACGACGATCCCGGCAGACAGCGACCAGATGGACTGCTCGCTGTAACATGCTCAGAACGCGGGACCTCACGAAGCGGTTCGGCGGTCTGACCGCCGTCGACGACGTATCGTTCGAACTCGGCGACGAACTCTGTTCGCTCATCGGACCCAACGGAGCCGGCAAGACGACGTTCTTCAACCTCCTGACGGGAGTGTTGGAGCCCAGCGACGGGACCGTCGAACTCCGGCGGGACGAGCAGTGGGACGACATCACCGACGCGCCGCCACACGAGACGGCCCAGCGGGGCATCCACCGGTCGTACCAGGTGACCTCGGTGTTCCCCAACAGCACCGTCCTCGAGAACGTTCGGGTTGCAGAACAGGCCCACGGCAGTGATTCGACCCGCTTCTGGCGCAACGTCGATCACTTCGAGGAGTATACCGAGCGCGCACACGAGATTCTGGACCGCGTGGGGTTAGCGGACCGGGCTCACGACCCTCCGAGCACGCTCAGTCACGGCGCCAAGCGAAAACTCGAAGTCGGGATGGCACTGGCCGGCGATCCGTCGGTCCTGTTGCTGGACGAACCCAACGCCGGCGTCTCCTCCGAGAGCGTCGACGAGGTCCGCGACCTCATCGAGGACGTCGCCGAGGACCACGCCGTGTTGCTCGTCGAGCACAACATGGACATCGTGATGGACGTCTCCGAGCGGGTCGTCGTCCTCCACCAGGGTGCTGTCATCGCCGACGGCCCACCCGAGGCGGTCCGTGCCGACCCCGACGTCCAGTCGGCGTATCTCGGCGGGTACGAGCCCGGCAGTCTGGACGAGGGCGACGAGTCGACCGGCGAGGGGGGTGTGGCATGAGCCTGCTGGAACTCTCGGGAGTCAACACCTACTACGGCGACAGCCACATCCTCCAGGGGATCGACCTGACCGTCGCGGAGAGCGAGGTCGTCGCGCTGGTCGGGCGCAACGGCGTCGGGAAGACGACGACGCTGCGCTCGATCCTCCAGTTGACCCCGCCACGGGAGGGGGAGATCACGTTCCGGGGAGAATCACTTGTCGGGTTGGAGACTCACGAGGTCGCCGACCGCGGCGTCGGCTGGATCCCTGAAGAACGCCGTATCTTCGGGCAGTTGACCGTCGAGGAGAACCTCCGGGCGGCGATCCCCGATACGGATTCGATCTCCGAGGGACTCACGCTGGCCTTCGACGCCTTCCCGATCCTCGAAGAGCGACGCCGCCAGGACGCCGGCACGCTCTCGGGGGGCCAACAGCAGATGCTCGCCATCGCCCGCGGATTGGTCGGCGAGAACGACCTCCTACTGGTCGACGAACCCAGTGAGGGGCTGGCCCCACAGATCGTCGCGGACGTGGCCGAGGCGCTCTCGGAAGCGAGTGCCGAAGCGACGATCCTGCTCGTCGAGCAGAACCTCCCGCTGGCGCTCGACCTCTCGGATCGGTTCTACATCGTCGACCACGGGGTCGTCGTCGACGACGGGGACTCGAACGCGGTCTCGGCCGACGACGAGCGGTTCAGGAGGTATCTGTCCGCATGATCCTCGAAACGCTCGGGGAGTTCCTGACGATCCCGGAACTCGGGACGGTCGTCGTCAACGGGCTGGCCAAGTCCGCGCTGTACGTGATGATCGCCAGCGGACTGACGCTGATCTTCGGACTGATGGGCGTGTTGAACTTCGCACACGGTTCGCTGACGATGGTCGGTGCCTACCTGGGCGGGCTGGTGATGGTCACGGCCGTCGGGCAGGCGACCGGATCGGTGACCCGGCTGGCGGTGTTTTTCGTCGCCATCCTGCTGGTCTTCGCCGTGCTCACCGTCCTGGGCGGGGCCATCGAGACCACGCTCATCCGGCCGCTGTACGACCGGCCGCCGATCTACCAGATACTGCTGACTTTCGGCCTGACGCTCGTGATCGACGAGATCGTCCGCATCGTCCTGGGCGTGTTCGGGATGCAGCCGATCTCGGACTGGCAGGCGGCGCTGGCGACGAAACCGCAGTTCCTCCGTGAGCCCGCGGCCGTCGTCGGGATCAGCGTCCGCTGGCTGGCCGTCTTCCAGATCGTTCTCGGAGTCGCTACCGTGGTGGGCATCTGGGCGTTCCTCACCAAGACCCGGTACGGGCTATACATCCGTGCCGGCAGCGAGGACTCCGAGATGGCCGCGGCGCTGGGGATCGACGTCCGGCAGGTGTTCACCGTCGTCTTCGCGCTGGGGATCGGACTAGCCGGTGCGGCCGGGACCCTGTTGATGTGGGACGCGACGTGGGGCGCGAGCGTCCCGCTCGCGGCGGAGACGCTGCTGCCGGCGTTCATCGTCGTCATCGTCGGCGGCCTAGGGACCTTCCGCGGGACCGTCGTCGCCGCCGTCGTCGTCGGGATGACCGACTCGGTGATGACCTGGTGGTTCCAGAACTACATCCAGTTCACCGGGCTGCCGGAACTGGTCCTGTTCCTGGTGCTCGTGGTGACGCTGATCGTCAGGCCACAGGGGTTGTTCGGCGTCGAGGGGGTGGGTGGCCATTAGCACCGAGACCCAGGCCGGGACGCCGACCGAGGTGTCCTGGCCCGTGGCCTACCTCCGCTCGCACGCCGCCCACGTGGCGATCATCCTCCTGTTGGCGGTGTACCCCTCGATCTACCACACGCTGTTGAACTCGCCGGTCCAGTACGAGGCCGAGATGCTGTTGCCGACCGTCGAGACGATGGTCGGTGTGCTGTATTTCGGCCTGTTCGCGATGTCGTTTGACTTCATCAGCGGCTACACCGGCTACCTCTCCTTTGGCCACGCGGCCTTCTACGGGACCGGTGCCTACACCGTCATCCTCGTCGCGAACGGGAAGTTCCCGCTCCTGGGGCCGGAGACGCCCTTCATGCTCTCGCTGCTGGTCGCGGGGCTGCTGGCCGTCGTCGTCGCCCTGCTGGTCGGCCTAGTCTCGTTCCGGCTCTCGGGCGTGTACTTCGCGATGATCACGCTGGGGTTCGCCCAGGTGCTGTACGTGTTCATCCGGGGCTGGGACTACGTCGCTCGTAACCCCCGTGACGGTCCCGCCGTCGGCCCAAGCCACGCCAGCGGCTTCGATATCGGCGTCCCGTGGGTCGACCAGCTCAACCTCGCGATCGGTGTTCTCACCGGCGACGAGGTGTCGCTGCTGGGGACGACGCTGTCGGGGACGACTGTCTCGTTCTACATGGTCGGTCTCGTGGTACTGGTCTGTTACTTCGCGATGCAGCGGATCATCCACTCGCCGTTCGGTCGCGTGATGATCGCCATTCGGGAAAACGAGGAACGGGCGGTCGCGATCGGCTACAACACCTACGTCTACAAGCTGGCCGCCTTCTGTATGAGCGGCTTCTTCGCGGGCATCGCCGGTGCCCTGTTCGCCGGCTTCAGACGGTCGGCCAGTCCCGAGAACTCCTTCTACTTCCTGGTCTCCGGTGACGCCCTCCTCGCGAGTATCATCGGCGGGTTCGGGACGCTCGCCGGCCCGCTGTACGGTCGGCTGTTCGACGAGACGGTCCGCGAGTTCCTCTCGAAGTCCGGGCAGGGTGGCGGGTTGCTCCCGTACCTCCGCCTACTACTCGGCGAGGGGACGCTGTCGACGCCGGTCGTCGGCGGGATGACCGTCGGTGGCCTCATCGACACGCTGTTGAACGGCCACGCCAGCCTCTACGTCGGTGTCGTGTTCGTGCTGTTCGTCCTCTACGTCCCCGACGGCCTGCTGGGGACGATCAGAAACCGCATCGGCGGGACCTTCGCCGACGCTCTCCCGGCGAAACTCCGGGACGAGGAGGAATGACCGTCCACGTCACCGGGCTGGGGACCTACCTCCCCGAGCCGACGATGACCGCCGAGGCGATCGCCGACCGGAGCGAGGTTCCCGAAGCCGTCGTCCGCGAGAAGATGGGGGTCCGTCGGAAACACGTCTGCCCGCCCGACGCCGACCATCCCTCGGAGATGTGTGTCGCGGCGGCCCGGGAGGCACTCGATGACGCCGGCATCGGTGCCGATACGCTGGACATGGTCCGGTACCACGGGAGCGAGTACAAGGACCACGTGGTCTGGAACGCCGCGGCCGCCGTCGCCGAGGAGATCGGTGCGACCGGGGCCAGTGCGACCGAGAGCTACGCGCTCTGTGCCGGCTTCCCCGTCGCACTCAGGGAAGCGAAGGCGTTGCTGGCCGCCGAGCCGGCGACCGAGCGGGTGCTGCTGGTCGCCGCCAGCCGCGAGGAGGACCTGGTCGACTACGACGACGGCGACACCTCCTTCATGTTCAACTTCGGCAGCGGTGCGACGGCCGCGGTCCTCGAAGCCGACGCCGGCGACCGGGCGCTCGCCAGCGTCCGGGAGAGCGCGAGCCTGACCGACGGGAGTTTCGCCAGAGACGTGATCGTCCCGGCCGGCGGAAGCGTCCGCCCGGCGAGCCGCGAGACGGTCGAGACTGGCGCGCACTCCCTCCGAGTTCCCGACCACGAGTCGATGAAGGAACGCCTCGCCGAGGGGAGCCTGCCGAACTTCAGATCGGTCGCTACCGACGCACTGGACCGGTCGGGGTACGGAATCGACGAGATCGACTTCGCCGCGATCACTCACATGAAGCGGTCGTTCCACGAGTACCTGTGTTCGGAGCTCGGGCTGGCCGACGACCAGCACCGGTATCTCGACGACTACGGCCACGTCCAGAGCTGTGACCAGGTGCTCGCGCTGACGGAGTGTCGGGACGAGAGAGACGACGGCGACGTGGTCCTCTGTCTCGCGGCCGGCACCGGCTACACCTGGGCGGCGAGTGTCCTAGAGTGGACCGCATAGCCCCGGGACGTTCACATGGTAACGTCCCCCTTGAAGGAGAACGCGGGAGAACGATACGATATGCCGTATGCGAACAACGACGGCGTCCGCCTGGCCTACGAACGCGAGGGACCGGGCGACGCCGAGACAGTCGTCTTCGTCGAGGGACTGGGCTATGGTCGGTGGATGTGGCGCTGGCAACACCGGGCCGTCAGCGACGACTACGAGAGCATCCGCTGGGACAACCGCGGCACCGGGGAGTCCGACGAACCGGACGGCCCGTACACCGTCCCGGAGATGGCGAGTGACCTCGAAGCCGTCCTGGACCACGCCGGCGTCGAATCGGCACACGTCGTCGGCGCGAGCATGGGCGGGATGATCGCCCAGCAGTACGCACTGGAGTACGACCGCGCCCGTTCGCTGACGCTGATGTGTACCTCACCGGGCGGTCCCGAGGAGGTCCCCATTCCCGAGGAGACGCTGGAACGGATGTTCGGCGTCCCCGAAGACGCCGACGAGCGGGAGGCGATCCGGTACAAGATGCGCCCGGCCGTGACCGAGGGGTTCTGGGCCGACAACCAGGAGTTGATCGACCGGATCGTCGAGTGGCGACTGGACAGCGACGCCAGCGAGCAGGCCCGGACCTGGCAGGCCGCGGGCGTCGAGGCCTTCGACGTCCACGACCGACTCGGCGAGATCACACAGCCGACGCTGCTCGTGCACGGTACCGCCGACCGCGTCGTCCCCTACGAGAACGGCGAACTGCTGGCCGAAGGGCTTCCCGACGTGGAGTTCGTCACGTTAGAGGGCGCCCCTCACCTCCTGTTCATCGAGCGCCGGGAACGGGTCACCGACCGCCTGCTGGAGTTTCTCGACGATGGTTGATCGATCGGCCCCCCAGGAGTGGGTCGGCGCCTGGAGCGAGAAACGGGCCGCGTTGACCCCCGAGCGGGAGGGGCTGGTCGACGCGACCACCGGCGAGCGGTTCACCTACGCCGACCTGGACCGGCGGGCCAACCGAGCAGTCCGTCTCCTCCGGGAGTACGGCGTCGGGACGGGCGACAGCGTCGCCGTCGTCTCGCGCAACCGACCGGCAGTGGTCGACCTGTTCTTCGCCACCGCCAAGACCGGCAGCACGCTCGCGCCGCTCTCCCACCGCCTTGCACCGCCCGAACTCGGCGAACTACTGGCCCGCGTCGACCCGACGGTCCTCGCGGTCGAAGCGCCGTTCGCGGCGGATGTCGCGTCGGCACTCGACGAAGGCGGCGTCGACCCTGCCGTCCTCACGCTGGGAAGCGATGATGGAGACGCCCTCGATGGGTTCCGCGAGCCGGTGCCGTACGGCGACGCAGTTCCGGCGGACGACTCCTCCGTCGAGACGCCACCCGTCGCGCCCGAGGACCCCCATCTCCTGTTGCACACCGGCGGCTCGACCGGGACGCCGAAAGAGACGGTTCTCACACACGAAGGAATCGTCTGGAACTCGGTCAACACGATCACGGCCTGGGGGTTGCGCGACGACGACGTGACGCCGATGGTGTTTCCGATGTTCCACACCGGCGGCTGGAACGTCGTCACGGTCCCGCTGTGGCACATGGGCGGGACCGTCGTCATCGCCCGGGAGTTCGATCCCGGACAGGTCCTCTCGGTCATCGACGAAGAGGGGGGGACCGTCCTCGTCGCCGTCCCGGCCGTGTTGCGGATGATGACCGACCACGACCGCTGGGAGACGGCCGACCTCTCGCAACTGCGCTTCGCCAAGTCCGGCGGCGGCCCCTGCCGGCAGTCGGTCATGGAGACGTGGTGGGACCGGGGCGTCGACCTCTCCCAGGGGTACGGCCTCACGGAGTGTGGCCCCAACAACTTCGCGATGCCCGACGGCTGGCCCCGCGAGAAAGCCGATGCTGTCGGGAAACCGGCGCTCCACGTCGACGCCCGGATCGTCGACGACGACGGCGACCCGGTCCAGCAGGGCGAGATCGGCGAACTCGTCCTCCGATCACCCCACGCCGCCGCCGGCTATCTCGACAATCCCGAGGAGACTGCTGCGACCTTCGGGACGTTCGTCGCGACCGGCGACCTCGCCCGAGAGGACGCCGACGGTTACTACCACATCGAGGGTCGCAAGAAGGAGATGTACGTCAGCGGCGGCGAGAACGTCTATCCCGCCGAAGTAGAGGACGCTATCGCCGACCATCCCGATGTCGAGGAAGTCGTCGTGATCCCGGTCCCCGACGACCAGTGGGGGCAGGTCGGGAAAGCCGTCGTCCAGGGCGACGACGCCCTGACGCTGGCTGACCTCCGCGGGTTCCTGGACGACCGACTGGCCGGCTTCAAACACCCGCGACACCTCGCGTTCGTCGAGGAGATGCCCACGAGCGGCCCGTCGAAGATCGATCGACAGGCTGTGGAAGCCCAGTTCGGCGAGGAATGACCGACCACGAGGGCCGGGCTTTTGTGCCTCCCTGTCGAAGGGGTCCGGCATGGAGTTCGAGCGGTCGAGCGGGATCTTCCTGCATCTCACGTCGCTACCGGGCCCAGACGGGGTCGGGACGCTCGGTGACCCGGCCGAACAGTTCGTCGACTACCTCGCCTCGGCCGGCCAAGGGCTGTGGCAGATCTGTCCGCTGGGGCCGACCGACGGCGCCTTCGGGAACTCCCCGTACCAGACTCACTCGTCGTTCGCCGGCAACCTGCTGTTGATCAGTCTCGATGGACTCGTCGCCGACGGGTGGCTGACCGACGACGACCTCGCCGACCGGCCCGACTTCGACGAGCACTGGGTGGAGTACGACCGTGTCGGCGAGTACAAACAGCGGAAGCTGCGGACCGCGTTCGACCGGTTCCGGGAGACCGCCGGCGAGAGCGAGAACCAAGCGCTGGACCAGTTCGCCGCCGACAACGACGGCTGGCTGGCCGACTACGCGCTCTTCCGGGCGCTGAAAGACCACTTCGGCGGCGACGGCTGGACACAGTGGCCCGCCGACGCCAAACAGCGCGACCCCGACGCTCTCGCCCGATACCGAGACGAACTGTCCGAGGAGATCCGCTTCCGGGAGTTCGTCCAGTTCTGCTTCGACCGCCAGTGGCGACGCGTCCACGAGTACGCGAACGAGCACGGCGTCCGGATCATCGGAGATATGCCGATCTACATGGGGATGGACAGCGCGGACGTCTGGGCGAACCCGGAGCTGTTCGACCTGGACGAGGACAACGAGCCCGCTGCCGTCGCCGGGATGCCGACGAATCCGGACAGCGACGGCACCGGCCAGCGCTGGGGCAACCCACTGTACGACTGGGACGCGATGGCAGCGGACGGCTACGAGTGGTGGATCGAGCGGTTCGAGGCGCTGCTCTCTCGGGTCGACATCACCCGCGTCGACCACTTCAAGGGGTTCGAGCGCTACTGGGCCATCCCGGCGGACGCCCCGGCTGCCGCCGACGGCGAGTGGCGTGAAGGCCCCGGAAAGGAACTGTTCGAGGCCGTCGAGTCGGCGCTGGGCGAACTCCCGATCATCGTCGAGAACCTCGGCGGGATCACCCCGGAACTCCGCGAGTTGCGCGAGTCGCTGGGTGCCCCGGGCATGAACGTGGCCCTCTACGCCGACTGGTGTACCGAGGACCACATGTACATGCCCCACGTCTACCCGCAGGACTCGGTGGCCTACACCTCCACCCACGACACGAACACCGTGATGGGGTGGTACCGCGACGAGATCAGCGACCGCCAGCGGGACTGTCTGCACTTCTACATGGATTCGGACGGTCACGAGATCAACTGGGACGTCGTCGAAGCCGTCTGGGCGGCCGATTCGATCCTCGCGATCACGCAGATGCAGGACCTGCTCGGGTTGGGTAGCGAGACGCGGTTCAACACACCCGGGACCGCCGAGGGTAACTGGACCTGGCGGATCACCGAGGGCGGCTACGACCAGGGTGTCGCCCAGCGACTTCGAGCCGTGACCGAACGCCACGCGCGGGACTGACCGACTCGGACGGTCCGGGGGGAGGCGGCGAAAGCTCGGCTCAGTCCAGCGACCGCACGAACAGTGCGGCCTGGCTGTCCGCCAGCGATAGCTCGTCGCTCACGCCCCCGATGTCCAACCCGGGCGAGGAGAGTGCGACCTCCCAGCCGCCATCGTTGACGCCGGCCAGTTCGGTCGGGGTTACCGTCTCGGCGACACCTTCCATCGTCCCGACGAAGACGAGTTCCTCGCTGTCGTCGGGCGCACGGCGGTAGCCGTAGTACAGTACGGTCCCGTCGGTCGGATAGACGTAGTCCAACGTATCGCCGCCGGTGAAGTCCGTCGTCACCCACTCGTGGTCGTGGCGGAACTCCCGAACGCGGCGGTCGAAGGCGGTGCGCTCGTCGCCCTGTTGGTCGTGCCAGTGCGAGAGGTTGAAGAACTCACCCAGGTCACGCATCCACGCCCGGCCGAGCTGTTCGAGTTCGCTGACCGTGAACTCGTCGCCGATCGGCGTCCCGATGGTGTTGAGCAACTCCGTCATCCCCGCCTTGTCGTAGTCGGTCATGCTGACCGTATCCGCAAGCAGGCCGAGGAACTCACTCAGCTCCTCACGGGATTCGAAGCCCCACTCTTTGAGCCGCTGGAAGTGGGCGTCGTTCCCGAAGTCCCGGGGGCGGATCTGCCACTCGGGGAAGTGCTCTTCCTCCGAGAGGACTTTCAGGTTCCAGACGGCGTCCGTGTCACGGACGAACCCCCACGGCGCGCGCATGTTGGCGTGGGTGAAATCCATCGGACAGCCCGGCATGAACCCGTGGAACAGGATCGTCGACGCCGGATTGTTGTACGCCTGCCGGAGTTGTTCGTTGCGCGTCTCCCCCAGGTAGCGGTTGATCTGGGGCTGGCTGAAGGGTGGGTCCGGGTCCAGTTGGGTCCCGCGGCGGATGGTGTCGTGGTTGGCGACGCCGGAGATCCAGTGCTCGCCCGTGTCCCGGACCTCCTTGACGCGCCACCACTTCGTCGCCCAGAACGTCTGGAGCGCCGGTGTGTTGTGCGCGAAGGTGACTGGCCCCCACTGATACGAGTGTGGATGTTCCTCGATCAGCGTGCGATAGGTCGAGGCCAGTTCCCAGTCCGAGCGGGGCCACGGCCGACCGTCCTCGTAGATCATCCAGGGGCGGTACTCGACGCCGGCGACCTCCTGGGTGACCCGGTCCATCTCGGCGAGGTACTCGTCGTCGTGCCACTCCTCCTCGGCCTCGGAGTCCCAGTTCGTGAAGTCCTGGGCACCGTCGACGCGGATGCCGTCGGCACCGAAGTCCATCTTCCGGCGCTGGAGTTCGAGTAATCCAGCGCGGACGATTGGGTGAGTGTAGTCCAGTTCCTGGCCGTACATCCCGGGGCCGGCGAACCACTCGTCGTTGAGCAGCGGGAGCGCACCGTTGTCGGCGTGACCGAGCGCGATGTCGAAGACGACCTTCATCGGCTCCGGCAACGTATGCAGCGTCGCGATGAGGTCGACCAGTTCGTCGGGGCGGCGTGTCTCCAGAACCGCGGGATTGACGGTTCCGAACCCGGAGATGATGATGTCATAGCCCCAGTTGAGCATGTCCGGCCGGCGGATGGTCGCCCGCAGGCGGTCGCCGGAGGTGACCTCGGGCAACCAGTAGCCCAGTTCGTCCTCGTTTTGCGTGATCGGTGCGACCGGCATCAACTGGACGGCGTCGTAGCCGAGGAAGTTCCGCTCGGCCGGCGTCAGCCCCTCGCCGTCCATTTGTTTCTGGCCGATGGTTTCGAACTGCCGTTTCAGGCCGGCGAGCGTCCCGGATTCGGTGGCAGTTCCGGGGTGGATCTCCAGCATACTCGTCGCCGGCTCGAACCGCGGGAGACCGTCGTCCTCGTGGGCGTGGGGTGTGACACCGTCTTCGTCCAGCCGCTGGAAGTAGTCGCGGTCCGCGCGCTCGTCGTCCAGCCGAGCCATATCGTACAGCTCCGGTGGCCCGTACGCGCCGAATGGCACCGAATCGGCGAAGGGATCGGTGATCGTCTCGCGCTCGCCGTCGGCCTCGTAACTGAGCCGATAGAGCGTCCCGAGCTGTTCGCGCGTGCCGGGACGCGGCCCGTCGACGGCCGTCCAGGTAAACTCTCCCTCCCGCCGCGTGTCGACGAACTGTCGGTCAAACGTGACTTGCTGCTCGTCGGCGGTCAGGTCGACCGACTCCTCGGCGGTGAGCAGTTCGAGTTCGACCTCGCCCGCTGGCACCTCATCGACGAGCTGGGGCGTCCAGAAGCCGAACTCGGCGCGCCCGTCTCGCCAGTGGGCACCGAGGCGTGTCGTCAGTTCCTTCGCGGCTTCGAACCGGTCGTCGTGAGCGTCCAGCATCTCCCGCTGGGACTCGATCAGCGCCGCTGTCGCGTCCTCGATAGTGGTGTACTCCGGCATCCCAGTGTTACTCTCCTGCTGGCAGGACCACGACGTTGTCGACAGTCGCGTCACCGTCGGCCGTGTCGACGCCGTCACCGGACACCGCATCGGTCGCGTCGACGGACTCGGCGGGGAACGAAACCGTCGCGTCGTCCTCGCCGAAGTTCAGTGCGACGACGTAGCGCTCGTCGGCCTCGCGGGCGTAGGCGACGACCTGTTCGCTGTCGGCCTGGTACTCGATCTCCTCGTAGTCGCCCTCGTACTGGAGCGCCGGGATGGCGTTGCGGGCACTGGTCAGGCGCTTGTAGTACTCCCGGAGGTCCTCCTGAGCGTGCTCCCAGTGGATCTTCCCGCGGCGGTTGCGCTCGCCGATCTCCTGGCCGGCGTAGATCATCGGGACGCCGGGCAGCGTGAACTGCGCGGCGGCGGCGGCCTCGACGGCGTCGCGCCCACACTCCTCGACGTAGCGGGTCTCGTCGTGGTTCTCGATGTAGAGCATGAAACCGGCGTGGTCGGGGAAGCCGGTGACAGCGCGCTGTCTGTAGGCCTCGGTCAGATCGTCTGCCGGGGCGTCGCCGCGACCGATCTGGCGCAGCGTGAAATACAGCGTCGTATCGAAGTGGATGTCGAAGGCCAGGTCGTGGAAGTCCGCGATGTAGGGGATGGTCTCGTCGAGCAACAGGAACTCGCCGTCCCGGGAGCGCAGGCGCTCGCGGATCTCCTGCCAGAACGGGTCCGGGACGGCCCAGGCCATGTCACAGCGGAAGCCGTCGACGTACTCGGCCCACTTGTCGACGGCGTCGAGCAGGTGCCGCCGGACCTCCAGGTTGCGGTAGTTGAAGTTCGCGATGTACTCCCACTCGAAGTAGGTGCCGGGAGAGCCGTCCTCCTGCCACTCGTAGTAGTCACGGAACTCCGGATCGTTGGCCTGTGCGCGCTGGAAGAACTCGTGGTCGCGTGCGGAGTGGTTCAACACCAGATCGAAGAGGACGTGCATGTCCCGGTCGTGGGCCGCCGCGACGAGGTCCTCGAACTCCGCCTCGGTCCCCAGGTCGTCGGCGACCGAGAAGAAGTCGGTGATGTTGTAGCCGTGGTCGTAGCCGTCGTGTTGGAGGATCGGCGTGAGCCAGAGCGTGTTGACCCCCAGGTCCTGGATCTCGTCCAGGTTCGCCTGGATGACCTCGAAGACCGACTGGTCCCCGTCGGCCTCCTTGTAGCCCCGGACGTACACCTCGTAGAGGGTCATCCCCGTGCTCCACTCGGGGGGTTCGTTGAGGTTCTCGACGGTCCCGTCCGGATGGACGCGGACGGTGTCGGGCACGCTATACTGCTCGCCGAGCGCCACCGCACGTATCCGGACCGGCTCGTCGATCGAGTCCAGCGAGAACGTCGCGGTCCGGTGGTCAGTCTCGAAGTCCTCGGGGGTGGGGTCACGGTCGTCGACGACGAACTCGACGGCGAGCGTCTCGTCGTCCTCGTCCCCGCGGGGAGTCGTCTTGACCGTCGCCCGGACCGTCACTACACCGTCCTCGGTTTCCCCGCCGAGCATCAGCCGGGGACGGGCTTGCCGGTCACCCTGGCTGGCGAGATTACCCGACCGGGCGCTCCCGCTCTGGCTACCCGAGAAGCCGCTCATACCGCTGGCTCCCGAGAATCCGGAGCCACCAGCGTACCCGCTGGTCCCCGTCCCGCCGCTCGCGACCGCGATGTCGGCGGGGAACACGCGCAACGTGAGGTGATGGGTCGTCTCGGGCGTCGACAGCGAAGCCGTGTACTCGCCGGGTTCGTCGGGTGTGAAGGAGACGACAGCCTCGTCGTCTTCGAGTTCGACAGCGCTGTCGTCGGGGCTGTCCGAGATCTCCCAGCGGTACGTCACGGCGGGGTCTGGGTCACGCGGTGCGAGTTCCGTCGTCTCACCGACGGCGAGAAACCTGGGTAGTCCTGGGTGGTCCATCTCTACGTATTCCCTCTCGGGACGCCGTAAAAGAGCTTTCTCACTCGGGTACTACGGGTGGTATTAAGACTCGCCTCCATCACAGGTGTTATGAATGATCTCCGCTCTCTCTCAAGCATGCGCCTGCGCACGGCACTGAACGACTACAAACGCCGCCTCGACGAGCCGTTCCCCGGCGAGGCCCCGACGACCACGGGGGCGTTCTCCGGGTTCGGCGACCGACTCGTCTACGTCGAGCGCGACGGATCGTTCCGCGACTACTCCGCGGAACTCTCCGGGCTCCACGGCGTCGACCGGTCCCGGCTGGGGATCGACACCGGCGACGGCGTCTTGTGGTTCGACCACACCGAGCCGATCCGACAACACTACTATCGCGAGAGCGCTCTCGTCGAGACCGAGTACGACGCTGGGGAGTTCAGTATCCACCAGTACGACCTGACGCTCGGACGGGCACACCTCACACACGTCGAACTCCGCGGCGAGGTCCCGCCGGACGCACAGCTCGTCGCGTTCCTGACGCTCGCACCCGAGGGGAAGGAGACACAGGTCAGCCGTCTCATCCACGAGGCGGCCGGCTACAACGACGAGCGAGTCGTCGAGGTGTACCACCGCCGAGAACACGACTACGTCGCCGCCTCGACGCCCCTGGAGATGGCCATGGGCAACCGCGTCGAGCGGATGGGCGAGTTGCTCGACGACGCGTCGATCCAGTACCCGCGTGACCGCAACGAGGGCAAGCCCGATCAGGAGGCGCTGACGGGCGACATCGTCGTGACCGCCGACCTCGAACAGGTCGGCCGAGCGGCACGGACGACGCTGACGACACAACTGTCCGACCACGACGAGACGAGCCGCGAGCAGGCACTCATCGACGTGACCCACGCCGCGCGATCACACGCCTCCGTCGACGATCTCCGGGACGCCGCGCTCGAACGCTCGATCGACGAGGTCCCCGACGATACGCCGAACGAGGACGCCGTTACTGCCGACCTCCGGGCGCTGTCGCTGTTGACCGGCCCGACCGGTGCACGGCTCGCCGCTCCCGAGTTCGACCCGTTCTTCGAACACACCGGCGGCTACGGCTACACGTGGTTCCGCGACGACAGCGAGATCTCCGCCGCACTGCTCGATGCCGACAGCCGCCTCGGGCTCGATCTCGACGACCGACTGCTCGACAGCGCGATGCTGTACTGTCGGACCCAGCTCGACGACGGGACCTGGCCACACCGGATCTGGGCCGTCGACGAGCGGCTGGCCCCGGGATGGGCCAACGAGCGGCTCGAAGGCGAAGGCGACGGCTACCAGGCCGACCAGACCGCAGCCGTCACGACCTACCTCGCGGAGTTGCTGCGCGAGCGCGAGAACGTCCTGACTGCCGAGACCCGTTCGAAGATCGTCGAGACCATCCACGACGCGGTCGAGGGCCTCGACGAGACGCTCGCCGACAACGGCCTCCCCGAGCGGTGTCAGAACGCCTGGGAGGACATGTCCGGACAGTTCGCCCACACGACCGCGAAATTCCTGGAGGCGTACGCGACGGTCGCCGACGCCCCCCTGGAACCCCGCCTGCGTGAACACGCCGCCGCCCAGGCCGACCGTGTCTACGGCGCTGTCGACGAACTCTGGAGCGCCGACCGGGAGTTCTACGCGATGCGGCTCGACGACGGGACCCTCGACGAGGTCGCCGACTCCGCCGCGCTGGAACTGGCCGGTGCTGTCCGGGCCTACGCCGAGATCAACCCCGTCGACGAGGCGACGCTGACCCGCCTCCAGTCACACGTCGAGAACGTCGTCGACGCGCTGTACCGGGAGGCCGGCGACGGCGTCACCGGGCTGATCCGCTACGAGGGAGACAGATGGCGGACCAACGGCCAGGGCCACGAGAAGCTCTGGTCGGTCGCGACAGCGCTGGGGACCACTGCGGCCGCGGAACTCGGGATGCTCCTCCAGTCCGAGGACGAGGCTGCCGAGGAAGTCCTCGACCTGGCCGGCGAGCTGTACAGATCCCTGGAAAGCGACGGCCCGTTCGTCACGGACGCCGGCTACCTGGCCGAGCAGGTCTTCGACG
The DNA here is from genome assembly GCF_029278565.1 of Haloarcula halophila. Classification (NCBI taxonomy): domain Archaea; kingdom Methanobacteriati; phylum Methanobacteriota; class Halobacteria; order Halobacteriales; family Haloarculaceae; genus Haloarcula; species Haloarcula halophila. Next base: position 280,785 of record NZ_CP119559.1, on the reverse strand, counting down.
ACGGCCGGCCCGACAGCGCCGCACCACTGGGGTGGACCCATGCGGTCCGGCTCCGGGCGACAGCCGTCCTCAAAGACTTGGGGGCGCTACCCACGCCGTCGGCGCCCGAGGGGCCAGGTGAGCGACCGACCTGGACGACCGGCGAGAAGTTCGGCGTCGGGACCGTCGCCGACCACCACGCCGACGGCTCGTCGAAAGTGTGGTTCACGCTGGCCGAGGGGGCGTTGACCGAGGTTCGATATCCCCGGATCGACACGATGAACCTCCGGACGATGGACTTCCTGGTCGTCGACACGGACGAAGACTCCGAGTACGTCGCCCGGAGCCACAACGAGACCCGCACGGACGACCACTCCGAGACGATCGAGCGGTCGGCCCAGCTCGTCGAGGAAGACGCGCTCGTGTTCCGTCATTCCATCGTCGAGACTGGCGACAGCCACGGTCACAAGTGGTCGCTGATCGTCGACTACGTCACCGACCCCGAACACGACGCCCTGCTCGCGAAGGTGACCTTCGAGGCCGACGACGACAACACCTACGACGTCTTCACCGTCGCGGACACGGCGCTGACAAACACGGGCGATACGGACCGTGGGCTGTTGCTCGGGCAACCTGGCGACTACTCGCTGGCCGCCCGGGACGCGACCGCGTTCGACCTTCACGACGAGGACCCGCTGTTGGTCGACGACGACGGCGAGCCGTTCAACGTCGCCGTTGCGCTGTCGAGCGCGTCCTCGTTCGACTGGGCTTCGGCCGAAGTCGCCGGCACTGACCGTATCCACGGCCTGTTTGTCGACGGCGAGATCCCCGACTCGACCAACGAGGTCGACGAGGAGAACGTCGTTCTCGTCGGTCGGATCGGTTCCGGCCAATCGCTCGGCGAGACAGTCGCACTGGGCTTTGCCAGGGAATCCGACACAGCCGGCGCGCTCGGTGAGGCAGACGGTGCCCTCGCACGTGGGTTCAGTACCGTCAGAGACGGCTACGAGGACAGTTGGGAGTCGTTCCTGGCCGACAAGGAACTCCCGGCCTCGGTGGCCCACGACGAGGAACTGACGGCACAGTACAAGGCCTCGTTGATGGTCTTGCAGGCCTGCGAGGACAAGACATACCACGGAGCGGCCATCGCGAGTCCGTCCGTGCCGTGGGGCGAGGTCGTCCCCGCGGACCAGCAGAAGGCCTACGGCTACAACTTCGTCTGGTCGCGCGACCTCTACCAGACGTTTACGGCCTTCCAGGCGGTCGGCGAACTGGAGACCGCACAGGAGGCGCTCTCGTACATCTACGAGTACCAGCAGGACGAGCAGGGGTTCATCCCGCAGAACACGTACCTCCAGGGCCGGACCCGCTGGGGCGGCGAGCAGATGGACAACATCTCGTTCCCGCAAGTGATGGCCTACCACCTCGCCCAGGAAGGTATCGGCTTTGGCGACGCCGACTACGAGTACGAGAACGTCCGGCGGTCGTCGGACTACGTCGTCCGGAACGGCCCGGTCACCGCTCAGGAACGCTGGGAGGAGGAGTCGGGCTTCTCGCCGAGTTCCTTAGCCGCGGAGATCGCCGGGCTGACGTGTGCCGGCTCGCTGGCGACGGCGCAGGGGAACACGGCCGATGCGCTCGTCTGGCACGCGGTCGCGGACGCCTGGGTCGACGAGGTCGAGGACTGGACCGCGACCGAAGAGGGAACGAGCGGGTTCGACCAGACGCCGTACTACTGTCGGATCACGCGCCACGGCGACCCCGACGACGGGTCCCGCCGGGCGCTGGCCAACGGCGGGCCGACACTCGAGGAACGTGCGATCGTCGACGCCGGCTTCCTCGAACTCGTTCGCCTGGGGATCAAACCGTGGGACGACGAGACGATCCGCAACAGCCTCTCCGTGGTCGACGACAGCATCCGCGTCGAGACCCCCCACGGGCCTGCCTTCTATCGATACAACGGCGACGGCTACGGCGAACTCGAACGCGAACGCGAGGGCGCGCCGTGGCATCCCCACGAACCCGACGGGAGGGGGCGGCTCTGGCCGATCTTCACCGGCGAGCGTGGCGAGTACGAACTGCTCGCGGGTGCGACGGACGAAGACGCGCCCGAACGGCTACTGGAGACCATGGAAGGGTTCGCCAACACCGGCCGGATGATCCCCGAGCAGGTATGGGACATCGAACGCCCGAGCGACTACAACTGGGAGTTCGGCGAGGGGACCGGCTCCGCGACCCCGCTGGCCTGGTCGATGGCGCAGTTCGTCCGGCTGGCACACGGGATCGACAACGGCGAACCGATCGAGACGCCCGAAGTCGTCCGACAGCGCTACCTCGAAACCGAACGGCCCGACGGCCCGGAACTGTGGGTCGACACGAACTACGAGGCCGGCGCGCTGGTCGTTACCGTCGAGACCGACGGGGATCTCGTGGCCATCAAGACACCGGCGGAGACCGCCGTCACCGAACCCACGAGCGGGAAGTTCGTCGTCAGACTCGACGTGGTCCCGGGCGAGAACCAGGTGACCGTCGCCGCCGCGACGAGTACCGATCTGGAGACCGCCGGGACCACCGTCGATCAGTTCACGCTCTGAGTACGTTCCGGGAGCCGTTTTCAGCCGACACCTGCACTCTGGACGAACAGGAGACCCGTCCACAGGAAGGTCAGCACGCCGGCAACGGCAATCGATCGCGTCGCCAGCCACACCGGCGCTGCGAGCAGATATCCCAGCGGACGCACCGATCCCGGAAGCGCCTTCGCGGTCCGGAACAGCGAAGCAGTGTCGGTGTCGCTGGGCAACGCCGTGAACCCGAAGGCGATGCCGAGCCAGAGCCAGACCCACTGGGCGGGACCGGCAGTGGCGTGGACGGCCCAGAACGCCACGAAGGCGAGCGTCGAGTTGACCGCGAAGGGGGCGACCGCGATGGGGAAATCGGCACCGAAGGAGTCGACCGGTTCGTGTTCCAGAACCGCGTCGTCCGCAAACGGCCGAACCGCAGGCGGCGAGTACACGTCGACTCCCGTCAGGCGACACGCCAGGTAGTGGGCGTACTCGTGGGCCAGGATGCCGGGGCCAGCGGCGACGGTGATCACTAGATTCGAGAGGGCGGGTGCCACACCGACTCGTTGGGGGGCGCGGCCAATGGCTCTATCGGAGCCCCCGCCACAAGTAGCGTCGATGGGCGACCGGTGACAGTCGAGAGGGGCCTGAGAGACCGGAAGCGGGTCTTCGCCCGCTCAGTCCGATGGATCGGTCACCACTTCGAACCGTGCGCCACCGTCCTCGCTCTCGGTCAGCGAGAGGTCCCACCCGTGGACCGACGCGATGCGGTCGACAATGGCGAGGCCGAACCCGGTGCCGTCGGGAGCCGTCGAGTAGCCGCTCTCGAAGACCTGCTCACGGTCCTCCGGCGGAATCCCCGGCCCGTCGTCGGCGACGTAGAACCCGGGGTCCGACGACAGTACCCCGACGGTGATGGTCACGTCTTCACCGCCGTCTTCGACGCTGTCACCGGATTCCGGCGGGGTATCGGTGGAGCCGTGGTCCACGGCGTCGTCGGACGCTGTCGGATTGCCCGTCGAACCGTGTTCGACGGCGTTGCGAAACAGGTTCTCGAAGAGCTGTTTGAGTCGGCTTTCGCTCGCGGCCAGTTCGATAGAGCCCTTGACCCGGAGCCGTGCCCCACCGGTGGCGACGGTCGCCCAGCACCGTCTGGCGACGGCCCCGACGTCGACCCGATCGGTCTCGGTGACCGGGCGTTCTTGCCGGGCGAGCGACAGCAGATCGTCGATGAGCTGTGCCATCCGGTCGACCGCACGACGCCCCCGGTCGAAATGTTCCTGACTTCCCGTCTCTTCCGCGAGTTCAAGCGAGCCGCTGATTACCTCTAACGGGTTCCGGAGGTCGTGGCTGACGACGCTCGCGAACTCCTCCAGCCGTTCGTTCTGGCGCGTGAGTTCTCGCTCCCGTTGCTGGAGGAGTGATTCGCGGTCGACGCGGCGAAGCGCCACCGTCAGCGCGGACGCGAGCAGGTCCACGAGCGCCCGGTCTGTCTCGTCGAAGACGTCCGGGGAAGTCGAGGAGATGACGAACACTCCCCGGTCTTCGATCGGTTGGATGATACCGCTACGAGCCGGTGTGTTCCCCGCCAGCCGGTCGTGGTCGGCCGTGTCCGACACGTGGAGCGGGTCGCCCGACTCGAAGACCTCCCAGACCACCTCCGAGACCGGATCCTCGCTCTCCCGGTTATGTCCGGGCGGCTGCTCGAACGTCTCGCTGATCGGCTCCGTCTCCGTGACCAGGCGCAATTCGCTCCCGTCCTCGGTGAGTTCGTGGAAGCCACTGAGTTCCGCGTCGAGTACCTCCTTGGCAGTCTCGACGGCCACCTGTGCCGTCTCGGTGACCGTCTCGGTCCCCATGAGTGACTGGGTCCGTCGCTGTATCGCTTCGAGGTTCCGGAGATGGGTTCGTCGCTCGGTGACGTCCCTGACGACACAGATGAGCTGTCCGTTTTCGAGCCTCGTCAGTGAGACCTCCTGTGGGAACGTCTCGCCGTCGGCCCGGACCCCTGTGGCTTCGCCGAACCACTCCCCGTGCTCGGCGAGTTCGGGGAGGACCTCCCGCTCGAACCGTTCCGCCTCGTCGGGCTCGTAACACAGTCGCCAGCTCTCGCCGAGGAGCGCCTCGGGATCGTCGTAGCCGTATATATCGGCGTGGGCCGGGTTCACGAAGATATACCTGTTGTCGGCATCCAGAATCGCCATCCCGTCGTAGGCCGCCGTGAGCGCTTCCGACTGTGTCTCCAGTATCTGTTCGCGTTCCTTCCGGTCACTGATATCCCGGCTGTGGACGACAAACTGGGTGTCACCGTCCACCCGGGTCTTTCGGAGGTGGACCGCGACGGGGAACGTCGACCCGTCCTCGCGACGAAACTTCGTCTCCACTTCGTGACGGCTCCCGTCGTCCATCCGGTCCCAGAGCGCCCGGGATTCGGCCGGGTCGATCGCAGGGTCGATGTCCCAGACAGACATCCCGACGAGTTCCTCGGGCGCGTAACCCAACTGTTCGCAGATGGTCTGGTTCGCGTCGACCAACGTCCCGTCGGCCTCGTGGACGGTGATCATGTCGGGGGCATCGGCGAACAACGCCTCCATCCGGACGGTCGTTTGCCGGAGTTCGTCTCGGATTCTGCGGCTGTGAAGCGCGTGAGCGATGTCGTCGCCGAGATCCCTCAACAGGTCTCGCTCCGCCTCGTCGAAGGCGTACGAACGGTCGGCATACACCACGAGCAGCCCGTACCGCTGTGACTCGTACCGCAGTGGGATCGCAGCGACGGACTGGAACCCGTACTCTATCGCGGTGTCGTGCCAGGGTTCGAACGCCTCGTCGTCGTAGATGTTCTGCGAGACGGCGATCTCCCCCGTCTTGACGGCCCGGCCAGCGGGCCCGTTTCCCGTCGGCGTCTCGTCGGCAGTGATCGTGATCGAGTCGAGATAGTCGCCCGCGTCGCCGTCATGAGCACGCGGCTCGATCCGGTCGGTCTCCGGGTCGACGCCGCCGATCCACGCGAACGTGTACGGGTCGGCGTCGCCGAGAATCTCACAGCAGTCCTGCTCGATGTCGGCCTCCGAATCCGCCCGGACCAGCGCCCGATCGACGGCTCTGATCACCCGGCTGATCCGTTCCTCGGCGGCTGCGCGGCGGGTTGCACGGTACCGCTCGACGGCGTTCCGGACGCGGTTCGCCAACAGGTCGAACTGTTCCGTCTCCTCGTCTCTCCGGATGTAGTCGGTCGCACCGCCGGTGAGTGCTTCGCTGGCGACCGCTTCCGATCCGGCCCCGGTAAAGATGATAAACGGAAGGTCCGGGAACTCCTCACGGACACGTTCGAGAAGTGCCAGGCCGTCCATCCCAGCGATCTCGTAGTTGGAGATAACACAATCGATACGGGGGGTAGACAGCTCGTCCAGCGCCGCGGTTGCCCCCGAAACCGTCCGGACCCGGAACCTGTCCCCGACTTGGTCGAAGTACTCACGAGTTCTCTCAGCGAACTCCGAGTCGCCTTCCACGTGCAGAATTTCGACCCGGTCTCCCATATACACCTAACTGTTGTTTGGTTGGTAAATATATTCGGCCGGTTACAAGAACTGATACTCGACCGTGCCACGGGTCCCGAGTGGTATTTTCCCGATATCGGGGCTGTTTTTGTCGTCGCGTTCGTTACTCGACCGTGATGCGCGCCCTCCGCACAACGTCGATCTCAGAGCACTCAGTCGGTGTTCGCCCGGAACCAAGCCGATGCGATCGGTCACTCTCCGCCCGCTGATACCGATGTCTGACAGCGAGCGGTTCGAGGACAAACCCGCGTCACTGCTGACCAAGACACAGCGGTCCCGCATCCGCGACGGGTTCGCCGACCAGGACGAACACCAGCGCCGGCGGGACCAACAGCAGATCCGCGAGCGGGTCCGGGCCGGTGTGACCGACTTCGAACTGCTCGCCGACTATCCGGACCGGCAGTTCGAACTCGCGTTCGACGACCTCGACGAGGAGGAAGTAGCGGCTGCGCTCGCGGACGCTCGCCTCGTCACCGAGCGGCTACGCACACTCCACGGGATCGACCGCGACCGGATCGTCGACCGGGCGAGCGACCGTTCGACGGCGGTGTCACAACGCCTCGCGGACGGGGAGAGTCTGGAGGGCGTGGAACTCGTCCCGGCGGCGACGTACCGGCAGCAGGGGCGTGCGGCCGCCGAGGCCGAACACGAGAACCGGTGGGACCGACGCGCCGACGCCATCCTGAAGACGGCTGCCGTCGCCGCCTTACCGCTCTTGCTGGGCTGGTTCATGGATACGGTGACCGAACAGAACCTGTTGGCGACGCGGGTCGACGTCGCTCTCGTGATGGGACTGTCCGCGCTGGTCGTGCTTGCCGGGTTCGCCGGCGTCCTCCTCATCAAGGGCGCACAGGCGCTGAAACACGACATCATCCCCGGCGTCCGGCGGCTCAGGCACGAGCCGGGGGCCGTCGTCAGCGATGCGTCGGCACTGCTTCGCCGGCCCGGCACGAAACTCCGTTCGGTCTGGGACGAACTCTAGACGGACCCTGTCTGTCCTCAGATCGGGACCAGTTTCAGGACCAACTCGTGGAGGGTGATCGTCCACGTCATCGCGTGGGTGACCGCGGTCACCGCCAGGTTCTCGGTCCGTTCGTAGGCGTAGCCCCACACCATCCCCGGAAGCGCGGTGGTGATGCCCCAGCGGAGGGCACCGGCTGGTGCCACGCTCGGCGTGAGGAGCCCGATCAGGACGTGCATGAGTCCGAACAGAACCCCGCCCAGCAACACGACTCCCGCTAGATCGAACGCCCGGCGGAGCGTCCCCTGGACGATACCCCGGTAGACGAGTTCCTCGGCCGGGGCGGCAAAGAGAAACATCCCGACGAACGCGACCGGCCACAGCAGCGGTCTCGTCGCTAGGTCGACGCTCCCGACCGCTGTCCCCGAGTCCGGGTGGGGAAGCCCGAGCGCGGCCAGGACCGGGGAGAGGACGACGCCCTGTGCGGCGAACACCAACGGGATGACCGCGATCCAGGCGGCGTCTTCAGGCGTCGGGACGCGAACTCTGCAGTAACGGGAGAGATCACCACGCCAGGCGAGGAAGGCAGCGGCGAAGACGGCGAAACCGACCTGGACGGAGTGGAGTTGGAGGGCCCAGACAGCGGGGGCGGTCAGGACGCCGGCGACCCGGAGGACCGCACCGGTGCCGACGATGCCGACGATGCCGATCAGGAGCGAGAGGACGGTGACACCGAGGGCCGCCAGACCAGCCCGCAGTCGTCGGGAGATCGCGGGCCAACTGTCGGCCCCCCGGTCGGTGACGACGCTCACGCCTCACCTCCCTGTAGCGGCCAAACTGGGGGGCAGTCGGAAGCGATACCGTCGCTCCGGTAGCGGGACCGGAATCGTCGTCGGATCGTCGACATCGCAGGTCGAGCCGAGGGGCGAGCCGCATATAATCCCGAGCGGCCGTTTACCGGGGGTGTACGACCGTACACCGAGGGTCACCTCTCTGCCCGATCGGGGTGTACGGCCGTACACCCACCTCTAGGACGGTGTAACCGATGCTCGACTTCGGAAAAATCGAAGGATTGCGTCCTCGACGGTTCGTTTCGTCGTCGAAGACCGACAGACTCGCTCCGCCCGTCTGTCGAACTCGATGAAGGGCGCTACGCTTCGTCGGACACCGCCGGACGAACCGCGTCCGGCGAGCCCGCTCCGGCTTACGCCGGATCGAACCCCGAAACTCCCTGAGTTTCGTGCTCGACGAAGCTATGCTTCGTCGAACACCGTGTCGCCGTCGACCATGTGCTCCTCGACGGCGTCCATGTCGAGGGTGAGGCCGAGACCGGGCTCCTCGGGGATCTCGATGTAGCCGTCCTCGATGACGGTCTCCTCGACCAGGTCGTCCCACCAGCCGAGTTCGTAGGAGTGGTACTCGACGGCCAGGGAGTTCGGGATGGCGGCGCCCACCTGCGCGCTCGCCATCGTCGCGATCGGCGATGAGACGTTGTGCATCGCCACTGGGATGTAATACTGGTTGGCCACGTCGGCGACCTTCTGGGTCTCGCGCATGCCACCGACCTTCGGGAGGTCGGGCGCGATGATGTCGACGGCCTGGTTCTCGATCAGGCGGCGTTCCTCGGTCACGCGGTAGCGGTTCTCGCCGACGGTGATCGGCGTGTTCGTGGACTTCGTGACCTCCTCCTGGACTTCGAGGTTCTCCGGCGGGACCGGGTCTTCGAGCCACCAGACGTCGTAGTCCTCGATGGCCTCAGCGAGGCGCTTGCCCGAGCCGCCGCTGAAGGTCCAGTGGCAGTCGAACGCCACGTCGGCCTCGTCTTTGACCTCCTCGGTGACCTTCTCGACGATCTCGGCCTTGTGGCGGATCTCGCCGGGGCGGAGGTGACGGTTCGCACGGTCTTTCTCCAGGCCGCTGGGAACGTCGAGGTCGAACTTCAGGGCGTCGTAGCCGAGTTCGTCGACGACGCGACGGGCCTCGTCGGCGCAGGCGTCGGCGTCGGCTTCCTCCTCGGTGTGGCAGTCACAGTAGACCCGGACCTCGTCGCGGTACTTCCCGCCGAGCAACTGGTAGGCCGGGACTTCGAGGATCTTGCCGGCGAGGTCGTGCAGCGCGACCTCGATACCGGCGATCGCGGTGACGGTGACGCCCTCGACGCTGCCCTCGCCCGACATCTTCTGGATGAGGTGCTCGTAGAGGCGGTCGATGTCCAGGGGGTTCTCGCCGACGACGAACGGCTTCATCCGCTCGATGAGTTCCGGAACACCGGCTCCCCAGTAGGCCTCGCCCGTTCCGACGATGCCAGCGTCGGTGTAGATCCGGACCAGTGTCCACGGGAAGTTCCCGTCGATCATCGTCGTCTGAACGTCGGTGATCTCCACGTCGCGGCCACCACCGCGTTTGGCGGTGACACCCATCGTCTCTGCGGAGAGTTCACGCATCGTATACTCCGCGTTCGGATCGTGCAGGTCAGCGTAATCCACGTCGTTTGCCTGTCCCATGCGTGGCCATTGCTACCCCCGTCACAAAAGTGTAGAGGAAATCACGATGGGGAGTTCAAGCACGTGAGGGACACACACTGTTGACAACGGGCCTTTGAGAGACGGCGGCCGTCGTCCGCGTGTTAGGACGATTGCTCCAGGGCCGTGATCACGGCATCGGCAGCCGACTCCACGTCCCAGGAGGAGACGAACGCGGAGACAGCCGTCTTGAGTTCGATAAGCTGGTCCGGGCGAACGCCGAGTCCGTGCGTGATCGAGAGCGGTTGACTCCGAGACTGCTGGAAGGCCAGTTGTTGCTCCTGGAGGAAGGGCGTGAACTGTCCGGTGTCGACGTCGGTGCGGGGCGGGATCGATCCCTTCTTCCGGTTGAACCGGCGCTGGCCGTCTGCGGACCCGACGTAACGCAGGAACGTCTCGACGGCGTCGGGGGTGTCGGTGTCGGCGGCCGAGACCACCGAGTCCATGTTCATCGCGTAGTAGCCGTCCGTTCCCGGGAACGGGACGTGCGACCACTCGGACCGGTAGTCGAACCCGTCGGTCTCCGTGTACGCGCCGGCCGCCCAGTCGCCCTGATGGAAGAAGACGGATTCGCCCTCGATGAACCGCTCGTTCGCGTCGGTCAGGGAGAGATACGCCCGGTCGTCGGTCGCGACGGCGCCGTAGCGCTGCACGATCTCCAGGGCCTGGACGATCTCGCGGCGGTGTTGGCTCGCACGCCCGTCACTGATCGCTCGATAGGTGTCGTGTCCTTGTTCGCCCAGGAGGACCGTCTCGAAGACCTGGAGCACCGTCCACGGGTTTTTCATCGGGAACAACATCCCGACGTGGTCGGTCTCGGCGTCGATCCGTTCCAGTTCCTCTGCGAACGCACTGGGGCTGTCGATCCGGGCGGGATCGACACCGACCTCGTCGGCGAGCGAGGCGTTGATAAACAGGTTGTTGATCCGGTGGATGTTCAGCGGGACCGCCCGGTACGTGTCGCCTATCCGAGCGGCATCTTTCGGGCCGTCGAGGTAGTTCTGTTCCATATTGCCGTCGGTCCAGATAGCTGAGAGATCCCCGACGACACCCGCATCGGTATACGGTTTGAGGTTCTTGCCCGGCCATTCGATCCACACGTCGGGCGGGTCCTCTTTCAGGATACGGCTCTTGACCGTGAGACTCAGGTTCTCGTTGGTGACATCGCCCAACGGGACGTCGGGATGCTGCTGTGTGAACCCGTCCAGTAGCGCGTCGAGTGCAGCCCCGCCGTCACCGCCCACGAGTCGGTGCAGGAGTTCGATATCCGCGTGGCCCCCGGTCGATACCCGTGACATACACCCTGGTTTTCGGCTCGTGGTTATCAAGCTACCGCGCACATTCTCAATCCTGAACACGGAGGGGGAGATGATTTATATTACCGATGAAAACACGGGATCAATGGCACGGACAGGACATCGGTGGGTGGCCGCTGGCACGGCAGGTCAGTTCGCTCACGCCCTCTACCAGGTGATCGTGGTCGGGTTCGGCCCGCCCGGACTGAAGTGGCCACTGGCACTGGGAGGTCTCGTCGTCGCAGCGATCGTGGGATGGTACACGATCGTGTCCGTCAGGGCACGGCTGACGGACGCAGTCACGGAACGTGATCAGCGGCAGGCAGAACGGGACGGGGCACGCACCGCACTCGCCGAGACCGAGGGCGAACTCGCCACGGTTCGGGCGGAACGCGAGGCCACGACGGGCGGCGTGGCCCAGCAGGCTCCCGCGGCGACCGACGGCGGCGTCTCTGCCGCCGATGAGATGAGCCACGAGGAGCTATCTGCGTACATCCGGGAGTGCTGTGCGACGATCGACGCCACCAACGAGGGGGATCTTAGCAGGCGGATGGCCGTGGATACACCGTCGGCAGCACTGAACGAACTTGGCACGGAGTTCAACGAGATGACCGCTGCCTTCCAGCAGACGATCGAGACGGCCGACGAGTTCTCGGCGGACGTTGCGGGGTCGTCCGAACAGGTGACCGCCGCGACCCAGGCAGTCAAAGAAGCGTCACAGAACGTGGCAGAGACCGTCCAGGGGATCGCCGACGTCTTCCACGAGCAACACCAGCAGATCACGACCATCAGCGACGAGATGTCACAGATGTCCGCGACGATCGAGGAGATCGCCGCCTCCTCGAAGGAGGTCACCGAGACGGCGGACAAGACCGAACGCCGGACCGTCGAGGGGATCGAAGCGGCTACATCCGCTCAGGAGACCATGTCCGAGACGGTCACGCAGACGGACGAGGTCGTCGAGACAGTCCGGACGCTGGACGACCGGATGACCGAGGTCGGTCGAATCGTCGATCTCATCGACGACATCGCCGAACAGACGAACATCCTGGCGCTGAACGCCTCGATCGAGGCGGCCCACGCGTCCTCGGGGAGCGCGAACAACAACGGGTTCGGCGTCGTCGCCGACGAGGTCAAGACGCTCGCCGAGGAGACCAAGGAGGCGACTACCGAGATCGAGACGCTGATCGGCGAGATCCAGGCACAGACAGCGGACGCGGTCGACGAGATTTCCGAGATGCAAGACGCCGTCGAAGACAGCCAGGACGCTGTCGAGGAGGGACTGACCGCGCTGGAGTCGATCATGGAATACGTCGAGAAGACCTCGACGGGCGTCAGGGAGATCAGCGACGCGACCGACGACCAGGCTGCGACCTCCGAAGAGGTCGCCTCGATCGCCGACGACGTCGCTGAGACCTCCAGACAGAACGTCGAGGAAGCGGAACACGTTGCGGCGATCGCCGAAGAGCAGAACCTCGCACTGGGTGAGGTATACGTCAACGCGAAGATGCTCACGATGCGAGCCCAGCAGTTGACAGCGTTGTTCGAGCGCTACGACACGGACGGGTGAGCGTGCCGGCCCCGACGGAGACGGCAAGTGTCGCTCCGTATAAGCCGGTGTTCGACCACGTTCGAGGGTCGAAATCGGTACTGAACTCCTGTGGTCGAAGGGGATGAATAGCTATCTCGCGTTTTAATTTCTCGTATTCACCTCCGTATTATTGGGATTATTATTTATGCATGTTTTCGGCTCTGTCTACACGAGCGTCTATGACACGTGGTGAAAACAGCGGTAACGACGGCGAGCGGAGTCCGAAAACGGCACAGAGCGGTATTGATCGTCGGAACGTCCTGAAATCGGGTGCTGGATTGTTCGGTGTGGCAGGTCTCGCGGGGTGTCTCAGCGAACCCGGGAGCAACGACGGGGGCAGTAGTGGTGACGGCGAAAGTAGTGACGGAAGTAGTGGTGACGGTGAAAGCAGTGATGGAGGTAGCAATGGCGGTGGTGGTTCCGAGACGACGAACATCGCCATCATATCGAGTCCAGCAGGGTTCGGCGACAAAGCGTTCAACGACCTCGCGATAGAGGGGTTACAGACCGCCGCCGAGGAGTTCGATATCGAGGTCCAACAGGTCGAGGAGACCGAACAGTCCAGATACCAGACCGTTCAGTCTCGCCTGGCCGAGAGCCAGAACCCGGACTACGATCTCATCGTCCTAGTCGGGTTCAACCACACGCAGGCCCTGGAAACGAACGCCTCCGAGTACCCCGACCAGCGGTGGATGCTGATCAACGACGTCATCGACCAGCCGAACGTCGCTGGCTTCATCTGGGCCAACCACGAGATGTCGTTCCAGGCGGGCGTTCTCGCCGGAACGATGACGACGCGGGAACTCACTCACGAGGGGAACTCCAACGACCCCGATGGCAAGGTGGTCGGGTTCACCGGTGGCGTCGACGGACCGCTGATCCGTGCGTTCGAGCAGTCGTACATCAAAGGCGTCGAGTGGGTCGACAGCGAAATCGACGTAAAGGTCGGATACGCGGGGTCATTTTCGAGCCCTCAGGACGGGAAGGAAGTCGCTCTCTCGCAGTACGACAGCGGAGCCGACATCGTCTACCACGCCGCTGCGGCGACCGGACAGGGCGTCTTCCAGGCCGCACAGGACGAGGAGCGGTTCGCCATCGGTGTCGACGCAGACCAGTCCCAGACGCTCCCCGAGTACCAAGACGTCATCATCGGTTCGGCTGTGAAATACATCAACGAAGGGACCGCAGAGGCGGCCCAGGCAGTGGTCGAAGACAACTGGAGCAGCGTCCAGGGCGAGAACATCCTCGGGCTCGAACAAGATGCAGTCGAGGTCGTCTTGGGGCAGGCTATCGGTCCGAAGCTTCCCGACGTGGTCTCCGAAAACCTCGAATCGGCGAGAGAGGCGGTCATCAACGGCGACGTGACGGTTCCCTGTAGTGCGTCCGGTTGTCAGAACTAACAGATCCCCAATTTACCATGGTTGAAATTCGCAAACCAAAATCATGAGCGGTACACGAACTCCGGCTGTCGAACTCGACAGTATCACGAAGCGGTTCGGTGACGTGGTGGCCAACGACGAGGTGAACCTCACTCTGCGAAAAGGGACCGTTCACGCGCTCGTCGGTGAGAACGGAGCCGGGAAGACGACGTTAATGAGCGTTCTCTATGGGCTCTACGAGCCGACAGGGGGAACGGTCCGTATCGACGGCAGAGATCGGTCGTTCGATTCGCCGCGTGACGCGATCGACGCGGGGGTCGGGATGATTCACCAGCATTTCATGCTCGTGGACACGATGACCGTCCTACAGAACATCGTTCTCGGGCACGAACCCACCAGCGGTGGGACGATCGACGAGACCAGCGCGAAGTCCGATATCGAGGCGATCTGTGACACCTACGATTTCGATATCGATCAGTACCTCGATACTCGGATCGAAGAGTTGGGCGTCGGTGTCCAGCAGCGCGTCGAAATTGTCAAGAGCCTCTACCGTGGTGCCGACACGCTGATCCTCGACGAGCCGACCGCGGTGTTGACTCCACAGGAAGTCGTCTCGCTGTTCGAAGTCATGGAAACGCTCGCGAACGAGGGTCATTCGCTGATCTTCATCACGCACAAACTCGACGAGGCCATGGAAGCAGCGGACGAAATCACCGTCCTCCGGGACGGGGCGGCCGTCGGAACGGTCGACGCCGACAGTACGTCGCGCGAAGAACTCGCGCGGATGATGGTCGGCCGTGACGTCCTGTTCGACTTCCAAGAACGGTCGACATCACCGGGCGAAGTGTCCCTTACGGTCGACTCACTGTACGTGGAGGACGACCGTGGGCTCGAACAGGTCACCAACATCGATCTTTCGGTTCGGGAGGGTGAGGTCCTGGGTATCGCTGGTGTCGAAGGGAACGGACAGTCGGAGCTAGTCGAAGCCATCACCGGGTTACGGGATATCGAGTCGGGAGCGATCACGTACCAGGGGGAAGACATCACGTCATTGAGCCGCCGCGAGCGGATCGGGGCCGGTATCACGCTCGTCCCGGAGGACCGACAGGAACAGGGGCTTGTTCTCGACTACAGTCTCGTCAAGAACGCGTTACTGGGGAACCAAACGATCGCCCCGTACGCGAACAACCAGTTACTCAACTGGGATGCAATCAGGGATCACGCCGAAAACATCGTCCAGAAGTACGACGTCCAGCCCCCGAACCCCGACGCGGAGGCGTCTTCGCTCTCCGGTGGGAACCAACAGAAGTTCATCGTCGGCCGTGAACTGGAGCACGATCCAGATCTGGTGGTTGCGACACACCCGACGCGGGGTGTGGATATCGGTTCGATCGAGTTCCTCCACGACAGACTCCGGGAGATGCGCGACGACGGGTTAGCCATCGTCCTCGTCTCGTCGAAACTCGACGAGATCCAGAAACTCTCCGACCGAATCTGTGTCATGTACGAGGGGGAGTTCGTCGATACGGTCGATCCGGACGACGTGACGGAACGTGATCTCGGGTTGCTGATGGCCGGTCAGAAAGTGGAAGACACCGGCGCCACAGCGGAAGTACACCCCGACGGGGGTGAACAGTCGTGAGCGGTGCCGAGAAAAACGGTGTTCGGGCTGTCCTGGAGCGGGCAGCGGGTCGGATGACGAAAGCGACAGTTATCGAGCGGATCCTCATCGCGACCGCATCGATCACGCTGGCGCTGGCTCTCGGTGCTCTCATCGTCGCTGCCGTCGGGTACGACCCCGTTCTGTTCGTCTATTCGCTCCTGTACGGTGCGATCGGGAACGTCTCCAACATCGCGTTCACCCTGCGGCAATCCACGATGCTCATTCTCGCCGGTGTTGCCGTCGCCGTGGCGTTCCGGGCCGGGGTGTTCAACATCGGCGTCCAGGGACAGTTCGTCGTCGGCGGGTTCGCGACTGCGGTGACCATCCTGGTGCTGGCACCGATCCTACCAGGCGGGCTGATCGGTGGGCTCCTGCTCGTGGTCGTCACGACAGTCGCTGGTATCCTCGCGGGCGGCGCCTACGGGGCACTTCCGGGGATGATGAAGGCGTATGCGGACGCCAACGAGGTCATCACGACGATCATGCTGAACTTCATCGCGACTGGGGTCGTCTTCTTCTTCGTCGATCAGTTCCTCCGACCTGCTGGAGCCGCGGCACCGAACACCGAACAGTTCCCGGACTACGTGTCGCTGCCGTCGGTCCTCTTCCAGAGCAGTTCGTTCTCCGTAATCGGGTTCGGCGTCGCACTGGCCACCGCGGTCGGTGTGTATTTCGTCATGACCAGGACGCGGTTCGGATACGACCTCGTGACGAGTGGTCACCAGGAAGAGGCCGCGGCGTACTCCGGAGTCGATCCACAGCGGACCATCGTCTCGACGATGGCGTTTTCGGGGATGATCGCGGGACTGACTGGATCGCTATTCGCGATCATGATCCTCGGCTACTACAGCGATCCGAGTACGTTCCCCACTTACGGGTTCGACGCGATCGCCGTCAGTCTATTAGCCGCGAACAACCCGATCGCGGTCGTTCCGTCGGGCATACTGTTCGGGGGACTGGACGCCGGCCAGCAGTACATCGGTTTCACGCTGGACATGCCCTCAGAGCTAGTCGACGGGATCGTCGGTCTCGTCGTTCTGTTCGTTGCGACACCGGAGTTGTTCCGTATCGCCGGACTGCGTGCCGGTTTCGGGGGTGAAGACGAATGAGTATCGCTCACGAAGTCGCAGATCGACGGGTGACTATCGGCGGCGTAGTGGCCGCCCTGCTGGTACTCGTGATCGGTAGCAGTGTCTGGGACCTCCCGCTCGTGGACATTCTCACTGTCGGCGCGGTCCAGCGGACGCTGCGAGCGGCGACGCCGATCGCACTGGCCGCTATCGGCGGTCTCTACGCCGAAAAGAGTGGGGTATTCAATATCGGCCTGGAAGGGTTCATGATCTTCGGAGCGTTCATCGCGGCCGCCGCCGCGTGGATCGTCTCCGGCGGCGGAACGGTGACCCAGGCGCATCTGTGGGTCGGTGTCGTAACCGCAACCCTCGCCTGTGCACTACTGACGGTCGTGTTTGCGGTACTGACGGTCCGGTTCGAGGCGAACCAGATCGTCGCGGGACTGGCGGTCTGGTTCATCGCACTCGGCTTCGCACCGTTTTCGTCGATCGTCCTCTGGGACGGTGTCTCGAGCCCCTCGCTCCCTAACATCGCGACGCTTACCGTCCCGGGGCTGTCGTCACTCCCGGTCGTCGGACCGATTCTGTTCGATATCTCGCCGCTGGTCGTCCTGACGGTGATCGTGACCGCCGTCGCGTGGGTCGGCCTCTATCGGACCCGGTACGGCTACTGGGTCCAGGCCGCCGGTGAGAACCCGGAAGCGTTGGACACGGCTGGTGTCAATGTCAACCGTGTCCGGTTCGCAGCGGTCATCCTCTCCGGTGCGCTTGCGGGACTCGCCGGTGCAACCCTGTCGGTCGGGTTCGCCGGCGGCTTCACCGGGTCCGGCGTCACGATGGTCGACGGCAGAGGATGGATCGCGATCACGGCGTACCTGTTCGCAAACTACAATCCGATCGGAGCGTTCGCTGCGTCTGTCCTGTTCGGCGGTATGGATGCCTTACAAGTCCAATTACAAACAGTTGGGATCTCACTGCCGAGCAGTCTCACGGGCCTCTTCCCGTACGTCGCTGTACTCGTCGTTCTGGTGTTGGTCGGTCGGACACGGATGCCTGCTGCAGCGGGCGAACCATACGATACCGAGGACTGAGTGCCGAAACATCGTGAATACCATTATATGCCTGAACGGAGTATACCGGACAATGTGACAGACGGGACACAGGAACTTCGCAACGAACTGGCGGAGTTCGGGCTCTCGGACAAGGAGATCGATACGTACCTCTCGATACTAGAGTTCGGCGAGGCGAAAGCGAGCGATATCGCCGAACAGGCAGGTGTGTCAAAGCGGTACGTGTACAACGTACTGAGTTCGTTCGAGAAACGTGGGTTCGTCACGATCAACGATCACGAGACGCCGACGACGGTCAGAGCGGTTGCTCCGAGTGAAGTCATCTCACGGCTGAGTACGCGTCTCGACTCGATGGAGTCGAAACTTCAAGAGCATTACAATCCGAAAGTCGCTCCGAACCGTGAGTTCGAGGTCATCAAGTCACGATCCACGGTCCACAGTCGGATCGTCGATATGCTGAACACTGCTGAGGAGGAGGTCACCCTCTCGATCCCAGCGTCCGTACTCCCGAACGTTCGTGAAGAGCTTTCGAATGCCCTCAGTGAGGGGCTGTTCATCCTCGTTCAGGTCAACGCCGACGAACGGGCAGACATATCTAGATCCACTCTCGAGGGTATCGGGACCGTGGTCCGGTACTGGGAGGAATCCGGGCCGATGCTGATGACGGTCGATAGACAGGAAGGGCTGTTCTCACCCAACGAGTTCCTCGGCGGGAACCAGACGGACAACCAGGCGATCTCGTTCACCGAAGAGCGACTGGCTCCGATACTGGTGGGGTCCTTTCTGGGGAACTACTGGCCGGTCGCCGAGGAGGTATACGTCGATGACCCGTTTGAGCCGCCACACCGGTACGAGCGGTTCCGCCACGCGATCTTCGACGCGACTATCCACGAACGGCGTGGCCGTTCCCTCGTCGCCGAACTCTCGGTTCGGCCCACCGGGTCACAGGAGGACTTCGAGACGCGGTACGGTGAAATAGTCGAGGTCCGACAGGGACTGATAAAACCGATGAACAGCTCGTTCGCTATCGAGCACACGTTCGTCATCAAGGATAACAACGAGACGTTCACGGTCGGTGGAAAAGGTGCGTTCATGGAAGACTACGAAGCCGAGTACGTGATGTTAGATATCGTCGGGGAAGATACCGAGTCGATCTCGGAGATGATGGCACACTCCACCAGGTTGAACGGTACCAAAAACGGGGAGACCGGATAGCGTACAGGTTCCAGTACCCCCTAACCGATAGTGCCTCTCGCCAGCAGCGTCGCTGAAGCGACGTTTGGACAGACGACTTAGCGCAGGTTGAGTGGCCGGTTGACCGTGTTTTTCGGTATTTCGCGTCGGCGGACTCGATACGAACACTGCCCGCTTCCGTGGTCAGCTCCGACGGTCGAATACGACGTCGTCGACCCCAGGTAGTGTGTGAAGCTGTGTCTCATTGTGAGAGCAATATAAGAGCTGTTTGATCACGTTAGGGACCCCTCCTTGGCATCGCGACGAGAGCCGGCCGTGACTGTGAGATACCTGTTCATCACGATTTCTCGGAGGATCGCTCGAAAGAGGCCCAATCCGCCAAGGATTTATTGCCGTCATTTTCGCAATACGAGGTATGCAAGTCGGTGTACTCACCGTCCCGCTGGGGGACCAGTCGCTCGCGGACGCACTGTCGTACCTGGATAGTATCGGCGTCGACGCGGTGGAACTCGGCTGTGGCGGGTTCCCCGGCGACGACCACCTGCCACGCGAGCAGTACCTAGACGACGAGGACGCACAGGCCGAACTACAGGACCTGCTCGACGAGCACAGGATGACAGTCAGCGCGCTGGCGACACACAACAACCCGCTGCACCCCGAGGAGGAACGCGCGAGCGAGGCCGACACGGAACTCCGGGAGGCGATCCGGCTGGCCGATCAACTGGACGTCGACGCCGTGACCTGTTTCTCCGGGCTTCCGGCGGGTGGTCCGAACGACGAGGTACCCAACTGGATCACGGCCCCGTGGCCCAGCGAACACGCCGACGCCCACGAGTACCAGTGGGAGGTCGCGACCGACTACTGGGGCGACCTCGCCGACCACGCCGCCCACCACGACGTGGACGTAGCCATCGAGATGCACCCGAACATGCTCGTCTACGAGCCTCGTGGCATGCTGAAGCTCCGCGAGGCCACGAACGACCACGTGGGGGCGAACTTCGACCCCTCGCACCTCTACTGGCAGGGGATCGACGTGACAGAGGCGATCCGGCTGCTCGGCGAGGAAGACGCGATCCACCACTTCCACGCCAAGGACACCAAAGTCTACGACTCCGAGGCCCGAGAGAAGGGCGTCCTCGATACGACCGCCTACACCGACGAACCGAACCGTTCGTGGCTGTTCCGCTCGATCGGCTACGGCCACGACGAGAGCCACTGGAAGGACGTGGTCTCGACGCTGCGGATGGTCGGCTACGACGGCACGCTCTCGATCGAACACGAAGACTCGCTGACCAGCGCGCGCGAGGGACTGGAGAAAGCCGTCGACGTACTCGACCGCGCCGTCTTCGAGACACAGCCGGGTGACGCCTACTGGGCGGAATAACGATGATCGACACACCACTCGACATCGGCCACCTTTCTCAGCGTCGGGTGCGCTGCGCGCACCACTCCCGGAAAAACGTGGGCGAAAAAGGCCGCTCGCTCACTTCGTTCACGAGCGGTGATCAGATGGAGACGACAGCATGACCGACACACCACTCGACATCGGCGTCCTGGGGTATCGATTCATGGGCAAGGCACACGCCAACGCGTTCGCGCGGCTCCCGATGTTCTTCGAGGATGCACCGGCGCTCAACCGGGACGTGATCGTCGGGCGCGACGAGGGCGCGCTGGCCGAAGCCGCCGACAGACTCGGCTTCGACCGGTACGCGACGGACTGGCGCGAGGTCGTCGACGACGTCGACGTCTTCTACAACCTCGGCCCCAACCACGTCCACCGAGAGCCGACCGTCGCGGCGTTGGAAGCCGGGACGCCGACGTTCTGCGAGAAGCCGCTGGCCCCGACCCTGGACGACGCCGAGGCGATGGCTGACGCGGCGGCCGACGCCGGCGTGCCGGCCGGCATCGCGTTCAACTACCGGTTCGTCCCGGCGATCCAGTACGTGAAGGGACTCATCGAGGACGGCGAACTCGGCGAGATCCGCCACTTCCGGGGCCGGTACCTCCAGGACTGGCTCGTCGACCCCGAGGCACCGTGGTCCTGGCGCAACGACGCCGAGATGGCCGGCAGCGGCGCGCTGGGAGACCTGGGCGCCCACACCGTCGACTTGGCGCGGTTCCTGATCGGCGACATCGACCGACTCAGCGGCCACCTCACCACCTTCGTCGACGAACGGCCGGTGGAGGGCGGCGACGAGACGCGACCGGTCACCGTCGACGACGCCTACAGCGCACAGGTGGAGTTCGAGAACGGCACCGTCGGCACGCTGGAGGCATCGCGGTTCGCCAACGGGCACAAGAACGACCACACGATCGAGATCCAGGGCTCGAAGGGGAGCCTGCGGTTCTCCCTGGAGCGGCTCAACGAACTGGAACTCCTCAGCGAGGACAGCCGGGGCTACGAGACGATCCTCGTGACCGACGAGAGCGATCCCTACGTCGACCACTGGTGGCCGCCGGGCCACGTCATCGGCTGGGAACACACCTTCGTCCATGAGAACTACGAGTTCCTGTCGAGTGTTGCGGCCGGCAGCGAGTACGAACCGAACTTCGCCGACGGACTGGCGGTCCAGCGAGTCCTAGACGCCGTCGAGCGGAGCGACGACGGCGGCGAGTGGGTCAGCGTCGAGTAAGGCATCCCCACCCCGTTCCTGTTCTTCTGCTTAACTTTATATACCATACCGAGCGAACTCCCCGCCATGGAGATCGAACTCACGCACAAGCCCTCCTACACCCACGTCGTCGTCGATCTCGAAGGCGGCGAGTCGATCATGGCCGAACCCGGCGCGATGGTCAGCCACACGACGAACGTCGGCATCGATACGACGACGAGTCGGGGCGGCCTGCTCAGTTCCGCGAAGTCGATGCTCGGTGGGGAGTCGTTCCTGGCGAACGAGTTCACCGCCGAGGGCGGACGGGGGACGATCACACTCGCACCACCGACGCCAGGTGACGTGAACCATCACGTGCTGGACGGGGAGACACTGTACGCCGTCGACGGAGCCTACCTCGCTTCGGACCCCGACATCGACATCGATTCGGAGTTCGGCGGGTTGAAGTCGATGCTGGCCGGCGCGAGCATCACGCCCCTGGCCCTGAAAGGGAGCGGGAACGTCCTCATCGAGGCATTCGGCGGCATCGAACAGACGGAGCTGGCCGACGGCGAGACCTACACCGTCGACAACGAACACGTCGTCGCCTGGACGGAGTCGGTGACCTTCGACGCCCGGCGGATCGGCGGGCTGAAGTCGACGCTGTTAAGCGGTGAGGGACTGGTCATGGACTTTACGGGTCCGGGGACAGTCTGGTACCAGACCCGCGGGCTGGACTCGTTCATGGCTGCCATCGCCGAGTCCTTCGGCGGGGGCGGCGACCAGGGCGGGGACGCCCCGGACATGACCGACTTCCTCTGATCAGTCGTCCTCGACGGTCACGTCGGTCACCGCTTCGAGCGGTTTGATCACAGCACCCATGTCCTCGCTGCCGTGCCCGCTGCCGCGTGCAGCGCTGAACGCTTCCCGAGCCGCGGCCGTCTGTGAGAGCGGGACACCGAGGTCGCCGGCCCGGTCCAGGGCCAGCGAGAGGTCCTTGTGCTGGTAGTCGACGGGGAACCGCGGGTCGAAGTCCCGGTCGGCGATCAGCGCGCCTTTCCCCTCGAACAGCGGGCAGTCCAGCGCCCCGTTCTCGACGACTTCGAGCATGTCGTCGACGCCCAGTCCGTTGGCCTTCCCGAAGACCAGCGCCTCGGCAAACGCGCCCATCGCGTCCCCCAGCAGGAGGTTGATGAACAGCTTCATGTTGGTCCCCTGGCCGACCTCGCCGCAGTGGACCACCGGGTCACACATCGCTTCGAGGACCGGCCGTACTTCTTCGACGACGCCTTCGGGGCCGCTTGCCAGGCCGACGAGGGTTCCCTCACGGGCCGGCCCGACGGTTCCCGACACCGGCGCGTCGACGAACCGGGCGCCGGCTTCTTCGACGAGTTCGGCGGCGGCCATCGTCTCTGCGTAGCCGATCGTGCTCATCTGGACGACCGTCGTCTCTTCGTCGAGGCCGGCCAGAATACCGAGGTCGCGTTCGAGGACCGCCTGGACTGCGTCACCGTCGCTGACGATCAGACAGACCACGTCGACGCGCTCGGTGAGATGTTTCGGGGAGTCAGCGACAGAGACGCCCGCCTCGGCGAACGGTTGTTCGCGGTCGGTCGTCCGGTTGTAGACGACCAGGTCGAAGCCTGCGTCGTCGAGGTTCCACGCCATCGGTGCACCCATCGCGCCGAGGCCGATGAAGCCGACGTTTGTCATGTCGCCGTCTTGGAGTTCGGCTCCCTTGTAAGTCGGGGCGGGAAACGCTCATACATCAGGCCCCCCAACCGACAGCCATGAGCGACAGCAACTGGACCGACCGGATCGCGGCCGAGCGGATGCAGGTCGACCAACAGTTCAACGACCAAGTCGAAGTCTCCTCTTTCTCCAGTCAGCAGTGGGGGCTGGTGATGACCGCCGTGGAGTTCGAGATCGAGAACGCTGAGGACCCCGATTCGGCCCGTATCGTCGCGAACACCTCGAAACTCCCGAGTATCATGCCCGAACTCGATCGGATCGAACAGCAGTCGGCGATGAGTGGGGCACCGGACGGCGACTCCGGGGGGTCCGGCGGCGGCGGCCTCTTTTCGGGCGTCAAAGACGCACTCGGCCTCGGCGGGAAAGGGAACGACGAGCGCATGGAGGAAGCCGACGAGCTGGCACAGCAGTACGCCCAGGAGCTACAGGAGCAACTGGAGTCGAACGGCCGCTGGAAGTCGATCCGCGAGCAGGCCTGAACGACCAGTCCGCCGGTGGTTCGGGTTCCGCTACCGGCCGACGGGAGTGTCGAGCAAAAACGAACAGTAACGGTAGTAAACGATAGATACCGAAAACGGTTAATGTCCGTTCTGGGTAGTTCTGATACATGCGACCAGTGGATGACTCCCCGATCGTTCGCGACGACAAGACGCTCGTGTTGGCCCACGACCACGGCCTGGAACACGGCCCCAAGCAGTTCAGCGGCGTCGAGGAGCGCCTCGACCCCCGGGAAGTGTTCGAGATGGCGACCCACGACGCCGTCACGGCGCTTGCGGTCGGTAAGGGACTGGCCGAGACGTACTACCCCAGCTACGAGGACGACGTGAACCTGCTGGCGAAGCTCAACGGCAGTTCCGACCTCTGGATGGGCGACCCCTACTCCCCCCAGAACTGGTCGGTCGACTACGCCGCGGAGCTGGGTGCCGACGCGATCGGCTACACGATCTATCCCGGAATCAACCGCGAACCGGACTCCTTCGAGGACTTCCGGCCGGTCCAGGAGGCCGCACGCGACCACGACCTGCCGGTCGCGATGTGGTCGTATCCCCGCGGACAGGCGGTCAAAGACCATCGGACCCGGGACATCATCGCCTACGCCGCACGGCTCGGGCTGGAACTGGGTGCCGACTTCACGAAGGTCAAGTATCCCCGCAGCAAGGAGGCGATGGCCCACGCCGTCGACGCGGCCGCGGACAACCGCGTCCTGCTGTCGGGTGGCTCGAAGACCTCCGACCGGGACTTCCTAGAACTCGTCGCGGACTGTATGGACGTCGGCGTCTCCGGGCTAGCCGTCGGCCGGAACGTCTGGCAGCGCGAGGACCCCTACGACATCCTCGACAAGCTCGACTCGGTCGTCTTCGATGGCGCGGCCGCGGACGACGTCCTGTAGGCGATGGCGGAGCCGACACCGAGCCGGGAGACGCGGGACGCGGTCGCTCAGGCACAGCGTGGCCTCGCCGACGGCTTCGAGCCGGTCGACTACGGACACGTCGTCTTCGGGTTCGACGGCTACCTCGACCGCGTCCGCGAGGTCGTCGCCGACCGCTCGGACCCCGAGACCTACGAGCGACTGGCGACGCTCTCGGCGTTCGGCGATCGTGTCGACCGCTCGGTCGCGGCCGAGAGTTCGCTGACCTTCGAGTGGCTCCAAGACGGGAGCCGGACCGGCGGCCACACCTGTCACCTGGCTCGGGCGTTCGACACCTGGGCGTTCGAGACGACGATGATCGGGATGTACGACGACCCCGTCAGAGAGCCGTTCGAGACGGAGTTCGGCCACCTCGACCTCCACAGTATCGGCGAACCCGGCGTCACCGACGCGGTCGAGTTCGACGACGGGAAGCTGATGCTGACCGAGATCGGCGACACGATGGAGCTCGACTGGGCGGCGCTGGAGGAGTGGTTCGGCCACGACAGACTGCTCGATCGCCTCGACGGTGCCGAACTCCTGGGAACCGGCTACTGGTCCGAGACGCCGGACCTCCCGGACATCTACGACGGCCTCCGCGACAACTGGGATCGGATCGACGATCCGCCCGGGACAGTGTTGATCGATCCCGGCGACATCCGGAAACTCGACGCGGACAGGCTCCGGGCCGGTCGGAACGCGATCGGCCGGTTGGACGAGGTGACCGACGTGGTCGTCTCCTCGAACCGGGCGGAGACCGGCGTCCTCGCGGACGCCTACGCCGGAGACGGGGACCGGACCTTCGAGGAGTCCGCGGCGGTCGCCTACGACGCGCTCGAACCGACCTGGTTCGTCGGTCACGGTGTCGACCGCTCGGTGGTCGTCACCGCCGACGGGACCCACAGCGTCGAGGTCCCGGCAGTCGACGACCCGGCGTTGACGACCAGCTCGGGCGATCACTTCAACGCGGGGCTAGCCGTCGGGCGCGTCCTCGACCTAGATGCCCCGGCGTCGATCCTGCTCGGGAACGCGGTCGCTGGCTACTTCGTCCGGACCGCAGATCAGCCCTCCCCGGCCGAGATCGAAGCGTTCGTCGACGGCTACGTCGAGAAGTTCTGAGTTACAGGGTCTGGACGGTCACGTCTTCGCGTAGCGACTCGACGCTTGCGAGCGACGGGATTCCGGTACCAGCCTGCGAGACCAGCAGCGACGAGACCGCGACACCAGTTCTGAGGGCCGCTTCGTTGCTCTCGCC
Organism: Haloarcula halophila; assembly: GCF_029278565.1. Lineage (NCBI taxonomy): Archaea > Methanobacteriati > Methanobacteriota > Halobacteria > Halobacteriales > Haloarculaceae > Haloarcula > Haloarcula halophila. Next base: position 254,937 of record NZ_CP119559.1, on the reverse strand, counting down.
GGCCTCCCAGGCTGCGAGCAGGCCCGAGAGCAACGCGTCGCCGGCACCGACAGTATCGACCACGTCGACGTCCAATGCATCGGCGTACAGGAGCTGTTCCTCCGTCGCCAACACCGCGCCGTCGGCCCCCAGCGACGCCAACACCCGGTCGAACCCCTGGTCCCGGAACGAGCCGGCGGCCCGTGCACACCCCTCCAGGGTCGAGACGTCGGCGTCGGTCGCGTCCCCCAGTTCGTGACGGTTCGGTTTACACATCGAGTACCGGGCGTCCAGTCGCTTGAGGATCGTCCCCTCCACGTCGACGATCGTCTCCCAGTCGCCGCCGGTCGCGATCCGGTCGATGTCTTCGATCTCCAGGCCCGGCGGGAGACTCCCACCGACGAGCACCCAGTCGGGGTCGTGAGCGCGGACGCGTTCGAGGACATCGTCGACGATACCTCGGTCGACAGCCGGGCCGCTGAGATTGAGTTTGAACTCCTCGTCGTCGGCTATGGCGGTCGTGTTCAGCCTCGTTATCCCCTCGATCTCGGTGAAGTCGGTCTCGACCCCGCCGGACTGCATGTCCTCCCGGATGAACCGACCGGTGAATCCACCGGCCAGTCCCGTCGCGACACAGGGTTTGTCCATCGCAGTGAGGAACTGGGCGACGTTGATCCCCTTCCCGCCGGCGTCGTAGCGGGCACTCTCGGCCCGCATGACGTGGTCTGGTTCCATCGGCTCGTCGAACTGGACGGTCTGGTCGACTGCTGGGTTGTAGGTGACTGTGACGATCATTCGTTGACTCCTTCGACGGTGACGCCGGCGTCGTCGAACGCTGTCGCGAGCGTGCCTGTCGGTGAGCGGTCGGTAACGAGCAGATCGATCGCCGACAGGTCGGCAAACGAGACGAAGCTTCGCTCGCCGAACTTCGAGCAGTCGGCGACCAGAACCACGCGGGAGGCTTGGTCGACCATCTGGGACTTCACGGCTGCTTCGTCCTCGTTCGGTGTCGAGAGTCCCGCGGTCGAATCGACTGCGTTCGTCCCGAGCACGAGCAGGTCGAAGTTCGTCCGGTCGAGGAACGCTTCGGCCGTCGGCCCGACGAGTGCCCGGGTCCGAGCGCGCAACGTCCCGCCTGTCAGTTTCACCTCCAGGTCCCGTCGGGAGAGCTCCGTCGCTAACTCCGGCATGTTCGTCGCGGCGACGAACTCCGTCTCCGGGACCGCGCGGGCGACTTCCATCGTCGTCGTCCCGGCGTCGAAGAAGACGACGTGGTCTTCACGGATCTCCTCGCTGGCCCGACCGGCGATCGCACGTTTCGCGTCGAGGTTCTCGACTTCCCGCTGGTCGTACGAGCGTTCGGTGCCGACGGAGGAACTGGGAACCGCGCCGCCGTGGGACCGCTCGATGCGACCCTCGGTTTCGAGGTCCCGGAGGTCCCGACGGATCGTCGCCTTCGAGAAATCCAGTTCCGCCGCTAGTTCCGCGACTGAGCAGCCGTCTCGCTCGGTCACCAGTCGGACGATCGTCCGTTTGCGCTCGGCCGGGAGCATCCTCTTGCTAGTGATCGTTTCGCTCCGGTTTTACGCTTTTCTATCGGATACTGACTGTTTCTGCTCGGTTACAGCGCATCCAGGATCGCAGCGGTGACTTCCTCGGTACTGCCGTCGCCACCGAGATCCGGCGTCCGGGGACCCTCGTCCAACACCGTCTCGACAGCCTCCCGGACCCGATCCCCTTCTTCGTCGTATCCGAGGTGATCCAGCAGCATCGCTGCCGAGAGGACCATCGCCGAGGGGTTGGCGATCCCTTCGCCCGCGATGTCCGGTGCGGAGCCGTGGACCGGTTCGAACAGCGCGTTCTCCTCGCCGACGTTCGCCGACGGGAGCAGACCGAGCCCGCCGACCAGTCCCGCCGCCAGGTCCGAGAGCATGTCGCCCGCGAGATTCGGACAGACGACCACACCGTAGTCCTCGGGATGCATCACCAGATGCATCGCCAGCGCGTCCATCAGGGCCGTATCGTACTCCGCGTCGAGATCCGCCCCGACCCGCTCGGCCGTCTCCAGGAACAGACCGTCGGTCTTCTGCATGACGTTTGCCTTGTGGGCGATCGTCACGTCGTCGAAGCCGTTCTGCCGGGCGTAGTCGAAGCCGAACTCGGCGATCTTCTCTGACGCTTCTTCGGTGATGACGCGGGTACAGGTGGTCACACCGTCGGTGATCTCGCTCTCGATGCCCTTGTAGACGCCTTCGGTGTTCTCCCGGATGAACACGAGGTCGGTGTCGGGCTGGACAGCGTCGAGTGCCGGGTACGCGACCGCTGGGCGGACGTTGGCGAACGACCCGACGACCTGCCGCAGCGGGAGGATCACGTCCGCGGCCGTCTCGCCGGCCGCACCGAACAGCGTCGCATCGGCGTCGGCAGCGAGCGCCGCGGTCGCCTCGGGGAGTGCCGTCCCTGTCTCGGCTTTGACGGCGTCACCGGCGTCGCCTTCGACGAACTCGAAGTCGACTGTCTCGATTGCCTCCAGTACCTCGACGGCAGCGGGCGTGACCTCCTGGCCGATCCCGTCGCCGGGGATGACGGCGATCTCGTGTGTCATGTTCCAGCAGAGACGAGCGGAGAGTGAAAGTGGTTCGGTTTTCCGCGGTCCGCGGTCCTGGTTCGTGGGTAGGTCCCCTTACAGCGCGCCCGTCGTCTGTGCCTGTCGGCGGTGCCGATCGAAGACGTACAGCCCCGCGACGACGACCGGCGCGGCGACGAGCCAGTACGTAACCAGGGTGAACGGGTCCGGCGGTGCTGCGAGGGCCGCGACTGCCAGAGAGAGGACGGTCCCGACGGCTGCCGCTCTGGCGAGGTAATACCGACCGTCGGGCAGACGGACGCGGGCACTCCGACGGCGCAGTAGATAGAACGCCAGTGGGAATACCGGGTACAGTGGGAGAGAGAGGAGCCCCCACAGAAGCGGGTTCTCGTCTCTGGTCCGAGCGTCGAGTGCGATCCAGAGGACGAGCGAGCCGACAGTCGCCCCGAGTAGCAGGCCGAGTAGCGGGACCAGGGGACCGTGCTGTGTCACTGTCGGCAGTTCACGGTGAATCGAGAAAAACGCCGCGGTCGACTGGACTCGTCGTAGCGTCAGGGGGACCGTCAGTGGACCGAACGGGCCTCGGGCGAAGGCCCGTCGTGCGTGTCAGAGGCACACTCCCACCGCACGCAGTGAGAGCGGGCGCGGGGTGGCGACGCCGCCGGGGTGCCCGCGTTGGAGGGCCGAAGAGGGTGGGCACCCGACGACGGGTCGTCGCCGACCCGTGCGCATCCATTGATTCGAGGGATCAGTATGTACGTTCTATCCAGATACTATCGATACAACTGATAGTATCAAAACAGTCTATACTATTGGAACGTTCTTCATCGGCGGAGTATCTGAACCCCGTTGACGACGGACCGAAGCGACAGACTGTGGCCCGATCAGAGCTTGTGACGGAACGCGTGGAGGACGTTGCGTCCGGTCTCGGTGAGCGTGATCTGTTTCGTGCGTCCGACCTCGCGGACGGCAATATAGCCGTCCTCGATCAACGGATCGACGATGTTCGCGTTCAACAGCGCGAACTTCGCCTTGTCGTTGGCCGGGTCGGCGTCGTCGATGAACGCCAGGCCGGCTTCCTCGGCGAACTCGATGAGGTCTTTCTTTTTAGCGGTGTAGCTCTCGGAGTTCGTTCGGTCGAGGTAGTCCAGTACCGCGACCTGATCGCGGGAGATGGTTTCGATCGGATAGGACGGCAACACTTCCGCGTTCTGCATTCCCCGTGTGAGCGGTTCTTCGGCGACCGGCGGAACGTGGCGCTCCGGGTGGACGTAGTAGGCCGTCGCTGCCGTCGCCATGCAGGCGATAGCGCTCCCGATCGCCGCCAGTTTCGGGCCGCTGGAGACGTTGACACGGACGATATCGTCGGAGTGATCGGCCGTGAGCGTCGTCACGACCGCTAACACGTCGTAGAGATCGTGGAGGTCGGTCTCGTGGATGTCGATACTGATGCCATCGGCTTCGAGATCCTCGACGAGCGCCTGCTGGTACGCCGTGAACCGCTGCCTGCGCTCGCTCTGGTTGAGCAGGTAGACGGTGTCGGCGTTGTGTTCCCGGATGGGCTCGACGATGCGGTCGCGTTCGTGACCCAGCGGGGCGATGTGGATCTCGCGTATCCGCTCCATGTCGGAGAGGCGACCCGACGGTAGATGGGTCTTTGCATCACGACCCGTCCCACTCGAAAAAACGGCCCGATTCAGTCGTCAGCCTCGACGTCGGACCGGGTCTGGTCGAGGTACGGCAGGTTCGCCGCCGTCTCCTCGATCGCGTTCCGGTTCGCCTTCATCAGCGCAGTGGTGTCCCAGATCCCCTCGACGAGCGCCTGCCGCTGGGCGTCGTCGACGCTGACGGAGATCTCGTTGCCGCCGTACCTGACGGTCTCGGCGGCCACGTCGACCTCGATCTCCTTGTCGGGGTTGTCCTCGACCCACTGCTGGAGCGCGTTGATCGTCTCGTGGTCCGCGGTCACCGTCGGAATCCCCAGTGCCAGGCAGTTCCCGGCGAAGATCTCGGCGAACCCTTCGCCGATGATCGCGTCGATGCCCCAGCGCATCAGCGCCTGGGGGGCGTGTTCGCGCGAGGAGCCACAGCCGAAGTTGTTGTTGACGACCATGACGTTGGCGTCCTGGAACCGCTCCTCGTTCATCGGGTGGTCCTTCTGGTTGTCCTCGTCGTCGAACCGCAGATCGAAGAAGGCGAACTCGCCCAGGCCGTCGAAGGTGACGACCTTCATGAACCGCGCGGGGATGATCTGGTCGGTGTCGATGTCGTTCCCGCGGATCGGGATGCCGCTCCCCTCGACGTAATCGACTTCGGGGATCTCCTCGGTAGCGTCGGTCACGCCAGGTTCACCTCCTTCAGATCGCGCACGTCGGAGACCTCCCCGGTGATGGCCGCCGCGGCCACCATACGTGGGTTCATCAGCACCGTCCGGCCGTCCTTGCTACCCTGGCGGCCGACGAAGTTCCGGTTCGAGGAGCTGGCACAGGCCTCGTCCCCCTCCAGCTGGTCCTCGTTCATGCCCAGACACATCGAACAGCCGGCGTTACGCCACTCGAAGCCGGCCGCCTCGAAGACGTCCTTGAGCCCTTCCTCCTTGGCGGCCTGTTGGACGCGCTGGCTGCCGGGGACGACGAACGCGCGCACGTCGTCGTCGACTTCGCGGCCCTTGACGATGCGGGCCGCGCGGCGCAGGTCGGGCAGCCGGGCGTTGGTACAGGAACCCAGGAACGCCACGTCGATCTCGTAGCCGTTCATGGTCTCGCCGGGTTCGACGCGCATGTGCTTCTGTGCGCGGCGGGCGGTGTCGACCTTGTCGTCGGCCAGCGATTCGGGCTCGGGAATCGGGTCGTCGATGCCGATGCCCTGGCCGGGCGTGGTCCCCCAGGTGACGACGGGGTCCAGTTCGCTCGCGTCGATCTCGACGACGTCGTCGTACTCGGCGTCCTCGTCGGATCGGATGGACTCCCAGTACGGTTTGAGTTCCTCGAACTTCTCGGGGTTCTCCTGGAAGTAGTCGGTCGCTTCGAGCCACTCGTAGGTGGTCTCGTCGGGGTTGACGTAGCCCGCGCGAGCGCCGCCCTCGATGGACATGTTACAGATCGACATCCGTCCTTCCATCCCGAGGTTCTCGATGGCTTCGCCGGCGTACTCGTAGACGTAGCCGACACCGCCTTCGGTCCCGAGCCGACGGATGATCTCTAAGATGATGTCCTTGGCCTCGACGCCCTCGCCGAGTTCGCCGTTGACCTCGATCTTCCGGACCTTCTGTTTCTCCATGGCGATCGTCTGGGTCGCCAGCACGTCCCGGATCTGGCTGGTCCCGATCCCGAACGCGAGCGCGCCGAACGCGCCGTGAGTCGAGGTGTGGCTGTCGCCACAGACGATGGTCTTCCCGGGCTGGGTGATCCCTTGCTCCGGCCCGATGACGTGGACGATCCCCTGGTTACCGGTCGTCGGGTCCGAGAACTCGATACCGGCGTCCCGGACGTTCTCCTCCAGTTCAGCCATCATCCGTTCGGCCGCGTCGTCGGCGTAGGGCCGGTCCTGGTTCGCCGTCGGGACGATGTGGTCGACCGTCGCGTGAGTCAGATCGGGGCGTGCGACTTCCAGTCCGCGCTCTTTCAGCATCCCGAACGCTTGCGGGCTCGTGACCTCGTGGATGAGGTGGAGGCCGACGAACAGCTGGTCCTGCCCGTTGGGCAGGGTCGTTACTTTGTGTCGGTCCCACACCTTGTCGTACAGCGTGCCGTTGCTCATGCTGTGATCTCCGTTGTGGCGGAGCTACGTCCGTGATTAGTCATCTGCGGGTACTTCTTCGGATGCTTCTTCCTCGTCGTCCCAGGCGAACAGTTTCCGCAGTTCGCCGCCGACCTGCTCGACCTGGTGGCTCTGCTCTGCGGCCCGGTACTGCTTGTAGGACGGCCGGTTGGCCTGGTTCTCGTTGATCCACTCCCGGGCGAACTCGCCGTTCTGGACGTCTTCGAGGATTTCTTCCATCCCCTCGCGGTTGATGACTTCCTCACCGCGGGTGAGTCCGCCGTACTCGGCGGTGTCGGAGACGGAGTTCCACATCTCCATGTTGCCGCCCTCGTACATCAGATCGACGATGAGTTTGAGTTCGTTCAGACACTCGAAGTAGGCCATCTCCGGCGCGTAGCCGGCGTCGACCAGCGTCTCGAAGCCGGCCTTGACCATCTCGGTGACGCCGCCACAGAGGACGGCCTGCTCGCCGAAGAGGTCGGTCTCGACTTCCTCCTGGAAGGTCGTCCCGATGACGCCCGCTCGGGTACAGCCCAGCGCCTTCGCGTAGGCCAGGGCCTCGGCTTCGGCGTTGCCGGTCGCGTCCTGATAGACCGCCATCAGGCCGGGCGTTCCCTCGCCGCGCTCGTAGGTCCGCCGGACCAGGTGGCCCGGGGACTTCGGCGCGACCATCGTCACGTCGACGTCCTCGTCGGGCTCGATCTGTCCGTAGTGGATGTTGAATCCGTGGGCGAACTGGAGGGTGTCGCCGGCCTCCAGGCCGTCCTTGATCGCTTCGTAGACCGCCGGCTGGATCGTGTCGGGAACCAGCATCACGACGCGGTCGGCCGCGGCGGCGGCCACGTCGGGGGTCTCGACGCGCAGGCCGGCGTCCTCGGCCTCGGCCCACGAATCGGAGTCCTCGCGCAGACCGACGATCACGTCGATCCCGGAGTCGTTGAGGTTCAGTGCGTGGGCGTGGCCCTGTGAGCCATAGCCCAGTACCGCGACAGTTTCGGTTTCGATTGTCGATACGTCGGCGTCGTCGTCGTAGTAGACGGGTGCGGATATGTCAGTCATGTTTCTCCAGTGTCTTGGGACCACGCTCTAAGGCGGCGGCCCCGGTGCGAACGATCTCCTGTACGTCGAACTGCTCGAACGCCTCGACGGCGGCGTCGATCTTCTGTTTGCTGCCCGTGATCTCGACGGTCACCGAGTCGGTCGAGGCGTCGACCGCCTGGCCGTCGTACATCTCCGCGACGGCGTTGACGTCGTCGGGTTTCTCGCCGCCCACCTTGATGAGCGCGAGTTCCCGCCGGAGCGCCTCGGGTTCCAGTTCCATCACCGAGACGACGGGCACGAGCTTCTGCAGTTGCTTCTTCGCCTGTTCGATACCCGGCCGTGGTTCCTCGATGAGGATCGTCATCCGGGCTATACTGTCGTCACTCGTCGGACCGACAGTGAGGCTTTCGATGTTGAACTGCCGTCGGCTGAACAGCCCCGAGACCTCGGCGAGTACGCCGGGCCGGTGTTTGACGAGGGCCGAGAGCACGGCCTGTCGTGGTTCGTGAGTCGCTTCGGCTTCCGGGTCGACGCGAATCCCCTGGGAGTTGCGTCGTCCCTCGGGGCGCATCCGGTCGTGTGGCGCAGGGCCAGGCATTCCTCCAGTCATCGTTAGATCTCGTCCAAGTGGTCCTCGTTCAGTGCGAACAGTCCGTTGTCACCGCCGCTTGGCACCATCGGGAAGACGTTTTCCCCGGGGTCGATGTGGGCGTCGATGACCGACGGCCCGTCGTAGTCGCGTGCGGCGGCGATCGTCTCTTCGACGTTCTCGTAGTCCTCCAGGCGGAAGCCGGCGGCACCGAAGGCCTCGGCCAGCTTGTCGAACTGCGGGATCCACGGGTACTCGGAGGCCATCCGACGGCCCTCGTAGAAGCCGTCCTGCCACTGGCGGACCATCCCGACGGCCTCGTTGTTGAGGACGACGTAGGTGATGTCCAGTTGCTCGCGGACCGCGACCGACAGTCCCTGGACGGTCATCAGGAACGAGCCGTCGCCGTCGAAACAGACGACCTCTTGGTCTGGGGCAGCGAGTTTCGCGCCGATCGCGGCGGGCACGCCGTAACCCATCGTCCCCAGGCCGTGCGAGGAGACCCAGGTCCGGGGTTCGGTGAACTCCCAGAACTGGGAGGCCCACATCTGGTGTTGCCCGACGCCCGTACAGACGATGGTGTCGTCGTCGGTCACGTCCGAGAAGTGTTCGACGACGTACTGCGGTTTCAGCGGCTCGTCGTCGGGCGTGTCGTAGCTCATCGGGTACTCGGCTTTCCACGTCTGGCACTGCTCGCGCCACTCGTCGGCGTCGGGCGCCCGCGGCATGGCGTCGAACAACTGTCGAAGGACCTGACGCGCGTCGCCGATCAGCGGGTGGTCGGCGTAGATGTTCTTGCTGATCTCCGCCGGGTCGATGTCGACGTGGATGACGTCGGCGTCCGGTGCAAACGAGTCGACACCGCCGGTCAGTCGGTCGTCGAAACGGGTCCCGATCGCCAGCATGCAGTCGGTGTTCGTGATCGCCAGGTTGGCGTAGCCGGTGCCGTGCATCCCGGCCCACTCCAGGGAGAGTTCGTGGTCCTCGGGGAAGCTTCCGATGCCGGGCATCGTCGTGATGACCGGAATCTCGTACTCCGTAGCGAACTCACGCAGGGCGTTGGAGGCGTTGGCCTTGATGACGCCGCCGCCGGCCAGGATGACCGGCCGCTCGGCGTCGGACAGGACCTCAGCGGCTTCCTGGACAGCCTCGTCGTCGGCTTCCTCGGGCACTTCGTAGGTATCCGGCGTCTCCGGCGCTTTCGGTTCCACGTCGGTCTCGCCCTGGGTGATGTCTTTCGGGAGATCGACCAGGGTCGGCCCCTGGCGGCCGGCGTCGGCCAGCGCGAACGCCTCGCTCACGTCGTCGCCGACGGTGTCGGAGTGGCTCGCGAAGTAGCTCTCCTTGGTGACCGGCTGGGTGATGCCGACGGTGTCGGTCTCCTGGAATGCGTCGTTACCGACGAACTCCGTGGGGACCTGGCCGGTCAGCGCGATCATCGGGTCCGAGTCCATGTTTGCGTCGGCGATGCCGGTGACGAGGTTGGTCGCGCCCGGGCCGGACGTGGCGAAGCAGACGCCCGGTTCGCCCGAGACGATGCCGTAGGCGTCGGCGGCGTGGGAAGCGCCCTGCTCGTGGGCCATCGTCACGTGGGTGATATCGGAGTCGTACAACGCGTCGTAGACGGGCATGATCGCCCCACCCTGGACGCCGAAGATGTACTCCGCGCCGGCGTTTTCGAGTGCCCGGACGACCGACTGTGCACCGGTCGTGACCGGTGCCTGTTCCTCGTCGGTCTCTGTCTGTTCGTCCTCTTTCCGAACTGATGCGCGTTCGCTCATGGTGAGTACCCTCCTGTGGGTCGGTCGGTCGTGGATGTGAATGGAGTCTGCATTGTGGTGTCGCTGATGTCGGATCGAACTTCGATACGATCGGCGTCGGTGTGGGATGTAGTGGGGGCTATAGCGCCCCTACAATACCCTCGCCGAGAAGAACGGACGCGGTGCTGGGAGTCGAGCGGACTCGGCGGCCAGCACGCGCTGTCATCACGTACGGTACCACTCCGCCCCGGATAATAAACGTTCTGTGAGAGGTGCTGACGAACGGCCCGGGACGGCGAGCGGCGGGAACTCACCCGCGGCTGCTGGCGTTGGACTGCGACCGACGAGGACATGGGCCTACGCCCGGACCTCCTCGGTCTCCTCTTCGACGCCGACCTCTTTGGCGAATCGCTCCAGTTCGGTCATGGTGACCTGTTCCTCCGCGCCGAACTCCTTGACGCGGCGGGTCACCTCGCGGACTTCGGCGTCGGTCGGATCGTAGCCGGCGTCGATCAGCCGTTCCCGCACGGAGTGAGCGCCCGTGTGTTTTCCGAGTACCAGTTCGCGCTCGGCGCCGACCATCTCCGGGGTCATGACGCCGGGCTCGAAGGTGTCGGAGTTCTCGATGACGCCCGCGGCGTGGATGCCGCTCTCGTGGGAGAAGGCGTTGCGGCCGACGACCGGTTTGTTCGCCGGCACCGGGATGTCGGACTTCTCCTCGACGATCCGGGACAGTTCGGTGATCCGGGTGGTGTCGATGCCGGTGTCGACGTCGTACAGCGACTCCAGCGCCATCACGACCTCCTCGTAGGCCGCGTTCCCCGCCCGTTCACCGATGCCGTTGACCGACACCTGGGCTTGGCTCGCGCCCGCCTCGAACCCGGAGATGGCGTTCGCCGACGCCAGCCCGAAGTCGTCGTGCGTGTGCACGTCGATGCGGGCGTCGGTGTGTGCGTCGACCTCCTCGATGAGGTCGTAGAACCGCCGCGGCGTCGCGACCCCACAGGTGTCGGGGATGTTGATCCAGTCTGCGCCCGCCGCAGAGGTCGCCTCGATGACCTCCAGGAGGAACTCCCCGTCGGTCCGAGTGGCGTCCATCGGCGAGAACATGCACTCGGCACCGGCGTCTTTGATCATCTCGACACAGTCGACGGCCGTGTCGAGCGCCTCCTGCCGGGTCGCGTGCATGGAATCCTGCAACTGTACGTCCGACGTCGAGACGAAGGTGTGGACCATATCCACACCGGAGTCTAAGGCCGCCTCGATGTCTTTCTCGACCACACGCGCCAGCCCACACGTCGTCACGTGGGTGGCTTCCGCGATGTCGCGAACGGCCTCGAACTCCGCGTCGGAGTTGACGGGGAACCCTGCCTCGATGACGTGGGTCCCCATCTCGTCGAGAATCGCCGCGATCTCGCGTTTGTCCTCGTAGTTGAACGACGTGCGTGGCGACTGCTCACCGTCACGCAGTGTGGTGTCGAAAATCCGTGCGTCTGTAATCTCAGACGTGGAATCCAGTGTGCCCTGGAAGAACTCGATCCGCCGGAGATTCCGACGTGCCCTCAATGTTGGACATAATCACCCGTATCTGGTCGCTTCCGGTACTTATAGTTGTCCATCGGTCCCGGATCTGTCGGCGACGGGCCTACGCTCCGACCAGCGTCAGGTAGTGGCCGTCCGGATCGCGGATACGGACACCCTCGTCGACTGCAGTCACCGAACGCGCCCGGTCGGCCACCTCGCGGGCGACCGAGTCCGGGGCCTCCGCGACGACGCCGAAATCGACGTGGACGCCGCCACGTGCGTCGGCGATCCCCAGCCGCGGCGCCCACAGTTCCAGGTCGAACGCGCCCGTCGAGAGCCGGACACGGCCCTCTTTGCGGCCGTCGTCGACGACCTCGAACCCGAGGTCGGCGTAGAACTCGACGGCCCCGGCTAACTCCTCGACTTCGAGGACGAGTTCGAAGAGGTCGGAGACACCCCCGGGCGCGCCGGGGCGCTCGCCCAACTCGACGCAGTTCCCCTCGGGGTCGTAGAAGTACAGCGACCGCTGGTCGCCGAAGGTGTGTTCGACGAGATCGAACCGCTCGTCGAGGCTGTCGTACCAGTCGTCGTACTCCCCCTCGGCCACCGTCAGCGCGTAGTGGGTGTGGAGCCCACCCCGAGGGACCTCACCGGGCGCGCGCAACCGGAGGGCCGTCTCGCCGGCCGAGAGTACGGCCTCCTGCTCGGACTCGGAGACGACGTCGAGTTCCAGGAACGCCTCGTAGAAGGCCGTCAGCCGGTCCGGGTCCTTCGCCTCCAGCGTGAGCCACGCGGGCGTCGAGAGCATACTCGGGTGTTTACCGCCCACGATGAAAACTGCCTCGGCGTGGGGAGGATTTTTCTCTCCGCCCGTCAACCCTCCCCCATGAGCGATTTCGAGGGGCTCGACCTGCAAGCCGTCGAGGACCAGATGGACGAGGGCGGGGACGGTACCAACAGCGACCGCGTAGTGCTTGGCGTCCTCGACGGGACGACGCCCGACGCCGAGTGGATCGAGACCGTCGAAGACGGTGCAGTCCTCGTTCTGAACGTCGACGGCGATCTGAACCAACTGGCAGCCGGGTTCGCCCGCCCGGTCAAGGAAGCCGGCGGGGAACTGATGCACTTCCGTGGGTTCCTGGTGGTCACGCCCCCCGGCGTCGAGATCGACTCCGACCGGCTCTGAGGCGGTTCGGTGCCACTGGGGTGAACGGGCTTAAGAGCCTCAAAGCCTCAGAGACGGTATGCCGATGAAAGGTTCGGGCACGGCGACGAGCTGGGAAGTGACGAACCGCTGGGATCGCGGGGCGAGCTGGTTCGCGTACCCGCACGAGGAGATGCTACGGGCTAGCCACGTCTTAGCGACCGACGCTGGCGTGTTCGTCGTCGACCCGGTCGACGCGGACGGTATCGACGACCTGTTCGCCGAGTACGGGGAGGTGGCAGGGACGGTCCTCCTGCTGGACCGCCACAAGCGCGACACCGACACCGTCGCGAACCGCCACGACGTTCCCGTCTACGTCCCCGAGTGGATGTCCGGCGTCGAGAGCGACCTCGACGCCCCTGTCGAGCGCATCCACAGGCAACTCCCCGGGACCGACTACGGCGTCCACGAGCTACGGAACAACCCGTTCTGGCAAGAGGCGGCCCTCTACGGCGACGAGGACGACACGCTCGTCGTCCCCGAGTCCGTCGGGACCGCCTCGTTCTTCCTGGCCGAGAGCGAGCGGTTGGGCGTCCACCCGATGTTGCGGCTGCTCCCGCCCAAGAAGCTCACGCGCCTCGACCCGGACCGACTCCTGGTCGGGCACGGCCACGGTATCATGGAAGACGCCACGGAGGCGCTGGCCTACGCTGTCCGTGGGTCCCGCAGTCGGACACCGAGCCTCTACGCCAAGACGGCCAAATCGCTGCTCTTCGGGTAGGGCCGGCGACGGGGTTTTAGCCGTGCCACCCGAACGTCGACTGTGGTGTACGTCACTCGCGGTCTGGTCGAGACGTTGTTACAGATGGCGAGCGACGCGGAACCCGACTCCGTGACGATCTCGCTGGCGATCACGGAGGCCGGGGAGCTTCCCGACAACGATCTCCCGCCGGAGACACCGGTGTTTACCGACTTCTATCTGCCCTCCGCGGGCAGTTCCGTCAACGCGGTCTTCGGGATGGACCTGGGGACGCCGGCCGGACAGACACAGGGTCGGTTCGTCTCCCACCCGAGCGGACGGATGGGCGTCGACGTGACCGACGACCTCCACGAGGTCGTCTTCGTCGGGATCCCACCGTGGAACGAGGGTGCCTTCGGCGCGTACGACCGCTCGGGCCGCGAACAGACGGTCGAGGTCCTCGACATCGAACCGCCCGAGCGGTATCCGGCGTAGTTACTCCAGGTAGCCCAGGTCCCGTAGTTCGTCCGCGATATCCTGGAACTCCGCTTCAGTGAGTTCGCCCTGGCGCTGGTGTTGGACGACGATACTTCGCAGGAGGAACCGGACGAGATCAGAGGTACTGGAGAAACTCGTCCCTTCGATTGTCTCGTCGACGCGGTCAGCGAGGTCTTTCGGGATCGAGACGGTCGTGTAGTCGGCCATGGTGGGAGGACGACCGCCCCAGCCAAATGCGTTCTGTTACTGTGGCTCGTCGGCTTCGGTGTCGAACTGTCCCATGGCGGCGGTACTGGTCGGCGAGAACATCATCGGCGCCCGGTCGCTCCGGTCGGTGTCGCCGAGGCGGGTCGTAGTCGGGTACGATTCGTCGTCGGTAGGTGTCGTGATTCGTGTCGTCATCCTGGGGGTCGTGTGGGTCGCATCGTGTAGTCGGTGGTCGGTTCCGGGCGTGTCGGCAGCGAGCGTACTTTGGGTACAAGCATCGGGTACCACCCACTTTCGGCCCATATATAATAAAAGTTCATGATGTATTCTGTGGCGCGTTCACACACCCCGTGACAACTGGTCAGACGACCAGCGTCTGCTCGTACTCCGTGAAGTTCTCGTAACCGTCCTCGGTGACCACGGCGATGTCCTCGATGCGGACACCGCCGATCTCGGGATCGTACATCCCCGGTTCGATGGTGACGACGTGGCCCGGCCGCAACTCCCCGCCGTTCGGCGAGAGCCGCGGGAGTTCGTGGACATCCAGTCCGACGCCGTGGCCGGTGCTGTGGATGAACCCCGTCTCGGTGCGTTCGTCGCTTCGAAGCGTCGGTTCGCCGGCCTCCTCGTAGACATCACAGACAGCGTCGTGGACATCCGCGCCCGTGGCACCGGGTTCGAGTGCGTCGAAGGCAGCGGCCTTCGCCCGCTCGGTCAGGTCGTACCACTCGCGGATCTCGTCGCTCGGCTCGCCACGCAGGAACGTCCGTGTCATATCCGCGTGGTACTTCGTGGACTTGTCCTGCGGGAAGATGTCGACGATGATCGGTTCGTGAGCCGACAGCGGGCCGCTCCCGCGGTCGTGGGGGTCCGCCGCGTCGGCCCCGCAGGCGACGATCGTCTCGTCCAGCGCACAGCCGTGGCGCAACAGCGTCACCTCGATCTCCTCTTTGACCGCCTCGCTGGTCAGCGCCTCGCCGTCCCGGACCAGCGTCCCGTCCTCGATGTCCGCGCCGGCGACGAGGTCCTCCGCGGCGGCCATCGCCGCCTCGTTGGCCCGCTGGGCCGTCCGGACGTGGTCGAGTTCGGTCCCGGTCTTCGTCGCCCGGATTTCGGTAACCACGCTATCCGTGTCGGCGGTGACGGTCTTCCCCCGGTCCCGGAGCCCGTCGGCGGTTCGGAGCGGGAACCGTGACGGGACGGCAACCGACTCCACGTCGTAGCTGTCGAGAAACGCCGCGAGGACGTGCGAGACAGCCTCGTCGGGGCCGTGTTCCCCGACCAGCCGCTGGTGGTCGAAGTCGACGTACCGCTCGACGGTGTCGGCACGGGACTCCCGTTTCGCTCGACCGAACTCCAGGCTCCGCGGGAACAGCAGGTGTGTCTCGCCGTCGTACAGCGTCACGAACGGGTCTGGCGCGTCGAAACCCGAGAGGTAGTACTGGTCGGACAGCTCCGAGTCGGCGTCGACGAGATAGCCGTCCACACCGGTCTCGTCGAGATAGTCGTCCAGTCGCGAGAGATCGGGGTCCATACCCACGTCTCGGAGCGTCGGCGGCAAAGAGCTACCGCTAGCTGAACCGCCCGATTCCGGTGTGACCGGTCGTGTACACGGCCCCGTCGACCACCGCCGGACCGCTCTCGAAGTACGCCTCCTCCATCCCCCACGTCGCGAGCCGGTCACCCGTCGCGGGGTCGAGCGTCACGAACCGGCCTTCGCGATCGTCGGTGGCGGCGTACAGCCGGCCGTCACCGACGGCGACGCCGGCGTTGTAACCGCCGTTGAGATCGGGTCTCGACCAACAGACCGTCCCGTCCGCGACTGCGAGGGTATGGAGGGACTCCCCGGCGGTGACGTACACCCGGCTGCCGTCGGTAGTCACCGTCTCCGGTACCAGCCGATCGCCGTCCTCCGTCGGGAGCCGATAGCGCCACTGTCGGCTCCCGTCGGCGGCGTCCAGCGCGACGACGACGCCGTCCCGGGAGCCTGCGAAAACCCGACCACCGCCGACGCTGACGTTGGCGTCGATCCGGTGGTCGGCCTTGTAGCGCCACCGCTGGCTCCCGTCGGCCGCCGAGAGCGCCCGGATGTAGGTATCGTTCCCGCCGACGAAGACGGTCCCGTCGGCGACCGCCGGCGTCGCGTCCGACTCCAGTCCGGTCGCGTATCGCCACTCCGTCTGGCCGGTCGCCAGGTCGAGCGCGTGGGTCGCGACGCCGACCTGAACGTAGGCCGTCCCGTCAGCGATGACCGGGCGAGCGTCGAGGAGCCGGCCACCGGTCTCCAATGCCGTCCACAGCGTCTCCCCGGTGGCCGCGTCGAGGGCTCTGACGTCCCGATCCGCGAAGTAGACGAGCGTTCCGTCGGCGACTGCCGGCGCACCCGGGAACTCGGGAACCCTCGTCTCCCAGCGCAGGTCTCCCGACGACGCGTCGAGCGCCCACATGGTCGTATCCAGGTCGCTGACGTAGACAGTTCCGTCGACGACGATCGGCGTGTGGTGGCCGATCGCGGTCTCGAACTCGAAGGTCCAGTCGTGGGACGGTTCCGGCCCGGGCATCGCCTCCGCCGGGACCGTGGCGGTCCCCCGCCGACCGCCCAACCGTGTCGTCCACCCCGCCGTCGCCGAGACCGAGGGGTCGTACTCGGGGCACGACCCGACCTGATCGGAGTTGTCGGTGGACTCCGATCCGATGGCGGAACAGCCGGCAACACCCGCAATACCGGCAGCGCCGAGCGAGCCGAGCACCTCCCGGCGGGTCCGGTCGGTCATGCGAACTTCTGGACCCCCCGAACCGCGTGTGTCAGGTAGAGGCCGTCCGCCGTGAGGGCGAGGTTCGCCATCGGGACGCGGTCGTACGGGTCGGTGAAGTACTCCCCCGAGTCGGCCCAGCTATCGGCGTCGCTCCCCCAGCGACGCGACCCGTCCTCCGGGTCGAACCCCGCCGCCCGGAAGTAAACTGTCCCGTCGGCGATAGCGGGGCGTGCCAGGAACGGGACGCCGTTGATGTCGGAGGTACTCTGTGGAACCGACTCGTTGACCACGCGCCAGCGCTCCGTCCCGTCGGCGGTATCCAGCGCGTAGAGGTTCTTCGCGGCGACGTAGACGCGGTCGCCGTCGGTCGCCGGCGGCCCGGCGCTGTCATAGCCCGTGACGAACTCCCAGTCGAGTTCCCCAGCGGCGTCGACCGCGGTGACGGTCCCGCCGTGAGAGAGGTACAGCGTTCCGTCCGCGAGAGCGAGTCCCCGAGGCCCCACGTCGTATCCCGTTTGGGACTGGAGTTCGAGACGCCACTTCCGCAGGCCGGAGTGGTCGAAGGCGGCGACGACCGACGTGTCTCGGTCTCCGGTGCTGAACGCGGCGTAGACTCGTTCGCTGTCGACGGCCGGAACCGCCCCACGGATCGGATCGTCGTCGCCAAGCAGTCCGTCGAGCGGGTTGCTCCGGGAAGCGGTCCAGCGTGCCGACCCCGACCGGTCGATGCAGTGAAGCGCACCGCTCCCGTCGGGGACGTAGAACCTGTCGCCGAAGACGGCGGGGGTCAGCCCAGCCCCGTCGAGTTGGGCCGTCCAGACGCCCTCGCCGTCCTCGACTGCGAGCAGGCGGCCGTCGGACGTACCGACGACGACCGTCGAACCGACTGTCGCGGGCGCGCCAGTGATCCCTGCGGTGACGGTGTGGGTCCACAACGGCTCCCCGGTCTCGGGTGAGAGGGCGGCCAGGACGCTGTCGCGTCTGTCGGCGTCGAAGTACCCCCTGGCCATCCCGGCGACGTAAACCGCGTCGCCGACGGCAGGCTCTCCGAGGTAGCCGTACAACGGCGGGTCCATCGCTTCGCGGTCGAGCGTCCACTGTTCGGTCGGGCCGTCGGGGCCGGCGGGTGCGTGACTGGTGCCGGCGGGGCCGTAGCCGGCGGCGGGCCACCGGTCTGTGGGCCGTTCGAACGACCCGGTGTACGTCGTGTCGCTCGAACAGCCGGCGACGGCGGTCGAGAGGGCAGTCGCACCCGCCGCGAGGAGGTCGCGGCGGCGCACACTCGACGGTTACCGAGGCTGGGTGAAGTGTCTTCTGGGGGACAATCCCCGGGAACGGTAGCCTCTTGTCGCCCGGCCGCAACGCCCCCAGCATGGACGTTACTATCGGCGAATCGACGGTCGACGGGACCGCACAGGCCCCGCCGTCGAAGAGCTACACGCACCGCGCGATCCTGGCCGCCGGCTACGCCGACGGCGCCGTGGTCACCGACCCGCTGGTCAGTGCCGACACACGGGCGACGATGCGGGCCGTCACGGCCTACGGCGGCAGTACCGACCTCGCCGCGGACGAGGGGGCCCTGACCGTCGAGGGCTTCGACGGCCGTCCCGAGACCCCCGACGACGTCATCGACTGTGCCAACAGCGGGACGACGACCCGCCTGGTCACCGCGACGGCCGCCCTCGGGGACGATCTGACGGTGCTGACCGGCGACGATTCCCTCCGCTCCCGCCCACAGGGCGCGTTGCTCGACGCCATCGAGCAACTGGGCGGCCGCGCCGAGAGCACCCGACGGAACGAGCAGGCGCCGCTGGTCGTCGGCGACGGGATCGACGGCGGCCACGTCGCGATCCCCGGCGACGTCTCCTCGCAGTACATCACCGCGCTGTTGATGGCCGGTGCGGTCACCGACGAGGGCATCGACGTCGAACTGACGACCGGCCTGAAGTCCTCGCCGTACGTCGACATCACGCTGGAAGTGCTGGACGCCTACGGCGTCGACGCCGAGAAGACCGCCGAGGGCTACAGCGTCGCCGGGGGCCAGAGGTACGCACCCGAGGGCGGCGAGTACCACGTCCCCGGCGACTTCTCATCGATCAGCTACCTCCTGGCGATGGGCGCGTTGGCGGCCGACGAGGAAGTGGTCGTCACCTCGGCAGTGCCGAGCGCACAGGGCGATACCGCCATCGTCGACATCCTCGAACGGATGGGTGCCGACCTCGACTGGAACGAGGACGCCGGCGAGATCACCGTCCGTCGGAGCGACCTCTCGGGGATCGAGGTCGGCGTCGAGGATACGCCGGATCTCCTGCCGACCATCGCGACGCTGGGCGCGGCCGCCGACGGCGTCACCCGGATCACCGACGCCGAGCACGTCCGCTACAAGGAGACCGACCGCGTGAGCGCGATGGCCGAAGCGCTCACGAAGATGGGTGCAGAGGTCGAGGAGCGCGAGGACGAACTGCTCGTCTACGGCGAGGACACCGACCTCCAGGGAGCGACCGTCGACGGGCGGGCCGACCACCGGATCATCATGTCCCTGGCCGTCGCCGGCCTCGTCGCCGACGGCGAGACGACGGTGACCGGTGCCGAACACGTCGACGTCTCGTTCCCGAACTTCTTCGAGGTCCTGGAGAAACTGGGAGCGACCCTCGTCCGCAGCGAGTGAGCGGGCTGGTTCGGACGGTTTCCCGCGCCGCAGTCTCCCGCCGTTCCGCCCCGACGACCGCGAACCCACAGCCTGCGCCTCGTACACGATTGTTGTTGATGTAGTAACTATTATGCGCTGATAGAATATAGTACAACACGTGTTGTAAACAATGGTGGCATCCACGTGACACGGACTCCGACAGTCCTCTACCTCGACAGTGAGACGACGCAACTAGACCTCTACGAACGGACGGCGGCGCTCGAACCCGAGTGGTTCGAGCCGTCGGTGACGGCGGACTCGGCGGAGGCACGGGCCCGCGTCGAATCGGACGGGGCCGACTGTCTGGTGACGGCACAGCGGCTCGGCTCGACGACCGGGCTCTCCGTCGCCCGCTCGCTCCGCGAGGCGGGTCACGACCTCCCGATCGTCCTCCACAGTTGGGAGGTACCGGACGCCGTGCTGACGGCCGAGGCACCGCCCATCGAAGCGGTCGTGACAAAACGGACGCTCCCACGGGGGTACCGCTACCTCCACAGGACTGTCGAACAAGTGATAGACGAGCCGCAGGCGCCGACGGCGTAGCCAGTACATCTACAAGGTTCAAATGCCCCCGTCCCCCAGACGTTCGTAATGAACGGCAACGAGTTCGGTCGTCTCTTCCGCATGACGACCTACGGCGAATCACACGGGGAGGCGATGGGGTGTGTCGTCTCCGGTGTCCCCGCAGGAGTCGAACTCTCCGAGGAGGACATCCAGACGGACCTGGACCGGCGGAAACCCGGGCAATCGATGATCACGACCTCCCGGGGCGAACCGGACAAGGTCTCGATCAACTCCGGCATCCAGGACGGTTACACCACGGGCACGCCCGTGGGGTTGGTCATCCAGAACAAGGACGCCCGCTCGGGCAAGTACGAGCCGTTCATCACGGCACCGCGACCCTCCCACGGCGACTACACCTACTCGGCGAAGTTCGGGACGCGCAACTGGGGCGGGGGCGGCCGCTCGTCGGCCCGCGAGACGGTCAACTGGGTGGCTGCCGGCGGCATCGCGAAGCAGGTGCTCGCTCAGTCCGACTACGACGTACAGATTAAGGCCCACGTCTGTCAGATCGGCGACGTCGAGTCCGGCCCCGTCAGCTTCGAGGACATGCTCGAACACAGCGAGGAGAACGAGGTCCGCTGTGCGGACCCCGACGCGGCCGAGGAGATGCGGGCGCTGGCCGACAAACACCAGAAGGAGGGCGACTCCATCGGCGGTGCCATCTACTTCGAGTGTCGCGGCGTCCCGTCCGGTCTCGGTGCGCCGCGGTTCGATAGCTTCCCCTCCCGGCTCGCCCAGGCGATGTACTCCATCCCCGCGGTCAACGACTTCGAGTACGGGATCGGGCGCGAGGCCCGCACGACGAAAGGCAGCGAGTACAACGAGGACTGGGAGTTCGACGACGACGGCCATCCCGTCCCGGAGGGCAACGACCACGGCGGCATCCAGGGCGGCATCACGACCGGGCAACCGATCTACGGCGAGGTGACCTGGCATCCACCGGTCTCGATCCCCAAGACCCAGAAGACCGTCGACTGGGAGAGCCGCGAGGAGAAAGAGATCACCGTCACGGGTCGACACGACCCCGTCCTGCCGCCGCGTGCGGTCCCCGTCGTCGAGGCGATGCTGTACTGTACGGTCCTGGATTTCATGCTGCTCGGCGGGCGGATCAACCCCGACCGACTCGACGACCGGTCCGGCGAGTACGACACCGACTACCACCCGTCCAGTCCGCAGAACGACCCCGAGGACGCGGACACCCGCGCGACCACCGTCGACGAGGACTGAGATGGACGCCAACCAGGAGGAAGCGTCCAACCCCTTCGGGATGGACGAGGACTGCCAGAACTGCGAGGCCCTCTGTGAGAGCCGTCAGAGCGTCGTCCACGGCTACGGCGACGTGAGCGCGGAGTTTCTCGTCCTCGGGGAGGCCCCCAGCGCGACGGCCGACGAGTCCGGCGTCCCGTTCACGGGCGAGCAGGAGCGCGGCCTGCTGGACATCCTCTCGGCAGTCGACATGTGCGACGATCCCGACGCCGCGGAGCCGACGCTGGACAACGCCTTCCTGACGTACGTCACCCGCTGTCGGCATCCAGAACGTGGGGCCACCGACGAGGAAGTCCGGAACTGCGAACTGTATCTCAACAGCGAGATCCGGATGATCAACCCGGAGCTACTGCTCCCGGTGGGTCAGCGGGCGCTGGAAGCGCTCGCCTTCGAGTACACGACGATGAGCGCGGACGAACTCGACGTGACCGAACGGCACGCCACGACGATCCGCGGTCGGGGCTTCGAACTCCTCCCGATGATGACGCCGGCCGAGCAATCCGACGAACAACGGACCGCCTTCCTCGACGCGTTCAGCGAGATCCTGGGCACCGACTACCGACAGACGAAGGGCCGTCGGGGCAGATAGACTGACCGACCCGGACGTACTCGGAGCGCCAGCGGAGCGCCCACCCGGCCACGAACGTAACCGACAAACCCGAGACGGTCGGAGGAGCGGGTATGACGACTGTTGCAGTCCTGGTGGACCCACCCGTCGAGGGGGCCGTGCTCGAACGGTTCTCCGGGGGGCTTCTCGACGCTGGCGAGGCGGCCGACCTCTACTCCGCGATGGTACGTGACATCTGTCGTGCCGTCGAGGACAGCGGCGGCGAACTCCTCGTGAACTACCGGCCGGCCGATCAGGTCCCGGCGGACGTAGACCCGGAACAGTCCCTCCGGGAGGTTCTTGAGCCGGCGCTGGCCTCGCCGGACGAGGCTCGGTACGAGGTCCAGGTCGGGGAGACGTTTGCCGGCCGCGTCGGCAACACCGTCACCTACCTCCTCGAAGAGGAGAACGTCACCACCGCCGCGGCTGTGGATCCGACTGGGGCATTGCTCTCCCGGAAGCGCATCGACAGCGCGGCGATGAAGCTCCGCTCCAGCGAAGTCGTGCTCGGTCCGTCGACGGAGGGACGGGTCTACTACGCTGCCTTCTCCGATACCATCGATTTCGAGGACGCCTACGCGACACCGGCGGTCGAGACGCTGACCGACCGCGCCAGAGCGGCCGGCCTGGGGGTCGATTTCCTCCCGAGCGATCCGGTCGTCGCTCGGCCCAGCGACCTCCGGAGCGTCATCCCGCTGCTCAACGCCCGCCAGCGGGCCGAACGACTCGTTCCACCCCGGACGACGGAGTGTCTGGCGGACCTCGGTCTCACCCTAGATATCGACGGCGACGACCTCTCGCTCGTCCGGTGAACCGACAGGCCTTAGAGGAGTCACACGCAAGTGCCGACCGCGGTGGGATGGCAGAGCGGCCTATTGCGCCTGCCTTGAAAGCAGGTACCGTAAGGTTCCTGGGTTCAAATCCCAGTCCCACCGCTTCGCCGCGCTGTGTCGTGAACCGTCAGTACTGACCCGTAGTCGCCCGTTGATCCGGTCGGCGGCGACGCCCCCTGCGGAATTGTCCGTTAGATAACAACTGTGCAGTTTTATGCCGCTGGTGTTGGTCAGACACAGTCGATGGAGCACCAGCAACGGTCCTCGGCAGCGGCGATCGGTCTCGCTGCTGTCTGTGTCGCCGCACTCGCGCTCGCGGGAGTCGCCTCGACACCGGCAGCTGCCGTACCGAGCACGTACGTCGCCGACGCGAGTGTCGGTCAGTCGTCGGTACTGGTCGGGGAGAGCGTCACCGTCACGGCGGTCGTCGGCAACCTCGGAACGTCGCAAGGCGGCCACACGGTCGAGTTTACGCGTAACGGGAGCACGATCACGACAGAACGGGTCGTCGTCCCAGCGGACGAACGGGAACGGATCTCGACGAACGTTAGCTTCCAACAGCCAGGAGTGTACGAACTCCGTGCCGACGACGAACTCGCGGGGTACGTCCGGGTGACGCGGACGCTCGCGACAGTCGAGTCCCGAACGGAGAGTCAGCGTCGCTTGGCCGTCCGCGTCGACGGGGTCCCGCGTCGGTCGACACACAGCGTGTCGGTACCGGCAGCCACGAACCGATCACTGAGCCTCCGGCAGTGGAACGTGACGACGTCGGACTCCCGCTTCGAACAGACCGTCACCGAATACACCGATCCGACGGACGCGCCGGTCCCGATTCCCTCCTCGGACGCGACCGTCGCCGGGGTCGTCTCCGTCTCGTCGTCGGCTACTGTCCAGTCGACCACGGCGAGAGTAGCGGTCAACCAATCACGGCTCCAATCGCTCGGACTCGCCCCGGAGAACGTCTCACTGTACAGCTACGAGGACGGTCGGTGGCAACGGGTCGAAACGAGAATCGTCGACCGCCAGACAGCGGTACTCGTCTACGAGGGGACCGTCCCCAACGGCACGACGTTCGCCCTCGGGAGGATGTCGCCCGCGTTCTCGATCACCGGGACGGCGCTCGACACGGAAAACGCTCCGGAAGGCCAGCGGATCATCGTCGAGGCCACTGTCGCGAACGACGGCGCGGTCGCCGGCGACTACGAGGCGACGATGATGCTGGACGACGAACCGGTCAACGAGACGACTGTCACCGTCCAGCCCGGCGAGGAGCGGACGGTGACGCTCTCCTCGGTCACTGGCTCGGCCGGCGCTTACAACGTGGGGGTGAACGAGCAGGCCGTCGGCGTCGTTCGGATCGTCGACAGCCAGGTCCAGACCCCGACACCGACCGCGCCGACGGAGACACCGCCCGCGACGGCGACTGCCACACCGACGGCCCAGTCCGGCGGGGGCGGGAGCGATGGCGGCGGCGGACCCGCCGGTGACGGACTGCTCCCCAGTTCGCTCCCGGACACCGTCGCCGGCATCCCGACGGTCCTCGTCGTCGGCGTCGGCGTCGGCGTCCTCGTCTTCTTGCTCATCGGTGGCCTGCTGTGGCGCAGTGGACGGTCCGGCGGTCGGTCCGACCCGAACCGGTGGTGACGCTGAAGGCAATTCTTTTTATCCCGCTGGCCTGAGGTCCAGACATGGACTGGCCGCACGATCCCGATGGAGAGGAGGGGAGCGAAGGACGCCGCAAGTACGGACACGCAGTGCTCGCGAAGAAAATCGACGAAGAGGAGGATTTCCCCCTCTCGGCCGCGGACTACGTCGACCAGTACGGCGATCACCCGGTCCGTATCGACTACGAGACCGTCGTCAGCGTCGCCGACATCTTCGAATACGTCGACCAGGAGGAGTTTCAGGACTTCCCGGACTTCCATACGGCCCTGGGCGAGGCCCTGCGAGAAGCGGACTGGTGGCCGTATCGGCTCTCCCACGCCTGACTATCGCGTGGTGTGAGAACACGACACATACTTGTACCGGGCCGTTGTAGTGGCGACCATGGCCACACGTAGCTCGAACGGGACGGAACGGCCGACGCAACTGCCCGACTACGTCGTCGCGGACCTGTTGGCCCACGATCGCCGCCGGCGGGCGCTCGAAATTCTCCGTGAACGGGACGACCCCGTGATCGTCGCGGACCTCGCAGCCGCCGTGTTGGCCGCTGAGCGGGACCAATCGCCTGCGAGCGTCGACCAAGAGGCTGTCGAGGAACTCCGGAGGGAACTGTACGAGGAACATATTCCGCGGCTGACGGCGACGGGAATCGTCGCATACGACTCACTGAAAGGCACCGTCGAACTCCAACGGCCCGACCTACTGTCGGTCGCCGACTGACGCTGTTCCGACAGACCGATACTGTGTGGGTCCCAACTACCGACCGACAGTGACGAACACGCAGGTAACTCACGTCCAGATCGATAACTACGGTCCCTGGACGGTTACGCCGGAGCCGAGGCGCGAGGTCGACCTTCAGACACTCCAGTCACGGTTGTACGCCGATCTGGCGCAACTGTTTGGCAACCGCGACGGCTACCTCTTTTTCTCACGGTTCGACAACATGGTCGCCGTCACCAACGGACTGGACCGGAACGACCACGCACGCATCCAGGAGTCCGTCGGGAACCGCTACCCTGTCTCGATGAGCCTCTCGGTAGCGACCGCCGACACGCCAGCGGACGCGCTGGGTACTGCGACCGAACGACTCCAGCAGGCCGGGAGCGCACAGGACGAGGGCCGTCGGGAAGTCCTCAAGACGGATATCCTCCCCCCTGAGGATCGGACACCGACCGACGTGCAACTCGCTCACTTCGACGTCGACGACGCGACCGGGAAATACACCGACCAGCTCAACGAGTTCGACACGTTCATCCAGATCGAACAGGGGTACGCGACGCTGATGAAGTACATGCGCCTCGCTCACGATTCCCTGTCGTTTTTCGTCGGTGGGGACAACATCATCGCCGTCTGCTCGGCGCTGGACCGCGAGGACTACCGCGACGCGATCGACCACGTACAGGAGTCCGTCGGTGTCGAACTCAAGGTCGGTGTCGGCCGTGGCCGAGACGCCGCCACCGCGGGCATGGACGCGAAACACGCGCTCGAAGCCTGTCGCGAGACCGGCCAACCAGTCACGTTTGCCGATCGGAGTTAGAAACGTAGGCCGCCGCGGAGCATAAGCGTGGTGGAGGTACCTTTTAGGTAGCTCGTGAGATATTGACACACATGAAGACTGCGGTGACCGCCCGAGAGGTCATGAACCGTGAGTTCGTCGGCGCCAGCGAGTCCGACGACCTCTACGAAACCGCCGAGTTACTGGTTCGCGAAGACGAGACGACGGCGCTCGTCCTGCGAGGGAACGAGCCGATCGGCGTCGTCACCGAACAGGATCTCCTCGGGCATCTCGTCGACACCGACGACGCCAGCGATGCGACGGTCGGCGACGCGATGGTCGAGTCCGTTCCCTCCGTCACACCCGATGCTCGTCTTACCGACGTGCGTGACACGATGCTGGAGTGGTCCGCCGGGTGGCTCCTCGTGATGGAGGACGGCGATCCGGTCGGGACCGTCACCGAGCACGACGTGCTCGCGGCCGCACGGATGGAAAGCGAGAACACAGAACAGGTCACCGACAGCCAGGAGGTCGCCACGGCCGGCCAGGCCGCCACCGTGGACGGCGCTACGACCGCCGCCGAGGACCGGTTCGAACAACAGGGGATCTGTTCGGCCTGCGGAACCTTCACCCGGAACCTCGCCTCGTTCAACGGCCAACTCCTCTGTGCGGACTGTCGGAACGTATAGCGGGCCAAACGTTTTCTCGGTGCCAGCCCGACCACCGGTGTGGAACTCCGGCCCGCACGGCGCGGTGACACCGACGCGATCGTCGACCTCTGGATCGCTCTGGCAGCGGATCAACGCGCCCACGGCTCCCATCTGTCCGCCGACTCGAACCGCTCTTCGATCCGTGAGGTGGTCGTCCGGCGAGCGGTCAGCGACCGACTGTGGGTCGCACTCGCCGGCGAAGAGATCGTCGGCTTCGTCATGTTCTCGATCGAAACCGGTCGGTACGACCAGGACGTGGTCCGCGGTGTCGTCGAGAACCTCTATGTCGTTCCCTCCGCCCGAGACGACGGCATCGGAAGCGAACTCCTTGCCGCGGCCGAGAACGAACTGACTGACCGTGGCGTCGATGTCGTCTCGCTTGAGGCGATGGCGGACAACGAACGGGCACGCCGGTTCTATCGGACTCATGGGTACACCCCACACCGGATCACGTTCGAGAAGTCGACCGAAAGCGATACTCTCTAAATGGTCCCCGCAAAACTACCGGGTGCGACGTGCCAGGGGAGCTTGGGTGGTCCAAGCACTCGACTTGTAATCGAGAGTTCGTGGGTTCAAATCCCACCCCTGGCTTGGGTGAGTTGTCGTGCGGACGCCGGGTTTCGCGATCGCGTCCCGATCTGTGTGCCGGTACCGTGAACCGACACCCCGGTCCGCATCACTACCGGACCCTGAAACGGCCGGATACTTTTATTTGGCTCTCGAACACAGTGGCGACTGTGTCCCCGATGCTTGCGAGTACCCTCTCCGGAAAACAGGTGATGAGTACCGACGGCCAACAGGTTGGCCGACTGCACAATATCACGATCGACCCCGCCACCGGCTCGCTGGAGTCGGTGATCGTCGAAACCGAACGAACTGAGATCTTCGGGACCGAGCAGGACTCGGAGGGCCACATCGAGTTACCTGCGACCGTCTTGGAAGCGGTCCGCGACCACGTGATCATCACGCCACCGCCGACTGCTCAGCCGGAGTGATCGAAGGCCGCACTCACAACCAAGAGGATTGCGAGTGCCGAGTCGAACGCCGCCGAGAGATGCGATCGGTGGCGATGCCCTGGCAGCGATCGAACGGGTGGCATCGACGACGATCGAGAGCGCGACTCGTGCCGAGAGTACCCCAGCAACGGTGTGTGAGTCGGTTACTCGTCGGCTTGGCCGTACACCATCTGGAGCGACTCTCTCAGGTGGTACCGTACCGTGTCGCTCTCGGCGTTCTCAAGTGCCGCCTCGAGATGTTTTTCGAGGGGCGTCGACTCGGGAGCTGATGCCGTCGGTTCCATACACCGGTATTGTCGCTGTATCATACTTCATTCTGGCTATTTAATCCTCGTTTGTAGTAAATTACACATAGATCCGAGCACAACGTCGAAATTCCGAGGAGACAATTCGTGAATGATTTGACGAACGCTGCTACGTCTCAAATTTCTCGAAAGTCGGGGAACCGGTACTACTGACCGGCTCAATCGGTACGATAGCCGGTTGTATCGTCCGCGGTGGCCACGACGATCGGTTCGTCTTCCGGGACGTACTGGCCGAACCGAAGCTCCGTCCAGTAGCGACGGCCGTCGTAGCGGACGAGCCAGGACCCTTCGTACTCGGAGACTGTCACCGGGCGTCGGTGACGGAACCGGTCGACGAGCGACTCGAAGCCGGGATCACCGGCGTCTTCGACGTAATGTGTCCCGCCAACTGCCTGATCGACGATCGCCGACTCGTTCTCCGAGAGGTTCGACAGCGTGAACGCGTACTGACGGTCCAACTGCCGGGCATACGCCTGGCTGCCTGTCGCGACCAGCGTTGCGTCGTACCGATAGGTGTCCAGTGTCGCCCGTTCGACGTCGACGGTGATCGCGTACGTCTCGCCCTGGTACCGAACGCCGTCGTAGGTCTGGTTCGGGACCAGTACCGAGGCGTTTGCCTCCGGGTCGGTGTAGGCGACCGGGATGTCGATGTCGGTCCCCGGCTCGTCGCCCTCGCGAGGGGGCGCCAACAGCGGTTCGAGGGCACGCCGGTCGGAGTCGGGTAGCTGATCGTAGGCGACGACCCGGCCGTCGACCGAACTGGTGTTGTAGTCGATGCCGATCTCGCCCCCGTAGCCCGACTGCTGGCCGACGACGGCCGTCGAGACGTTGTAGTACCGACCGTCGTACTCGAAGGGCAGCCCCGGATCGACTGTCGAGTGTGTCGCGTTGACCGTCGCCGAACCGGCCCGGATCGCTCGTTCGATGTCGCGGTACTGGTGGCGGTCGTACGTGTTCGGATCGTCAGGGATGTCACGGCTCGCCTCGGCCGCCAGCGACTCGCTGTCTTCGACCGGCGTCATCGAGATGTTACCGGCCGCAGAGCAGCCGCCGAGGGCGGCGAGTACGAGGAGTGACCCGAACGCGAGGACCAATCGGTGAGTCACGTGCCAGCCTACCGGAACGGTCGGTGAATACTTTGTGAAACTGACAGCCTACAGGAGTGCCTGCGCTACCGCGCCACCGAGAGCGTTTTTTCCGAGGGCGGAGAGTGAGACGTATGGCTCGGCCACCGACCGGTCCGCTTGTGGTGTCGTTCGACGCGAGTCTCCGATACGTGAACGACGACACGACCCCGACCTCCGCCGCAGTGGGCTGTGTCGTCACCGACGGCGCTGAGACGGTCGCGACCCGGTCGATAGCGATCGATGCGTTCGTCTCCAGTTCGGCCCTCGAACTCCGGGCACTGGTCGAAGCCGCGCGGACGGTGTCGACCATCGCAACCGCGGTCGGTGCCGTCCACGTCAACGGCGACGCCGACGCCGCCGTCCACGCGGCAGACCCGGACCACCCGTCGACGCCGTCGACGCGCCTGGCTCGTCGCCGTGTCCGGACGATCCGGTCGTGTTTCGCTGCGATTCCAGTCGTCACCTATCGGGTCGTTCCGCGGCGAGAGAACGTCCGTGCCCACGAACTCGCGAACGAAGGACACAGCCGTCACCGCTGTTGACCGACACGGTCTGATCGAGCGGACGAGGAGGGCGGTCGAACTGCTCGGTCCGCTCTCCCGGAACTCACGAGCCTCGGTTCAGGTTAGGCTCCTAACGTCTCTGCGAGTTCGTGTATCGTCTCGATCGTGAGATCCGGCTCGGGACCGAACGGCTCCCAGGGCGACGACTGCCGATCCACCCATGCGGCCTGCATTCCGGCGTGGTGTGCACCCATCACGTCGAACCAGCCAGCGGTGACGTGGACGATCTCGTCGATCGGCGTGCCGGTCCGGCCAGCGGCGTGTCGATAGAGCCCGGGAGCAGGCTTGAACAGCCGAACTTCGTCGGCACTGATCGTGTCTTCGAGGATGTCGCCGATATCGGCGTGGTCGACCATCGCGTCGAGCATCTCGGGGTTGCCGTTAGACAGGACGTAGCAATCGTATCCCGCGTCCCGGAGCCGCTCGATCCCGTCACGGACGTCGTCGAAGACGTCCAGTTCGTGGTACACCGCGAGAATCTCGTCTCGGGCCTCATCGCTGATCTCGACACCGTACGCGTCGAGTGCGTACTGGAGAGCGTCCCGGTTCATCTCGTAGAACGGTTGGTACGCGTCGATCTGTGTAGCTACGAACGTGTATTCGAGCGAGCGCGCACGCCAGAGTTTGGAGACCAGCTCCGGATCGTCGACTCGTCGAGCGAGTGCGTTTTCCGCGGCGTCTACGTCGACGAGTGTACTGTACGAGTCGAAGGAGACTGTCGAAACCTGATCGGGTTCGAATACCATTATCGGTCCGAAGAGGACGTACGGGTGTCTGTGTGACAATACTGCTGCTTGTAGTCCCCCGTAAGAATCGTCGACCTCGTCTCGATCCTTCCCGGCGGCGCGGGACGGTTCCAAGCGGTAGCCCAGCGAGTTGCTAGTGGTTCACACCGAGTGTCGGTCACGCCGGATGTTTTTACCGCTCGGGACCGTATACTGAGTATGAGCGAACAAGCGAGTGAGATCCCGGAAAACGACGAGGAATGGCGCGAGATACTCACAGACGAGGAGTACCGCATCCTCAGAGAAGCAGGCACCGAACCCCGGTTCAGTAGTGAGCTACTGGACGTAAAAGGCGAAGGCGTGTTCACGTGTGCCGGCTGTGGGGCGGAACTGTTCGACAGCGACGAGAAGTTCGACTCCGAGACGGGATGGCCGAGCTTCTGGGACATCTACGAGGAGGGCAACGTCGAGACACGGCTCGACGAGAGCCACGGGATGCGGCGGACAGAGGTCGTCTGTGCGACCTGTGACGGCCACCTCGGACACGTCTTCGACGACGGTCCGGAACCGACCGGCAAGCGCTACTGCATCAACGGAGCGGCACTGGAGTTCGAGTCCGAGGAATAACCGCGACCACCACCAGACTCATTTTCCGCCATGCTGTAGCTGAGTCAGTGACGACCCAAGCCGAACACGACGGAGCTACCGAGTCAGGTTCTGACGACCATTTCTTCGCGGCTAGCCTCCGGGAGTTCCCGTGGCCGTGGGCTGCCGGTGCAGCGGTCGCGACCTTCGTGGTCGAGTATCTCCTCGTCGCAGCGCTGTTCGTCCTCGGCCCGTCGTCGGTCGATCGCTCGGTACCGATCATCGACTCGACGATGGCCGTCCTCATCCAGTACGCACACATCCTGTTTAACGCCCACTTCGTCTGGATCGTCCAGGCCGCGACCGTCCCGAACGTCCAGATCCCCGAGCCGTTCTCGAACGATCTCTGGCTCGCGCTGGTCAGCGGCGGCGCAGCGACACACCCACTCGTCTATTTCCTGCTCCCGGTCGTCTCGCTCGTCATCGCAGGCGCTGTCTTCGAGCGTCATCGCGACTCGCCGGCCACCGGTCGGTTCACCGAGGCCGGCCTCGTCGGGGCCGGATTCACCGTCGGCTACCTCGCCGTCGGCATTCTGGGATCGGTCACGTTTGTCCAGCGGGTCCCGATCAACGGTTCGGACGGGTTCCTCACCCAACAACCCGATCTGTACTTCACGGCGATCATGTTCCTGGTGTTCCCGATGCTGTTTGCAACGCTCGGTGCCGTGCTCGCGTACGACCGCGATCAGGCGTAGCTTCGCTCGACGAACTGCAAGATCCTCTCGGACTCGGCCATCGTCACGCCGTAGTCGTCGTCGATCAGGACCGGGACGCCCCGCTGGCCCGACACTCGTTTGACCTCGTCACGGTCCGAATGGAGCGCGTCGACCCAGACACTCTCGTAGTCGATCCCGAGTTCGTCCAGCCGATCGGCGACCTTCTCGCAGTACGGACAGCCGTCGAGTTGGTAGAGGGTTCGCGTCATATCCGTCCGTAGGACCCGACGGCTGATGGGCGTTGTGACTGGCACAGCGAGAAGACCGCAGAAACGCAGTGGGTGGTTATTCGTACAGCCAGGTCTCGTCGACACGCTCCCAGTCGACGAGTTCCTCCTCGTCGAAGAACAGCGCGATCTCGCGTTCGTTCGCGCCTTCCTCCTCGTGGTCGGAGCCGTGGATGACGTTCCGACCGAGGTCGAGCCCGTAGTCACCGCGGATGGTCCCTGGTGCGGACTCGGCGGGGTCGGTCTCGCCCATCATGGTACGGACCTGCCGGGTCGCGTCCTGACCCTCCCAGACCATCGCGAAGACGGGACCGGAGGTGATGAACTCGACCAGTCCGTCGAAGAACGGCTTGTCCTCGTGCTCGCCGTAGTGCTCTTCGGCGAGTTCCTGGTCGATCTGCATGAACTTGCCCGCGACGAGCTTCAGACCGCGGTCCTCGAACCGGGAGACGATGTCCCCGATGAGGCCGCGCTGGACGCCGTCGGGTTTGACCATCACGAAGGTGCGCTCGCTGTCGGACATCAGGCTTCGGCCTCCTCTGCCTCGTCGTCCTCGGCTTCCTCGCTGTCCTCGTCGTCACCCGCCTCGGACCCCTCAGCCGCTTCCTCGGCGGCTTCCAGATCCGGTGCGGCGTCGGACTCTTCGCCTTCGGCCGGTTCGTCGTCCTCGGTGGAGTCGGGTTCGGCCGCGGCGGTTCGCTCTGCTTCCGTCTCGGCTGCGGCGGTCTCCGCGGCGTCGGCCTCGCGGCCGGCCTCGGTCCAGCCGAGGTTGCGGGCCTCGCGGCCCAGGTCGGCGTTGTTCTCACACTTCGAGGAACAGAAGTGGATCGTCGCTCCGTTGTTGCGGACGAACATCGTGCCCGTCCCGGGTTCGATGTCGGCCCCGCAGTAGTCACATTCGCGTGTTCGGGGCATCGTTACTGCCCTCCGATCGAGTCGGCCTCGCGGGCGGTCTCACGCAGCTGGAGCACGTCGCCCTCTCGGACCGGTCCGAGCACGTTTCGGGTGATGATACGCCCCTGGTTCTCGCCCTCGCCGATGCGGCACTTGACCTGCATGGCCTCGCCGTGCATCCCCGTCTTGCCGACGATCTCGATGACCTCGGCGGGCGTGGAACCGCTGCCTTCGGATTCCTCAGCACTCATCCGTCGTCACCTCACCGAAGCTCCTCGACCTTGTCGGCGATGTCCTCGACGTCGGCGTCGGCCTCGCCGGCGTCGACGATGGCGGCGGCAGCCGAACCGACTTCGAGGCCAGCAGCGTGACCGAGGTCGTCCTGCTGTTCGACGAAGATGAACGGAACCCCTTTCTCGTCTGCGAGTTCGGGGATGTGCATGACGATCTCCTCGGGCTGGACGTCCTCGGCGATCAAAACGAGTTCGGCGGAGCCGCGCTCGACGGCCTTGGTCGTCTCGTTGGTTCCTTTCTTGACTGTCCCTGTGTCTCGTGCGACTTCCAGCGCTTCGAGGGCGTCGTCCTCGAGGTCGGCCGGAACGTCGAAATCTACGTATACTGGCATTGGTATGTTCACCTCCTGCGCGCGGGCTCAGGCTCCCCCGCCGTTCGCGGGCGTTCCGCGGCGCACCCCGACGGTGCGCGGTGTCCTGAAAAGGCTGGGAGCATCATCAACCCGGCACAGGCTGTATCCCATTCTGTGCTACCGGCCCTAAAAGCGCTTTCGAAGCCGAAACGACGTGCCAGGCCGCCACACGGTTGCCCTCCGGTGGTCCTACCCGGTTCGTGGAACGTCGCGCAGTGCCGCCGTCGCCTCCGAAACCAGCGCGTCGACGACTCGACCGGCAGACGGTACCCCGTCGGCCAGGCCGACGCTCTGTCCGGCGTAGTGTGGGAGCGCGTCGACGTCGCCGCTCGTCCCTTCGACCGGCGGGAGGTCGGCGTACCGCTCGACGGGGTCGCCGTCGGGGGTGTGAGCGACAGTCTCGCCGTCGCCCGGCCGGTCGTCCCGTTCCCCACGCCGGAGTTCGGCCGTCGCGAGCGCGCGGTGGGGTTGCCCGGGCCAGCCACGGTCGAACGCGGTCGTCCGTCGCGTGTCCGTCTCCGTCGCGTCGCGGAGCGCCCCCCGGTAGGATTCGTGGGCACCGGACTCCCGGGTAGCGACGAAGCGGGTCCCTAGCCACGCGCCGTCGGCCCCGAGTGCCAGCGCGGCGGCCAGACCGCGGCCGTCACCGATCCCACCGGCGGCGACGACAGGCACGTCCACAGCGTCGGCGACACGCGGAACCAGCGCCATCGTGGTCACGTCGCTCTGGACGTGTCCGCCGGCCTCGCTTCCCTGTGCGACGACGACATCGGCCCCGAGGTCGGCCGCTCGGCGTGCGTCGGCGGCGCTGCCGACGGTCACCATCGCCAGCCCACCGGCGTCGTGGACGCGCTCGACGAACCCGGAGGGGTCGCCGAAGGAGAACGAGACGACCGTCGCGCCGGCGTCGAGGCAAGCGTCCAGACACGCCGTCGGTGAGTCGACGCCGGTCGCTTCGTCGAGCACCACGTTGACCCCGACGACGCCGTCGGTCGACGCGGTCGCTCGCTCGAAGGTCTCCCTGACAGCGTCGGTGTCCCGCCAGGACATCGCCAGCATCCCGAGCCCGCCGGCGTCGGCGACGGCGGCGGCCAGCTCCGGCGTCGAGACGCTCCCGACCGGTGCCTGGACGACTGGGTACTCGATGCCCAGCAGATCACACAGCGCCGTTCGCAGCGAGGACATGGCGGAAGGTCCACGTGCTGTCCCCAAAAGCAGTCTGGACGACCGTCAGGCCCATATCGCGGGGTCGACCACCACCGGTATGGAGATCGCGCGGTCGCTCAGAGCCGAGGCGCGACGAGCCGACGAGCGACGCGTCCTCGTGCTGTCCGGCGGCCGAAAGCGGACGCGCAAACGAGCCGCCACCGCGCTGGAGGCCGCCGAGATACCGTGGTCGGGGACGACACTGGTCGGTCCAGAACCGTTCCTCGACTGCGAGCAGTACCCCCAGTCGCAGGCCTCCGAACTGCTCGGTCGGACCCGGACCGCGGTCGTGCTGGACGTCCACGACGAACTACGACCGAACGCGCTGGGTACCGCGGTCGGGGCCGTCGACGGCGGCGGCCTGCTCGTTCTACTGACGCCGCCGCTGGACGAGTGGTCCGAGCGACGGGACGCCTTCGACGAGACGCTGGCGGTCCCACCGTTCGAAGTCGGGGACGTGACCGGCCACTTCAGACGCCGCGTCGTCGAGACGCTCCGTGCGCATCGTGGGATCGCCGTCGTCGACGTCGACACCGACACGGTCGAACGCGACGGGCTGACCGACCCGCCGCCACGCCGGCAGCGACAGCCCCCAGAACCGCCAGCTGACGCGTCCTTTCGCCCGGAGAGCTACGCCGCCTGTCTCACGGACGACCAGGTGCGTGCGGTCCGTGCCTTCGAGACGCTGTCGGCGGCCGGACACGCCGTCGTGGTCGAGGCCGACAGGGGACGGGGAAAGTCCAGCGCGGCCGGGCTAGCGGCCGCGAACCTCGCGCTGGACGGGCAACACGTCCTCGTGACGGCGCCACAGTACCGCAGCGCCGCCGAGCTGTTCACACGCGCGAGCGACCTGTTCGAGACGCTCGATGTCGCGGTCGACCGGGACGACGCCGATCCCCCCAGGCGGCTCGCCGTGAATGGTGGGGAGATCCGCTTCGAACAACCTGACAGTGCCGTCGAGTCGCTGGGGACAGCCGACGTGGTGATCGTCGACGAGGCCGCCGCGCTCCCGGTCCATCGGCTCCGGGCGCTGCTCGGGGCTCCCGCTGTGGCGTTCACCACGACCGTCCACGGCTACGAGGGTGCGGGCCGCAGTTTCGACGTCCGCTTCCGGGACCACTTGGCCGACAGCGACCACGAGGTCACCGACGTGACGATGACGACGCCGATCCGGTACGCGCCGGCCGATCCGGTCGAGAGCTGGGCGTTCCGGGCGCTGTTGCTGGACGCCCGACCGACGGTGGACCCGCTCGTCGCGGACGCGACCCCGGAGACGGTCAGCCACCGGCGGCTGACGACCGCCGACCTGCTGGCCGACGAACATCTGCTTCGGGAGGTCTTCGGCCTACTCGTGCTGGCTCACTACCGGACGGAGCCGGGCGATCTGGCCCGCGTACTGGACGCGCCGAACCTCTCGGTACACGCACTCCTCCAGGACGGCCACGTCGTCTCGGTGGCGCTACTGGCCCGCGAAGGCGGTCTCTCAGCCGAAACCAGGGCGAGGATGTACGAGGGCGGCCGCATCCGGGGGAACATGATTCCCGACGTGTTGACGACGCAACTCCGCGACGAGACGGCCGGCGTCCCGGTCGGCCGGCGGGTACTCCGCATCGCGACCCACGCCGCCGCGCGGTCCCGAGGGCTGGGCTCGAAACTACTCGACGAGATCCGCGACCACGAGGCGGACGGGATCGACTGGCTCGGCGTCAGCTACGGCGCGACCCCCGAACTCGTCCGGTTCTGGCGGGCGAACGGGTACCGGACCGTCCACGTCTCGACCTCGCGAAACGACGCCAGCGGGGAGTACTCGGCGGTGATGCTCTCGCCGTCTTCGCCAGCCGGCCGGGCGCTCGCGGACCGCCATTCGGAATGGCTCTGTGATCGGGCAGCAGCGGTGCTTTCGGACCCGGTTTCCGACGCCGACCCGGATGTCGTCCGGGCGCTCCTCCGATCGGTGGATGCGACCCCGAACCCTGCCCTCTCGGAGTGGGAGTGGCGCGTCGTGGCCGGCGTCCCCGGCGGCGCGTCGATCCTGGAGACCGATCCCGAACCGTTCCGCCGGCTGGCGCTCCGCCATCTGGTCGCCCCCGCGGACCCGACGGCCCTGACCGACCGCGAGGAGCGACTGCTCGTCATGAAAGCCCTCCAGGCACGGCCCTGGCAGGCCGTCACCGAGGAACTGGGGTTCGTCTCCCAGCGCCAGTGTATGCGGACGCTTGGCGGAGCCGTCGAAAGATTGACGCGTCTGTACGGAGACACCAGCGTACAGGAGGAACTCGATAGATGAACTTGCCCCTGCCCCTGCCGGTCCTCGGTTTCGAGACGACACTCCTCGTGCTCGCGTTCGTCTTGCTGGTCGCCGGTGTCGTCGGGAGTCTCGTGCCACAGGTCCCCGGAGCGCCCCTCTCGCTCGCCGGCGTCTACGTCTACTGGGTCGGAACCGGGATGAGCGACCCCGGGATCGTCGTCCTCGCGGCCCTCACGATGATCGGTGCGTTCACCTGGCTCGTCGACTTCGCCGGCGGCGCGGTCGCTGCCCGGGTCGGGGGTGCCTCGACGAAGACGGCCGTCGCCGCCGGGCTCGTGGGCCTGGTACTGTTTTTCGTGACCGGTCCGCTCGGCATCCTGTTGGGCGTCGCGATCACTGTCTTCGCCCTGGAGTTCTACCGCCAGGAGGACGCCCGCAAGGGTCTCAAGGCCGCGCTGGTCACCACTGTCGGTATGCTGGCCTCCGGGATCGTCCAGGCACTGCTCACCGGATCGATGCTGGTGGCGATGCTGGGCGTCGCGCTCCTATGACGACCTGTGCGGAATCGGGCTGTGAGAACGAGGTTGCGGTGGAACTACACGTCCCATGGGCGGAGAACCGACGGGTCTGTACGGCCCACGCGAGGGTGTGGGCTCGGAAAGACGGCGTCGTCCCGGAACCGCTGGCTGGCCACGAAGACGAGTGGCTCTAGAGCGACTTGGCGAGCATCACCTCGTCGGCGTACTCACCGTCGATCTTGTAGTGGTCCTCACGCACCGCTTCAGTCTCCCAGCCGTGGACTTCGAGGAACTCGATCGCGTTCTCGTTCGATGAAGGGACGGAGTTGTACAGTTTCTCGTAGCCGTGGTCCCTGGCCCAGTCGGTGCCGCGGGTCAACAGTCGCGACCCGATACCGTTCCCCCGGTACTGTGCGAGCACGCCCAGCGTGAGTTCGGCGGTGTGGTTGCGTTTGGCGATCTCGGGATGTTTGAGGTGGACCCAGCCGATCACGTCGTTGTCGATGCAGGCGACGAAGAAGATGCGTGACTCCAGTTCGTTGTGCCGCAACAGGACGCCCTCGGTGTCGATCACGTCGGCGACCGTCTCGGCGTCGACGTACTCGCCGCTCCCGATCGCCGCGCGGATCGCCCCGACGAGGCCGGTCAGATCCTCCTGACGGGCCTGCCGGATCGTATACTCCACGTCGTCGGCCTCGAACTCCTCCTCGCCGCTGCCCTCGTAGGCGATGCGGAGTTCCCCGTCTGCCTCCGTGAGCACGCCGTCGCGTTTCATGATCGCGACGTGGTGTCCGAACGGGTGGGCTTCCATCCGGAGGGCTCTGCGTGCCTCCTCGGGGTCGACCGAGCCGTGTGACTCGACGTACTCGTAGATGTCTTTCCGATCGGCGTGGTCGAACTGCAGCGGTTCAGTCAACTCCATGTGTACTGGTACCACGACACAGAACTTAATCTTTTATCACGTTATTTTTTCAGTGATACGTTACCGCTCCGGAACGCCGGTGAGCACCACGGCGACGTCCCTGACGTTGTGCGTGTCCACGAGCAGTTCGGCTGCCTCGCGGACGGTGTGGGTGGTCTCCAGTTCGACGCCGTAACACCGGGCGTACAACGCCAGCCAGTCGTTCATCGTCGCCTCCAGGCGCTCGAACTCGGATTCGCCGAAGCGGACCCAGGAATCGCCGGTCCGGGCCTCACAGTACAGCGAGACGGTCGGTCCGAACCCTTCCCGAAGCAGTTCCATCGCGCGGTCCTCGGCCGGCGGGTCCGGGTCCAGCGACTCCCCGGCCCGCTCGGCCCGCCGTTCCAGTGCCCGGATGCGATCGTGGTACTGGTGGCTCATCCCTGCGTGTAGTCGACGCCCTTCCCGCCGGCGGGGTGTTCCCAGTCGGTGTCGGCGACGACGGCGCAGGTGCCACACTCGACGCAAGGCTGGGTGTCCAGACTCACGAGGTGTTCCTCGTGACCGTTCGTCTGGACCAGTTCGTCGCGGTAACAGCCCCCGCCGAACTCCTTGGCGCTGACCGGACAGGCCGTCACGGCCGTCCCGGAGGCCTCGAAGGAGTTGTCGACCAGTTCGATGTGGGGGTCGCCCACGTCGTAGGTCAGGTCGCCGATGCGGTCGTCCAGTTCCGGCGGTTCGACCGTGTTCTCGTCGGTGACGTAGTCGCCCAGTTCCTCCGCGATGACGGTCGGGAGGGTGACGTAGGGCAGTTTGGTGTCGGGGATCATCGAGACCAGCGTCGGCGAGGCGTAGGCCCGTTCGAGCAGGCCACCGGCCGCGCGGACGCCGAACCGGCCGACCGCGGAGTCGGCGATAGCGTTCGAGAGATCGTCGATGGGTCCGACCTCCCCGAGTTTCCCGACGACGTTGTAGCTCGTCGGCCGGAGCTTGTCCATCACGCCCTCGTCGTGTAGTTTCTGCTCGTAGCGGTCGCCGGCGGCGTGGGGGTCTCCCCGTGTCCGAGCCTCGGTGAACGCCTCGGCGGCCAGGGCGCCGGCTGTCACGGCGTGGTTCATCCCCTTGATGATCGGTCCCTGGGCCTGCATCTGGCCGGCGGCGTCGCCGACGAAGACCAGCCGATCACGGTGGGGCGAGGTGTGAGCCACCTTCTTCGAGTCCGGGACGAGTTTCGCGCTGTACTCCAGTTCCTCGTAGTCGTCGCCGAGCCACTGGGCCAGCAGCGGGTGGGTCAGCAGGCCGTCGAGTAGTTCGTGGGGTTCGGCCTCCTCCTCGGCGATCGAGTCCAGGTGGAAGACGGTCCCGATCGAGAGCGACGCCTCGTTGGTGTAGAGGAAGCCACCGCCGCGGACGCCGTCGAAGAGGTCGCCCGAGAACAGGTGAGCGACCCCCTCGTCGTCACCGATGTCGAACCGGTCGTTGATCGTCTCGGGCTCCATCTCGACGACGGCTTTGACGCCCTGGAACCACTCCTCGGGGTCGTCCCAGTCCATCAGCCCCGCATCGCGTGCGAGTTCGGAGTTGACCCCATCGGCGGCGACGACGATGTCGGCCTCGATGGGATCGATCTCCTCACAGGTGACACCGACGATCTCGCCGCGCTCGCGAAACAGCCCGGTGACCCGTACCTCCGTCAGGAGACCGCCCCCCGTCTCGCGGGTGAGTTCGTGGACCCGCTGGGCGAGCCAGGAGTCCATCGTCCGGCGCAACACCGAGTCGGCCCACTCGGTGTCGTGGTGGTGCAGGTCGCCGATGTCGAAGGATTTGACCTGCTTGCCGGCGATGTTGTGGATGTAGTTCTCCGTCACCGGGCGCTCGCTGGCCTGCTCACGAAAGTCGGGAAACAGACTGTCGATCGTGTAGGGCGCGGACTCCTCGGCGTAGATGAGCCCGCCCGAGACGTTCTTCGACCCGGCGTCGACGCCCCGTTCCAAGACGAGGGTCTCGACGCCGTTGCGTGCGAGCGTCGCCGCGGCCGCGGCCCCGCCGGGACCACAGCCGACGACGACGGCCTCGTAAGACTCGTACTCAGTCATCGCTGGCCTCCACGGCCGCGGCCAGTTCACCGCGCTCGACGGCCTCGGTGAGTCGGGGGAGGACCTCGAAGAGGTCGCCCTCGATCACGTAGTCCGAGAAGTCCGCGATGTCGGCGTCCGCGTTGGTGTTGATCGCGACGATCGTGTCGGACTCGTCACAGCCGACCTTGTGCTGGATCGCCCCGGAGATGCCCGCGGCGATGTAGACGTCCGGCTGGACCTCCTGGCCGGACTCGCCGATCTGGCGCTCCTCGGTGATGTACTGCTCGACGTGGCCGTCGAACGAATACGAGGAGGTGATGACCCCCCGCGAGAGCCCCAAGTCGGCCTCGTCGAAGGCGTCGACGAGATCCAGCGCCAGTTCGACGCCCTTCGTGGGATCGTCGCCGATGCCCCGGCCGACGGCGACGACGACCTCGTTCCCGGTGAGGTCGACACCGCCCGAGAGCCGGTCGAACTCGGTGACCTCGACGAGGAACCAGTCGTCGTCGAGAGTCATCTCGTAGTCGACCACCTCGGCCTCCCGCTCGGGGTCCGGCTCCGGAATCTCGAAACTGCCCGGAATCACCGACGCGCCCTGCGGGTGGAAGTCACGGTTGGGCTTGTCGATACAGAGGATCGTCGAGTACTCGAACCCGGAGAAGTCCGGCCGCTTCATGTGCAGGACGCGTTCGAACTCCTTCTTGTCGCCGGCCTTCCCGGTTTTGGCCGGGTTCGAGATCATCGCCTCATCGATGTACAGCCCCGAACAGTCCGAGGCCAGCCCGGAGTCGAGTTCCCCCTGGACCAGCGCCGAGAGGTCCCGGCCGTTGTTCGTCGCCGGAAAGAGGGTGTAACGGGGTTCGTGGTAGTCCTTCCAGTCGACCGCCTCACGTCCCCCGGCTGCCAACTCGCCCCCTGCCCGGGCCATGTCACAGAAGATCGCCGTATAGGGCTTGTGTCGGAACCGGTCGAGTCGCTCGTCCTCGTGGTAGACCACCAGATCCGCGCCGTAGGCGATCACGTCCTCGACGTGGTCGCTGGCGTCGGCACCGATCAGGACAGCGACGACCCGCTCGTCCGCCTCGTACTCCTCGTTGTACTGGTCCATCAGTTGGCGGGCCTTGCCGAGCATCTCCTTCGAGACGTCGACGAGTTCGCCGGCCTGGGTCTCACAGTAGACCCACATGTCCCGGTACTCGGCGCCGACGGTCCCCTCGACCCACTGCTTGTCGTTGGTCGGATGGTCCAAGTCGGGATACTTCTCCTCGGGCGGGACGTACTCGACTTCGCCGACCTCGCCGTCCTCGTCGTCGCTGCCTTCGACCGACTCGATCCGGCTCTCGATCCGAGAGATGGCCGTCTTGCGGTTCTTCCCCTCCTGCTCCCGGTCGAGCATATCCCGGAGCACGTCGCCGTCGTCGACGTCCCGGACCAGGTTCGCGATGTCGGCGACGGTCAACTCCGAGAGGTCGACGGTCTGGGGGTCGATCTCGTCGTCGCCCTCGTCTTCGAGTTTGTCGATGCGACTCTGGATCAGTGTCTTGACTGGGACCCGATCCTCGCCGGCTTCCTCCAGGGAGCGCATCTCCCGGAGTTCGTCGGCGTCGTCCACGTCTTTGATCTTCGGTCCGAGTTCGGCGATCTCGTGTTCTGTGGGGTCGATCTCGACCATCGTCAGTCACCTGCCGCAAACGGCGTCAGTTCGTCCAGTACCTGTTCCATCCCGGCGTCGTCGCCGGCCTCGACGTGAGTTGCCTCCCGCTCGGAGGGGGCTTTCGGGATCGGGTCGACGCCGGCGACGATGGTCGGGGAGCCGTCCAGCCCGATGTAGTCCGGGTCGAGGTTGAGATCCTCGTGATCCCAGACGGTCACGTGGTCCTCGTAGTTCTCGGCCCGCGCCCGGGTCTCCTCGCGGAGGTCCTTGTGTTTCAGCCGGTGGCTGGCCTTCCGGTAGGTCGGTTCGAACTCGGGGTCTGCGACGACAAAACACGGCATCGGGGCCTCGACGGTCTCGATCTCGGAGACGTCGCCGTCGACGAGCCGTTTCGCCCGGACCCGGCGCTCCGCCTCGTCGATGTCAAGCGAGATGGCGTGTGTGATCGTCGGCCAGTCGAGACACCAGGCGGTCTGTGGCCCGGTGTGGCCGGTCTCCCCGTCGGCGGTCTTGAACCCGGCGAACACGAGGTCGGGTTCGTTTTCCAGCTGCTGGAGACCGGTCGCGACGGTCATCGCCGTCGCCCAGGTGTCTGCCGCCCCCATCTCCCGGTCCGAGAGCAGATAGAGGTCGTCGGCGTAGACGTCACGCATCCCCTCCTGTAACACCTCCTTGTAGCCCGGCGGCCCCATACTCATCAGGGAGACGTGCCCGCCGTTGCGGACCTTCGTCTGGAACGCCGCACGGAGCGCGTGCTTGTCGTTCGGGTTCATCACCGTCGGCGTCTTCCCTCGTTCGAGGTGGCCGTCCTCGTCGAAGGAGACCTGCCCCTCCCGGAAGTCGGGGACGCCCTTCGTCAGAACTACTGTGTGCATGAGTTTCTCACCCTCGTGAACGATTGTCTACCTGGGAGACTAATAACATTACTCACGATTAACCACAATGTATCTGAGCCATCAGTTCGACCGTAGCGAGAGGTGCCCCTCGAATCCCGGTAGACACACTGGGTTAGTGGTTCGCGACACCGGCGTCGGTGGCTCCGGCGATCGAATGCCGAAGCTGACAGATCGGAGCGACGCAACTGAAGCGTCGGTGACACCCTGGGTTCCTCGGCAGAAGCGCTCGTCGCAGTCGTCGGTAGACAGACAGTCTCCCGGGAGAACCGTCAGATACGGCCGGCGCGACCGGGGTCGACGTCGATGGCGTCGACCGGACAGACGTCGACACAGAGCATACAGTCGATACACTGGTCCTCGTGGGCGGGGTCGGCCTTGATCTCGCTCTCGGGGTGGTCGGGCGTGTCGACCCACTCGAAGACGTCGACCGGGCAGTCCTCCAGACAGGCACCGTCGGCCAGACAGATGTCGAAGTCGACGGCGACGTGTGTGCCGTGAATCCCCAGTGTGTCGGGCTCTTCGACGGGTCCCCAGACGTTGTGGCCGTCGTGCTGTTCCACGATGTCGCGGTTCTCCTCGAACTCGGGGTCGATGGCCATTGCTATCTAGCTACACTTCGGCTGCGTAGTTAAACCTTTGATCGGACGGGTCAGGCGTGTTTCCCCAGGAAGTCCCGGCTGCGCTCGAACACGCTGTCGTAGCAGTGGCCGTGAAACGGGAACGCGTGGTCCTCCTCGCGGAGTTCGAGTTCGGCGTCTGTCACCGGTTCCAGCAGTTCGTGGAACAGTTCCGACTGGGGGGCGGGGACGACCTCGTCGTCGGTCCCGTGGACCAACAGCGTCGGCGGGGCGTCCGTGTCGACGTGGCTCGTCGGCGAGGCCAGTTCGGCCCGCTCGGGGTCGTCTGTCGCCGCCGCACCGAGGTAGCCGACGTCGACCCGTTCGTCCGGGTCGGGATCGTCCTCGCGCTGTCGAGCCGCCGCCAGGAAGTCGTAGATGCCGGCGTAGCCCACGACGGCGTCGACCGCCGAGGACGCGCCGGGGTAGGCTTCGGGTTCGAACGCGGGGTCGTTCTGCGTGACTCCGGCCATCGCGACCAGGTTCGCGCCGGCGGAGTGACCGACCAGCGAGACGCTGCTCGGGTCCGCGCCGAACCGCTCGCCCTCGCTGCGGACCCACTCGATGGCTGCCTTCACGTCGACGACCGGCGCGGGGAACTGTGCGTCCGGGGCGAGGCGGTACTGCGGTTCGATGGCGACGTACCCCTCGGCGGCGAAGTCCATGGCTTGGCGGGCGAACTCGCCTTTGTCGCCCACGTGGAATCCGCCACCACGGACGAGGACGACGACCGGGAGCGGTCCGGTCACGTCTGTCGGTTCCACAACGTCGAGACGGAGTGTCCCCCGGTCCGTCTCGTGAAACGGGAGGTCCCGGGTGACCGTCAGCGTCTCCGCGGGCTCTGGCTGTCGCATCGACACCGATTCCGGACGCGGCCCGTTTCAACGTCCCGATGTCGGTACGGGGGACGACGGCGGCTCGGACTCGTCGGCGGGCCGGTAGTCAGCCTCGTAGAGCCACTCGACGGCGCGGTCGGCGGCCTCTGCCGAGTAGCCGGCAGCCTCGACG
The DNA here is from genome assembly GCF_029278565.1 of Haloarcula halophila. NCBI lineage: Archaea > Methanobacteriati > Methanobacteriota > Halobacteria > Halobacteriales > Haloarculaceae > Haloarcula > Haloarcula halophila. The sequence goes on along the minus strand of NZ_CP119559.1, from coordinate 210,535 downwards.
GCAGCGGCCACGGCCGCGTCCGGGACGGGACCGGTCGACTGTTCTTCGAGCAGTTGCCACTCCTCTAGCGCACAGAGTTCCGCCGCCGAGTGGTCAGCCATCGTGAGCCAGACACGCCCTTCCATGGACGTGGGATCGGCAGCAGGCAGTAAGAAGCCCCGTCAGACGGGCGGCAGACTACAGATAGCCGTTCTGCAGGAGGAGTTCGCCGTTGAGGATACTCGCGCCGGCGGCCCCCCGCATCGTGTTGTGCGCGAGGCAGTTGAACTGCACGCCGTCGGTCGTCTCGCGGAACCCACCCACGGCGACGCCCATGCCGCCCTCGGTGTTGCGGTCCAGGCGGGGCTGGGGTCGGTCGGGTTCCTCGAAGACTTTGATCAGGTGTTCGGGCGAGGACGAGAGGTCGACGCCGGTGACCTCGTCCATCGCGTCCGCCGCCGCGTCGGCAGTGACGTCTTCTGCGGTGTCGGCCCAGACGTTCTCCAGGTGGCCGTCCAGCGTCGGGATGCGGTTACAGGACGCGGCCACGTCCATGTCGTGGAGACGGACCTCCGCGCCGTCGAACTCGCCGAGCAGTTTCCGGGACTCGGTCTCCATCTTCTGTTCCTCGCCCCCGATGTGAGGGATGGCGTTGTCGATGATCTCCATCGATGAGACGCCGGAATAGCCCGCACCGGAGACCGCCTGCAGCGTCGAGACGCGCACGTCGGTCAGGCCGAACGCGCGGTCCAGCGCCTCCAGCGGCGGAACCATCGTGATCGTCGAGCAGTTAGGGTTCTTCAGGAGTGCGCCGTCCCAGCCGCGCTCGTCGCGCTGGACCTCGATGAGGTCGACGTGTTCGGGGTTGACCTCGGGGATCGTCAGCGGGACGTCGGGGTCCATCCGGCCGTTCGAGGAGTTCGAGGAGACGACGTAGCCCGCTTCACAGAAGTCGGGTTCGACCTCGGCACCGACACTGGAGGGAAGCGAGGAGAAGATCAGCGAGACGTCGTCGGGCACGTCCTCCGGTGTTGTCGCGCCGACCTCCATCTGGGCGACTGCCTCGGGGATGGGCGCTTCGACGCGCCACTTCGCGGCCTCGCGGTAGCTCTTGCCAGCGCTTTCCTCACTGGCTGTCAGTGCAGCGATCTCGAACTCGGGGTGGGGGTCGAGCAGTTGGATTAGTCGCTGTCCGACAGCCCCAGTCGCTCCGAGTAGACCGACGCGTACAGTCATCGGTTGACACACGGCCGTGGGTGGTCAAAACAGTTTGGATACGCCTCGCCACGCCCGCTTGCGATCAGGCTTCGGCAGTGTCCTCGAACACCCAGGTGATCACGCGTGCCTCGACGAGGTCCCGATCCTCGACGTGTGGGTCTCCGGGGGAGTCGAGAACGTCCTCGGCCTCCCGTCGCATCCGCGCTTCGACCGCGGAGTGATCCGGCTCGTCGCGGACGTCGTTGAGCAACGCCTCGAAGTCCTCCCGCAGGTCGAAGTCCGCACGGGCCGCGTTACACCGTGAGAGCGGGCTCATCCCGGTCTCCAGGACGAGGTCACGAACCGTCTCCCAGTCGCTGTCACAGAAGTACAGCGACACCTCGCCGACGATGTCCTGCCAGGCGATCGGGCCGGCGTGTTTCAACATCGGGACCGCCCGCGGCGGGAGGTCCAGCCGCGTCGCCACGTCCGGGTTCCCACACAGACAACAGGCCGTCTCTCGCTTCCCCGTATACATGTTCAGGAGTTGGCCTGGACGGACTTGTGTACTGCGTTCGCCGTCCCCCGGCGGAGGAATAGGGCTACGCCGCGTCGGTGGCGACGCCGGCGTCGACGAGATACGCGCGAACGTACGGGTGGAGGTCACCGGCATCGACCGGGATCGGCTCCCAGCGGATGTCGGCGTGTTGGTCGTCGGTCTCTGTCGCTCGCGAGTCCGCTGTCACTAGGTAGCCGATCGGGACGTAGTGTTTCCCGTCGTCGACGTCGGCGTCGGCCACGTCGTAGAAGTGCTCGTAGACGCCCAGTCGGCGCTCGATCTCCACCGCGACGCCGAGTTCTTCCTCGGCGATCCGATGGACTGCGTCCTCGAGTCCCTCGTGTTTCCGGACGGTCCCGCCGGGGACGAACCACTCGCCTTTCGCGGGGTCGTTCTCTCGCTTGCCGAGCGCGATCGAACCCTCGTGTCGAACGACCAGATCGACCGAGACCAGCGGGACGTTCCCGACGATCGTCCGCCACTCTTCGTCGGGAATCCGTTCTTCCTCTGCCATGCTGGATCGGGTCGAACCGCTCGCTGAAACGAGTTCCGTTCGACGCCGCCGGCCTGCAACGACATCCCTAACTTCGTACGGTCGTTCGGGGAGATATGGGCCGATCCGTCCCCGAGCGTAGCGGTTCGCGGACCGTCGTCCTGGCGGTCATCGCGAGCACCTTCTTCGTGGGCTTCGGCGGGGGCGTCGTCTTCCCGATCCTGCCGAACCTGGGCGCGTTGCTCGGTATCTCGCCGTTCGTGGTCGGACTCATCCTCAGCGCCAACCGGATCACGCGCATCGTCGCCAACGCTCCGGCGGGGTCGCTCACCGACCGCGCCGGAACGCGGACGCCGTTCGTCGTCGGGCTGTTCGTCGAGGGGCTGGCGACGATGGGCTACGTCGTCGCGCTCAACGCCAGCGCACCTGCGCCGGTGTTCCTCCTGGCACGAGTGCTGTGGGGGATCGGCAGCGCGCTCGTGTTCGCGACGGCCTACACGATCGCCGCCGACGTCAGTACTGCCGACACCCGCGGAGCGAACATGGGCGTCGTCCGTGGCGGGATCACGCTGGGGTTCCCGGTGGGGCTGTTGCTGGGCGGGATCGTCAGCGACCTCTACAGCGTGACCGCGGCGTTCGTCCTGGCGGCCGGATTCGCTATGCTCGCCGGGGGGATCGCCTACCGGCTGGTCCCGGAGACACACGTCGACGGAACGCGGGGGAACGTCGCTCCCTGGGAGATCGAACGGAGCGCGACGACGTTGACCGTCGGACTCGTCAACTTCGGCCTCTACTTCGCGTATCTGGGCGCGCTGTTCTCGACGCTCGTGTTGCTCGTCGACGCCAGGGACCTGCTGATCTGGGGGTACGGCCCACAGGGGACATCGGGGCTGTTCATGGGACTGACCGTCGCCGCCGCGTCGGTGTTCATGCTGGGCGGCGGGAAACTCAGCGACGGCGATTCCGGTCGCCTCCCGGTCCTCCTGGCCTTTCTCGCGGTCTCGTTCGCCGGCTTCGTCGCGCTCGTGTTCGCTCAGTCGCTGTCGGTCCTGGCGTTGTCCTGTCTGTTCATCGGAGCCGGACAGGGCGGGACCAGCGGCCCATTGATCGCGCTGCTCGCCGATCTCACGCCAGCCGAGCGGATGGGCCGGGCGACCGCGACGAACAACGTCCTGGGCGATTTCGGCGGTGCGCTCGGGCCGCTGGTGTCGCTACCCGTCGTGGATACGCTCGGCTTCGTCCCGGTGTACGTCACCTGCGCCGTCGTTCCCCTGGCGGCCGCGGTACTGCTGGTCGGCAGTATCTACGGCGAGACCGGTGCGCTCTCGTCCCTGGTCGAGAACGCACCGCCGGAGTAGCTACGTCTCGACGACGCCGGTCGTCATCCAACAGCCCTCGTAGGGGACGGTCGTCTGTTTCTCGACGATCCACCGGTAGCGCTGGACAGTGCCGTTGGACGTCCTGACGGTGACGTTCCGGCGTGCGGTCCCCCGCGCGCTATCGCGTTCGATGGGGCCATACGTGACCGATTCGGCGTCCAACAGGGGCCGGTACTCCTCGGTCAGCACGTCGATGAACGACTCGTAGGACTGGAACGAGCCGCGGTTCGACGGCGCCGCGAACCGCCAGGTCGTGTTGATCCCCTCGTGGGTGTCCGGGTCGTCGGTCCGGAGCGCAGACACCTGGATGTGGATGACCAGTCCCGGCGGTCGGTCGCAGTTCGGTTCGAGCGAGTACAGCCGCGTCCGGTCGCGTTCGTCACTGGTGGCGGTGATACTCCCCCAGTACTCGTACTGGGGGCTGGGTCCATTGGGTTCCGCCGCCGTCATCGTCGGTACGGGGGCCGGTGTTACCGCTGACTCCGAGGCCGGCCGTGTCTCACTGCCGACGAACTGGCTACAGCCGGCAGTGACCAACAGGATCACGAGGGGGACAACCGCGAGTCCGTGCCGGCTGCGGGACATACCCACACAGTGGCGCTGGAACGGCTTCGGTGTTGTCCTTCGACCGACCACGGGAGATAAGTCGATCCATCGAGCAGCGTGTACCGATGCTCGCCGACGCACTCCGATACCCACAGCGCGGGCCGGGCTGGCTCAAGACCGTCGCGATCGGGAGCGTGCTGACACTGGTCGGTGCGGTGACGTTCGTCCCCCTGATCCCGCTCCAGGGGTACCTACTTCGCGTTCTCCGGACGACGAGCTTGGGCCAGGACCGCCCGCCGGCTTTCGACGGCTGGTCTGACCTGTTCGTCGACGGCGCCCGAGCGATCGCCGTCCAGGTCGCCTACGCACTCCTCCCGGTGTGGCTGTTGTTCGCCGGGTTCGTCGTCTCCGGCTACGGCGTCTTCTCCAGTCTCGGCGGCACCGATCTGGGTGCGACCGTCGAGGCCCTCGGCTGGGTGCTCATGGCCCTCTCGGCCCTGACGTTCGTCGCCGCGGTCTACTTGGTGCCGGCAGCGTTGACCAGGCTGGCACGGACGGGTCGGCTCCGGGCTGCCTTCGACCGCCGAGAGATCGCTGCCGCCGGTCGCCGTCCGATCTACGTCGTCGCCGTGATCGAGGCGTACGTCGCCCTCATAGTCGTCACCGGCGTCGGGACCGTCCTCACCGTCATCCTCGTCGGTGCCGTGTTCGTCTTCTACGGCCAGGTGGCCGCGTTCTATCTGTTCGCACGGGGGTATACCGAAGCCAGCCGAGGGGCGGACGACAGCGCGGGGTCGGCCTGACGACTCCACACAGGAACGTTTTACTCCTCCGAGCGGGGACCGGGCCGTATGGATACTGACGAGCGCCTCGCCCTGACGACCCGCCACACGCGGGAGGTCGTCACCGAGGACGAACTCGCGGCGCTGTTCGAGGACGGCGACCCGTCGGCCTACATCGGCTACGCGCCGACCGGCGAGATGCACATCGGCCACTTCACGACGATGCGAAAGCTCGCGGATTTCCTGCAGGCTGGCATCGACGTGACGGTGTTGATCGCCGACCTCCACGCCCACTTGGACGACGAGAAGAGCCCCTTCGACCTGCTGGACGCACGCTCCGAGTACTACGAGGTCGCTATCGAGGGGATGATCGAAGCGGCCGGTGCCGACCCCGACGACATCGAGTTCGTCCGCGGGACCGACTTCCAACTCGACGAGGAGTACTCCCTAGAGATGTATCGCATGGCTGCGGAGACGACCATCGCCCGCTCACAGCGGGCCGCAAGCGAGGTCGTCCGCGAATCCGAGAGCCCCAACCTCGGCGGCCTCATCTACCCACTGATGCAGACGCTGGACGTGAAGGCGCTCGACGCCGACATCGCCTACGGCGGGATCGACCAGCGCGGCATCTACATGCTCTCCCGTGAGGTCCTCCCGGACCACGGCGGCGAGTCGCCCGTCTGTCTGTTCGCCCCGCTGCTCTCGGGCCTCTCCGGCGGCAAGATGAGCGCCTCGGACGCGAGTTCGAAGGTCAACCTCAACGACGCGCCCGATGTCGTCGAGGAGAAGATCGGCCAGGCCTACTGCCCCCAGGGCGAGGCCGAGGACAACGGCGTATTGGAGTACCTGGAGTACCTCGTCTTCCCGGTGCTGGCCGAACGTGGCGAGGACCTCGTGATCGAGCGCCCCGAGGAGTACGGCGGCGACCTCGTCTACGGAAGCTACGACGACCTGGAAGCGAACTTCCTGAGCGGCGACCTCCACCCGGCGGACCTGAAGCCGGCCGCCGCGGCCGCTATCTCCGCGGTCATCGACCCGATCCGGGAGCGCCTCGACGCGAACCCGGAACTGCTCGCAGCCGCGTACCCAGAGAAGTACGACCAATAGCGACCGGACCAGTGTGTCCAGCGAGCGACGACTCCCCTCGTCGGGTCGAAAGCGGTAAGCCACCGTTGACGGACAACAGACTAGAGACCGAACCGTGATCGATCACTCCCGTCGAACGGTCCGCGAAACCTACGAGACCATCGGGTCACACTTCGCGAAGACACGCGAGTACGCCTGGCCGGAGGTCGAGTCGTTCGTCGACGAGTACGGGGACCGCGTCGAGGATGGGACGGCCCTCGACCTCGGCTGTGGTAACGGTCGGCACGCGGAGTTGCTCGCGGCCGTCGCGCCGCGTGTCGTCGGGGTGGACGCGAGCCGGGAACTGCTCTCCGTCGCCGTCGACCGCGTCCCCGAGACTGTTGCGCTCCTCTGTGGCGACGCCTCGCGGCTCCCGCTGAGGCCACGTTCGGTCGCGCTCGCCGTCTACGTCGCGACGCTCCATCACCTCCCGTCAGCGCGTGCCAGACAGGCGAGCCTCTCGGAACTGGCCCGTGTGCTCTCCCCGGCCGGGCGCGCGCTGGTCAGCGTCTGGAGTACCGCCCACGACCGGTTCGACGCGCCCGCCGACGCCGACTCCGGGTTCGACACGACGGTCGACTGGACACTGCCGGGCGGCGAGACGGTGCCGCGGTTCTACCATATCTACGCACCCAGCGAGTTCGAGCGTGTCCTCGAAGAGAGCCCGCTTCGGACGGTCTCGTTCGACGTATCCAGCGGGAACTGCTACGCCGTCGTCGAGCCCGAAGGGAAAAGTCCTTAATCACCGTGCGTCTACGGTCGGTTGCTTCCGCTTGCGATCCGCCAGCGGAGGAGTACGCGGCGGTGGTCTAGTGGTAGGACCTGAGCCTTCCAAGCTCATGGCCCGGGTTCAAATCCCGGTCGCCGCATTCTGCGAGAAACAGACGTGACGAGCGAACGTATCCTCCGGCGAGTCGGATTACAGAGACCCGATCGACAGCGAAGAACCGGGCTCTGGAAAGGGCAGACTACGGCTCGACAGTCCAGTACGTATCGGACGTGATCGTCGCTTCGGGATTTGCGCCGAGCGAGAGTGTCAAGCGGTCCGCGTGCTCCGTGACGTCGAGTTCGACCGGGTTCTCGCTGGCGTCTCCGCGGGCTGGCATGACCAGAGGCGTCTCCCGCTGTAGAAGGTCGTCGACCGCGAAACGGGTAGTGTGTGCCGATGGGTCGGCCCGAGAGAGCGCCGCCGTCTCGGTGGTGGACTCGTCCGTAGCGCCGAACAGGCGACGAGTGAGTGGGAGGCGGGCGAGGACATCGCCGGCCCGTGCGCGGAGCCGGGACCACAGTGACTCCGCCGACGCCCCGTCACGCGCCGTCTCGTGCCGGTTTCGCTGCCGTTCGTCGAGGGGCGTGAGACTCATACGCACAGCTACGGCGTGGGTAGATAAAACGGTTGTGTCGACGACAGGACGCTTCAGAGTTCGATCCGTTCGACGATCTGTTCGTCGCCGTCGTGGACGTTCAACGCGACGATACGGACTGTCTCTTCGAGCCCCGAATCGTTCAGCTTCGCCTTCAGAAGGTTGTCGACCTGATAGACACCGGCGGCGTTGTTCATCTCGATCTCGACGAGGACCGGGGACCCATCACCGGGTTTGAGCGTCACCCGCTCGATGGCCTGGCTGGAGACGGTGTTGATACCGCGACCGCCACGTTCGTAGGGAATCCGCGAGCGGCCGTGTTCCATATCGAGGGCGTCGGCGATGCGAACGACACCCGCTTCCAGTGTCAGGGGTGTCTCTTCGGTGTGGTGACAGAGGATCGCGTGCAACACTTCGCCCTTCACGCGGACCGCCTCGGGGACATCGTAGAAATCCGTGAGGAAATCGTCCAACAGGTCCGCCGCGAGGGGAATAGAGTAGTACGGGTGTTCGTCGCGGTGGACGACGTGGCCGATGTCGTGGAGCGTCGCCGCGAGTGCGATGATGACAGCTTCGTCGGCTTCGTCCAGCCCCTGTTCGGCAGCACCGTTGAACTCGACGCCCCCGTGCTTGAGCAGATCGTAGAGACACAGCGCCCGGTTACGGACGATACTGATGTGTTTCCGCCCGTGGTCGTTGTACCGCTTTCGCGTGACGGGGTTGACGTTTTGGGCCTCCAAGTACGCCTGTATCTCGGTGTTCTCCTCGATGGCTCGGAGGATATCGTTGACTCGTTCGTCCGGGAACGCGTGGGGGGCCTGTGGATCGTAGATCCGACCACTGTCGTCGTCGGTGCTCATACCCCGACCACCGCGGCCAGGGAGAAAATCCCCTCGGTTACGCCGACTGGACGGCCTCGACGACCTCGTCGTAGTCCGGTTCGACACCGGGATCGTCGCTGACCCACGCGTACGTGACGACGCCCTCGTCGTCGAGGACGAACACCGCACGCTTTGCGACGTTGTGGACGCCGAGTTCGGCGAAGTCCATCGAGACGTCGTAGGCGTCGACCAGCGTCCGATCGTTGTCGCTGATCAGCGAGAACGAGAGGTCGAGGTCGTCACGGAAGGCGTTCTGTGCGAACGGCGTGTCGATGCTGACGCCGAACAGCGTCGCGCCGGCCTCCTCGATGTCGGCGATGCGGTCCTGGAACGTACTCATCTCGTGGCTGCAGACGCTCGTGAACGCGCCGGGGAAAAAGGCCAAGACGACTGGTCCGTCGCCGAGTTCGTCCGCCAACGAGATCTCGTCGACGTCGCCGTTCGCGAGCGGTGCCGTGAATCGCGGTGCGTCGTCACCTACTTCGACCATATTCGTCTATCCGTACCGGCGGCCCGTTCAAATCCCTTCCGAGATCAGTCCGTCACCGGTGTTGTCACCGCGATCCCGGTGGGGCAGCCACCGATAGCGGACGATCCGCCAACCGCCCGTTTGGACGCACGGAACGTCCGGAACGGCCGGCGTTCGGGAGAACTGCCGTCTCACGGAAGCAGAGCGAGCAAAAAGACTATAATAGCAACCACGTTACGTTCGGTTACAATGTCAGGGACATTCGTACCACTGTTCCCAGGGATGCCGGGGACGACCGAGATGATGGTCATCCTCCTCATCGCTGTCCTACTGTTCGGGGCGAACAAGATTCCGAAACTCGCACGCTCGACCGGTGAGGCCATGGGCGAGTTCCAGAAGGGCCGTGAAGAAGTCGAACAGGAACTCGAAGAGATGCGTGATGGGCCAGGCCAGCCCGAGGAGTCGACGAGCACCTCGACGGACACGTCGACCGAGCGAGCGACCGAGTCCGAGGAATAATCGGCTATATTCTCCGATTTTTGCGGACCACGAGCGAAAGCGTTTTTCGCGCCAGTGGAGACACTCCCACAGGGCGTGTGGCCTAGTGGACTAGGGTGAGGGGTTCCTAACCCCTAGATCGCGGGTTCGAATCCCGCCACGCCCGTGCAGTGAGACGACAAGCGAAGCGAGTCGTCGAACGAACCGGCATGGCGGAATTCTAATCAGGGAGGTCGCGCGCAGCGAAGCGAGCACGTCCGAGCGTGACAGACTCGGCAGTGACAGCGCGACCCCCGAGGGTGAGAACGCGAGGCAGACCGGGGCCAGAATCGTCACGGTGGGTCACCCGGCAGACGGGACCGTGGCTGCTCAGACGATATGGAGGAGGGGCATGGGAAGCACGCGTGAAAACCCCGGGCGGAGAAACGGATCGAACCGAGTGCGTGGCAGCCGAGGGGTCAGACAGCCGCTTCAGTGTTGTAGGCGGTGATCACCGCTCTGACGTCCGTGATCGTGACCGGTTCGCCACCGACCTGCGTGTCGGCGTTGTACGCGGCGATCGCAGTCAGAACCTCCGAAACCCCGATCCGGCCGTCCCGTGGGGCGGTGTCGAACCGGGCCAGCGAGGAGGTGTTCGTCCCGATCGCCTCCGTGACGTCGGCGTTGAGCACGGAGCTGTCGAAGCTGTTTCGGTCTCCATCGAGTGCGCTGTCAGTGTAGCCGGCGTAGAGCTGGAGCGACTCGCTCGATTGAGCCAGGGAATCGAGGGCCGAGCGCTCGAACGTCGCTGTCAGCGTGCCGTTCGAGACTGACGCATCCGACGCGTAGACGACGCCGTCGGACGTGTTCTCGACGTGGACTGTCGAGCCGTTGACGGATTGGACGGTCTCGGGCACATCGACGGAGAGCTGTGTCGTCGCGTCGGCTTCGGTCGCCGACGCATCGGCGACGGTCCGCGTGACTCGTCTGATGCGATCCTCGCCGTCGGGCGAGATCGGTGAGGTCTCGTTGATGTACTCGGCGGTGGCCGTGCCGTAGAGGGTGTAGTCCGAATCGACAGTCCGGAGGTCGCTCATGTTCCAGCCGTACCGCTGGCCGAACGTCCAGCCGGCCATGTAGGAGTTGACCGTGACGTCGTAGGTGGCGGTCGGATCGAGCGGTTCGCCCTCGACGTAGACGTCACCGACAGTGGTCTCGGCACCCGGTCGGTCGACGAACTCGTAGGTGACACCGCTGACCTGGAGTTGTGCTTGTGCGCCGTACTGGGCGTCGAGGCGCGTGACCTGGCTGGCGAGCAGTTCCCGCAGTTGCTCGCCGGTCATCTCCTTCGTGACGAGGTGGTTCCCGAACGGCAGGGAAGTGTAGATATCGTTGTACGTGACGGGTCCGGGATCGATGACGAAGTCCCCGCGGATACCGCCCGCGTTGGTCGCGGCGACGTCGGCACCGGTCTCGGCTCGGAACGCGTCCGTGACCGTGTTACCCCAGGCAGTCTCCTGTGCGTAGTTCGAACTGAACGTCGAGTCCAGCGGGACGGTCGTTCGGCCGGCGACCGTCGAGAGGTACTGTCCGCGGGCGTCCGCGACGGTGTCGTTCGCCGTCCGGTTGATCGGGTAGCCGTTGGAGCCATCGAGGGTGATGAGACGACCACTGTCGAGGGACGTATCGTCCTGTCCGACCGAGAGGTTCGCCTCGCCGAGGTAGGCAGCGCGCGCCTGGGCTTCCATGACGACGGTCCCGTCGACGGTCTTCGGACCGTAGGTCACCTCGTCGTCACCGGTGACGATGACGTCGATGTGCTCCGTGTTGCGTGCGAGGGTCTCGGACTCGGGCACGCCGATGTGTGCCGCCGCGATGACGACGTCGACGTTCTCCTCCTCTTTGAGCGTCGTCGCGACGCGGCTCCCGGTCGAGACGTAATCCGTCACTTCGTACCCCTCGTCCTCGAAGTCGACCGCTGTCTTGGACTTGATCGCGTCGTCGACTAGGCCGACGATACCGATGGTGACGTTCCCGCGCTGGACGACGGTATAGCTCTCCGTCCCCGGGATAGTTCCGCCGTCCTCGTGCCGGACGTTCGCGACGAGCCACGGGAACGCCGAGTCGTCGCTGTACGCCTCGACCGCGGCGAAGCCGTAATCGAGGTCGTGGTTCCCGACGACCTCGGCGGCCGGATCGAGCGTGTTCAGCGTCTCGACGGGGACCGTGTGATTGCTGACCGGCGAGAGGGAACTCGGACTGACCTGGTCGCCGCCGCCGACGACGACCGTCGGGTTGTCGATGGCCGCTTCACGGCTGTTGACGGCACCGACGAGTCGGCCCATCTTCGTCGGATCGGAGGCGGCCGTCTGGATGTCGTTGTACGAGAGGACGGTGAGCGTCGTCCCGTCGACCGGCACGGACGAACCGTTGTCTGTCGGTGCCGTGTAACCGGCCATCGCCGTCGGTTGGATCTTGAACGCACCGAACGTGTAGTGAACCGGCCCGGAGAGGCTGTCGATGGTCCCGCCGGTCTCGCTCGGCACCGTGACGTTCGCGTGTGTCACGTCGTCGACGGCGATCTCGCCACTGCCGTCGGAGACGGCCCACTCGCCGTACTCTCCGGGCGTGGCGGTCACCGAGAGGTTCGAGACGGTGACCAGGACGCCTTCGTACGCCTCTGTCGACGCTTCGCCGGTGCTGACGGCCGTGGCGTCGGGGATCGGCGCGGTCCCGGTGACGCTGACCGCCCCGGCGGCGGTGCCGACGTCGATCTCGGTGACGCCGTTGTACTCTTTGACGAGGCCGGTGACAGTCACCGTCTCGCCCGCCGAGACGGTACTGTTCCCGTAGACGTAGACGCCGCTGTACGGCCCGGTCCCGTTCTGGAGGAAGAACCCGCTCTCGGTGACGGCGGTGACGGTACCTGACGTGGTGACGTTCTGTCCATCGTAGGGTGAGGCGTCACCGCTCCCGGGAGGGGTCTGGATTTCGCTGATCGTGACGGTACTCGCGGTCGCACTGGACTGGGCCACTGCCGTCACCCCGGCCGGCACCGTCGCCAGGACGACGAGCAGTGCAACTGCCAGCGGTGTGATCGATCGTAACTGGTTCGGTGGTGAATCTACCGACATTCGCTTCCAATCCTCAGCCTCTCGGGTAAAGAGTCGTTATATTGTTGTGATATACCGCTCGTATGTGAAAAAGTGGAATATATAGACGTCAGCGGGACCGTCCGGGAACCGAACGGGGTGAGCGCTGGAGGGGAGGGAGGGCAGTAAGGGCCGTAGGGACGGTCGGCCTACTCGACGATGATCGCACCCCGCTGGCCGATTGCCTCGTGGGGCGCACAGTAGTAGCGGTAGATCCCGTCGGCCTCGAAGGTGTGTTCGAACGTCGCCGAGGGCTCGTGGTCGATCCCGTCGGACCCGATGTCGTGGTCCTCGAAGACGACGTTGTGGCCGCCCCCGTCGCCGGTCCACTCCCAGCGGACCGTCGTCCCGGGAGCGATTCGCAAGACCGGCGGGGAGAACGCGAAGTTCCCGCCGTTGCCCGCGGCGCCGACGGTGACTGTCGCCGGGCCGGACCCGTCGTGGTCGGTGACGGTTCCGTCGAAGGACCCGGACGTCGCGAGCCACTCGTCGACCGCTTCGTAGCCCGTCGACGGCGGCTCCCTGACGAGGACGGCGCCTTTCATCCCGTCCTCCCGGTGGGGTTCGGAGACGTACGCGTAGCTTCCCGTCTCCTCGAAGAGGTACGTGTAGCAGGTCCCGTCCTGTGCGTTCGTGCGGCCGCTGTCGAAGGTCCCGTCCAGTGCGACCACGTTGTGCTGGCCGCCGTGGCCAGTCCAGTCCCAGATCACGGTCGTCATCGGCGGGACCTCGATCACCGGTGGGGAGAACGCGAGGCCGTCGTCGGTGGGATGGCCGACATCGACCCTCGGCCGGGAGCGGATGCCGTAGCGGCGACGCTCGCCGTCGTAGCCGTTGGCGTCGGTGAGCCACTCCGAGAGCGACTCCGGTGGCGTCCGTTCGGGCGTCCCCGTCGTCTGTGTGGTCGACGATGGGGCTGTCTCGGCATCGGCGGCCGGGACCGCCTGTGCCGTCTCGTCAGTCGATGTACAACCGGCTACTGCGGTGAGACCGGCCAGGGCAGTACACTGGAGGAACCGTCGTCGGGTAGAGGGCTGGCGCATGGCACTACGATAGTTGGCAACACAGGACCCAAAAGGGCGGGTCCGCTTTCCAGATTCTGGAAATCAACGACCTCCCTTTCAATACGGGCCATTTATTACCGGGTGGACGGACCCGAACCCCCCTCGTGACCGCCATCTTGAAACCCATCCCGTTGGACGGGTACGACGACGGTCACGTCCGTCCACCGGTACGCCGGCGTCCCAGACTCCCCTTTGCCCCCAGTCGGAGGTCCCCAGTCGTGAGACGAGACGAGGAAATCGACACCCAAGCGGTGTTCGACGCGCTGGCCGACCCGGATTGCCGCGAGATCCTGGCGACGCTCGACGAGCCACGGCCGGCCAAACAGGTCGCACAGGAGTGTGGGATGCCCCAGACCAGCACCTACCGAAAACTCGAACGGCTCAGTGAGGCCGACCTCGTCGCGGAGGAGACGGAAGTCCGATCCGACGGCCACCACGCGACGCGGTACGTCCGGGACTGTTCAGGTGTCTTCGTTACGGTGACGGCCGAAGACCAGTTCGACGTTGATCTCCTCCGGGACCAGGAGACGCCCGACGAACGCCTCGTGAGCCTCTGGACGCGGATCAGTGAGGAACTATGAACGAGAACATCCCAGTCGTCGTCCTCGGTTTCAAGACAGTGACACTGCTGCTTGGCGGGTTCATCACGTACTTCGCAGCGAAAGCGGCACGAAAGACACGCTCGGACGCGTTGACCTACCTCGCGCTCGGGTTCGCGACGGTTACCTTCGGATCACTCTTGGCCGGCGTGGCCGATCAGTTGTTCGGGCTGGAGACCGGTGCCGCGCTGATCTTCGAAAACGCACTCACGGCGATCGGCTTCGCCGTCATCGCCTATTCGCTGTACGCGACTAGCGGGTCCTCGATGGACCGACCGTAGTTACTCGACGACGATGGCACCTTTCATCCCGAGGCCCTTGTGGGGCAGACAGAAGTACTGGTAGACCCCGCTGGACTCGAACGTGTGCGTGAACTCGTGGCCCTCCTCGGTGACGGTCTCGCTCTCGAACTCGCCACCCTCGTCGACGACGTTGTGACCCGCGCCTTCGCCGGTCCAGGTCCAGGTGACCGTGGTCCCGGTACTGATCCGGACGGCTGCGGGAGCGAACGCGAAGTTCCCGCCGTTGCCTTCGGCCCCGACCATCACCTCGACGGAACTGCTCCCGGTCTCGTCGACGACCGAGCCGTCGAAGTTTCCGACGTTCGAGAGGTAGTCGCTGACCTCGGCGGGGACTTCACTGCCGCTCGATCCGCCGTCCTCGGCACTCCCGTCTGCGTCGCCATCGCCTGATTCGCCATCACTCGACTCGCCGTCGCTTGATCCGCCGTCGCTGGAACCTCCGTCCGATCCGCCGTCGCCGGAGCCACCGTCGCCAGAGCCGCCGTCCCCGCCGGACCCACCACACCCAGCTAACAGGCCGACCCCGGATACGACTGCGGTACTACGGATGAACGTCCGCCGATTCAGGTCGTCTGACATACGTCCCGAGGTTGGGACCGTGTACTGAAAAGTGAGTCGATTGTGATAGTAGCGTCCGAACGATAATGAGGGTTATAACCCACTATATCCGGGGATTTTCGTGTATTTGTATAAACGAACCGCCGAACATGTAAGCCATCTTTCTACGCTCTCGACGGTCAAAAGCGGACCGGGTACCAACACAGTTCGGACGGGGCTTCTTTGTGGCCCAGCCCCTGTACCCAATCGATGAGACAGAGGGATCTGCCGTGACCGTCTGGGTACGTGGCGACCACCTCGTCCGCAACCGGGGCCCGCTCGCCCGTCGTCCGAACGACGATGTCTTGCTCGTCGAAGCCGAGTCGTTCGGCCGGAGGCTCCCGTATCACCCCCACAAACTGACGCTCGTGTTCAGTGCGATGCGCCACTTCCGGGACGCTCTCCGCGAGGACGGCCGAGCCGTCGACTACCGGCAGGTCGATACCTTCGCCGACGGACTCGAGGCCCACTTCGCGGCCCATCCCGAGGAGACGCTCGTCACCACCGAGCCACAGGCCCACGGCAGCCGCGAACGCATCGAGGACATCGTGGCCGACGCCGGCGGCGATGTCGAGTTCGTCCCCGACGAACGCTTCTGCTGTTCACGCGAGCAGTTCGACGCGTGGACTGACGGCGGGCAGTACCGCCACGAGGGGTTCTACCGGTTCATGCGGCGCGAGACCGGGTATCTGATGGCCGACGGCGAGCCGGTCGGCGGGGAGTGGAACTACGACGACCAGAACCGCGAGACGCCGCCCGAAGACTGGGAGCCAGCCGACCCACCGACGTTCGACCCCGACGAGACGACCACGGCGGTCGCCGAGTGGGTCGAGACGACCTTCGACGGTGGGTACGAGGACCAACCCTACGGCGGGTCCTGGGCCGATCCCGAGCCGTTCCGCTGGCCCGTGACCCGCCGGCAGGCCGTCCGTGCGCTGGATCACTTCGTCGAGCACCGCCTCGCGGAGTTCGGTCCGTACCAGGACGCGATGCGGGACGGGGAGTGGGCGATGAGCCACAGCCTGCTGTCGACCTCGCTGAACCTGGGCCTCCTGCTGCCCGAGGAGGTGATCGAGCGGGCCATCGCTGCCTACGAGGACGGCGACGCGCCGCTGAACAGCGTCGAGGGGTTCGTCCGGCAGATACTCGGGTGGCGGGAGTTCCTCCGGCACGTCTACCGCCGGGAGATGCCCGAACTGGCCACGGCGAACCAACTCGGCGCGGAGGCCGACCTGCCCGAGTTCTACTGGACCGGCGAGACCGAGATGGCCTGTCTCTCGGATGTCGTCGACGGCGTCCGCGAGCGGGGCTACTCCCACCACATCGAGCGGCTGATGGTCCTCTCGAACTTCGGCCTGCTGTACGGCGTCGAGCCCGCACAGCTCAACCGCTGGTTCCACGCGGGCTACGTCGACGCCTTCCACTGGGTGACCACCCCCAACGTCGTCGAGATGGGGCTGTACGGTGCCGGCGTCTTCGCCACGAAACCGTACGCGTCCTCGGCGAACTACGTCGACAAGATGAGCGACTACTGTTCGGGCTGTCCGTACTACAAGACGAAGACGACCGGCGAGGGGGCCTGCCCGTTCAACACGCTGTACTGGGACTTCCTGAAACGTAACGAGGACGAACTGCGGTCGAACCACCGGATGGGACTGATGTACAGCCACGTCGACGACAAGGGCGACGAGGAGTGGGACGCGATCCGTGAGCGGGCCGAGGAGGTACGGACGATGGCCGACCGGGGCGACCTCTGACTCACTGGTCGGAGCTGTCGTCCCGCCGCTGTCGCAGTTCGTGGCGGGTGAACTGCGGGGTTCCGAACTGCGGGCCACGCTGCCGTCGGAACGACCAGACGAGGACGCCGGCGACCACCGTCGTCGCACCGGCGGCGACGGCGGCCGGCTGGAGCCCGCCGGCCAGATAGAGGAAGGCGACGAGTGGAACGCCGACTGCGACGGCGAGCCCCAGCAGGAGCCGCCGGGCCATCAGTCCGAGCAGGCCGTCGCTGTCGGCCAGCACTGTTCGCAGGTGGAGGTCGCCCCGGTCGGCCCTGTCGAGCGCGTCCTCGGCCCGTGGCCCGCCGGTCACGAGCGACCGTCCCGACGAGGCGACGGCGTCGCGGACCTCCGCTCCGATGGCTTTGCCGGCCTCGCTCCGCTGTTGATCGGTGACGTACTCCGTGATGATCTCGATGAAGTCGAACTCCGGATCGAGCGTCCGACAGACTCCCTCCAGAACAGTCGAGACCCGGACCACGAGCGCCAGGTCCTGTGGGAGTCGCATCGGGAACGCGTACAGTTGGCTCTCGAACTCGCCGACGAGCTGTTCGATCCGGAGGTCGCTGATGTCCTCGCCGCGGAACTGGTCGATAACGATTTCGAAGGCCTCCCGCATCACTTCGCGGTCGGCAGCGGGATCGAGTGCGCCCATCGCCACGAAGGCGTCCATCACCCGATTCACGTCGTCGGCCGCCAGCGCGACGTAGAACTCCAGCAACTGTTCGCGGGTCCGGGGTCCCAGGTAACCAGTCATCCCGAAGTCGTAGAAGACGATGGTTCCGTCGGGCTGGACCGCGAGGTTCCCCGGATGTGGGTCGGCGTGAAAGACGCCGTCCTCGACGATCATCTGCATGTACACCTCCTCTAACCGCTGGACGAGCGCACTCCTGTCGACACCGATCTCGTCGAGCCGTTCGACGTCGTCGATCTTCACCCCGTCGACGTAGCTCATCGTCACCACGCGGTCCGTCGAGTGACTCCCGACGACCTCCGGGACGGCGATGCGGTCGTCGTCGGCGAAGTTCCCGCCGATCGTGTCGAGCATCCGTGCCTCGTGGGCGTAATCCATCTCCCGGCGGATCGTCGCGGCGAACTCCTCGGTGAGGTTCTCCAGCGTGAACGCCTGTGCGGGCTCCGCCCCGCGGACCAGGATCGGCGTCAGCGTCTCCAGGACCCGCAGGTCCGACTCGACGCGGGTCCGGATATTCGGCCGGAGGACCTTGACGGCGACGCGCTGGCCGTCGAGTTCCGCAGTGTAGACCTGCCCGAGCGAGGCACCGCTGATGGGATCGCGGTCGAACTCGTCGAACTGCTCGTCGATGGGTCCCAGTTCCGCCTCCAGCGCCGGTTCGATCTCGCTCCAGTCCTCGGGTGGGACCTTGTCCTGTAGTTCCGAGAGGATCTCCGTATACTCGATCGGAAGGGCGTCGGGCCGGGTCGAGAGCATCTGCCCGAGTTTGATGAAGGCCGGCCCCAACTCGACGAAGGTGTCCTTGAGGAACTCGGCGCGGCGACGGCGGTCCGCGCTCGTGACCGTCCGCGAGCGGCCGACGACCAGGAACCGCCGTCGGTCCCGGAGCCAGGCGACCGCGAGCGGGACGAACTGCCAAGCTACGACGAACGCACGCCAGAGGGCCCGAACGCGGATGCCGAGCCCCGATGGACGGGGCCGCTGGGACTCACTCACGATCGGCGTTCAGTGTCCAGCGCAAATGAACGTACTGGATGGGCACCGTCGTCTACCCGGTCACGATGCCGGGGTCGAAGACGATGGCGACGAGGAGACCGACGAACGTGAGGATCGATGCGAGACGGAGCGTGGCGGCTATCTTTCGCCGGTGTATCGGGAGCGACTCCGCGGTGCCCGAGAGCATCGCCCCGAGCGCCATCGCGAGCAGCCAGGTACCCGATGTCTCTCCCAAGTACACGTAGAAATACAAGTATATCACCAGGAAGGCGAACGTGCCGGCGAACTGCACCAGCGAGTTCGGTCGGCCGGACGGCTCGCTGAACAACACGTCATCGACGATGGAGGGCATCGCCCGGTGGAACGCCCGCGGCTGACAAAAATCTCGGGGTCGGGACGCCCGCGACCGCAGCCGAAGGGCGAGTCGACGGACGATCGAAGGCTCGCTTCCGGGTCAGTCTACGGCTGCAGGAACCCGAGCAGCCGGTAATCGCTGTCGGGGACGTACCGGCGGAACGCGAGGCTGTTCGCCAGCACCGACACCGAGGAGGCGGCCATCGCCCCAGCCGCCAGGGCCGGCTGGAGCAGTCCCAGAGAGGCCAGGGGGATCATCACGGTGTTGTACCCCAGCGCCCAGAAGAGGTTCTGTTTGATCTTCCGGAGCGTGGCCTCGGAGATGCGGATCGCCTTGAGTACGTCGGCGGGGTCGTCACGGAGCAGCGTCACGTCCGCGGCCTCGATGGCCACGTCGGTGCCAGAGCCGATGGCACACCCGACGGCTGCGGCGGCGAGTGCCGGCGCGTCGTTGACGCCGTCCCCGACCATCATCGCCCGTCGTCCGTCGGCTTGGAGGTCGTCGACGGCGTCGGCCTTGTCCTCCGGCAGGACGCTGGCCTTGACGTTGTCGGGGTCGATGCCGACCTGCTCGGCGACGGCGCGGGCGGTCCGCTCGTTGTCCCCGGTGACGAGCCACACGTCGGTCCCTCGCTCGCGGAGTTGCGAGACGGCGTCCGCGGCCGTCCCCTTGACCGTGTCGGCGTCGGCCAGCACGCCCAGCAGGTGGTACTCGTCGTCGCCGTCGGCCCGGAGCGCGACGAGCATCGCCGTCTTCCCCTCGCGTTCGAGGGCATCCAGGCGGTCCTCGGCGGGACCCACGTCGACGCCGGCCTCCGAGTGCAGCGTCCGGTTGCCCACCAGCACGTCGCCGTGACTCGTCGTCGCTCGGACACCCTGGCCGGGGACGTTCTCGAAGGATTCGGGCTCCTCGACGTCGATCCCACGCTCGCGTGCGCCCTCAACGATAGCTTCCGCGAGCGGGTGCTCGCTACCCGATTCGGCGCTGGCGGCGACTTCGAGGACGAACTCGGCAGTCCGCTCCCGTTCCGTCCGCAACGTCCCACCGTCGGCAGCGGGGCCGACCGCTTCCACGTCGGTCAGTTCCATCTCGCCTTCGGTCAGCGTGCCCGTCTTGTCGAAGACGACGGTATCCACGTCGCGGACCCGTTCGAGGATATCGCCGCCCTTGAACAGGACACCGTTGCGGGCGCCGATTGCGGTGCCGACCATCGTCGCGGCCGGCGTCGCCAGCCCCAGCGCGCAGGGGCAGGCGATCAACACTGCGGAGGCGAACACGACGACGGCGAACTCGGTGACGCCGACGGCGGCGGGGCCGCCGGCCGCCAGCCCCCAGATCGGGAGCCCGCCGACGAACGACGCCAGCAGATCCGGCGTGAGCGCCCAGACGACCGCCCAGAGGACGGCGTTGGCGATGACCGCGGGGACGAAGTACGCCGAGATGCGGTCGGCGACGTTCTGGATGTCGGGCTGGCGCGACTGGGCCGCCCGCACGCGCTCGGCGATCTGCTGGATGGCGGTCTCCTCGCCGACCTTCGTCGCCTCGACGACGAGGACGCCGTTCTGGTTGACCGTCGAGCCGACGACCTCGTCGCCGGGTTCCTTCTCGACCGGGACGGACTCGCCGGTGACCATCGACTCGTCGACCGCCGAGTTGCCGTCCCGGACGACCCCGTCGGTCGGGATCTTCTCGCCGGGCCGAACCTTCAGTCGGTCGCCGACCTCGACTTCGGAGAGTTCGATCTCCGCCTCGCTGCCGTCCTCGTGGACGACCGTGGCAGTGTCGGCCTCCATCTCCAGCAGTTGCTGGATGGCCGCGCCGGCCTGGCTCTTCGAGCGGGCTTCGAGGTAGTTCCCCAGCGTGATGAACACCAGGATGAACGCCGCGGTATCGAAGTACAGGCCCGTCGAGGCGATCAAACCGAACAGAGCCGCGACGGAGTAGAAGTAGGCCGTCGACGAACCGAGTGCGATCAGTACGTCCATGTTGGCCCGGCGGTTCTTGACGAGCGCCGTGTAGGCGTTCTCGTAGAACGGCCGTCCGAGCAGCGCCTGGACCGGCGTCGCCAGCAGGAAGGCGACGATCCCCTGGTACTGGCCGACGACCGTCCCAGCGAGGAGGCCGAGACCCAGCAGGTGATCGGCCATCATCACCAGCAGCGGGAGCGAGAACGCTGCCCCGAACAGCGTCAGCCGGCGCTGTCTCCGGGTCTCGGCGTCGCGGGCGGCGTCCCGGCGTTCGCTGGAGGACTGGCCGCCCTCTCCGTCGTCGTCCTCGCGAACCGGCGTGTAGCCGGCGGACTCGACGGCGTCATAGAGGTCCTCGATCGACGCGTCGGCCGGGTTGTAGGTGACCTGTGCCTCGTCGGTCGCGTAGTTCACGTCGGCGCTGACGACGCCCGGGGTCGACGCCAGGGCCTCGGCGCTGGTCTCCGCGCAGTTGGCACAGGACATGTCGGTGATGCCGACTGTCACCGTCTCCGTGACGACGCCGTAGCCGGCGTCCTCGACCGCGTCGAATATCTCGGCGAGCGTCACCTGGTCGGGGTCGTACTCCACCGACCCTTCGTCGGTGGCGTAGTTCGCGTCGACGTGACTGACCCCCGCTAACTCGCCGACGCGCTCCTCGATGGTCGCCGAACAGTTCGCACAACTCATGCCCGTTAGCTCCAACCGGGCCGTTGTGGTGGTCATCTTGGGTACTAGTACGCCCTCCCCGTTGATGCGGTTTGTGCCTACGAAACAGAGGCTGTATGCGGATGAAATTTTGGATCGTGTGGGCAGAACCAGGTTTGTACTTCAGAACCGAAACCAGCGCCGCGGCCGAGCGCTCTAAATCCCGTCTTTCAGCGACTCGTACTGGTCGACGAACCGCTTGGCGCAGGACTCACAGCAGAAGTAGTACGGCTCCCCGTCGAGGGTCCGTCGGACCCCCTCCTCGTCGACGGTGTTGCCACACTCGGCACAATCAGGAGCGAACTCCGGGCCGGCCAGGCCGGGCCGCCACTCGCTGTCGGCCAGCAGTCGGACCTCGTAGTCGGCCACGTCGCTCATGTCCTCGACAGCACGGTCCAGCAGCGCGCCCACCTCGGTCTGGTGGACGGTGGCCGTCACGAGGACGTGATCGTCCGCCGTTCGAAAACTGTGTTCGACGGCGTCGGTGTCGGCCATCCCGGCGGCGACGGCTGCTCCCCGCCCGGGCGCAGCGTCGATGTTGATCAGAACGGGGACGCCCGACCGGAGCAGCGAGCGGTCGATATCGACGGTGAACCCGCGGATGATTCCCATCTCGTGTAATCTGTCGACCCGGTCGGAGACGGCCGGCGCCGAGAGGCCGACCTGCTCGGCGATATCGCTGTACGGTCGGCGTGCGTCCGAAAGCAAAAGGTCGAGGATCTCGCGGTCGGTGTCGTCGAGGCCACGCATGGGCCAACAATTTCACAGCCGGAAGAAAGGCGTTTCGTCGGCCGTTCAGACCGGAAGGGCGTTCGCTACCGTGGTCACGAGCTGTTCCCAGACGGAGACGCCGAGGGTCACCTTCAGCCCGAAGTCCAGCGCGAAAAACAGGAACAGTGCTGCCCCTGCGAAGTGGGCCTTCCGGATGTCGAAGGTGTGAGAGAATCGGTGGAAGAACAGCGCGTTAGCGAGGCTCACGGGGATGATCGCCAGCATCTCGCCGGTCCAGATCGCCGTCGGATGGGCGGCGTACTGTGCCGCCAGCGAGACGGTGATGATCTGGGTCTTGTCGCCGAACTCGCCGAAGGCCATCATGGCGAAGATCGGGAGAAAGCCCCCGAGCGCGTTGGGAACTTTCCAGTCCAGAACCGGGACGCGAACGTCCAGTTCGCCGCCGTCGGTCGTGATGGCGTTGGAGGGCGACCGCTGGGGGGCGTCTTTCCCGGGCGCCGTCCGGACCAGCAGGTATGCGAATACGAGAAACAGGACTGCCGTCAGCGCGTCCAGCACGATAGCGGGCAGGAGCTGCAGGACCGTACTCCCCAGCCAGATCTCGATGGCCGTCCAGCCGGCGAAGGCCGTCCCTGCTGCGGCGACGACCAGATAGGGGCTAAACCGCGTCGAGAGGCCAGCGATGATGAACTGGACTTTTTCCCCGGGTAACACAGCGAGTTGCGACCCGGCCGCGATGAGCACGACGGTGAACCAGGTGACCTCGCTCACGCTTTGGTCACTCCGTTCTCGGCGCGGTCGCTCTCCGGCGGATGGACCTGGATCGCGTCCGCGACACCCTCCGGCAGCGAGACCGAGTCCCCCGAGTCGAGCGAGACGGTGACCATCCCGATCGGCGCTACCTCGGTGATACTGAGCACCGTCCCGGGAGTGATCCCCACTCCGTCGAGATACGTGAGTTCGTCGGGCTCTCGGTCCCGGACGCGAGCGACCTCCACCTGGACCCCTTCGTCGTAGTCCGAGAGGACCGACACCGGTACGTCCTCGATCGGCTCCAGGGCGTCGTTGGGGATCGGATCGCCGTGGGGGTCGACGTCGGGGTCGTCCAGTGCCTCGGCCAGGCGCTGTTCGAACTCCTCGCTGATGTGGTGTTCCAGGATCTCGGCTTCCTCGTGGACCGTCGCCCAGTCGTAGCCCAGTTCCTCCGTGAGAAACGTCTCCAGCAACCGGTGGTGGCGGATGACTTCCAGCGCGATGGTCTCGCCCTCCGGCGTCAGGGTGACACCTTTGTACTTCTCGCGTTCGAGAAACTCCTGATCGGTCAGTTTCTCGATCATACTCGTCGCTGTCGGCGGGGTGACGCCCACCGTCTCGGCGATCGTCGAAGTGGCGACCGGCGCCTCGCCCTCCCGTTCGAGCCGATAGATCGCCTTGAGATAGTCCTCCATCTTCGCACTCAACATACGAGAGGATTAGACTAGTCTAATGTAAAAGTGTGCTGGTGTGAAACAACATTTGCTTACGGTCGAATCATTCGTCGGCCACGTAGGTTTCCCGCCGTGAACGGGTGATGACCCAGAGGACGAGGTAGCCGATCGCACCGAAGACAAACAGCGTCGCCGGGATCAGAAACGGTCCGAACGTCCCCACCAGTGTCCGTACAACCGACATAACAGCCATGCGTGGCATAGGAGTGGACGGCTGATAAACGACCGGGCAGCAGGTTCAAACGGGTGGACCCTCTCCTGGCAGCTATGTACCGGCTCGGCCACTATGGGACGGCCCTGCTCGTGTACGCGCCACTGGGACTGGGGTTGCTCGTCGCCGACCTCCCGAACCTGGCGGTCCTGGGCGGCGCGCTCTCACTGGGACTCGCGCCCGTGCCCGACTACGATCAGCGGCTCCCGCTCGTGAGTCACCGCGGGATCACCCATACGTTCCTGTTTGCCGGCGTCGTCGGCGGAGTGTTGGGTGGCCTCGGCTGGGCCGTCGGTGCGTCCACCGACGCGCGATCCGCGATACTCCTGGGAGCGTTCGGCGCGCTCGTCGGAACGACCAGTGTCCTCGCACATCTACTGGCGGATATCATCACGCCGGCCGGTATCGCGCCTTTGTGGCCACTATCGGCCCGGACCTACACGCTCGACCTCGCGCGAGCGGACAACACGCTGGCGAACTACCTCCTGCTCGGACTGGGTGTCCTGGCAGTGACGGCGGTCGCAGCGGTGACGCCGATCAGATGAGGTCCTGGTCTTCGAGCGACGCCATCACGTCGTCGACGAAGTCGTTGACGCTGTCGTAGGGGAACTCGCCGTCGAGTTTCGTGTTGAGTTCCATCGCAGTCATCGAGAACTCCCCGGACTCGAACTTCGTCGACGGCCCGGCCGGCAGCGCCGGCACGAGATCCATCGGGCTGGAGATGGGGTACTCTGCGTCCTGGAACGCCTCGGTGAACTGCTCGCGAAGGTCCGCTTTGTCGACCATGATTCGTCTCCCACTAACGAGACTGGTCCCATAAACCGTTCGTTTTTTGACCACTCTCACGTTGTTGTAAGTTTATTCCGGAGCTGTGACCGTCTCACACCCCTCCAGCAACCGACGCCGGTGTGGCCGGCGTCAGTCGTCGGCCGCGATGGCCGCGTCGCCGTGGCTCACTTCGTCACCCAGCAGGTCCATGAACTGCGCGACCCACTCCGGGTGGTCGGGCCAGGCCTGGCCGGTGACGAGGTTTCCGTCGGTCGTTACCTCGTCGACCCACGAACAGCCCGCAGCCTCACACTCCGCACGAACGGCGGGATAGGCGGTCATCTCGTAGCCGTCCAGGACGCCCGCGGCAGCGAGAATCTGTGGGCCGTGACACAGCGCCGCGACGGGTTTGTCGGCCTCGAAAAAGTGCTGGACGGTCTCGATGACCGAGTCGTAGGTCCGGAGATACTCCGGAGCGCGCCCGCCAGGGACGACCAGGGCATCGTACGTTTCGGGGTCGATCTCGGCCATCGTAGCGTTCAGTTCGAAGTTGTGGCCCCGCTCTTCCAGATACGTCTGGTCGCCCCGGAAGTCGTGGATCGCCGTCTTGATCGTGTCGCCGGCTTCTTTCTCCGGACAGACCGCGTCCACCTCGTGGCCGACTGTCTGGAGTGTCTGGAACGGCACCATGATCTCGTAGTCCTCGCCGAAGTCGCCGACGATCATCAGGATGTTCTTGCCCATTGGTGTCACCACCCAACGCTACGCGGGGCTCCATCATAAACGTGTAGCTCAAGCGATTGGAGCGACGGGCGAGTCAGTTCGCGGTCAGTTCTTCGACGATCGGGACGACCGCTGCCAACGAGTCGACGACGTAATCGGGTTGGACGTCGCTGTGTTCGACTGCTTCCCGGTCGGACACCCCGGTGGTCACGAGCGCGGTGGTCATCCCGCTTCGTTCGCCCATTCGAATGTCCGTGTCGAGGCGGTCGCCGACGACGAGACATTCCGAGGCCGTGCAGCCGAGTCGCTCCAGTGCCGCCCTGACTGCCACCTCCGAGGGTTTCCCGAGGATGCGGTCGGGGTCCCGATCGAGGACGCCCGCGACGGCGCGGATGATCGCGCCCGATCCGGGGACCGGTTCGCCGTTCTCGTCGGGGAACGTCCGGTCGGGGTCGGTCCCCAGGAACGTCGTGTCGTTCCCGACGACCCGAAGTGCGGTCGCCAGATCCCGGTAGTGGAAGGCGTCGGTCCAGGACGCGAGCAACACGTCCGCGGGCGCTGGCTCGTCAGTCAGGATGGCGGCAGTGTCACGGACCTGTTCGCGGACCGCGTCGCTCCCGATGACGAACACCTCGTCGCCGGCGTGTTCCGCGTGGAGATATTCGCTCGTGACGACGCCCGACGAGCAGGCCTCACCTGGCCGTGCGTCGACGCCAAGCCCCTGGAGCCGCTGGACGTAGTCGTCCCCGTCGTGGATCGGGTTGTTCGAGAAGAAACAGAGCGAGCAGTCACGCCCACGGACAGTCTCTACGAAGTCGTCCACGCCAGGCAACACGTTGTCGCCGTGATACACCGTCCCATCGAGATCGAGTACGACGCCCCGGAGTGCCATCAGCGGTGGTTGGGGCCAGGGAGGCAAAAGTCCGTCTCACACGGGATCGACGCCGGTCACCTCGAACCGCGCGCCGCCGGTGTCGCCCTCGGTCGCCTCGACCGTCCACCCGTGGGCGGTCGCGATCTCGCTGACGATCGCCAGACCCATGCCGGTCCCCGCCTCGCTGGCGGAGTTGCCCATCTGGAAGATGTCGTCGACCCCGTCCTCGATCCCGTCACCGTCGTCGGCGACGTAGAAGCCGGTTCCGTCGGTCAGCGTCCCGACTTCGACAGTGACAGGACTGTCGTTGTGCTCGACGGCGTTACGGAAGGCGTTCGCGAGCATGTCCCGGAGACGGCCGGGGTCGGCCCGGAACGTGAAGTCGTCGGTGACGATCAGCTCAGATTCGACAGTCTCGACGTAGTCCCAGGCGTCGGTCGCGATCGTCGACAGCGAGACGACCGAGGGCTCGTCGACGGTCTGGCCGTTCCGGGCCAGTGCGAGCACGTCGTCGATGATCGCGGCCATCCGATCCAGGGACCGGTCGATCTTCGCGTGGTACTCGGCTTCGGTCTCGTCGTCCGGTTCCGACAGCAGGTCCAGCGCGCTGTTTGCGACGTTGAGCGGGTTCCGGAGGTCGTGGCTGACGACGCTGGCGAACTGGTCGAGACGTTCGTTCTGGCGCTGGAGTTCCTGCTCGCGCTCGATCCGTTCGGTGATATCCCGGGAGACGAGTTGGACCCAGTCGGTTCCCCGGTGGCCGTCGACGGGGACGAACTGGTTGCTGTAGTATCGGCCGGCGACAGTATCTTCGGTGTGAACGGGGTCACCGGTTTCGACGGCCTCACGTGTCGCTTCGATACGGGCAGTCGCGGTTTCGGTGTCCATGACAGCTGTCAGTTGTCGGTCGGTCAGTTCGGTCCGTTCCCCACGGAGTTGATCCGCCATCGCCGGGTTGACAGACAGTAACCGCCCGTCAGTGTCCAACTGGGCGATCCCGTCCGGGGAGTTCTCGACGAGCGACTCGAACTTCTTGCGTGTCCGGTTCTGTGAGACGACGTTCTCGATGCGGTTGGCGAGGCGGCCGTACTGCTTGTCTTCGACGACTTCGAGTTTCAGGAGATAATCGGCGACGCCGGCAGCGATCGCTTCGCTCGCCGTCTCCTCGTCTCCCCGACCCGTCAGGAGAATAAAGGGGAGCGTCGGTTCGAACTGCCGGATCGAGCGCAACAGCTCCAGACCGTCCATCTCGGGCATCTCGTAGTCACTGACGACACAGTCGAACGACTCCGCTCGAATCCGTTCCAGCGCACTCTCGGGGTTGTTCACCGCCGTCGCGTCGATCCCGTGCTTTTCCGACAGTGTGTCGGCGGTCATCTCGGCGAAGAAGTCGCTGTCGTCGACAACGAGTGCCCGTATCTGGTAGCTGCCTGTCATTCCTCTAGCTATCGTACCGGGTAATCGGTACATCCGTACTTATAGCCACCTGACCTGGACTCAGGACGAACGGAGTCGGCGGTCCCAACGGGGACCAGCACGGCGAGTGAGCCACGCGCCGATCACGCCCGCGACGGTTGCGAGCGCCACCGAACCGACAGTCAGCAGCGTCGGCGCGGCAGTGACTGCCAGCGCAGCGACGAGCAACGGGACCGCGAGTGCGCCCAGCGCTGCGCCGAACGCCAGGAACAGCGGCGTATCGAACAGCAGTTCGTTCGGCGAGAGCCCGGTGACGAAGGCCGTCACCCCGAAGATGTACACTGCGACACCCGGGAGGACGAGGACGCCGACCGCGAGCCGCGGGGCCGGGAACCACAGCGCTGCGAGTGCGAGATACGCCACACCGGCGGCCAGCGAGAGCGCGAGGTAGGCCAGCCGAAGCGACCGGAAAACCCGCCCGTACGTCACCGGGAACCGCAGGTACTCGCGGGGATCGTCGAACTGCGTCACCCAGCTATACGTCGTGAACGTCCCGAGCCCCAGCAACGTCCCGAAGGCGATCCCCGAATGGGGGCGGATTCCCGTCGCCTGTGTCACCTGCTCCAGCAACAGCGCCGTCACCAGGAACAGGACACCCATCGAGAACGCGACCTTCGAGACCGACCCCGAGGAACGGCTGACGGCGAGGAGCGACCGCCGCGCGAGCGGATCGGAGACGGTCGTGAACAGCCCGTCGAGCCAGCGACTCCCCCCACCGCCGTCGGCGTCGGTAGTCGGATCGAACAGCCAGACGCCGGCGACTGCCAGCACCGCCGTCGGAGCGAGCCCCTGGACGGCTGTCGCGGGGCTGGGTGCCGCGTAGAGCGCGTAGGGCGTGTACGCCACCGGATCGACGTTCCCGACCAGGACTGCGACAGTCCCGACAGCCAGTAGAGCCAGCAGTGCCGCTTTGGCCCGGCTGGCGACCGCGATGAGCGTGATCGAAAGCGACGCGCCGAAGGCGAATGCCGCGACGACGGCGACCCACAGGAGCGCCACGCTGGCGACTGAACCGCCCGTGAGGACCGCGACGACGCCGTAGCCCGCGACGACCGGCGTCAACACGAGCGCGGCGTAGTAACAGACGTCTTTCACCAGAAACGTCGCGAGCAAACGCCGGAAAGACAGCGGCAGCGTCCGGGCCGAGAAGACCAGCAGCGTCACGTCACCGAGTACGTCACGGAGCGCGTCACGGCCGACGAGCCCGATGGTCCCGACCTGGAGCCCGAAGAAGGCGACCAGGGCGACGAGACCGCCGGCGACCGTAGCCGACCCGGTACCTGTCACGCCCAGCAGCCAGGTCGCCAGCCCGGTCAGGGCCGCGATCGCCAGCGGGAACGCGCCGAACCGGGCGCCGCCGAAGAGGTCGCTGTGGAGCCGCCACTCCTCCAGGACCATCCAGCGGAAGACGGCGGCGGTCATGCGGTCGCCTCCGGCCGGGCACCCACCTCCGCGATGAAGTACTCCAGCAGTTCGTCCTCGGACATCCCGCGGGGATCGCACTCCGCGACGAGACGGCCGCCGTCGAGAATCCCGACGTGGCTACAGAGTTCGGCCGCCACGTCGACGTAGTGCGTCGAGAGAAAGACCGTGTTGCCTGCCTCGCAGTAGGCCGCCAGCTGCTGTTTGACCTGTTCCTGCATGATCGGGTCGAGGTTGACCAGCGGCTCGTCGATGAAGACCAACTCCGGCTCGTGGAGGAACGCCGCCGCGAGCATCACCCGCTGGCGCTCGCCCTCCGAGAGCCCCGTCGCGAGCGCCTCCAAGACGCCCTCGAACTCCAGCCGCTCGGCCCACTCGCCGATGCGGGACTCGATATCCTCGACCGCCCGGACCTCGCCGACGAACGTGAGGTACTCTCTGGGCGTGAGAAAACTCGGCGGGTCCTCGCGCTCGGGGAGGATGCCGATGGCCCGCCGGACCGCGAGCGGGTCCGTGGCGGGGTCTTCCCCGACGACTCGCGCGCTCCCGTCACTGGGTTCGCGCTGGCCGGTCAACAGTTCGATCGTCGTCGTCTTCCCGGAGCCGTTCGGACCGAGCAGGCCGAACAGCGCGCCGTCGTCGACGGTCAGCGTGAGGTCGGCCAGTGCCGTCACGTCGCCGAACCGCCGGGCGAGGCCCGTCGTCTCGATGGCAACCATGATGTTCCCAGATGCCACGCCACGGACTTAGCGTTCACTGTCGTCCGGTCCGCCGGCGAGGGTCCACAGTGGCCGACGGTGCGTGACCGCGACGAGGACGACCCACACGGTGACCACGGCCGCGCCGGCCGCTTCCGGGATCGCGAGCCCGTCACGGAACACTGGACCGCCGGTGCTCCAGCCGTACCAGACGCCGACGTGGAGCGCGGTCAGGGCGAGCGTAACCGCGGCGTATCGGGGGCCACCGGTGACGAGCGCACCGATCCCGGAGAGTGCCATCGCTCCCATCGAGAGGACGTAGAACCCGATCGCGACGGGGCCGTGCAGCGGCTGTGACTGCGGGAACACGCCGATCCCGGCCATCGAGACCATCGCCGCGACGAACACCGGGACGGCGGCCCGCCCGACGGTCCCGCTGGCGGTCCAGAGCGCGTAGGCGAAGCCGATCCCGACCACGCCGCCGACGACGAGGCCGCCGTCGAACAACAGCGTCGTCAGCGGCGTCGCGACGGCGTGACCGGGCTGTCCGAGGTTCGAGAGGGCGTTGTCGGTCCAGCGAAACCCCGGTGATGCCAGCGTCGCCGACAGGATCGCGGCGTTCGTCACCACCACCGAGACGAGACCCGCCCAGAGACTGGCCCGTTCCGTTCCGACCATGGACGATAACCTCCCCGCGGGATACTAACTGTACCCCACGGTCAGTCCAGTCCGGTCGGGACCGGCGGAGCGAGTGCGATCGTCCCGCCCGGGCTGGCGTGGACGAGCGGCTCACCAGTCGCTGCGGGGAGACTCAGCCACGAGAACAGCTGTTCCCGACAGGTTCCGGCCACGCTCTGGAGTCGCCAGGTCGGCTGGCCGACGCTACAGACCAACACCCTGCCCGGGGGGCCGTCGAGGAAATACCGCTCGCGGTCCGCGAGAAAGCCCGCCAGCGAGTCCGGCGGCGCGGCCGAAGCTACGTCGAGATCGGCGTCGTGCTCGACGGCGAGTCGCTGTCGGTCCGCGACGGTGACGGTCCGTCGCAGGCAACCGCGGTTGATAGAGTGCTCGACGGAAGCGGGTTCCACCGGGAAGGAAAACAGCGAGAGCGCCTCCGAGAGCCGTCCCCGCGGCAGAAAGACCGCGAGCGGATACGCCCCGCGCTGGTCGGCGGGGCCACGGACCGGTACCTGGACGGTGACGACATCCGTGGGGCCGCCGATAGACCGGCCCAACGCCCGGATCGACTCGACGGTGTATCCGACTGCCGTCAGCCAGGCGGTGTCGTCGGCCGTCTCGACGGTCGCCCACCCGGGGACCGCCCCGGCGACCCCCGACCTGTCGACGGGCCAGTGACAGAACGAGACCGGCCCGATCGTCGCCTCCAGCGGAGTGAGCGAGAGCACAGTGAGAGTGAGCGGCGTCGGGCCATCAGTCTGCCGGCCTCAGAGCCGGTGGAGTCGTCCGGCGGTGACCGGGAGTCCGTCGCTGACGTGGACGAGCGGTTCACCGTCGGGAGTGGCGAACCCGTTTGCCTCGAACAGGTCGTTCCGCCGGACCGTCGCCGCGCCGGGTCGAAGGTCCCAAGGTTCGTGGTCGATGTCGGCGTAGTAGAGCTGTCCCCCGTCGCTGTCGACGTAGAAGCGGTACCGCTCGACGAGGAACGCCGGCAGCGAGCCCGGTTCCGGCGTCGTCGCGACACCGTCGGGTTCGTAACTGGCGTCGAACCTGGCGGCGGGGACGCCGTCGTGGGTCCGGCGGCTCCGGAACCGGACCGCCCCGTCCCGCCGGTCGACGCGCATCCGGGCGCGGTAGTACGGCAACTGGAACAGTCGGCGGGCGACACCGACCCCCAGCGCGTCGTCGGCGTCGAGGTTGTAGAAGTAGACGCCGGGGACGCCGTCGGCCTCGACGTATGTCCGGAGGTTCAACTCGCCGAAGGATCGGCCGATCGGGCTCCCGCGGGGCCTGATGTCGGCCATCCGGAAGGGGACGACACCGAGGTAGGCGTCACCGTCGTAGGTGTCGACCGACAGCCGGTCGTGGAGCGTCTCGGCGACCGTCTCGGGGTCGACCGCCCAGTGCAGGAACCCAACGTCGCGCCAGTCCATGCGCAACAGGTCCATACTCGACGGTAGGGACTGGAGGGGGTTGCGGGTTTCGTGAGAGTGAGTCACAGGGATCGCCAGTAGTTCTTTTTGCGCTCACGCCGACCGCTCGCGTATGGAGTTCGAGGTCATCCAGGGAGACATCGCCCAGCAGTCGGCCGACGCACTGGTCAACGCTGCGAACACGAGCTTGCGGATGGGATCGGGCGTCGCTGGCGCGCTCAAGCGGGCCGCGGGGTCAGGTCTGCCCGACGAGGCCGTCGCAAAGGGACCGGTGGACCTCGGCGGCGTCGCGACGACCGACGCCTACGACCTCGACGCCGACTACGTCGTTCACGCCGCCGCGATGCCACCAGGCGGCCAGTCGACAGCCCGGAGTATCCGGGACGCCACGCGGAACGCGCTCGCGGAAGCGGACGCGCTCTCGTGTGAGTCGCTCGTCCTCCCGGCGATCGGCTGTGGGATCGCCGGCTTTGACTTCGAGGACGGCGTCCGCATCATCTGTGATGTCGTCGACGGGTTCGAACCGGCGTCGCTGACCGACGTGCGCCTGATCGCGTACTCGGACGACGATTACGAGACGATACAGCGGGTCGCAACGGAGGTCCGCGGGTGAGCGAAGACACGGAACCGGACGAGCCCGTCGTCTGTCCGGTCTGTGGGAGCGCGTTCTCGTCGGCATCGCTCCACGACGAGGGGTTGCTGGTCGAACTCGGCGACGACAGCCGGTTCGACCGGGTCTGTGTCGAACCGGTCAGCACCGACGACGGGACGCCGCTGGTTCGGCTGTTCCAGCATCCACGGGAGGACGAACAGAGTGGTGCCGGCGGACGGGTTCCGTAACGACAGTCAGCCGGCGAACAGCCGCCCCGCACGCCACTCCCAGAGGACCTCCAGGACGGCCCAGACGGCGATCCAGAGCGAGATAAAGAGGAAGAGAACTGCCGTCGAGGAGAGATACTGGAGCGGCTCGGCCATCGAGACGACCGAGGAGTACGCGACGAGGGCGACGAGAGCCGTCACGGCGAGGCCGACCAGTCCCGTCAGCCAGTGCTCGAAGCTACTGGCGGACTGACAGCACGGTTCCGAGCGACGACCGTCGGTCCCGTTCGATTCGGGGTTGTGCATTGGTACCAGACACCGTACAAGGACCTCGGCGACCGAGCGTAATAAATGTAGCCTCTAGAATGTTTTGGAGATCGAGCAAATCCATCGTTTCGAGCGATGGAGCGAACGCTGCGTTCGGCCGACAGCCTCACTCGTGGCCCGAGACGCGGACCGGTTCGTAGGGCGCTTCCAGCCACTCGACGTCGCCGTCCGAGAGGTCGATCTCCAGGGCTTCGACGGCTTCTTCCAGGTGTTCCACGCTGGAAGTCCCGACGATCGGGGCGTCGACGGCGTCCTGTTCCAGCACCCACGCCAGTGCGATCTGGGCCATCGAGGCGTCGTACTCGTCGGCCAGTTCCTCGACGCGCTCGTTGACCTCGCGGCCGCCGCCCTCGAAGTAGGGGTGTTCCCGGGCGTAGTCGTCGGTCTCCCCGCGCGTGGTCGCCTCGAACTCCTCGTGGGGCCGGGTCAGGTAGCCGCGTGCCAGCGGACTCCAGGGGATCACGCCGATCCCTTCCCGATCACAGAGCGGGAGCATCTCGCGTTCCTCCTCCCGATAGAGGAGGTTGTAGTGGTTTTGCATCGTCTCGAACCGCTCCAGTCCCGCCCGCTCGCTGACCCGCTGTGAGTGGGCGAACTGGTGAGCCCACATCGAGGAGCCGCCGACGTAGCGGGCCTTCCCCCGCCGGACCGCATCGTCGAGGGTCCGCATCGTCTGCTCGATCGGCGTGTCGTAGTCCCAGCGGTGGATCTGATAGAGGTCGACGGTGTCCATCCCCAACCGAGCCAGGGAGTTGTCCAGTTCCTGTTCGAGGGCCTTCCGGGAGAGCCCCCCGGAGTTGGGGTCGTCCTCGTCCATCTGGAAATACCCCTTCGTGGCGACGACCTGGGCGTCGCGGTCGTAGTCGTCGAGGACGGTCCCCAGCACGCGCTCGGACTCGCCCAGCGAGTACATGTTCGCGGTGTCGAAGAAGTTGATCCCCAGATCGATCGCGCGTTCGATGACCTCGCGGCTCTCCTCCTCGTCGAGGACCCACTCGCGCCAGTCGGGGGTCCCGAAGCTCATACAGCCCAAGCAGATGCGGCTGACCTCCATCCCCGTCGAACCGAGTGTCGTGTACTCCATACCGACACGCGGGCCGGCGAGGACAAAAAGCTACAGCGTCTCCGGTTCGACGGTTCGGACGTATCGCCGGACGACCAGGTATCCGCCGACCGCCACTGCGGCCATCAGTCCCACGTGGGCGTAGGTCAGCGTCGTCGGACTGTCGACGGCGAGTTTCGCCATCGTCGTCGCCGGATGTTCCGGCAGGACGACCGCCCCGCCGAAGATCACCAGCGTCAGCACCGAGTACAGCAGTTGTGCAGGCCGTCGCCGCCCCATCGTGACACCGAGGACCAACCCGATCGCGACGACGATGACGGAGATGGCCGTCACGAACAGGACGATCGGGACGACGTTGCTGACCGCGATCCCGTTTGCCGACAGCAACCCGATCCACAGCAGCGCCTGGGCCGGCGCGATGACCGTCATCCCCAGGGCCTTCCCCTCGACGATGTCCAGCAGCGAGACGGGCGCGACACGGAGCAGTTCCAGGGTCCCGCGCTCGATCTCCTCGGTGATCGTGTCCACCGCGACCGAGCCGCTGATGAACGGCGGCAGGAACAGCAACAGCGGGATCAACACCGTGTAGGTGAACCCGAAGTACGGGCTGGCGCCGATCTCCGGCGGTTGCGGGACCGGCGGCTCGTCGAGGTAGAACGATCGGTCGAGCCGTTCCTGTCGTTCCAGCGTCCCCAGCAACTGCCTGATCTGGACGACGATCAGTGTCGAACGGATACTCCCCTCGGGGATCGTCGCCGTCACTCCGATCGCCCGGCCGTCGCTCTCCTCGCGCTCCTGATAGTCGGCCCGTAACAGCGCGTCCACCTCACCGCGGTCGAACTGCCGTTGGGCCTGCTCTGCGTCGGCAAAGGCGACCACGTCTGTCTCGGGATGTTCCCGGGACGCCTCGACGAGTTCGGCCCGAGCGTCGCCGGTGATCGCGACCTCGACCTCGCTCGTCGCGACCGAGCCGGGGTCGTACAGCGAGGTCAGCCCGACGACCAGGAACGACGAGAAGCCGGCGACGAACAACTGGATCAGCAACGCCAGCACGATCGTCTTCTCCCGGGAGAGCGAGGCCACGTCCCGTCTGGCGATCCGGAGCCGAGCGTCGGAGAGCAGCGAGCGGTCCTCAGACATAGCCGCTCACCGCCGTGACGACAGTGAAGTTGTAGGCGAAGTGGACGAGGATCGCTAGGCCGATACCGAGCAGATACCCCCGCAAGCCCCGCGTCGCACCGACCGACGAGATGCTCGCCGTGACGGTGTGTAACGCCAGCGGGAGCAACAGCAGGACTCCGGCGATCCAGAGCGGGGTGCCGGCCGGCACCGAGGCCCCCTGGAGCGCGGCCTCACCGATCGGCAGCGTATCGAGGTTCGCCAGCCGGGCGATGAGCAGGCCCTTCTCCGCGACGAAAAAGCCCAGCCCCGAGAGGACGCCCAGTCCCAGCGCCGACCGGAGCGTCGCCTCGTACTTGGCGTTCGTGTAGCCGGCGTAGACGTGGAGGCTCTTCGCTAGCTCCTCGACGACGGCGACGACCACGAGGATCAGGACGATCCCCAGCGTCTGGTTCGTCCCGAAGACGTTCAACGAGACCGAGTCCAGCACGAACAGGAACGCGATGGCGACCAGTTCCGCGACGATGATCAGCGGCAGGAGGATGACGGTGATCTTGAACGCGCTCCAGCGGGAGTTGATCCGCCCCGACAGCGTATCGAGCACCTTCAGCGGGATCGACCGCTGGGTGAACA
This sequence comes from Haloarcula halophila, assembly GCF_029278565.1. Lineage (NCBI taxonomy): Archaea > Methanobacteriati > Methanobacteriota > Halobacteria > Halobacteriales > Haloarculaceae > Haloarcula > Haloarcula halophila. The sequence continues at coordinate 174,609 of NZ_CP119559.1, read as the reverse complement.
TGTCCTCCTCACGATAGAGCCCGGCACCGAGTCCGAACAACAGCAGCGCGGTCAACAACGGCGGCGCCGTCGAGAACGCGAACTCCGCGAGTTCGATCGACTGGCCGGTCAGATCCATCACCACGAGCGTCAGCGGCGAGATGAGCGCGATCGGTGTCACGTCCGTGAAGATCGCCGGCACGAACGCGTAGGAGGTCAGCGTGACGGTGATCGTGACGGTGACGAAGGTGAGTTCCTTGAACGAGCGGGCGAACATCGCGCCACAGAACGTCGCCGAGAGGAACAACAGCGCGACGGGCGCCACCGCCAGCACCGCGATCGGACTCCCGCTGGGGGCGATACCGGTCAGCCGAAGCGCGCCGGTGATGACCGCCGCGACGCCGACGGCCCCCAGCAGGTACGGCAGCGTCTTGCCGCCGATGATGTCCGCCCGGGAGGCGGGAGTGACCAGCAGGAGTTCTCCCCGCCGGTTCAGCCGCTCGGAGAGCATCGAGGAGCCGTAGGCCTGGATGACGAAGTTCATCGGGACGATATAGAGGAAGGCGAGCACGAGCGACTCGAAGGGGAACGGTGGCGAGATGTCGCCGGGGGTCCCGCCGTCCACGTCGCCCGAGAGCCGTGCACCCAGACTCCCCAGGTTCGCGCCGCCGCCACCGCTTGCGGCTCCGTCACCGCCGTCGCCCCCACCAGCAGCGCCGTCGCTCGCACCGTCACCACCGTCGGTTCCGCTCCCGCCGTCGGTACTGCCGTCCCCGCTCCCACCGTCAGTCGTCCCGTCGCCACCGGTTCGAGGGTCAACCAGGCTCGGGCCGTCCTGTTCCGCGTAGCGAAGCGTCACCGTCACCGGGAACGCCGCCGTCCGGTTGTCGTCCCGGCCCAGCAACTCGTCGTTGTACCGCTCGGTACTCCCGCCGAACTCGGCGAGCGCTGCCCGCTGTTTGGGCGTCCTGGGGGCGTGCTGGAGGGTCGTCCCCTCGAAGGTCAGTTCCTGACGGGGTCCGGCTGCCACCCCGGAGACGGGCTGTTGGACCTGGAACGTCGAATCGCTGGCCGCGACGGCGTAATAGGGGCTGGACTGTTCGACGCCCACGCGATAGATCCCCTGGTCGAGCGCGGCCGCTCCGCCGCCGCCGACGGCCGTCGCGGCGACGACGCCCATCGCCAGGATCGCGAGCGCCATCACCACGATGGTCCGCTTGTCGACGCCGCCGGCGTTTTTCGTCACTTCCCACTTGGCGATCCGGAGGAGCTTCCGTGGCTGCATCTACGCCCCGTCCCCCGATTCCCCGTCTTCACCGACGTAGCGGGTGCCGCTGGTCCCGGACTCGGCGACGTTGAGGAACACCTCCTCCAAGCTCGACTCCTCGGTCCGGATGTCGACGACCTCGCCGCCCCGGTCCTGGGCCAGCGAGCGCGTCTCCTCGACGGCGTCCATACTGCCGACCTCCCGGACGAAGTGGCCGTTCCGTCGGGCCGCGTCGGGGACCTCGACGGTCGTGTAGACGTGGTACCGCGTCTCGCCATACTCGCGCTGGAGCGCCTCCAGATCGCCGCGAGCGACGATCTCCCCCTCGTTCATGATCGCGACGCGATCACAGATCGACTCGACGTGAAAGAGGTTGTGCGCCGAGAAGACGATGGTCTTGCCCTCGGCGGCCAGTTGTTCGGTGAACTCGATGACGTAGTTCGTCGTCAGTGGGTCCAGCCCGGAAGCGGGCTCGTCGTAGATGAGGACGTCGGGATCGTTGATCAGCGAGCGGGCGATGGCGACCTTCCGTTTCATCCCTTTGGACATGTCGCCGAGTTTCCGGTCGCGGTGTTCCAACTGGAGTTCGTCCAGCGTCTCGTGCATCCGCTCGTCGGCGACCTCGCCGGGCACGTCGTAGAGGTCGGCGAAGAATCGCAGATACGAGACCGGCGTCATCTCCTCGTACAGCGGGGACTCCTCGGGGAGAAACCCCAGACGCTGGCGCATCTCGGTCGTCTCGGTGTCCAGGCCGGCGATCTCCGCCTCGCCGCCGGTCGGATCGAGCAACCCGGCGAGCATCTTCAGCGTGGTCGTCTTGCCGGCACCGTTGGGGCCGATGATGCCGAAGACCTCGCCTCGGTCGACCGAGAACGTGCTGCCCTCGACAGCGACGAAATCACCGTACTCCTTCCGAAGGTCCCGGGCGTCGATCATTCGCTCGGGGGTTGTGACCGGACCAACCTATACCTTGGCTCCGCCCTATCTTGTCTGATAATGTGGGCTCCCTACGGCGCGAGGGCAGCGATCGAACAGACTCCGGACGGCCGCCGGATCGTCGTCCGGCGGGACGTGGATGCACCAGCCGACACGGTGTGGGACGTCCTCACCGACACCGAGCAGTGGCACGCGTGGGGGCCGTCCGTCTCCGACGTCGAGTGTGACGACCAGTACATCGACGCCGGGACGACCGGACGGGTCCGTGTCGCGGACGCGGCCTGGTTCCCCTTCGAGGTGACCAGTTGCGAGAGCTACCGCTGGACCTGGACCGTCGCGCGGCTCAACGCGACCGGACACCGGGTCGAACCGGGGCCAAGCGGAACCGTCGTCGCCTTCGAGATCCCGCCACTCGCCGCTGGCTACGTCCCGGTGTGTGCGCGAGCGTGCGCTCGTATCGGCGAGTTAGTCGAGGAGAGAGAACGACAGACGGAGTAGTGGAGACGGGCTATCGGAGGTCCTCCGGGGCTCCGATCAGTTGGTGATCCGCGCGTCGGAGACGTTGTGGATGTCCTCGCCGATCCCGCTGCCGTCACAGTCCTCGTTCGGACAGCGATAGTGCCAGCCGTCCTCCGTGGCGGCCCGTTCCGAGAACCGCTCGCCACAGTCGTCACAGAACAGTTGTCCGTCCGAGCAGACGTCGAGGTGGAGTTCGAGTTCGAGTTCTGTTCCGAAGGTCCGCTTGCAGTTCCGGCATGTATGAGGCATAGTCCGAACTACCGATGCCTCTGTAATAACTACACCGGAATGTTCACGTCAGGCGTTTCCTGACGGTTGTAGCGTCCGGTTTTCGCCGGAAGCGGTTGCCATCACGCACCTTCCGGCACCGGGTTCGGGACGCCGACTGCCACGGTCACGTCGTCCGAACGTCGATCCGTGCCCCGCCGGCCTCGCTCTCCGTCACGTCGACGCGCCACCCGAGGGCGTCGGCGATTCGCTTGACGACGTAGAGACCGTATCCCTCGCCGTCGCGGGCGGTCCCGTAGCCGGCCTCGAACACCCGCTGTCTGTCGGCGTCGTCGATTCCCCCACCGTCGTCGGCGACGTAGAACCCGTCGTCCGTCTCGCCGACCTCGACGGTGACGTCGTCCCCGCCGTGTGTGACAGCGTTGTCGAAGAGGCGCTCGAACAGTTCACGGAGTCGGCCGACCTCGGCCGATACGTCGCCGGTCGCCGTGACCGAAAGCGTCGCGTCCGGGACGTTCATCTTCCCCCAGACGTCGGTCGCGACCGTTTCGATGGAGAGCCGTTCGGGGTCGACCACCGGCCGGGCGAGTTTCCCGACCGTCGAGAGTTCGTCCAGCAGCGTCCCGACCCGACTCAGCGAGCGGTCGATCGCGTCCTCGTGTGTCGCGTCGACATCGAGCAGTTCCAGTCGTCCGGTAACGACGTTCAGCGGGTTCTTCGCGTCGTGTGAGAGCCCGCTCCCGAACTCGGCGTACTCCGCGGCCTGTGCGAACGGGTCCAGCAGCGGCCTGGTCGCGTAGCCGCGAACGCGGGCGACCAACGAGGGGGCGTCCGTCCAGCAGACGTAGTCGGTGACGCCGGCGGCGATCGCCGTCTCGATCCGATCGGGGGCGGGATCGGTTCCCACCAGCAGGACGGGGACCGAGGCCTTCCGCCGGGCCGCGAGAAACAGATCGACGCCGTCACGGTCCGGCGGGTCGTCCCGGATCACCACGATATCCGTGTCGCCACCGCCCAACCGCTCCGTGAGTGCGTCGCCGTCGATCCTCTCGGAAGCGACGCCGTCGGCGTCGCGCAACGCCGACCACACGGTCCCACCCTCGTCGTCGACCACCAGACACGCCACCGTATCGGCCATATTCGCGACCTACGAAAACGGGGGATAAGAAACCGTCGGCAGTTTCAGCGTGTAAACTACAGCAGGTCCTCGACGTGATCAGCCACTTCCTCCGGCGTGTCCCCGACCGGAACGCCGATAGACTCGCTGCGCTCGCCTATCGAGCCTCGCCTCACTTCGCTCGGCGAGACGCCGTTGTTCTCCAGTGGATATCCGCTCCTGTGTCGAGAGGAGACCGCTACAGCAGGTCCTCGACGTGATCAGCCACTTCCTCCGGCGTGTCCCCGACCGGAACGCCGTTGTTCTCCAGCGCGTTGATCTTGGACTCGGCGGTCCCGGTTCCGGACCCGGAGACGATAGCGCCGGCGTGGCCCATCCGCTTGCCCGGCGGTGCCGTCCGACCGGCGATGAAGCCGACGACCGGCGTGTCCATGTGTTCCCCGATGAAGCGGGCGGCCTCCTCCTCGTCCTCGCCGCCGATCTCGCCGCACATCGCGACGGCGTGGGTGTCGGGGTCGGCCTCGAACAGTTCCAGCGCGTCGACGAAGTCGGTCCCGATGATCGGGTCGCCGCCGATGCCGACCGCGGTCGTCTGCCCGATCCCGCGTTTGGTGAGGTTGTCGACGACCTGGTAGGTCAGCGTCCCCGAGCGGGAGACGAGTCCGACGTTGCCCGACGAGAAGATGTTGCCCGGCAGGATGCCGAGTTTCGCGACGCCGGGCGTGATGACGCCCGGACAGTTCGGCCCGACGAGGTGGGTGTCGGTCTCCTGGAGTTTGCGGTAGACTCTGCTCATGTCCTGGGTCGGAACTCCCTCGGTGATCGCGACCACGAGGTCGAGCCCGTCGGCATCTAGCGCCTCGAAACAGGCGTCGGCGGCGAACGCCGGCGGCACGAACACGACCGAGGCGTTCGCGTCCTCCTCGCGAGCGGCCTGCTGGACCGTGTCGTAGACCGGGACCCCGGCGACCTCCTGACCGCCGCGACCGGGGACGGCACCGGCGACCACGTTGGTGCCGTACTCCAGCATCTGCTCGGTGTGGAACTTCCCTTCGCCACCGGTGATACCCTGCACGACGACACGTGTCTCTTCGTCGACGAGAACACTCATGCTTCCACCTCCTTTGCGTACTCGACTGCACGCTGGACGGCGTCCTCCAGCGTATGCTCGACGGTGACCAGATCCTCGTTGAGGATCTCCATCCCTTCCTCGGCGTTCGTCCCGGCAAGCCGGACGGTCACGGGCTTGGGGATCTCGTCGAACTGTTCGAGGGCCTGGTTGATCCCGTTGGCGACCTCGTCACCGCGGGTGATCCCGCCGAAGATGTTGAACACGACCGAGTCGACGTTCTCGTCGGAGAAGACCATATCGAGCGCGTTGGCGATCCGCTGGGCCTTCGCGCCGCCACCGACGTCCAGGAAGTTTGCGGGTTCGCCGCCGTAGTAGTCGACCAGATCCAGCGTCGTCATCACGAGGCCGGCGCCGTTGCCGATGATGCCGACGTTGCCCGACAGGCGGACGTAGTCGAAGCCGTACTCGTCGGCCTTCTGTTCGAGTGCGTCGCCCTCGCTGGCTTCCTCGCCCATCTCCGCGATTTCGGGCTGGCGGAAGAGAGCGTCGCCGTCGATGTTCATGACGGCGTCGGCCGCGATGACCTCGTCGTCGGCCGTGATCATCAGCGGGTTGACCTCCACGTCGCTGCCGTCGCGGTCGTCCCAGAGCTGGTACAGCGTGGTCAGGACGCTCGCAACGTCGTTGGCCACGTCGCGGTCGACGCCGGCCTCGTAGACGACCTTCCGGGCCTGGAAGGGATGCATCCCGAACGCGGGATCGATGTGTTCGCGGGCGATGGCGTCGGGGTCTTCCTCGGCGACCTCCTCGATGTTGACGCCGCCCTTGGTCGAAACCATCGCGACGGGGCGTCCCTTGTTACGGTCCATCGTCACGCCGACGTACAGTTCGTTGACGAAGTCGACGGCCTCCTCGACGAGCACCGTCGAGACGTGATACCCCTTGAGGTCCATCCCGATGATGGCCTCGGCGGCCTCGCGGGCCTCCTCTTTGTTCTCGACGAGTTTGATGCCGCCGGCCTTCCCGCGGCCGCCGACGTGTACCTGTGCCTTGATCGCGACCGGGTAGCCGATCTCCTCGGCCGCGTTGACGGCCTCGTCCACTGTCTTGGCCAGCTGAGATGCGGGTGTGGGAACCCCCGCGTCGGCGAAGACCTGCTTCGCCTGGTATTCGTGCAAGCGCATGTCGTACGGAAGCGCGAGCGGTGGCGGTTTAAATCCGTCTTTCTCCGACGGCCACTGCTGGTTTCGGCCGAACTGGCTGTCAGAAGACATTTACATCCCGACAGTGAGGAGTCGATTAGCTAACGGATGTCCACTGTCGCCCGACTCTGGTCTCTCCGGCGGCAACGACCGGTGTTCGTCGCCGTCGTCGCCGTCACCGCTCTCTCGCTGTTGGCGTATCCACTGGTCGACTGGTGGCTCCGCTCGACGGAGGTCGCACCGCAGTTCGTCTACTGGGATTTCGGGGCGTTCAGCGGTGCCGTCGAGCGCTGGGCGGCCGGTGACACCCTCTACGTCAAGAACGACGACGGGGGATACCACGGCTCGTACCTCTATCCCCCGCTGGTCGTGTTACTGTTCGCCCCGTTCACGGAGTTGGGACCCGAAGCCGCGACCGCCTGGAACGTTCTCAGTGTCGCCTTCCTCTGGCTCTCCGTGCAGGCGCTCGTCACGGCACTGGGCTACCGGCTCCGGTGGTGGGAGTCGAGTCTCGTGCTTCCGCTGATCGTCGGGTTCCAGCCGCTGCTCATCTCGTTGAAACTCGGCCAGATGGCACCGTTCATGGCCGGTCTGCTCACCCTGTCAGCCGCGGTGATGGTCCGTTCGGACGGCCGTCTGGGCCAGGGCGTCAGCGGTGCCGCGACGGCGGTGGTCGGCCTCGTGAAGTTCGCGTACGCACCGGTCGGCGCTCACCTGATCCGCAGTCGGACGCGGTTCCTCGGGGCCGTCGTGACGGGCGTCGTCTTCGTGGGGGCGTCGGTCCTGATCTTCGGCGTCGAGACCCACCGGACCTACCTCGACGTGCTCGCCTGGGGCGTCAGCCAGGGCGGCGGGACCCGGCCCCCGACCCTGTGGCTGCCCCCGTACTACCGCCCGATCCACTGGCTCCCGGGCGCACAGGCGCTGCGGGTCGTGGGTAGTCTCGCGATCATCGCGGTCGCCGGGCTGACCGACTGGGGATCGGACCGGGCCCTGTTCGCGCTCGGGGTGAGCGCGTTCACGCTGCTGACACCGTTACCCTACACCTACTACTTCGTCGCCCTGCTCCCGGCTGTGGTCCTGTTGCTGGCCGAGGAACTGGAGACGGACGGATACCCGACGCTGCCGGTGCTAGGGCTGCTCTGTATTCACCTGCACGCATACGGGTTGAACGTCCTCGCCAACTACCTGCCGTCGGTGGTTCCGCCGGTACAGGTCCTCGAACCGTACTTCGTCCTCCAACCGGGCCTGTGGGGGAACCTGCTTCTCGTCGGCACGGCGACGCTCCAGATCACACGGGACGCGACACTGCCTGGGTGGGTCCCCGACAGTGCCGAAGACGCTGACCTCGCCTCGTCCGACGATTGACTCACGGAGACCTCGACGCGTCTGCCCCACCGGCACGGGCACGGATTCGCTGGACGAGGGTCCCGGCGGCGAAGACGCTCTCGTGCAACACCGCACCGAGGGCAACGGCACCCACCGTGCTGGCGGCGACGAGCCAGGGCGGTGCGCCCTCGAACAGTAGGACTGCCAAGACCATCACCCCGGCGAGCGCTCCGTTCCGGAGCGCACAGACCAGTTCCGACTGTAACAGCTCGGGGAGCGGCGTCTCGACCACGTCGTCGTCGACGAGTCGGTCGTAACACATAGCTTCCGCTGAGGACTGGACCCACATAAATCACCACCGTCGAAATCCACAGAGGAGTCCGAATGTGACGGATCCGGATCGCGAGTGACATCACCGAGCACCCGTGTCTGTCCGGACTGTAGCGGCCCGCTAGCCTCGAAAACGGCGGCCACCTGAGGGAGACGTCCCACGGCGGTCAGTGTTCGGTTCAAAACAGCGACTGGAGACGGTCGAACATCGACGACGTGTCCGTGTACGGCGAGGGACGCGAGACGGTCTTCCCGGGCAGTTTCAGCAGTGGGTCGCGATCGCCCTCGCCGCGCTCGTATTCGACGACGGCGGCGACGAGGTTTCCCACTGCCTCGCGTTCGACAGTCCCGACACCGGAGCAGTCGGTAGTCGGGTCCTCTGCGATCCACATTCTGTCGGCGTCGAGTCGGCCGGGCGGACGGCGGTGCTCGACGATCGCCCGGTCGACGATCTCGTCCGGCATCGAATCCATACACGCTATACGGGCTATCGAAATATATGTGTGGGGCCACTCCGTGACAACTGAGTCACAACAGCCACTACGCTCGGCTGTCTTGTTGCACCCATGACGACCGACCGAACGGAGCCGACCCCGACTGTCGACGAGGGGGACGTGGACACACTCGCGGAGTACATCGGGGCCGCGTCCTCGACAGTGGCGCTGACCGGAGCCGGCGTCTCGACCGCATCGGGGATCCCCTCCTTCCGGGGCGAGGACGGGCTCTGGGACCGGTTCGATCCGATGGACTTCCACAGACGGCGGTTCGACGCCGATCCGGAGGGGTTCTGGCAAGACCGCCTCTCGCTCCGGACGGCGGTCTACGGCGACCACGACCCGGAGCCAAACGCCGCCCACCGTGCACTCGTCGACCTGGAATCGATGGGCGCCCTCGACGCCGTCCTCACGCAGAACACCGACGGACTCCACGACGCCGCCGGCAGCGAGCGCGTCGTCGAACTGCACGGCACCAACCGCCGGGTCGTCTGTGACGACTGCGGCGACCGTGCGGACGCGTCGCCGGTCTTCGAACGAGTGGGGGACGGCGACTGTCCACCGCGATGTGGGTGTGGTGGCGTCTACAAGCCCGATGTCGTCCTCTTCGGTGAGTCCCTGCCCGAAGAGACCATCGCGACGGCACAACGGCTCGCACAGGAGTGTGATCTGCTGCTCGCGGCGGGTACCTCACTCGCCGTCAGGCCGGTGTCGCTCCTCCCGAAACTGGTCGTCGACGGGGGCGGGAGCTTCGTCGTCCTCAACCTCGAAGAGACGGAACGTGACGCACTGGCCGATCTGGTCGTCAGGGGAGACGTGACGGCGGTACTCCCGTCGGTCGTCGACCGGCTCTAGAGTTCGACGCCGCCGGGGATCAAGCTCCGCTGGCGGAGGAGGCTCCCGTCGTGATCGTAGACGAGCAGCGTCCGTTTCTCGTAGACCCGGGACTTCCCGGTGCTGTCGGTCAGTCTGACCTCGTAGTGGCCGTCCTCGCGGTCTTCGGCCGCCTCGATCAGGGAGTCGACGAGCTCGGTGGTGGCGTTCGCTTCGAGGACGTACTCGCCGGTCAGTCGGTTCGTCAGCGAGAGGACACCGGTCGAGGCGTCCGGCTGCCGGCGGAACGTCACGTCGATCTCACTCGCGTCCAGAACGTCCGCTCCAGTCGTGAGGCGCTCCCGGAGTTCGCCGTCGGGGCCGTCGTAGTCGATTCGAACGGTCGGCGTACCGTCGGGGGACTCGCTCTCGATGTCGACGGTGAAGTAGTCACGCCTCATTTGAGTATGCTACCCTTTGGCGTGTGGCGCAATGAACGTAACGGCGCCGGAAGTCGAATCCGTCCCCGGACAGCGTCCCCCGGGCCGGACCGGTAGCTTTTCTTCGACGCCCATCGCCTCTGGAGACAGACAGATGGTGTGGGTCAAATCAGAGTACGCTGGCGAACTCGCGGTGCTGTCGACGTGGTTGGTCGGTCTCGCCCCCTGGTCGGTCTCGACGTTCTCCGTTTCGGGGTTGACCGTCGCCGCTTTCCGGTTTCTCCCCTTCCGCGTCCAGTACATCTTCGGTGGGACCGTCCCGGGCGAGCGCCCGTTTCTCTGGATGTGGGAGATCGGCTCGTTCCAGCAGTCGACGGAACTGGTCCTGGCTGGCCAACTCGGGACTGCGGCGTTTCTCGTCTACCTGGTGCCGTTCTGGCTCAGTCTCTACTACTACTACGAGGAAGAGCGGGTCGCGGCAGTGTTGCCGGTCGATCCTGTCAGGCTGTTCGCCGCCCTGCTGGGACTGGTTGGCGTCCTCTCTTTGGCCGCCAGTGCGCTCTTCGTCCGCTACTTCGCCGGGTTTACCGTCCCCGTCGGATCGATACTCGCACTGGTGTTCGCCTACCTGTTGGCGACTGTCGACCGAACCTGACGCCGCCGTTCTCAGCGATCGTTACCGGCGGAGCGATTTAAGTAGGTGGCTACGCAACGATAGACAAGCGACGGCAGCACGCGCCAGCCCTATCTCCATGTCTAACCCCGAGACACCCGACGCAGGTGACGATGTCCGGAACCCACTCGGTCAGATCCGTGACTGGCTCTCCCAGACGGCGACACTGCTGGGTGGGGGCGCCGTTCCCGAATCCAACTACGATCCGAGCCGACACGGCCCACTGGTCGATTTCAACGGCCTGGAGGGATACGAGGAGATCGATCGGTACTGGCTCAACACCCCGTTCGCGTTCGTCTCGATTAACCGCGATATCGAACGCGACGAACACCGGTATCACGTGGTCGAGCCGGAACTCGACGAGGTCGAAGCGGACCTGCTGGACCGTCTCTTCGAGGACATCCGTGGCCCGCTTATCTACCGCGACGTCGTCGACGACGACCCGGAAGTCGCGCTCCACGAGGAGCTGCGAGCCCGTCTCGAAGAGTACGGCGTCGTCGTCGAACCCGAGACGTACTACCGGCTGTTTTACTACCTCTATCGCTCGTTCCAGGGGTACGGTCACATCGATCCGCTGATGCACGATCCGAACATCGAGGACATCTCCTGTGACGGATCGAACCTCCCGATTTTCGCCTACCACGACGAGTACACGGACATCGAGACCAACATCGTATTCGAGGAGGAGGAGCTGAACAACTTCGTCATCCAACTGGCACAGCGGTCCGGTCGACACGTCTCCGTCGCGGACCCCGTCGTCTCGACGACCCTGCCCGACGGTTCGCGTATCGAACTGGCGCTGGGCGAGGAAGTCACGCCACGCGGGTCGGCGTTCACGATCCGGAAGTACGCCGACGAGCCCTTTACCCCGATCGATCTGCTGGAGTACGGGACCTTCTCCCTGGAGATGCTGTCGTACCTCTGGCTGGCGATCGAGTCCAACCGCTCGCTCATCTTCGCCGGCGGGACCGCCGCGGGCAAGACCACCTCGATGAACGCGGTCTCGATGTTCATCCCACCCCGCTCGAAGGTACTGACCATCGAGGACACCCGCGAGCTGTCGCTGTACCACGACAACTGGCTCTCCTCGGTGACCCGCGAGCGGTTGGACGATTCGGACATCACGATGTACGACCTGCTGCGGTCGGCGCTGCGACACCGCCCCGAATACATCATCGTCGGCGAGGTCCGTGGGGAGGAGGCGATTACGCTGTTCCAGGCGATGAACACCGGCCACACGACGTTCTCGACGATGCACGCCGACTCGGTCCAGACGGTGATCAATCGCCTGGAGAACGAACCGATCAACGTCCCGCGGCCGATGGTCCAAAGCCTCGACATCCTCTGTGTCCAAGTACTGACCCGCTCGGGCGACGAGCGCGTCCGGCGGGCCAAGACCCTGGCCGAGATCGAGGGGATCGACCAGCGGACCGGGGAGCTGGACTACTCGAACACCTACAACTGGCAGGCGACGGAAGACCGGTTCCGCGAGAACAACAGCGAACTCCTGGACGAGATCCGTGAGGAACGGGGCTGGAGCCAGTCTCAGCTCTTCCGGGAACTGAACAACCGACAGCAGTTCCTCAAGTACCTCCAAGACGAGGGCATCCGTGACTACCGTCGGTTCACTGCGATGGTCAACAAGTACTACGCCGATTCCGAAGCGGTGATGGAACGGATCGACGCCGCGGTATCGGTCTGATATGGCACTGAATCCCCTCGGACTGGCACCGCTTGCCGGCCTCCTGTTTATCGCCGGGCTCGTCGTCCTCAGCGTCACCAACGAGTCCGTCGATCGCAGGATGACCAGGTACGCCAGGCGGGTGTTCGGTCGGTACGTCTCCGAGTCCGAAGAGCGCAAGCGGCAACTCGAAGCGGCCTACATCGGCCAGTCGTACCGCAGCTACGCCGCCCGGACGCTGCTGTTTACCGGACTGAGCGCGATCGGTGGGGCGCTGGCGGGCGCGTATCTCTTCGGCGGCCTGTTGCTCGCGCTCCCGACGATCGTCGATCTCATGATGGGGCTGCCACGGACGATGGTCAACGCGCTGGGGATCAGAGGGTTCGAACTCGTCTTACAGCCCCAGCAGACTCTCGTCGTGCTCGTCGCCGGTGGGGTCTTCTCGGGGATCGCGGCCGCGGCCGTGACCTACACGATGCGCTGGGAGCTGCCAAAGAGCGACGGGGAGGTCCGCGCGCGCAGCATCGACGAAGGGATGGCACGGACGATCGCGTTCATGTACGCGCTGTCCCGCGGAGGGATGTCGTTCCCGGAAGTCATGGGCGTGCTGGCTCGCAACGAGGCGATCTACGGCGAGGCGGCCCGGGAGATCGGCGTCGCCGTCCGCCAGATGGATCTGTTCGGGCGGGACATGATCACGGCGCTCCGTCACGTCTCCCATCGGACGCCCAGCGAGACGTTCAAGACGTTCTCCGAGAACCTCTCCAGCGTCCTCCAGAGCGGCCAGTCGCTGTCGTCGTTTCTCCACGAGCAACACCAGCGTCACCACGAGGAGGCCGCCGAGCGCCAGTCGGAACTGCTGGAGCGACTCGCGACGATCGCGGAGGCGTACGTCACCCTCTTCGTCGCGGGGGTCCTCTTTCTGATCACGATCTTGCTGGTGTTCGGACTGACGACGACCGACACCCTCTGGATTCTCCAGTTGCTCGCGTACCTGATCATTCCGCTCGCCAACGCCGGGTTCATGGTGTATCTCGCCCAGAAGCTCGACGCGCTGGGGATCGGCGGCACCGGCTCCAGCAGCGTCCTCGATCAGTACGATACCTCGACGTTCGGAAAACCCTCGAAGACACCATACCCGTCGAAACTCGCCGACGGTGGCGTGACCGGATCGGTCGGGGACAACCTGGCACGGCTCCGGACCTACGACAAGTTCAAGTCGATCAAGCAGACGTTCCGCTCCCCGCTGGAGTCGCTGCTGTGGAACCCCGGCCGTGTCCTGTATATCGCCGTCCCCGTCGCGATCGTGCTGTTCGCCGTCCGCGTCCCCGCCGCGTTCCAGACCTCGGCCGTGAACGTCAGACTGTTGGACGATCTCGTCATCCAGTCACTACTGCTCGTGTTCGGGTCGTTCGCTCTCGTTCGGTACAGTTACACGCGGCGTATCCAGCGGATCGAGGACGCGACGCCGGAGTTATTGGAACGGCTGGCGAGCCTCAACGAGGCCGGGATGACGATCGTCGAGAGCCTGCGACGGCTCCGCGGGAGCGATATCGGCGTCCTCACGCCGGAGGTCGACCGCATCTGGGCCGACATCAAGATGGGTGCCAACGTCGACGACGCCCTGGTCCGGTTCGGTCGACGGATACGGACGACGGCGATCACCCGGGTTGTGACGCTGTTGACGAACGCGATGCACTCCTCGGGCCAACTGGGTCCGGTGCTCCGGATCGCGTCCAAACAGGCCCGTGCCGACACCCGCCTCCGGAAGCGGCGCCGACAGCAGATGTTCACCTACCTCGTCGTCATCTACATCTCCTTTCTCGTCTTCCTGGTCATCATCGTCTCCGTTCAGGAGGTGCTCGTCCCGGCGCTTCCCTCGAACATCGCCACGCCGGATTCGAGCCGTCTCGGGGTCAACGCCGACCAGTTCGCTCGCTTCGGCCGGGTCGACAAGGCGGCCTACACCCTCGTGTTCTTCCACACCGCGATCATCCAGGCGGTCCTGACCGGCTTCATCGGCGGCCAACTCGGTGAGGGAACCCTGAAAGACGGGGCGAAACACGCCGCGATCCTACTGGGCATCGCGTACGTCGCCTTCCTCCTGTTGTCCTCGCCGGTCGCGTCCCTGACCGTCGACCAGCCGACCGCGACCGGCGGCGAGCTGACCGTCGACTCGGTGTCGCTGTCTTCGGGCGGGTTCGTCGTCGTCCACGCCCTGGAGGCCGACGGCGAGGTGATCGGGACCTCCCGGTATCTCGAACCAGGAACGCACGAGGACGTCACGATCCAACTGTCACGGACACCGGATGCGAACAGGGATATCGTCCTCGTTCCCCATCGTGACACCGACGGTAACGAGCAGTTGGGTTACCAGTTCGAGGGGCCACCGGGGGAGACGGACGCGCCGTATCCGGCGTCCGGACAGGACGAGTTCGTCACAGTGACGATACAGTTGGGGTCGTGACGCTGGGTTTAGGGCGGCTCGTCCGGTAGGGAGCACCGATGGAGTTCGCCACGTTCGCCGACCACGCCGCCGCCATCGAGGCCGAGTCCGCCGAGACAGAGATCGTCGCCGCCGTCGTCGACCTCTTTACGATCGCGGGTGACGACCTCGCGACGGTAGCGCGGTTCGTCCAGGGTCGTGTCTTCCCGGCCTACGACTCCCGAACGCTGGATATCGGCCCGCGGCTCTGTTACGAGGCCATCGCACGGGCGGCCGGTCACAACGTCGACGCCGACGACGTCGAACAGCGGTTGGCCGATCGGGGCGAGATCGGTGCCGTCGCCGCCAGCTACGAGTTCGGCGGCCAGCAGGGACTGGGATCGTTCACCGACAGCGGGACCGACGGAATGACCGTCGCGGAGGTCAACGATCGCCTCTCCGAACTCGCGGCGGCCGAGGGCGACGGGAGCCAGGCGACGAAGGTCGACACGCTGTTCGGGCTGTTCAACCGCTCTTGCCCCGAGGAAGCCCGATATCTGGCACGGCTCGTCCTCGAAGAGATGCGGATCGGCGTCGGCGAGGGGGCCGTCAGGGACGCGACGGCGGCGGCGTTCGACGTGCCGGTCGAGGCGGTCGAACGCGCCCTCCAGGTCTCGAACGACTGTGGCAGCGTGGCGACGGTCGCCCGCGAGCACGGCGAGTCTGGACTCGCCGGGATCACGCTCGAAATCGGCCGGCCGGTCAAGGCGATGCTGGCACAGGCCGGGACCGTGACCGACGCGCTGGCGGACTGGGATCGGGCAGCCGTCGAGTGGAAGTACGACGGAGCGCGGGTTCAGGTCCACTACGACGGGGAGACCGTCCGGCTGTTCTCCCGGAACATGGAGGACGTGACCGACCCGTTGCCGGAGGTCGTCGAGACGATCGAGACCACCATCGACCGGCCCGTGATCCTCGACGGCGAGGTCGTAGCGGTCGACGACGACGGCGACCCGCTCCCGTTCCAGGCAGTCCTCCGGCGGTTCCGGCGGAAACACGACGTGGCACAGGCCCGCGAAGCGATCGCTGTCAGGTTCCACGCGTTCGACTGTCTGCACGTCGCCGGGACGGACCTGCTCGACGTCCCTCTACAGCGGCGACGCGAACGGCTCGACGGACTCTTCCCGGACGACAGTGATATCGTCTCGGCGTGCTGGACCAGCGACGAGCCCGACCGGATCGCCGAGATCGAGCAGGCCGCGCTGGATGCCGGCCACGAGGGGATCATGCTCAAGGACCCGGAGTCGACGTACACACCTGGAAAGCGCGGGAAGCGCTGGCGCAAGCGAAAGCCCGACGTGGAGACGCTCGACTGTGTGGTCACCGGTGCCGAATGGGGGGAAGGCCGGCGGGCGAACGTCCTCGGGACGTTCGAACTGTCGGTCCGGACCGATGGCGGTGACGGGTACGCGACCGTGGGGAACGTCGCGACGGGGATCACCGACGCCGAACTGGAATCGCTGACCGAACGGCTCGAACCGCTCGTCACCGCCGAGGACGGCCAATCCGTGACCCTGTCCCCGGAGGTCGTCTTCGAAGTCGGCTACGAGGAGATCCAGACGTCGTCGGCGTATGAATCGGGCTACGCCCTCAGGTTCCCGCGGTTCCTGGCAGTTCGTGACGACGCCGGACCCAGCGATACCGACTCCCTGGAGCGTGTCGAGCGGCTCGCACAGTCACAGTGAGTCAGGGACCGATACGCGTATGCCGGTGGTGGGAGTACCGGCTGGCATGACCATCCGACACGACGGGATCACCGCCGAGTGGCTCGGCTACGCGACACTGCGTCTGGAAGGAAGCGACACGGTCGTCTACCTCGATCCGGGACGGTACGGCGTTCTGACCGGCGAGTGGGAGCCCGACACCCCGGGGGCTGGTCACCCGCCCGCCCGGGAGTACCGGCCCGAAGACGGCGACATCGTCTGTGTCACCCACGTCCACCACTACGATCCCGACGGAATCCGGCGCGTCGCAAGCGAGGACGCGACGGTCGTCGCCTTCGAGGGGATCGACGTCCACCGCTCGGACCGCGACCTCGACCGTCTGTCAGAGCTACCCTACGACGTCCGCACCGTCTCGATGGAGGCCGACCTCCTCGTCGACGACGTACCGATCTGGACGATGCCGGCGTACAACTACGAGGACGGCCCCAACACCGACGCCGACGGGACCCCCTACCATCCGAAGGGAATCGGCTGTGGCTTCCTGCTGTCGGTCGACGGCACCCGAGTGTTCTGGCCGGGCGACTCGGACGTGCTGGACGGACACGCCGAACTGGACGTCTCGCTGTTCGTCCCGTCGATCGCACAGAACTACACGATGGACCGCCACGCCGCGGCCGACCTCGCCGAGGAACTGGACCCCGACCTCGTCTTGCCGATTCACTACAACACCTTCGCCAATCTGGCAGCCGACTCCGGCGCGTTCGCCCAGGACGTCGCGAAACGGGGTGTCCCGGTCGTCCTCGACGAGCGCTGACTACTCCGCAGCCGATCGAAGGAGGTGTGTCAGTTCCCGGGTCGTCTCGGCCGTCGCTCGCGCGTACTGCTCGACGTACCAGTACTGCGCGAAGAGCACGTATCCGCGGTCGGTCCCGTTCTCCACGTCCAGGTCTGCCTGACTGAGTTCCGTGTATGCCGGCGTAATCGTCAGTGTCGCGACCGGAGCCACACCGGAGTCGGTCGCCTTCCGGTAGGCGTGGATCGCCCGCTCACGGGCGTTCGCAATCTCGCCGACAGACGGATCGCTCGGAACCGACGGAGCGGCGTCACCCCCGCCCTCACCGATCTGGCGCGAGACCGTCGAGAGCACCCGCAGGGCAGTGCGTCGCTGTGCGGCGTATCTGACTGCATCCGCGTAACCGCCCTCGCCGATCCGGTCGAGGAGTTCGCCGTTCGTGTAGTTGCGTGCGGTTTCTGCCGCGAGGTTGTGCAGGTGGTCTGCGGGCGAGTCCACCGCGTCCCGGTCGACCGGGAGCGTATCGGCGGCCAGAACGGACTCGAACCGTGCTGCCTGGTCGCGAGTCCGACGGCGGAGCCAGGTCGCGGTCGCCATCAGCGCTGGCCGGTACCGGCCCGTCGATCGGTCCGCCAGCCGGTTCCGGAACTGTTCGGCGTCGTCTATCACCGCCGCCGATCTCTCTAGTTTCCCCGCAATGTACCCGACACGTTCCGGGGCAGCCACGGCCGAATCGGGGAACAGCGGCCAGGGCTCCAGTTCGTGGACCGCCCGATCGAGGAGCCCCTCCAGTTCGGCGTTCGCGGCGACGGCGTCGACGGGACCGTCACCCCGATACTCCCAGGCTGCTCGGAACGCCGCCAGCCGGTCCCGAAGGTCGTCCCGCTGTGCAGTGATCTGCCGGCGTTCGATCGCGTCGATCGCCGCCAGCGACAGTCCCCTGAGTTCGCCAGCCTGACCGCGGATCTCTCGGAGAGTGGCGAGCCGACGGTATGCCGGTTTCTCCTCTTCTATCGATTTGAGCCGTTCGGACAGCGCCTCCCGACGTTCGCGGATCTCCCGGGCGATTGCCTCGTTAGGCACCGACGGCTGGGTCGGGACAGCGTCGATCTGTGTCCGAATCCGGTCACGGTGGGCCTGTAACTGGGCCTGCGGGACGGTGAACGGGAACTCGGCCCGATCCGGAAGCGACGTGTCGTCCAGAACCTGTCCGAGTCTGTCCCGGTCGTACGACCGGCTACCGTCGCCACCCGACAGCGCAGAACAGCCGGTCAGGGCGACCAGAGAGCCACCGACACCGGCGAGGACAGCTCGGCGGGACCGCTCTTCGGTCACGTGGTGTCACCCGTCGTCGTCCGGAGCGGCCCGAGTTGCGGCCGACACTGTGATCCGACAGTGGCGGCCAGTTCGTCGTCCGATACGTCGGTCGTCCGGACTCTGAGCGCCACCGCGCCGCTACGCCTGCGGTCCGTCCGACACGCGACATCGGCCGGTCGTCGGGGGATACAGAGTTCCGCCCTGAGTTCGTCCGGGCGGCGTCGGACAGTCTGGACGCCGAGTCGGCGACACTCCGGAAAGGTTCGCTGGAACAGTGCAACCGAACTGTCGTCGAACGACGTGGCATCGACGAACGCCGAAAGCCGTTCCCCCCGGTCAGTAAACCGGATGTCGTCGCGATCGCTCGGAGCAGTGAGCAACACCTGCTGATCGGACCGGTCGGCGTCCGGCAAGCGAAAGAGCGGCTGCTCTCCGGGGACGTGGACGACCCGCTGCTCGTAGTTCCGGACGGGATCGCCGGGCGGTGGCGGCTCGTCTGTCTCTGTCGACTGACCGAATCCGCTACAGCCGGCGAGAGCGACACTGCCCACTCCTGCCGTCGCTCTGAGGAGGGTGCGTCGGGACCAGGGGACCATGACTGCGGGTTGTCGGCCCGGGTCGTAAACCGTTTCCCTCTGTCCGTTGCGATCGGCGCGGTGATTTATCCCAGTCGGCCCCGAAGTCCGGGTATGACACTCGACGTACCGACACCGGAGCCTCCGGCGCTCAGCCCGGCGGCCGGGACCGACGAGTACGACGACGTATCGGTCGATGGCGACGACTACCGCCGAGAGGAACTGGCGACTGCCCTGGAGGACGGTGCCTGGGCGCAGGCCTTCGACGAGTGGGCCGCCGACACGGTTCTCGACGCCGAGGCGTGGACTATCGTCCGCGACCTCGAACTGATCGCCGAGTTCGACTTCTTCTGGGATTCCTTTGCCGGCCGCGTCGGCTACCACGCGCCCGGGCTCCCGGAGAACTGGCGCGAACGGGAGCTCCATCCGGAACTCGGCTCCTGGGAGACGGTCTCGGGGATCAACGCCGCGCTGACCGAACTGGGACAGACCGTCTGTGACGTCCTCGCCGAGGACTACCTCGACTGGGAAGCCGATGAAGTCGTCGACGACGACCTGCCGGAGTTCTGAGTTCGTGACCGGCACGCTGATAATCACCGCCGTACTGTCATCGACTATGGCAGAGATCGAACCGCCCCGCGAGCGGACGTGTGAACGATGTGGACGACACGACGTCTGGGACGACGAACTGGTCAACTGGGCAATCACCACCGAAGACGGTGAGAAACAGGCCGGAAACCCCCACTGTCTCCACGAGTGGGACATCAACGGGAATTTCAACCCGCTGACGAGCTGAGTCGCTTCCGGGACACGTCTTCGCCCGACAGAGTGCAATAAGACGTAGAAGAGAAATCGGGGTATCGGCGAGCGTTCAGTTTTCTGCTGGGACAGCACCGGGGGAGAGCGAGCCGGTACTGGCGTCCTGGGGCTGTTGCCTGGTGAGTTCGACCGTCGAGGCCGTCTCGTTCTCGCCGATGACCTGCCCCTCGGTCACGTGCGTCGTCCCGGTTGACCGGACGACAGTCCGGTTCTGCAACGTGACGGCGCGGAACTGGTAGGGACCCTCCGCACGGACGCTGACGTTCGTGTGGCCGTCGGCGGGGCCGTACTCGTCGTAGCCGGTCGTCGAGTACGGAACCGTCGTCTCGAAGTTCCCGTTCTCGTCAGTCTGGACTGTTTGCCGGTAGGTGAACGTCTCGTCGGTCTGGGTGTTGCGCATCGGGACGCTGACCTGGACGACCGTGTTGGCCGGTCCGGTCCCTTCGATGGTCCCACCGGGGACGCGCTCGAAGATCTTCGTCCACGTCGGCGAGTTCTGGTGCATCAGGTTGGCGATCTGGTCGGGCGTACAGTAGTTCGACCCGCCGATCGGAGCCGAGGTCTGGTTGGCGCCACAGGTGTCGCTGGCCGGCTGCACGGGCAAGCGGAGCCCCTGTGCCTCCGTGAGGATCGCACGGTTGTGTTCGGAGGACTCGTAGGCCGTCCGGTCGCTGGAGCCGACATAGCGGTAGTGTTTCAGTGCCGGGACCCGCTGGCTCGGGACCGTCCCGACACCGCCCACCTGTGCGGTGCCGTCTTGCTGGACGTAGTTCTCCGCGGCACTCATATTGGAGAACGTCCGGATCGGCGTCTCGGCTGGCACACGGCGGGACTGCCCGTTCGCCGTCGAACGCTCCCAGTCGACGACGATCGGCTGAGCGTTGACCGCGCTCCCGTGGTACTCGTAGAGCCGGACGACAGTGCTGTTGTAGTAGTCCTGGGTCCGGTAGTGGAAGAAGAAGTTCCCGTTCCCGGCGACGATGGGACGGTAGTAGTCCGACTGGTTCGAGTCGTCGTCGAACTGTGGCGGTGCGAAGAACTTCCCGCCGTAGCCGGTGCCGGCCTTGACCTGCGTCATCTTCCAGTCGACGGCCACGTACTCCGTCCGGGCGTCGTCCTCGTCGTACGTTTCGAGGACCTCGTCGGCCTCACTCTCGTTTTGGGCCAACAGGAAGTTCGCAGCCACGTCGGTCCCTTGCTGGAACGGATTGGCGTTCGGGATCCGCTCTGCGCGGGTCGTGATCCAGTGCCCGTAGTCCCACCAGGAGAGGACACCGTAATCACCGGTCTGGTAGTCGAAGTCCTCGCGGTTCTTGTAGGTGCCGTAGTAGTCGAGCGACTGTTCATCGCCGGTGTCGTAGGCGCCGACGGCGGGAGTGTTTCCCTCCATCCACTGGAGGCTGTCGTCCCAGTTCTCGATACCCTGTCCCGGGCCAGCGGAACTCCCGTAGTCCATCGGCGTCGGGGCGACGACGAGCAACGGAGCGACGACGACAACGAGCAGCGAGATGACTGTCAACACTTCGTACGGGGCGATATCGCCGTCACCGGAGAGATCAACCCAGCTGACCAGCCGACCGACGAGCAGCCCGGTGATCGCACCGACCGGGAATATCAGGTAGTAGGCGAACCGGCCCTGGGTAAACGTCGCGGCCAACAGGAAGACGCCCCAGATCGCCACCAGCAGTTCCTCACCGTCGGGGTCACTGGCGAGGAACTGCTCGGCGACGATCGCGACGACGCCGATCGCGGCGATAAAGACGGTGAGCCCATACTGCGGGTAGAGATCGTTGGGGTTGTACGGCTGTGCTTCCCCGACGGTGCCGGCGGTCGGGCTGACCGAGAACCCGATGACGCGCAGGACGTTGTCGACGAAGAAGCTGAACAGGTCCGGGGTCACCACGGCGGCCACCGCGGCCAGGACACCGATGATACCGAAGACGGTCACCGGGTAGAGAGTCGTATCCAGGGACTCCCGATCGAAGTACCGGGCGAGCCACGCCATGAACGCACAGCCACCGGCGACCGCGAAGGCCAGGCCGGGCTGGAGCAGCGAGTGTCGCGTCGCGCTGACAGTCAGCGTATCTAAGCTCACGAGCGTGAGTACCCCCGTCGTTGCCAGTGCGATCGTCCCGACGATCGCGGTGTGTTCCGGGCTCTGCCCACGGACGAACTCGATGATGAGACGCAGGAGGAAGAACGTCCCGAGAATACCGATCAGGAGGACACCCGGCGGCCACGTCCAGAGATACGTCGCGACGGCGAACCCGCTCAGCACGGACCACAGCACCGTCGATCGGAGGGCGTCGATGTCACGGTCGACGAACTGCTCGAACACTGGCTTGTCACGGTTCGCAGCACTGATCGCGACCATCATACCGAGGACGGCGGTCGTCTGGAGGAACGCCTCGGCGACGTGGTGGTCGAAGGTGCCGACGAGACTGCGGCCGAGGAAGGCACCGGCCGAAAGTGCCAGGACCAGGACAGCGGTCACGCCGCCTAGTCGACCGGCCAGGCGCCGCCCCATCACGTACATCGGGATCGCGGCCAGCGTACCGAGGACTGCCGGGAAGAACAGCGCGACCATCGCGATCGTACTCTCGCTGGGTGATCCGAGTCCGACGATCAGCGCGAGTGTCGCGGCGACCTGATCGAACAGCGTCCCGAACTGGCCCGGCGAGGAGCCGATCGGGAACTGGGTCCACGGATCGAACGGCATCGTACCCGGCCAGTTCCGGACCGTATACACCGTCGTCCGGTAGTGGTACCAGGGGTCGTTCCCCGAGAACAGCACTTCACCGTCGACGATGAAGTTCTGCCAGCTACGCACACGATTCCACAGCATGAACCCGAGCAACGCCAAGAGGACAGGGACGTGGTACCACCGCTCGACCTTGTCCAGGGCAGCCTCGAGTTCGGGGTTATCCTCGAATTGGCCCCGCCATTGACTCATTGGACGGAAAGACTGGCATGTCGCGCATAAGCCTTTTGACCTTCGCCGAGGAGGGATGGAAACGCCTAAAACGACCCGTGGCACACCTGCGAGCATGCGTGTCTCGGTCGTCGTCTGTACGCACGCGATGGACCGGTACACTGACTGTTACGAGGCCGCCCGGAGCGTGCTCGACCAGTCCCACGACGACGTCGAACTCGTGTTGGTCTCCGACGGCGACGAGGCCATCGCCGACCGGTTCGAAGACGACTTCGGCGACCGAACGGATGTCCGGGTCCACTGCAACGACGAGAACGTCGGGCTGGCGGTCAGCCGCAACAACGGCGCCGCGGTGGCGACCGGGGATGTCGTCGCCTTCCTCGACGACGACGCAATCGCCGACCGGGAGTGGGTCGCCGAACTGGTCGACGTCTACCAGCGCGAGGACGTCCCAGCCGTCGGGGGCAAACAAGTACCTAGATGGGTCGCCGGAAAGCCCGCGTTCCTCCCGGCGGAGTTCTACTGGCTGATCGGGGTTACACACCTGGGCTTTGGCCCCGACGGCGACCCGGACGAGCCCGGCGAAGTCCGCAACACGTTCGGGTCGAACATCTCCTTCCGGATGGATATCTTCGAGGAGCTGGGTGGTTTCGAGAAGGAGATCGGCGGCCGGAGAGGGGACAAGAACCTCCAGGGCGAGGAGACGGAGTTCTGTGCCCGACTGAAAGCGGCGTCCGGCTACGGTGTCTACTACAACCCCGACGCGGTCATCGCCCACAAGATATTCGACTACCGGACCGACCCCGGGTGGCTGATCGACCGGGCGTTCTGGCAGGGCTACTCCAAGCGTGGGATGGAGGTGTTGGTCCCCGAATCGACGGGCGACGAGTCGGAGTTCCTCTCCTCGCTGCTGTTCGACTCCGTGCCGAACCGCCTCGACGGTATCGTTCGGTCGCCGTCGGTCGCGGGCGTCCTCCAACTGCTCTTCCTGTTCGTCCTGACCGGTGCGGTCGGGGCCGGCTACCTCTACGGGACGACGGTGTGGAGGTGACCGATGGCCGAAGAACTCCCGGACGTCTGTGTGGTCACGCATCCACTGGCTGCAGCCGGAGAGAACGCCACGCGGAGTCTGCTCGATATTCTCGCCGCGATCACTGGTGTCGCCCTGGTGACCGCCGATCTCCCAGCGGACTCGGAGATCCGGGACACACGCGAAGTCGTCGAACTCACACGGAAGGGAGCGGGTGACTCGGTCGCCGTCGCTGCCGGTCGCTTTCTCCTGAACCAACTCCGGATGTGTCGCGTCCTGGCCGACCGCGACGAAGAGGTCGTGTTGTTCTACGGCGCAACGTCGTACGTCCTCCCGATCCTGGCAGCGCGGCTCCTGGGGAAGACCGTACTCGTCGAACCCCGTGGAGACGTCCCCCTGACCCTCCGGTTGACCTGGGAACAGCGACTGCCGTCCCCGGTCGCGCGGACGCTCGCTGGCCTCGTCCGGCTGTTAGAGCGGACCGGCTTCGCGCTCGCGGACGGCGTCGTCACCTACACGCCCGAGATGGCCAGAGAGCTCGACCTCCACCCGGAAGCGCCCGACGTCTACCCGACCGGCGCTCGTTACGTCAGGACCGACGAGTTCGACATCGAGACGCCCTACGACGAGCGCGATCGCGTCGTTGGATTCCTCGGTCGGCTCGACGAGGAGAAGGGTATCCGCGAACTCGCCGCGGTCGCCCGGGACCTCCCCGAGGATATCACGTTCCGGTTCATCGGTGACGGCGACCTCCGGGAGTGGCTCGAAGCCGAACTCGCCGACGAGATCGCGGCCGGTCGCGTCGAACTCACCGGCTGGGTCGACCACGACGACGTCCCCGAACAATTGAACGACCTCTCCGTGCTCGTGTTACCATCACAGCCGACCGAGGGGTTGCCGACGACGATCCTGGAGGCGCTGGCCTGCGGGACGCCGGTGCTGGCGTCGCCGGTCTCGGGCGTCCCCGACGTGGTTCGGGACGGCGAGACGGGGTTTCTCGTCGAGTCCCGCGAACCGGGACAACTGCGGACCACCATCGAAGCGATCCTCGACCGAAACGATCTGAGAGCAGTCAGTGCGCGAGGGCGGGAGCTGATCGAGTCGACGTACAGCTTCGAGTCCGCGTGTGATCGCTATCGGTCGATTTTACAAGAACTCGATTAGAGATCGGCGACCCGCAACAGTTTCTCCCGGATCGGCGATGAAATCGCGAGCAAGAGGGAGCCATAGACGGCCGCTCCAACAAATACCAGGCCAACAGCACTCAACAGCGTGTCCGGAACGAACAGTGTGAGAGTGTAGACGACCGCCGTCATGACGACACTCGAAACGATCTGTTTCCCGATGCCGGTTACGGGGAACGGGATATCCCCGATTTCAGCCGAGAGAGCGACCCATCCCGCGGCAAAGTAAATACAACTCGAAAGCAGTGTTGCGATCGCTGCTCCGTACCAGCCGAGCCCGTACTGATCGAAGACGAATACGAGCGAGATATTGAGCACGAGGTTCGCCGAGATGAACAGCGCATTGATCCTGAACGTACGCTGTGGATAATCGAGACCGTTGAGCGCGTTGATTGCCTGCCGTCCGAACGTGTGCATGGTCCGTGCCAAGATCAGGACTAACAGGATGAGTGCACCACGTGAAAACTCTGCCCCGTACACACGGAGGAGCTGGTCACCGATCACTGCACCCCCGAACAGCCCGGGGATGAGGAAGATCCCGGTAAACAGCAAACTATCCGAGATCAGTTCGCGCGCCTTCGAGATCCGCCCGTCGCTCCCGAGCTGACTCAGCTCGGGAAAGAGAGTGGACGATATCGACTTCCCCGCCAGCGCGAGGAAACCAGTCAGCGTCCAGACGGCCGTGTAGATGCCGATGAAATCATCGGTGACAAAATAGCCGAGTACCAGTAAATCTAACCAGTTGATCGCCACACCCTCCACGTTGCTCAACCAGGAATACTGCGTGAACCGGCGAAGGTCGCCGAACTCCGATAGGGACGGTATCGTGAGTCGCTCGCGCAGGAGATACAACCCGACCATCGCAATCGCGGCCATCGAGAGAACATGCCCGTAGACGAGGCTGAGTAGCATCGCACCGCCGAGAGCGAAACCGATCTGAGCGAGCAACCGGATGATACTTTCGAGCGTGTTGAGCCACCCCGAGAGCGCAACCCGTTTCGCCCCTTCGATTCCGCCCCGGGTTATATCGAGGAACATGTTTGTCGCCAGTAACAAGAAGGCGAGAGCCGCGACTTCTACCCCGAAATACTCGTTTATTCGCGTTTCGAAGAGGTAGATCACCAGTCCGACAGCGGTGCCGTATCCCAATATCGTGAGGGCGCCGGCAGCGAAGTGACCGGTTACAGCCTCCGATTCCGACATCCGTTTCGAGACGGCAGTCCGGATACTGTTTCCGGGGAGTTTGACCCAAAAGAGAACCGCCAGTAGTTCCGAATAGATGCCGAGACCGCTCGCACCGAAGTACTGGGCGGCGAACAACGTCGTTCCGAACCCGGCTATCGATCTGACGACCTGCGAAGCGAAATGTAGTACCGCACTCCGGTCTCGACGCATGGATAGATCAGGGCAGTGTGCTCTCGAGAACCCGCAGTACGTTACGAACGAATCCAGTGAGACGTATCGAGTGTCCGCTACCGGGTGACATTGTTTGAGTTAGATTCTGATTTAGCGGGGCTGCCCCGTCGAGCGATCCCGGGCTCCGAGCCGTCTGTAAACGTCGAGATGTGTCTCGATGGCACTGTCCAAGGTAAGATCCATCTCCTCCATCGTCTGAAAGCCACGGTTCACTTGCGATTGGTAGTACTCCGGATCAGACATCAGTTCGTCGACGGTTTCCAGAACGGCTTGCGGGTCCCGATCTGCCCAGACGTACGTCCCACGGTTCTTAAAAATTTTCTCAATTTTTCCGGATGCAGTCGTTATTACTGGGGTTCCACACGCGATCGATTCCAGACCGACATTCGACGTGACATCGTATTTCCGAGTCGCGGCAGTGACGTCAGCGATATTGTAGAGACGAGGCATCGATTTGTTGTCGACGAATCCCTCGAAGATCAGGTCCGAGCGGTCACGAAACCGCTCTTCGAGTGGTCCGGCGCCAGCGACAATATACTGAATACTGTCGTCGTCCCGTGTCATCCGAGCCATCTCGTCGATGACCGCGGCACCCTGACCCTCGGTCAGCTCACCGACATAGAGGACCACGGTCTGTTCACTGTCAATACCCCGTTCAGATCGGAGTTGGTCGATACGTTCGGGCTCGTATTGATAAAACTGGGATCGGTCAATCGTAGCTGTGACACTCGCCGTAGTGTACCCTAGTTGTTCCCACTGTCGCTCGTCTTCTTGTTTTTGTATCTTGACACTGATACCGAGGAACCGACCCAGAACGCGATGAAAGAGCGAGTTTTGGATCCCCGGGCCGACGCCGGCAACCAGCGGACCGAGATACGCCAGTCGGACGAACAGCACCTGATAGATATTGATCGGAACGTGTACGATGTCGACATCACTGAACGCTCCTCTCGCTTTCAGGAACGTGTCGATGGGGTTCCGGATGTCGATCTCCGTTACTTCGGCATCAGCGGTGACGACAGCAGGTTCGTTGGTGAGGACGACTACGTCACACTCAGATCGGTTGGCTACTCCGTTGATTATATCCGCCGCGCGGGTACGTGGACCCGTCCCCGAGAGTCGGTAGCAAAAATAGCCGATCTTCATACGGTCCGAAATCTCGATGATAGCAAAAAGGTTCGGATATGGACAGCGACTCTGTCCTCCACAGCGAAGGGCTGACCGGCTACTGTCGCGGTAGGCGGGGGATCGCTCCTGCCGAGCACTCAGCAAGTGGCTGTTGAAACGATTGGTAGTGATTCTTGTAGCGATGTACCGGTACGCGCCGCCCCGGTGTCGGCGCGATCCGGAGTCAATCGACAATAATCACTGTGAAACCGACCGCGCTGTTGTCGTGTGGTCGGGAGTAGAGTGTGTTTCAACGGCCGATATAGATCCATATGTTTATCTGGACCGCAAATGTTCCTCCGGTACGCAGCTACAGTCCCATTGAAACGTAAAATCTCCCTGATCGCACTGCCGCCGTACAACCGGTGTGGAAACCGCCCCGGTCGGTCCTTCGAGCGCTGTTAGAATAGTCGGAACCACCTATCGTAATCCACCATGAGAATAGCGGTCGCCTACGAGAAGTTCGCTACAGCACAGTCAGGCGGGGCACGTGAATCCCTCCTGACACTGTTAGCCGGTATCAGCGATCATCGTGATATCACGGTCGACGTGTACCAGACACCGCCCGTTGACGACCTACCGGAGACAGCATACGACTACACGATCAACGAGAAGCCACTGACGACGGTCCCGAAATTGACCTGGACCGATCAAGTCTGTACGCGGTTCCAGTGGCGTCGTTACTTTCACTCAGCACTCGATCCTGAGACTGACCTCCTGTGGACACAGAACCAGTTGGCTCCGGCCTCGGTGGCTGTCGCAGCGGAGATGGATATTCCGTCGCTATTCTTCGTGAGGAGTATGGCACTGACGGGCTACGAGAAGTACGACGCCACACGCGGTGTCCTCTCCAATCTGTTACGGACAGATCTGGGTGGCCGGATCCAGTTCCCGTTTCTGTGGCAGAACTTTCGCGAGTACCGGCGCGCGGCGCGTACGGCGACAGTGACGATCGCGAACAGTTCACATACCGCCGGGCAGATATCGGAGCTGTTCGGGGTTGATACCGAAGTCGTCTATCCGCCCATCGAACTGGACGAGTATCGCGTCGAGTACGATCCTGACGGCGCTATCCTGATGGTGAATCCACGGGCGGAGTACAAGGGTGCGGATATCTTTCTCGATATCGCGAGCCAACTCCCGGATGAGCGGTTTCGTCTCGTCGGCCCGATCGCATCCTCGGAAATCGCCTCCAAGTCGAGGAAGATGGAGAACGTCTCGCACACCCAGTGGTGTGAGGATATGCGGACAGCGTACGCCGGCGCGAAGCTTGTTGTCGTGCCCTCCCGGTGGGAGGAGCCGTTCGGGCGTGTCCCGGCAGAGGCAATGGTGAGCGGTATCCCGTGTGTCGTGAGCGATCGCGGTGGGTTACCCGAGGTCGTCGGAGAGACTGGAGCAGTCGTTACCGATATCGAGTCGACTACGGCATGGATCGACGCGATAGAGCGTGCGCTGGCTGAGCACAGTCCAGTCGCCCAACAGAACCGGGTACAGAAGTTTTCCGCCGAAACACAGACCGAGACGCTTCGCAAAATAATCGACGGGCTGTAAGCTCCTCGCGACGGCTAACACGGCCGGATACACACGGTACCGTTGTTCCGTACGAGGAAAACTCGCCAAGAGGGGATCGCCCGCGGTATGAATCGGTACTGAACTCACCTGATCGCTTCGTACAGGTCTCGATACTGTCGAGCGACAGCTTCGAGCGTGTAGTTCCGTTCGACGAGAGAGCGGCCAGCCGCTCCCAGTCGCGCTCTTCGATCAGCGTCACCCGATAACTGACACAGAACGTCGGCGAGGGAGTCGACATCAGTCGGATCGTGGAACATCGCGACGTCCTCGTAGGCCTCGACGAACGGCCCGATATCCGAAAACACACAGGCCGTTCCACTGGCGGCTGCCTCGATAGCGGCCATGCTGAACCCCTCCCACAGCGAGGGCATCGCGTACACGTCTAACTCGTGAAGCACGTGATACACCCGCTCTCTGTCCAGACGGCCGGGGAAGTGGACCGAGTCAGCGATCCCTTCACTGCGGGCGGTTTTTGACAGTGTCTCCCGGAGTGGCCCGTCCCCGACGATGACAAGCTCCATCTCCGCACCACGATCCCGTGCCCGTGAGACACCGCGGATCAGTGTCGCCTGGTTCTTCTGTTCTGTGAGCGATCCCACCGTCCCGACGAGCAAGGAGTCCGCTCCGATATTGACCGCGTCGTCGAGGCACCACTCCATCTCCTCGCTCGAGTCAATTGCGTCGATGTCGACACCGTTGGGGATGTACTCGATCTTGTCACTGTCGAGGATTCGGTTCTCCCACCCCCGGAAAGAGTCATGGACGGCTCGCGAGTTACAGACGACACGGGCCGCAAGCGGGTTTGTCAACCCGTTGGCGACGAGTCCCAACATCGGAAAGCCGTCTCGCGTGTTCCCTTCACGTGAGACCGACGGGACACCGTGATATCGGGCGAGGAGTTTGGCGTAGGCACCGGAGTGGTTGTGAGTGGTCTGGACGATATCGGAGTCGCGGACGACTTCGTTGGCCGCAGAGAGCGTCCGATAGTCGATTCCCGTCCGCGTGTCCGGTGCATCCAGATCGATTACGTCGACGAGTTCGTCACCGTAGAATCCCTCGGCGGTGAACCACGCAATGACCGTGACATCGACGTCCGTGTACCGTTGGAGTGCGACCGCGATATCCACCTCAGCGACGGTCTGATCGACCGCATTGACCACAAAACAGACGCGTACCGATCCCATTACAGAGTCGTATCACGTCGCCGTCCCCTCACGCTTTCGATCCGATACGAGGCCACTCGTACCGGTGGCTGTACCACGCTGAAGGTATCGCCACCCTCGGGTGGCGACTATCGGTCCGAACGTACAGCCAGCAGTCTCACTCTTCGACCAGTTGTCCCGAAGTGAGCCACAGGGGAACTGCTACTGCATCGTCCGGTCGTGGCGAGGGAGTGCCGGAGTCGTTCGATACCGCGTCGTCGTCGGAACTCCGTCGGAGCTACAGATACCCGTATTTATTTCACGCTCCGTAGATGAGGGTCGCGTAATGGCTGACCGCGACGACGTCTGTGTGCTGTTGCCGACCTACAACGAGGCCGCGACGATCGGGGCAGTCGTCAGTGGATTCCGCGAGGAGGGGTTCGAGAACGTCCTCGTTATCGACGGCGGGTCGTCCGACGATACCACAGATATCGCAGAATCCGCCGGGGCGCGCGTCGTCGAACAGGCCGGGAGCGGGAAAGGACAGGCCGTCCGGGAGGCAGTCCGGCGTCATATCGATGCGACGTACGTGTTGATGGCTGACGGTGACGAGACCTACCGGCCGGACGAGGCCGACCGGATGCTCGAACCGCTCTTCGACGGGCGAGCGGAACACGTCATCGGCAACCGCTTTGCGGACATGCAGCCGGGCGCGATGAGCCGCCTCAACCAGACCGGAAACAGGGTGATCAACTGGGCGTTCTCGGTGATCCACGGCCACCAGTACGTCGATATCCTCTCGGGCTATCGCGCCTTCACTCGGGAATCGTTCGAACAGCTCTCGCTGTCTTCGGACGGGTTCGGAATCGAGACGGAGATGGCAGTCGAGTGTGTCAAACACAGCGTCCGTGTCACCGTCGTCCCGATCACCTACGAGCCCCGTCCGGACGAGTCCGAGACCAACCTCAACCCGTTCCGGGACGGCGCGACGATCATCCTCACGCTCTACCGGATGGCCAAGACGAACAACCCGCTGTTTTACTTCGGTAGTGTCGGCTTCGGTTCGATCGGTCTCGGGATCGTGCTGGGCGCGTACGTCGCCTACGACTGGTTCGCCAACAGCATCTCCCACGAGGTGATCGCGATGGTGGGTGGTATCGCGATCGTGTTAGGGCTGCAGTTGCTGATGTTCGGTGTCCTCTCGGACATGATCGTCACGGTCAACCGCGAACAGACGCGACGGCTGGAGGATATCGCCAGAAAACTCTCGGAAGACTCCCAGCAGGCAGCGACCACCGACTCGGACGGACAGAACGAGGCGGAGACCGTCGCCGCCGGCAACGGCGAGGACTAGTCGGAACAGCCGGCAAATCAGAACGGGACGAGCGCGCGCAGTTGCGAGATGATACTGTTGCGCGTCGACTCCCGTTTGCGCTCGAACACCGGGTGCAATGCGTCCAGCAGTTCGTGCTCGTTGTCGAACCGTCGAACGCTGGTCTCCCCGAGAGCCTCCGCGACGGTGACCGTATGGCCGGCCGCGTCGAACGGGACCTCGACGTGGCCGGCGGCGTCACGGACCTCCTCGGCGGTGGCCGGATACGAGATCTCGATATCGGTCAGTCGAGCGTCGAGGGCGGCGATGCCGAACTCGATGACGTCGGGTTCGTCGGTGTCGTCGGCTGGTGGCCGTACTCCCATCAGTAGCTCGTTGTACGTACTCGGTGGAAAGTCCTGTGCTGTCGACGCATACTACCGGCAAGCACGGTGGATCGGGACCTGGCTCACTCCATACCAGGCGCAAGCCACTCGTCGGCCCAGTCCTCGATCTCCTCGAAGACGGGACAGAGCGACCGCCCCTTGTCCGTGAGCCGGTAGTAGGTCGCTACCGGTGCGTCCTCTTCGAGTCGGCGCTCGACGAACTCCATCTCCTGGAGGTCGTCGAGGACCCGCGACAGCGTCCGGGAACTCGCGTCGGTCGCTCGCTTGAGTTCGTTGAACCGGCGCTCGCCGTCCTGGAGTTCGTGGAGGACGACCAGCCGCCAGCGGGAGCCGATCTGGTCGAGCGATTCGATGACCGCACAGGGGCCGGTCTCGGCCTCCGATTCGTGGCGTAGTTGGGATGACATCGGTGATACCTGATTACCTCTATGTCCGGGAACCGATATATAGGTTCGGATGCGAACCAAGTAACGTAATGAAACCACACCTGCAGCACCGTCGTACCGACCTTCGATCGACCGCCAATCCGGAGGTGAGCGCCTGATGGCCTTCGAGACGGCCGGCGCGGCCGAACTGTTCCTGCTCGGTCGGCTCCTGTTCGGGGGCGTCCTCGCGTTCACGGGCCTGAATCACTTCCTGAACGACGAGCAGATGATCCCCTACGCAGACGCGAAGGGGCTACCCGCGCCCACCGCCGCTGTCTACGGGAGCGGCGGACTGCTCGTCGTGAGCGGTCTCCTCGTCGTTCTCGGGGCCTACCCCGTGATCGCCGCCGGTGCGCTGGCGACCTTCCTCGTCGGCTCGGCACTGACGATGCACAACTTCTGGGCGGTCCCCGAGGACCAGCAGCAAGACGAGATGACGCAGTTCCTGAAAAACGTCGCGCTGGCCGGCGGCGCGTTCGCGCTGCTGGCTGCCGCCGGAACTGCCTGGCCCTACAGCGTCGCTCTCGGACTGCTCTGAACGCCGCCGACATACCCTGATTTCTGCCGTCACGCATAAGCCACTACCACCCACAGGTGAGGGTGAATGTTCCAGTCGTCGCCAGTCCCGACCGTCCCGGGGTGGCTCCCGCTCCGGGCGCTGGTCGTCGTAGTCGTGGTGGGGCTCTCCCTGGTGGCGGTCCGCCGGCTCTCGGGCGAGCGGCTCACGGACCCGCTTCGCAACAGGCTGTTACTGGGAGTTCCGTGGGGGACGCTGCTGACGATCGGCGGCGTCCTCCTGGTGTATTTCGTCCTCCAGGGTGCGTGGGACAACGCCCGCCCCCTGGTGACGCCGTTCCGGACGTGGTCGTACTTCTATCCGCTGGGCATCCTGACGGGACCGTTTACCCACGGCAGCCAGGGTCACGTCACCGGCAACGTCGTCGGAACGTTGGTCTACGGGACCGTCGTTGAGTACGTCTGGAGCCACTACCCCACGGAGCGCGGGACACAGACGTTCACGTCGCTGCGGACGAACCCCTACGCCCGCGTGTTGGCCGTCCCGGTCGCGTCGGTCGTCGTCGGCGTCTTCACCGGGCTGTTCTCGCTGGGGCCGGTCGTCGGCTTCTCCGGCGTCGTCTTCGCGATGGCCGGGTTCGCGCTGTTGGTCCGCCCCTATCTGTTTCTGGGTGCCCTGGTCGCGAACCGCGTCGTCGACCTGGTGCTGACCGCGCTCCGGTTCCCCGAACCGACCGTTCGGGGCCGGACTCGCTTTGTCACGCCCTGGTGGTCCGACGTTGCGATCCAGGGCCACGCCATCGGTATCCTCGCCGGCATCGTCCTCGCCGCCACGCTGTTGTGGCTTCGCGACCAGCGACCTGATCCCAAACGGGTCTTCGGCGTGACGCTGGTGTTCGCCGTCTTTCAGGGGCTCTGGGCGGTGTACATCCCGCTGGGGAACGCCCGCTTCACCCTGTTTCGCTGGCTCGGGACGGCGCTGGTCTTCCTTCTGGCGGCGGTCATCGCGGCCGCGACGGTCGACACGGACGACCACTTCATCCTGCTGCCGCGGTTCGAGGCGGGTTGGATCGGCTGGGCCGGTGTCGTCCTCCTGGTCGTGCTGGCGACGCTCAGTCTCGGTGCCGTCCCGGGCAATCTCACGACGATCGACTCCGGTGACGTCCCGGAGGACGGCATCGAGATCCGTGACTACGTCGTCGCCTACGAGGAGGACGTGCTGAACCAGTACGCGGCCAACATCCCGACGCCGATCGAGACCGAACAGACCCGGGTCAACGAGAGCGGGATCGTCGTCGCCAGTGCCGACCGCGAGATATGGATCGCCGAGGTACCGAAGGGACAACTGGCGACCGACGGCCGCGCGTCGGTCGCCGTCGGCGGCGTCGGCTGGCGCGAGACGGTGTTCGCCAACCGAACGACCTGGAACGTCGTCGGCAATCGGTCAGTGTACGTCGTCCAGTTGTGGCGCCGGGGCGAGGACCCACGGACGAGCTACCGATCGCCGCCGTCGACGGCCGATACGACGATCGCCGGCCGGAACGTGACGGTTCGGCCCGCTGGAGCGAGCTTCGAACTGGCGGTGACACGTGACAACGAGACGCTGGCGACGGGACCGATACCCGCCAACGCGTCAGCACGGGACATCGGCGGGATAACCTTCAGACACAACCGCAGTCGACTGTACGCGGAGGTCGACGACACCCGCGTTCGGATCGCCACGGTTCGGACACCCCCAGGCCAGCGCCGTGAGTAGTCACGCCCACTCGATCCGGTACACCTCGACCGTGATCTCGCTTCGGTCGGCCTCGTGGAACTCGAACTGTCGCGGCAGTTCGAACTCGGTCCGGAAGGCGTGTGTCACCGCGCCGCCGTT
This sequence comes from Haloarcula halophila, assembly GCF_029278565.1. Taxonomy (NCBI): domain Archaea; kingdom Methanobacteriati; phylum Methanobacteriota; class Halobacteria; order Halobacteriales; family Haloarculaceae; genus Haloarcula; species Haloarcula halophila. The sequence goes on along the minus strand of NZ_CP119559.1, from coordinate 139,897 downwards.
GTCCTCGGCGAAGGCCTCGACGAACGACTGGCTCCCCTCGTTGTGGATCGAATAGGAGACCGACGAGAGGGCCGCCGCGGTTTCGAGGAACGCGCGATCGGCGTGTTCGTTGTCGGCCTGGGCACCGAACGGCGGGTTCATCACCACGGTAGTCTCCTCGACAGGCGGACACAGCGGCGGGACGGTCGCGTCCGCCCGGACCCAGGACACCGAAGTCGTCGATCCGACCTTCCGCTCGTTGTCCCGCGCGATCGACAGCGGCCCGGCGTCGATGTCGAGACCGACGACCGTCTCCGGGCCGCGCAGGGCCGCCCCGAGCGCGAGCATCCCCGTCCCACAGCCCAGATCGACGACGGTCCGGCCGTCGAGATCACCCTGGAGGTCCGCCGTGTGGACGAGGTGGGCGGCGAGGTCCGGCGGCGTCCGATACTGTTCCAGACTGGCGCTGGGGTCGTCGAACCCCGCCACGACGGCGAGTTGCTGGGCGAGGGCGCTCTTCGTCGGCATCACGCGTACTACAGACGATCCATGTAAAAATCCTCTTGATGATGCTTAGCAGTTATTCGGCTCTGGGCAGGTCCACGACGAAGGCTGCGCCACCCGCGTCGCTCTCCTCGATCCAGATGTTCCCGCCGTAGCTTTCGATCATCGAATCGACGAAGTAGAGGCCGAATCCGGTCCCCGAAGAGCCGCTCCCTTTCTTGCCTCGCTCGAAGACGCGACGGCGCTGGTCGGGGGGGATACCGGACCCGTCGTCGGCGATCCGCACCCGCACGACGACGTCCTCGATCGTCGCCGTCACGTCGATGGTCACGTCCTCGCCGGCGTGTTCGACCGCGTTCGTGAACAGGTTCCCGAACACGTCTTCCAGCAGTTCGTCGGCCTCGACCTGGATACCCATCACGTGGTTGTCGACGGTACACTCGTCACTCATCGATCGCGCCCGATCCGCGGCCTCGTCGAGCACCTCGCCGAGGTCACGGCGCTCCATCTCGGTCATCCCGTCCTCCGAGAGCGTCTTCAGCACCGACCGAACCTTCTCCGTGAGGTCGATGATGTCGTCGCTCCAGTCGACGACTGTCTCGGCGTACTCCTGGTCGTCCCCGTCGAGCGTCTCCGTCAGCAACTCCGCGCGCGACCGGATGACGTTCATCCCGTTGAGCATGTCGTGCTGGAGAATGCTGTTGAAAAACTCCATCTGGTCGCGCCGACGACGGAGGGCGCGCTGCTGGCGACTCCGGACGACTGCGTATCGGAGTGCCCGGACGAGTCGATCCCCGTCGAGCTCGGATTTCGGGAGGTAATCCTGTGCGCCGCGCTCGATGGCGTCCATCGACTTCCTGCGGTCCTGCATCCCGGTCAGAACGATAATGGGCAGGTCAGAGACCATCTCAGTCGCCCGGTCGAGCGTCTCCAACCCGGTCGATTCGGGGAGTCCCAAATCCAACAACAACACGTCGTACCCTTCGGTTTCGACGTCCGCGACGGCACCGAGCGATTCGATGTGGGTAAGCTCGACGTCGTCGACGAAGTAGGTGGCGTCGGAACTATCGAAATGGTGTTCGACGAGTTTCGCGTCGCCTGGGTTGTCCTCGACGAGCAGCACGGAGAGGTGTGTCGTCCCGGCCATGGTCACTTCGGCGGCTGCTTGACGACCCGAAGCCAGAACTCCTCGATGCTCCCGACGATGTCGACGAAGCCCGAGAAGTCGACCGGCTTCGTCAGGTACGCGTTGGCGTGGAGGTCGTACGATTCGACGATGTCCTCCTCGGCCCCGGAACTGGTCAGGACGACGACCGGGATGCGGCGCAGGTCCTCGTCGGACTTCATCTCGCCGAGCACTTCCTGTCCGTCCATCCGGGGCATGTTCAGATCCAGCAAGAGCAGGTCGGGGCGGGGTGCCGACTCGTACTCCCCTTCCTGTCTGAGGTAGTGCATCGCTTCGACCCCGTCGTTGACGACGTGGAGGTTGTTCAGTACCTTCCCCTTCTCCAGTGCCTTCTCGGTCAGTCTGACGTCGCCGGGGTTGTCCTCGGCGAGCAGGATCTCGACCGGTCGGCCGTCCTCGTTCTCACTCATCCGTCGCCACCTCCGTTGCAGCCGGGATCGTGAATCTGAACGTCGCACCCGTTTCGGACGGCTCGGCCCAGATCCGGCCGTCGTGTCGCTGGACGATCCGCTGGCAGACGGCGAGTCCGATTCCGGTACCGTCCGTGTCGTGTGCCCCGCCGCGCTTGAATATCTCGAAGATATCCTCCACCTTGTCGTCGGGAATGCCCGGTCCGTTGTCGGTGATACGGAACTCGACCACCCCATCGGCTTCCGTCGCGTCGATCTCGATGCGGGGGTCGACACCCGCCTCGTCGGTGTAGTCGAGTGCGTTCTCCAGCAGGTTCTGGAACACCTGACCGAGCTGGTTGGGGTCTGCTCTGACCGCCGAGAACGATCCCGTCGAGACGGTCGCATCGACCTCGTCGATCCGCATCCGGAGGGAGTCCAGTGTCTCGGAGACGACAGCGTCCGACTCCGTGCGCTCGAATTCCCCTGCCTGTGTCTCGACGCGGGAGTACCGCAGCAACGCGTCGACCATCTCCTGCATGCGGTTCGCGCCGTCGACGGCGAAGGCCATGTACTCCGCTGCCTCCCCGTCGAGTTCGTCGCCGTACTCGCTTTCGAGCAGGTCCACGTAGCTCGACACCATCCGGAGCGGCTCCTGCAGGTCGTGGGAGGCGATGTAGGCGAACTGCTGGAGCGCCTCGTTCGACCGCTCCAGTTCGGTCTGTTTGGCTTTGAGCTTCGTTTCCCGCTCGACACGGTCCAGCGCGGCGGCCGCCGTGCTCGCGAGGATCTCCAGCAGGAACCGCTCGTCGCTGTCGAACGGCTCCTGCTTCGAGGAACCGATACACAGCATCCCGTGGTCGTCGAGTGGGAGACAGAGGAGCGTCTGCAACGGCGTCTCCGGTGACGACGGGCCGTCGACGTCGGCCAACTCGGTGGCTGGTCCGGTGGCACCGATCGGATAGAGGGTGTCGTCGCTCTCGTCGTAGGACCACATCGCCGCGAACGGCCGCTCGATGATCCGTTTCGCGATCCCGGTGACGGTCTCGGCGACGGCCCCCTCCGAGCGGCTGTACAGCAGTTCGTTCGTCGCATCGCTGAGCGCTTCGACACGCTCCTCGTGGCGCTTGAGGTCGGTAATATCCCGGGAAACGCCGACGATCTGTGAGAGCTCACTGTCGTCGAACAGCGGCCGATACCACGTCTCGAACACCAACTCGCCGACGTCCTGGGTGACGCGGACCTCCTCGCCGTCCAGGGCCGTCTCGACTGCCTCGATGACGTCAGGGTAGTCGGCGTACGCCTCGAACACCGAAACCCCTTCGAGTTCGCCGGGCTCTAGCCCCAAACTCGCCAACCCCTTGCCGGCGGAGTGGGTGAACACGCCGTCGGAGTCGATCGTGAACACGACGACAGGGAGGTTGTCGATGAGCGTCGTTAGCTGTTCGTTCCGTTCCAGACGGGCTCTGTTCCGCTCTTTCTGGTCAGTTATATCGTGGAAGAACGCGACGACGCGGCTCTCGTCGTCGATCTCCGCCCGCTCCAGGGTGACCTCGATCCACTGCTGTGCCCCGTCCGAGTTCCGGACCGCCCATTCGACCGTCTTCGAGCCGTCCGAGACTGCCTCTTGGATGAGTCTGTTCGCGTCTTCGGTCGTGTATCCGGGCGGGCTGAACGCGCCGACGTGGGTGCCGACGAGTTCCTCCCGGTCGAATCCGAGCAACTCGGCGGCCGCCGGGTTCGAGCGGACGACCGCCCCGGTCTCGGCGTCGTGAACGATGATCGGGTCCGGGGCCACCTCGAAGATGTCCCGGTAGAGAGGAGTGTCCCCTGTCGAAGCCATACAGAACCGGGGGCTGCTGGACACAAAGCAGTATCTCCCCAGTTCTCAACGGCGAGAACTGCTCACCAGGTGCCGTGGAAGGTGTCGAACTCCAGGGAGTCCAGGGGTTTCTCGCCGATCGCGATCCTGTACTCGCCGGGCGTGAGCATCGGCTTCTTGAACTGCGGGCCGTCGTCGGTCGTGATGCGTGGGCAACCGGTGTTGACGTAGGCGTCCATCCCGAAGTTGGTCAGGCGGTCGGGCGTCACCTCGTCCATCGTGATGAGGTAGGCGTCGTCGTTGTTCTCGACGATCTCCTGGGCCTGGTCCCACCGTCCCTGACCGATCTTCGTACAGAAGATGACGCCCCACCGCTCGGCGTCCATCGCCTTGTGGACCGAGGCGTAGCGCTGTTTCATGAACTGCTCCGTGTCCGCGACCGTCAGCGCGTTGTTGACCGGGTCCGCGATGACGACTTTCTTGTCGGGGTGTTCCATCGCCAGCCCGAGCGGGTGGAACTTCCCGCCGCCGACGTAGAGGATCTGGTCGGCGTCGACATCGGCCGAGGCGTAGTTACAGCCCAGCACCTGCCCCTCGTGGGTCAGGCGGTCGTCACCCTTGCGCGTCTGGACGTCGTAGCCGCGGTCCTCGAGCCACGAACGCATCTCGTCGAACTTGTTCATGTGCTGGGCGGTCGTGACGAGGCCGACCGCGTCTTCCTCCGCGGGCGGCGCCAACTCCTCGTCGTGGGCCTGTTCCATGATCGGGAAGACGTCGACGTTCGAGAAGAGGGGGACGTAGATGATCTTGTCCGACTCTTTCATCGGCGAGTGGCCGAAGTGGACGAAGACGTCCGTCCGGCGCATCATGTAGGTATCCAGGTCGCAGGCACCGTAACAGGGCTGGCCGGAGATCATCACCTGGACGTTGTCGGGGAGTTCCCGCCGGAGGTCGTCGGCGACGGCCGGGCCACGCCGTTTCAGTCCCTCGGGGAACTGCAGACCGACGGTCTCGGCGTCGCGTTCGTGGACGGCGTCGACGATTCGGTCGAGTTCGTAGTCCCACTCGCGGTCGTGTCTGAGTGAGAGACCGGTGTTTCGGAGGTCTCCCTCTGTCCGCTCTTGGCTCATTGGAACTGTGTACTGGCTCGTGGGGGATAACCTCAGTGTTTCTCTGCGGTCGCTCGCGGGGACGGCTGACACCCTTTCGGAGTGGATGCTACCAAGGCCCCGAGTGGGGTAGTCCTACCGACAGAAGACTGATCCAAGCGAGACAGACGCCGAGTGCGATGGCGCGTCGTCGCAGCACTCGTTTCACGTTCCGGCAGGCCTATACCGCCGCAGTCGTTACACGTCGGTGATGAGCATCGAGACCGATACCGCCGCTGATCCGACCGGTGACCGCGTCGAGGAACTCGCGACCGAGTTCGGCGACGCCATCACCGAGTTGCCCGTCTACCAGCGACTCGCCGAGGCCAAGGAAGCCGTCGAGAACGACGAGGAGGCCCAGGAGGCGATCCAGGAGTTCGAGCAGATCCGCGAGGAGTATATGCTCGCCCGCCAGACCGGCAAGGCCTCCCAGGAGGACCTGCGGAACCTCCAGCAGGCCCAGCAGGAACTCCACGACATGCCGGTGATGAGCGAGTATCTCCAGGCACAGAACGACCTCGAACTGCGCCTGCAGGAACTCAACGAGATGATCTCCGAGGAGTTGGTCGTCGACTTCGGAGAGAAAGCCGGTGGCTGCTGCGAGGACGACTAACCGTTCGTACGCTTCGGTACTCTCCAGTTCGATAGCCCACGAACACGGGGTCTCTGACAGGAGTTGACCGATTACCGATTGTGGAAGCAACAGTGTTTTTGTGGTGTCCACGGGTCGTTCTAGTGTGATGTCTGCCCGGGCCGTGGTGGTCGTGGTCGCTCTCCTGGCAGTCAGTGTACTGGCCGGTCTTCCGATCGTCTCGGGTGAGCAACAGCCCCAGCGGGTACAGACGCCCGAGGGGTTCGAGGAGACGACGTTTCGCGTGACGGTCTATGCCAACGGCTCCGCCCGCTGGACGATCGAACACCGGACGCCGCTGAGCAACGAATCCGAGCGACAGCAGTTCGAGGAGTTCGCTGGAACCTTCGAGTCGACAGAGACGGCTCTGTACGCCGACTTCGTCGAGCAGGCCGGCTTACTGACCCAGTTCGCCACCAACCGGACGGGGCGGTCGATGGCACCCAGCGACTTCCGGCGGTCCGCCTCGATCGATCCGGTGCGACGAACCGGTGCAGTCAGGATGTCGTTTCAGTGGGGGAACTTCACCCAACAGCGGGACGGCCGGACCGTCATGAGCGACGTGTTCGAGGGGGGATTCTACATCGGACCCGACCAGTCGTTCGTCGTCCAGCGCGGTCCGGAACTCGCCTTTACCGACGCTCGGCCGACGCCCGATTCGCGGAGCGACCCGAACTCACTGGCCCGGAGTGAGACTGTCACCTGGGAGGGCGAGCGGTCGTTCAACGATCAGCGGCCCTACGTCGAACTGGGTCCCAGATCCGTCGTCGACACCGAGACGCCGACTCGGGAACCGACGGCGACCGGGTCGGTGTCCGGATCGTCTGGGGGTGGTGACTCCGGCGGCCCCAGCGGAACAGAGGGGACGACGCCACAGCAAAGCGGGGGCGGGTCGAACTGGCTGTTTGTACTCGTCGCCGCCGCGGTTCTCGCGGTTGGAATCGCCGCAGTCTGGTGGTTCGGTGGCCGGGGAGCCACCGTGACGGACGGTGCCGACGGGAGCGGGACGACACCGACCGACGCGGAACCGACGGGGACCGATCAACCGGACCCACAGGAGCCAGCCGTCCCCGACGAGGAACTCCTGAGCGACAACGACCGCGTGCTCCGGCTCCTCAGGGAGAACGGCGGCCGGATGAAACAGGTCGACATCGTCGACGAGACGGACTGGTCGAAATCGAAGGTCAGTATGTTGCTCTCGGATATGGAGGCCGACGACGAGATCAGTAAGCTCCGCGTGGGTCGTGAGAACATCGTCAGCATCGCCGGCGAAGAGCCTGACGCCGCCGGTTCACCGTTCGAGGAAGAGTGAGAACCCCACACAGAGCACCTCCGAAGCGCAATGGTTAAACGTCCTTCCTCGCTACCGATTTGTGTACGCTCCGTTGGTGTAGTCCGGCCAATCATATCACCCTCTCACGGTGATGACTAGGGTTCAAATCCCTGACGGAGCATCTTCCTTTCCGACAAACAGTGATGATCCGAACAGCGCTAGTTGCGCGGTTCCCGCCGATCCCGCTGTAGCTGGCGGCCCCGCCGAATCGGACCGTGAGACAAACTGGTAAGTACCAGTCGACACACCACCCGGTATGGATCGGCGGGCGTTCTGTCTCACAGCAGTCGGTGTTTTGGGTGGTGTCGGTGGCTGCCTTCGGCAGACGGCGGTCGACGCTGACGAGAGCGCGCCGGGTCAGGCGACGACCACCGACGTTCCCCCATCGGATCGAACCACGACGACGCCGGAGGCAACCGGTGACCCCACGGAGACAGCCCGCAGTACGACAGCGTCACCGTCGACACAGCCGGAAGAGCTCCCGACGAACGTCGAGACGCCGCCGCTATCGGTCCCGTTCACCGCGTCCTTTACCGACGGACTCGGCGAGTGGGTCGTCGACACCCGCTACCGGACGGGGGACACGAAAGAGCCCGGCGCTGGCGAGTTCCCACAGTATCAACTGGTCGAGGGTGAGGGTGGCTACTCGGATGAACACGGCGGGAGCGTCCGTCTCCGCGTCGATGGTGGACCAAGCGCCGTCGGTCTCGGCCGGACTGTCGACGGCCTGACTGCCGGGACGCGTGTTCGGGCAGCCTGGGAATCGCCGGACTTCCAGCCCGACCGCGGTCAGGTCCGACTCGTCCTCTTCCCGCCTGGCCGTGGCAACGCGAACCAGAACCAGATCGCGACCAGCAAGTCCCCTGGCGAGCCGATGACGGCGACGCTTTCGCGTGAGTATCCGCCGGGGACCGAACTGCGGTTCGTCCTGGGGGTCTGGCCCGGGAAACACACGGCGTTCGTCACGGAGATCAGTACCGAGTGAAGTCACCGCCAGACCGCGACGACCGCACCCGCCCGGTCACCACAGACCACCGTCTCCGGACCGACTGTAAGTCCGGTCGGCTCCTGAAGCGGTGTCTCGAAGGTTGCCCGCTCGTCGCCGGTCGCGGGATCGAAGACGTGGATGGTCCCCCCGTCGTAGCGGGTGGCGTACACCGCCCCGTCGACGATCGCCAGGCGGTTGAACCAATTCCGCTCGGTGTACGTCCAGAGGGTCTCCCCGGTCTTCGGGTCTAGCGCTCTGAGCGACCGATCGGGGAGGTACAACCGCCCGTGTGCGAACTGCGGGTCCGGCGCGCCCGCCGCGCCGCTGACGCCATCGATCGTCCGCTGCCAGACGACACTCCCGTCGGCTGGATCGACCGCCGCAACCGTCCCGTTTTCCCCGGTCACGTAGAGGAGCCCCTCGAACGGGACGACACTAGAGGAGAGTGTGCCGTCGAACGTCCGCTCCCACTGTAGATCGCCGGTTTCGGCGTCGAGCGCGTACATCGGTGCGGGCTCTTCACCGTCGTGTGCGCCGGCCGAAACGAAGAGCGTCCCGCCCACGAGTGCGGGACGGCCCCGCACGGACCCGTCGGTCGTGAACGACCACAGCAACTCGTCGGCAGCAACCTCGAAGGCCCGGAGTGTACGGGCACCCGTCGAGGACCCGAGATACGCGACGCCGTCCCGGACCAGCGGTTTGTACTTTGCGCCGCTTGCGGTCCCCCAGGAGAGTCGACCGTCTCCACGTCCGACGGCTTCTGTCGCGAACGAACCGGCCACGAACAGGCGATCGCCCGCGACAGCGTGGCGCAGGTTCTCGGAGTCCATCCTCGTCTCGTACGTCCAGCGCTCGGCCCCGGTATCGGTATCCAGTGCCAGGACTCGATCGTCCGTCGTACTCACGTACACCGTTCTGTCGGCGACGACAGGTCGTTCGGCGACGGCGGTCCCGATCTCGGACCGCCAGCGGATGTTCCCCGGCGCCTGTGGTTCGAGGGTCCTCCGAGCCGAGGGCGACGACTCGCTGGTGGCTGTGTCCGTCTGTCGGGTCGTGTTGCCGGAAGTCGAACCGGCCGTCACGCGCTCGGTCGGGGGGTCGGCCGTCCCCTCGTCGGGGTCCTGCAACTGGAGACAGCCGGTTGTCAGTCCCACCCCGAGTGTCGCCAGCACGGCCCGCCGCCCCATCGATCGATTGGTCCCGTCGCCGCGCATGCCTGCACGCTGTTCGCGGGGATAGTTAGATGCTTGCACTCTCTACCCGCAGTCGGCTTCCGCAGTCCGCAACACCTCCCCTGACGAGTCCGCTTCGGCGACTGCGACGCAAGCCGTTCGTCGACGGTATCAGACACTGGACAGTCGTCGCTGTGGGCGGTTCCGGCGGGCTCGCCGCGGGCGTCGTGCCAGTGACCGTCGGCCTCCGGTCACGGCAGTCACCGACGGCGCAGATGCTCGGGATCGTTGGAAGCGGTGTCGGCGATCGTCCCGCGAAAACGACTGTCAGACTCAGATATCTTGCCAGGGCGTCGGTTCGCCGGCGAGTCCGAGGACCCGCCCTTCGCGGCCGCCCCCCTCCGCGTCACGGATCTCGATGAGTCCGTCGAAGGCCTGCTTGATGACCTGAAGGGTCTGCTCGTCGTGCGCGCCCGAATCGATGGTGAACACGCCGATATACCCCGCGGAGTCGAGTCGCGAGGACAGGACGTGACAGAACTTGAAGACGGTCTTCTTGTCGGTGTAGGTCAGCATCGTCGACAGCGAGACCAGCGCCAGGCGGCCCTGTTCGCGACCGGAGTTGTGCAGCCCTTCGAGGGCTTTCGTGATGCCGATCCCGATGCCGGTGAGGTCCCCGGGCGAGGACACCTGGTGGACGTAGGCACCGTCGACCGAACCGTTGTCACTGCCGCCCTCGCCGCGGCAGTCGACGACGCCGAGCTGTGACTCTTCGACTTCGGGGACGAGTTCACGGAAGTCGCTGACGATCGTCGCCGCCCCGTCGCTCGTCGAGACGACCACGGCACCGTCACCGTTCCGTGCGCCATCAGCCAGAATATCGTATGCCAGACGTTCTTTGCCACTCATCGCAGGTCCGGAGAGGAGGATATTGGACCCCGGTCGGACATCGCGAAGCGCGTCGAAATCGAGAACGGATGAGAGATCGTACATTGTCAATAGCTTAGTTCTCGTCACCCTGGTCTAGTCCACGGAGTGTCGCGATGAAATCGTCGTCGTCTTCGATACCACCCAGCGCACCGGAGAGATCCTCTTTCATCGCTGCGATCTCGTCGGTCAGTTCCACGTAGTCGTCGCTCTCGGCGAGTTCGGCGCTCGATTTCGTCGCTTCGAGCGTCGCCTGTTTCTCGACCAGCGAGTAGTACTCCTGGAGCAGCGAGTCGTACTCGGACCGTTCAAGCAGGTTTTCGACCGTCTCGTGGAGCTGTGCGCTTCGGATCGGTTTCGAGAGATACGCGTCGAACCCCATCTCCAGAATATCGAAGTCGGGTTCGACGGCCGTTACCATGGCGACACGACAGCTGAGGTCACCCTCGCGGATCTGTTCGAGGACTTCGTCACCGGAGAGCCCCGGCATCATCCGGTCTAACAGGACCACGTCGACAGACTCGTTCAGCATTTCGAGCCCTTCGTCGCCGTTCTGTGCCATGCGGACCTCGTACTCCTCCTGGAGCCACAGCTTATAAGTCTCCGCGACATCCGGTTCGTCTTCGACGATAAGTACCACAGGGGGGTCCGAATCTGACATTTCGTTTCTACTGGTGTCGTTAAAGTATCCACCTACAAAGCCCTGTGGGTCACCGTCGAACGGGCGACAGGACAGGAGCGGCGAGTAACGACAACGACATTCCGTCCCCCCGCTAACAGCCGGGTATGAGTCAGATCCGGAACCTCGCGACCGGAGCCCAGGCGTTTACGAGCAACGTGTTTCTCGTCGTCGGCGACCGGACAGTTCTGGTCGACGTCGGCAACGAGTTCGACGTGGTCTCGGCGGTCGAAGACCACACTGACGGGCTCGACGCCGTCGTCCTTACCCACACCCACTACGACCACGTCGGGAACCTCGGCGACGTGACGGCGGCCTTCGACGTCGACGTCTGGGGATACGACACGGACCAGGACGGCGTCGATCACGCCATCGCCGACGGCGAGACAGTCACACTCGGTGACGATAGCTACCGCGCGATGCACACGCCGGGCCACAAGAACGACCACCTCTGTCTGTACTCCGAGGACGCGAGCGTTCTCTTCGCGGGCGATCTCGTGTTCGCCAACGGGAGCTTCGGCCGGACAGACCTCGAAGAAGGGGACCGTGATCTGCTGGTCGAGAGTATCGATCGCGTGCTCGATGCCGTCGACGAGGGGTTAGGTGTGATGCACACCGGCCACGGTCCGAGTGTCACCGACAGGGCGTACGAGAATATCGAACTGGCCGTGCAAGCTGCGCGCTTTTGAGTCGCTGTAGTCCCGATCGGAGCGACTTACACACCGAGCACACTGCGTCGTGCGATCGGGTGTGTATCGGTTTCCACTGTGGCTGTCCTCGTCGGTTGTCTGGCGCTCTCAGTCGAAGGCGGTTGCCAGCAACGCGTCGTAGGCGTGGTCGTAGGCGTCGGCGACGGCGGCCGGGTCCGACTGCGTCTCGCCGTCCAGTGCGGGGAGCCGCACCGCGCCGATAGCGTCGATCAGGTCGACGACGCTGTCGACGCGCTGTTCGAGCTGGCCCTCCTCCGGGCTGCCGGTGGCGATCTCGCAGGCTTTCGCGTACCGACGGCCGTCGTAGAACCGCGCTCGGCCGGGCTCGACCACGGCGACGGCGTCGGGTTCGAACCCCTGGAGCGGCCGCGCCACGTCGCCGTAGGATTCGACGACGGCGCGGTCTTCCGCTGCGATGTCCTCATTGACATCGGCCAGTGCCTCGGCGTGCATCGCCTGCATGAGGTCGTTGAAATCAGGGATCGAGGTGACCCGTGGTGCCGCCGTCAGCTCCAGTCGATCGGTCAACGCTTCCGGGAGGTCGACGGTGCCGTTGACGACGAACTCGCCGTCCACGTCGGCTCCGACCCTGTCGACGACGAACTGCTGGTCCTCGCGGCCGAGGATACCTGTCCCACCGCCCGGCGAGGGATGCCACAGCCGGTGGATGGGGTTGATCTCCTCGGGGACGACCTCGCCGGGCGAGGCCGCGGCCAGTCGCTTCGCGTCCTTGCCGAAGAGCCGCCCCTGTTCGGTCGCGTAGACGACGTCGTCCTGGTCGAACCAGTAGTTGTTCCCCGCTCTGGGCTTGAACCCGCGAGCGCCAGTGTGTTCGATGAGCCCGACCGAGAAGGTCGTCTTCCCGGCGTCGACGCGGTCCGCGCCGGCGACGAGGAGTTTCATGAGTCCGCGAGCCCGTAGAGTCCGACCACGTCCTCGTCGTCCGGTTCGGCAAAGACCAGCGCGTCCTGGTTGTAGATCATCCACGGGATTGCCCAGTCGATGAAGACCGACTCGTTGAAGTCACTCAACTCGGCGTCCGCCGGCAGTCCCTGGAGCAGACGAGCCAGTTCCGGGATGGTGTAGAGCTTCTCCGGGTCGAGTACGTCGTCGGGTTCGTGTAACTGGAAGGGGAGAATCTCGTCGAACTCGGCTTTGTCGGCTGGCATACTCCTCGGTTGGCCGAGCGAGTGGGTAAATCTCTCGGAGTCGACGTGGTCGCCACTGGGGGACTCGCGCGATAAAAATGCAGGTGGGGAGCGTTACTCGAAGTGCCCGACTGCGGTCTGATACTGATCCGCGACCTCGTCCCAGTCGACGACCTCGAAGAACGCCGAAATGAAGTCGCCGCGGGCCGGACCGTAGTCGTAGTAGTACGAGTGCTCCCAGACGTCGAGGGCCAGGATGGGGTGTGAACCCCAGAGCGCGCCCTGGTCGTGCTTGTCGACGGCCACGTTGCGCAGTTGCTTGGCAACGGGGTCGTAGACCAGCAGCGCCCAGCCACCGGCGGCCGAGGCAGCTGCCTCGAACTCGCCCTTCCAGCCCTCGTAGGAGCCGAAGTCCTCCTCGATGCGGGCCAGCAGGTCACCCTCCGGCTCGCCGCCGCCGTTGGGGTCCATGTTGTCCCAGAACAGCGTGTGAAGGTAGTGTCCACTGCCGTTGTGGGTCACGTTCCCCAGCGCGCCGGCCGAGGAACCGAAGTTCCCCGACTCGCGGTTCTCGGCGAGTGTCTCCTCGGCGGCCTCCAGGCCGTTTACGTACCCCTGGTGGTGGGTGTCGTGATGCCAGGTGAGGACCTGCTCGGAGATGTGTGGCTCCAGCGCGTCGTAGTCGTACGGGAGCGGTGGAAGCTCGGGTTCGGAATGTTCAGTCATAGGAAATTCCTCCATCTCTTCAATGGTCCGGCGCCCTGTTAAACGTTAGGAGCGCCACGATATCACGCCACATGCACCCGCCGCCGTCCGGCGGTTCCGCCGACCGAGATACCGGCAGGCATCGCCGGAGGTGCTCCTGATCCCGACGGGATTCCGATATGTCGGATGAGCCACTCAATTGCGTCCCGTCGGCGTCGGGGAATTACCCGGGTGTCCTCGTCAACAAGAGGGTCTTCGCCGACGCTTACGCGTCGCCTGCTCCACGGCGCATCCCTTCGCCGTTCCGCCTCGATGTCTTCACTGGCGCTCAGGCATCGCCTCTCGCCCGCTCCGCGGTTCGTTCCTCACCGCTCCGCCGAGAGCCGACGCTTACGCGTCGCCTGCTTCACGGCTCATACCTTCGCCGTTCCGCCTCGATGCCTTCGCTGGCGCTCAGGCATCGCCTCTCGCTCGCTCGAACATCGTGATCGCCTCCTCCCGACGTTCGCTGTGATCGACGATCGGATCGGGATACTCCGGGGCGGCGTTGCGCCGCTGGGTCAGCGACGCCTCGTGCCACTCGTGGATGATCTCCGGACCGGCGTCCGCGAGTTCGGGGACGTAGCGTGTGATGTACTCGGCGTCCGGGTCGTACCGTTCACCCTGTGTCATCGGGTTGAAGATCCGGAAGTACGGCTGGGCGTCGGTCCCCGTCGAGGCCGCCCACTGCCAGCCGCCGTTGTCGTTTGCGGTGTCGTGGTCGACGAGTTTCCGCCGGAACCAGTCGTAGCCGTGTCGCCAGTCGATGAGCAAGTCCTTCGTCAGGAAGGAGGCGACGATCATCCGGACGCGGTTGTGCATGTACGCCTCCTCGCGGAGTTGACGCATCCCGGCGTCGACGATGGGGTAGCCCGTCTCGCCGTCCTTCCAGGCCTGGAGGTGGTCCTCGTCGTGGTCCCACTCGATGGGGTGGTCGTACTCCTTGTAGTTGGCCGTCACCACGTCGGGGCGGTCGAACAGGACCTGTGTGTAGAACTCCCGCCAGGCGAGTTGTGAGAGGAACTCCTCGACGGACTCCTCGCGGTCGCTACCGGGTTCGACCGCTTGTCTGGCAGTCTGAGTCTCCGCGTACACCTCTCGGATACCAATAGTACCGAACTTCAGATGTGCGGAGAGTCGGGAGGTACACTCGTCGGCGGGGTAGTCCCGGCGGTCGTCGTAGCGGTAGACGTCGTCGTCGAGAAACGTCGTCAGTAGGTCCCGGGCGTGTTCGGTCCCCGCCGGTGGAATGTCGGCCTCCGGGGCCTGGAAGCCCAGGTCGGAGAGGGAGGGGAGCGGGTCGCTCTCGACGGGCGCCAACGCGTCCGGGGTCGGCGGATCGTACGGATCGGCCTTCTCGCGGTCGTGCCACTTGCGCCCGAAGTAGGTGAACACGCTGTAGGGGTCGCCGTCGTTGGTCGTGATCTCCCCCGGTTCGTGGAGGACGGCGTTCTGGACCGCCGCGCGTTCGACGCCGGCGTCGTCGAGTGCGCGCCGGACGGCCGCGTCCCGCTCGCGCGCGAGGCCAGTGTAGTCTTTCCCCCAGGTGACGGACTCGGCACCGTACTCCCGGGCCAGATCGGGCAGGACCTCGCGTGGGTCACCGCGAGCGACGACCAGGTCGCTGTCCCGCTCGCGGTACCACTGTCGCAGGCTGTCGAGTGCGTCGAGCATGAACGCCACGCGGGGCGGCGCTCCGTGATCCAGCACGTCCTCGTCGAAGACGAACACGGGGACGACGGGGTCGTCCGCGTTCGCACGAGCGAGCCCCGCGTTGTCGGCCGCCCGCAGATCACGCCGATGCCAGTGAAGGCGCATACAGACCACTGGTCCCCGGCCCTTCAAAAGGTACTACCAAACCACTGTGGGGACACCAACGTTTTGCCCGGTCCGGGATTCCACAGGAGTATGTCGACCGACCCAGTGCTCCGCTCGATCGACGACGGGGTCGCCACCGTCACGCTGAACCGGCCGGACGTTCGCAACGCACTCGCCGAAGACACGGCAGTCGCGCTGGCGGATGCCTTCGGGGAGATCGAGGACAGCGACGCCCGCTGTGTCGTCGTCGAGGGAGCGGGCGAGGCGTTCTGTGCCGGTGGCGACATCGAAGCGATGATCGAGGGTGTCGCCGGCGACCACCCGGTGACCGAACGGATCGAACTCATTCGTTCGGCGATCAACGGGGCCATCGAGGCCGTCCACGACTGTCGCTTGCCGGTAGTCGCGGCCATCGACGGAGCGGCCTACGGTGCCGGTGCCGGGCTGGCACTGGCCTGTGACGTACAACTGGCCAGTCCCGACGCGAAGATCGGCTTCGGGTTCCGGCGGGTCGGCCTGGCGATTGACTCGGGCGTCTCGTACTTCCTGCCCCGTCTCGTCGGGCCGAACAAGGCCAAAGAGCTGGTGTTCACGGGCGAACTGCTGGACGCCGACACGGCCCGTGAACTCGGCATCTTCACGCGGCTGTTCGAGGCCGACGCGTTCGAGGAGGGCGTCGACAACGTGGTCGCCGACATCGCGGCCGGGCCGACGGTCGCGTTGACACAGGCCAAGCGGCTACTGGATCGAGGGACCGAACTGTCGTTCGAGCAGGCGCTGGACCGCGAGGTCACTGCACAGGGGATCGCTTTCACGACCGACGATCACGAAGAGGGAGCGACCGCGTTCATGGAGCAACGTGACCCCGAGTTCGAGGGTCGCTGACCCCACAAGGGTTTCAGACAGCGGTTCCCCAGCGGGCGTAACTATCAGGAGCCTTCCCACTGCAGATACCGTATGACCTCCGAGATGCCTGACAGGGAGTTCAAGGAGCGAGACGTCTACATCCTCCGAGAACTCGCGGCGGACCCACAGCGATCGTCGCGTGAGTTGGCCGACATTCTGGACGAACAGTACGGGATCGACGTCTCACACGTGACCGTCAGCGAATCGATCCGGGAGATGCGTGACGCAGGGGTGTTCAGGGAGGCGATCGTCCCCAACGAGTCGCTGTTCAACTTCGCGCTGTTCGAGTTCAAGTTCAATCCGGAGCACTTCGCCGACGCCTGGCACGACGCGATGGTCTACATCCGCGACGACCGACACACCCTCTTCTATTTCCTCTCGGACGGGGCCTACCAGTGGAAATCGGTGATGATGTTTCCCAGCCGTCAGGCCGAGTCGAAGTGGATCCACGAGTTCTACAAGCGACACGGCAACGTCGTCCAGAACGTCCGCAACTCCGTCGTCCACAACGTCCTGAAGTTCCGGACCGATCCGGAGCTGTTCACCGAGTTGACCGCAGAGTAGAAGAGCGCACAGAAGTAGAAGACCGCACGCGGACGGACTACAGTTTCCGCTCGGCGTCCTCGGCGAGTTCCTTCATGCGCTTGCCGACACGGCCGGCGTCGGAGAACTCGTCTTCGCTCATCGCGGTGGCGAGCCCGTTCCCGAGGACGAACACGGCGTGCTTGTGCTCGCTCTTGGATTTGTGGACGTCCGACGGACTGACGTCGAGTTCGTCGTACTGATCGAAGAGGCTCGGATCGACCGAATCCATCTCGTCGCGGAAGTACTGCATGATCGTGACCATCTGCTCGTGTAACTCCAGAAGCTCGTCTTTGTGCATCGTTGTCTGCTCTATGTGACGGGACGCGTATAAGAATTACTTGGGAAGAGCTGACAGAGTGTCACGTCCGTTCAGAAGACGTACTCGTCGTCGTGTCCCATCATCCCGTCCTCTTCGAAACCCGGTTCCTCCTCCTCGTCCTGTGGCCCGGACGTCTTGTACGCTTTCAACCCGGTCGACAGCAAGTCTTCGATTGCCTCCTCGCGGTTGAGGAACTCACCCTGGTCGACGAGTTGAGCGATCTGCATCTCCAGATGCTCCGGGATCGTGATCTCTACCTTTGGCATCGCTCTGTACGCTGGTTCGAGCAAGCCATATTTAAACCTGACGGGGGTATGTTTCGGAAACGCCCAGACTCTATCCACGAACCGAAACTATTGTTTTCAGTCAATAACCGAGAGTTTTCGAAAACAGTATCGGCTGCGGGCAGCTGTGGACGGCCCGTTCACCGGGCTGAATCCGTCCAGACGGGGTGGGTATAGTTAGGCTCAAAGGTACGGAACCCTAATCCGTGGTCGATGGAACCACTGCGTGGTGAGGAAGTGACGGTTGCCGAGACGACAGTCACCACACGTGGGTGTCCCGTCGACCACGCACCGGTGCGAACGGTCCTCGATACGGACACCCGACCTCGGTTCGCGTGGGCGACAGGAACTGAAACGGTCGCGGCCAGGGGTGCGGCTGCGACGATCACCGGCAGCGGCGGGTCACGGTTTGGCGACGTGCGGACAGCCGCTCGTAGGTTGTTCGACGATCACGACGTCCCGGAGACGCTCCCGAGCGTCGCCCGACCGCGACTGTTCGGCGGGTTCGCCTTCCACGACGGTGATCACGACGGGGAGTCACCCTGGGATGGGTTTCCCGGTGCAGGCTTCTTCCTTCCGGCGGTCCAACTGACTGTCCGTGACGGCGACGCCTGGCTGACCGTCTCTGCGACGGGGCCGGAAGCCGACCGGACGGCCGACGAGCGGCTCGCCGAGTGGCGAACGGAACTGTCGACACTCGCCGACGGGCCGCAGTCCGAACCGCCGGGAATCGCCGGGCGCGAACGGACCCCGTCCCAGTCGGACTGGCGTCGGCAGGTCCGGGCGGCCATCGAGAAGGTCGACCGGGGGGACCTCCGGAAGGTGGTCCTCGCACAGGCGCTTCGGGTCTCGCTCGACGCGGAGCTCTCGGTCCCGGACGTACTCGCCCGGCTGGCCGAGACCTACCCGGACTGCTACCGGTTCATGTTCTCCCCGGCCGGGGCGGGGACGTTCTTCGGCGCGACCCCCGAGCGGTTGGTCTCGGTCCGGGGACGGACAGTCAGAACCGAGGCACTGGCGGGCTCGACCGGCCGGGGTGAGACGCCGGCCGAAGACGAGTGGCTGGCGAAGGAACTCCTCGAAAGCGAGAAGGACCGCCACGAGCACCAACTGGTTGCCGACGCGATCCGCGAACAGTTGGCGCCGTTCGCGACCTCGATCCGGACCGGCGAACGGACCGTCCGACGGCTCGCGACGGTCCAGCACCTCCGGACCTCGATCACCGCCGAACTCGGCGACGACGAACACGTCCTCGACCTCGTCGAGGCGTTACACCCGACACCCGCCGTCGGCGGGCTTCCACCCGACGCCGCGCTGCGGACGATCCGCGATACCGAGGCGTTCGACCGGGGATGGTACGCCGCACCGATCGGCTGGCTCGACGGCAGCGGCAACGGGACCTTCGCCGTGGGAATCCGTTCTGCGGTCGCCCGGGACCGGATCGCGACCCTGTTTGCCGGGGCCGGGATCGTCTCCGACAGCGACCCCGACCGCGAGTGGGACGAGGTCCAACTGAAGTACCGGCCGATGCTCGACGAACTCGAATGAGTCACCCGAACGTCAACGCGCTCTGGGCGGAGACGCTCGTCGCAGAGCTGGTCGCCGGCGGCGTCGAGGCCGTCTGTGTCTCGCCGGGGAGCCGGTCGACGCCGCTGACGGTAGCGTTCGCCGAACACCCCGATATCACCGTCTTCTCACATCTCGACGAGCGTTCGTCCGCGTTTTTCGCGCTTGGACGGGCACGCCGAACCGGCCGACCGACGCCGCTGGTCTGTACTTCCGGCACCGCGGCAGCGAACTTCCACCCGGCGGTGATCGAGGCCGACCAGGCCGGCGTCCCGATGCTCGTGTTGACGGCCGACCGTCCCCCGGAACTCATCGACAGCGGCGCCAACCAGACCGTCGACCAGGAGAAGCTGTACGGCGACGCAGTCCGGTGGTACCGCGACATGCCCGAACCGGAGGCCGAACCACGCAAAGTCAGGATGCTCAGGACCACCGCGGCGCGGGGGCTGGCCGCAGCGACCGCCGCCGATAGCGGGCCGGTCCACCTCAACTGCCGGTTCCGGAAACCGCTGGAACCGACGCCGGTCGCGGCCGACGATCCGGCGGGCGTCCCCGACGACTGGGACGAGCATGGACTCGCCGCTGGGGGTCGGGACGGACCGTTCGTCACGACGGGCCACGGCGTTCCGACGCTCGACGAGTCGGATCAGCGGCACCTCTCCGAACGCCTGGCTGCGGCTGACCGGGGTCTACTCGTCGCCGGCCCCGCCCACGACGGCCTCTCGGCCGAGGGGTTGAGAGCACTGGCCGACGCCACTGGCTTCCCGGTACTGGCCGATCCCCTCTCGAACCTGCGCTTTGGCCCCCACGTCGAGGCCATCGAAGCGCCGGTGTGTGGCGGCTACGACGCGTACCTCGGCAGCGGTGCGGCCCGCGAGTGGCCCGACCCGGAGGTCGTCGTCCGCTTCGGGGCCTCGCCGACCTCCAAGCCGCTGCGACACTACCTCCGGGACGCGGACTGTCGGCAGTTCGTCGTCGACCCGGCAGGTACCTGGACGGAAGCCGAGTTCACGGCGACGGACCTCCTGATCGCCGACGAGGACGCGACGGGACGGGCGGTCGCCGAGGACGTGGAGACCCGCCCCGCCGAGGGATGGACGGAGCGGTTCGCCGACGCCGAGGCGATCCACTGGAGCGTCGTCGAGGACGCCCTGGCCGATACCTACTGGGAGGGTGGCGTGCTGGCGGACGTGACCGCCACGGCACCGGACCCGGCGACGGTGTTCGTCTCCAACAGTATGCCGATCCGTGATATGGATCGGTTCGGCCGGCCGCGGCGGGCGGACCTGACGGTGCTCGGTAATCGTGGGGCGAGCGGCATCGACGGCATCACCTCGACGGCGCTGGGGGCCGGCAGCGCCACCGAGGACCCGCTGGTCCTGGTGACTGGGGACCTGGCGTACTACCACGACATGAACGGGTTGCTGGCGCTGGGTCGGTGTGGGGTCGACGCGACCATCGTCCTCGTGAACAACGACGGGGGCGGGATCTTCCACATGCTCCCGATCGCCGAGCACGAGACCTTCGAGTCGCAGTTCAGGACCCCACACGGGTTGGAGTTCTCGCCGACCGGTGCCCTCTACGACCTCTCGTTCGAGCGGGTCCCCGACCGGGCGTCGTTCGTCGCGGCGCTGGAGGATTCGGTTGGATCGACGGGGACGCGGGTCATCGAAGTCCCCTTCGACGCCGGGAGCAGTCACGCAGTCCGGGACGAGCTCGAAGCGGCCGTGGGCAGTCGACTGGACTGAGACGACCTGCTGTCGTCTCAGGCGTCGTCGGGCGGTTCGAACTCCACCAGCGTGAGGTCCCGGTCCAGCAGACAGAAGTCGTGTGGCGGGTCGCCGACGATCGAGTCGATCCGGTACTCCTCGTCGAAGTCCGCTCCGGCGGGCTCGCAGTACCGGTGGCTCGGACATTCAGTGTGGGGACACGGGCCGGCCAGCGTCGCGGCGCTGCCGGCGTAGGCACCTTTCGTCGGGACGTTCGCTTTGACCGGGGCCGGCTCGACCTCGACGGCACGTACCCCGTCGTCGTGGACCGCACAGTCCAGGGTCTGGCCGCTCTGTCGGAGGTCGGTGATGCGGTACCGGCGACCCTCGGTGAGGTTGAGACACTGGTCCCGGTACGGACACCCCTCACACCCGCTCGCTTCGCCGTGATAGACGAACTCCTCGCCGACGGACGCGAGCCGAGTGCCGACGAGCGTTACCGTACTCATAGGGACTTGTAGACCACCAGGAGAGTTAAACGTCAGGAACGGCCGGTCCGGTCGTCGAGCTCGGCCAGGTACTCCTCGCGGGGGAGCTGATACAGCGACCGATAGTCGACCTCGCCGTTCGCGAACCGGTTGGCCAAGTCGACGGCACCGGCGACTGCGCTCTCGCGGTCGTCGTAGCTGTCGGGGTCTCTCTCGACTTCCGGCTCCAGATAGAGGGTGACGTACCAGGCCTCGCCGGCGCGCTGAGCGCCCGGTCGGCGGGTCCGCCTCCCGCGCGTGAGGTAGATCGTCGGCAGGCAGGGTGCGGGGAAGTCGTGGCTGTCGAAGACGTCGGGGCGGTAGACCAGGACCACCTTCTCGTCGGTCTCGTTCCAGACAGTCCACTCGTCGTCGAGGTCCGCGAATCCCATGCTCGGAAAAACGGTCCGACAGTCAATAATCCAGTGGTCGACGGGGTGGGTATTTAAACCCCGACGAACGAACGTGCCGTGTGGTACCACGACCCCTCTTCGCAGTCTCCGTATTAGGCCCGATATCGAGGTGTAAAGATGCGGTGTTTTATGGGTTACGGAGACAACCTTTTACGTGTGAATCACTCATACAATAAATAGTATCGGAAACAGTCACGCACTGTCATCCGTTCACAGATCGGGTGGAGCCGGCCCTGTCTCCCCCCGTTGACGACAAACTATGTCATGGTACAACGACTGGCCCGTGCCGACTGGCCGAGTGCCGCCCGCTCGCACGGAAGCCGAGTGTGGCGAGCCCCGTGTTACCGACACGGTACTGCGGGCCACCCCTGCGGAGTCCGGTGGTACTGACCGCGAGACGGACACTGTGATAGCATGAGCAAGAACAAAGAGACACTGGAAGCGCTGAGCGAGGAGTACCGGGACACGATACCAGCCGACCTCCGGCAGTCGAAATCGTTCGATTGGTACTTAGAGCAGCTGTACGACGAACCCCGGATCGCCCGGAACGCTCACCAGCGGGTGGCGGACATGTTCGACTACTACGGGACCGAGTACGACGAGGAAGCCGGCGTCGTCGAATACGAACTCGCCAGCCATGACCCGCTGAACGACGGCGAGAACACGTTCTACGGCCGGGTCGTCCACGAGGCGATCCACGAGTTCGTCAACAAAGTCAAGTCCGGTGCCCGCGGACTGGGTCCACAGAAACGGATCAAGCTCCTGTTGGGACCGGTCGGGTCGGGGAAGTCCGACTTCGACCGCCAGCTACGGCGGTACTTCGAGAACTACACCCGCCGTGACGACGGCCGGATGTACACCTTCCGGTGGACGAACCTCTGTGACGTCGTCGACGACCAGGACCCGGCCGACGACATCGTTCGTTCGCCGATGAACCAGGACCCGCTGGTCTTGCTCCCCCAGGAGCAACGCGACAGAGTCATCGAGGACATCAACGAGGAACTAGACGCCCCCTACACGATCCGCAACGAGCAGGCGCTGGACCCGGCAAGCGAGTTCTACATGGACGAACTGCTCGCGTACTACGACGACGATCTCCAACAGGTCCTGGAGAACCACGTGGAGATCATCCGCTTCGTCGCCGACGAGAACCGGCGACGCGGGATCGAGACCTTCGAGCCCAAGGACAAGAAGAACCAGGACGAGACAGAACTCACGGGCGACGTCAACTACTCGAAGATCGCGATCTACGGGGAATCTGACCCCCGGGCGTTCGACTACTCCGGGGCATTCTGTAACGCCAACCGCGGCATCTTCTCCGGCGAAGAACTGCTGAAACTCCAGCGGGAGTTCCTCTACGATTTCCTGCACGCCTCCCAGGAGCAGACGATCAAGCCCAAGAACAACCCCCGGATCGACATCGACCAGGTGATCGTCGGCCGGACGAACATGCCCGAGTACCGGGACAAGAAAGGCGACGAGAAGATGGAGGCGTTCAACGACCGGACCAAGCGCATCGACTTCCCGTACGTCCTCCAGTACGAGGAGGAATCGAAGATCTACCGGAAGATGCTCCGGAACGCCGACCTCCCGGACATCCAGGTCGAACCCCACACCCTGGAGATGGCGGGGCTGTTCGGCGTGTTGACACGCATCGAGGAACCCGATACCTCCTCGATCGACCTGGTCCAGAAGGCCAAGGCCTACAACGGCGAGATCGACGAGGCCGACGACATCGACGTCAAGAAGCTCCGCGACGAGGCCGAGAAGACCGCCGACATCGGCGAGGGGATGGACGGGGTCTCCCCACGGTTCATCGGCGACGAGATCGCCGAGGCGATCATGGACTCGATGCACCGCGATCGGCAGTTCCTCTCGCCGCTGACGACGTTCAACCACTTAGAGGGGAACCTCGAGAACCACGGCTCGATCGCCGAGGAGAACTTCGAGGAGTACTACCGCTACCTCGAACTCGTCCGCGAGGAGTACAAGGAGCGGGCCATCGAAGACGTCCGCCACGCGCTGGCCTACGACATGGACGAGATCCAGCGCCAGGGCGAGAAGTACATGGACCACGTGATGGCCTACATCGACGACGACACCGTCGAGGACGAACTCACCGGGCGCCAGCAGGAACCCGACGAGCAGTTCCTGCGCTCGGTCGAGGAGAAACTCAACCTCCCCGAGGACCGCAAGGACGACTTCCGCCAGGAAGTGTCGAACTGGGTCTCCCGGCGCGCACGCGAGGGAGACACCTTCCACCCGCAGGACAACGACCGCCTGCGCCGTGCGCTGGAACGCAAACTCTGGGAGGACAAGAAACACAACATCAACTTCTCGGCGCTGGTCTCCAGCGGCGAGATGGACGACGACGACCGCAACCAGTGGATCGACGCCCTCATCGAGCAGGGCTACTCCGAGGAAGGCGCCAAGGAGGTCCTGGAGTTCGCCGGCGCCGAGGTCGCAAAGAGCGAAATGGAGGAGTGATGACAGGCGAGGAGTACATCGGTCGGGCGGACGACTCACTGGATCGGGCCTACGAGGCCCCGATGAGCCTGGCCGAGTACGTCGACCAACTCCTCGAACGTCCGGAACTGGCCGCTCACGCCTCGAAGTACCTGCTCGACGCCATCGAGGCGGCCGGGACACGCACCGTCATCGAGGAGGGTGAGGAGAAAGAGCGGTACCGCTTCTTCGACGACCCCCACAACGACGGTGAGCACGCGATCTTGGGCAACACCGACGTGCTCAACGCCTTCGTCGACGACCTGCGGTCGATCGCGGCCGGCCGGGGCAAAGACGAGAAGATCATCTGGCTCGAAGGCCCCACGGCGACCGGGAAATCGGAGCTCAAGCGGTGTCTCATCAACGGCCTACGCGAGTACTCGAAGACGCCGGCGGGCCGGCGCTACACCCTCGAGTGGAACGTCGCCGGTGCGGGGGGCACCGACTCGGCGCTGACCTACGGCGACCAGCCCATCGCCGACGAGGACGACTGGTACGAGAGCCCCGTCCAGGTCCACCCGCTGACGGTGTTCCCCGAGGACGTCCGTCAGGACCTGCTTTCGACGCTGAACGAGCGGCTCGACGACCACATCCCGATCCGCGTCGAGGGCGACCTGGACCCGTTCTCCCGGGAAGCGTACGACTACCTCGAAGAGCAGTACCGCCGAAGCGGGACGGCGGACCTGTTCTCGGCGGTGACGGCGCCGGCCCACCTCCGGGTCAAGAACTTCGTCGTCGACGTGGGACGGGGCATCGGTGTTCTCCACTCCGAGGACGAGGGGACGCCGAAGGAACGGCTCGTCGGGTCCTGGATGCACGGGATGCTCCGCGAACTGGACTCCCGCGGTCGGAAGAACCCACAGGCGTTTAGCTACGACGGCGTCCTCTCGCAGGGCAACGGACTGCTGACCGTCGTCGAGGACGCCGGCCAGCACGCCGACCTGCTCCAGAAACTGCTGAACGTCCCCGACGAGAGTCACGTCAAACTGGACAAGGGGATCGGGATGGACATCGACACGCAACTCATCATCATCTCGAACCCCGACCTAGAGGCACAGCTGAACCAACACGCCGACCGTGAGGGCCAGGACCCGCTGAAGGCGCTCAAACGACGGCTGGACAAACGGGAGTTTACCTACCTGACGAACCTCTCGCTCGAGGCCCAGTTGCTCCGGCGGGAGTTGACCGACGAGACGAGCGTCTGGGACCCCGACTCCTGGGAGCAACTGGAGCGCTGGATACAGGAGCCACTGACCGTCTCGGTCCGGGACGAACTCGCCGGCGTGACCGAGAAGGAACTCGCCCCTCACACGGTCGAGGCGGCGGCGCTGTACGCCGTCGTCTCGCGGCTCGACGACCACTCGGTCCCGGACGGGCTCGACCTGGTGGACAAGGCGCTGTTGTTCGACCGTGGCTATCTGATGGAGGGCGACGAACGGGTCGAGATCGACGACTACGACCTGGAGACGACCGCCAGGGACGGCGACCACGGGATTCCGGTCACCTACGTCCGGGACGTGGTCGCGGACCTGCTCCACGAGACACAGGACCGCCACCACCCCGACCTCCCCGTCGAACACGTGGTCATGCCCCGTGACGTGCTCAACGCCGTCGCCGAGGGGATGCGCGAGGCGCCGGTGTTCTCGGTCAACGAGGCCAGCGAGTACGAGGAGCGAGTCGTGACGGTCAAGAACTACGTCTTCGGCCGGCAGGAACAGGACGTACTGGACGCGATGATGCGGGACAAGCGCGTCGACGAGGCGACAGTCGAGGCATACATCGAGCAGGTCTACGCCTGGGAATCCGACGAACAGATCGTCAACGACCGGGGCGAGTACGTCGACCCGGACCCCCTGGAGATGAAAGTCTTCGAGATCGAGCATCTGGGCCGGTTCGACGAGAAGAACTACGCCGGCAACGAGCCCGACGAGGCCGTCAAGACGTTCCGCACCGACAAGATCATCACGGCGCTGAACCGCCACGCGTGGCAGCGCCGGGACGAGGAGTTCCAGGTCGGCGACGTCTCGCCGACGGAGATCCCCGTCATCAACACCGTCCTCGGGCGCCACGACTGGGACGACGTCAAGCGGACCTTCGAGGATTTCGACCCGCGGCAGTGGGACGCCCCACCCTCGGGGACCGAGACGGCCCGACTGAAAGCGCAGACGATCGCCAACATGGTCGAGCTACACGACTACAGCGAGGCGTCGGCCGAACTGACGAGCCGACACGTGATGAACCAGGTGAGCTACAGATGGGATTGAGAGACGACCTCGAACGGTACCGCGAAGTGGGCGAGCAGCGCCGACAGGACCTCGCCGAGTTCATCCAGTACGGTGACCTCGGTCAGTCACGGGACGACGAGGTCCGCATCCCGATCAAGATCGTCGACCTCCCGACGTTCGAGTACGACCAGCGGGACAAAGGCGGCGTCGGACAAGGTGAGGGTGCCCAGCCCGGCGACCCCGTCGGGCAGCCACAGCCCCAGCCCGGCGACGGCGACGAGGACGGCGACCCCGGCGAGGAGGGCGGCGACCACGAGTACTACGAGATGGACCCCGAGGAGTTCGCCCAGGAGTTAGACGAACAACTCGGCCTCGACCTGGAGCCGAAAGGCAAGAAGGTCATCGAGGAGAAGGAGGGCGACTTCACCGACATGACCCGGACGGGGCCGTCCTCGACGCTCGACTTCGAGCGGCTGTTCAAGAAAGGGCTCAAGCGCAAGCTGGCGATGGAGTTCGACGAGGACTACGTCCGCGAGGCCCTGAAAGTCGAGGGCTGGGGGCCACAGTCCGTCTTCGAGTGGGCACGCGAGAACAACATCCCCGTCTCGAAAGCCTGGATCGAGGACGCCTACGGGGAGCTCTCCAGCGACGAGAAGAGCCGGTGGGACTCCATCGAGGAGATGGAAACGGCGGTCGACCAGGTCACGACCGCCCAGCGAATCCGCCGGGACGGCGTCGACGAAGTCCCCTTCCGTCGGGAGGACGAGCGGTACCGCTACCCCGAAATCGTCGAGGAACGGGAGAAAAACGTCGTCGTGGTCAACATCCGTGACGTGTCGGGCTCGATGCGCCAGCAGAAACGGGAACTCGTCGAGCGGACGTTTACGCCGCTGGACTGGTATCTCCAGGGGAAATACGACAACGCCGAGTTCGTCTACATCGCCCACGACGCCGACGCCTGGGAGGTCGACCGCGAGGAGTTCTTCGGCATCCGATCGGGCGGCGGGACCCGCATCTCCAGTGCCTACGAGCTGGCCGCGGCCGTCTTAGAGGAGGAGTATCCCTGGAGCGAGTGGAACCGCTACGTCTTCGCCGCCGGCGACAGCGAGAACTCCAGCAACGACACCGAGGAGAAGGTGATCCCGCTCATGCGGGAGATCCCCGCGAACCTCCACGCCTACGTGGAGACCCAACCGAGCGGCAACGCGATCAACGCCACCCACGCCGAGGAGGTCGAACGGAGCTTCCGGGACGCCGACAACGTCGCTGTCGCGTACGTCTCCTCGCCGGAGGACGTGGTCGACGCGATCTACGAGATACTCAGCACGGAGGAAGACGAATGAGCACCGACGACAGGATCACGAAACAGCGCATCGCCGCCGACCTCAAAGCACACGTCGAGGAGGCCAGCAACCTGGCCGAGAAGCTCGGGCTCTCGCCGTACCCGGTCAACTACTGGGTCGTCGACTACGACGAGATGAACGAACTCATCGCCTACGGCGGCTTCCAACAGCGGTACCCACACTGGCGCTGGGGGATGCAGTACGACCGCCAGCAGAAACAGACCCAGTTCCTCGGCGGGAAGGCCTTCGAGATCGTCAACAACGACGACCCGGCCCACGCCTTCCTCCAGGAATCGAACACGCTGGCCGACCAAAAGGCGGTCATCACCCACGTCGAAGCACACGCTGATTTCTTCGCGAACAACGAGTGGTTCCGGATGTTCGCCGACGGGATCACGAGCGGTCGCGAGGGCGAGCGGCGAGTCCGCAGCCCCGAGGCCGCGGAGATGCTCTCCCGGCACGCCGATACCATCCGGGAGTACATGCAAGACCCCGAGATCGAGCGCGCGGCGGTCGAGCGGTTCATCGACCACGTCCTCTGTCTGGAGGACAACATCGACCAACACGAGCCGTACGCGCCGGTCGAGACCGGGCCCGAGGAGTTCGAGGAACTGGAGGGCGTCGACGTCGCCGACCAACTCGACGAACTGGACCTCTCGGACGAGGTCAAACGGCAGGTCTTCGACGACGAGTGGCTCGACGCACAGAACGGCGACGAGGACGGCGTCTCCTTCCCCGCCGAACCGGAGAAGGACATTCTCGGGTTCCTGCGTAAACACGGCAACCGCTACGACGAGGACACCGAGAAGGCGACGGAGTTCACCGACTGGCAGCGGGACCTGTTGGAGTTGCTCCGTCGAGAGGCGTACTACTTCGCGCCGCAGAAGATGACAAAGGTTATGAATGAAGGGTGGGCCTGTGTCGCCCCGGACACCCGCGTGTTCACCGAAGACGGTCTCGTCACGATGCGTGATGTCGTCGACAGGCATCCCGATGTCTCCGACGGGGAGACGACCAGATCTGTGTACGATTCAAACGTTATCCGGAACCACGACACGGTGACGATCGAAACACGTCGGGGATTCGAGGTGACTGGGTCGAACAACCATAGAGTCCGTCGGCCAGACGGAGAATGGGTCCGTCTCGACGAATTAGCCGCCGGCGATAAAATCGAAGTCAGTGCCGGAAACGGGCTCTGGCCCGACGAGTACAAGTCTATCGAGTGGACCTCCAGAGAGTACACCACACTCGAAGATGTCGCAGACGAAGCCGGCGTATCAGTCTGGACGGTGATGCGGTACCGGAAGACTGGCTCTGCCGAACGAGCGGATGCCATCGATGCGGCATTGAGTGGATACGACGAGACCGCCGACGCCGAAATCAACCAGCGTCAACCGATCCGTGTCCCGGAGACAGTTACCGAGCAGTTCGGACGGTTCCTCGGTCTCTTGGTCGGCGACGGTCACGTCCCATCTGATTCCCGCCACGTCGGGTTCACATCAGGCAAGGAAGCCAACGCCGAGGAGTTTGCTGGCCTCTGCTCGGAGCTGTTCGGTATCGAGGCGACCGTGGAAGAACAGGACGGTCGCTGGCGTGTCTATGCGTACTCGCTACACCTTCGGGAATTGCTCACCGAGACATTTGGACTACCGACCGGCGTCGCGGCTGCGGAAAAGCGGATTCCGGAACAGGTACTCCAGTCGCCCAAACCAGTCGTCGCCGAGTTCCTCCGTGGGTTGTTCGACGCGGATGGCTACGCTGGCGAGCAAGGCGTGATTCTCTCGACGAAAAGTGATCAACTGTCGAAAACTGTACAGTTGTTGCTCGCGAACTTCGATATACTGTCTCGACGCCGGAAACAGACAGACGGCTGTTATCATATCCATCTCACCGGCGAGTCCGCCTCGACGTTTGCCGAGGAAATTGGGTTCGGCTACCGCGCGAAATCCGATGCCCTCGAACAGTATCTCGACGATCTCGAGTGGTTCGAATCGGAATCCTGGACGGACGAAGTGACGGCCGTGGAAACGGGAATCGGAGATGTCTACGATATCTCCGTGGAAACCACCCACCGCTACGCAGCAAGCGGATTCGTCAACCACAATTCGTACTGGGAGTCGGTGATGATGACCGACGAGAACTTCGCCGGCGACGACGAGTTCGTCCTCTACGCCGACCACATGTCGAAGGTGCTGGGGTCGGGCGGGCTCAACCCCTACAGCCTCGGGCTGGCGATCTGGCAGTACGTCGAGAACACGGAGAACCGCCGGGAAGTGATCGAACGGCTCCTCCGAACCGAGGGTGTCACCTGGCGGAACTTCCACGACGTGGTCGACTTCACGGCGGTCCAGGAGCAGCTCGAACCCCCAGCCTGGTTGACCGACGTGCCGGGCCACATAGCTGAACTGGACCCCGAAGACCACCGCGTCGACGCCGACGGACTGGCGGCCGCTCGGGACGACGAGTTCGACGTCGGGACCTACCCCTGGAAGGTGCTGACCTACGAGGGACTCTGTGAACGCCACTACTCCCTGATCCGGCCCCAGAACCGCGGGTTCGTCTCGAACGTCGGCCAGGAGGAACTGGAACGGGTCTCGCGGTATCTGTTCGAACAGGACCGCTACGACGATATCGAGGCCGCGCTGGCAGACGTCGACTACACGAGCGGCTGGGACCGCATGCGGGAGGTCCGCGAGAGCCACAACGACGTGACCTTCCTCGACGCGTTCCTGACCCAGGAGTTCGTCGACAGCAACGACTACTTCACCTACGAGTACACCCACGCCTCGGGCGATTACCGGGTCACCTCGACCGACCACGAGGACGTCAAGAAGAAGCTGATGTTGCAGTTCACCAACTTCGGCAAGCCGACCATAGTCGTCGAGGACGGCAACTACCGCAACCGCAACGAACTGCTGTTGGCCCACCAGTACAACGGCGTCATGCTCGACATCGAGCAAGCCAGCGACGTGCTCAAACGGGTGTTCGAACTCTGGGGCTACCCGGTGAACCTCCTGACGATCGTCAAGGAGTTCGACGACCACGACGTGGAAGTCGCGAAACGCCGGGACCGTGAACCGGAGCCCGAACCGGTGGGCAAGCGCATCCGCTACGACGGCGAGGCGGTCACCGTCGAGACGACCGACTGGTCGGAGGTCGAGCACCTCACCGCGACCGACATCGACTACGACACGAAACCCGACGACTGGCTGGCCTGAGTCAGTTCGTCCGTGTCGGTTTCCGTGGCAAAGCTACTCACGGGAGCGGTCCCAACAGTCGATATGGGACGCGAACGGTTCACCGTCGAGACCGACGAGCGGACGACCGTGGTTGACATCACAGACCACGTCGCGGACGCGATACCACCAGAGGCGGACGGGACCTGTACCGTCTTCGTCAGACACACCACCGTCGGTGTCACGGTCAACGAGGCCGAATCACGTCTGTTGGGTGACCTCGCGGAGTCACTGGTCGGGTTGATCGACGACGACGGCTGGAAACACGATGCCCTCGACGGAAACGCAGACGCACACGTCCGAGCGATGCTCGTCGGGCCGGACGTGACGGTCCCCGTCACCGAGGGGTCGCTGGATCTCGGGACGTGGCAGTCGGTCCTGCTCGCCGAGTGTGACGGCCCACGCGAGCGGGCGGTGGACGTGCGGTACTGACCGAGCGGCCTCACTCGCTGTAGTCGTCGCCGTAGATCTCCCGGAGTTTGGCCTCGAACTCCGTCCTGATGTTCCGGCGTTTCTTTTTCATCGATGGCGTGAGCAGATCGTTCTCGGCGGTCCACTCCCTGGGAACCAGTTCGAACTGTTTGATCCGCTCGACTTTCTCCAAATCGGCGTTACACTCGTCGACGGCGACCTGGACCCACTCCCTGACTCGGTCGTCGTCGCAGCGCTCGTAGAGGTCGTCGGGGAGGTCGATCCCTTCGGCGTCGGCCCACCGCTGGAGTTCCTCGAAGTTCGGCACGATGAGCGCCCCGACGAACTTCTGGTCGTCGCCGACCACCATCACCTGGTCGACGCGGTCGCTCGTCACGAACAGATCCTCGATAGGCTGTGGTGCCACGTTCTTCCCGGTCGAGAGGACGATGATCTCCTTGATCCGGTCGTGATAGATCAGATAGTCGTCGTCCGTCCGTTCGATGATATCTCCCGTACGGAACCACCGCTTGCCGTCGATCTCGGTGAACGCACGCTCACTGGGACCGGGTTGGTTCCAGTAGCCGTTGGTGACGTTCGGACCGCGGACGAGCAACTCCCCGAGTTCGCCGGTCACGTCGTCGAACTGGCTGGCGTCGACCACTCCAGTGTCGATACGTACCTCGACATCTGCCACTGGGACGCCCAGTGTGCCCGGTCGGATATCCTCCGGGGGGTTGGTCGTGATGACCGGCGACGTCTCCGTGAGCCCGTACCCCTCCAGGATCGTCAGTTCCATCCCGACGAACGTCTCACAGAGGGTCTTCGAGAGGCTCCCGCCGCCGCTGACCATGAACTCGATGTTGCCCCCCATCTTCTCCTTGACCGTGTTGTAGACGAGCGTATCCGCGAGGCCGTGTTTCGCTTCGAGGACGATACCTGGGTCCTCAGTCCGAGCGTACTCTCTGGCGACATCGACCGCCCAGTCGAAGATCCGTTGTTTGATCGGTGACTCGCTGGCCTGTTCGCTCATCCGGTCGAAGATCCGCTCGTAGACCCGCGGAACGCTTGCGCCGGTCGTCGGCTGGATCAGTTGGAGGTCGTCGGCGAGGGTGTCCGGGTGCTCGACGTACCCGACTGTCGCGCCGGAAGCGAACATGAAGAAATGCCCCGCGAGCCGTTCGAAAACGTGTGCGAGCGGGAGAAAAGAGATCGACGTCGAGTCGGAGCCGATCGCCGGGACGTCGGGGTGTTTGTCCGGTCTGGGAGCGAGCCGTTTCCGCGATTGGTTGACGTTCGAACGGAAGTTCCGGTGGGTGAGTTGGACGCCTTTCGGCTGTCCGGTCGTCCCCGACGTGTAGATCAGACTGGCCAGATCACTCGGATCACGATCGGCGAGCCAGGAGCGGTAGGTGGACTCCTCGAAGGTGGCGACCCCACGGTCGTAGAGATCTCTGAGCGTATAGATGTCGTCTCGATCGGACTCGTAGTCGTCGATCAGAACGATACCTTCGAGAGAAAGATTCGATTCCACTTCGAGCACCCGGTCGAGGAGGTCGGCGTTCTCGACGATGACGAACTCGGCGTCAGGGTCGTCGAGTAGGTATTCGACCTGCTTGGCCGACGATTCGGTGTAGACCGTCGTGATTACGCCGCCCGCAGAGAGCACTGCGAAGTCAGCGAGTGCCCACTCCATCCGGGTCGAAGAGAACAGTCCGACACGAGTGTCGTCTCTCACGCCGATATCCCGCAAGCCCGTTGCGACGTGCTTGACGATATCGTGCATCCGCTCGTAACTGATGGCTGCGTATTCGCCGCTCGGCGCCGAAGGGATGACCGCCTCAGTGAGTGATCGGTCGTACGCGCCGCCTTTGTACAGTTGCGCGTTGTCGTCGGCGTTGCGCTGGGCGGTCGCAGCGAACATCTCACCGAGCGTGTCGTCGCCGATAACTTCGTCCGTGTACTCGGTCTCCGCCGTCCGCCACCCTGGCGTCGACTCGGGGCCTACCATACCCCGTAATTCTATGGGAACAGACAAATATATACGGGGATTTCACGGTTCCCCGGTTGTCGAACGTTTCTCGATCACTCGCCGATTTCGATCTTGGTTCCTTCGTGGGAATCGCGTTCGAGGAGGAGTCGGACTTCGAGGACACCGTTGCGGTAGGTCGCCGAAGTGTTTTCGGGGTCGACAGCCGCCCCCAAGGAGACCGTCTCGCGTAGCGACCGGTGCCGCGCGGTGTGTCCGTCGCCAGCCTCGTGGTCGGCAGTGATGTGGAGTCGGTCGTCGTGGAGTCGAACCCCGATCTCGTCCGGTTCGAAGCCGGGCACGTCGGCAAAGACGACGATCGCCTCGTCGGTGCGTTCGACCCGGACACTGTCGCCAAAGCCGCGTCCGACGCCTCGGTCCCCACCGAACATACTGTGGCGCATCTGGTCGACGAATCGGTCCATGTTCTCGAAGGAGTTGTATCGTGGTTCCATGGCAGTACAGAGGGGATTCGAGGAGATAAAGTCGCAGTAACACGTGATAGCAGCGCGCTCTGTCGGATCTCTCGAAGATCGGAGTGTAGCCAAAACGGCCTCGACGGGCCGAAAGGATGACACCTATACGCCGGTGTGTCCAGACGTTACGTATGACAGAGGACACTGACGGCTGGTTCGCCGGGCTGGACCCCGACGACGAGCGGGGCGCCGTCACACGAATCAGGGAGGGCGGGGCCGAGACCACCGCCGACTGGCCGTCCCTGGCCGTCGAATCGGGGTTCGCCACGGACCGCGAGGAGTATTACGAGCGGCTGCAGGCGGCGACGACGGCCGCCGCCAGCGAGGCCGTCCGCGAGCGCGAAGGTGCGGACGATCAGCAGCTCGTCCACGCCGTCAGAGCGATGGCCGACTGCGAGCGGACCGCCAACGAACTCACAGAGCGGGTCAGCGAGTGGGGCGGGAGCCGCTACGGGGAGAGCGGAACCGGGATCGACTACGCCCGCGAGGTCGCGGCTCGGACCCCCGACGACGGGACCGACCGCGCCCTCGTCTCGCTGGCCGAACGGACCGTCGAACTGACCGAGGAAGCCGACTCGTTGCGAGCGTTCATCGAACGGGCCGCTCCCGCCGTCGCCCCGAACCTCTCGATGTTGGCCGGACCGGTGTTGGCCGCACGACTACTCTCGCTGGCCGGCGGGCTCGAAGCACTCGCCAAACAACCAAGCGGCACCGTCCAGGTACTCGGTGCCGAGGACGCACTCTTTGCCCACCTCACGGGCTCGGCCCCGTCGCCCAAACACGGGGTGATCTTCACCCACGAGTACGTTCGTGGGACCCATCCCGAGGAACGAGGGTCGGCCGCGCGGGCGCTGGCGGGGAAGCTCTCGATCGCCGCGCGGATCGACCACTACAGCGGCGACCGGCGGCCCTTCCTACAGGACGAACTGGACGAACGGATCGAACGGATTCGCGGCCGACGGGGTGAGGACCAGTGACACTCCCCGCCGGTATCGAACGACACGACTTCGACGGCGAGACGGGACTGGCGACGCGCGGTTCGCCAGTCTACGGCGAGCCGACCGACGGCGAGTGGCGCCGGTGGGACCCACACCGCTCGAAACTCGGTGCGATGCTGGAACTGGGGATGGACACCGGGCTGGACGGTGACGAGACGGTGCTGTATCTCGGGGCCGCCGCCGGGACCACGGTCAGCCACGTCGCGGACTTCGCCGGGCCGACCTACGCCGTCGAGTTCGCACCACGGCCGCTCCGGGAGTTGCTGTCGGCCGCCGAGGACAGAGACCACCTGTTTCCGCTGTTGAAAGACGCTCGCCGGCCGGAGACCTACGCCCACGTCGTCGAACCGGTCGACGTACTCGTCCAGGACGTGGCGACCCGCGGACAGGCACGGGTCGCCGCACTCAACCGGCAGTTCCTGACCGAGGACGGCCGCCTCCTGGCGGCCATCAAGGCCCGGAGCGAGGATGTCACCGCGGCCCCCGAAGCGGTGTTCGAGGACGTAGTAGCCGAACTCGACGACCACTACGAGATACTGGAGACCGACCGACTCACGCCGTACCACGAGGACCACCTCGGCGTCGTCGCACAGCCCCGATAGCGGTCGTCCAGTGACGGAAAACTTTAGCGCGTCGGTTCCGATTGTCGAGGCGATGGACGAGACGGGGTCGCGCGAGACGTTCACCCACGAGGGGACGCTTGGCATCGAAGAGGAGTTCTACGTCGTCGACGAGTACGGCCGTCCGACCTCGGGGACGGACGAACTCGTCTACGAGTCCGAGCCGCCGGCGGTTCTCGAAGACCGCCTGGACCACGAGCTGTTCAAGTGCGTCATCGAAACACAGACGCCCCGCATCGACGATCCGGGTCGGGCGCGCGAACACCTCTCGACGGTCCGTGACGCACTGGTCGACCACGCCAGCGATCACGGCTTCGGGATCGCCGCGGCGGGGCTGCATCCGCTGGCGAAGTGGCGCGAACTCGAACACGCGGAGAAGCCACGCTACAGAGCCCAGTTAGACCGGATCAAGTACCCACAACACCGGAACACCACGGCCGGGCTCCACATCCACGTCGGCGTCGACGACGCCGACAAGGCCGTCTGGATCGCCAACGAACTCCGCTGGCACCTCCCGCTGATGCTCGCGCTGTCGGCGAACTCACCGTACTGGAACGGCTTCGACACCGGGCTCCAGTCGGCGCGGGCGAAGATCTTCGAGGGGTTACCAAACACCGGGATGCCGACGGCCTTCGAGGATTACGAGGCGTTCGAGCGCTACGAGCGACGGATGATCGAGACCGGAAGCATCGACGACCGGGGAGAACTCTGGTTCGACGTTCGGCCCCACTCGGGACTCGGGACGGTCGAGGTCCGTGCGCCCGACGGACAGGCCGATCCGGATCGGGTGATGGCCTTCGTCGAGTACACGCACGCCCTGGTCGCGGACCTCGGTGCTCGCTACGAGGACGGCGAGTCCGGGACCGCGATGGGCCGAGAACTGTTAGACGAGAGCAAGTGGCGGGCGATCAGGCACGGCCGAGACGCCGAGCTACTGGTGCCGGACGAGGAAGACCCACAAGCAGTCGAGACACTCGTCCAGCGTGAGTCTGACCGCCTCGGCGTCGACGGCCTCCGTCGGCTCGTAGACGCGGAGAGCGGTGCGAGTCAGCAGCGACGGCTCCGGTCGGACAGTGTCGTCGAGTTGTGCCACTCGCTTCGTCTGGACGAACAGTAGAACACCGGCATCTCGGACGTGAGACGGATGCCAGTCACCCCCCAGTGACGTTCCGTCGGTCGTTCGCTCCACCAGCCCTGTGTGCCGGTCCACTGTCACAGTGGCACTCACTGCGGACCGTCTCTGCACCGGTTCCGATACGGCGCAGGACGGTGCCTGTCGTCAGGACGACCAGCGTGCCATGCGACACCCTGTACTATTGACCAAGACAGTAAAATACCACAGGGAGACTCTCAGCGCCGATAGCCAGCCGGGGAAAATGCCGCTATTTATATGTGAGATTACTGGTGGGTATGAGGTGAGCGGGACGGGCCGACCAGTTCGGTCGGGACGGCCCGACTGAGAGGGAGAGGGTTTTTCATCGGCGGCACCTTTTGTCCTCGTAGAGGCAACGCATGACAATCGACGACGAAACACCGGACGAGCGAGACGAAGAAACCGACGACGAAGTACGAAACCGGATCGAACAGGAGGCCGACCGTGCTGTCGAACAGTTCGACGAAGGGCTCGTCGACTTACTCTCCTGGCTACTCGATACGGAGACGCGTTCGCGGATCTACGTCAACCTCCGGAAGAACCCGGGGAGTACGAGCGACGAGGTAGCCGACGGGACCGGGCTCTACCCGAGTACGGTTCGGGAAGCGCTGGCTGCGCTCCACGACGAGGACATCGTGACCCGGGAGAAACGCGAGAGCGACGGCGCGGGGAACAACCCCTATGAGTACAGTGCAATCGCACCGAGCGAACTGGTCAACACAGCTGTCGAGGACGTCCAATCGAGGCTCAATACAGTCTTCAACCTGGACGACTATCTCGATCGGGACGGTGGACCACTGCCGGACACAGGGTCAGCGGATAGTTCCGATCCGGTGACGATCTCGGTCGAGGACGCGGACCCGGACGACGACGAGGACGACGATTCGGACGACGACGACGAAGCGACGCCCTGAGACGTATCCACTCGGAGGGGGAAAGTCGACACGACTAAACCGAGCCACGCCGTCCTCGTCGGTATGAATGTCGCGCTGGGAGGGACGTTCGACCCCATCCACGACGGGCACCGCGCACTGTTCGAACGCGCGTTCGAGCTCGGGGATGTCACTGTCGGACTCACCAGCGACGATCTCGCACCGAAGACCCGACACGACGAGCGCCACATCCGCTCCTACGAGGAGCGGAGAGCGGCGCTGGAGACGGAACTCGCGGCACTCGCCGCCGAGCACGATCGAGACTGGGCCATCCGTGAACTGGCCGAACCCACGGGAATCGCGACCGAACCACAGTTCGACGTGCTCGTCGTCTCCCCGGAGACGGAGACTGGCGGGAAACGGATCAACGAGATTCGCCGGGACCGCGGGCACGACCCACTCGAAATAGAAGTCGTTCCCCACGTCTACGCCGATGACGGCGAGGTGATCTCCTCGACGCGGATCGTCCGCGGGGAGATCGACGAACACGGAAACCCGACCCCCGAACGCGACGGGCGACCCTCGTAACTTACCAGGAGGGGGCGTCCAGTCCCGCCCGTTCGAGGACGTCTTTCCAGCGCTGTTGGATCGTCAACCGGGAGACGTCGGTCGCCTCCGCGACGACGGTCTGGGACCGCTCCTGGCCGGCGACCAGCGCGCCGACGTAGATGCTCGTGGCCATCGTCGCCCGTTTCGACCGCTCCTGGTCGGGCAGCGCGGAGAGAAACAGATCGACAGCGTGTGAGCGTGCCTGGGTTCCGAGCCCGAGCCGGTCGGCGACGGTCTCGATCTCCGAGAGCCACTGCTCGTGTTCGACACGATCGCTCGCTCGATACATACCTGCTGTTTGCCCCCGACGTACCTAAACCGTCGTATCCCGGATCGCAAACGAAGGCTTGATACTCCACTCGGCGATAGCACCTGGTGCGCGCGGGTTGCCGAGCTAGGAAAAGGCGTAGCGCTTAGGACGCTATCCCGTAGGGGTCCGCCGGTTCAAATCCGGTCCCGCGCATGAGCGAACGAAGTGAGCGAAGAGCAGGACCGATTTGAACCCTGGGAGTCGCGCGCAACGTAGTGAGAACGTCTCCCTCCGGTTCAAATCCGGTCCCGCGCATCACCGACTCGAACGGACGTGAGCGTCGTGTTTTGTGGCCGACGGATTCTGAACCCTGGAAGACGAGCACCGCGAGTCTTCCTCCGGTTCAAATCCGGTCCCGCGCATACCATCTCCAAACGAACGTAAAGAGTGGTATCGCTGGCCGACGGTAGAGAGTACGTCAGCGGTGTGTGACACACAGAAGCGGGAGTTCAGGACCGGGAGTAGGAGTGGCCGATGAGCAGCGCGACCGCGTTACAGGTGATGAGGGCCAGGAAGGCCAGACGGGTTGCTGGTGACTCCAGACCGTACGCGAGCAGCGGAAGATAGAGGAACGGAAGTGTGATCGCGGTCCAAAAAGCCAGTCCGCGAACGGGCGTCAGGATCGACTCACGGATGTCCGTAAGCGATGCTTCGGGGAGGGCGAGCCATTCGTTCGTCGATGAGTTCGACATGGGACCTGTACCTGTATACAACGGGGGATTGCATATAACCGCGAGAGAGTTCGAGGGTTTTTGAATCGTTTTACGCGTTCGCGTGCCGTCAGACGACGTTTCACGAAGATCGCAGCGATTCTTAAACGTTTTATCGAGTGCTCTCAGCGGGTATTGGTGAGATTCGACAGTGGCAACTACCGGCCGAGTATGACCAGTGAGACCTCCGTCTCCGTACCGGGGAGGACAGTGGTGTCCCGAACGTGGTCGAGGATCGAGCCACGCCAGTCTTCGACCCGTTGTTCGTGGTACTCGCGGTGACGTTCGACCGAGTACGTCCGATCCGGGTCCCCACGAAGTTCGTCTTCCGTCCCGTCGGGTGTCGGGACCGACGGTGCATCGTCGGCCAGCAGTGTCCAGGGGTCGAGATGGATCGGCTCCGGTTCGGGGTCGGTCTGGACGACGTGCAGACGGGCACGCATCCGGCCACTGAACGGTGGGGTCACACGTAACACCGCGCGCTTCTCCTCGCGCACAGTCGTCTCTGCTGCTGCGACCAGATCTTCGGCGTGGATCGCGAGCGACGAGATCACCGACGGATCGTCAGTCATCGGGCGTCCGTACGGCGTCGAACCACATAACGGGCCGTGTCTTGTCGAGTGAAGTATTCAAACGTGATAATGAATGGCAGGGATTTATACTACCGTCAGACAGTTGTTCGACAAACTGCTCGCTCCGATGTTGGATAGAGACACAGTGCAGACGGACGGTTACGCAGAGACTGTCAGTGTCGTCGTGGTCGACGACGAACAGGACATTGCAGACCT
The DNA here is from genome assembly GCF_029278565.1 of Haloarcula halophila. Taxonomy (NCBI): domain Archaea; kingdom Methanobacteriati; phylum Methanobacteriota; class Halobacteria; order Halobacteriales; family Haloarculaceae; genus Haloarcula; species Haloarcula halophila. The sequence goes on along the minus strand of NZ_CP119559.1, from coordinate 100,125 downwards.
GTACACGACCTGGCTCTCGATCGAATACGACGTCCGGACAGCCTACGATGGAGACGGAGCGCTCGACCGGATCGACGAAGAGGTCGATGTCGTCCTCCTCGACCGCCAGATGCCTGGCAAATCCGGCGACGAAGTGTTGGATCGTATCGACGAGCGCGGTATCGACTGCCGTGTCGTGATGGTCACCGCCGTCGATCCCGACTTCGATATCGTCGAGATGCCGTTCGACGACTACCTCACGAAACCCGTCACACGCGAGGAACTCGAAGGGACAGTCGAGGAAATGCTCACGCGAACCGCGTACGACGAACAGATCCAGGAGTTCTTCGCCGCGGCCTCGAAGAAAGCGACCCTCGAATCCGAGCGGAATCCGGCGGAACTCGACGCCCACGAGGAGTACCACGAGGTGAGCCAGCGCGTCGAGAACCTCCGGGAAGAGGCCAACAGGTCCGTCGAGGAGTTCGACGATTTCGAGTCCGTGTTCAAGGAGTTCCCGAGCGGCTGATCGGCTGTCGTTCGACGATAGCGAAGGTTGTCAGGTTCCGGTTTCCGTTGTCGGCAAACAGCGAGAGACTAGTATGATCGCGAACCCTTAAGCCCGCGCCGTCCAACAGCCTGAGCATGTTTGACCCCGAAGAGCTGGACCGTATCCGCGAGGCGAAAGCCGAGTGGGAAGACAGCGAAGTCCAGCCGACCGTCGACCGGTTCGGCGAACGCAAAGAAACGTTCACCACAGACACAGAGGGGCACGAGGTAGACCGACTGTACACGCCCGCTGACGTCGCCGACCTTGACTACGAGTCAGACCTGGGGTTCCCAGGTCAGGAGCCCTACACCCGGGGTGTCTACTCCACTGGCTATCGTGGCCGGCTGTGGACGATGCGACAGTACGCCGGAATGGGGACCGCCCGCGAGACCAACGAGCGATTCAACTATCTCCTCGATCAGGGCCAGACCGGACTCTCGATGGCCTTCGACCTTCCGACCCAGATGGGGTACGACTCCGACAACGCGATGGCCGCCGGGGAGGTCGGGAAGACCGGCGTCGCCATCGACTCCCTGCGTGACATGGAGACGGTCTTCGACGGCATCCCGCTGGACGAGGTTTCGACCTCTATGACGATCAACGCGCCCGCGTCGGTCCTGCTGGCGATGTACATCGCCGTCGGCGACCGGCAGGGCGTCGACCGCGAACAGTTGCGGGGAACCATCCAGAACGACGTTCTCAAGGAGTACATCGCCCGGAACACGTTCATCTATCCGCCCGAGCCGTCGATGCGGCTCATCACCGATATCTTCGAGTTCTGCGCCACGGAAGTCCCGAACTTCAACACCATCTCGATCTCCGGCTATCACATCCGTGAGGCCGGCTCGACGGCCGCCCAGGAGATCGCGTTCACGCTGGGCAACGGCCTGGAGTACGTCGAAGCGGCCATCGAGGCCGGGCTGGACGTCGACGAGTTCGCGCCACAGCTCTCCTTTTTCTTCGCCTCCTACAACAACATCTTCGAGGAAGTCGCGAAGTTCCGAGCCGCTCGGCGGCTGTGGGCCTCGCTGATGGACGAACGGTTCGACGCCGACAATCCGAAATCGAAACAGCTGAAGTTCCACACCCAGACCGCCGGCTCGACGCTGACCGCCCAGCAGATCGAGAACAACGTGGTCCGCGTCGCTTACCAGGCGCTGGCGGCGGTCCTGGGCGGGACCCAGAGCCTCCATACCAACGGGAAAGACGAGGCGATCGGCCTGCCGACCGAGAAATCCGTGCGGACTGCGCTGCGGACCCAGCAGATCCTCGCTCACGAATCCGGGGCCGCCGACACCATCGATCCACTGGCTGGCAGCTACTACGTCGAGTCGTTGACCGACGAACTGGAGGCCGATGCTCGCGAACTGCTCGCGGAGGTCGACGAGCGCGGCGGGATGCGGGAGGCCATCGAGAGCCAGTGGGTCCAGCGACAGATCCAGGACGTTGCCTTCGAGCGCCAGCAGGAACAGGAGGCCGGCGACCGGATCATCGTCGGCGTCAACGAGTACAGAGTCGAAGAGGAGGGCGACCAGGACATCGAAGAGGTCGACGAGGCACTGGAGGGGGCACAGAAGGAGAACGTCGCCCAACTGCGGGCGGACCGCGACGACGAGGCCGTCGAGGCGGCACTGACGGCACTGGAGGAGGCCGCACAGGGCGAGGAGAACCTGATGCCGTACCTCGTCGACGCCGTCAAAGCCTACGCCACGACCGGCGAGGTCTGTGACGTGCTGCGGGACGTCTTCGGCGAGTACCAGCCCGGTTCGTCGATGTGAGGAGTCGGCCCGCGGACGCTCGATTCAGCCGATATCGTTCCGTGTTCACTTCGGTGTCTGAACGAGAATCCCATCGAACGAGGCCGCCGTACGATCACGGACGGGGTTTCAACGAGGGCGGTCGACAGTGACGACGAGCGGTCGCCGACTGGACCGGCTCCGCGAGGAGTGACGCGCCAGCCGGAACTAAGTACCGCCCGGGAGAACGCCGACCATGCGCTTCGATCACGCCGGTGTCGCAACCGACGACGCCGCCACACTCGCCGAGTTGTATGCCGCTGCTTTCGACGCACCCATCGCCCACGAAGAGACGTTCGACGGGCTGTCAGTGACGTTTCTCGACCTCGGGAACGGCTACTTCGAACTCTTAGAACCCCTGCCGGACGCCGAGGGCGCGATCCCGCAGTACCTCGACCGTAACGGACCCGGAATCCACCACGTCGCACTAGCGACCGACGACATCGAGGCGGCGATCGCAGCCGCGGTCGAAAAAGGTATCGACCCGATCGACGAGGAGCCACGACCGGGTGCGTGGGGCCACGACGTAGCCTTCCTCCACCCCGGGACGACCGGCGGCGTCCTCGTCGAGTTCGTCCAACACTAACGGCCCGAAGCTGATTGTCGTAGCCCTGTGCCGATACGCGCCACCTCAAGCGTCGGCGTGATCCAGGAACATAATTGACTACTGACAATCACGATGCGTCCGTTACAGAACGGTCCACCGGGTGTTGCTTTGCACCTATCGTACCTCTTGCCACGAGTGATACCTATCGGGCTGCTGTCGTGCGACCGGGTGTGCGGTGGATTATCAACGGTGACGATCGTTCGGGAACATACTCAAGCAGATTCGGTCAGTTTTCCGGACCCCTTACTTGCCATCAATAAAGCGACAAGAACTGCGAGGGCGACACTCACACTGATCTGAACGGCGAACGTGAATACGTCATCAGCAAACGGTACGTTGACGTATCGAATCCCCGCGATTGTGACGAACGCGACACCGAAAGTTGCGTAGGCGACGAGGCCCAATGCAGCAATCCCGGAGATTCGGTCGGCAGACACACTGACAACCCCACCTGCAAGCAGACCGGCGATGAAGCCGACGAGGACACCGAGGATACCGATTCCAGGGGCTTCACCGGCTCCCAACAGTTCGATCGTCGTAGCACCTGCCAGCAGGAACGTACTGAGAGCAGTGCCCAGTCCAAGGGTAATTGTACGAGGGTTCATCAGTGAAACTTCGTGTGTAGCTGTCATAAACGTACAGACGGAGTGGGGGCAAAACGATTCCTTATGCTACGTAAGCCCCGGTATGGACTGTACACGACGAGAGGAGCCATTGAACACCACTACACACCCGATCGCACGACTGGAATGTGATCGGTGTACGTCGTTTAAATTGTTACTGTACTACTCGCCGCCGTCGACGAACCGCTGCCAGATCTGTTCGGCCCCTTCGGTCAACTGCTTCGGGGGCTCGGCAAACCAAGCGGCGCCGGTGAGTTCCGACTCGTCGACGTCCAGCGATCCCTTCCTGTACTCGGCCTGAAAGTAGACGTCCAGCGTATGGACCGAACCGTCGGCGTCACTATCCGGGTAGTACTTGCGGTGGAAGACCTCCTCGACACCGGTGATCGTACACCGGACACCGGTCTGTTCGTGGACGCGCCGGACTGCCGCTTCCTGGAGGGACTCGTACTGTCCACCGTTGCCGTCACCCGGCAGCGCCCACAGGTCCGCACCGCGACCCAGCACCATCAGGACCCGGTCGCGGGTATCGTGGGCGGCCTGTTCCGGAATATTCTCGCTCAGGCCGGGCAGCGAATCACCGTCGCGGGTGACGAAGACGACGCTGTTGCCGTCGTATCCGGTCCCTTTCGTCGCCGAGTAGACCTCACTGTACTCCTCGGGCGAGAGTTCGAACGTCTCCTCGGTGACGGGGACATCGTCGTAAGAGGCTTCCAGCCGGTCGATCCGACCCTTGACGTTCTGTTCGTTGATCTTGTCGGCGATGTCGACATCGGTCTCCGTCTGTTCGGGGACCTCCATCGACTCCAGTTCCTCGCGCGTCTCCTCGTCGACCTCGTCCCAGTTGATCGTGAACCCACCGCTTCCTGAGGTCCCGTCGTCCTCTGTCATACGTTGGTGGTGCCCGCCGAGGCGGATAAACGACGCGGTGACCGCTCGATCACACGCGACCAGCGTCTCCGACGCTGCTATCTCATTCCAGCCACGCGTCCTCGATCCGGAGCGTCCCGCGGGTGCCGTCCCACTCCGTCTCGTATTCCAGTTCGATCCGACGGTCCATGTGCGGGCCGTCCGTCACCAGCGTCTCGAACTCCCCACCGTACCTTTTTCGTCGTCGGGTGTCCTCGTGCGCTCGACGAGCGCACTGCGGGAACCGCTCCTCGAAAAATCTACGCTAAAAAGCCGGTCACTCGTTCGTGACACTCACTCGTGACCGGTGAGTGAACTCATTCCAGCCACGCGTCCTCGATCCGGAGCGTCCCGCGAGTGCCGTCCCATTCCGTCTCGTATTCCAGTTCGATCCGACGGTCCATGTGCGGGCCGTCCGTCACCAGCGTCTCGAACTCGCCGCCTTCACCGAGGATATGGACGCCGTACTCGTCGTTGAGGGCTTCGAGGTCGTCCAGCGCGTCGGCGTCCAGCGTCCGGCCGAGCCAGGACTCGTCCAAGCCGTAGGCGGCCACGCGGATGAGACGGATCTCGAAGCCGGCGTCGAGCATCGCCTCGGCGAGCGTTCGGGGGTCTTCCTGCCACAGCGGGGCGAACACCTGCGCTTCTAGGCGTTCGGCCATCGCCTCGATCCGCGTGGTCTGGTACTCGCTCTCGACAGCACCGGCGGTCACACCGGTAATCCCCCCATCGAGTTCCGAATCGAGCTCTCGGAGTGCTGCCTCCAGCGGTTCGAGTTCCTCGTCGCCCTGAACGCCGGCGTCGGGGACGTCGTCGGCACCGAAGTCCTCCGGCTCGACCTCCAAGAGTGGAATCCCCACGCTCTCGGCGGCGAGAGTTGCCAACTGTGTCGCCGGGACGTGATACATGTACGAGTCCCCCTCGGGGTGGACCGTCACGAGCCGTTCGACCGGGTAGCCGCGTTCGAGCGCCCGGTAGAGCGCCCACGAGGAGTCCTTGCCGCCGGAGAACAGCGAGACCCACGCGCCGTCTGTCATGGGAACGGGTAGCCGTCGACGGGGTAAATCGCTGTCTATTCGGCCAGTTCGCTCTCGATGTCGGTCCGACTGACGTAGGTAGCGACCCGCACGCCGAGCAGGCTGATGAGGATACCCGCGAGGATGAACACCGCCAGTCGGGTCCCGGCCTCCATCGTGAACCCCTGAACGACGACGATCCCGAGATCGGTCCGCGTGACACGAAACGCGTCGAAGACTCCGCCCCGTTCGAGGAAGTACGCGGAGAACCCGCGGACGACGAGGCCGACAGCGACGGCACCGAAAGGAAGGTTGACGTAGGCGCTACGGACCCCCTCTCGCTGGATGAGTTCGTCCAGCAGTCGACCCAGCGAGGCCGCCAGGGCGGCCGCGGTGAGCCAGGGGACGCTGTCGAAGGCAAAGCGGTTGACCAACACGAACGTCGCCGGGTCTTCGATGTCCGAGACGCCGAGGGCGCCGGCAAACAGCCCCACGAGCGAGAGGCCGACGGCGACGACGTAGGTCACCAGCGACACCTGGCCCGAGTACAGCGCCTCGCGGATCTCGCCGGGAAGTCGCGAGAGGTACGTGTCGATCCCCAGTCCCTTGTAGATGAGAAATACGCCGGCGGCGGCGGCGATCGCACCGATAGCGATGGTCGTGCTGTTGGCGACGATCAGCAGGATCGGGAAGGCGACCATCGCCAGCCCGAGCGGGACCAGCACCGTCTTCCGGAGTTCCTCGTCGGCCAGGAACTGCTTGAGCAGGTAGTACGTCGACTCGATGTCCCTGGCCTGTCGGACCACGACCCGGTCGACGGCGTCGACCTGGACCCGGCTCTCGATGATGGGGACGAGTTGCTCGTCGTCGGCGCTGTCCACGACGACGATCGCGGAGTCGGGGCCGTACGTCTCGACGAGATCCTCGACCTGTGTGGCGATGTGTCGGTCGGTGCCGACGGTATCTGTCCCGCCGCCGACGACGACAAGCAGCGGCTCGCTCCCCTCGGCTTCGAGTTCGTCGGCGACGCGCACCCCCTCGAGCAGGCAGTTGACGCGACTGTCTTCCGGGTCCTCGACGCCGGTTTCGGTGATGAGTGGCTCGACAGACGACCGGCCGACGACCGGGTACTCCGTCGAGACGGGACTATCCCGGTCGATACACACCACCAGCGTTGTCACAAACTGCCAGACGCACCCGTGAAATAAAAAACCCTCGCGGTCACCGACGGAACGAGACGCCGTCGATGTCGCCCGTGTCGTCGAACGCGCTCGCGACGCCGGCCCCGAGCGAGAAGGCGACACGCTGGGCACCGCCACGGAGCCGCCCGGCCAACCCCTGTTCGGGCGTGAACTCGCGGACGGCCGCCTCCTCGCCGAGTCGGTCCCCCAGCGCAGCCTCGACTGCTTGCCTGGTCCCGATCTCGTCGACGAGTCCGCGGTCTGCGGCCTCCTCGCCGAGGAAGATGCGTGCCTCCGTCTCCCGGAGCGTCTCGCTGTCCATCTCGCGGCCCTCGGCGACGGTCTCGACGAACTGGTCGTAGTAGTCGTCGACGATTCCCTGGAGGTACTCCCGGTCGTCCTCGCTCAGTTCTTTCAGCGGCGTCCCGGCGTCCTTGTACTCGCCGGCGGTGAACTGTTCGTAGGACAGTCCCACGCGGTCGGCCAGTTCCTTGGCGTTGACACGCGAGCCGATGACGCCGATCGAGCCGACGATCGACCCCTCGCGAGCCCACAGTTCGTCACAGCCGGCCGCGATGTCGTAGCCGCCGCTGGCACAGACGTCCGTCGCGTAGGCGACCGTCGGCCCGTCGAAGCGTTCGGCCGCCAGCCGGATATCCTCGCTGGGGACGATCTGGCCGCCGGGCGTGTTGAGCTTCAACAGCAGCGCCTCGGCACCCTTGGCCTCGTCGGCCTGTTCGATCTGTTCGACGATGTCGTCGGCGCTGGCGCCGGTCGGCGGCGTCGTGATCCCGCCACCTCCATCACGAGTGATCGGCCCCTCGACGGCGACTTCGGCGACGTTGTACGACGGGAACAGCGTCTCGCCGACGTTGCCCGCGAGTTTGAGCGCGCCGAGTACCGTCGCGATGACCAACAAGATGCCGAGTAGATCGGCCACGTCCGCCGAGAACCGGACGAACAGGAGCCAGCCCAGGACGGCAGCGACGAGGGCCGCGACGAGTGCGATCCCGAGCCGCGCGAGCCCAGACGTCGAGACCATTACTGGTACATCCCCAGCGGCCGCGCGCTCGTGCTGTCGTCCTCGGAGGCCTCGAGCTGTTCGGCCAGCCGCTGTTTGGCTTCCGCGATCTGGTCCGCCTGTTCGACGAGCGCCTCCGTATCGACCTGGAAGTCGCCGAGCGGGCCGATAGCCGTCTGGAGGACCGCCCGCGCCGCAGCGGGGTCCGGGAACTGCCGGTCGGCCTCGACGACGAGACCGACACCCGTCAGACCGGTCCGCTGGGCCTCGTGGATGAGCGCACCGGTCGGCCCAGTGATGGCACCGGCTTGACTGGGATGCTCGATGTCCGCGTCGGTCAGCATGCTCGCCCCGTCACCGGTCGAGATCCCGTAGACAGCGGGTGGTTCCCCGTCCTGTTCGGCGGCCATCCCACTGAGAAACAGCGGCGTCACGTCGTTGGCGTCGAACCAACTGACGAGACAGCCGGCGAACTCGGTGGCACCCGACGGCGAGACGGGCGCGTCGCTCTGGAGGACCAGCAGGTCCTCGTCGGCGTCGGCATAGATGCGGACGGGCGGCCTGACGGTCGGATCTCCCTCCGCGTAGACAGCGATCTCCGGGAGCCCGTCGCAGTGACAGGCTGCGTAGTACTCCATATCGTAGACGTCGACGAGATGGTCGGCAGCGATCTTTCCGACGAGGCCGAGCCCGGGAAGTCCCTCGACCAGTGTCGGCTCGTCGAGGTCGATATCGTCCCGGTGGACCTGGATATGTGCCATACCCGAGTTATCGGCTGCCGTCGGCTTGAAAGCCGGGGCTACCGCCCTTCGAAACCCACAAGCGACCCGCCGGCGAACCGGGGGGCAATGGAACCACTGGGACGGTATCGCCCGATCGTCGACGACTTCGACGCGTTCCGGGCGGCCTGCGAGCGGCCGCTCCCGTCGGCGATCAGGGTCAACACGATCAAAGCGACCGTCGATCGGGTCACCGCCGCGCTGGAGGCGGCGGGGATCGCCGCCGACCCGGTCGACTGGCACGACCGCCTGTTCGTTCTCCCGGAGGCGTCTGCCGGCGGTAACTGGCCGTACTTCCACGGCTGGACCCACGGCCAGGAGGAGGTCTCGGCGATCCCGGCGACGGTACTGGACCCACAGCCGGGGGAGCGGGTCTGGGACGCCTGTGCGGCCCCGGGGAGCAAGACCACACAGCTAGCGGCGCTGATGGACGACCGCGGCGAGATCGTCGCGACCGACAACAACCTCGGACGGATCTCGGCGCTGCGGACCAACACCGAGCGCCTGGGTGTGACGAACGTGGCTGTCACCCACGAGGACGGCCGAAACCACTCGCTGAAGCCCTTCGGCGACGCCGGCTACGACCGGGCGCTCGTCGACGTGCCCTGCTCCTGTGAGGGGACGATCCGGAAGAACCCCGACGCGCTCGAAGACTGGTCGCTCTCCCACGTCGAGGGCGTCGCCGGCGTCCAGAAGGGGATCCTCACCCGTGCCGTCCAGGTGACCGAGCCCGGGGGGACCGTCGTCTACTCGACCTGTACGTTCGCCCCCGAGGAGAACGAGGCCGTCGTAGACCACGTGTTGGAGGTGGAGGACTGCGAACTCGTCGACTACGATCTCCCGCTGACACACCGTGACGGGATCACCGAGTGGGACGGGGCGTCGTTCGACTCCTCCGTCACTCGGGCCAAGCGGATCTACCCCCACCACAACGACACGGGCGGGTTCTTCTGTGCGAAACTGGAGGTGACTGGATGAGCAACGACAGCACGAAGTTCACACGGCTGCCGGCGACCGACGCCGAGCGAGACGACCCCGAGCGGGCCACCCGGGAGGCGGTCGTCGAGTTCTGGACCGACCGCTTCGGCGTCCCCGCGGCGGCCTTCGCCGATCACACGTTCTGGGAACGGGGGGCCGGGAAGATCTGGCTCTACCGTGGCGAACCGCCGTCGCCGGTCGATATCGAGGGGCTGGGGATGACGTTCCTGCGGACCCGCCAGGAACACTGGAAGCCGACGCTGGAGGCGGTCCAGCGGTTCGGCGGCCGCGCCACGGAGAACGTCGTCCACCTCGACCGGGCGCAGGCGGCGACGTTCGTCGCCGGTGACGATCAGGAACTGGACTGGGACGGCGACTGGGGCTACCTGATCGTCACGCACGACCTGGCCGGCGAGTCCGAACCGGTCGGTGTCGGGCTCTACGTCTACGGCGAACTCCGCTCGCAGGTCCCGAAAGGGCGGCGGCGGGACCTCTGAGCGGGGCCGTCTCCGGGGCTGGAATCGCTCCCCCGCCACCGTGAACGTCCCGGAGACCGGTCAGTCCGTCTCCCGCTCCCGGACCGTCCCGCCACTGAGTCCGTCCCACTCGACCCGGTATCCCAGTCGCGAGAGGACGGCGCTGTCGTCGTCGATGCCGTGGTCGTCCAGTATCGCCTGGACCTCGGCGAGGGTCTGCCCGGCCTCGATCCGCTCGTCGACTCTGTCCAGGACGGCCGGCCGGACGAGCGTCCGGCCGACTAGTTCGTGGGCCGGGAACGATTTGTCCTCGATAGCGTCCTCGCTGACACCGCGTTCGTCCGCCAGGGCAGCGAGCGAGACCACGTCCGCGTCGGGTTCCAGCGAGTCCGGGAGTGAGTCGGCGCTCTCGGCGACCAACTCCGCCTCGAACGGCCGGAGGGCATCCCTGACGTCTTTCACGCGGACGCTCCCGCTGTAAGGGATCGCACGGTGGGCCTGTGCGTCGATGGCGTCGCCGACCCCCAGCGAGTCGTCGACCGCCACGAGCAGTTCGACGTCTTCGAGCGCGGCGAGGCGCGACAGCTTCTTCCGGACGTACTCAGGCGTCCAGAACCCCATGATCTCGAAGTAGACACGAAACGCCGACTCGTCGGGTGCCGTCTTCCGGACGCCGCCCTCGTGGCCGGGTCGCCAGTCGAACGCGAAGTCGGGGACGACGACGTGTTCGCCGGCCTCCAGTGGCTCCGGCTCGCGGATCAGTTCCCAGTCCAGCTCCAGCGCCTCGAACCGGGCCGCGAAGTCGGCCTCGACACCGCTGTCGTAGGTCACCTCGCTGACCGGCTCGACCCCGGGAACGGTCACGTCGGCCGCCGAGAGGTGGAGCTCCCGCTCGGTCCCGCGGTCGTCGATAGTCGCCGTCAGTTCCCACTCCGCGGTCGCTGCGACCGTCCGGAGGAGCCGGGCGAACCGCGTCCCGTAGCGTCGCGTGTTCGAGAACAGCGCGTCGGGGCCGGTGACGACGACCTCACGGCCGGACGGCGTCGAGACGATCTCGTACAGCAACTGGAGCCGTTTGACCGCCGAGACGAGCGTCGCCGGCTCCGAGGAGCGGACCCGGACCTCCGTGGCGTCGAACAGCGCCGTCTGGGCCAGCGAGAGGTTGTACTGCGTCCGTAGTTCCGACGGACTCCACCGGGGATCGAACGCCGCCATGACCTGCCGACTGTCACGGTCGGCATAGAGGGCGTCTTCGAGGACCGACGGGGCGACGCCGAAGTGGTCGCCGGCCCTCTCCAGGGCGGTCTGTCGCTCCGAGTCGTCGACGACCCCGACGGATTCGGCGGCCTCGAAGACACGGCGGCGGACCCGCCGCGGTTCGACCGGCGACTGCGTCTCGAAGGTCGCGTCCCGCTCCAGTAGCTTCGCGAACCCGCGAACCAGTTTGAAGTCGTCGGCGTCCCGCTCCAGGTCGGTGAGCGCCGCGTCGAGGGCCGCCCGCCTCTCGCCGACGTGACCCTGATACACCCCGAGAACACGTGCAGCCAGGTCGTCGACCCCCGCGTCGACGAACTGCGGGTGGTAGCCACCGCCAGCCCGGGAGACCCGGAGCAGTTCCTTCGTCAGCACGCCGGGGGAGACGGCCCGGCGATACAAATCAGCTCCGTCGATCCGGGGCGCTCCACCGCGTCACCGCCGGCGTGCGGCGACGTTCTCCTCGGCGGTCTCCTCGGTGACCAGTTCGTACAGCAGTGCGCGCGAGCCGTCGTCGGTCGGTCTGAGGATCCGCCCGAGCCGTTGAGTGAACTCCCGTTCGGAGCCGCTCCCCGAGAGCACCACCGCGACGTTCGCGTCGGGCACGTCCACTCCCTCGTCGAGGACGTTCGCGGTGACGACCCGGGAGTAGTCGCCCTCCCGGAACCGATCGAGGATCTCGCGGCGCTCGCCGGCGCTCGTCTCGTGGGTGATCGCCGGCAGCAGGAACCGCTCGGAGAGCCGATAGACCAGATCGGTGTAGGCGGTGAAGACGATGATCCGGTCCTCCCGGTGGCGGTCGAGGAGCGTCCCGAGCCGATCGACCTTCCGCTGGGCGTTCATCATCACCTCGCGTGCCCGCTGCTTGGCCAGCAGCGCCTCCCGAGCGCGCGGGTCGGTTCCCGACCGCTTGACGAGTTCCTGGTAGTCGCTCCCCGACTCCATACGGATATTCGACTGTGCGAGGTAGTCGGTAAACGTCGATTGAGCGGCCTCGTAGCGCTCCCGTTCCGCAGGTGTCAACGACACTTCGATCCGTTTGATGTCGTAGTCGGCGAGGTGCTCGCCCGCCAGGTCGTCGACGCCGATGCGGTGGACGACCGGCCCGACGAGATCCTCGATCACCTCGTGTGCGCCGTCGGGTCGTTCGAAGGTCGCTGTCAATCCCAGTCTGGCCGGGGCCGCCAGGAGCCGCGCGATGTCGCGGTACCCCTCACCGCCGAGGTGGTGGACTTCGTCGAAGACGACGAGACCGAACTGGTCGCCGATCTCGTCGGCCCTGAGATAGGCAGAGTCGTAGGTCGCGACCGTGACGGGTTCGAGGCGTTGCTCGCCCCCGCCCAGTCGACCGATCGGTACGTCGAACTCCCGGTCGAGTTCCCGCTCCCACTGGTCCAGGAGATCGATCGTCGGGACGACCACGAGCGTCGGCGTCCCCAGGGCGACCGCCGCGGCGATACCGACGACTGTCTTCCCACTGCCGGTCGGGAGTTCGAGACACCCCCTGTCGCCGGCGTCGTGCCAGGCGTCCAGTGCCGTCCGCTGGTACGCTCGGAGGTCGTAGGTCGTCGAGAGCGACAGATCGGGGAGCGACAGCACTCGATCCGTGTACGTGACTCCGGCCTCGTCGAGTGCCTGTCGCAGGTCGGCGTACCGGTAGGCGGGGGCACGCCCACTTTTCGACCGCTCGTCGGCCTGTACGCCAGGGAGATCGGCCGGATAGTCACCCTGCAGACGGACGGTCCCGCTGTCGTAACTGAGCGTCAACGACACGTCGGGGACTCCGTGAGGCGGCGGCTTGAACGCTGCGGCACCGACGGCTGTTGGGAGAGTAACACGTATCTACGTCCATAGGTAACTGCTAGCATGGCACGATGGGTCGATCCCGACGAGACCGACCCGGAGACCTGGCGGGGGCGAGCCACCGATGGGCCGGCACGGGGCGGAAGCGAGTGCTTCTCGATCCTCCAGCGCGCGCGGAAGACGCCGCTACCGTATCAGTACGAAGAGGACGTCCACCACGGCGAGGAACTGCGCGAGCAGTTTCAGCGTCGAGCGTACACCGATGCCCGAGTGGTCTACAACGGTGGTGTCGACGTCGAGCGACGGATCAAACTCCTCTCGAGAGGCGTTCTCTGGGGCGGTCCCGACACGAACCAGCGATTCCAGGCACAGTATCGGCGGGTCGGTCCGCCGACAGAGTCGATCCCGTTCGAGGAGTACACCGTCTGGTCCCGCTTCCAGTACGGAGTGATCGAACGCACCGACGACGGCGTTACCTTCGTCGCAGACGACAGCGAGCCCGAAGAACAGGTCCGATCGCTCGACTGGGACGAACTCTACGAACCGGTGCGGCAGCGGCTCGTCGAACTAGAACTCGTCCGGAACCCCCCGTTCGCCAGATATCGCCTGCGAGAACTCGACGAGTGGGACGACTACCGCGCGCAACTGCGATACGACACCGACGCCTTCGGGTTCAGACCGTGAACGTGGCCCTGCTACTGTGCCGTGGGTCCCAGCATCAGTGATTCGTCGGTCGGCTGGATACCGTAGGTCAGCGTGAACAGCCTGAGACCGAGGGCTTCGACACGGTGTGTCGCGTGGACGCCGTCGCCGTCGGGGACGACGACGAGCCGTTCGTTGAGCGGGAGCCGCAGGCCGACCCCGCCGACGACGAGATACAGCCCCGCGTCGTCGGCGTTTCCCGGCGTTGGGAACGACGAGAGCACCAGTCCGTCGCCGTCGCTGCCGCCGTTTTCGAGGCGGAGGAGTCCGGTCAGGTTCCCGCCCGGGAGCGGAAACGCCACGCGGAGAAACGCCGTGTCGTCGGCGACAGAGCGATCGTAGACGCCGACGTAGGTCATCCGCCGGGCGTCGTCGACACGGTCGGCGTTCGATCGTATCCACGCCCGCTGATCGGCCCGTCCCTCGCCGGTGTCGACCCCGACGACACGGCCCCGGAGGACCGCGTCGCCGCCGATGGCCTGCCGTGGCACCGAGAGCTGTCCCACCCGGACCGCGAGCGGCCGGTAGAGCGCTGCGAGCGTTCGCCACGGCGTGTCCCAGGCCGGGTCGACGGAGAGTTCGTAGCTCCCGGAGTGCTCGTAGAAGCGTGTGACCGCCGGTGCCACCGCATCGGGATCGAACCCGGCACGTGCGTACTCGTCGACGGTCGTGACCATCCCAGTCACGGCCGCGTCTGTCGTCATTCCCCTGCGGTCCAGGAACTCCGGGCCGATACGCCAGCCACCGTGGAGGCGACTGAACGCGACGCCGGGCTGGCGGGAGCGAGTGCCGGGGATCGCCAGTCGCCAGCCCACCAACGCCGGGAGGGCGAACGCGTAGGCGTTGAGCTGGCCGTGGTAGGTGACCATCAGGTCGAACGACGCGGCGTTGATACCGAGGTAGGTCCCGCCCGTCGCCCGCGCGAGCCCGTAGAGGACCGCAAACCCCATCGAGACCGTCACTGCGACGGAGGCCACACCGAGTAGCAGTCGCTGAGCGCCGTTCTCCCGGCGAGGAACCACACCGACGAGAACCGAGAGCGAGAACACGGCGACAGCGACGGTAAAAGCGGCGACACCAGCGAACTCCACGACGGCCGCGAACGGGAGATCGAGCGCGGCCGCAGTGATCCCGATGCCGATGATACCCGGGCCGATCACGACGATACCGGTCGTCGCCCGGAGCAGCCGACCGCGGTATCCACCGGGAGCGTCCCGGCCGGCAAGCCCCGCCAGCACCGGCAGGGCGGAGCCGGCGTAGTGGAAGTGGACGATGGTCAGCGTGACGATGAGTGGCTCGAAGACGAGCGCGGTCCCCGAGCGGTCGAACAGCAACGCGACGCCTCCGACGACGATGTAGAGCAAGCCGGCGTCGACCGCCAGTTCTTCGACCGGCCAGGGGCCGCGTCCGAGGAGTCGCCAGGCGCCAAAGCCCGCGACGAGCACGGTCGCAAGCGCCCAGGGCACCGCCACGAGCGTCGCCGTCGTCCCCGCCGGGAGCGTCAGCGAGACCACGCCGGCGACGGCCGCCACCGGCTGGCCGACCACGGCTGCCCGGTACCAGCCCGACCGGGTCCCGTCGCGTCGCGGCGTGTCTGCGAGTCGAAGCGCGAGCGGAACGAGAACGAGCATCGCCAGTGCGACGATATCGCGGATCGGGCCGAACACGCCGGCGAGCACGACCGCGAGCCAGCCGGCTGCCCCGAAAACGGCACTGGCGTCGGCCAGCGCTGGGAGCCGATCACGCTCCGGGACCCCCATCCCGGTCACTCCTCCGGAGGCGTCCGCAGGCAGTTCCGCGCCGTGGGGAGATCGCCCGCGAGCGAGCCGGCGACGACCCCGAGCGCGGCCATCCCGATGGTCGTCACGACGGGGTTGTACGGGCCGAGCGCGACCGCTGGGTCCGCGATAACTGCTCCGGCGGTCAGGCCGACCGGGGCGAGACCGGCGAGATACGCCAGCCACGCCGAGCGCCAGCGCCACAGCAGCGCGACCCCGACGGCCAGTTCGAGGACGCCCAGTGCGATGACGGCCTCCTGGGCCATCGCCCCGAGGCCCAGCCGACGGAAGGGAGCGAGTTCGGCCGGGTGTCCGACGAGCAGTTTCGGGACGAGACCCTGGTAGCCCCAGATCAGTACGAGTCCCACGCGAGCGACTGCGTGGGCGAGCAGCGCCCGATAGCTGGTCTCCGGCGGCGTCCCGTCTTCGACCCAGCGGGCCAGCACGTCGAAACTGAGCGCAGTGGCCCACCCCAACAGCGGGCGGAACGCGACCCGGTCGACCAGACGGCCGAGTGCTCCCCAGCGAGTGTCGTAGTTGTACTCCGTCAGAAACCGAACTCCGTCGTCGGTCTCGACGTACCGCCAGAACCCCCGTCCCTCGGTGATGAGCGAGCGAGCCTGCTCGCTGGCAAAGGAGAGGACCGAGGTGGTCTCTTCGCCGTCCTCGTTCGTGGCGACTGACTCGCCGGTCCCCTCGACGGCGAGTCCGAAACCGATCCCCGTCCGATAGGTGAACCGCTGTGGGTCGCCTTCCTCGCGGGGAAGGTAATCGATCTCAGAGAACCGCAGGTCCCACCGCTCGTGTTCGTCCGGCTCCTGTGTCCGCTCCCAGACCGCGTCCAGTGACCCGTCGACACGGCGCTCGACGTAGATCGCGTCGTCGCTCATCGGGATCCCTCGCTCGCCGAGCCACGACAGTCCGGGATCACGGAACCGGCCGACGGAGGCTGCATATATCTCGTCTGTCACCCCCTCGATATATAGTTCCCCGTGGCGCGACTGGTCGTGTTTCTGAATCCTTTTACCCGCTCGTGCCGTTGGATCGTCCATGACCGAGCAGGACGCTGCCGAGGACGAGACGGAACCCGAGGACGGATCGGGTGACGCGCCCGCTGGCGACCTCGAAGAGGCCCCCGAGGGTGTCGATACGGACGAGATCGACCTGACCGACGTCGTCGGCGAGGACGGGGAGTTCGAAGTCGACGACGACCTCCGCGAGCGTGTCGAAACGGCCGGCGCGGACGATATCGCCCGCGAACTGGCTGCTCTGCGTGCTCGGACAGAACAGCTCGAAGCCGATCGCGATTCGTTGGAAGCGGAACGAGACGAACTGGAGTCGAAGCTCAAGCGCAAGCAAGCGGACTTCCAGAACTTCAAAAAGCGGATGGAGAAGCGCCAGGAAGAGGAGAAACAACGGGCCACCGAGGATCTCGTCACCCGCCTGTTCGGCGTCCGGGACAACCTCAAGCGGGCGCTCGAACAGGACGAGGACGCCGACATCCGCGACGGCGTCGAGGCGACGCTGCGCCAGCTCGACGACGCCTTCGACGCGGAAGGCGTCGACGTGATCGAGCCTGACCCGGGACAGGATGTCGACCCGACACAGCATCAAGTACTCGCCCGTGTCGAGAGCGACGAGGCCGCCGGCACGATCGCCGAGGTCCATCGGCCGGGGTACGAGATGGCCGAGAAGGTGTTGCGAGAGGCGCAGGTTACCGTCAGTGAAGAGTAGGTGACGGTTCCCTTCGGGCACCGTCTCCGGACAGCCGAGCGGTGACCGTGGGACTGCGAGGCGGCGGCAGCGGGACGCCGATCCGCGTTCGTGCCGAGCGGGAACCAGTCGAATTGCGGTACGTGTTATACGCTCCGGTCGCTACTCGACGACTCCTCGAATTCTGTACACAGAAGGGTACTCCGCGGCGTTCTCTGACCGACCCATCTAGCAACTTTTAACCGGCCCAATCCGGTAGAAGAGGGTAAGATGGCGAGCAACAAGATTCTGGGTATCGACCTCGGGACCACGAACAGCGCGTTCGCGGTCATGGAAGGTAACGACCCCGAAATTATCGTCAACGCCGAGGGCGAACGCACGACACCCTCCGTCGTCGCGTTCGACGACGGCGAGCGGCTTGTCGGCAAGCCCGCGAAGAACCAGGCGGTCAAGAACCCCGAGCAGACCATCCAGTCGATCAAGCGCCACATGGGCGAGGACGACTACACGGTCACGCTCGACGGCGAGGAGTACACGCCCGAGCAGGTCTCGGCGATGATCCTCCAGAAGATCAAACGGGACGCCGAGGAGTATCTCGGCGACGAGATCGAGAAGGCGGTCATCACGGTCCCCGCCTACTTCAACGATCGACAGCGGCAGGCGACCAAGGACGCCGGCGAGATCGCCGGCTTCGAGGTCGAGCGCATCGTCAACGAGCCCACGGCCGCGGCGATGGCCTACGGGCTCGACGACGAGTCAGACCAGACGGTGCTGGTCTACGACCTCGGTGGGGGGACCTTCGACGTCTCTATCCTCGATCTCGGCGGCGGCGTCTACGAGGTCGTCGCCACGAACGGGGACAACAGCCTCGGCGGCGACGACTGGGACGAGGCGATCATCGACTACCTGGCCGACGAGTTCGAAGACGAACACGGGATCGACCTCCGTGAGGACCGTCAGGCCCTCCAGCGGCTGACCGAGGCCGCCGAGGAGGCCAAGATCGAACTCTCCTCGCGCAAGGAGACCCGGATCAACGAGCCGTTCATCGCGACGACCGACGACGGCCCGCTCGACCTGGAGAGCAAGCTCAGCCGTGCGAAGTTCGAGTCCCTGACCGAGGACCTCATCCAGCGGACCGTCGGCCCGACGGAGCAGGCGCTTTCCGACGCCGGCTACGACAAGGGCGACATCGACGAGGTCATCCTCGTCGGTGGCTCCACCCGGATGCCACAGGTCCAGGAGAAAGTCGAGGAGATGACCGGCCAGTCCCCGAAGAAGAACGTCAACCCGGACGAGGCCGTCTCGCTGGGCGCGGCGATCCAGGGTGGTGTCCTCTCGGGCGACGTCGACGATATCGTCCTGCTCGACGTGACGCCGCTCTCGCTCGGTGTCGAGGTCAAGGGTGGCCTCTTCGAGCGACTCATCGACAAGAACACGACGATCCCGACCGAGGAGTCCAAGATCTTCACGACCGCCCAGGACAACCAGACGCAGGTCCAGATCCGCGTCTTCCAGGGCGAACGTGAGATCGCCGAGGAGAACGAACTGCTCGGCGCGTTCTCGCTGCAGGGCATCCCGCCGGCCCCCGCCGGCACCCCGCAGATCGAAGTGACGTTCAACATCGACGAGAACGGCATCGTCAACGTCGAAGCCGAGGACAAGGGCTCGGGCAACCGCGAGGACATCACCATCGAAGGCGGTGCCGGCCTCTCGGACGAGCAGATCGAAGAGATGCAGGAAGAAGCCGAAGAGCACCAGGAAGAGGACCAGCAGCGCCGCGAGCGCATCGAGGCCCGCAACGAAGCCGAGGCGTCGATCCGCCGCGCCGAGACCCTCATCGAGGAGAACGAGGAAGAGATCGACGAGGACCTCCAGAGCGACATCGAGGAGAAGATCGAGGACGTCCAGGAGGTCCTCGAAGACGAGGACGCCACGAAGGAGGACTACGAGGAGGTCACCGAGGAACTCTCCGAGGAACTCCAGGAGATCGGCAAGCAGATGTACGAAGGCCAGGCCCAGCAGGCCGCCGGCGGTGCGGCAGGCGGTGCCGCTGGGGCAGGGCCGGGCGGCGCTGCCGGTCCCGGCGGCGCGGGTCCTGGCGGTGCAGCAGGCGGTGCGGCCGGCCAGGGCGAGGAGTACGTCGACGCCGACTTCGAGGACGTCGACGAAGACGACGAGGAGTAACTGACACTCCCCGTCGTCCGGTGCAACAGCCCATCGGACGCAGTGCTGTTCGTTCTCGCCGTCGTTCTGTTCGCGAAGCCGAACCTGCCGAGGAGCCGAGCCGAAAGCGGAGGCTGCTCCGATAGCCGGCGGATACCGGATCGGTTAGCGGGAGACATGCCGGCAGCGTTCGGCTGGACATGCGCGGGTCGACGATACGCCGGGAGAGAGGGTCGCTGATTCCACTCCAGTGAGCTGACGGGGGGTCAGCCGTCGTCGGTCAGCGTCACCTCGCCGACGGTGACGGATCGCGCGTCGGGAGCACCGAGTGGCCGACCGGTCCAGACTACGGCGACAGTGTCACCGGCTTCGAGGTAGAATCCGACAGAGGCGTCACCGTCGAGGTAGTCACCGTCCCCGTCGCTGTCGACACGTGGGTCGTCGACGGTGAACGAATCCCCTTGTTCGACCGGTAGCTGGGAGTCGTCGGCCCAGACCACGGTCGTCGTGGCGTTTCTGTCGGCGTCAGCCACGACGACAGCGAGCCTGTGGGTACTGGTCCCGGTCAACCGGTCGCCGCCGGCGTGAGTGAGCGTCACCGATCCGGACTCGGCGTCGAACGCGGTTTCGACGGTGATATCGGGCGCCGAGGTCCGGAGGTCGGCGCCGGGACCGACGGCCAATACGGCGAGGCCAGCGATGGCCAGTCCCGCCAGCGTCCAGATGGCCAGCCGCTCAGCAGTGATCCCACCCCGGTCAGCCGACGGTCGCCGTGTCATCGTTCGGTACTCCGCAGGCTCCGAAATAAGCCCCGCGGTCCCAGGAGGCGACGTGACACTTAGGTGACTGGGTCGAGACGGGCCGGTATGGTCGGGGGCGAACGGACGAGACGTGCGGTGTTGGCGGGTATCGGCGGGCTTGCCCTCGCCGGGGTCGCCGAGTCCGTCTCGAACCCGAGAAGCGACGTAGAGTTCGACTGGCCGCTGGGCGACACGCCGGACTCGGTAGGCCGGACCCCGACACCGGCCCCACAGGGGACACCCGTGACTCCCGCGCCGACCGACGGCGGAGGGGCGGGGACCACGGGATCGGGCGGCTGTCTGTCCGCGTTCGAATCGGGCTTCGAGCGGCCCCTCGACGATCGGTTCCAGTCGTCCGGATACAGCGTCGAACGGACGACGGAACAGGCCCGTTCCGGCGACTACGGCGTCTTGCTACGCGCACGGAGTAGTGACTTCGAGTCGGTACTCCGGTCGCGGGCGCGGTTCTGCGGGGAGGTATCGGCGTCAGTGGCTGGCCGGTACGTCATCGAAGGCGGTGGCGGAGCGAGTTTTAGCCTGGCGTTGGTCGATCCCGACTCCTTCGCGAAGGTCGCGGTCGGACCGATGCAGTCGGGAAACGCCGTCAAGATACAGGAGTGGGTCGGAGAGAGCGGGTCAGTGACCGGGTGGACGTCCCTCCCCCGGACGGTCGGGACCGACTGGTCGTCGCTAACTCTGTCCGTGTCGGCGGAGGTGGTGACTGCGACCGTCGACGGCGCGACCGGGACGTACGAGACGACGGCCGACTGGACGGACCGGCCCGTTCAACTCCAGTTGCGGACGAAGACGACGACAACCGGTCCGGACGTCGCCGCGGCGTTCGACGAGTTCCGAGTCAGAACGGGGTAGACGGTCCGTCCCGGACCCGTTCTTTTCAAGTACGTCAACCGTATATCCCACAACAACGAATGAGCCAGGACTTCTACGAGATACTGGGCGTCTCGCAGGACGCCTCTGAAGACGAGATCAAGGAGGCGTATCGGGAGAAAGCCAGAGAGTACCATCCGGATGTCAGCGACGACCCCAACGCCGAGGAGAAGTTCAAGCAGGCCAAGAAGGCAAAGGAGGTCCTGACCGACGAGGAGAAACGCCAGATGTACGACCAGATGGGTCACGAACGCTTCGAGCAGGCCGAAAAGCGCGGCGGTGCCGGCGGCGCCGGTGGGGCCGGCGGCCGCGGCGGGATGGGCGGGGACCCGTTCGGCGGTGCCGGCGGCTTCGACATGCAGGACATCTTCGATCAGTTCTTCGGCGGCGGTGGCGGCCGCGGCGGCGGGAACCGCCCGCGCCAGGGCCAGGACCTCCAGACGCGCATGGAGATCGACCTCGAAGAGGCCTACGAGGGCGCGACGAAGCAACTGACCGTCACCCGGCCCGAGCAGTGTGAGGACTGCAACGGGAACGGACACCCCCCAGGGACTGACTCGGAGACCTGTCCGGAGTGTAACGGCCAGGGCCAGACCACGCGCGTCCAGCAGACCCCGATGGGACGGGTCCAGCAGACGGCGACCTGCCGGCGCTGTGAGGGCGACGGCACGCTGTACGACGAGACGTGTTCGACCTGTGGCGGCAACGGCGTCGTCAACAACGAGGCCAGTCTGGAAGTCGAGATCCCGGCAGGGATCGCCGACGGCCAGACGATGCGGATGGAACGAGAGGGCGCGCCGGGCGAACGCGGCGGTCCCAACGGCGATCTGCTCATCGAGGTCACCGTCCGCGACCACCCCGACTTCGAACGCGATGGCGACGACCTCTCGTATCAACACCCGATCTCGTTCCCCCAGGCTGTCTTCGGGGACACGATCACGGTGCCGACGCTGGACGGCGAGGTCGAGGTCGACGTTCCCAGCGGGACCCAGAGCGGCGAGGTGTTCCGTCTGGAGGGCAAGGGGATGCCCCGTCTGCGCCGACGGGGCCAGGGTGACCTCTACGTCCAGGTCCAGGTCGTCACCCCGGATTCGCTCAACGGCGAACAGAGGGAGGCCCTCGAACAGTTCGCCGAGGCCGGCGGCGAGGAGGTCGAGGTCGAGGAAGGGTTCTTCGAGAAACTGAAGAACTCACTGTAGCGCTCTGGCAGGTCAGGTCCTGTCTCGGTTACTCTCCGCTGGCCGGCGTCTCCGCGTCGTCGAGGCGCGATTCGTATTTCGCCAGCGCCGTCTCCAACGCCTCGCCGGCGTCGACGTCCAGTTCCGAACACAGCGCAAGCAGCGCGAACAGCGTGTCCCCGAGTTCGTCTTCGGCGGCGGTCGCGCGTCCGGGGTCGCTCCCGTAGGCCGTCGACTCGTTGAGTTCCTTGGCGACCTCGCCCAGTTCCGAGGCCAGATCGAGCAGTCGGTAAGCTGGCGGTGCCGAGAGGTCGTGGTCGTCGACGAAGGCGGCGACTCGGTCCTGTTCGTCCATAGCGGAACGGATCGGGGCTGTCCTATCGGCGTTGCGGTTTCCGGCCGGTTTTTGGCCGAGCGGTTCCTACCCGAATCCATGCAGACACTCGGAGACCTCGTCGCCGCGGCCCGCGAACGCGAGGGCGTCCTGTTCACTGCTCCCGAGCGGAGTGCTCCCTACAGCTACACCGACTTCGGGACGAACGTCTGGAAGGGCGGGAACCTCCTTCGCCACTACGGTGTCCGCGAGGGGATGCGGGTGGCCGTCGTCGTGGGACCCAAGAACCCGACCGAGGGGGACGAACCCGGCTATCTCCGGGAGGCCCCCGACGCCGTGTTGGCGTTTCTCGCCGCGGCGCTGGACGGTGCCGTCGTCGACGTGGACCCGCCCGGTGCCGTCGACGCGACCGCGCTCGTCGCACCGGCGGCGTGGCTCGACCGCTACGAACTCGGCCCGGGAACGAAGGCGCTGGCGTACGGCGGCCCCAGCGACGACCCGACAGTCGCCCAGTTCGAGCGGGAGTTGTGGAGCGAGAACCCGTTGGCCCCGCCAGCCGAGTTAGCCCCCGACGATCCGGTGCTGGCAGCCGACGAGACCTACACCCACGGAGCGTTGCTCGCGGCCAGCGAACGCGTCGCGGCCGACTCCGACATCGACGAGGGGACGACGGTCGCGCTGCGGGCGCCGATCACGACCGCGGGCGCGCTCGTCGCCGGCGTGCTCGCGCCGATGCGGGCCGGCGGAACGGTCATGCTGGGGCGGGACAGCGACGAGGTCGCGGACGTGGCCGTCGCTGTCGACGAGTCGGTCCCGGAAGAACGCGTGATTCGGCCCGCCGACGTCTCAGTGTGAAGCGCGGAACTCGCCGTTTTTCATCCCGAGGAAGAACGCGACGACCGAGAAGACGATCATCGAGGGCAGGACCATCATAAAGACTGTTGTGGGGGTCATCACGGTCGTGAGAGCGACAGTCGCGACGGCGACGATCACGACGAGTGGAACCACCGAGCGCGTGAAGTCGAATTGCATGACAGGCGGCGGTTAGGTCCACAGA
The DNA here is from genome assembly GCF_029278565.1 of Haloarcula halophila. Lineage (NCBI taxonomy): Archaea > Methanobacteriati > Methanobacteriota > Halobacteria > Halobacteriales > Haloarculaceae > Haloarcula > Haloarcula halophila. Next base: position 76,543 of record NZ_CP119559.1, on the reverse strand, counting down.
CCCGTAACTGTCGTGGTCGGTCCCCTGTTCGGGTTCAGTCCTTCGGTCGGACCAGATCCGCGAGCGTCACCAACAGTCCCAGTAGCCACCCCAGCGGGACCGAGATACCCAGCCAGATGAGGACGTAGGCCAGGCCCTGGCGCTCGAAGTTCTCGATGAAGAACTGCGAGACTGTGTGTTGCCGACCCAGCACGTCGAACAGGAGCCACCGCGAGAGCGTATCACTGGCAGAGAGTGCGACCTGTGGGGCGGCCGTCGAGTACAGCGCCGCGACGACCGGCGGAAGAAAGATAGCCGTCACCGCGAACGGGTAGGAGAACAGGACCGTCGTCACTCGACCACCGACCGAGCGGGTACCCACGGCGAGCGCGGCCGAGACGGTCGCCACACCGCCGGCAGCCGCGACGGCAGCCAGTTCGCCGGCCGAGAGTTCGAACTGGAACCGGGCCAACGCCGTCAACCCGCCCCAGGCGAGGACCGAGAGGAGGACGACGCCGACGAGGCCGATGCGGGTCGCGGTCCCGTCGATCCGCCGGGCCTGATAGCGGACGACGACGCCGAACAGCACCAGCGGATACACCAGTGCGATGACCGGGACACCCAGTCCCGACCAGAGCCGGTACAACACCATCCCGAACTGCGAATCGGGGGTCCAGGTACCGAGCACCGTATCGCCAGCGTCGCGCTGTCGCGGGTAGAGCAGCTCCATCCACGTCTCGTGTAACCGTTTCAGATCGATACGGATGCCCCCGACGACCCCCTGACTCCCGACGGACATACGCGGTGGTTTCGCTCCACCGTGGTTAAAGTTTTGAGGCCCCGCGTCTCCGGTTAGACGGCCGACAGACGGTCGGTTCGTTCCGGTTTTAGTTCCAGGCGTCCGGGCTGAAATCCGGGTTGATCCGCCGGTCGGTCACCTCGATGTCGTCGATCCGGTCGATCTCCGCGTCGGTCAACGTCAGCCCGAGGCTCCCGAAGTTGTCCACGATGTGGTCCCGACCCGTGGCTTTCGGGATCGCGGTCACGCCCTTCTCGCGGAGCCAGGCGAGGCTGACCTGGGCCTCGCTGGCGTCGTGAGCGGCTGCGATGTCGGCGAGTACGTCGTGGCCGAACACCTCCCCGCGGGCCAGCGGCGAGTAAGCGACCATTTCGTAGCCGTGTTCGTCGGCGTGCGCGCGGAGTTCCTCTTGCTGGAGGAACGGATGCATCTCGACCTGGTTCGCGAACACCGGGGCATCCAGGTGGTCCATCGCCGTCTCGACGTGGTTGGGTTCGAAGTTCGAGACGCCCACCCGATCGATCGCGCCGCGGTCGTGGAGTTCGTCGAACGCGGCCAGCGTCGACTCGGGATCGTACGTGTTCGCGGGCCAGTGGACGTAGAGCAGATCGACGCTCTCGACACCCAGGTCGTCGAGACTCTCCTCGACCGTCGAGAGCACGTCGTCGTAGGCGAGGTTCGTGATCCAGACCTTCGTCGCGAGGAAGACGTCCTCCCGGTCGACGTCGGCCGCGGCGATCCCGTCGCCGACGGCGGCCTCGTTCCCGTAGGCCTGTGCAGTGTCGACGTGTCGGTATCCCACGTCGAGAGCGGTCCTGATGCTGTCGGCGCACTGACTGGGGTCGTCGTTCTGCCAGGTTCCCAGTCCGAGCATCGGCATCTCCTCTGAGCGCACTGCTGTGTCGGTTGTGTGGTCCTGCTGAGTCATCACCACAGTTATGCGATGGCCCTGAAAAACAGTTGCGAAACCGGCCGGCGGGAGCGACTCGAAACCGACATATTCAGGACGGGGACCCCCTAACAGTCCGCGTATGACAGACGGTAGTGCAGACGTGTCCCGCCGGGCCTTCCTGCAGACGGCCGCAGGGGCGACGACAGTGTCGGCCGCTGCAGGCACCGCTGTGGCACAGGAAGAGGGAACCGACAGCGGCGGTGGCGGCGGCGGGCCGCCGGACTTCGGCGGCTTCCTCGACCAGGTCGGGAACTTCGACGGGTCGGTCACCGACGCGACCGGGCAGGATTCGGCGACAGTCGAGGTCGGCGTCGAAGCCAACGGTGGCGCGTACGGCTTCGGCCCGGCGGCGATCCACGTCGACAACGGCGCGACCGTCCAGTGGGAGTGGACCGGCAACGGCGGCGGACACAACGTCGTCTCCGCCGAGGGTGGCCCGCTCGACTCCGGCTCTGCAGTTGCCCAGAGCGGCGTCAACTACGAGTACACCTTCGAGGAGGACGGCATCTACCCGTACATCTGTGTCCCACACCAGTCCCTGCAGATGAAAGGTGCCGTCGTCGTCGGGACGGACTACCCGACCCAGAGCACCGGCGGTGGCGGCGGTTCCTCCGGACCGCCGGAGGTCCCCGGCAGCGCGAAGATGCTCGGTGTCGCCACCTCGTCGGTGCTGGTCGCGACGCTCGGGATGGCGTACATCTTCATGCGCTACGGCGGGAACTACGAGACCCCGGAGTAGTCAGACCGAACTCGGTCCGGTGTGGATCTCCAGCTCCACGTCCCGGCGCTGTCCTTCGATATCCGCGACGACACGTTCGACGATCCGCTGTGCCTCGTTCTCGATGAGCGGTTTCACCTTCTCGATGACCCACTCCATCGACACCAGCCGTGGCAGGTCGACGGCGTCCGAGGACGCCGAGTCCGGGTCGAACGCGATCCGGAGGACGACGCGGGATGCGTCCTCGACGTCCGCCGGCGCGTCTTCGGGGTCGGGATCGACCGCCCAGTAGCCGTCGGCGTCGATGTCTTTGACGATGCGCCAGTCGATACGGGTCGGTCGCTCGACACCGGTCACCTCCGAGCGGGCGGTGTAGGAGAGTTTCCACCACGAGAACACGAGGTCGTATTGCGTGCCCGGGGTCCCGTCGCCGTCCTGCTCGACGCGGTCGATGTACTCCGAGTACCGTGCGTAGCCCGGAAAGTCCAGGAGGAACTCGTAGATCTCCTCCGCCGGCACGTAGACGACCGTGCTGACCTCGACTTCGTCCACACCATATACAGCGAGGCTCTCGCTCGTAAACTTTCGGGGGGCTTCGGCTCGCTGCTTTGGAGATTATATTGCCGGTAGATTCTTGTGAGGCATAAACTGGAACAGTAAATATTATCATCTTGTATCCGATAGGGACGGTATCATGAGTGCACCAGACGCTACACAGGTAGAGGTCGCCGAAGAGACCGAACAGGCAGGCTGGGACGCCGTCAGTGATCTTCCGCCGAGCGCGAAGCTCGTCGCGAAGGTCTTGGAGTACAACGGGACGCTGACCCAGAGTCAAGTCGCCGAGGAGACGATGCTGCCGCCCCGGACGGTCAGGTACGCGCTCAACCGGCTCGAAGACGCCGGCGTCGTCCACTCGCGGTTCTCCTTCTCGGACGCCCGCAAACGCATCTACACGCTCGCGTTCGAGTGAGCGGATGGACAACGTTGATTAGTTGGCCTGCCGACTAGTCGCGTATGAAAGTCGCCCTGATAGGCGTCGGCCAGGCCGGCGGGAAACTCAGCCAGGCCCTCGCCGAATTCGACCACCAGATGGGATTCGACGCCGTCTGTGGCGCGCTCGCGGTCAACACTGCGCGTGCCGACCTCCAGAACCTCGACATCGACACGATGTTGATCGGCCAGGACCGCGTGAAAGGCCACGGCGTCGGCGGAGACAACGAACTCGGCGCACAGATCATGCAGGAGAACGCGACCGAGGTCATGGACGACCTCGGCGGCCGCCTGACGACCGAGGCGGAGGCGATCATGATCGTCGCCGGCCTGGGTGGCGGTACTGGTTCCGGCGGCGCACCGATGCTCGCCCGCGAACTCAAACGCATCTACGACATCCCCGTCTACGTCCTCGGCGTCCTCCCCGGCCAGGACGAGGGCGGGCTCTACCAGGCCAACGCCGGCCGCTCCCTGAAGACCGCTGTCCGGGAGGCCGACTCCCTCCTACTCGTGGACAACGACGCCTGGCGGGCCAGCGGCGACAGCGTCGCCGCAGGCTACGAGCGCATCAACGACGCGATCGCCCAGCGGGTCGGCATACTACTGGCGGCCGGCGAGGCCGTCGAAGGCGTCGGGGAGAGCGTCGTCGACTCCTCGGAGATCATCAACACGCTCCGTGGCGGCGGTATCTCCGCACTCGGCTACGCCAGCGCGCCGGCCAGCGAGGAGACGACCGCGAACGTCAACACGATCACGAGCGTCACCCGCTCTGCGCTGCTGACGAGCATGAGTCTGCCCGACGCCGTCGCGGCCGAATCGGCACTGGTAGTGATCGCCGGCGACCCCGACCGACTCACCCGGAAGGGCGTCGAGCGCGCGCGCCGCTGGGTCGAAGACGAGACCGGTAGCATGGAAGTCCGCGGTGGGGACTTCCCGATGGACTCCGAGAAGATCGCGGCGCTCGTGCTCGTCTCGGGCGTCGAGCGGTCCTCCCGCGTCGACGAGTTCATGGATCGGGCCGACGAGGCGGCCTCGCAGGAGGCAAACACCACCGACATCGAGGAGTACGCCACCGACGACCTGGATAGCCTGATATAACTACCGCAGCGACTCCGGAGTCGCATCGTCGGTTCCGACCAGTCCCGCGTCGGTGATGCGGAACTGCGCCGTCTCGCCGGCGGGCTTGGCCCGGTGTTTCTCCAGGGTCGCCCGGCGGTTCCCACCACGGAACCGTTCGAGTCGGACGATCGCACCGGACCAGTGGTTCAGCGTGTGGCCACCAAGCGCCGTCGTGCGGTCGCTGTCGGGGTCGGTAAAGACCTGGTTCGTAAACAGCACCGCGAGGTCGTGTTTGCGGGCCAGCGAGAGGAGGTGTGTGATCTGGCGGGCGACGTCCCGGAGCGTCTCCCCGCCGTCCTCGTCGTCCCGTCGGAGCCGATAGAAGCCCGTCGCGCTGTCGAGGACGATCAGTTCGACCTCGTCGGCGAACTCGGCGGCGTCCTGGACCGCCTCGCTTTGCTCGTCGTAGTCGAGCGCTTCGGAGACGATCAGTCGCCCGGCCAGGTCGTCGACGGTCTGGTCGGTTCCGCTGGACCTGCCGGCCGCGATCTGTTCCATCCGGTCGGCCGACAGCCCCTCGGTGTCGATGTACAGCGCGACGTCACCGCCGGCAGCGACCTCCAGCGCGGCCGACAGCCCGAGGTTCGTCTTCCCGGCGGCCGACGGACCGTACACCTGCGTGACGGCACCCCGCTCTAACCCCCCATCCAGTAACTCGTCGACCGGCGCACAGCCGGTCGAGACGTGGTCGCTCACGCCCGTCCGTTGGTCGCGTCCCGATAAAAACGCTCGCAACACTCAGTCCCGCCGAGGGAGAAACCGGTCGATGGTTTCGACGACGGCCTCGGGGTCGTCAAGTTGTTCGCGCGCGAACCGCATGTCGAGATCCCAGCGGCGGCGGAGTACGATACCCCCGTCGGTGCTGCTGTAGCCGTCGAAGCGGTCCCAGGTAGCGACCGTCTTCCCGAACGGGATCGACCGCTCGATGCCGGCGTCGCTGAGCGTGTAGGTGTGGGCCTGCGTTCTGTTGAACGGCATCGTCGCCACCGGGAGCAGGAACTGGCCCACCGACCAGAGCCACGTGCCGTGTTCGAACCAGAACACCGCAGCCATGCTCACACAACCGAGCGCGAACACCGGGAGCATCGCCAGGAGCAGTCGGTTCCGCGCACGGTCGGGCCAACCGGCGGTGAACGACTCGTACTCGCTCGCACCGGCCAGGAGCGTCTCGGTGTAGCGCGAGCGGGCGACGAAGCCCATCGCCAGGCCCGGGACGACCGCAGCGAGTAGCCCGAAGAAGAATCCCACGAGCGCGAGCACGCCGAACTCGGGGGCGAAGAGGAGCGAGCCGAGCGCGTAGCCGCCCGCCAACAGCGGCGGGAGCCAGCGGGCGCGTGAACCGCCCAACGCGACCGCGAGGCCGGTCCGGCGCCACGTCGCGAGCCAGCCGAGACCGGTGACGACAGCGATCGCCAGGAGCGCGACGACGTAGAGGGCTGCGTCGTCACCGACACCGCCCCAGACAGCGGTCGCCGTAACCACTGGTGCGACGGCAAGCAACGCGAGATACAGCCCCACGGCGAAGGCGAACGTGCCGTCGGTACTGCGATCGGCCCGCTGGGCCGCGATCGTCGACATTGCCGGGAACCACTCACAATAGATATAAAAATCGGTCGACTGGTTCGGCGGTCCAGAACCGACGGTCGAGCCCTCGGGGACGGTCGCCCCCGGACGCCGGCACGCGTAAGTGAGTCGCCGGCCAACTACGGTCGTGATCGTCGTCGCGACCGCGGACTTCGAGGTGTACCACGGCGTCGTCAACGAGCTTCGGGACCGTGGGACCGAGTTCACGACTATCGAGCCCGGCGACGAGTGGCCCGAGGACGCCGCGGTCGCGGTCATCGCAGCCGGCGAACACGTCGAACTCCCCGACGGGGTTCCGGTCGTCCAGGCGGACCCCGAGGAGCCACGGCGAGCGGTCGAGGCGGTCATGGCGACGCTCCGCGGGGAAGGCGGGCGGACGGTCGTCGGGATCGACCCCGGCGAGCGGCCCGGTGTCGCCGTCCTCCACGGCGAGACGGTCGTCGCAGCGTTCCAGGTCCCCGCCGCGAAAGCGGCCGAGGTCGTCGCTCGGGAGGTCGAAGACGCCGTCGAACCCGTAGTCCGTATCGGGGACGGCGCGCGGCTCGTGGGCTCGCGGCTGATCGACGATATCGAGGACGTCCCGATCGAACTCGTCGACGAGACGGGGACCACGCCGTATCTCGGTACCGGTGCCCGCGGGATGGGTGACGTGCTGGCTGCGGTCAACATCGCTCGGCTAGAGGGCGAGGAGATCCAGAGCCGCGACATCGACCCGACGGCGGGCGAACTCCAGCGGATCAAGGACCGCTCACGGAAGGAGAGCGACACCAACCGCGCGATCGGCGACGCGCTCGCTCGACGGGTCGCTGTCGGCGAGTTGACCGTCGAGGAAGCGCTGGAACGACACCGCGAGGACGAGTCCTGACTACTCCTGGAACGCTCGCTCGGCGCGCTCGCTCACTGCCCGGACTGACAGCCCGGTCGCCTCGGCGACTGCGACGGCGTCGTCGAACTCCGCGCTTACGTCGTAGACCGCGCCGTCGCTGTCGCTTGCGACTTTCACGTCGACAGTGTACTCCTCGCCGTCGACCTCGACGGTCGCGGTGACGATCTCCCGGTCCGCCACCCAGCGGTGGCCGGCACCGTGTTCGCGGACGCCCAGCGTCCCCGTCTCCTCGGCGAGACGGCGGGCCACCCGCTGGGCGTCCTCGGGCTTGCAGACGACCTTCACGAGGTGCCCCGGACGGGACTTCTTCATCGTCGTTGGCAGGATCGAGACGTCCCGTGCGCCGGCCGCCGTCAGCGACCGCTGGAGATCGCCGAGCACTTCCGGGGCCACGTCGTCGACGTTGGTCTCCAGGACGGTGATCTCGTCCCGCCGGAGTCGTCCCCCGTCGTCGCCGACGGTCGCCCGGAGGACGTTGGGGCGGTCGTCGAGAGCACGTCCGCCCGCACCGTAGCCCGACGATTCCACCCGGAGTGTGGGTAGCGTCGCGACACCGTCCGCGAGATGCGCGAGGAGGGCAGCACCGGTCGGCGTCAGGAGTTCCGCGTCGACCGGGCCGCCCTGGAGCGACCAGTCGGCCCGCTCGGCGATCTCGACGACCGCCGGCGTCGGAACCGGATAGGTGCCGTGGCTCATCTCGACGGTCCCCCCGCCGGCCGACACCGGCGTCGTCACGACACGCTGTACGTCGAGATCCGCGAGCAACAGAGAGGTCCCGACCACGTCGGCGATGGCGTCGTCGGCACCGACCTCGTGGAAGTGTGTCTCGGCCAGGTCGGTCCCGTGGACGGCCGCCTCGGCCGCTCCGAGGATCTCGAAGACGGCGAGCGCATCTCCCTCGACAGCCGACGGGAGCCCCATCCCCCGGACGATGTCGACGACCTCCCGATAGCTCCGGTGTGGGCCGTGGCCCTCCGCGTGGCTGTGGCCGTGGTCGGTATCGTCGTGGTGGTCGTCCCCGTCGGTCCGGAGGACGTCGACGCTGGTCGCGCTGATCCCCCCGCGGTCGACCGTCGAGACAGCGTACTCGACGGAGAGTGTGGACTCGACCGGATCGAGGACGGACCGGTCGGCACCGGTCGCGAGCAGCGCGCCCAACAACATGTCGCCGGCGGCTCCCGTCCGGCCGTCGAAAGCGAGTGTTCGCATACCGGAACGTAACCCCGGTCGGTAAAAAGCCCTCAGGAACGCCGGACGATGTGTACGTCGTAGCTGTCGCCGGCCGCGGCTTCCCCGACCGGGACGACGATGTTGTCGGTGTCGTCGCTGCCCAGGAAGACGACGGTCGCGTCGACGTCACGGGCGACTCGTTTCACCATCTCGGAGAACTCGCTGGCGGACTGTGCGCTCACATCGTCGTAACGCAGTTCCGCGTCGTCGGTCGTCTCCTCGATCTTTCGCTGGAGGTCGTTGGCGGCGTTCTCGACGGCGAAGTCCTCGTGTGGATCGACGCGCCGGCGTCGCTCGACGTAGTCCGAGCCCGTGGGGACGAAACTGACCGCGACGACGTCGGTGTCCATGGCGGCGGCGTAGGTGACCGCACGGTCGAGTGCTGCCTTTGCGAGCGGCGATCCGTCGAACGGGACTAGAAAGACCATATCCCCGGTATCGCATCCAGCCTTATCAATCACGGCGATGGCGGCAGTCGTCGGTGGCTTTCGACGTGTCCGTGTGTGACCGTGACAACCGACCGCAACGGACATCACCATCGGTCTCGGACCGGGGGTATGACCGCACCAGTCCTGGAGCCAACAGCGGAGGGCGTCGAGACTGCCGCGGCCTGTATCGCGGACGGCGGTGTCGTCGTCGCGCCGAGCGATACGAACATGGCGCTGACCGTCGATCCCGACGACGCCGACGCGATCGAACGTGTCTACGGGATCAAGGACCGACCCACACACAAGCCGTTGACGCTGTTCGTCCGCGACCCGGACGACTGGCGGACGTTCGGCACGCATCCGGACCCCGAAGTCGTCGACGCGCTGATCGAGGCGTTCTGGCCCGGCCCGCTGAATCTCGTCGTCGAACAGGCCGACAGCGGACAGCACGAGCGGCTCTCGATGGACGGGACGGTCTCGATCGGCTGTCTCTCGAACCCAGTGTGGCGTGACTTGGCGGCGGCCGTCGACGGTCCACTGGCGATGACCTCGGCGAACGAGTCCGGGACCGTCGACGACGACACCCTCATCACGGTCGACCGGGCGCTCGACCACGTCGGTGACGCTGTCGACTACGTGTTGGCCGGTGATCCACAGGGGACGACGCGTGCGTCGGCGATCCTCTCGCTGGCAGCGGGCGACGACGGCGAAGCGACGATGCTTCGACGGGGGGATATCGACGCCGAAGCGATCGAGAGCGCCACGCCGTTGCGCGTCGACTGACCTGTGGTATCACGCCACATAAAAACTCGTCGCCACGCGATCTGTCCGCCGGTAGCATAAAGCATATCTCCCGGGATACCCGAGTTCTCTCTACCTTCACTCTACTATGAACGAAGTCCAACTGGAAGTGGCGAAAGCGTACCCGAACGACTCGGGGCGCGGGATCGCCCGGCTCGACCCCGATACGCTGTTGCATCTCAAGCTCTCACCCGGTGACATCATCGAGATCGAAGGCAGCGACACGACTGCGGCCAAGGTGTGGCGCGCCGACCGGCAGGACTGGAACACCGACACCGTCCGCATCGACGGCTTCACGCGCCAGAACGCCGACGTGGGCATCGGCGAGCGCGTGACCATCCGGAAGGCCGACGCCGAGAAGGCCGACAAACTCGTGTTGGCACCGCCCGAGGAGGCGTCGGTCCAGTTCGGCTCCGACGCCGCGGGGATGGTCAAACGCCAGATCCTCAAGCGCCCGGTCGTCGAACGCGACATCGTCCCGGTGATGTCCTCGACGAACCATCCGTTCATGCGCTCACCGGGCCAGGCCATCCCGCTGATCGCCGTCGAGACCGAGCCCGACGGCGTCTGCCTCATCACCGAGGACACCGAGGTGGAGCTGCGCGAGGAGCCGATCAGCGGCTTCGAGAAGACCGGCGGCGGGATCACGTACGAGGACATCGGCGGCCTCCAGAACGAGATCCAACGGGTGCGAGAGATGGTCGAACTGCCGATGAAGCATCCCCAGATCTTCAAGAAACTCGGCATCGAGCCACCCCAGGGGGTGCTGTTACACGGCCCGCCCGGGACCGGCAAGACCTTGCTCGCGAAGGCCGTCGCCAACGAGACCTCCGCCAGTTTCTTCTCTATCGCCGGGCCGGAGATCATCTCGAAGTACTACGGGGAGAGCGAACAACAGTTGCGCGAGATCTTCGAGGACGCGAGCGAAGAATCACCCTCGATCATCTTCATCGACGAACTGGACTCCATCGCGCCAAAACGCGAGGACGTCACCGGCGAGGTCGAGCGCCGGGTCGTCGCCCAGTTGCTGACGATGATGGACGGCCTCGAATCGCGGGGCCAGGTCATCGTCATCGCCGCGACCAACCGTGTCGACAGCGTCGATCCGGCGCTCCGTCGCCCGGGCCGGTTCGACCGGGAAATCGAGATCGGCGTCCCCGACGAAGTCGGCCGCGAGGAGATCCTCCAGATCCACACCCGCGGAATGCCGCTCTCGGACGACGTCAACCTCGCGAAGATGGCGACCGAGACCCACGGCTTCGTCGGTGCCGACATCGAGAGCCTCACGAAGGAGGCCGCGATGAAGGCCCTGCGCCGGTACCTCCCGGAGATCGACTTGGACGAGGAGGACATCCCGCCGAGTCTCATCGACCGGATGATCATCAAACGCGAGGACTTCAAGGGTGCGCTCAACGAGGTGAGTCCCAGCGCCATGCGGGAGGTGCTGGTGGAACTCCCCAAGATGTCCTGGGACAGCGTCGGCGGCCTGGAAGACGCCAAACAGGAGGTCCAGGAGGCCGTCGAGTGGCCGATGAACTCCCCGGAGAAGTTCGAGCGGATGGGGGTCACGCCACCGTCCGGCGTCCTGCTGTACGGTCCACCGGGCACCGGGAAGACGCTGATGGCGAAAGCCGTCGCCAACGAGACCGACGCCAACTTCATCAGCGTGCGCGGTCCGCAACTGCTCAGCAAGTGGGTCGGGGAAAGCGAGAAGGCGATCCGCCAGACCTTCCGGAAGGCCCGGCAGGTCGCACCGACGGTGATCTTCTTCGACGAGTTGGATTCGCTCGCACCCGGCCGCGGCGGCGACATGGGCTCGAACGTCTCCGAGCGAGTGGTCAACCAACTGCTGACCGAACTCGACGGCCTCGAAGAGATGGAAGACGTCATGGTCATCGGCGCGACCAACCGCCCGGACATGATCGACCCGGCGCTGATCCGCTCGGGCCGGTTCGACCGGCTGGTGATGATCGGCGAACCCGACATCGAGGGCCGTGAACAGATCCTCAAGATCCACACGGACGACACGCCGCTCTCGCCGGACGTGAGCCTGCGTGAGCTGGCCGAGATCAGCGACGGGTTCGTCGGTTCGGACCTCGAATCGATCGCCCGCGAGGCCGCCATCGAGGCCCTGCGCGAGGCCGACGACGCCGAGGAGGTCGAGATGCGTCACTTCCGGCAGGCGATGGACAACGTCCGCCCGACCGTCACCGACGAGATCCGCGAGTACTACGAGCAGATGCAGGAGGACTTCAAAGGCGGCGGTTCCAGTCCCCAGAAGCGCCAGGGCGGCAGCGGCCGTATCGGCTTCCAGTAGCGCCGCTTCGAGCGGTGGCGACTGTCCGCTTCGTCTCCCCGATCTTCGAGATGCCTACACTGTTAGGTTGTATTGGTATTACCGTGTACGGCCACCATCAGGTATGTCCAGCACGATTCCGGACCCGGAGCAGTACGAATGGACCTTTGAACAGCGTGGCAACGTCGGTATCTGGTTCATGGCGGGGTGGCGTGGCTTCGCCGACGAAGACCTGGAAGCAGCCAGTGAACACTACAGAGAGCGGGGCAAACGCACCGACATCGACGCGACACTGGCTGTCTTCGGTGACGGGACCAACCTCGCCAGGGAGACCCAGGAGTACATGGGCGAGGAGTGGTCAACCAACGGCGAGTACACGGACGTCGACAAGATCGGCTTCGTCTCGGACGGGACGACTGCGATGGCGGTGAAATCTCAGGTCGCGGTCCCGGACACGGAGATCGAGAGTTTCAAAGACCTCGACGCGGCCGTCGAGTGGGCACGGAACTGAGAACGGGAGTTCGAGCCCACAGCGGCTGTTTGACCGCGTTTGTACTCTGTGAGCTACAGTTCGCCGAGCTTCCGAAGTAGCTGTCCGCGGTATTCCTCGTCGGCTTGGACGCCCTTCAGTTCGAGGACGTTGCGTTCGAGTTTGTCGAGCGCGACGTTGAACGCCGTCTCGGCGCCGTACCCCTCGCCGGAGCCGGCAGCCTGGCCCTTGTTAGTCCGGAGGCGGATCTGACACTGGATGAGCGGGGTGCCCCGGAGTTTCTCCTTGTGTTCGTGGAGACGGACGTGGGCGTGTTGGACCTGCATCGCCTGATACTTGTCCGCGACCTTCTCGATGGACTGTCGGATGTCCTCGCGGCTGATCGTGTTCAGGAGCTTGATGTTGGTGATCTGGACGTCCATGTGGTCCTCTTCGGTGAAGGTCAGCGCCCGGAGGACATCGGTCTTAGTGACGATGCCTGCGACCTTGCTGTCGTCGTCGGCGGGGGTGACCACGAGGCCCGCGTAGTCGTGTTCCAGCATCCGGGCGACGGCGTCCCGAACGGACTCGTCGAGGTCGGCGGTCGCGACCGGGCTGGACATCACGTCGTAGACTGGCAGATCGAGAATGCGTTCGATCTCGCCCGAGCGGTCGCCTCTGGTCGCCTTGTTCATATCGCGGACGACGACGTCGACGATGTCGTGGCGGGTCGCCATCCCCGTCAACTGATCGTCCTCGTCCAGGACGGGTAGCCGGGAGATACCGTTCTTCCGGAGGAGGTTGACGACCTGCCCGACGTTGGTATCTTCCGAGACCGTGACGACGTCTTTCGTGTAGATCTGCTCGACGGTCAGCGCGTCGAGGTTTTCGAGGACCGCTTCGAGGATCGCGTCTTCGGTGACGATCCCCCACAGGGAGTCCCCCTCGAAGACCGGTGCGAGTTTGGTCCCGCCTTCGACGAGCACTCGGGCGACCTTCCGCACGTCGTCGGTCCGCTTGACCTTGGGCGCGGAGCTCGTCATCGCCCCCGCTTTCGCGTTGTCCTCGACGTGGGACTGGACCAACTGTTTCTGCGTGATGACGCCAGCGTACTCACCGTTCTCGGTGACGATGATGCCCTTGGGATTCTCCCGCTCGAAGATCGACCGGACCTTCCCGAGGCGCTTGTTGGCGTCGACCTCGACAAACTCTCTGGTGGCGATGTCAGCAATGTCCATCGTGCTTCACACCGCGGAAGTTCGACGTGTAGGGTTATCAAGCTTGGTTTGGTTCCCGGCAAAGGAAACCTCGGACAGGTTTTAGAACCCGTGCTACGTCCATCGGATATGCTTCCCGACATCGGCGTTTTCGGCCCCTACACGTACCTCGTCACCGAGTTCCTCTGGGGGACAGTCGCGCTGGTGTTGCTATACCGGGCGGATGCGCTCAGGATGGCGGCCCGGACCATCGTCGCTCTCTATCCGATCGCCTACGTCTGGGACTGGTATACGCTCACAGTCGGGGTCTTCGCGATCCGCCTGCGGACGGGCGTGGATCTCCTTGGCATTCCGATCGAGGAACACATCTTCATCGTGGTCGTTCCGGCGCTGGTCGTCGGCCTGCACGAGACGCTTCACCGTCGAGACAGTCACGAAATATAATGTACCCGACACCGGAATTTCCGCTGGAAGATCAGCCGGATCGTACCCACAACGATGGTAAACCGATCCACGAAACCACCCGACATCGCCGGCTCAAAGGAATATATACAGTTCCGTGCTGTGTATACAGTACCCACGGTATCTATTTGTAGCTCCGTCTGTATGATTCGTAACAGACATGACCGAGGACACCCTCCCCCACGTCGAACTGTTCGTCCGATCGATGCTCCCCGACGGCGCAAACGAGCGCCAGGAAGCCGTACTCGATCGCCTCGAACGCCTCGATCGCGAGGACGAGATCGCGGACTACAACGTCGTCGTCTGGGGCAAACAGATCGCTCCGGAGTCGGCCGCCGCACGCACGCCGGAAGGGAAGTACATCCTGAACCGGGTCGCGGAGTTCAAACAGTGGGCGCTCTCGAACAACGTCTCGCTCGAATCGTTCTACCAGACTACCGACGTTGAGTCCGAGGTCACCGAGGAGGCCTACACCGCGATGGTCCTCCCGGTCATGGGGCTGGCCGAGTACCGCGAGGCCGAACTCTCACACGTCGCACCCTGCACCGAGGGTGACGTCGTCCATACGATCATGGACCGACTCGACGCGATCGAGGACGGCCGCGAGAGCGAGATCAGCCGCGATAGTGCCGACGTGAGTATCGTCTGAGAGACCTCCTGGTCGGGTTCAAGCGGCGAGAGAGCCGACGCTCGCCGGGCGCGCACCTCCTCGATGGGTCGGGTTCGTCGTAGTGATTCTCGATAGCCGTCGCCAGTCCGCGGGAGGACATCTTCACAGACGGTTTCGTCGCTCCCGAGTCGGTCGCGACAGAAAGTATGGGTTCGGGCGGATTTGAACCGCCGGCCTCCTCCATGTCAAGGAGGTGTCATAACCGACCTAGACCACGAACCCTCGCTGCCTCGTACACTTCCTTCTTGCCGGGGGGTATAATTGAAGGTTTCGGATTCGGTATCCGCACGTCGTCTGTTGATTCGACCCACACGGGACCGGAATCGGCCCGGCCCGACAACGTTAAGTCAGTGTACGGATTTGTACATCACAACACGAAATAGTTCATTGGTGATTCCATGCAGGAGTACATCGAACGCGTCACAGACGGTGAGGACCTGACACAGGACGAGGCTCGTGAGGTCGCGGGGCTGGTCTTCGAGGAAGCGACGGACGCCCAGATCGGTGCGTTGCTGACTGCGCTCCGGGCGAAAGGCGAGACGGAAGCCGAGATCGCCGGCTTCGCCCAGGGGATGCGTGACGCCGCACGCACCATCGAGCCACAGCGGGAGACGCTCGTCGACACCTGCGGGACCGGTGGGGACGACTACGACACGATCAACGTCTCGACGACGAGCGCCATCGTCGCGGCGGGGGCCGGCGTCCCCATCGCCAAACACGGGAACTACTCGGTGTCCTCCTCGTCGGGCAGCGCCGACGTACTGGAGGTGGCTGGCGTCGACGTGGAAGCCGAACCGCCGGCCGTCGAGGACGCGATCGAAGCCGAGGGGATCGGGTTCATGCTCGCGCCGGTGTTCCACCCGGCGATGAAAGCCGTCATCGGCCCGCGCAAGGAACTGGGGATGCGGACCGTCTTCAACATCCTCGGCCCGCTGACGAACCCGGCCGGGGCGGACGCACAGGTCCTGGGCGTCTACGACCCCGATCTCGTCCCGATCGTCGCGGAGGCGCTCGCACGGATGGAGGTCGAACGAGCCCTGGTCGTCCACGGCGACGGTCTGGACGAGATCGGCATTCACGGCGAGACGACGGTCGCGGAGGTCACCGGCGACCGGATCGAGGAGTACACGATGGTGCCCGAGGACATCGGGCTGGAGACCGCCGACATCGAGGCCGTCTCGGGCGGCACACCCGAGGAGAACGCCGAGGACCTCCGGGGGATCGTCGAGGGGACCGTCGACGGACCGAAACGGGACATCATCCTCGCGAACGCTGGCGCTGCCATCTACGTCGCCGGCGTCGCCGACAGCCACACCGAGGGCGTCGAACTGGCCCGACAGGCAATCGAGTCGGGCGACGCGGCGGCAAAGCTGGAGGACCTGGTCGGGGTATGACGCGGGTCAAGATCTGTGGCGTGACCTCGGCCGAAGACCGCGAGGCCGTCGTCGCGGCCGGGGCCGACGCCGTCGGCGTCATCCACGGCGTCCCGGTCGAGACGCCCCGCGAAGTCGACGAAGGCACCGCCGAACGTCTCGTCGGGGGCGTCCCGCCGTTCGTGACGAGCGTGCTGGTGACGATGCCGGCGACGGTCCAGGAGGCCGTCCGCCGTGTCGACGCAGTCGAACCCGACACCGTCCAGGTCCACGAGGGGCTCTCCCCGACGGAACTGGGGGCACTGCGGCGCCGGATCGCACAGCAGGTCGTCGCCGTCGTCGACGCCGCGGCCGACGACCTCGGGGCCTACGCGGCACAGGCCGACGCGCTGCTGGTCGACTCCGTCGACGAGTCGGGCGCGGGCGGAACCGGTGAGACGCACGACTGGGAGCGGACGCGGGATCTGGTCGCCTCCCTGGACGTGCCGGTCGTGCTGGCCGGCGGACTGACCCCCGAGAACGTCGCCGAGGCCGTCGAGACGGTCCGCCCGTTCGCCGTCGACGTCGCAAGCGGCGTCGAAGAGCGTGGCGGCGTGAAAAACCACGACGCAGTATCGCGATTCGTCGCCAACGCCGCGGGGGGAGCCGCGTGACGCTGGACCGCTCGCGCGAGCAGTTCGTCGCCGACGCGGAGGCCGACCGGCCGGTGGTGGTCCGCGCCGCCGCGGAACTAGACGTCGACGTGGACCCGTTGACCGCCTACGCGGCGCTGACCGGCCGGACGACCGACGTCGACGCCGGCGACTACACGTTCCTGCTCGAGAGCGCCGAAAAGGTCGCTTCCAGCGATCCGGACGGCGCCTTCGCCCCGGAGACCGACGACCGGCACGCGCGGTTCTCGTTCGTCGGGTACGACCCCCGTGCCGTCGTCACGGTCACCGGCGACGACAGTGAGGTCGAGGTCTTCGACGACCGATACGCCGACCTCGTGACGACCGACGGCGGCGACGTCGTCGACGACCTCCGAGCGGCGATGCCCGACGTCGAACTGCGTGGCTTCCCGGAGATGGACCGCCAACACCTCGACGGCGGGCTCGTCGGCTTTCTGGCCTACGACGCGGTCTACGACCTCTGGCTCGACGAGGTCGGGCTAGACCGGCCGGACTCCCGTTTCCCGGACGCGCAGTTCGTGCTGACGACGGCGACGGTGCGGTTCGACCATGTCGAGGACAGTGTCGAACTGGTGTTCACGCCGGTCGTCCGCGAGGAGGAGGACGCGGGCGCTCGCTACGACGAACTCACCGCCGAAGCCGACCGCGTCGAGTCGGTACTCTCGGACCTGGAGCCGCTGGTTACCGGCGGGTTCACCCAAGTCGACGAGGTCGCGGGTCCACAGGACGAGTACGAGGACGCCGTCGAACGGGCCAAGGAGTACGTTCTCTCTGGCGACATCTACCAGGGGGTCGTCTCCCGGACCCGCGAACTGTACGGGGACGTCGACCCGCTGGGACTGTACGAATCGCTACGCTCGGTCAACCCGTCACCGTACATGTATCTCCTCGGGTACGACGACCACTCGATCGTCGGGGCGAGTCCGGAGACGCTGGTCTCCGTGGCCGGCGACCGCGTCGTCTCGAACCCCATCGCGGGCACTTGCCCGCGGGGGAACTCACCGGTCGAGGATCGCCGCCTCGCCGGCGAGATGCTGGCCGACGACAAGGAACGGGCCGAACACACGATGCTCGTCGATCTGGCGCGCAACGACGTTCGCCGGGTTTCTGAGCCCGGCTCCGTTCGGGTTGACGAGTTCATGAACGTTCTCAAGTACAGCCACGTCCAGCACATCGAGTCGACGGTGACCGGCACGCTCGACGACGAAGCCGACGCCTTCGACGCCGCGCGGGCGACGTTCCCCGCGGGCACGCTCTCGGGCGCGCCCAAGATCCGCGCCATGGAGATCATCGACGAACTGGAACCGTCGTCCCGCGGTCCCTACGGCGGCGGCGTGGGCTACTTCGACTGGGGCGGGGACACCGACTTCGCGATCGTCATCCGCTCGGCCACTGTCGAGACTGGTGCGCCACTGCCCGCCGGCGAGGGAACCGCCGACCGCGTGACCGTCCAGGCCGGGGCCGGGATCGTCGCCGACTCCGACCCCACCAGCGAGTACGAGGAGACCGAACAGAAGATGGACGGCGTCCTGGTTGCACTGGACGAGATCAGGACCGACGAGCGAGCCGAGATAGCTCCGGAGGGGGAGCGATGAGTTCCGCCCGACCAGCCGGCGAGGACGCCGTCCCCGAGAACATGCGCGTGCTGTTCGTCGACAACTTCGACTCCTTTACCTACAACCTCGTCGAGTACGTCTCCGAGCACGCCGAGACCGAGGTCGTCCGCAACACGGCCTCGCTGGCAGAGATCGAGGCGTTCGACCCGGACGCCATCGTCCTCTCACCGGGACCGGGCCACCCGAAGAACGACCGCGACGTGGGCGTGACGCTTCCCGTCCTCCGGGAGGTCAGTCCCGAGGTGCCGACACTGGGGGTCTGTCTCGGGTTAGAGTCGGCGGTGTACGCCTACGGCGGGAGCGTCGGTCGCGCTCCCGCCCCCATCCACGGGAAGGCCTCGTCGATCGACCACGACGGGGAGGGCGTCTTCCGGGGCCTCGAACAGGGGTTCCAGGGTGGGCGCTACCACTCGCTGATCGCCGAGTCGGTCCCCAAAGAGTTCGTCGTCTCGGCGACCACAACCGAGCCGACCCCGGACGGGGAGACCGAACTCGTGATGGGTGTTCGCCACCGCGAGTACCCGATCGAAGCGGTCCAGTTCCACCCGGAGTCGGTCCTGACTGCCGTGGGCCACGACGTCATCCGGAACTTCCTGCGCTCGGCCGACGACTGAACCGCCGACCTGTCGGTTCCCGACGGTCTGCCCTCAGAAGAACTGGAACCCCAGAACGCCCAGGATCCAGACGGTCGCGACGACGATGATCGCGACGACGACGAGTCGCCAGGCGACCTTCATCACGACTCGGCCGACGAGCAACACCAGCGCGATAGCGACGAGGCCGGCCAGCAGCGCCGGGAGGCCGGGAAGACTCCCGAGTTGTAGGACGGAGAGCATACTAGTACGAGACCGTTCTGGCACAAATACTTCGTGGCTGTTCCGGTGTCTCCCGGTACGATTGCTCACTGCTCCCCGCCAGTTTCGGGGGGGAGTGATCGCTATCTCCAGTCGAAACCCCCGTTCGTTTCTACTGGATGTTCCAGTTCCGTCTCGTGGTTGGGGGAGGTCCGGTTTCACTTTCACCGTGGTCTGGACAGTATTAAGAAGCGACCGCCGTTGCTAGTGGTCGTACACGACGGCGAGACGAGCCGCGCTGTTGCATTGCCCGACGACCACCGTAGTTACGACTCTCGTACAGCTACGGAATCCGACAGAATCCGCAGACAGAAGCGTTATACGACATCCATGAGTACAGATGTGCCGCCAGAAATGACAGGAATTGGGTCAGCCGTAGATCGGGGTATCGACCGACAGACGACCGCTGTCGGGGAGACGATGGACAGATGAGCGACGCGGAACTCTCCGCCGACGAGATCTCGCTGCCGATCAAGCGCACCGAGGGGGAGACACTCGCCGATCGACTCACCGACAACGCGTATCACAACATCCTGCCGGCCCGGTATCTCCGGAAGGACGCCGACGGCGACCTCGTCGAACAACAGGAGGATCTCTTCGAACGGGTCGCGAAGAACATCGCGCTGGCCGAGGCGGTGTTCGAGGCCCGCAAGCAGGACACCGACGTGACGGTGACGCCGGACCAGCTCAAACCCGACCATCCTCGACGCGACGAACTCGCCGACGAGGTCTTCGGGAAGGGTACCAGCGTCGACGACGACGTCGAGACGACGCTCTCGGAGTACAACGTCAACAAGTTCGCCTACGACACTGTCGTTCCGGAACTCCCCGACGACGTTCGCGAGCACGTCGAAGAGACGGCCACGGAGTTCCAGGAGTCGATGGAGCGACTCTCCTTTATGCCGAATTCGCCGACACTGATGAACGCCGGCGACGAACTCCAGCAGCTTTCGGCCTGTTTCGTCGACTCGCCGGAAGACGACATCGACGACATCCACCAGACCGCAAAGGAGGCCGCACAGGTCTTCCAGTCCGGGGGCGGCATGGGCTATGCCTTCTGGCGTCTGCGCCCGTACGGCGACCAGGTCGGTTCGACCGGCGGCATCGCCTCGGGGCCGATCACGTTCATGCGGACCTACGACCAGATGTGCGAGACGATCGCCCAGGGCGGCGCCCGACGGGGCGCCCAGATGGGCGTCATGCGCGTCTCCCATCCCGACGTCATCCAGTTCATCCACGCCAAGAACAAGGACGTCTCGCTCGCACACACGCTGCGGCTCAACGACCCCGACGACTTCACGCACAACTCCTTTGCCGACGCTTTAGAGGAAGCCCGCGATCTCATCGGCGAAGACGGAAAGGTTCCGAAACACCTCCGAAACGCCGTCGAAGGCCATCTCTCGAATTTCAACATCTCCGTGGGGATCACCGACGCCTTCATGGACGCGCTGAAGCACGGCGAGGAGTTCACGTTCACCAACCCGCGGACCGACGAACCCCACATCGCCACCGAACAGACCGAGGAGCTCTACGAGACGTTCGGCCTCGGCGAGTTCGTCGAGGCCGGCGAAGTGCTCTCGGTGCCCGCAGAGAAGCTCTGGGAGCGGATCGTCGAGGGCGCTCACGAGAACGGCGAACCTGGCGTCATCTACCTCGAACGGGTCAACAAACAGCACAGCTTCGACGTCGAAGAACACCCGGATCACCGGATCCTCGCGACCAACCCGTGTGGCGAGCAGCCGCTCGAAGAGTACGAGGCCTGTAACCTCGGACACATCAACCTCTCGACGCTGGCAGCCGAGGACGCCCCGGACTGGCGCGTCTGGGAGGCCGCCCACGCCGACGAGTACGACACCGAAGCCGAGGCCGTCGGGGCCTTCCTGGAGGAAGCGATCGACTGGGACGAGTTCGACCGCCGTATCGAGATGGGCACCCGGTTCCTGGAGAACGTCGTCACCATGTCGGATTTCCCGGTCGACGAGATCGAAGAGAAGGTCCGGGAGATGCGCAAGATCGGCCTGGGTATCATGGGCCTGGCACAGCTGTACATCCAGCTGGGAATGAAATACGGCTCCGAGACCTCGAACGAGGTCGCCAGCCAGCTGATGAGCCACATCAACCACGGCTCGAAGGCCGCGTCACACGAACTCGCACGAGAGCGCGGGACTTTCGAGGAGTGGGACAAGTCCAAATACGCCGACCCGACGGAGTACCGCGAGTGGTTCGAGCACCAGACCGGCGAGGACGCCGACGACTGGGCCGACGGCTACCCCATCCGCAACCACAACACGACGACGATCGCCCCGACCGGGACGACCTCGATGATCGGCAACACGACCGGTGGCTGTGAGCCGATCTACAACGTCGCCTACTACAAGAACGTCTCCGGCGACGTCCAGGGCGACGAGATGCTCGTCGAGTTCGACGACTACTTCCTCCGGGCGCTGGAGGAGAACGATCTCGATGTCGAGGCCGTCAAACAGGAGGCCCAGGAGCAGATGGCCAACAACGAGTTCGACGGTATCGACGGCCTCACGACCGTTCCGGACGCTATCGGCGAGCTGTTCGTCACGACCGGTGCCCTCCCGGCGAAGAGTCACGCCGGGATCCAGGTCGCCTGCCAGCAGGGCGTCGACTCGGCCATCTCGAAGACGGTCAACGCCCCCAACGAGTCCACTGTCGCGGACGCCGCCGAAGTGTTCGAGTACATTTACGACCACGGCGGCAAGGGCGTCACCTACTATCGCGACGGCACCCGCAGCAAACAGGTGCTGACGACGCGGGCCCAGAACACCGAGTTCGCCGACATGGACGCCGAGGAGATCGTCGCACAGATCGAGGAGGTCTTCGGCGGTATCGAGGGGTTCCTCGACGACGAAGCCGTCCAGGCTGCTGTCGACGACTCCGTCGAGTCACTGTTGGACGCTGCCGACGGCGAGCAGGCGGAGTTCGCCGAGAAGCGCTCGCGACCGGACGTCCTCCACGGCGTCACCCAGCGCATCGACACCGGCTACGGGAAACTCTACGTCAACATCAACGAAGATCCCGAGGCCGAGCGACCGTTCGAACTGTTCGCCAACATCGGCAACTCCGGCGGCTTCACCGCCTCCTTCACCGAGGCGCTGGCCAAGACCATCTCGACTGCGTTACGTTCGGGTGTCGGCCCCCACGAGATCGCCGACGAACTCCAGGGAATCCGATCGCCGAAGGTCGCCTGGGACAAGGGCGAACAGATCCAGTCGATCCCGGACGCCATCGGGACCGCACTCCGGCGGTACCTCGACGGCGAGGTCGACAAGGCCTATCCACAGCAGGCCACACTCGAAGAGACAGCCGAAGACGAGATCAACGGGGAGCAGGCACCCGTCGATAGCACTACCCAGACCGACGGTGGACCGGGTGCGACGGCCGCACAACCCGACACCGATGCCGGGACGGACGCCCGCGCCTCGGGCGACCAGCAGGAGATCATCGACGCCGGCGAGAGTCCGGAATGTCCGGAGTGTAGTTCGCTGTCGCTGTATTACTCGGAAGGCTGCAAGACCTGCGAGTCCTGTGGCTGGTCCGAGTGTTGAACCGGAAACGAGACTGAGACGCTGGAGCGTGTGACAGACGGAGCCGTCTTCGATTCCACCGCCCGCAGCCGGTTTCTACCGCGGAACGTCGACCCAACCGCTGATCCAGGCTTCGTCCTCGGACGGGACGTACGCGACTCCGAGACCGCCGAATTCCGTCACCTCGACCGGTTGGTCGGGCGATAAGTCCGCGTCGTGCCGGTTCCGGCTGGTCACCAGAACCGCCTCGGTTATCGGCTGTAGAAACAACAGATGACAGACCAGCAGTCCGTCCCAGACCGTCCTCGTTATCGTGTCGGTACCAATGGGTAGGGACTTCCTACAGCGATCAGGCGAACTGTCGGGAGACCCAGCCGCTCGGGCCGCTTGGGTACGTTCCGGTCTCCTCGCGTGGCTGGACCGTGCCGTCCTGATCGATCATCCGGACGACGACGGTGTGGCCGCCGGAAGGCGGTTCGTAGGTGTAGGACCACTGTCGCCAGACGTCGTCGTCGGCTAGCGGCTCGGACAACGTCGCCGTCGTCCACGTGTCGCCGCCGTCGGTCGAGACTTCGACCGCCGAGACTCCGCGGGTCCCGGCGTAGGCGTGTCCGCCTACCACCCGCTGACCGTTGTCGAGCAGTTCGGTGTGATGCAGTTTGGCGACAGCTTTGACCGGGCCGGTGCCGTGCCAGCCGCGTTTCTCCCAGTAGCCCTGCGCTTCCTGTTCGAGCACCTCGATCTCGGTGACCCACTTGACGTTGATCTCCCCCCAGTGGCCCGGGACGAGTAGCCGGACGGGATAGCCGTGGCTCCGGGGAAGGAGTTTCCCGTTCATCCCGTAGACGAGCAGTCCGTCCCGGAGCGCGTCGATCGGGAACTCCTCGAAGTAATCGTCGGTCGCTCGGACCATTACACACTCACAGCCGCTCTGGACGCCGGCTTCCTCGAGGAACTGCTCGACCGGGACCCCCGTCCACAGTGCGTTGTCCATCTTCTTGCCGTTGAGCGACTCACCGACACAGCGCAGCGTCGAGAACTGGTTGCGGGCCTCCATCGTCCGGAGCTGTTCGTAGTCGAGGGAGAGTTCCTCCTCGACGGCGCCGGTGACCGACAGTGACCAGTCGGCGGCGTCGACCGAGGGATCGATCGAGTTGATGTCGACCTCGAAGAACTGGTCGCTGACCAGTGGTTCCAGCCCGGCGACGTCCAGCCCGTTCGTCTCGGCCCTGTCGAGTTTCTCCTGGGCGTCCTGACGGTCAGCCCCGGGAGCCTGGAGCGGGGGGGCGTCGTCGGCAGTGACGGTCGGCGACCGGCCGCGCCCGACCGTGACCCCGACGGCAGAGGCACCCAGCGCCACCCCGACGGTCCCCAGTGCTCGCCGTCGCTTCGCCGAGATGGGATCTGTCACACTGCCGGCAGCGTCGAGCGCCTGCGCGAGGACGACGACGCCGGCGGCCGGGAGCGCCGCGCCCGCCGACAGGACGACCTCGTCGGTCAGGATCACGGCACCGACCCAGACGACGATCGCCGTTCCGAGCGCGGGGACGGCTCGGTTGTTCGCCGCGTCGCCGAATATCAGCGCCGCCCGGGCCGCCAGGGCAACGAACAGCACGGTCAGCACGACTGCGAGCAGGAAGTTGAGCTGTTGACCGAGGCTCCCCAGCGTCGTGATCGCAAACGAGAGGATCGCCCCCGGCATCGTTCGGGCGAGGGCGCGCTCGACCGGCGACGCGAGAAACGCCGGTGAAACACCCGTCAGCGCGTACGAGCCGGCGACACCTGTGACGCCTGCAGCTCCGCTGACGAGTACTCGCCCCCAGCGAGTATCGAGTAGGTCGTCGGTCATACCAGCTCTCGGGAGTCGCCAGCAAAAGGTGTTGTTCCAATTTCGTTCCCAAAGAGCAATAGTGGTTCCGCGCCTGAGAGTGGATATGAACGAGGAGGCCGGCGGACGGCCCTGTCCGCGATGTAGCCGGCAGTTGTACCATCGCCACTGCAAGTACGTCTGTCCGGATCACGGTGTCGTCTATGACTGTGCCGATACGTTCTACTACGATTGATGGGCGCGTCTCCCCTGCTGGGCGGATTTATAACGATGGCTCCACTGATCTGTGGTAATGAGTAGCGGACCCGGCGAGATCCGCGTGCTGCACGTCGACGACGAACAGAACCTCGGCGAAGTCGTCGCGATGCATCTCGAACGGATCCACGAGGAGATCACCGTCACCCACGTCAGGTCGGCACGCGAGGGCCTCGACCGACTCGGCGAAGCGGCGTTCGATTGTGTCGTCAGCGACCACGATATGCCGAACATGGACGGACTGGAGTTTCTGCGGTGTGTGCGAGCGGACTACCCGGACCTCCCCTTCATCCTCTTTACCGGCAAGGGGAACGAAGAGATCGCGAGCGACGCGATCTCGGCCGGTGTCACCGAGTACCTCCAGAAAGACGTCGGAACCGACCAGTATACGGTGCTAGCGAACCGCATCGAGCGAGCGGTCAGCGAGCGGCGAGCGAAGACCGCACTCGAAGAGTCAGAGCGGATGCTCTCGACGCTTATCTCGAACCTCCCGGGGATGGTCTACCGGGCCCGTAACGAGCCCGACTGGCCGATGGAGTTCGTCAGTGACGGTGTGAGTGATCTCGTCGGCTACGAGGCCGAAGTGATCGAGAGCGGGGAGGTGCCGTGGAGTTCCCTCATCGACGACACCGAGCTCGACCGCCTCTGGAACCGTGTTCAGACCTGTATCGACGCCGGAGAACCGTTCGAGGTGAGCTACCGCGTCACGACGGCCGAGGGGCGGACACGGTGGCTGTGGGAGCGCGGACGGGTCGTCAGAGAGACGGACGACGGCGTCGAGATCCTCGAAGGGTTCATCACCGACATCACCGCTCGAAAGGAACGGGAACAGGAACTAGAGCGCGAACAGGAGTTCACCGAGGATCTCATCGACGCCATCGACGACGCCTTCTATCTCATCAGTACCGACGGGTGTCTCCTCCGCTGGAACGACACGCTCGCCACGGTGACTGGCTACAGCGACGAGGAACTGGCGGGGATGGACGGCGCGGAGTTACTTCCCGAAGCCTACCACGAGAAACTGGACGCGGCACTCGATCCACACACCGACATCGGCGACGGGGCGTTTCAGGCCCCCTTGTTGACCACGGACGGCCGTGAGATCCCGTACGAGTTCCGGGGCTCAGTCATCAAAGACAGGGACGGCGATGTCATCGGAATCGCCGGCATCGGCCGGGATATCACCGAACGTCGCGAGCGCGAACGGAAGCTCGAACAGTACGAGACGCTCGTCGAGAACGTCGGCGATCCGATGTTCATCCTCGACGAGGACGGGCGAATCCAGATGGCCAACCGAGCGGTGGCCGAGCATCTGAACGCGGATCGTGACGATGTCATCGGCATGCCGGCACGGGCGTACATCGAGGACGACGACTACCAGAAGGGGCTCGAGTTGACGAGAGAACTACTCAGAGCGGGGGGAACGGAGTGGCGGACCTACGAGATGCAGGTCACGACCGCCGACGGGGAGACGCGAGTGATGGAGAACAACATCGCGGTCCTGACTGACGACGAAGCGTTCATCGGGACTGTCGGTGTCGTCCGGGACATCACCGAGCGAAAGGAACGCCAGCACAAGCTCAAACAGTACAAGACGCTCGTCGAGAACGTCGGCGACGCGATGTACGTCCTCGACGAAAACGGGACGGTCCAGATGATAAACGAGGCGCTGGCGGACCACCTGGGATACGACCGTTCGGCGATCGTCGGCGAACACCCGAGCGAGTTCATGCCCGACGCGGATGTCCAGCGTGGAGCCGAGATCATCCAAACGCTGTGTGACGACGACGACCGGATCTGGGAGACCTTCGAGATGGAGACGATCGACGCCTCGGGCCGGCGGACGATCAACGAGGACAAGATCGCACCACTGGTCGAGGACGGCTCGTTCGTTGGGACGGTCGGCGTGATCCGGGACATCACCGACCGAAAGAAACGCGAGCAGGAGTTAAAGCGATACGAGACGATCGTCCAGGCTGTCGGCGACCCCGTCTACACGCTCGACGACGAGGGGGTATTCACGTTCGTCAACGATGCCATCGAACCGTTGACCGGATACGAACCCGCCGAGCTGGTTGGCAATCATATCAGTACGATCATGACCGAGGACGACGTCCAGCGTGGCCAGGAACGAATCCGGGAGCTGCTGGCGGAGCCGGAACGAGACCACGTCACCTTGGAGATGGACATCGTGACTCGCTGGGGCGAACACGTCCCCTGTGAGAACAACATCGTGCTGCTGCCTTCCGAAGACGGGAGTTTCATCGGAACCGCGGGCGTCATCCGAAACGTCGCTGACCGTGTCCAGCGGGAACGACAGCTCTCGGAGTTCGCGAGCGTCGTCAGTCACGACCTCCGAAACCCGCTCAACGTCGTGCAGGGACGGCTCTCACTGGCGGTCGAGACGGGTGACATCTCCCATCTGAACGACGCCATCGACTCCGCGGACCGGATGGAACAGCTCATCGACGAACTGCTCACGCTGGCCCGAGAGGGAGAGATGGTTGGCGAGACCAACCCCGTCGATGTCGGTCTCATCGCCGAACAGGCCTGGGAGAACGTCGACGCTCCGGTTGCGTCCCCGTCGGTAGTCGACTCACCCGCGATCGAGGCCGATGCCGCTCGGCTACGGGAACTCATGGAGAACCTGTTTCGCAACGCCGTGGAGCATGGCTCCACGGGCAACCGGACGGCGTCCGGTGACGCGGTGGACCACGACCCCACGAACAACCGGACGAAGTCCGGTGACCCCGTCGAACACAGCGCCGACCACGTGACGGTTACCGTCGGGCCTCTAGAGGGAGCCGACGGGTTCTACGTCGCCGACGACGGCTCCGGCGTCCCCGAGTCCGAACGGGAGCGGGTGTTCGAGCGAGGGCACACGACCAGCCCCGACGGCACCGGCTTCGGGCTCGCGATCGTCGAAGACATCGCACAGGCCCACGGCTGGACGATCGAACTCACCGAGAGTCAGGCTGGTGGCGCACGGTTCGAGTTCAGGACGACTCCGGACGACCGTTGACGTGTCGGTACGCCGGCCCGGCAATCAGGAGTACCGCCAGCACACCACCGAGAACGAGGACGTGTGGGAGCGCGTCGACCGAGAGGCCGTCGAGCGCGAGCGATCGCATCGACGCGCCGGCGATCACCTCGACGACGACCCAGGGGATCTCGCCGACGAACGTCCCGACGACGAACGCCCGCGTCGAGACGCCGGCGAAACCCGCTCCGTAGGAGACTGGGTCGGCAGGCACCGGCGAGAGCCGCGCGGCCAGGACCCCCGTGTCTCGCCAGTCACCTCGATGAGTCGCCGGCCGGAGTCCCCGAGCCAGCCGAACATCCCGCCTCGCTCGCCGGCTTCCAGGGCGAACCGGTACGGGATGAGACAGGTGACCAACGCGCCCATCAGTGCGACCGGGATGCCGTACTCGATTCCGAGGACGAACCCGACAAACGCCGACAACGGCATCGTCGGCCACGCGAACAGTGGCCGGATCAGATAGAGACCGACGATGACGCCCGCGAGATAGACGGGGTGGTCCGCGAGATGCATCACCTCCGAGACCACCCGCGCCGGCGAGAGCAACAGGGTCGCCAGCGCGACTACCACCACCAGTCCGGCGCTCCCGACCAACTGTCGTTTCGCGAGACGATCCATCTACTACTCGTACCGACTGGGATCGGCAAACCTCTTGTGGTAAGGGTTAATCCGCCGGGGGTCCCACAGGCGGGTGTGCCAGCCGACGACCAGGACCCCGTCGAACTCGGGGTCGAACTGCTCGCTCACCTCGAACACGCCGAGCTATCGGTCGCGGACGCGATCGACCGCATCGAGACGGTGACGACGAACCCACAGCTCCAGCGGGAGATCCTCGATACCGCGGTCATGCGTGGCGTCGTCGATCGCGAGGACGGGCTCGTCCGCCCGCGTTCACAGGGCACGTACGTGAACTTCGAGGCCGACGTGATCGTCCGCGAGGGGTCGTTCTCGTGTGCGCGCTGTGGTGCGTCTATCAGTACCGGGCACTTCGTCCAGCTCGACGGCGGCGAACTCGGCCCGTTCGGCTCGACGTGTATCAGGAAAGTCCTCGGGCGTGAGAACTGAACCGCGGACTAGCGGCCCTGCCGGAGTTCCGCGATGAGTTGTTTGATGACCTTCTCCTGGCGCTGGAGCTGTTCGTTCTGTTGCTCGACCAGCTCGGCCAGTTCCTCGACCTGTGCTTCCAGCGCGGCGAAATCGCCGTCGGTCCCGGACCCGGAGGCGCCCGCGTCGGCCGAGTCGGTCGGCTCCCAACCGCTCTCGTCGGGTCCACTCGCCTCCGTCCCCTCGGCCGCGGCTTCGTCGTCGCCGACCAGCGGATCGATCCCAGCGTCGAGTCCCAGTCCCGACACGTCCGACTCTGAGTCCTCGTCCTCGCCCACCTTCTCGTTGAGCGCATCGAGCGACGATACGTCGTGGTACGCAAACAGCGCTTGCTGGAGCGTCCGGCGCAACGACGGCGCCTTGTTCGACGGGGCTTTGATCCGCTCGGGGCGGCCGTCGACCGAGAGGACGATCGCCGTGGCGACGCTCCCCTCCTCGAACTCCAGACCCGTCACCGCTTCGAAGGCGAACTGCTCGAAGTCGCCGTCCCAGGTGACGCTGCCGACGTGTTTGAGCAGTTGTGCGGACGTGACCACGAGCGTGAGTTCGCTGAACCGATAGACGCCAGCGACCGTCTCTTCCTCGTCGAGGACGCCCGCTGCACTGAGTGAACTCTCCAGCAACCGTTCGAGGACCCCCTCGCTGCGTTTGACCGGGACCGAGAACTCACGTTTGGTGTCGACGTAGGCGAGCGAGAACGTCGCCTTCCGCCGTCCTTCCGAGACGGAGAGACGCTCGAACTCGTGGGGGAACGCCTCGACCCCTTCGTCACTCAGCAACCCCTCGCCTCGGTAGACGAGCGTCCGGGACGGCGTGAAACAGACGATATCCTCGTCGCCGAGGCTGACGCCGGCCTGGACCTCCTCGTCCCCGAGTTCTTCCCGGACGAGGTCTGGTATCTCCATGGTCAGTACGTCCGGGTCCGGTGGCTTAAATCCGCGGGTGGGAGTGTCCCACAGGACCGACGGAGATGGGAACCTTCAAGACGGAAAGCGGCCAAGCAGGCATTGCACCCGCGCCCGGGTGGCTTAGCTGGACATAGCGCCGCACTCATAGGGTCGTCAGACTCATGCGGTACCAACCGGCATGACCCGTGGGGTACTCGTCACACCCCGGACCTGGGCCATGCGGAGATCGAGGGTTCGGAGCCCTCCCCGGGCACTTATCTGAAACGTTACATCCCCAGAGATATCGGTCCGTAGATTACCGAATATTGGCGTTGTCCGCACTGCCGCGCCCGTATCTCCGCGTCACCGACCGCAGCCGTCGAGTACGGGCACCTCGGGGGCTGTCCGAACCTGCTCGACGAGTCGGTGACGCCAGCAAAAACGCGCTCTCACGGCTGTGGGACCACGCTCGGTCCGATCGACCCGGTGCTGCTGGACTACGGCCGCGACGACGGCCTGCTGCTGGCCTGTCGGCTCTGCGAAGACTGTCGGGAGATCGTGCCGACGCACACTGCCAGTAACCCGGATCGGCGGGAACGCTGTGGAGTGGCGTATCCGTACACGACGCTTCGGCTCTACGAGTGTTCACGGGGTCGTGACGACGCGTATCCGCAGTGGGACCTGGTGTCGCTAGATCTCGATGGCGAGCGTCGGGAGAGGTAGAGCCGGTGAGTAGTGTTCGAAAGTGTGTATCGGGGCCGAGGTGCCGCGCTCGGCGAATCAGCGAGACAGACTGTAGCTGTCACTGTCCACGACGTCCCATACTGCAACCGCTGTCGGTCCCGAACACATGGGAAGCCAGGCTTTGCTTCCATGTCAGAGGCTCCTGGTCCCCGGCCTGTTGTCTCGGATACAAGTATAACAACCCCTGTATTCACCAGCATCCTCACAGGCGGTCAACGTACAGTCCTGCAATTTGGGTAAGCGGTGACCGATGCCCGCCACCACACAAGGGGGCGCCCGCGACGAGCGACTGCGCTGTGCCTGAGCGCAGGAGCGCATCGGCGAGGACCCGGCGAGCGGGCTCGATCGGGATCTGGGTACCGACGCCGATCGGCGCCGGATCGTCCTGACGCTGATCGACAGGATGGACTCCATCGAGCGGGTGCGTGCCTGGAAGGCATGTGTGCGCCGGCTATCGAATCCACTCCCGAAGGGCATACCGCGGAACCCGCTGGCAGAACCGCGAGCGATGATCGTACAGCGGTTGGACCAGCGCGAGGCGTGGCTGGAGCATGGCGAGCGGCGCGAGCGCCTGCCACGCGGTCCAATCGGCCGTGTGACTGCTTGGCAAGGACGGCAGTGTCTGGCCGGCGTCGGTCGGTGGCATACCTGTGGTATCCCTCGCGGCCCGTCCGCGGGTTGGCCGCGTGTTTCTGGGCTCTACAAAAGCCGCGCCGCTCTGTACAATTTTTTGGCCAAAGGTTCCACAAACTCTGGTATCGTCGGGGCCATTTATCAGCGAATAGCTGGGTGGTTCTGCTATGCCGCAGAAGCTACAGGACAAGAACGGCTCGGGGCTGGTGCCGATCCCGAAAGACTTCCCGGAGCGAGACGGGTTGCTCACCGAGGACGGTCGCCGGAGGATCGGACGTTCTCGGTCGAACGCCTCGACTCAGGAGCCTCTATCCTGCGCGTGTGCGACGAGCGCGGTGACCTTCCGGTGTGACGCGATCCAGCGGATCGCGGCCCAGCAGTTGCTCACCGACGACGTGTACGGTGGCCCGACTGACGAGTGAACTGTCCCGCCCTACTCACTCGCCGCTAACGCGGCTCGTTCCTTGAGCGAATAATCTTCGTGGTATGGAATTTTTACAGGATCTGTCGGAATTAGTGTGCGCGATAGGAGGGTGAATATCACGAGGAGAGCGTGTCGTAGAACCGTTCCCAACCCCGTACCAGTCATCCGTGGGTGGTCAGTACAGGTTGCTCACTTACTGATCCCACCGACTACTTCTCAGAAGTCTATTAGAAACGCCATGCAAGATATAGAGGGTGTAGTCAGCACAAGAGCAGTGACACTGCAGGTGTCGCTGTAGCCGAGGCCAATATGTGAGAGAACTCGGCTCTCAGGTTTCCCCTTTTACTAGCACATCTTGATACGTATTCCTCAGCATCAACACTCATTTCGAGACGAGGGCGACAGGCATGCAGGCGATGGGATCAGGATAGCTTCCGGATAATGGGGCTGCGTTAGCATCGCTATCGGCCAAGCGTTGATCTAGTACCGTTTTGTCGTTGCTGTGTGCCGTCAAGCCGGCAGCTCCGGTCGGCTGCCCCGAGGTAGAATGAGGTGAGTTGCTCGGGAACAGTTGCTTCGTCTATGACGTTGACAACGAGATCGTCGTCGCTCAACACGTCACCATCATTCTCGTAGGTATTTTCCCTGACGGCCTCTTCGCCCATGAGGTCCAGTTCGCCGGCGATATTGCCGATGACAAACAGCGGGCGGTCGCGCCGTCTATCGACACGTGAGTTAGCCGTATCAAGCCCGTGTTCTGTGACATTGATTACGTTCTCATCGTGATTCCACGATCCGAACAGATCAAGCACGAACAGTCGGTTGCCTGCTAAAGCGTCGGTGAGTGTCACGTCGGCCCTCGCACCGAGGGCATTGTCAAGGGTGTGACGGTCAAGCGTAGCCGTCGGCGACAGTGAGGCGGCCCATCCAGCGTCGATAGCCGCCGCACAGCAGGTGGCGACCGCACTGTCAACGACATCAGTGGAGACCGACTCGTCGCCTGTGTCAGCCGCGATTACCGACCGTGAACCGGCTGGGAGACCACCCATTCGGTCGAACTCGTCGATGCCGGTTGGGACAGTGTCGGCGTTGCTGAGTCGGGCTTCGCGCCCTTCGCGGGCATCCGATAGCGCGTCGTCGATTTCGTTGAGGAGGTCAGTGGTGTCGGCGCGTTCGTCACCAATATCGTCGACCGAACCGCTAATTTCCCGGGCTGCGTCAGCGGTTTCGTCGGTTACGCCGGCGACGCGGGTCGCTGCCTCGGCGCCCTCTTGTACGGCCATTGAGACCTCGTCGATCCCAGTGGCGGCCGACTGAATTTCGTCGCTCACGAATTCGAGTTTCTCATCGGTCGTCTGCACTCGATCGGCTCCGTTTTCGACCGCTGTGACGGCCTCGTCGAGCGCCTCGGTCACGTCAGCGGTCAAATCCTGAATTTCAGTGAGTGTTGCTTCGATTTCTTCAGTGCGGGACTGAGACTCTTCGGCGAGAGATTTGACCTCGTCAGCGACGACCGCGAAGCCATCGCCCGCCTCGTCTGCGCGGGCGGCCTCGATTGAGGCGTTCAATGCGAGCATGTTGGTGCGCTCGGCGATCTGGTTGATCATATCGACGACCTCGTTGATCTGGGTGACTTTCTGCTCTAAGGCTTCGACGTTCTCTTGTACCTGCTCTGTCGAGTCGGAGGCCGTTTCCATCGCGTCCGTTGCCTCGTCGGCGGCTGAGCGGCCTGCATTGGCCATCTCGGCTGCGCGGTTAGTTGTCTGATTGACCTCTTCGGCAGACGAAGAGATCTCCTCGATGGTGGCACTCAGCTTGGAGATATCGTTGGCCACGGCGTCCATCTCCTCAACCTGTGTGGTGGCTGCGGTTTGAATCCCTTCGAGCTGATCGTCGACCGATTCGGAGGTTGTGAGCACGACGCTCACTGCGCCCTGCGCGTTGGCGATCATGCCGTCATTTACATCGGTGTCTCGGTCGGCAGAGGATTTTCCGCTGCTTGGCATTATACACAAAGGCAGGTGAGGGCATAGCAATTAAAATTTTGTCCGTACCATCTAATGAAATATTAACACATAATTATTTCAGATTCACTCTGTCGTCAGTATGCACGCTTACTGACCGGGTGATTCAGCCAGATGTCGGTGAAAAAATATCGTGAGGATGTTTCTATGACAGGCTCTACATTCCACGAATTTCGTCACTCGGGATCGAACTGGCCGTCACCAGTTGGTATTCGCAGCCTTAGTATCTGAGCGTCCGCTTGACCAGCGTATACGACTCGCCGGTATCGGGTTGTGTCCAGACGACACGGACGACTTGCCCCTCCCGGAACACTGGCTCCGTAGCACTGGCATCCGCATCGTCTTCGAGAATCAGTTGTTCACCGGCCGCGATTTGGTCGCTCGACCAGCGAAGATCGTTGCTGGCGGCGCCATCGTAATTGGCAGGCTGGTAATACGCCGCACTCCCTGTCTTCGACGGGTCGAACAGGATTTGTCCCTCCAAGTAGACAGCTACGTTCTCGGCGTCGAGTGTCTCACCGTGGGTGAACGTGATATTCAGGAAGTTCGTCGTTCCACTCCGACTGGGATCGTCGGCGAGCGCCAGGCTTCCACAATCAGTACAGGTATCGACCTCGAACTCAGCTGTCGGCGCGGACCGCGTGGCTGAATCACCGATCTGGAGTGCGAACACGGAGAGCAGCCCTGCCACGATGACGGTCACACCAACCAGTAACAGTACCCCGATTACCGACGACGCACCACGACTTCTGCCACCCATTGCAGTCGTCTTGGCACGTGCAGCATAAAATCGTTTGATCAATTTCACCGACAGATATCGGCACCGGCCACTGTCAGGACGACCCGTTACCGGTGAGGCGGGTCAGGGTGCAGCCTCGACATCGCTGCCCGACTCGAGGCCACAGAGTCCAACGTCACCCGAGAACTCGAGTTCGAAGACCTGGCCACCGATGTGCAGCTCGTGCGTGGTGGTTGTCGAAGCGGATGATGTGGTCGTCTGCG
The DNA here is from genome assembly GCF_029278565.1 of Haloarcula halophila. Classification (NCBI taxonomy): domain Archaea; kingdom Methanobacteriati; phylum Methanobacteriota; class Halobacteria; order Halobacteriales; family Haloarculaceae; genus Haloarcula; species Haloarcula halophila. Next base: position 41,934 of record NZ_CP119559.1, on the reverse strand, counting down.
CCGGCTTCGCCGTAGTGGAAGGCGTACTTGCCCTCGGGATACTGCTCCGAGGCCGGCACATCGAGGATGCGTATCCGAACGACGGTGCCATCGTCGTAGGCCTGAATCTCGTCTTCGAGCACCTCGACATCATCGGCCATCGATGTTTGTTAGTGTGTTCCCTAACAGTTGGAGTGTTAGGGTGTGGCCTAACAAGTAGACGGTGACGACCGACTAGACGGGCCGGTTCGGCCGGCCCACCTAGTTCGCAGGCGCCTATGTGAGCCAGTCCCACACCACCACAACTGATTTTGGTCCGACAGGACAGGTGTTGATGCATGCCTTCTCGCGAATCAGTATGTCTTGAGGAGATGGTCTGGCCAGAAGTCGAGTCCGCTATTGAAGATGGATCCCGGACGGCAATCGTAGCCGTGGGTTCGATTGAACAACACGGTCCACACCTCCCGTTGAATATGGATACACTGGACGGGGACGAGATCTCACGTCGAATTGCGACAGAACTGGGTGATGCCCTCGCAGCCCCGACGATTCGCCCTGGCTGTTCAGGCCATCACATGGAGTTCCCCGGTACGATCACCGTTCCACCGGAGACACTCATGAACGTGATCCGGACGTACTGCCGATCTCTCGATGAACATGGCTTCGAATACATCGTCCTTATTCCGACTCATGGTGGGAACTTCGGACCGGTCAAGACCGTCGCTCCCGACATCGCCCGCGAACTTAACGCAACGGTAATTCCGCTTGCTGACCTTGACGAACACATGAACTTACTGAACGAGGGGCTTAGCGATGCAGGTATCGAGTACGATCAGGACGTGATCCACGCTGGCGCTGCCGAAACCGCGATGGTGATGGCCATCGATCAGGACCTCGTCAGAGCAGAGGCCATTGAGTCCGGACCCGAAGGCGATATCTCGCCAGCTCGTCTCTTGAGTGAGGGATTCGAATCAATCACCGAGAACGGTGTCCTTGGCGATCCGACACAAGCAACCGCTGAGGCAGGAGAGGTGATTATCAAGAATGTCGTTGAGACGTACGTCGACCAGATCAAAACCGAACGTGACGCAGTGTGACTGACCCTTCCTGCGGGACACGGATAGTCAGGATCCTGCGGGTGGTACCGAAGAGAGTGAGAATACAGTAGCGACGACTTGTCTGATAGATCGTAATAGAAACCGTCGTTTTCACTCGAAACACGGTGTGTCGTCGAGACTCGAACCCGGTTCGTAGTGACGAAGGGAACCGAAGAATCCCGGTCTTCGCGGTTTCGGCGCGACCGCCCGCGGTTGTGCGTCGACGCGAGCGCTCGCAGCAATATGAACACGAACCCCGGCATCGATGTGTTCATATCCAGTTGGTGGTCGTAGTTCGCGGTCGGTGTTGTCTCAATCTAGTGAAAGGTCCCCGGTGTTTCGAGTGTTCTGGGGGGCCAGGTAGGCGAAAAACTGGGATTCTGGGGGTCGTGTTCACGAGTATGGCCGAGGAGATACCAGGGTCGATCCGGATTCGGACCGGTGACGGGAACGAGTATCGGTACCACGCAGTCGAGGGGGCCAGTGAGTTCTACGGGTGCAACCGGTCGGACGCCGTGGCCTACGCGTGTGACAACGTGCCCGCACCGGTCGAGGCGATCGAGGATGTACTGAGTCGAGAGGATATGACGCTCGAGCAAAAGCGGGAGATCGCTGAAACGTGCGCGGTTCACTGGCTGGAGTTCGAGGTCGATGAACTACTTCACATCCAGTGTAAGTTGCCACGGCCGCAGTCGATGAGGCCGGTAGCGAATAGGGCTCCTCTTTCTTCGATACTAAGCGCTGGACGCTATAATTGTCCCCTACGTCCCACCGTGTTTCCGATACCAGACCCGTTCGCCGATCGGGGAGTCGTCGTCGAGGTCCAGTCGTCGGAGGAAGAGATCGCGAACGGCCAGTGTGACGACGAGTTCGACGGGGCCGCCCTCGGGTGGGCGGACAGTGACGTGGCAGTGGCCATCTCGTTGTTCGAGTGTTTCGATCGTGCCTTCGGTCCAGCGGTCGGCATGGTGGGTCGGTCGTCGAGCGTGGATGCGGTCGTGGGTCATGGGCAGGTGGTAGGTAACCGCGAGTCAGCGGGAGCACTTCGGTGTCGGTGTGTAGGATAGCGGGTGGGCGTTCTGGTCCGATTGACAAGTTCATAAGCAGTGATGGTAGTGTTGACTATCTGCGTGTCACTCTCTCGAAGGTCCGTCTGTAACGGTGTTGACTACTGCAGGAGTTGTCCACCTACGTTTCGCTTCGATATTCTGTAGTATTTAGAACGTACAGGTAAACAGTGATTTATGATCGCCGGGAGTATCTCCGATATTATTCAACGCAGTCACCGTACTGCATCGAGTGTCGTGTCGAGATGGTCCCAAAACTCGGACTTATCGAAGGTGACCTTCTCTCTGGTAACCACCGACTCGTCTCCTAAATCAGTGACGACCGTGACTGTGAAAGACTTTGGCAGTCCAAGTTCGTTGCGCTCGAAGGTAGTGTCGTCGTATTCAAAGTAGTCACCAGGGACTTGGATGTGAGCTTCTATATATCCTTCTTCCACCCGGTTTCGGAGTTGATCAACGAGTTCGACAACTGCGTCGTCGTCCGACGTCGTGGTGTTAGCGCTGTAAGACTGCCCACTACCGGGGTGTGTCCAGTCGTCGGAGAGGGATGCCTCGTCCAAGTCGACTTCATCCAGACGCTCTCGTACTTCTCTGAGTAGATACCGGTTGTCGAACTCCGTTGTCCCGGTACACCACTCGATGAGGGTTTCGGTATCAGCAAGTGGCGTGTATTTCAGTCTGACTTCGTTGGTGTATTCGGTCCTGATCGTCTTCCGTTCCCGGTCATCAGTCTCCACGAGCGTCTCGTAGAATTCCGCTGAGATCGGACCGGTGATGGCAAGCGTATACTCGCCGGGATCGGGCGCAGGGATTTTCCACTGGTATGTGCTCGTGGTCGGTGGATCGACTGGCGACGGCTTTGGATGGACGAGCCGGTCGTCTCGGCGGAGGTATTCGAACTCGTATTGCTCCGGGATTTCCAGCGTAATGGCGCTGCCAGCACGATCGAGTACACTCCGTGAGATTTCGACCGTAAACTCCAGTTCGGCTGTTAGCCGCTTACCATGAATAGCGACCCTGTACAGCTCAGGGTGGAAGTCGGCAAGCAAGTCTTTGATATCACCAAGCAGTCTGAACACCGTCGACGCCCGAAGTGTCCCCGTCCCGGTGACGTCGGTCATTATTCCTCCTCCGCGTGGATTCCGCGAATTCGTGGGTCGATACGGAGCGGTTCAACTCGGTCGGTTGTCCCCGGTATAGTGACCGTGTGGCTATGTGGTGGGTACGGGTTACCGGCACTATCCGAATACCAGATCATAATCTCGAATTCCGACGTGTCGGGCGGTAGCCGAAACTGGTCGACAATTTCGTTAAGCCGGATCGATTCGGCTGGATACTCACGCCCTTCTACCCGCAAGACGCTCCTGATTACCTCCGGGTAGAAGTCCGACAGCGGCGTCATATTGTCTTTGTTGAGCATCGATTGCAGTGATTCCAGCAAATCGGCTAAGACTGGTTGCTCGTACGGTTCTGGCGGATCGACGGTGCCCTCGGCCAGGGCTTGTTCGACGGAACGGACAGCGTCGGATAGCGTCGCCTGCTTCGTCTCATCGTCAATGAGCGGTCCAGCAACCAGTTCCGCTGCAGTCAACCGGTGGAGTCCGATGTTGAGGAATCCGGTAACCAATTCCTTGACTGGGCTGGTGTAGACAGCAACCGGGCGGCCATCGGCGAAGGCCTTGATATCTACGTCGAGCCGGAGAGGACTGGTGTTACGTAACTCGATCGCCAATTCCCGAGTCTCCTCGTCAGATTTGCGGGCGACCGTTGACACCCGGGTGTCTAACTCCGGCCGTTGGATTGTTACAGACTCAGTATACGTTCTGACTTCCTGTTCGCTACTTCTGAGCCTGATCTCGATTTCGACAGACGCTGTGGGTGAGTCAGGGAGCCGCGTATACACGCATTCCAGCTTCCGGAAGACGTCACGCTCGTCTGTAGTTTCGACCTGAAGTGACCTTGCTCCAGTCGCCTCCACAGACGGCATCTCCTCTGGATCGGTTATGTAATCGATGCCCTCGGGGAGTACGACGGAGAGCGTATCAAACTCCCCGTCGACGTGAATATCGAGATCAAACGGATCGTTCGGAAGCACCTTGTCGGGCGCTTCGACAGCAGCAGTCGCTGGCTTCGTCGCTCGCTGTCGGGCCTGCCGGACGCCTTCTTCGGACTCCTGTCCGACCGGTTGTGCTGTACCACCCTGGGCACCGGATATGTCGAGCTGTTCGCCCGCACTGATGACATCGTCGATGCGAACAATCATCCCAGCGGCCTCGGTAGCGTAGTCGATGGCCCGGACGAGTACCGAGAGCGGCTGAACGACACCAGCCGCCCCCATATCAACAACCTCGCCGGTCCCAGCATCCACCCCAGCGGTGAGCACCCCATCGTCGTGCTGTGTGCGGAGTTCGACAAGTGTATCTATCGAGTCACTGCCTGCGTTCTCGGCAAGTGTTTGCGGAATGGTATCGAGGGCGGCGGCGACGGCTTCGATGGCCTGTTGCTCCTGCCTGTCAATAGTCGTAGCATACTCACGCAAACCCATCGCGAGTTCCGTCGCTGCGGCACCACCACCAGGGAGGAGCCGCTCATCCGCCACTGTTGTGGCGACCATCGAGACGGCATCTTGTACGGCCCGTTCGAGTTCGGTGACGACATGTTCGGTGCCCCCTCGGATCAGCAGCGTAACAGTCGCAACGTCAGCAGCGCCCGTGACTACGAGCCGCTCCGCCTCACCGAACTGTTCCTGTGCGATATTTCGTGCGAACCCAGATCTTCAGTCCCGATATCGGTGGGCGCGCCGGCGATGCGAGCGCCCGTTACCTGCGAAAGGCTCTCGAGGTCGGCTTGGTCCACATCGCTCACTGCCAACAGACCCGCTTGGGCCAGATATGCCTGGGCCAATCGGTCAATCATACCCTGACAGACAACGACATCCGCCCCGGCATCCACCAGTGCCTCGGCTCGTGATTCGAGTTGGGCAGTTTCCTGATCGAGAAAGGCCTGTAGTTGATCCGGGTCGGAAACCGTGATTTTGGTATCCAAATCCGTCTGAGGGACTTCGAGGGCTGTGTCCAGCAGGGCGACGTTGGCGTCTGTGACCGCGGTTGGCATGGTCTCGTGGGCTGGACTCGCATCTAGCACGACGCCCTCGAGTAGCTCAGAGTCTTCACTGGTTCCACTGGTTGTCTCGATCCGGATGCTGTCGGAGTCGACTGCCCCATTCACCTGCACTGTTTGGACCGCACGGGCGACCAACTCGCTCAAATGGTCAGCTGTGGCACCCTTCCCAGTCATGGCAGTCCTGGCCACACGCCGAAGGGGTGCCCTGTCGGTCGTATCCACGTGAGTCACGATACGTTCGAGAAGCTGTTCGCTTTGGCTGGCGGCCTGTCGATATCCCGAGACGATTGTCGTGGGGTGGAGACCCTGGTCCAGAAGGGTTTCAGCCTGAGACAGTAACTCACCGGCGAGAGTGACGGCAGTGGTAGTTCCGTCACCGATCTCGTCAGCCTGCGTTTCGGCTACCTCAACGAGCATCTGCGCCGCTGGATGCTCGATATCCATCTCCTCGAGAATCGTGAGCCCGTCGTTCGTGATAACGACCGTGCCATCATCGTCGACGAGCATCTTGTCCATGCCATTTGGCCCAAGCGTGGTGCGTACTGCCTCTGCTACGGCCGTCCCGGCTGCGATATTGCTTGATTGGGCTGTCTCGTCGGTCGTGCGACGCGTCTCTTCGGATAGAATGAATAGGGGTCGGTCGTACCGATGTCGTTCAGCCATACGTCGGGTTGGCGCGGACGTCTGCCTTGCTACCGATTCTATCGCTTCGAGGGTACAAAAAATTACAGGGAACTATCATTTTCTTTTGGATTCACAGCGGTTAGTGGGACCGCTTTAGGATACTCTCGAGAGCCAAGGGCGGGCCAATCAGTAATTTGAGGTGTGCAACGGGATACCGACGGAAGCCCCACTCGTGTGGGCTGGCGACGAACTCTTCGGCTGCTTCGAACGGCTCGGGATTCGTTGGGCTTACGTGAACTGTCTCTCGGTCAACTCTCGGACCGGTGTCTTGCACGAAGCAGTTCGGGACGCCGACCTCGGTGCTGACCTCCGGCGTGAGGGGACGCCGGCCGTCGAGGCGGTTCGGCGGCTCCGGAACTACGACGATCAGGTCGTGGTCATCCTCGACGAGGTGAGCGTCGTCGACGAGAGCGCGCTGCTGGCGCTGGCGGAGGTCTCGAACGTGTCGGTAGTAGCGATCACAACCGACGAGGATGAGTGGTTCTCGGCGCTGTCAGGGCAGGCGACCTCACGGATGCGGTCGGCCGCGACGATCCATCTGGACAAGTACAGTCACGAGGAGTTGTGTGATAGCCTTGCGAGCCGGGTTGCCCAGGGGTTGGTGGGGTCGCAGGTCGACGACGTGGTGCCGTTTGTCGCCGATCTAGCAGCCGGTGACGCTCGACACGGGCTCGCGCTGTTGCGTCGCGGGGTCAAGCACGTCCAGGACCACGATGATGAGCGGCTGACGACAGATGTGATTGAGGAGAGACCGTTGCTGAGCTGGAGTCCTCTGCCAAGTGAGGATCCTCGGACGGCTGAGTCACGCGGAGTCTTCCTCGCTCCTCGCTCTCTGAGACAGATATATCACTAGACCGACTAACCCGAGAGCCCCGTATGCAACACCCCGAGCTTTCGGCAGTGATAGACTACGCTTCGTGGCGTCGCTATAGATATAGTAACCGACTGTCGGCCAGAAAATCAAGAGGTACAGGGCAACACGGATGGGGACGCCATTGTACGCGGTGAGCCAATCCATGGGTAAAAGAGATGGCTGTCAGTGAAAAAGAATCGCCTCGATCAGTGGGCAATGCGTTCGGGTAGAGGACGAGAGGGACTGTTTAGAACTCCCCGTTGACGATGGCTGCGAGCTTCTGGCGGTCGAACAGCCGTTCGTCCTCGGGGATGTCCGGGTAGGGTTCTCCAGCGACGTACCCCGGCCACTCGCCGAACCGGTCCGGATAGAATTGTTTCGCGGTCATCTCCAACTGGAAGAGGTTCATCAGCGGACCCTGCCGTGGGTTGCCGGACCCGTAGAGACGATCGTTCTGGACGGCGGTCAGTTCCGCTCCCACGCTGTGATCACGGATGGCCTGTTTCGTCTCGGGGACATCGTAGTACGAGGAGATGCCGTGGTTCATGATGATGACGTCCGGGTCGGCATCGAGCATCGCTTCGTAGTCGATGAGTTTCCCACCGTATTCGTCGGTCTCGATGTCCGTGAATACGTCACCGGCGCCCAACGGGCGAGTGTGTGCGAAAAAGTACCCTGGCTGGTTGAGTTTGTGGACGTAGAACGAATCTTCCGACAGCCGGGGGTACACCATACCGACTGTCGGTCGGTCGTTCGGTGACGGGAGGTTCGATCGGATGTCGCTCAGAAGGGTCTCTTTGAGAGCGAACAGTTGCTCGAAGCGCTCCCGTTCCTGTAACAGTTCGGCGTACTTTTCGGTGAGTTCCCAGACCGTGTAGTACTGATACGAATCCCGCCAGGATTCGGGCGGTTGACGGTGCTTTCGGCTGTACAAGTTACCGAAAAACGGCCCGACGTTCCCCTCGACCTCTTCGATATCGGACCTGTTCCATCCGTCGAGTGAATCGACGTACGATGGATCGAGGAAGTGGGCATCACTATCCAGTTCGTACAGTGTCTCCTTGCTGTAACCCCCAGCATCCGTGAAATCGATCCAGTCAGTTGTAGTGTCCAGCGTGGAGTAGTAGAATTCCAGCGCAGGAACGGAGGTCGACGGACGTGTCGTTGATTGTACCGCAGTTCCGTGACCGAGCGCCGCCGTGATATCGATCGTGGCCGTCGAACTCGCCAAGACGTTCTGTGGAACCGTCTCAAACGTGACCGTCCCCATCGGGGCCATCGTCACCGAATACGATCCGTCTTCAGACGCGGGCGTCCCAGTTGTCGGCGTCTCAGTCGATGTCGATCCCGATCCCGATTCGCTGGTGGTACTCGAACAACCGCCGAGCAGCGCGCTGCCGACGATCGCTCCGCTATACTTTACGTAGTCCCGCCGCGTCGGCCCTTCGTGACTGCACTCATCGGCTCCCATGTTTTTAGGCTAGCCTAAATATTGATAACTGCTTCGGTTCTTCGGCCGACCGGACTCACTGCTGTGGCACGGTCGCCGTTCAGTTCCCGGTGACGATGCTCGCGACCCGATCCCGGTCGAACAGTTGTTCGTCCTCCGGGAATTCGGGATAGTGGTTGCCGTCTTCGTAGGCGGGCCACTCGCCGAAGATATCGGGATAGAGCTGTTTCGCGGTCATCTCGATCTGGAAGAGGTTCATGATCGGCCCTTGGTAGCGCATCCCCTGTGCGTGGACACGGTCGTTCTGGACGGCGGTCAGTTCCTGCCCGACCGGATGAGAGGTCAGCGTCTCCCGGACAGTCGCCATGTCGTAGCGCGGCGTCATCCCCCAGAGATGGAGGACGACATCGGGATCAGCCTCGAGCATCGTCTCGTAGCCGACAGAGCCCCAGAGCCCGTCCCACTCCGCACTGCCGAATGCGTCGGTGGCAGCGAGCGGGCGGGTGTCGGCGAGCCAGAACCCCGGACGGTTCAAGTGGTACGTCCAGAACTGTCCGTCACCGAGGGTGACACGGACGGCAGTCGGTCGGTCCGATTCGGGTGGGAGGTTCGACTCGATCGTCGCGAGGAGATCCTCGTGGATTGTTTTGAGCCGCTGGTATCGGTCACGCTCCTGAAAGACGTCGGCGACACGTCCGAAGAGTTCCCACAGCGTGTAGTACTCGTACTGGCCGCTGTAGGACTCCGGCGGGGTATCGTTTGTACCGCTGTAGAAATTCCCGAAGAACGGGCCGAGCGTCTCGGAGATCTCCTCGATGTCACTCCTGCTCCAGTTGTCCTGCGTGAGCGCCCACGCGGAGTCCAGAAGGTGAACGTCGCTGTCGAGACCGTAGAAGAACTCCTTCGTGAAGTTGTTGAACGGGTTCGGGAGCCCCTCCCAGTCGAACGAGACGCCGTCGAGCCGTTCGTAGTAGTGGTTCATCGTCGGGCCGGCCATATCGGGGACGAACATCGAATTGACGGCGTCGGCGTGGCCGAGCGCGACCAACATATCCGGGTACTGGTTGTAGATCGTGAGGACGTTCTCCGGTACCGAATCGAACTCGACCTCGCCGACCGGTGACAGCGTCGCGGTGTAGGAGCCGTCAGCCGTCGCTGTGGTCCCAGGCGTCGCGGTCTGGTCCGTTTCGGGAGTCCCCTCCGTCTCAGCGGACGCGTCGGGAGCGGAATCCCCACTGCTGCCCGTACAGCCTGCGAGGAGTGCGCTGCCCAGCAGCGCACTGCCACCAGCGACGTAGTTCCGCCGCGTCAGTTCGTTTGCATCGTCGAGAAAGTCCATAGTTTGGCAAGCCTGGTGCAGGTATAAGTCGCTTCCGGATTTTAGGCCAGCCAAATAATAGACGAGCGGCCCCTCCACAAGAGCCTTACCGGAATCGTCACGAAGTTCGCGTATGAATCGCCGTGCCCTCCTCGCCGCTGTCGGTGCTGCCGTCCCGTCTCTCGGTGGATGCCTCGCGAGTGCGCCAGGCGGATCGCAAGCGCCGGAACCGACAGCGACTCCCCAGGCCCGAACAGAACAGTCGCCGTCATCGACAGATTCACCCACGGAGACAGCCGTGTCGACCGAAGCCACGACGGACGATCAGCCGACGCTCTCGGATTCACGGGGTCCGACGCGCGGTGAGAGCGATGCCGAAGTGACGACCGAGGTCGTCGAGACCGACGAGAACGTCGAGTACGTCGAATCGGAGCACGCGGTACGGTACGTCGCTGCCTGGAAGCACACGAACCACGAGGAAGTCAAGGAGGGTGCGAAGCCGGAACGGGAACCAGTGTACGAGACGGTCCCGTTCGAGCAGTGGGCTCGGACGGAGGCGTTCACGGCCGCGGCCCGCGCTGCTGCGGAGCACGCGAACGGGGCGCTCGGGACCGACGAGGTCGGTAGCGGGATCACGAGCAGTGTCGACGGGACGGATCTCGCGCCTTTCGTCTCGGTAGAGACGGTTCTGGACCGTGAGGGCGAGATCGTCAGTGAGACGTCGGTTACCTTCGACCGACTCGTTGCAGTCACACCCGCGACCGTCGGCGTGACCTACCGTCTCGACGACCAGTCGGTCCAGTCGGAAGCGCCTATCTATGCCCGCTACAGCGTTCTCCAACAGGCGTAGCGGAACGGGAGACACTCTCGCGTCGATACAGTTGCACGACCCTGCGATCCGGTTGGGATCCCAACCCGGTAGCTGAACGGAGAGCCAGAGACGGGCCGAACAGTTCACCTTCGGCGGTGTGTGGATCGACTCGTCTGCTACCGCAAACGTCTCCGGGACCGGCGTTCGACGGGACGTTTATCCCGTTGGTCGCCACAGATCCACCCATGACCATCGAAGCGGGCGACGGCGTCACCATCGAGTACGTCGGGCGGTTCGAGGACGGGACGATCTTCGACACCTCCCGGTACGAGGTCGCAGCGGAACACGGGCTGGCCGAGGCACAGGACGCCGATCCCGACAGCTACAAAGCCCTCTCCTTTCGGGTCGGTAACCGGGACGTGATCGCCGGGCTCGACGACGCACTCGTTGGCCGCAGCGAGGGCGAAGAAGCCACGATCACGGTCGACCCCGGGGACGCCTACGGACCGGTCGAATCCGAGAAGATCAGGAGTACGATACCGCCACGTTCGAGGCGATGGTCGGTACGGAGCCGGAGGTCGGGATGCACGTTCACGCGGAGAACGACCTGCACGGCGACGTGACCGCCATCCGCGACGACGCCGTCGAAGTCGACTTCAACCACGAACTCGCCGGAAAGACGCTGGTGTTCGAAATCGAAGTGGTCGACGTCTGGGGCTAGCTGGTATCGTACTTGTAGGTCGCCTCTTCCGGATCGATCCCGAAGTCCTCCGCCGACTCGTCGGGCTCGGATTCGGCCGCTTCGTCGGCCGACGCGGCCTTGAACCGCTCCCGGAACCGGTCGGGCATCCAGAACCGCTCGACCTGGAGCCGGAGCGGGACCGCCCCGGGCTGGATGTTCTCCTGTTTGGTCACCAGCCGGTCGCGGAGCTTCGCCGGCAGCTGTTCGGGCTCGATCGGCTCGAATCCGAACTGCGCGAGGTAGTCGGCTGCGTTCGTCAGCGAGTACACCACGTCGAACCCCTCGTCGGCCGCGTACTCGACGAGCCGTTCGATGACGTGGGCGCCGACCCCCTGGCCGCGCCACTCTTCCAGGACGCCGATGCTCGTCAGTTCACAGTAGTCGCCGTCGTCGGTCTTGTGGATACGGATGCGGCCGAAGCCGGCCTTCTCGTGGCTCTCCTCGTCGATGGCGACGACGTAGTCACGGGAACGGAACGCTGTCTCGTCGAGCCCCATCGCTTCGATGTGGTCCAGCAGCCAGACCTCCTCGCGGTTTTTCGCGTCCCGGACGTACATATCCCGACGTTGGCCGGCCACGGCAAAAGGGTTTGCTGGTGGGCGGTCGGACCGGTCGGTGCAACCCCACACAACTACTTTGGGTCGTGTCATCGAGAGACACGTATGGGCAGCGACGGCGGCGACTACCGACACGTACCGTCCGAGGCGTTCGTCGAAGCGACGAACGTCCGTGAGTTCATGCGGACCTACGGGATCGAGGACTACGAGGGACTCGTCGAGCGGACGACCACCGAACTGCCGGACGAACCGGACTCCGGCGTCGAATGGTTCTGGGACGAACTCGTCGACTACCTCGGCATCGAGTTCTTCGAGACCTACGACAGCGTCAGGGAGCGCCAGTCCCGGACGGTCGCCGGCGAGACCTACGACGGCCCGCAGTTCACCGACTGGTACCCCGGCGGCCGGATCAACGCCGCTCACAACGTCCTCGACAGACACGCCGCCCGGGACAGCGGGTCGCGCAACCACGCCGCGCTCGTCTGGGAGGGTGAACCCGGCGACGTCCGCGAGGTGACGTTCCACACCCTGAACAGGCAGGCCAGCCGGGTCGCCAGCTACCTCGACTCCGTCGGCGTCAGGACCGGCGACACCGTCGGCCTCTACATGCCGATGGTCCCGGAGGTCGCGGCGGTCCTCTATGGCTGTCTGAAGGTCGGTGCCGTCGCAGTCCCCATCTTCTCGGGCTTCGGCGTCGACGCGACCGCGACCCGTCTCGCGGACGCCAACCCCTCGGTGCTGTTCACCGCCGACGGGTTCTACCGCCGTGGCTCGGTCATCGATCTCAAGGGGACGGCCGAGGAGGCCATCGCCGACGCTGCCGACCGTGTCGACGGCCCGGGCGTCGAACACACTGTCGTCTACGACCGGGTCGGGACGGCGGAGCATCCCGATCGGACCCTCCAGTGGACCCGTCGCGACGAGTGGTGGGACGACGCCGTCGGGGAGCAACCCGACAGCTACGCGGCCAAATCGCTGCCCAGCGGCCAGCCCTCGATGCTGTTGTACTCCTCGGGGACGACCGGGAAACCGAAAGGGATCGTCCACACCCACGCCGGCGCGCTCCTCCAGGCGGCCAAGGAAGTGTACTTCGGGTTCGACCACGATCCCGCCGATCGGTTCTTCTGGGTCAGCGATATCGGCTGGATGATGGGTCCCTGGACACTGCTGGGCAACCACGCCTTCGGCGGCACCGTCTTCATGTACGAGGGTGCACCCGACCACCCCGAACCGGACCGCTTCTGGGCGATGATCGACCGTCACGATCTGACCGTCTTCGGCGTCTCGCCGACCGCGATCCGGGCGCTACGCAAACGGGGCGAGGAGTGGCTTGCGGGCCACGACCTCTCCAGTCTGCGGATGCTGGGTTCGACCGGAGAACCCTGGGACGAGGAGAGCTGGGAGTGGTTCTACGAGCACGTCGGCGGCGAGTCGTGCCCGATCGTCAACATCTCCGGCGGGACCGAGATCATGGGGTGTTTCCTCATGCCGTTGCCGATCCAGCCGCTCAACCCGGGCACGCTCGGCGGTCCGGGACTGGGGATGGACGTCGACATCGTCGACGATGCCGGCGAGTCCATCCGCGACACCCACGAACGGGGCTACCTGGTCGCCCGGGACTCCTGTCCGTCGATGACGAAGTCGCTGTGGGGCGGCGACGAACGGTACGTCGAAGAGTACTGGTCGACCTGGCCCGACGTGTGGGACCACGGCGACTGGGCTCAGCGGGCCGAGGACGGGCTCTGGTACCTCCACGGACGAGCCGACGACGCACTCAACGTCGCCGGCCGGAAGGTCGGCCCCGCGGAGGTCGAAGGCGCGGCGATCGAACACCCGGCGGTCAACCAGGCGGCCGCCGTCGGCGCACCCGACGAGACGACCGGGACTGCAGTCGTCCTCTACGTGGTCCTCGGTCCCGACCACGAGGCCGGCGAGGACCTGGCCGACGCCATCCGGGAGACCGTCGGCGCGGAGTTGGGCAAACCGTTCCGGCCCAGGGAGGTACTGTTCGTCGACGCCTTCCCGAAGACCCAGGGCGGGAAGATCGTCCGCCGGGCGATCGCCGCAGCCTATCGGGGCGAGGCCATCGGCGACCGCTCCAGCATCGAGAACCCGGCGGTTCTGGAGGCTATCGGCGACGCCACGTAGCTCCCGCGGCTCACCGTCAGTCGGCCGGCCGTTCCTGACCGGGAAGCTCCAGGCGCAACAGCCCCGGGAGCGCGACCAACGCGACCACCAGTTCCGCGCCACCCGCGACGACGAACGCGGCGAGATAGCCGACCTCGCCGGCGACCAGTCCGCCCACGAGAATGCCCGCCAGGAACCCGACGCTTCCGGCGGCGTTGAACCCGGCCATCGCCCCGCCCCGTTCCGCGTCGCCGGCCAGATCGGAGACGAGCGCCATCGTCGCGGGTGCCATCAGCGCCCCGATGACACCGACGACGACCATCCCCAGACCGGCCGTGAGAGCGGTCGGCGCCAGGCCGACGGCGACGACGGCAAGTCCGTACAGCGAGGAGCCGACGGCGACCGGGACCGTCCGTCCGACCCGGTCCGAGAGGACCCCGAAGGGGTACTGCAACAGCGCGAACGGCGCGAAAAACAGCGCGAGCATCACCCCCGTCTCGGCGGGCGTCAGCGAGAACACTGTCCTGAAATATAGTGTACCCACGAGGGCGAAAAAGCCCGCTGTCATTCGGTCGACGAAGCCGAACGTGTAGGGAATCGCCAGCGTCGGCGTCGTTCGGAGACCGGTCAGCGCGTCGCCGATCCGGCTCCCGTCTGCCGGGGCGCGATCCGTCGCTAGGGTGGCGAGAGCGGCGACGACGAACAGGAGTCCGCCGGCCACCGCCAGGGAAGCGTCGGTGCGACGCCGTACAACTGGCCGCCCAGCGGCGCACCCAGGGCCGTCCCGGAGCCGATGGCGATACCCGCCGCGCCCATGTTGCGCCCGTGGCCGCCGGAGAGGTCCATCAGCATCGTCATCGACAGCGAGAAGGGAGCGATGGTCGCCGCACCCTGGAGCGCGCGGACGAGGAGGATCGTCTCGAAAGAGACGCTGGCCACCCCCGGGAGCCACGCCAGTAGCCCGTACAACAGCCCACCCGTGACGGCACCGCCGACGATAAAGGGGAGACGGCGACCGCTCGCGTCGCTCAACACGCCCCAGACCCCGGCGAAGGCCACGAACGCGGCGAACTCCGCGGCGAGGAACCACATGCTGGCGTCGAGGTCCGTCTCGGCACCCAGTGCCCGCACGAGGGTGTCGACCCCCGGGTAGAGCAACACCTGTGCGAGCAGGACGGCGAAGACCACCCCGGCGAGGACCATTCGCTCCCGGCGGACGCTCACGCGAGAGCGTACGGCGAGGAGGGAAAATACGTGTCGGCGAACGGTCGGCTCCGAGTGTTTTTCCCTGAAGCCGCACGAACGGCGCCCACGGAGATGGTTCCAGCCACGGAACGGGGGGTATCGCCGGTCGTCTCGACGGTCCTGTTGGTCGCGGTAGTCGTCATGCTCGCCTCGACGGTGTCGGTCGTCACCCTCGGCTTTCCGAGCCAAGTCGGCGAACCGGCGCCGGTCGTCGCCCAGTCCAGCGGCCAGCTCGTCCGGGACGTCACTGGTCCCGGTGGTCGTTACGACCAGGTCGTCAACATCACACACGAGGCTGGCGATACCATCCAGGTCGAACACGTCGAGGTCGCCGTCGACGCCACCGACGCCTGTGGCAAGCGCGGTCGACTGGTCGACCTCCCGGACGAGGCTGTCGGCTCCGGTAGCCCGAACCATATCGAGGGCGACCACATCTTCGACTACCACTCCCCGGAGGAGGCGCGCTCGATCCGACCACGGGCGACACCGCGTTCAGCGCGGGCGACACCATCCGCTTCCGGCTGACAAACGGGGCTTGCTCCCTCGCCGACGGCGACAGGATCACCGTCCGTATCGTCCACACCCCCTCGGGGGCTGTCGTCGTCGAGAAGACGCTAACTGCCTCCTGAGTCCGCGTCAGCGGTCAGCCGCCTGATCCGCCGTGTCTCTCTGAGGACGGCACGCCACTGGTCGAGCGTCCCGGGAAGGTCGTCAGTACCACCCTGAAACCGCTTTAGATACGCACTGATCTGCCGGTGAACGTCGTCGGGGTCGTCCAGCGCCCGCAGTGTGAGTTCCGCTCCCTCACTGCTGGCTGTATCGACGGTGACGGTTCCGTGGCCGAAGACGACGCCGAGCATCCACAGGTCGTAGGCGGTGTTCTGGATCTTCCCCAGTGGGAGTTCGGTCACCGTGACCGAGAGGACGCCGGTTCGGTGATAGAGCGCCCGTTCAGTCAGAACGTAGTGGGTCGTCCGTCGCCAGAGCCACACCGCTCCGGTGGGCACGGCGACCGCCAGTACCGCGATCGGGACCCCGACAGCGAGGCCACCGACGAGCGAGAGTGTCCCGGAAGCGACGAGTTCGACGGCGACAGCGGCGACGACGGCCCCAGTGAGGACACCGACGGCGAGTCCCTGGAGGACGACCCGGTTGCGGGGCCGACCCTGCCAGACGATGTGTTCGTCGCCGGCCGCCGGGAGCCACTCTACGTCGCTCATCTGTCCCGCGGCTGGTCGCCGGTCGGCGGCCGTGAGCCGTCGTCGAGCGACTGGCGGATCGCGCGGAGTTCGGCCAGGATCTCGTCGAGAACGTCGGCGGTCGACTCTTCCTCCTCGGACTCGGTCCCCTGGACCTGCGTGACACGCCGAGAGAGTTGCTTCTGGACGGCCTGTGGGTCCTCGACACCACGGAGCGTCATCTCGACTCCGGAGCCACCGGCGGTGCTGATCTCGACGGTCCCGTACCCCAGCGAACGACCGATCGGTCCCGCGGAGTAGGCGGTGTTCTGGACCTTCTCGTACTCGATCTCGGCGACCGAGCGGCTGAGGATGCCGCTTTTCTTGTAGACACCCTTTGTCGTGATGACGTAATCGGTGTGGGTCATCGTCAGGTACCCCCCGAAGATGACGAGCAGTCCCAGTCCGACGAGCGGGATCAGGAGCGCACCGACGATGTAGGTGCCGTACAGCGATTCACTGGAGGGCTGGCCCTCCCAGACGATCTCCTCGTCGTCGTCCAGTGTGAGCCAATCGTACGCGGCGGACATGGGAGAGGGTGCGCCCCGGACCGAGTTGAGTGTTTCCGTGACACGGCGTCAGGCTGTCGTCGTGACCTGCTGGAACAGCCCCAGGAGGCTGATCGCCAGGCCGACCGCCACGCCGAAGAAGCCGACGTTGCCCTACGGGTAGCCGATCGTGTGGCCGATCACGACGACCCCACCGGCGAGGATGGCCGCGGTGCCGAACGACTGGAGGGCGTAGTCGTCTATGGGGGCGACAGCGAACGCGAACGAGATGACCGTGGCGGCGACAGGCCGGTCGAACGCCGGCGGTAACCGTAGCTACGGACGGTACGTACGAAAAGAACCAGACAACCAACTATCGCGGTAATCGTTGTCCGGATGAGCGAGTTTTCCCGCGAACATGAGTTGTATATAAGGTATTGTGAAGAAATTAGTCGAAGAACTCTTACCGGAGTATCGTGGTACGATTTGACATGCACCACCGAGTGAGCGCCACACGATAACCCAGCGACCGGCGTATCACTGGTGAACGGCCGCTGCCCGCGGGCCGAGCGTCGGTTGCGGTCCCGGGTCGACGGATGGAGACCACACGCGTCCTGCGGGACGGGTGCTCGCTGCGAGACGAATGCCACAGACTGTGCCATCGAGAGATCAGATCAGACGGAGCATCGAGGTCGAGTATTGGGTGATCGACGAGGACGGGCGCCTCGTGGAACCGGAGGGACTGGTCGACGCATCCCCGGGTGCAGAACGGGAGTTCGTCCGGCCGATGCTCGAAGTCAAGACGACACCCTGCGAGACGACCGCACAACTCGAAGCGGAACTGTTCGAGCGTGTCCAGCGCGTGCTGGACCGCGCTCGTGAACTCGACAAACGGCTCGTCCCGCTCGCGACACCCCTCAACGCCGAGGAGGTCCGGGAACTCCCCAGCGAGCGGACACGGATCCAGAACGCTGTCGTCGGGACGGACTTCGAGTACGTCCGTCACTGCGCTGGGACACATCTCCACTTCGAGCAACTCCCCGGACGGAAGGTCGACCAATTGAACACGCTCATCGCGATGGACCCCGCCCTCGCACTGGTCAACTCGGCGCGGCACTTCCGGGGACAACCCGTGGCGAACGGCGCCCGGTCGAAGCTCTACCGCTGGCTCGCCTACGACGGCCTCCCGAACCAGGGCGTACTCTGGCCGTACGTCGAGGACGCTGCGGAGTGGGAGGGTCGTCTCGACCGCTGTTACGAGGCGTTCGTGCAGTCGAGCCTGGACGTGGGGCTGGACCGGGCGACAGTCGAGGATAGTTTCGAACCCGAGAGTGCAGTGTGGACCCCGGTACAGCTCCGGAGCGAGTTCGGGACGGTCGAGTGGCGCTCGCCCGACACCGCGCTACCGAGCCAGATCGTCCGGCTCGCCGACGATATCGGTTCGATCGTCGAACAACTCCGGGATGCCGACGTCGTGATCCACGACGAGACCGACCCCGACCTCGGAGCAATCGGGCCGGGCGGCGACACAGTCGGGCTGCCACCGTTCCAGACTGTCGTGGACCACACCGAGGCCGCGATCCGGGACGGCCTCGACTCCCGGGCGCTCCGGTCGTACCTCGGAACGTTCGGGTTCGATCTCTCGGCGTACGAGCCACTGTCCGGGGCGATAGAGCAAGAGACGGTGACGGTGAGCGAAGCACGGGACCGCCGGCTCGCACAGGCCGACAGACTGGAGCGTGATATCGGGGGGTCGGGACCGTCCAACAGCGTCTCTAGGAGGGTCTGATCCGTGAGACGGGACGGAGACCACACTGTCGATCACCGGTGTGGCAAGTTGTGACAGAACACCGGGTCACTTGTGCGTCGAGATCGTAAGCACAGCCGATGCCCTCGCCACGGCTCGCACTCCTGAATGCCGCACACGCCGCCGAGGACACCCGACGCAACTTCCGGCGTGAGATCGACGCCGAACTCGTCGAGTACCACTGTCCGTCCGGCGAACTGCCCGAGACGTTCGCCTTCGACGGATGCGTCGTGACCGGCTCGTCGGCCTCGGTCTACTGGGACGAGCCCTGGATCGGGCGGCTGAAAGAGTGGGTCGGCGAGGCCATCGAGACTGGGATGCCGTTTCTCGGTGTCTGTTACGGGCACCAGCTCCTGGCGAACGTCCTCGGGGGCCGTGTCGAGCCGATGGGGGAGTACGAAATCGGGTATCGGACGGTCCAGCAGGACGGGCGAAACCGGCTCCTCGAAGGGGTCGACGACGACTTCGTCGTCTTCACGACACACTCCGACAGTGTCACCGAAGCACCACCCGGAGCGACGGTGTTCGCCCGGAACGACTACGGGATCCACGGGTTCCGGAAGGGCCGTGTCTTCGCCGTGCAGTTCCACCCGGAGTACGACAGAGCGACCGCCCGTACCGTGACCGAGGGGAAAGATGACCAGTTGACCGACGAACGGATCGCTGCCGTGCTGGACGGGATCACCGACGAGAACTACGACGCCGCCTGCGAGGCGAAACAGTTGTTCGATAACTTCCTCGCGTTCGTCAGAGAGGTCGGGCGGGAGACGGACCGAGCCGTGCCCGACGACACCGACTGACCGCGCGGCCGGATCTCGACAGGGCCGGCAAGCTTACATGTAGCCGAGATCGCGCAGGCGCTCCATCAGGTCCTCTTTGTCCTGGGCGCGGCCGGCGCGCTCGGTCGTGTTCGCCATGTCCTGGAGCCACGCGGGCTCTTCGGCGGACTTGTCCGTGCTGACCTCGCTCCCCAGCGATCGGAAGCCAGCGAAGTACTTCGGCGAGACGGGAACGTCTTCCTTCTCGATTCCCTCGGGCAGGTCGTCCTGCCCCTGCGGGACGTAGCCGTCGTCGGGGTACCCCTCGACGGTGTCCGGCACGACGAAGTTCCAGAAGGCTTCCCAGACGTCCGGCTCTGCGAACTGAAGGATCGACTGGACGCGGTCGTGGGGCGGGTAGATGTCGGGGTCGTGGCGCGGCGAGAAGAACGTCTCGTCGGCGCGGGACTCCTGTTCGTCCCAGCGGATACCCGAGATGATACCGTCGACGTCGTGCTCCTCGATGGTGTCGTTGAGCGCGACGGTCTTCAGCAGGTGGTTGCCGACGTACGTGTCGAGCAGGAACGGGAACGTCTCTTCCTCGTATTCGAGGATGTTCCGGATGTGGTGCTGGTTGTGTTCCGAGAGGGCGTCGACGGGGATATCGTCGCCAGGTTCGAGGCCGTTCTCGTCGACGTAGTCGCCGACGTCGGTGTTGCGAGCCCAGATGACATCCAGATCCCACTCCTCGGCCCAGTGCTCGACGAACTCGATGAGTTCGTCGAAGTGCTGATAGTGATCGATGAACACGACCGGCGGCACTTCGAGATCGAAGCGGTCCGCGACCTCCTTGACGAAGTACAGCGTGAGCGTCGAGTCCTTCCCGCCGGTCCACATCACGACGGGGTTCTCGTACTGTTCGAGGCCCTTTTTGGTGACCTCGATGGCCTTCTCGATCTTGTGGTTGACTGTCGGGTAGTCCGCTGGCGACTCGCCCTCGCCGTCGCTGTAGTCGACGTCGAGATAGTCCGGGAACTCAGTTGTCTTGGACATCGTGTAATGAGATATAATTAGACGTAGTAAGTATTTTTTGTTCCGTCGACAGATGTGTGAGCGGGAGGCACGCGTCGTTGGGCGGTAGACCCCGAAACCTATAGCTGTCTACGACGTATTCCGAGAGCGTAATGTACGGGCCGCAGTCCTCTCCCGGCGAGATCGCTCGGCGGTGGCTGGCGCTGTACGTCCCCGCTGCGGCGTTGATCCTCGGTGGAAGTACGCTGTTGGGGTTAGTGCTTGGTAACGCGATCCCGCTGGATGCGCTCCCTGCCGGGGGCGGGGCCGGGTCGACCCCCTTTCTCCCGTCGGAGATCACCACCGTCTCGATCGCCGTGAACAATCTGACGGCGGTGTTCGTCATGTTGCTCGGGGCCGTCTCGATCGGTATCGTCACGATCCTCGGCCTGGTACTGAACGGGCTTCTCATCGGTGTCGTCGTCGGACTCGCCGGTCAGGAACTGTCGCCGATCGTGATCCTCGCGCTGCTTTTGCCACACGGTATCATCGAGATCCCGGCGTTGCTCGTCGTCGCCGCGATCGGACTCCGCTTCGGTCGCCTGACGGTCCGCTACATTCGCGGGACCGAAGCCGAGTTACTGACCGAACGAGACCTCAGAGAGGCGGGATGGCTCGTCGCCGTTTCCTGTCTGCTCATCGTCGTCGCCGCCTACATCGAGGCGAACGTCACGTTCGCGATCGCCGAGCGTGTCGCCGACGGGTCGCTCTCGGGACTCCCATCGTCGTGATAGCCACGAGTGGACGGGTCTCGATACTGAACGAGAACGTCGCGGAGACCGTCACCGAGCGACAGAGCGAAAAGCCGACCAGAGGAGGGCGTCTCAGTTGATGAACTCGTTGTCGCGCCAGTTGACGCCGTCTTTATCCTCGTCGTCTCGTGGCTCTTCGGCGACGTTGATGACAGCAGGGCGCTCTTCCCCGTCGACGATCCGTACCGCTTCCAGTTCCTCGTCGACGGCGGCGATCGCTGTCAACGTCCCTTTCTCGGCGATCTTGGCGACCTCACAGAGGACCTCGAACATCTCGTACTGGAGCGCGGTGTTCTGGAGCACCGTCTCGCGATCCCCCTTGAAGCAGGCGTACTCGACGAGTTCCGATTCGATCTCTTCCTCTTCCTCTTCGAGAGCTCCCCACTGTGGCCCACCGCCGGTACTTCCGGTGCTTGCCGCGCCGGGCGGCCCCATCTCGTCGGGGTCTTCCTCGTAGACACGGTTTTCGGTGACGCTGGCTTTGAGCTGTGCAGTCGGCGTGTACTTGCTCATGCTGTCGTCGTCCGCGACGGCACTGACGATGAGAGTGTTGTTCCGTCGGGTGATGTCGACGTCAGCGACGCCAGGTGGCAGGTCTGGATCCTCAAAGAAATCGTAGGCGTCTTCGAGTGGCAGTTCGAGTGTCGAATGAAGTCTGTATACGCGGCTGGTCATAGTTGGGAACGTGTGTGGGTGGTCGACGGCCGTCCGCTGACGCTACAGTCAGCATGATATACGAGACACTCGCTTATATCATCTGTCCTTCGCAACTCGACCGACACGAACAGGCAAGAACCGAACGGACACGTCGATCGACCGCCGAAGAGTTGCTACGTACGTGACTTGAAGGGGAGAAACGCGACGTTCAGTCAGTTAATCGTCGGCGGCCACAGTATCGGTATCATCCGCCACACCGGCCTGATCGATGCTCGGCGGATACTCGCCACGATCCAGCACGAGATCGGAAGCCGGGCGGGCCATACACGTGAGCGCGTACGACTCCCGTTCCTGCTCTGTCAGTCCGCGTGCGGCCGGCTGGACGACCTCACCTTCGAGAATCTCGGCTGAACAGGCCAGGCACATTCCGACCCGACAGGAGTACTCCTGTGCGATACCCTCTTCGAGACAGCGCGAGAGGATCGTCTCCTTGTCTGAGACGGTGAGCTCCTCGCCTGTCCCCACGAACTCGACGGTGTAGTCGGTCATAGATGGCCGTTCGGAACCCCGGGACAAAACTCTTTATCGGTCAGTGTCCGTGGAGCGCGACGGACCGCCGTCGTCCCGCTTCGAGCGGCCGACGCGTCGACGACGGGGTCTGGATCGCCCCGAGGAGTTCCCACCCTCTGCACCGCGATCGGGGCGACGCCACTCGACAGCGAGATGCAGCAGTCGAGAGCAGTCCAGGCTCCCGGCGATCAGACCGCCTCGACGCGGCGGAACAGCGCCGCCCCCAGGGCGACCATCATCACGCTGGCGACGAGCATCGCCGCGAAGTCCAGCGACAGGGATCGCTGTGAGACACCGACCAGCGCCCCCCGAAGCCCGTCGACACCGTAGGTCAGCGGGTTGAGGTAGCCGACGACACGCAACGGTGCCGGGAGGTTCCCGAGCGGGTAGAACGCCCCCGAGAGGAATGCAAGCGGGAACAGCGCGAAGTTGACGATGAGATTGTATCCCTGGGTGTCTTTGAACTGTGAAGCGATCGCAAGCCCCAGACCGATGAACGTCGCGGCGATCAACACGAGGAACCCGACGGCGACGGCGACGCCGACTGCCGAGACCGGCCGAAACCCCAGGGGAATCGCCAACACGAGGATGAGCAGCGACTGCAACAGTGTCGTCGTCGCGCCCCCGGCGATACGCCCGACGACGATCCCGGTCCGACTGACGGGCGCGACCAGGATCTCCTTGAGGAAGCCGACCTCCCGGTCCGAGAGGACGGCCAGGCCGGTGAAAGAGGCCGAGAACAGCATCGTGAACCCGAGAATACCCGGGACGAGGTAGTCGAGGTAACTCACGCCGGCCGGGACGGAGCCGAACTGTACGTCACGGAAACCGAAGCCGAAGAACACGAGGATGAAAAACGGGCCGAGCAACAGGCCGACGACGCGGCTCTTCGCTCGCCAGAAGCGAACGAGATCCCGCCGCCAGAGGCCGTAGACGGCGACAGCCTCACGGCGGAGCCAGCTGTCTTCAGTCACTGTCGTCGCCCCCGGATTCCGTCGCCGCTTGCTGCCCGTCCGCCGCCTCTGCCTCCGTGACCGTCCGCCCGGTCAGCGACAGAAAGACCCGTTCCAGCGTCGGTCGATCCACCGAGACCGTCGTCACGTCGGTGACCCCGCTGGCAGCGGTGACCAGTGCCGCGACGCGGCTCGGCCCGTCGTCGACACCGACGTCGAGGCCGTCGTCGCGGCCGGTCAGCGACCGGACCCACGGCGTTCCCCGGACCGCTTCGGCGACCGCGTCGGGCCGGTCAGTTCCCAGTCTGACCACGTCGCCACCGAGGTCGGCTTTGAGCGACGCGGGCGTGTCCAGTGCGACGATACGCCCGTCGTCGACGATCGCAACTCGATCACAGAGGGCGTCCGCCTCCTCCATGTAGTGTGTCGTCAGAACCACGGTAACGCCGGCCTCGCGGTTGAGCCGAGCGACGTACTCACGGACGGTCTTTCGGGTGCCGGCGTCCAGGCCCACCGTGGGTTCGTCCAGAAAGAGGACGGCAGGTTCGTGGAGGAGTCCACGGGCGAGTTCCAGTCGGCGAGCCATCCCCGGAGTACTCGCCGACGCGCTTGTCGGCGTCGTCCGCGAGATCGACGAGGCCAAGGACCGTCCGGACACGCTGGCGGCGGTGCTCGCCGCTGACGCCGTACAGCCGAGCGTGAAAACGCAGGTTCTCGACGCCGGTCAGCTCCTCGTCCAGGGCCGGTTCCTGGAAGACGACGCCGATGTTCGAGCGGACGGCGTCGGGGTCGGCCACCACGTCGTAGCCGGCCACGCGGGCGCTGCCCTCGCTGGGCCGGAGGAGCGTACAGAGCGTGTTGACGAGCGTCGACTTCCCGGCTCCGTTGGGTCCGAGCAACCCGAGAATTTCGCCCCCGGAGACGGTCAGGGAGACCTCGTCGACGGCGACGAGGTCCCCGTAGCGTCTGGTCAGCCCGTCGACCTCGATAGCGTTCATACCACCCTCTCGGACCCGGACGGGCTTGAGAGTGGTCCCGGTCAGTTGAACCGGAGTTCGACCGACAGCGCCCGGTCGAGCAGGCGTTCCTCGTAGTACTCGGCAGTCTGTTCGGGATGGGTCTCGTCGACCGCCCGAACCGTCTGGACGGTGTTGGCGAAGTTCCTGTAGGTCGCCTCGTCGACCATCTGTCCGTCGACGACGACGGCTCCGGTCCCCTCGCGTTTCGCCTCGTTGAACGCCTCGACCTTCCGTAGCGCCTCCGTCAGTTCGTCGCTCCGTGGCATGTGGATGCGGTTGGCCTGGGCGGTCTGTTTCGGATGCAGCGACCACGAGCCGTCGATGCCGATCGTCGCCTCGTGTTCGACCTGGTCGGCGTACCCCTCGGCGTTGTAGTAGGTGACGCCGGCCCGCTCGTGGAACAACTGGTCGAACGGGCCGCCGATGGCAGCGACGCCGGCGGCGCTGGTCTCGTTCGAGAGCACCTCCAACAGGCCGTCCCAGCGCGGGCGGTCGCCGTCCAGCGCCCGCCCGCCCAGTTCGGCGGTGTAGTCGACCGGCCCGAATATCAGGGCCTCCAGCCGCGAGTCGGCCGCGAACTGGCAGATCTCTCGAAGGTCAGAACGGGCCGTCGCGGTCTCGAAGATGATCGCCATATCGAGCGCGCCGTCGTCCAGGCCTGCGTCGCGTTCGGCCGCTGCCAGGACGCCGGCAGCGTCGCGCACGTCGTCGATCCGTCCCACTTTCGGGACGACGAACCCGTCGAGGTGGTCGCCGACTTCGGCGGCCAGTCGGCGGACCTGCTCCCGGCCCCGGTCGCGGAACCGCTGGTCGTCGTAGGCCCACTCGACGCGGGGGAGGACGTGCCCGGCGAAGTCGGGGGCGTACTCGGGGAGCTGTTCGACCACGTTGTCGACGGCCTCGGCCTTCATCGACGGGGCGGTCCCGTCCTCGATGTCGGGGACGAGCCAGTCCGGCGTCTGGAACCCGTCGCTGGTGAGGCCGGAAGTGAGGAACTTCGCGCTGTCGTCGCGGGGGACGGCAGCGGGTGCGGTCTGGAACGTTCGGCAGAGTCGTGTGGCTGTCATCGGTGGGATCGCTGAAGCAGTGCGGTTCGCCGGCCGGAGTAGACCGGGGTGCGGTGCTGGTTGTACGCGACGTGTTCGAAGGTGACAGCGCCGGCCCGCTCGGGGCCGGCGTCGGCGTCACAGTCGAGGACCCGAGTGAACCCGTAGATCGTATCACCCAGCGTGACGAAGTCGTGGAACCGCTCGGCGTCGTAGCGCCACTCGCGGTAGGTCGCTTCGTCCGACCGGGCGTGTGCCAGCGCGATGGATCGGGTAACGTCGCCGTAGGCGACGATGTCCCCCGACGGCGAGTCGGTCATCACGTCGCGGTTGTGGTGCTGGCGGGCAGTGTTGAGCGTCGAGAGCGGGAGCCCAGAGACCAGCCCATCGTCCATCGTTCGACCGCGTTCGTGGGCGTACGCGACGGCGGCGTCGGTCTCGTCGGCCCGGTTGAGCGCGGCCCGGAACTCCTCGAAGTGACCCCCCTCGGGGGTGACAAGCGTGTCTGGAACGGCTGGACCCGCGGTGCTCTCGTCCTCGCCGTCACCGGAGTCCGTGACGGTCCCGCTCCCGTCGGTGGCGGTCGGTTCGCGCCGCGGGATCATGTTGGTTCGTTCGTAACTGACCAATCGGTCGCCGGTCTCGCGGTTCCGTCCCACCGTCTCCCAGGTGACGATCCCGTACTCGGGCCGCGACGACGACGGGGTCGTCTCGACCACCGTGGAGGAAACTGCCAGTTCTGTCCCGGGTGTCGGGCTCCGGTGGATCGTCACGTCGTCGCGGCCCAGGAAGTAGCCGCCCTTCTCCGAGAGGTCCTCGACGGTCGCTCCCATCACGCAGGCCAGGAGATAGTCCGGGTGGACCGGGACCGCCTCGAACCCCCGGTCGCGGGCGCGGTCGGGCCGCCAGTAGGCCGGGTCGTGGTTGAGCGTCTGTCCCATCCAGTCCTCGCTGCCCGCCTTCGAGAGGACGAGCCCGGGGTCGTGGGTCAGTTCGTCGCCGGGCTCGAAGAACTCGAAGTAGTGGCCCTTCTCGCGTGTCTCGGCGCGGTCCAAGAGCGTCTCGAACGTCTCCTCGTCCGAGAGATCGACAGCGTCGGGGTCAGTCCAGTCGGTCATCGGCGGGTCCCCCCGTCAGAGGCCGTCGGGCGGGTCCCGTCGTATGGTCCGTCAGCGTGTTCGCTGTCTGTGGTCTCTCCGCCTGTCCGGGCCAGCGTCCGGCGCATCTCGTTCGTCACGATCATGAACCCCTCGTCGAACCCCATACCGGGCTTCGCGAGCACTTGGGCCGCATCGGTCGCCAGCGCGACGTTCGCACAGGCACGTGCGGAGGTGGCCGTCTCGTTGCAAGTCCCGCCCAGATACGCCCGAGTGTCGGTCCCGTCACAGTACAGCACGGCCTCGGCCGAGCGGTGGATGCCGCCCAGGTCCGGCGTCTTGATCTGGACCACGTCGGCCGCGCCCGCGTCGACGAACGCCCGCACGTCGTCGAAGGTGTTGCACCACTCGTCGGCGACGATGTCGACGTCGACGCCCGCGTCGGCCAGCCCGTCCCGGAGTTGGGCCATCCGACGGATCTGGTCGGCGCGGTCGCCGGCGTCCATCGGTCCCTCGACCTGGAGCGGGTACGGCCCCGCCGCCTCGGCCAGCGACCGGAAGTAGTCGACGACCTCGTCCCGGTCGTACGGCGGTTCGAACACCTCACCGAGGATGCCGTAGACGTCGAGGTGAAAGCGTGGCGAGTACGTCGCCGGCCCCAGTTCGTCGGTCCGCTCGCGGAGCCAGGCGACGTACTCCCTGAGCCCCTCCCCGTCGGCCCCGACCTTCTCGACGCTGTTGAACAGGCCGTGCGGGAGAACGGGGACACCCTTTATTAGCATCTTCTCTGCGTTGATCCGCCGTTCGTCGCCGGACTGTCCGAACACCGGGACGGGCGATCCGGCCATTTCGGACCGGTAAGCGGCCGAGACCACGCCGGCGGGCGTCTGTCCGGTCGCCCGTGCCGCCGCGTTCAGGAGCGCCTGGGAGACGCCGTACCGGACCGCGGTGTGGAGGCGGTCGCCGTCCGAGCGAGCGGGATCGAGATCCTCGACGACGGTCGCGTTCTGGCGGAACATCGTCGCGTCCCGCCCTCGCAGTTCGTCGGCGACTTTCTCCTCGACCACGGGACGGTACTCGCTGGCCCGGAAGAGCGGGTCGCGTCCACCGGCCCCGGAGTACTGTACCGCGGCGCAGTCGCCGGTGACGACCGTGCCGTCGGCCAGTTCGAGTTCGACGATGAGCGACTCGCCGGCCTCCCGGATGCGGTCGAAGCCCGCCGTCGCGGGCTGGCCGTCGTAGTCGAACCCCTCCCGGGTCGCACCTTGCTTGATCGCGCGCTGGTCGTCGAAGAAGAACCCGGAGAGCCCGGGGACCGCGCGGACGGTATCAATCCGCATCGCCGGCACCCCCCTGGGGCCGCCCGATCAGCCGGCCGTCGCTGATGGCGTCGACGTCGTCGGCGACCATCCGGAACGACTGGTCTCTCCCCTCCGTCTCGGCGCGTTCGCCCAGCCGAGCGGCGTGTAGCTCCCTGATCTCGGCCGACAGCGCCAGGTCGCCGAACTCGAAGATCCGGACCCGGCCGTCGTCGTCACGCGCCGGCAGGACCGCGCCCGCCGCCGCGTCACTCGGGGCGAAGGGCACGTCCAGCGCACCCGAGTCGAAGGCTCTGACGACGCCCTGTGCCACGTCGCCGTCGCCGGCGTCGATGACGGCGTCCATCAGGTCGCGGGTCGCCCGCTCGATGAGCCGCTGTTCGTCGTCGATACCACCCAGGTCGATGTCCTGTTCGATGAGCATGTCGATGAGTTGTCGTGTCGTGCGGAGGCCGGCCGCGTTGGCCTCCTTCGTCGGCACTCCCTGGAACTCCTGAGGAGACTTCGTGATGACCTTGTCCGGTTGTGCGACGGCGGCCGTCGCGCCGCCGAGGCCGATGACGCCGCTGGCGCGGGCCTCGTCGGGCGGGAACCCGCCCATCCACTCGTGGAAGACAGTCGTGACCGTCACGGCGTCGGGGAGATACTCCTCGCCCAGCGAGCGCAACGCTCGCAGCGCGGCCACGTCCTGGACGAGGTTCCCGACCTGGCCGTAGCCCAGCGTCAGCGAGCGAACACCCTGCGTGGCCGCGAGTTTCCCCTCTATCAGCATGACCGCGATAGCGATACAGGGCGGGACCAGGGTCCCGGTCAGCGGGCCGAACGGCTCGCGGTTGATCGTGACGCCGCGCTCGGTGTAGGCCCCACAGAGTCGGTCGACGAACTGCCAGTGTTCGATCGTCGTCGCCAGGTCGTGGCGCTTCGTGTAGGGAATGTTGTAGGAGATCGGGCCACCCTCGAAGCTCTGGAACCCGCCGGCGAGCGTGACCATCGCCAGCAGGCGGGCGTCGGGCGTCCCGTGGCGCACCTCGATGGGGGCGTCAAGGGCCCGGACGAGCCGCCGGCAGTCCTCGACCCCGTGGTTCACTGCCGGGAAGCCGTTTAGTTCGTCGGCCTCGCCGTTTCGGGAGGCCGCGAGTCCCTCTTCCGCTTTCTCGTACTCGTTGTCCCGCGTGTACGAGTCGATCGTCGTCGGCAGGAGGTCCGCGCCGCCATCCTCCTGGAGGTACTCCAGGAGCGAGATCTGATCTTCGAGGCAGGGGACGCCGGCGCGTGGCTGGAGCAGCGGCCGATCCGCGGATTCGAGAACGGGGGCGAACTGCTTGCCGGCGGGTAGCGACTCGTGGAAGGCGACGGCCTCCTCGAAGTCGACTTCCCGGCCGGTGTGCCAGTTGTCCCGCAACTCCGATGCGATGCGCTGTAGCTCGTCGGCGGCGAGCCGGCTGTCTGTGGGCATCGCTCAGCCCTCGACGCTGACACGGTCTGTCTCTGCCGTCGTCAGCTCCAGGTCTTGGCGGAGCGCCGCGATGGCCTCCTCCGGGTCGGTCTCGGCGTCGAAGACCCGGTCGAAACCCATCCCGCGGAACGTTCGGCGGGTCTCCTCGAACTCGTCCTGACCGACCGCGAGGTTGCCGCCGACGTACGTCCAGACGTCGAGTCCGGCCGCTTCGAGGCGGTCGTGGAACCCCTCGCAGTCCTGCCGGGCGTGCCCGTACAGTGAGGAGACCAGTACAGCCTCGGCGTCGTGGGATTTGGCGGCGGCGACGAAGTCGGCCTGTGCGGTCTGGACGCCGAGGTTGACGACCTCGAAGCCAGCGGCCGAGAGCGCCTGCTCAAGAATCGTGATACCGACGACGTGTGCGTCGGAGCCGATCACGCCGAGGATGACGGTCCGGGGCATGTACCCTGTGGTGGTGGAGGGGGAGAGATAAAGTTAATGGTTTATAATGATAAAACCACCTTATACAATCTATAATGATTTATCACCAAGATTTATCAGGAGTACTCTCCTCGCTCCGCTATGGGTGCGCTTGCCGACCTTCGGGTGCTCGACCTGACCCAGGTCCTGGCCGGACCGTACTGTACGATGTTGCTCGCGGATATGGGCGCAGACGTGGTAAAAATCGAGCGCCCCGGGGGGGACCTCATCCGGTCGAACCCGCCCTACGCCGAAGATCCAGAGTCGGAAGCCTACGGCGGCTACTTCCAGAGTGTCAACCGCGGCAAGCGCTCGCTGGAGTTGGATCTGCGGACCGACGAGGACCGCGACGCGTTCCGCTCGCTGGTCGAACGGGCCGACGTGGTCGTCGAGAACTTCAAAATGGGGACGATGGAGCAGTTCGACTGTGGCTACGAGACGCTGCGGGAGCACAACCCACAGTTGATCTACTCCTCGATCCGGGGGTTCGGTGATCCGCGCACGGGCGAGACCGAACGACAGGGGCAGCCCTCCTTCGACCTCATCGCCCAGGCGCTCGGCGGCGTCATGGAGATCACCGGCCAAGAGGACGGCCCGCCGACGAAGGTCGGGCCGGGCGTGGGCGACCTCTTCACCGCCGCGCTCAACGCCGTGGGCATCCTCGCGGCTGTCCACCACCGCGAGCGGACCGGCGAGGGCCAGTACGTCGACACCGCGATGTACGACGCGATGATCTCGCTCTGTGAGCGGACGGTGTATCAGTACTCCTGTGACGGGGACTCCCCCACACGGCGGGGCAACTCCCACCCGACACTGTTCCCCTACGACGCCTTCGAGACCGCGGACGGGTACGCCGTCGTCGCGGCGTTCTCCGACGGTCACTGGCAGACCCTCTGTGAGGCGATGGAGCGGCCGGAGTTGGCTGCCGACTACCCCGACGCGGCGTCGCGGCTCGCGAACCGTGACCACCTGCGGGGAGAAATCGCCGACTGGACCCGCCAGCACGAGACCGACGCCGTCGTCGACCTGCTCGACGGTCGTGTCCCGGCTGCACCGATCCAGACGACCGCGGATATCTTCGAAGACCCCCACGTCCACGCCCGCGACATGCTCGCAGACGTCTCCCAGCCCGGTGTCGACGCGGAGATGACTGTCGCGGGCAGCCCGATCAAGATGACCGAGACGATGCCCGAACCGCGTGGTCGCGCTCCCAGGCTGGACGAACACCGGGCGGAACTGCTGGAGGACCAGCAGTCGGGAGGCGACCCGCGCCCGGCCGAGAGCGACGACTGACGGGACCGAACCCGGCGGTTCAAATACCGGGACGCCCAACCCCGTTCCGATGCGAGAGACGGCCTCGACCGGCGACCAGTCCTGGCGCGAGTACTTCGGCTTCGCGGAGCCGTACGAAAACCAGGCAGACGCCGTCGAACGCGCTATCGAGGCCGGGAAGTCCCGGGGCTTTCTCGCCATGGAGGGTCCCTGTGGCACCGGAAAGACGATGGCGGCCCTGACCGCCGGCGCCCACCTCGTCCGCGAGACGGAGCTGTACGACCGGATACTGGTTGTGACACCCGTCAAGCAACAGCTCCAGCAGTTCGTCGACGACCTGCGGACGCTCAACGCCGGTATCGAGGACCCCTGGACGGCATCGCGCTGGTCGGCAAGCGCGACCTCTGTCCGTACGGCCGCGAGGGGAAGTTCCCCGATGACGCGGGCACACACGAGCGCTGTGAGGACCTGCGGGAAGCGACCGCTCGCCTCGTCGAGGACGACGGCCGCAGCGACGGGACCGCCGTCGCCGAGACCGCGATCGACGCCGAGATCGACGACGAGGACCAGTGGTGGGACCCCAGGAAAGGACAGGACCTCGCCGCTGCGGCCCGCCCGGACGCCGCCACGCAGACGCGCCTCGGGGAGGACACGCTGGCGACTGCGGGGGCCGCTTCCCCGTACCGGCCAAGCCAGCCCAGCGCCCCCGAATCGATGGCCGAAGGCGACGATCCGCCGCTGTACTGTCCGTTCGAGGCCGACTGGTACGCCCGGAACAAAGGGTCGCCCGTCGACTTCTCGGCCGGGCCGGAGAACGTCGTCACTATCGAGGACTACCTGCCGGCGGCCGTCGAGCGGGGCACCTGCCCCCACCGGGTGATGAGTGTGATGCTGGATCAGGCCGACGTGGTCGTCGGGAACTACAACCACCTGTTCGATCCCGGTTCCCGGCCCCTGCTGTCTGGCGTGCTCGACGACTCGACGTTCGTCGTCGTCGACGAAGCCCACCGCCTCGAAGAACGGGTTCGGGACCTGCTGTCGGACCGGCTGGGCAAGCAGACGATCAAACAGGCCCGCAACGACTGCGATCTACTGGTCCAGCGCGCCCAGCAGAGCGCCGACCACAAACGGCAGGTCAGGGACGTTCTCTCGGCACGGGAGGTCCCTCTGGACGCGGTCGACCAGGCCCGGAAATTCTACGACGACCTCCTGCGGTGGCTCGACGACCGGATCGAGTCGTTCCTCGACGCCGAACACGAGGGGTGGCGGGCCGACCCGGCGACGCTCCCCGACCGGGACCGGGAGATTCCCCTCCGGGACCCCGAGGCCGTCGAACGGGACGAACTGACCGAGTGGGCCGAACGGAAGGGCTACGACGGCGGCGTCTGGCGGACGCTTGCCCAGGTCGGCGCGGCCGTCGAGGACGTCATCGACCAGTTGGGACTGACGCGCCAGCCGGTCTGTGCCGCCGTCGGTGCGCTGGCCGGCCAGTGGTGGGAACGGGACCACTCGACGTTCCTCCGGGAGATCGAACTCGAACACTCCCCCGCCGACACCCGACAGACGGACGCCGACTACGAGGCCGTCTACACGCCGGGACTGCTCTGTTACAACTGCATGCCGGCGACGGCGCTGCGGGACGTCTTCGACGATCTGGGCGGCGGTGTCCTGATGAGCGCGACGTTGGAACCGCTTGACGTGTTCACGCGGGTCTCGGGACTGGACGCGCTGGCAGCGGCCGACGGCGATGACGAGGACGCGCGCCCGGTCCGGTCGACGACCTACGACCTGCCGTTCCCGCGGGAGAACCGGGCGTCGTATCTCGTCGACGCGCGGCCCTTCACGGCTCGCAACCGCGGGGACCCCGAAGCGATGGAACCGCTCGGCGAGGAGTGGAACCGGACCCGCGACGAGTACGCCCAGGCTCTGCGGGCACTGGCGCGCTCGCCGGGCAACGTCATGATCGCGATGCCGAACTACCGAGAAGCGGCGTGGGCCGGGGCCTACCTTCGGGAGACCGTCGACAAGGCCGTCCTGGTCGACGAAGCCTCCAGCAACGAAGCAACGGAAGACCGAAAACAACGGTTCTTCCGCGGTGCGGGGAAGGTCCTGGTTACCTCCACTCGCGGGACGCTGACCGAGGGGTCGACTACGACGGCGAGAAACTGTCGACCTGTGCGGTCGTCGGCGTCCCGCTCGTGAATATCGGCTCTCCCCGCGTCCGGGCGGTCCAGCGGGCCTACGGCGACGCTTTCGGCGAGGACAACGCCTTCGAGTACGCGCTGACCGTCCCCGCGGTTCGTCGCGCTCGACAGGCCATCGGGCGGGTGATCCGGGGGACCGAAGAGGTGGGCGTCCGGGCGTTCGTCGGCCGACGCTACACCCCCGACGCACGACACTCCGTGTTTCCGTATCTGCCCGCCGGCGAGCGCGAGGAGTTCACGCGGATGACCCCGGAGTTCCTCGCGGACCAACTCGACACGTTCTGGCGTGACCGGACGTGAGCCGCTGGATTCGACAGTTGTCGCTGAATCGGAGTATGTCGCGGGCAACAGAAAACATATATTCTTTGAGGAAAGCCTTTCATGAGATGCCCGAGTGTCAGAATTGCGGTGAATTCGTGACGGAGCAGTACGTACGGGTGTTCACACCCGAGGCAACCGAGGCTCACGGGCCACGCGTCTGCCCCAACTGCGAGGACAAACTCCGGGACGGTGCCGAAGTCCG
Source organism: Haloarcula halophila (assembly GCF_029278565.1). Lineage (NCBI taxonomy): Archaea > Methanobacteriati > Methanobacteriota > Halobacteria > Halobacteriales > Haloarculaceae > Haloarcula > Haloarcula halophila. The sequence continues at coordinate 8,189 of NZ_CP119559.1, read as the reverse complement.
CGAAGCCCGCTCCTCCAGGCAATAACGCGGTCTGTTTTCGGGACATACTCAAGGCCAGCAGTGCCTACCTCGCGCATGGACCACGAACTCGATGTCGAAGCTGTCGATCGTATCGACGCGCCGACCGGCGTCGACGCCGCCGAGTACGTCCTCTACGGCGGCAAGGGCGGCGTCGGGAAGACGACCTGTGCGGCGGCCACGGCACTGGCGTCTGCCCGGGACGACACCGCGACACTCGTCGTCTCGACGGACCCCGCACACTCCCTCTCTGATACGTTAGAGACAGATATCCCGGCGACGCCGACCCGCATCCGCGAGGAGATCCCGCTGTACGCCGCCGAGATCGACCCCGAAGCGGCCGTCGGCGAGGGGCCACTCGGGATGGACGACGACGCGCTGGGTGGCCTCGGCCAGATGCTTGGCGGCGACGGGCCGATGGGTGGTGCCGGCCAGATGGGCGGTGAGGCCGGAGCGGGCGAAGACGTGCTCGGCGACGAGGGCGGCCTACTCGGCGGATCGATGCCCGGAGCCGACGAGGCTGCGGCGATGCGACTGCTGCTCGATTACGTCGACGACGACCGCTTCGATCGGGTGGTCATCGACACCGCACCGACCGGCCACACGCTCCGACTGCTCGAACTCCCCGAGACGATGGACTCGATGGTCGGGAAGATCCTCCAGATGCGCGAGCGGTTCTCGGGCATGCTCGGGAACCTCACCGGGATGTTCGGCGACGACGAGGAGGTCGACGCCGAGCAGGGGATCGAGGACCTCCGGGAACTGAGCGACCGGATCGAACACTTGCGGAGCATCCTCCGTGACCCGACACGGACGGACTTCCGCATCGTGATGGTTCCCGAAGAACTCTCGGTCGTCGAGTCCGAACGGTTGCTCGGTCGGCTCGGTGAGTACGGCGTCCCCGTCAGCACTGTCGTGGTCAACCGCGTGATGCAGGACCCAAGCGAGGTGCTCGGCGAAGCGGTCGACATCCCCGGGCCGAACCACGCGGAGTGTTCGTTCTGTGCGCGCCGCTGGGAGGTCCAACAGCGCGCCCTCGCCCGGTCACAGGAACTGTTCCAGGGCCACGACGTCCGTCGGATCCCGCTGTTCGCCGAGGAGGTCCGCGGCGAACGCCTGTTGAACGTCGTCGGGGCCTGTCTGGACTAACCCATCAACTGCCGGAGCAGACCGAAAGCGGTGTCGCGCCACCGCTCGGGGACGTACTCGGCGAACAAAAGGAGTTTCGCACCCTCGCCGACGGGGTAGCGCGGTTCCGGGTCGCTGTTGTTGGCCGCGTCCCGGACGGCGAGCGCGACGGTTCCGGGAGTGACGCCCAACGCGTCCTGGACGCCGGTCAGTCGGGAGTCCTCGCGTGCCCGGTAGAGCCAGTCGTAGGCGCCGCTCGCGCTCTCGGGTTCCGCTTCGGCCGGTTCCTCGCCGTCCCGGATCGGCCCGGGTTCGACCACGACGACGTCGACGCCGAACGAGTCCGCCTCGACGCGCAGTGCGTCGCTCACCCCTTCGAGCGCGGACTTCGCCGCGGCGTCGGCACCGCGACCGGGCGTCGAGAGCCGGCCCGTGATGCTGGAGACGTTGACGACGGTCCCGTTCTCGCGAGCCCGCATGTGGGGCAACGCTTCCCGAATCAGTCTGTGTGGTCCGTAGACGGCGACGTCGAACTGCTCGTGGAGTTGTTCGGTCGAGATATCCTCGACAGCGCCGAACCGGGAGATCGAAGCCGCGTTGACCAGACAGTCCAGTCGGCCGGTCTCCTCGATCAGGTCCTCGACGACCCGTTCGCACTCGCGGGCGTTCGTCACGTCTGGTTCCGCCGTGGTACAGCCCTGTTCGGCCAGGTCGGCGATCGCCTCCTCGTCGGGGGCAGTCGCCCACACTGTCCAGTCGTCGGCCAGGAACGCCTCGGCTGTCGCCGACCCCACTGCCGCGGACGCACCCGTGATCAGCACCGTCTTCGCCATTGTCTGTCCGAGGGGACACGCCGCGGGCAGTTAAGCACACCCGGTCGCCGTCGGTCACGGGACCTCGGTTTTCGCCTCGTCGGCCGCCCGGTCGGCCAGCCGAGTCGGCTCCGGGAGTTTGTACCCCGCTGCCGTCGCGAGCACCAGATCCGTCGCCGTCTCGGCGCTCACGCGGTGGCCGGGACTGACGATCAGCGGGTTGACGTGGCGGTTCGGCGAGTCGTACTGTCGCGTCTGGACGGCGTCGCCGACGTGGGTCCCTGCTGTCGCCGTTTCGATCGCGTCGTCGGCGTGGATCGGGACGCGGGTTCCCTCGGGAAAGCCGCCGTCGAGCGGTCGCTCGGGCGCGCCACAGAGGAGGTTCTTGGCGACGCCGACCGTCGGCACGTCGACGGTGACGCCGACGTGTGTCGCCAGCCCCGCCTCCCGGAAGTGGATCCGACCGCTGCCGTCGACCAGCAGGACGTCGGGGTCGTGTTCGAGTCGTTCCAGTGCTGCGAGGATCGCACCGCCCTCCCGGAACGAGAGCAAGCCAGGAATGTAGGGGATCTCGGTTCGCTCGACGGCGTGAGCCCGTTCGACGACCGCACCGCCCTGCGTGACGACCACCGCCGAGACAGCCCGGTCGTCGACGAACGCCTGATCGACGCCGGCCACCAGCGGTGCGCTCGCCGCCTCACCCGAGAGTGTCGTCTGCTCGCTGTCGCTGGACGCGGTCTCGGGATCGACCGACAGATCGTCCTCGAAGACGGCCGTCTCGGCTATCTCGCGCTGGAGCGTCTCCATCGCTTCGCGGGACAGCGACGGGTCCGGAACGAACCCGGGACGGACGACCCGCATCGTCACGGCCGCCGGCGTCCAGGCCCGCCGGGACCACCTGGACCGCCCGGGCCGCCGCCACGGCCCACCTGGAGTTGCTGTGGGACGCTCGTCTGGCCCTTGATCCGGTTCCCGTACCAGAGCCCGATCCCGAGGCCGATGAGGTGAGCGGCGTGTGCGATGTTCCCGCCGAGTAACCCGCCGGTCCCCGGTGCGAACGTTCCCAGGACACTGAGCAACAGATAGAAGCCCGTAATCGCCCAGATCGGGACCGGGATCAGGAAATACAGCAGGACACGTAGGTCGGGGTTCAAGACGGTGAGGAAGGCGAGAATCGCCAGTGCAGCGCCGCTTGCCCCGAGGACGCCGTAGCCCCCACCGGACTGGATATACTGGAGCCCGACCTGTCCCAGTCCCGCGAGCGCGCCGGAAGCGAGGAAGAAGACCGTGAACCGTTTCGACCCGAGCTGTCGCTCGACGATGCGGCCGAAGAAGTAGATGATGATACCGTTCCCGAGGATGTGGAAAGCCCGAGGGGTCGTGCGAGAAGATCGACGTTACCCACGTCCAGACGTATGCAGGGTTGTCCGGGTGGAGGACGAAGATCGACTGCCACAGCTCCGACCGGGAGTAGAAGAGGGGGTTCGAGATGCCCAGGACGAGCCGCCCGACGATGTGTTCGAGGACGAACGTGATCGCCATCGCCGCGAGGAACACGTAGGTCATGTTCCCGCGGAAGTAGCCGAACACGCCGCCGGGGCCGGTATCGATCCCGAGCCTGTCGGCGAGACCGGCCGATTGCTGGCGGCCGGGGTTGTTCACGCTGTCGTCGAACCCGCTCTCGAAGACCGCCTGCGGATCGTTCCAGTTCTCCAGGCCGGGGCAGTCGTGGGCCTCGGGGAGCCGGTGCTCCGAACAGTAGGTCCCGCCACAGTGCCCACACTGATAGGGCATACTCTCTGACTTGCCACAGGCGTCGCACTCCGACATTACCGGGGGTACGTGCGGACGGGGCAAATGAATTGTGACTGTGCGTCTCCGGACCCTGACCGGCAGGTCGCCGTCGGGCTTTTGTGGGGCGGTTCCCAACGACTGGCATGCGCGCTGCCCGCTATCACGGCCCGGGAGAGATCAGCATCGACGAGGTGCCGGACCCGACCATCGAATCGCCGACCGACGCCGTCGTCCGGGTGACACACACGGCAGTGTGTGGCTCGGACCTGTGGTTCTACCGCGGCGAAAGCGACCGCGAGGAGGGCTCTCGCGTGGGTCACGAGCCCATGGGAATCGTCGAAGAAGTCGGCGAGGAGGTCCGCCACGTCCAGCCCGGCGACCGAGTGTTCGCCCCCTTCTCGATCAGCTGTGGCTCCTGTGAGTACTGCCGGAAGGGGCTACACACCTCCTGTAAGAACGGCGGGTTCTGGGGGAGTACGACCGACGGCGCACAGGGCGAACAGATCCGTGTTCCACAGGCCAACGGGACGCTCGTCCGGGTCCCCGACCGGTACGCCGACGACCAGGACGTGCTGAAGTCGGTCCTCCCGCTGACGGACGTGATGTGTACCGGCCACCACGCGGCGGTCAGCGCCGGCGTCGAGGCCGGCAGCACGTGTGCGGTCGTCGGCGACGGCGCGGTCGGGCTCTGTGCCGTGCTGGCAGCCAGACGACTGGGAGCGAACCGCATCGTCGCGCTGGGCCACCACGAGGACCGCCTGGAGATCGCGGAATCCTTCGGCGCGACGGACACCATCTCCGCTCGGGGCGAGGCTGCCGTCGAGGAACTACGGGCGCTCACCGCCGGCGGCGTCGACCACGCCATAGAGTGTGTCGGCATGGGCGCGGCCATGGAGACCGCGATCGACATCGCCCGGCCGGGCGGGACCGTCGGCTACGTCGGCGTCCCCAACGGGGTCGAGGACGGCGACCTCGTCGATTCGCTGTTCGGAAAGAACGTCACGCTCGCCGGCGGTATCGCCCCGGTTCGCGCCTACGTCGACGACCTGCTGGAGGACGTCCTCCAGGGGACGCTCGATCCCTCACCGGTGTTTACGAAGACCGTCGATCTCGAAGGTGTTCCCGAGGGATACCGCGCGATGGACGAGCGGGAGGCGATCAAGGTGTTCGTCGATCTGACCTGAGGTCAGTCTTCGACGGCCCGGAGGACGCCGATCCAGGCCGGTTCGCCGTCGTACTCGATCGAGCCGCCTGAGACCTCGGCGGTCACTGTCTCCCCGCCCTCGCGGACACCCGTGAACTCGGTGTCGAACGACTGCGGATCGTCGTCCTCGGCGCCACGAACGGCATCAAGGAAGCGTTCGCGGTCCTCCGCGGTCGTCAGCCGCTCGGGACTGGCGCCGATGAGTTCGTCCTGCGTGTAGCCGAACGTCTCCGCGAGTTTCTCGTTGACGTAGACGAACTCCCGGTTCTGTATGATACAGACCCCGGCAAGCTCCTGCTCGACGAGTCGCTGGTACCAGGACAGCGCGTTCCAGAACTGCTGTTCGGTTCGGTACTGCTCAACCGCGTTCTCGACCCGGTTTGCAAGCACCTCGTACTGGTCGGTGCCCATCTCCTTTTGCATGTAGTCGGTGACACCAGCAACGATCGCCTCGCTTGCGATCTCCTCACTTCCTTTCCCGGTAAAGAGGATAAAGGGGAGTTCGGGGTACTGCTCGCGGACGATTTCGAGGAACTCAAGCCCGTCGGTGGTGGGCATCTGGTAGTCGCTGACGATACAGTCGAACTGCTCGTCGCTGAGCCTGTTCAGCGCGGCGACGACGCTGGTCTCGGTCACGACGGTGAAGTCATCGTTGATGCGTTCGAGAAACGTCTCGACGAGGTTCCCGATCTGTGGATCGTCGTCCACGTGAAGGATGCGGGTGGCCTCTCTGTCGTCGATCTTCGCCAGCGGAATCGGGACCTCGGTCCGTGTCGGATCGGGCGAGTCGGACGATTCGGTACGGATCAGCGGGACGGAGCGGTCGCCGGTGGCGGAGCTTCCCCGGAGGACGGACCGGGAGAGGTCGACAGTCGTCTGTCGGTCCGGCATTATCGACCCATCCCCAGCAGCTGATTCAGGGCGTCTCGCCGTCGGAGCTGGCCCCGAACTCCTGTCGGGACCACACCGCGCTCGGAGGTGTGCCGTCTGTTCATCGATGCGTGACTCTACTACCGTACAGAGTTGCTAGTTACAAAACGATACTGGTGGTCGCTATTATATATCGCTCCGCTATCATTCCCGGCAACCCAGCGAGGGGCGGTGACAGTCCGGGCAACAACACGCGTCGGTGACCGCCCTGAAACGCACTCTCAGCGCCGGAGCCGCCCCGTTGATAAATAAGCACGTATCTCAGAGTTGATTAATCGTTAATCTTATCTATAATATGTACGTTCTATTCAAATATTTTTACATATCCTCCCCCTGACAGAGTTCCTGTATCATGTCCGATACCACCATGAAGGAGTACCTGGCTGACCACCCACGAATGATCGGCGCACTGTTCACCATCCTGCTGTTGCTGTCACAGGCTGGGAACGTGGCCGCGAACAACGGTGCGACCATCAGCGGCCCGTAGTAGCATTCATAAAGACGGCGTGAGACGATGCTCCGGTTCGCGGTTCTCGCTCGTCCACCGGATGAAACGCTACAACAACTCCCGCAGTTCTGCTGACGTGCTCCAATATAGTTTATCGGCTATCCGCACAGGTACCTCTTCTGATTCAGAAAGCGTAGGAGCTCGTCGTGCGATACGTGGAACGTGTCTATCGATCCAGAGCTTAGGAAGTATTTCTGATTGTCGTCAACGAACGGCATGAACACGCTCCTGAGTCCTGTCGTCAGTAGCATAGGTAACTATCTCGGCCTCGTAACCAGCGTCGCATTCAGTGATATCGAGTAGGTTCGGTGTCCCGCTCGGAGCCTGTGTCACCGTGATTCCGCCGTCACCGACGACGATGTACTGCCCACCCATCGGACTGACCTCACGGGAGACGGTGAGGGCGGTCCGGCAGGGAACCCGCTGTTGAGCAGCCGGGCGGTCGAACTCCCGATCTCGATGGCGGCGTCGTTGAGGATCTCGTTGAGGGTGACGATCCCCCCGATCGCGCCGTTCTCTATGAGCGTGAGCCCCTGGTGATAGGAGTTACACGCGTTCAACAGGAACGTATCGACGCCGACGGTGTCGACGGTCGCGGCGTCGAGTTTCCCGTCCTCGCAGGTGAACCCCTCGTGGTCGGTGTGGCCGATGTAGTGGAAGAAGTCCGTCTCGGTGGCCATCACGTCGGCCAGTTCGTCGGTCGTCAAGTTCTCGCGGACGGTCACGTCGAACGGAAGGTCGGCGCGGTTGCCGTACACCTCGTCGGCGACGCGGCGCTCCTGGTCCATCCGGGCGTCGTTCTGGACGACCGTGATCGAGATATCGCCGGCCGTCTCGTCGCGATCGAGGCGGTTGCGGAACGCGTCTGCGGTCAGTTTGCTCGCGCCGATAGGGATGCTATCGCCGATCCAGGCCTGTTCGAGCGTGTCCGCCGACCCCGGTTCGACGTACTCGGCCTCCGTGTCGGTTCCGGTGCTGGTGGATCGGGTGATAACGTCGTCCCGGGTGAACTCCCCGTCGAGTTCCGCGGGCACACTGGGTTCGCTGGGGCCGGTCCCCTGGCGCGTCCGGACGATCGCGAGGTCGTCGACGACGAACGGAAGCTGCTCGGCGTTCGCCGCGACCGGGTCGATATGGGTCGTCAACCGCCACTCGGGAACGTGGTCCGCGACCAGTTCGTAGGGAACGTCGAGATACGCCGCCACCTGTTCGGTGAGCGGACGGTCGTACAGCGTGGCGAAGTCGATATCGACGAGGGTTCGATCTCCCGGCGCTCGTGTAGATCGAGTTCGTAGTACCCTTCGGTTCTGGTGACACAGTCGAAGAAGAACAGTTGTTTGAGCGTCTGCTCGACCGTGCGTTCGTATCCGTCTGGTCCGGAGAGGGAATACTCGAACCCGTCGTCGGTCGTCAACCGCGGCGTCGGCGCCGGCTCCAAAGAGGCGCCGAGGTAGTACGCGAGCGGTGCGGCGACGAAGGCGGCCGAGAGCGTCGGCGGGAGTTCGAGGGTGATCCCCGTCTCCGGGCGCGTGATCGTCTCGGGGATATCGAGTGAGTCCCCGAGTTCGAGCGCCGGCGGGTGTCCCCGAAGCGTCGGGTACGACCGCTCCGGATCGGTCGTCTTGAGCGCCGAACCGAACGTCTCGATGGCGGCCAGCATATCCATCGGGTCAGTCGTCGTCGTCACCGTGGCGGCCGGCCGCTCGTGGCGCGAACGTGCGCCGACCGCCACGGTCGTCGGCGCGTCGAACTCGATGCGGGTCTGGTCCATGTCGACGCTGACCTCGACGGCCGC